>NZ_JAZHPL010000009.1:94949-471498 GCF_036919435.1 Arsenophonus sp. PmNCSU2021_1 | reverse complement strand
AAAATGCATGAATATTTGCTGACTAACGGTACTAAGCGTCGTAGACGGTCTACTCAGCTTTCGTTGGCGGAAATGATGACACTGGTTGTGTTGTTTCATCAACTCCGATTCAGGCAATTCAAGGTATTTTATCTCTATTATGTCCGCTTATATCTCCGGAAGGAATTTCCTAACTTGCCATCCTATTCACGCTGTGTAGAGTTACTTCCGCGTAGTGCCTTAGCGTTAACGGCACTGTTTGAGTCAATTAAGGGAAAATGCACGGGGCTATCGGTTGCCGATTCTACTCCGATAGCAGTGTGTGATAACTTACGGATCCGCAGGCATAAAGTCTTCAATGGGATAGCTCAACGGGGAAAAAATTCAACAGGTTGGTTCTTTGGTTTCAAGCTTCATATAATTATCAATCATTTGGGGGAAATACTCAGTTTTCGACTCACACCAGGAAACACCGATGATCGGAAACCATTGCCTGAGCTGACAAAGGATCTTTCTGGTTGTTTGTACGCAGATAAAGGGTATTTATCGGCTTCACTGAAACAGCAACTCAAAACGATGGGAATTAACCTTATAACGAATATCAAGAAGAAAATGAAGCCTATTAAACAGACTTGTTTCGACAAAGCCATCTTGCGTCATCGTTCTGTCATTGAAACGGTATTTGATGAGTTAAAAAATCTTTGTCAAATAGAGCATACGCGACATCGCTCTCCGGCTAATTTTGTAGTGAATTTATTAGGCGGACTGGTTGCATATTGTTTAATGCCATCTAAACCAAAGATACCTGTTGCAGGTACGTATCTTCAAGCATAATTGATTATGCTTATCCCGAACTCAGGTTAAGTATTGTGAATGTAGTTAAGCCACTGTAATTGATCTGTTTTGACGATCGATAACACTTTATTGATCGTCTATATCGCTGATGTTTTATGTTATCCGACAAGAGTTCAGTAGTGAGATTTTGCTGTACATAAAACACCCCAAAATGGATTAAAATTTAATCAAAACCTCGATTTTAGCCCTAAATCGGCATTTTGGCTAAAATTTGAACGGTAAATACAGTGTTTTTTGCCGTGCATTTTCCTCATCAAGCCATCATTTAGGCTTATTTTGTCAGGAAACAGGCGAAATCCTTTTTTACAAAAAACCTTGGTTTAACGGAAACGGTAGATTGTGCAAAAAATGCACTGGATAAACGAACGGGTGGTAGCGTCAATGGCAACCTCCATGTGACCCAATCTGTGCATATCGGCGATAACGATTCAGGATTACGGGCTAATGGCGATGGCAACGTGGCATTTTATGCTAATAATGCAAAAGTAGCTTCCTGGAATAATGATCGATTGCATTGGTTAAAGAGTGTAGAAATTGATGGAACCATCAATACTCATAGCAATTTGCATATCTCATGGGGCGGCAGAACCGCGGTTTATCAAGAAAATGGTGATGTAACTGGCCCTATTTGGGGCGGGGCGTTAAGCAGCTGGCTTAATATGCAGATTAACAATCGAGGAGCAAAAAATACAGCTCACCTCGCTACGAATGGATGGTGGAAATGTGGTGACAGCGGCCTTATCAGACAATGGGGCATCACACCACCACTCAATGCCGGACAGATTTATACGGTATCTTTACCTTGTCCCGTCCCTCATGCCATTTTCTCGGCAAACGCGACGGTAAAATACAAAGGTATTGCTCCCGAGGGCAATTTAGGTACTTATGTCGAAATAGTCGGAAAATCGTTAATTATCAGTGCAGATTATACCAGAACAGGGATTAAAGCGCCGAGAACATGGGAGCTGGTTTGCTACTAACTCAACATTATCAGGCCGCCCTGACAATGTAGTTAAACGCGACATTTCGCGGGCGGGTTTCGCTACCGCCTGCATTAGACGTTGTTTTGTCAATGAATAGAAAAGAATCATTATCTCCATCCGTAGCACGTGAACCTGTATCTGCATTATACCCTACAGGCATTTTTTCTTTATTGTTTGCGTGGCCTAGTGGACCATCATCTTCAACATAATACCTGTCCCGATAACCATGAGCGTGGCGCTCGAGTGATGCAGTTTCAGACGATAAAACCTTACGCCTAGGATTCACGCCTCGCCCAGCATCCCAGCCACGAATAAACTCACCACGTAAATCAGGGAGTTTTCCTGATGGATAGGCGAGTGCTAAAAGCGGGTATTTTTTCTTATCGAATGGCTCACCGTTGCAGATAAACCAACCGGTCGGCGCTCTTTCAGCAGGCCAAGGCAGGGGAATACCTACCGGGATTTCGACACGCAATACTTCGGGTGTAACAGCATGAACATCTGTGGCAGTTAGCTGCACATCCTGAGTGAGAGTTTTGCCGTTAATTTTACGCTGATTGGGTGTGGCATTTTTAGCCAGATTTACCGTTTCTAACAAACCAAGGTTTTATTGAATTCAGAATTTAGCTAAAATTTTAACCAAAACCAGCGATGACAAGGCTTTCAGAGGGAGGATAAGGGGCTAAAATGGCAAAAATAGGCTATATGAGGGTGTCAAAAAATGACCAAAACACCGATTTACAGCGAAAATCACTCATTTGTACAAATTGTGAGCAGATTTTTGAGGATAAAATCAGCGGAAAAACAGATCAGAGACCCGGATTAAAACGCGTGCTAAATGCACTGAAATCGGGTGACACCTTAGTCGTCTGGAAGCTGGATAGACTGGGTCGCAGCATTAAACATTTGATTACTTTAATATCCAAACTGGAAGATGAAGGTATTCATTTTCATAGTTTGACGGATGCCATTGATACCTCTACGTCCGCTGGCCGTTTTTTCTTTCATGTGATGAGTGCGTTGGCACAAATGGAGCGAGAACTGATTGTTGAGCGTACTCAGGCTGGTTTGGCAGCAGCGAGAAGTAGGGGGCGTATTGGCGGTAGACCTCAGTCGCTATCTTTTGCACAGCAACAGGAAGCTCAAAAATTATTGGCGAACGGTCATAGCAGAAAACAGCTTGCATTACTGTATGGTGTTTCATTGACCAGCATCTACAAATATTGTCCCGTTGATCGTACCACTCAAACAGACCAAAGTGCCTCCGATGAAAAATGACAGTGTAATTTCGTTGCACTGATGGAAACAAAAGTAGCCTGCCATTTATCGCACGTTTTGGCTTCAAATATCGCACGCCGCATCACCTGATTGACAGCAGCAAGCTTTTAATAATTCACCATGCATATGAACAATGCGTCTACTACCCGCTTTTTCATGTAAGTTATCGATATTTTGCGTAACTAATAAAAAATTATCACCCAGGAAATGTTCTAATTTTGCTAAAGCATGATGGGCTGCATTGGGTTTTATATCTGCTTGCTGTAATTGATAACGCCGCTGATTGTAAAAACGTTGTACTAATTCTGGATCTCTAACAAAAACCTTCAGGTGTTGCAACATCTTCAACCCGATGTTCTTCCCATAAACCATCCGTTGCGCGAAAAGTGCGAATTCCAGACTCAGCTGAAATCCCGGCGCCGGTTAATACGACAATTTTTTTTGTTTTCATCTTATCAATCAACTGTTTGTCTCGGTAAAAAAGGCAACAACGAAATCTTTGTCGATGTAAGTTTTTCTTTTTACGTAACTTTCTAAGTCGACAATAAAACCGCATCATTGGACAGTATCCTTTTTCATGCTAAACGACCCATTACTTTCAATCAAACCATCGCCTCTTTTAGATAATGACAGCAAAAACAACAACGGTTATTGCCCACTTAAAATTCGCGCCGGATCTATTTTTGTTGCCCGTTTAGCTGGATACCAACTTGCGAGTAAACTTAAAATTAATGTTGTTAACATGACATAAAATACATCGGTAATATGGAGCTCAGAGGGTAAAAAATCGATAAAATAAACATCACCTGATAAAATAGGATGACCAACAATACTTTCTATACATTTAATGATAGTCGTTAAATTTAGTGATATAAAAATCCCGACTAACATACCAATAAAACAACCCACCATTCCCGTTATTAATCCATACCATAAAAAAATAGCACGAATAAAACTATCTTTAGCACCGAGTGTTCTCAACACCGCAATATCGGTGCTTTTATCTTTCACTGTCATTACCAGCGTAGAGACAATATTAAAACAGGCGACACCAATTACCAAAATCATGGCCAGATACATGATGCCACGCACCATTTGAATATCGTTATACATATAACCATAATCCGCTATCCAACTTTTAATAGTGACATAATGGCCAGTATTTATTCCGGCATCGTAAACCACTTTATTGGCAGCAAAAACATCATTCACACTGATCTGAAAACCAGTAACACCATCACCATAGGCTAAATATTGCTGCGCATCTTGCAATGGCACAATTGCCAACTGATGATCTAACATACCATTTAATTTGAATACGCCAATAACCGTGACACTAATTCGATTCGGTTGCTGAATACGTAATTTATCATCATGATTAGGGATCATGATGGTAATATGATCCCCAGGCGAAACTTTTAATGTTTCTGCCACACCTTGACCTAAAATAATTTCGTTATTACCTGGTTTTAATTTTTGCCAGGCATCATTCAAGATAAAATCAGGTAACGAACTAACTGATCGCTCTGACGATAAATCAACACCGGCTACCTGGATCGCCTTCAATGCGTTCCCCTTTTCGAGCAACCCAGTAAAATTAATATAAGGTGATACATCAACAACCCCTGGTGTTTGTCGAACCTTAGCTAAATCAGCTTGCCAATTTAAATAAGGCTGATTGACTGCCGCAATTTGTCCATGAGGGACAACTGAAAGTATGCGATTTTTTAATTCACGTTCAAAACCATTCATTGCGCTTAAGCCAATAATCAACACTGCAACGCCAAGCACAATACCCAGTGTAGAAATAATCGAGATCAGTGAAACCAAACCAGCTCTTTTTTTACCTCGACTAAAACGAAGTGCAATTTTTAACGCACGGGGTAATTCCGCCATAATCATTGCACTCCTATTAAGCCTATTAAGCTCGGATCATCCTGTAAATAGCCATCCCGCATTTCCAGCTGACGAGTTAAACGACCGGCAAGTCGCAAATCATGAGTTACAACTAAAAATGCCGTCCCTTTTTGTCGATTAAGAGCCATTAATAAATCAAAAATGACATCTGCATTGTGTAAGTCCAAATTACCGGTCGGTTCATCCGCCAGTACTAAAGCAGGTTCATTAACAATTGCCCGAGCAATTGCAACTCGCTGCCGCTCACCGCCAGATAATTCAGCGGAGCAATGATTAACTCGATGCGATAAACCTACTGCTGCTAACATCTCATTCGCTTTTTGCTGCGCTTTCACACGTGCCATTCCACCAATTAATAACGGCATCATTACATTTTCCAACGCAGTAAAATCCGGTAATAAATGATGAAATTGATAAATAAACCCCAACTTCTGATTGCGTAGTTCAGCTCGCCCATTGGTAGAAAGTGAGCTAATTTTTTTACCATCAAAAATGACATCACCGTTAGTTGGCGTATCTAATCCACCCAATAAATGCAGTAGCGTACTCTTGCCAGAGCCTGAACTACCCAGAATTGCCATCATTTCACTTTTTTTGATTGAGAAGGATATATTTTTAAGTACATTAGTCGAAATTTTGCCATCTTGATAACATTTACAGAGGTCCTGGCAAACTAATAGCGGAGGATTATTCATAACGTAAAGCCTCTGCAGGTTGAACGGTGGCTGCACGCCAAGATGGATAAAGGGTGGCCAATAATGAGATAGCGATTGAAGATAAAGCGATTAATATAATACGAGCAGGATCAATAGATATCGGTAATTCGATTCCTTTAGCCAACAAACCTAACATAGGCATAATTATATTAAGCTGGCTTGCGATAAATAGACCTAATAATGTTCCAATGATGGTACCAATGATGCCTGCTCCTGCTCCCTGTAACATAAAAATAGCCATAATCTGGCCCCGCTTTAAACCTAATGTTTGCAAAATAGCCACTTCAGACTGTTTTTCCATAACCAATAATGAAAGTGAAGTAACAATATTAAAGGCTGCCACAGCAATAATGAGACTCAATAATAATCCCATCATATTTTTTTCCATTCTCACTGCCTGAAAAAACTCACCCTTTCGTTCGCGCCAATCCTGCCATACCATACCTGCTGGTAACGTCTGTTGACTCAAGCTATCAACGGTTAAAGGAGCCTTAAGATAAAGTCGCCAACCCGTAATATTACCGATCGGATAACGCATTAATCTTGCCGCGTCCTGTTGATTAACCAATAATTCGCTATTATCGGCTTCACCTTCGGTAGCAAAAAAACCGGCTACCGTGAATAAACGCTGGCTGGGTATTCTGCCCATTGGCGTAAGTTGACTAACACCTGGGACAATTAATCTCAATTGATCCCCCCTCTTTAGCTCAAGCTGTTCAGCCAACTTTACGCCTAAAATAACGTGGTAACTACCGGCAGTTAATACTGAAGGATCAACATCTTGCAAATGATTTAACAAAGGCTCGGTTGACTCTTCATCAACACCAATCATGACCGCAACCCCCACATTTTGGCTGCTTTGCAATACAACATCACTCTCTACAATTGGGGCAATGCTTTCGATTCCTTCTAGATAGGTTACATTTTTTGCTGGATATTGATTGGGTTTGAGATTACCTTTAGGTGTCGTTAAAATAGCCTGTGGCATATATGCTAAAATACTCTGCTGCAATGAACGTTCAAAACCATTCATAACAGCAGTGACGGTAATTAATGCCATAACGCCTAATGCAATGCCAATCGTAGATAAACTCGATACGAACCGACCAAATCGGTCGCCTGTTCGTCCACGCATGTAACGTAGACCAATATAAAAGATAACAGACTGAGACATGAAATCCGATATACCTCTGTTGCCAAAGCAAAGTGTTTGGCGATAATAAAGGGTAGCGTCACTGAATGGAACCACCCTAAGCCAAAGTTTTACGATTTTTTATATCTAACTTAACAGATTAGACTATTTTTCGTTTGTTTTAGTGTCAACAAAACAAGTATTACAATTTCTATCAATGAGAATTAATTAATCCTTATGCCGGCAAAATATTATTACCAACTACCCAAAAAGCAAGGTGATACACGCCATTTGGGGTGTCTAATTGGAGCGGCAGCCGCTGTTGAGTGTGCTGATATTGTCGAACGCCATCAGGGTCTTGTCGTTTTGATCACTCAAGATACGCATAATGCCTTAAAATTATGTGATGAAATACAACAATTTTCGCAAAATTCAGTGACAATGCTTTCGGATTGGGAAACACTACCTTATGATAGTTTTTCACCACATCAAGAAATTATTTCTGCGCGCTTAGTCAATCTTTATCGACTACCAACCTTAGCAAAAGGTTTGTTAATTGTTCCGGTTAATACATTAATGCAAAAAGTTTGCCATGCTGATTTCCTAATCAGCAATGCACTGGTCATGCATAAAGGCGACAAGCTCTCACGTGAAAATTTGCGTAACAATCTTGATAAAGTCGGTTACCGACATGTTGAACAAGTACTCGAACATGGTGAATATGCTACTCGTGGAGCGTTACTTGATCTCTTTCCAATGGGCAGCGATAATCCATATCGGATTGACTTTTTTGATGATGAAATTGATAGCTTAAGAACTTTTGATGTTGATAGTCAACTAACTATCAGCGAAGTTGAGCAGATAAATCTACTGCCTGCTCACGAATTCCCAACAGATGATAAAGCTATTGAGTTATTCCGTAGCCAATGGCGTGAACATTTCGACGTACGGCGTGATCCTGAGCATATCTATCAACAAATTAGTAAAAAAATAATGCCAGCGGGAATTGAATATTGGCAACCTCTTTTTTTCAATCAACCACTATCTTCTTTATTTGACTACTTGCCTGCTAATACTTTATTGATCACGCAAGATTTAGCAGCGGCGGCTAATAGATTTTGGGCTGACACTTATCAGCGCTATGAGAGCCGAAATGTTGATCCCATGCGTCCGCTACTACCGCCTGATACACTTTGGCTAAATAGCGAGCAACTTAATCACGCCCTTAAAACTTGGCCACGTATCAAAATTTCAGTTGAGCCGGTCGGTCAAAAAGCAGGCAACACTAACCTGCCCTACCTAGCTTTACCTGATTTAAGTATCAGCCAACAAAATAAAGCCCCACTTGATAAACTGGAGCAGTTCAGCAAAAATTTTGCTGGCCGAATTATTTTTTCTGCAGAAAGTGACGGACGGCGTGAAACTGTACTAGAGCTATTAGCACGGATAAAAATCAATCCTATTAAGATTAAAATGCTGCATGAAGCCAATAATACAGGATTTTATATCACCATGGGGGCAGCTGAGCAGGGTTTTACTAATCAGGATCAACAAATAGCTCTTATTTGTGAAAGCGATATTTTAGGTAAACGGGTTATTCAACGTCATACTGAACAACGTAAACCAATTAATACCGATTTATTGATCCGTAATCTGGCAGAGTTACGCCCCGGACAACCAGTTGTTCACCTTGAACATGGGGTTGGACGTTATCAAGGTTTAACCACTTTAGCCGCAGGAGGTATTCAAGCTGAGTACTTAATGCTGACTTATGCAGGCAATGATAAACTTTATGTTCCGGTTTCATCGCTAAATTTAATTAGCCGTTATAGTGGCGGCGGTGATGAAAGTGCACCACTAGATAAATTAGGTGCTGATGTTTGGACTAAAGCGAAACAAAAAGCAGCTGAAAAAATTCGTGATGTGGCGGCAGAACTGTTAGATTTTCATGCTCAGCGTAGCATAAAGCCAGGTTTTGCTTTCAAGCACGATAAAATGCAATATCAGCTTTTTTGCCAAGGTTTTCCCTTCGAAACAACCGTTGATCAAGAACAGGCAATTAATGCCGTTTTAAGCGATATGTGTCAACCTATTGCCATGGATCGCTTAGTTTGTGGTGATGTCGGCTTTGGTAAAACCGAAGTAGCGATACGAGCAGCATTCCTAGCAATAACCAATAATCAACAAGTTGCCGTGTTGGTACCTACAACGCTATTGGCGCAACAACACTTCGATAATTTTCGCGACCGTTTTGCAAACTGGCCAGTACGGATTGAAATGCTGTCACGCTTTCGTAGTAACAAAGAGCAGCAACAGATTATCAACGCAGCGGCTGAAGGAAAAGTGGATATCTTAATTGGTACCCATAAATTACTGCAAAATGATATTCGTTGGAAAACACTTGGGTTATTAATTGTTGATGAAGAGCATCGCTTCGGTGTTCGCCATAAAGAATTAATTAAATCGATGCGAGCTAATGTTAATATTCTAACATTAACGGCAACACCTATTCCTAGAACCCTTAATATGGCAATGAGTGGCATGCGTGATCTGTCGATTATTGCCACTCCGCCTTCTCGTCGATTATCGGTTAAAACCTTTGTTCGTCAATATGATGATTTAATTGTGCGGGAAGCAATTTTGCGTGAAATATTACGGGGTGGACAAGTTTACTATCTGTTTAATGATGTAAAATATATTGAGAAAGCCAAAGAGCGTTTAGAGTCGCTGGTACCTGAAGCGCGTTTTGTAATTGGCCATGGTCAAATGCGCGAAAGAGAGCTGGAGCGGGTAATGACGGATTTCCATCGACAACGGTTCAATGTATTAATTTGCACCACCATTATTGAAACCGGAATCGATATTCCTACCGCTAATACTATTATTATTGAACGGGCAGATCATTTTGGTTTAGCGCAATTACATCAACTGCGTGGCAGAGTTGGCCGCTCTTATCATCAAGCTTATGCTTATCTTTTAACACCACACCCGAAAGCTATGACGGGTGACGCGCAAAAACGGCTTGAAGCGATCGCAGCACTAGAAGATCTTGGCGCTGGCTTTGCATTGGCTACCCATGATCTAGAAATTCGCGGGGCTGGCGAGTTGCTCGGTGAAGAACAAAGCGGACAGATGACCACCATCGGATTTACACTTTATATGGAACTGCTAGAAAACGCCGTTGAGACTTTAAAGCAAGGCAAGGAACCTTCTTTAGAACAACTTACCGGCCAACAGACTGAAATTGAGTTAAGAATGCCGGTACTACTGCCGGATGACTATATTCCCGACGTAAATCTCCGATTATCGTTTTATAAAAGGATTGCCAGCGCCAAAAATGACAATGAGCTGGATGAGTTAAAAATTGAACTTATTGATCGTTTTGGTAGCCTGCCTGATGCAGGCAAGCAGTTACTACAATCTACTGCCATCCGGATGCATGCACAAGCATTAGGCATTAAACGAATAGAAGCTCATGAAAAAGGCGGATTTATTGAATTTAGTGAACAAAATAAAGTAAGCGCGAATTTTCTTATCGCGTTACTGCAAAACTCAGCTGATATTTATCGGCTGGATGGGCCTAATAAATTGAAATTTGTTAAACCACTAATCAATTATGCTGAAAGGCTCACTTTCGTCAAACAATTAATAACTGATTTTCAGTCACACCAAGTATAAATTAACCCATCGCTTCTTATTTTGATTACAGTAAGAAGCGATGGTTAATATCAAATTTGCTATTATTAATGCTGATCGGCATAAATTAATGTAATTTTAATCTAGGTCGAATAATACGATTAATTCTACCCACTAACATCATCAATCCGGTTTTAATATAACCATGTAACGCTATTTGATGCATACGATAAAGTGAAATATAGACGATACGAGCGATTTTCCCTTCAACCATCATATCACCGCGCACTAAATTTCCCATTAGGCTGCCAACCGTACTAAAACGAGACAATGAGACTAAAGAACCATGATCTTTATAAACATACTCTTGCAACGCTTTATGATCGAGTAATGCCAGGATATTTTTATAACACAAAGTGGCCATTTGATGTGCAGCTTGGGCGCGAGGAGGCACAAATCCACCCTCTTTTTTAGGGCAAGATGCGCAATCACCAATAGCGAAAATAGCATTATCTAGCGTCGTTTGTAGTGTTGATTTAACGACTAATTGGTTAATTCGATTAGTTTCTAAGCCACCAATTTGGTGCATAAAATCAGGTGCTTTAATACCCGCAGCCCAAACCATAAGATCGGCGTTAATTTTTTCTCCCGATTTAGTGTTAAGGCCATCTCTATCCGCACTAGTTACCATGGTCTGTGTTAAAACACGAACACCTAATTTGGTTAATTCATGATGTGCAGCTGTTGAGATCCGTACCGGTAATGCCGGTAAAATACGTTCTCCCGCCTCAACCAGGGTTACATTAAGCGCTTCCTTATCCAAGCCTTCAAAACCATAACTGGTTAATTGCTCGATAGCATTATAGAGTTCAGCAGAAAGTTCCACCCCAGTTGCGCCACCACCAACAATGGCGATATTAATCTTATCATCCGGTTTATGTCGCACCGAATAACTGAGAAATAAATTTAACATTTCGTCATGAAAACGATGTGCTTGCTGTGGGTTATCCAGAAAAATACAATGATCTTTTACGCCGGCGGTACCAAAATCATTAGACACACTGCCTAACGCCATCACTAAAATATCAAAATTTAATTGCCGCTCAGGAACTAATAATTGGCCTTCCTTATCATGTATCTCTGCAAGCGTAATGGTTTTATTTTCACGATTAATATTTGTCAAACAACCTAATTGAAAATGAAAATAGTGATTACGGGCATGCGCCAAATAACTCAGAGCATCTACTCCATCATCTAAAGAGCCGGTCGCAACTTCATGCAGTAAAGGTTTCCATAAATGGCTTTGATTACGATCAACTAATATAATCTCAGCTTTATTCTTGCGTCCTAATTTATGCCCCAACTTGGTTGCAAGTTCTAATCCTCCTGCCCCACCACCGACAATGATAATCTTGGTTTTTGGCGTCATCATAACTACCCTATCCTAAAATAATTTTTTGTTATTTAAATAAATTTAACAATTAGCTTCAAATAGCATAATTTTTCAAAAAAAGTTTATCTTGCCAACAGAATAACATAGTTGATTATTTGCTCATACCTAAATTAATTAAAATCAATTTAGCTGGTTATTTTTACATCATTACAATTAATAATGAGTGAAACAAAATACTGCGACTATTTACAATAACCAAAACTCACTATCTAATTTCTATTTATTAATAATAGTGTTTATAGGGTTGTCGCAACACTAAAATCTGCCTCAACATTAAAGGTAGATAGATAAGTGATTAAATCGATACTGCTATTTTCGCTTTTATTGTCAAACGCAGCCATGAAATCAATTAAACCATTAATTTGTTCATTATTAAGCGGTTCATTAAGTCCAATTCCAGCTTTAACAGTAATATTTTGTTGCTCATAATCTTCAATCAATATGCCAGATAAACTATCCGAAGAGAGGTATGAGCGATTGCCGTTATGATCAACAATCTGATAATCAGCGATCTTTTTATCCTGCAAAATAATGGTATCTTTGCCACCACTGTTAATAATTTTAATATGGCCATTAAGCTGATTAATGAAAATAATATTGTTACCTTTTCCTCCCTTAATAATATGCTCCCTTTGACTAATATCGGTGACAATATCATTACCATCACCGGCATCAAGTAATTTTTCATTCACACGAGTTTCGCACCAATAAAAAAACGCTCTATTTTTAAGTTTAATTCAGCATAATATATAAATAGATAAAACCTTATAAATCAAATACAACTTATTGTAATTTAAGAAAATTCATGTGTTTTAGTAACTTGCAGATTGATCATTGCTTTTAAGCCATTTCTAGAATTTTATATGCCTGTGCGAAACTCGTGATTCAGACGATAATCTAATGGCAACACAATAATATCATCTTGTTCTGTTGCCATTTGAATAGGATCCAATGGCTTAATAAAGTTGCCCTGTTCAGACAAAATTATATTAAATTTTTGCTGATTTTTATCCTGAATTAGAATATTTATTGATGCTAACTGCTGCCAATTTACAAATTTTATTCTGGCTATATCATTTTTTTTATCTTTATGTACCAGCTCATTATTTTCAAAGAAAAAGTCATACCCACTATATTCAGCTAAATAAATAATCAATCTATCATTTTCAGTATAAAGCTCACTTACTGCGCCATAATCAAAAGTAATATAAATAGCCACTAAATTAGGAATTGACATATCATTAATATAATAATGATCTATACCTTTTGTCAGATGGAAATAGCTATTACTTTTTATATTATAAAAGTGGTTATCAAATTGATCGCCAGAAAACTTTGTTTCCACTGCCTCTAATGCGGTTTTCATTGGTCTAATATTATTTGGTAAGTAATATGTTCTTTTATATGTCTCAAGGGTATTTTCTCGCAGATCAATACCAACATAATAAGATCTGGCCGCACTGACATGACGTTCAAACTTTCTAACATGCATAATCTCAAATAAAACATCTTGATAAGAGGTGGAGTCCAACAATTGAGATAAATAAGGGGTTAATAAAAACCCATCCTGAGTAAGTATATTATATTGATGAGTTAAAAAACGTTTGCCATCACCATGATAATTATAGGCATTCTTTAGTTTTATTTGAATAACACTTTTTGCTGTCTTATTCAGCTCAGATGAAGCATCTATTTCAATTTTCAGAATAATATCACTGTTAATTAATTCAAATGATTTTATTTCATCTAACTGATACTCCAGTCCGATAATAGATTCATCACTGTTGCTCATTTCATCTATTACTACATATGAATTATAATTAAACAGTCGATTAAATTTAAATCGCTGCTTTTGTGAGCTGGGATTGATAAAAATTTGCTGTTCTGGATGCCACTGATTAAAAAAGCGATAGTCAGGTAAGATTTTTATATGATCGGTCCAATTATAATGTTGAATAACATACCGATCAACGCCATTACCGCCGTTAGCATAGCCCTTTGTTAATAAAAGGGTATCATTACCGTCCTTACCATATAAAATTACATGCCCATTGCCACCTGCTAAAATATTATCTTTAGCATTACCAATGATAATATTATGTGCTGTATTCGGCCCACTGACATTTTCTAAATTATTAATAGATGCAACAAGTTGTGAAGTATTGTTACTACTACTAACAAAACTTGTCATTCTATGATGAGAATAGTCAAAAGGGCGAAAAGGTCGCGTTAAATATTTTACGGTACTATTTTCTAAATCAATATAACAACCGCGAAAACTGGTATTGTTATGTTTATTATAAATAGAAAAATCTGGCTCTATAAGACCAATATTTTGTTGAATAGGTAATGTATTAATAATAATACTATCATTACCATCTTTACCGTAAAGATATTTTATTTTACTAATTTCAAATTGCTTATTATTAAAGATAAAAATATCATCGCTATTACCCCCAATAAATATTTTTTACCATCATATATTTCAAATCGGTTGGCTACTTCCTTCAATCCAATAATAATATCATCGCCATTACCTGTATTAAAACTTATGCCAGAAATATAAGCCTTGTTATAGGTATTTCTAAAAAAACTTTCAGCATAATCATAGGAATGTGTTAATCTAGGCCACAATGATGTTGTATAAATGACCATTGATTTTTGACTATCCGATGCAAACAATTTATACCTATTAGAATAATTATCTGTAAAGTCTAAAAATATATTATCTGAATTTTCCTCTAATAAAATCGTATCATTAGTTGCTATTTGTGAATGTGGAATATATTCTTTAATTTTGACATGTTCAGTATCATCGCGATCTGGAAATTGCTGTAAAATTAATCTGATTTCCTGTTCGGAAAAGCGTCTTTTATACTGCTCTATCTCATGATTAATAGATTCATTTATCCATAAGGTGATGGTTGAATTTGAAAATATATTGAGATGTTTTGCTATCATATGATGTTCAATATCTTGATAGACCAGATAGTTATTTGTCTGTTTATCTATTAAATGAAAATAAGGTAACTCTTCTGCTTGCTGCATTTCTTCAATATAAACATGTAAAGTATAACCAAATGGTTGTAATTGAAATTGATTGCGTTGTTTTTCAAATAACGCTTGTTTAAAACTATCTGCTACCTGAAATTGCTGTAATTTATTTTGTATCGCATAAGTTAGATTCAGTCCCAAAGCCGCTCTTAGACCAGTTTCAAATTCTTCTCCTGAAGTTAATTCAATTTTTTCTTTAATTTTTGCTACTGTTCGTACTGCATTATAGGCCATTCCCCCCAACATTAAACCGGCACCAAACGCAATACCAATCGGCCCTGCTGCTGCTGAACCAGCAAAAATAGCCAATGCGGTACCAAGTCCGACACCCGCTCCCAGTACAGATAACATGCCATTAATAATCAGATCTTGACGTATAGCAGGATCTTGTTCTGTCTTTAGTTAGCTAAAACTATCATAAGCATAATAAATATCAAATCCCGCCGCCATCGCATTTAAAAAAATGACCGCCCGTCCAGTAAACGTACCTGCCACTCGATAAGAGCCAGTTATTTTATAAGCGCTTTTTAATAACAGCGGTTGCAAAATATCAGTGCTAAAATTAGCTGCCGCAGCACTCCAAGCAATGGCGATATTTTTACCTATTTCAGCCCGCTGCTGATCATTCAATTCTGTAGACTGTTGCTCTGCTAACATGGTGTGGGTAGAGTTAATCAATTGAAACAGACCAATAGCCTGCGTACCATAACCAATTTTATTCATCATGCGAGCATAACGAGGCAATTTGACACTATTTTGCCGTAAACGTGGCCAAAGAGTCTTATCTGGGTTATGTTCAATAGCGGATAATCTTTCTAATAATAGTGCTGATGAAACCAGATCCTGTTCATTAGTTAACAATTGACTCTTTGATAGGACTCGACTTAATTGTTGGTTAATTACGCTCACCAGCTTTAAATTCTCCTGCGAACCATTCGCAAAAGTTAAATAATCATTAAGTTGCTGAACATCGAATGTGAATTTATTGGTATTGTTAGTTAATAATCTGGCGGATTGCGCTGTCACAGGTTGATTATCAACCTGTGCACCGGCTTGTTGTAAGGTTGCTAATTGAATATGGGTAGCGCCAGTTTTTACTATTACACGAGTTTCGCACAAAACTAATTTGGGTACGCTAATAAAACACGGATTTGCTCAGTAATAGCACTTTTGATTACGTCCCAATTTTGTTGATAAAGGGTTATTTTTTCAGATATACGACGTTTATGTTGTTCAAACCACGCAGAAATAGCGAGAAAAATATGATTTCTTTGCGCTCGGCTCGTGCGAGCCTGACAGCGTTCAATACCACAGTTTTGTTTAACTTCTCGATGATAAACTTCAACAGACCAACGGGCATCCATGATAGATTTGAGGTATTGACGGGTGTGATTCTCTTTGTTTGTTACTATGTCACGAGTTTCGCACAGGCCTATAAAATTCTAGAAATGGCTTGAAAGTAATGATTAATCTGCAAGTTACTGAAATGCATAAATTCACTTAATTTACAATAAGTTATATTTAATTTATAAGGTTTTATCTATTTACATATTATGCTGAATTAAACTTAAAAATAGAGCGTTTTTTTATTGGTGCGAAACTCGTGTATGTAATCAATACGGCCGTTTTTGGCTGTAAATTTGAAAACGGTTACCCAACCATATCCTCGCAAGTGTATTGACGTTCCTTCTTCTGAGATGTCTAACTTGTTCAGTTGTTTGTTATGGTTAACAATCCTATTTTTCCTCAGCGTGGTTACCCAGATCCAACCATGAGAGCGAATTGATTTCAGGTTATCCAGGCTAGAATACCAAGCATCCATCACTACGGCTTCTGGCATGATCCCTCTTTTTTTTAGCAAGAGTGAGCATTTCGGAAAAGTGCGTGTTTTTTGTTTTTCCATCAGAATCTTTATCATAAATACGATAATTGATAGGAATTGATTCAACCTTCGTCAGATCATGCCAAAGCAAATTAACTAAACCTATGCCAGCAATAACCTCATGTTCATTACCTGAATATTGATAATGGACCATCTCTATTTTTTTACTACGTGTTTTGGCAATCAATGTATCATCGGCAATTAGTACGCAAGGGCTTTTTTTGTCTATAGAAGGTTCAACTAATCGCCATAGGTCTTTAGGTCTAAAACATCTACTTTTTAGCCATCGGCTAACAGTGTCATGAGATAAAGGCGATGGGCTTACTTCTGATAACGCTAAACCAGAGTATCTTAAACTGCTTACTTGTAAGAATGTTTTATAGATATCTTTAATACATGGATAACCCGACAAAATATGAATACCCTGATTTTTTCTTGTTTTTAAATTTATACTTCTTTTTTGAGATTGCGAAACTCGTGTATTAATGAACGAGCAATAACCTCGGATTTATCAGGCAACTGCGTAATTAGTGAACTAATTTTAGTTTTTATCTCCTGAGTAACCTCAAGACGATAAATATCAAATTTAAATTGACCTTCAGCAGTTTTTTCTATGCCGATTTCAGCAGCTCTGGTGGTTTTATTTTTTACAATAAAATTTTTCGGCAAATCTACCGTTAAATAATCAGTTAATCCTCTAAATATTGCAGCTGAAAGATCCAGCTTATTTTGCCCACTAAATACAATTTCTCCACCTTTTGCATCAAATAACGCATAATTGATAACCATCAGTTTGCTGAGTAATTACTACAGTGAATACCGAATTACCCGCTTTTAATTGGTAACTGCCTATTTCCGCCACCGATAACCACTGTTCAAGGGATTGTGTAGTTAGCAATTGAGTTATATTACCAACCATATCTTGTCGTTTAATATATTGGAAAACCTGCTCGAATTGCTGCAAAAAATAGCGTTCTTCGGTAGAAAGTGTATTTATCAAACGTTGTTCATGTAATTTACGATGATATACCAGTAATTGATGAATATTATCATTAGCATCAACCGGAAAGCTGCTATACATTATGCCTAAAGTCGCCTC
The DNA here is from genome assembly GCF_036919435.1 of Arsenophonus sp. PmNCSU2021_1. Lineage (NCBI taxonomy): Bacteria > Pseudomonadati > Pseudomonadota > Gammaproteobacteria > Enterobacterales > Morganellaceae > Arsenophonus > Arsenophonus sp. PmNCSU2021_1. The sequence goes on along the minus strand of NZ_JAZHPL010000009.1, from coordinate 453,514 downwards.
GATATTAGCGGCAAAAATATTACTGTCATGTAATAAAAAAGCGTGTGAAAATAATCTCATTTGTCCATCAATATCAGCTCTACGACTAATATTCTGTTTTAATTGGCTAAAATTGATAAATAAACGACGATGCCAGTGATCACTTTTCTCTAATGCAGAGCGTAAAGCTAATCCTTCAAGCCCACTTTCGGCAGAAAGTCCTATCAAATCACTTAATGAGGTTTGTAAACGTATATATTCTGGATAATTAGCCACTAAAGATAAGATTTTTCCCTCATGCACTTCATTTATGCCTAAAGAAAAATACTGCTTTAATATCCAACGTGACTGATCACTTAAATTATGCAACACACTTTGATCACAATATATTGCATCCAGTAATGAAGATAATTCATGCGCTTGCTGCCATAAGGGTAATTGTGTATCTTTACTAAAAATTAACTGCCAATCAGCCATTGCATTAGTAGAAATATGCTGATTTTGCTTAAAATAATTATTCACTTTTTTACTAATAATAGGATCATAAACCACTTGTTGTAGTTTATTAATATCAATACCGTTTCGCTCATTAACGAAGTAGTTTTATAAATAAAAAGAATATTCTGACACTGCCTGCCAAACAAGCACCTCTTTCAATGCAATACTCATTAATAAGGATTGAGTAATAGGAATACCATTTAACAAAATTTGTTTTGTGACAGAGTCATAACGACAGTTAATAAAACTAGCATTATGATTTAATAAATTCTCATTCACCAAAAAACCTTTACGCTGGGTATAAAATGTTATTATTGTATCAATACCGATAGCAGAAAGCTGTTTTGCAACCCCAGATGCAATCCAATCAGCATTATAAGGACTAGCATTTTGCCCCATAGTGGTAGTGCTAATAATGCAGACTTCCTGTGGGTTATCCAGCACAAATTGTTCTTTTATGGCTAATAAAGCTTTTACCAACAATTGTGAATTCAAGCCACTAAATTTTTCTCCTGATGGTGAAACATAACCTAATAAAAACCAGGCTTGCTCACCTTTTTGCTGAAAATCAGCTAATTTTCCATATTCAATAAAATATTTTTTTCGATTAGTATCAATCTGAATAATTAAAGTATTATTTGGATCTAGCATCGCGATCAATTCAGCTTGCTGACGAGCCTTATCATCGCCAGAAAACCGCAATATAATATTTTTTTTGATACTGCCGGTAAATGGCTATTATTTTCAATAATAAAATTTGCATTAACTTTACGCCAAACAGGAACGTCAGTTATCTGTTTTGTAATTATTCTATTTAGCAGGATTTGATTATCAAAAATAAGATTATTGTTAATAATTTCATGATAATATGATTTAAAAATGTTATAAGCTTCATTTTCATAACTGACTAATTTTATTAAATCAATATTTAAATTACCTTGATAATCTGAAAAATATTTTTTTAAATAAATTTCATTTTCTGATAATATAGAATTTGCTGAATCATTTAAAATTGAAAAAATATAATCTTGGCCATTGATATAAATAGTATTTGACAACTGATGATATTGATATGTTTTCTTATATGATGCCATATTTTTAGTATTACTTTCCAAAAATCCAATTTTTGTTATTCTATGACCTGAATCAGAAATATAAACATTTTTTGTATAAGCAGAAGTTGCTGCATCAAATTGCTGATCCCACAATGCGCGGCTTAGCTTAAGCGCGTTATCTTCTATAATATTATCACTTGCAAGCTTACAGCCGACAAAAACGATTTTTTTGGGCTCATGGTGATCAAATACAGTTTGTTTTAATTTTCTTAAACTCTGGGCAAAAACAGCCGGCTCTATACGGTTAAAGTATGAACCATGAGCAACAATCAGCCAACGTACATTACCCTGTTTCCCCATCTCTGTAGAATTATACCTAACGCTATACTGATTACTTCTTATATCAAAATAAACAATCGTTGTTTGAGTTGGGTGCTTATTTTTTAATTTTGTTACCGCATCAGCGACAGTAATATCATCTTGAATTTGGATAATAACAGTATGTTGTCTACTTAATGCTGAATCAGCTAATAATTGGCTGTCGCCAGTTACATGGCTATTTTGGTCATTCGTGTTGCCATGTTCGACAAAAATAAAATCATCTACTTTTTTGATTAAATAAGGCGATTTTTTCTGATTTTTGATTTCAGATAAATGATCAGGAATGGTATCAATATCATAATATGAAATAATATTTTGTTCAGATTCGATTAATGTCAATATTTTATCTGAATTTAATATTTCTTGATACTCTTCATGAATGATATTTAATATTTTATCAACGGATAATTGATTAATAATAACATTTTTTATAACTTTTTCATTATTATGCAAGTAACTTAATTTAACTAATACTAATTGATTATAAAAATCAACATTAACAAACTCTATACTAACATTATAGAGTAAATTTTCATTAACAATAAATAATCTTGTTATTTTTTGTTGATCTTCAAAAATTATTTTTGTTGCGGTTATCGCTATATCTTGTTGCTTAATACTTAAATCAATTAATTGCTGTTTAATATCATCACTATTTTTATAAGCAGCTATCATTAATTTATAATTACCATTTTCATTTTTAGGTATTTTATAAGCTTGTTCATGTTCTTTTAAATAGGACAGCAAAAATAATCTAAATTTTTCTTTATTATCAAAATTAAATATACCGATATTACTATCAAAAAAAGTATAATTAACTGCCTGACAATTATTTTCTATCGAAAATATCATCATATGATTGCCAGTAAATAACTCAAAATATTTAGCATTATATTTTACTGGTTGATTAAGATAATTAGAAAAAAAAGAATCAATTCCTAAAAGATAATAATGGCGATCATGAGTTTGTTTAAATAAAACTGTTTGCATACCATTGTCTAATGTGAATTTAATACTATCAATATAATAGTTATATTTTTTTCTACTAATACTTCATTAAAATTAGCCTTAATATTATCGATAGAGTCAATATCGTTACTAAAATACCTTACTTTTAAATCAGTGTGAAGCTCTGCAAACCAAATTGAATCTTTTAAATTACCATTTCACGAGTTTCGCACCAATAAAAAAACGCTCTATTTTTAACTTTAATTCAGCATAATATATAAATAGAAAAAATCTCATAAATTAAAAATAACTTATTGTAATTTAAGTAAATTTATACGTCTTAGCAAGTTACAGATTAATTATTGTTCTGAAGCCATTTCTAGAATTTTATATGCCCGTGCGAAACTCGTGCATTTAATTTTAAGGCCTTATTTTTTACCCTATCGATATAATGATGCACTGTCTCATCAGGTAACAAATCAAGCCACATATAGGGTTCTGGTACATAATTATTAATATCTATATAATTAAAATGTCATTTTTGTATATCAATAATTACTGTAAGAAAATGATTCAATTTTTCTTTAGCATGAACTTTCTCTGCCATTAGCTTGGCTTTTACTAAAGTTGTAGAGCTTTCTGAAATTGGCATTTCAATCGTATGAATTAATTGTTTTAACTCAACTAAGAAGTTTTCTCCTTGTTGACTGCACATTGCCGAATATTGGCCATATAATAGCTAGATAATCCAATACAAATATTCCCTTGGATATTTTTTAATAACTCCTTATTACCATGTAATATAAATTTTTCAGCAATATGAATAAGTTTGTCTTTTGATATTAAGTATAGGTAAGTAAGTTGAGGAAAATTAATATCTGCATTATAATTATCAGGCATAAACATTCCCTCTAATTTTCATTTCCTTTCAATAATTTTATAAATTACTTATTTCCTTATATTGATATATTTGGTTAACAAAATCTCTGTCATCATTATCTAAATTAGCAATCATTGTCTCATAATTGTTGTGCTGAAAAGCTGATGCAGCACTTATTAGTAAATCTATATTTTCATTATTTAATAGTACTCCATTATTTAATGAAGTACTGATCTCCACATTATTTTTATATTTTTCATAATCATAAATAGTTATTTCTTTGCTGCTATCTAACGATGAAATAATTAAATTATTATCAACACTCTCATTTTTATAGATATTGTCTATTCCTTGTATATAAATTTTAACTTTACCTTCATCAAGAAAAACTTTTGTTTCGTTATTATTATAATTTATTACTATAATATTATTACCTTTGCCCGCTGAAATAATATTATTACCATGGCTTGATATAATAATATCATTACCATCACCTGCCGACATAACATCATCACCATCAATAATAATATTATGACCTCTTTTAGCGGTAATAATATCATTACCACTACCACCAATAAGAATGTTTCCTAACTCAGTCATATCAGTAATAATATCATTACCAGCTAATGCATTAATTTTTCTTTGGAGTATATTACTTTTGATATAATTAATATTATCATGATTTTCAGTAGCAATAAGCATTGCAACTGTAGGCTTAATACTATATATATCATTTTTATATTCAATATTAAAACTTTCATTATTTCCATTGATAAGGTAAATTTTACCAAAAAAATCATTGGTATTATTAATAAATATAATTTCAGCTGTATTGTCATTTTTACTATAAAATAACTTATTCTCATAAAAGAAAAAATCATGACCACTATAATTTTTTATTGCAATAATAATAACATCTTCATGTGTATAGCCTGTAATAATTTCTTTAAAATCAAAAATAATATTTTTATTATTACTAAAATCTTTAATCTCAAGATCATCAATAATATAAGTATCTATTCCATGAGAAAAATTAATATATGAATTATTTTTAATTGATAAAAATTTATTATTAGCATTATTACCATAAAATAAGGAATTTTCTACATTATGAGTAGCCAATAATGGTTTTATCATAGGGGGTAATAGATAATTTTTTCGGTAATTTTTTATACTATTATGGTTTAAATCAATCTCAATCTGATTATTAATTATAGAACTCTTATTTTTATCTAATTCACTAATATATATAGCTTCAAATATTTTATCTGGTGGTGTTGATATTTTTATTTTGTCAGTTAAATCCATCGATAATAAAAAACCATCTGCTGTTTATAAAATATATTCATGGTTAACCATTACATTATTATTATCAAAATTTCTATACGCGTTCTTTAAAACCAAATTAATATTATTTATATTTAGATTACGTTAAACACTAATATTCCTTTGATTATCAAAGGCAGAAATATTAATGCTAATATCATTACCAGTTATTGCTAATTCTTTAATTTCATCTAAATAATAATCAAGATTTACGATACTTTTCGTTTGAAATTCATATTCATCAATAATAATCTTCGCATCAATATTATCTGTTGCTCTATTTATGGCAATATTTATCCATATTTGATTTTCAGCATCCCAAATATAATCTATACTGCGCCAAGCTAAACTTGCAACATACTCATTCCAACTGTAACGCTCTATAATATAAGTATCTTGCTCATCGCCACCATTAGCATATCCATTATTCAATATAATAGTATCTTTTCCTCCCTTACCATAAATAATATCTACCCCTCCGTTGCCATTTAAAATATTGTCTTTTTCATTAGCTAAAATAACATCTTGAATATTTTTTATTCCGATAATATTTTCAAAACTGACTAAATCAGCATGAATATCAGTTTTATTATTACTATTAATCAAAAATTCAACATTTTCAAAATTAGCATAGATAGATTGGTGAAGAAATCTTAATGAACCTTGCTCTAAATTAATAAAAGTTTCTGCTAATGAAAGTGTTACATCATTATCAGATAGAATTCCATCACTACTTAACGATACATTATTATAATAACGAGGTAATTGAGTAATAATTAAGGTATCATTACCACGATCACCATTAAAATACTTATATTCACCAGGGCCTATTTTTTCGCTTGATAAAATAAAAACGTCATACTCTTCTCCACCAATAAATATCTTATGGCCATTATAAGCAACAAAACGGTTTTTTACTGTTATTAGACCAACTGCAACATCGTCACCATGGCCTAAATTAAAATTAATACCAGTAATGTGTCGTTTTAAACTTCCTTTCATCAAATAATCATGTAAGCTTTCATAAATAAATTCTGGCTGATTTTTTCCAGCTAATGAATAAATAGCGTATGCATCAGAAAATCGATAATTATCCAGGTAAGGTTGATTTGTTAATACTTTAATCATATTATCCTGCTCTCGGCTGAACATAATAACTTCATTTTCACCTTGAGTATTAATCGGAATATAGGTTTTAATTTTTGCCGGTTCTACCAGATAACGTTCTGGGTATTGTGCAATAATTTTTCTGACCTCTTCAGCAGTAAATTCTCGTTTAGCCACTTCAATTGCTTCGCTAATTTGTTGTTGTTTCCATAAATCGAGAGATAAAGTAAAAATATTTAAATCATTTTTTAAATATTCATAATCATATTGAATAGTTGGATTTTTATTCTTCAATAAATAAAAGTTTGTTTGTTTATCAAATAAATGATAACGCGGTAATTCGACAATTTTTTCTTCTTCTACAACAAATATATTAAGATTATAGCCAGCTGATTTTAAGAAATTGGTAAATAAATCTTTTTCGCTTTGTATTCTATAAGCTTTAACCGCATTTTCTGTCTGTTGTTTTAATAACTTATTGCGCACTGAATAACTAGCTGTTAGCCCTAATGCAGCATTGAAACCTGTTTGAAGTTCTTCCATGGCTGTTAATTGCACATTTTTTTAATTCTTTCAACAGTACTATAGGCGTTATAAAACATCCCTACTATCATTAAACTGGTACCGATCGCAATACTTACTGGACCCGCATACGAACTACCCGCTAACATAGTTAATGCACTGGTAATACTTACGCCAGCCCCTAGCAAAGATAACGTACCATTAACAATTAAATCCTGGCGTATTACCGGATCAGGCTCATAGTTTAGCTGATTAAAGTTTTCATAGGCATAATAAAGATCAAATCCACTAGTGGCGATATTAATGCCAATAGATAATCTGGCAGCAAACAAATTAGCACTATATCTGGCTCCTGTTATGTGATACGCAGCTTTTACTAGTAACGGTTGTAAAATTTCATTGCCCCAATTTACGATGCCAGCACTCCAGGCTATAACCAGACTTTTTTCAATCTGCTGTCGTTCATTTACTGAAATATCAGGATTATTTAAATAGTTTAAGCTTGATTGGGTTGATGAAACCAATTGTATAAGACTTGTTAACTGAGTAATATTAGCAATCTTATTCAGAATATGTGCGTAACGTGGTAATTGTGCCATATTCAGTTGTAAATTTTTCCATAATTTTCTGTTTATTAAATGTGGCTCAACATAGTTATTAATATCTGTTAAACGCTCCATCGCTACAGAATATTCATTTAAATTGCCATTTTCCAATAAAAAACTTTTATGATCAGGTAAAAGTTTTATTCTTTCTTTAATTAATTTAATAATATTAATATTTTCTCTAGTACCCGAAAATAAAGTTAAATAATCATTAAGTTTTTCAGCATCAAATCTTATTTTTATTTGCCAAGAAGCAATGTTTCTAATAGCAAATGATGAAATAGGAATATCCTCTATATGAGCACCAGCTTGCTGTAAGGCTAATAATGAAATATTATGTTCTCCTATCTTAACATTTACATTAGCTTCGAATATATTTTCATTAATTGGTATTTTATCAATTAAATCTTTTCCTCTGGTTTTAATTATTAAATTATCTGAAATTTTTTGTAGCTTAAATTGATAATTTACAATAGGATCCTTTTCTAATCCCATCAATTGATAGCGTTTATAACTATTATTATTAATGATAATATGACTATCAAGATAATTTTTAATATATGAAAGAACTTTTATATCTAGATTTTCTTTTGCTATCTGATTTATTTTTATTTCTCCCATGCCTGGATCAAATATTTTACATTGATAATAACCATATCCTTTATCTTCAATAAGAATAGTGAAAACAATATGATTAATACTTAATTGATATTTGATAATAGGATCATTAGCCAAGCTTTCAGATAAAATTAAATTTTGCTGTTCATAGAGTAACAATTCTCTATCAGCAAAATAAACAATCCAATCAACAACTTCATTAAAGTTATTTAAAAACTTTTGCTCATTTGTCGATAACTTTCTCCTGGAGGAAACTTCGATTAAATCACGGTGATATTGCCATATTCTATTTATATCATTAGTATTATTAGAAGTTAACGCATAAAAGAGGCCTATATACTTAGCTAAATTTACATTTTTTTCAAAATAAAAAGCATGTGACAATGGTTTTATGGTTAAGTTAGGATCTTGATTAACTTTTCTTGTTAATGAGATGACATTATTAAGATAATATTGATGCCATTGCTTACTTCTAAATAATGACTCTTGTAACGGCAATTCTCTAAGTCCACTTCTTTCATCAATCCCAGCAAGCTCTGTCAAAGACATATGTAACTTATTTAACTGTTGTGGTTCATTAATTAAGATCATTAAACTAGCCACATCAAGTGCTCCATCGGAGCGTGAATATAATTCTGTGAGTAAAATTTTTGAATAATCACTAAGATAATAAATAATTTCTGGTCGATAACTGATCTTTTCTAATAATAGATCAATATTTCTTATTTTTATATTTAATGCTTCATTATTATCAATTGAAAATATTCTTTGCCATTGTTCAAGCGCATTTGGTAATTGATTTATATTACGTAAAAAATAATTATTCACTTTACGACTAATAATTGGATCATAGATAATGGTTTTTATTCTATTAGTAATTAAATTACCATCATGACCAAGTAGGTATTGATTTAAATAATAAGGATAACTTGCAAAGTCTAAATCAGGATCAATATTACCTTTAGCTATATCCATAAATAAAGCATGAGAAATATTAAAATCATTATAGAATAGTTGTTCTGTGGCTTGATCATAACTAAATTTACTGAATTTATTATTTTTAATCAAATCAAAATATTCAGCCACTCCATCTAATGATGGTAATGGAAAAGGATCTAGGTTTGCCTGGTAACTAGTTATATTGGTTGTTATATTTTTCTGCGCTAACTTTATTGCCAGCTGACAGGCAATTGCTGAAGTATCATACGCGTTTGACAATCGGCCTAATGCTTTTTTATTAAAGAAACTAATTTCACCAGGTATAGCCAATAAATGTTGTTTATGAATATCATTCATTACATCGACTAAATTTTTTGTCGTCATTCCTTCAAATAAAAAAACATTATCTTGCAGTAGAACATCTCCTAACAATATCCATTTATCAATTTTAGTAGTATGTAAATTATCTAATTTGCCATATTCTAAAATAATCGTACTTGAATTTTTATCTACTTGAAAAAGGAATGTATTTTTTGGGTTTTCACTAGCTAATAACTCAGCTTGTTGACGATGTTTTTTCTCATCAGTAAAACGAAAAATAATTTTGTTTATATTATTTTTATCTACTAGATATGAGTTATTTTGTATTGCTTCATTATTGACTGTTTTCCATAACGGGGTGTCAAAAATTTTTTCTATCACAATTGCCATCATATGATTTTCAGATGAAAGTTCTAAATAGCGATTGCTATTCATATCATCTTTATCAATATAATTTTTTATAAATTCTTCAAGTTTTATATCATTGGCTATACTATTTTCATATTCTTTATTTATCTTTAGTCCTCTATCATTATAATAATTAACATATCCAGTAAGATATTTCTTCTTTAAATCAAGATAGGTTCTTTGTACCATTAATTTGAAATTTATAAGGTCATTATCATTTATATTAATTCTACGTTGAATTTCTATCATTAATTCTTTAAACCAAAATCTTTCAATAAATTGATTATTTCGGTTAGCTTCAAATTCAACTATCTTAGTAAAATAATATTGAATATTCTCATGTTGTTTTATTGGAGGCCACATTGAGTAACCAGGTTGATAATTTACCATCTCATATAAATCAAAAGATAGTCTTTGTCTACCAATTAAATCAATAATAAAAGATTCAGTTTCTGTTTAGCATGTAATTGCCTTGCTTTATGCCTGGCCTTAACATAAGGTGGATCATAACTTTCTGTTTCAGAATCAATTATTTTAACAAGATTCTGGATACCTTTAATATATTTTTCGCCCTGTTCTAATCCACCTTCACGTACCTGTGTTATTTAGAGGCTTCAAATATATACTTCTGCTGAGAAAAACCTGGTTTAAAATGATATTTTTTTGGTTTAGGCATAATAAATTTCCTTATAAATAAATTTTTATAAATAAAAATTATATTAAATAAACAATTTCTTAGATGATAAAAATTTCGGATATTATTAATTTAACAGTTAATTATCTTTATTATTATATTAACTCAATATTACTGAACTATTAAAATTAACTTAATTTATTATAATGATATATTTGATTGATAAGACTCTCTTCAGCTACAGTTAAATTAGCGAGTAATGAATTAATATCTTTCTGTTGAAAAGCTGATGCAGCATTAATTAATAATTCCACATCTTTATTAACTAACAATAAACTATTATTCAATGAGGTATTAATTTCCACATTGTCTTTATATTTTTCATAATCATAAATAATAATTTTTTTATTATTATCTTTTGATGATAAAATTAAGTTATTGCCTGAATAATCAAATATAGAGTTTCTGGCCAAACCCTGAGCAAAAATTTTATTATTTCCAGGCTGTAGAAAAATTTCTATATCATCAATAGCATAATTTACCACAATAACATTATTATCTCGACCGGCATCAATAACATTATTACCATGTGTTGATATAATAATATCGTTACCTTCACCCGTTGAAATAGTATCATTACCACTACCATCAATAATGACATTATTACCGCTTCTAACAGTAATAATATCATTACCTTCACCTGCTAAAATAATTTTTCCAGTTTCACTCATATCCGTTAATATATCATTTCCAGCTGATAAATTAACTTTTATAATTTGCGAATAATCTTTAGGATAAAAAATAACATCATCAAATTCTGATGGTTGTGCTACTGTTATACAAGGCGTAATTTGGTAACTTTTCTCTTGATATTCTATAGCAAAATATTCATTATTTTTATCCAGCAGATAAATTTTGTCATAAAAATCACCAACATTGTTAATAAATTTAATTTCAACTAATTTTGTTGAACCTTGATAAAAAAGTTTATTTTGATTAAAAGTAAAATCATAACCACTATAATCTTTTAGCACAATAATAAATATATCTTCATTCGTATATGAGCCGGTCATTTCTTTAAAATCAAATGTAACGCTATCGTTAATATTATCTGTTATAACTAAATCATCAAGTAAATAAATATCGATACCATGAGAAAAATAGATATAGTTATTTTTCTTAATTGATGTAAAATAATTATTAGATTTATCACCATGAAAAACTGTATGTTGACCATTATTAACGCTAATCATAGGTTTTATCATATCGGGCAATAAATAATTTTCTCGGCTGGTTTTTATACTATTTTTACTCAAATCAATTTCAATTTCGTTAATAGGTAGGCTATTATTAACTTTATCTAATATCTCAAAATACATTGTTTCAAATATTTTTTCTAGCGTGGTTTGTTTTGTTAATTTCTGTGGTAAGCACATCGATAATAAAAAACCATCCATCGTTTGTAATAGATATTGATGATTAAGATCATACTCATCATTCGATAAACTGATATATACATTCTTTAACCTTAAATTCACTTTGACTGATTGAATTTCACTATCGATCAGCTCATCGTCTAATAATATTTGCAAATAAATATCACCATCAATTAATTTGATTTCTTTAATTTCATCAAGTTGATAATTAAGATTAACAATACTTCCACTCTCTTTTTCTACCTCATCAATGACAATATCAATAGCAAAATCATAGTCTGACTTTAGTTCAGTATTTATCGTATTCAACGTTTGCCATTGTTCATTATTTGCATCCCAATAATAGTGCTGCTCGAGCCATGGGAGCCGATCTTGATAAGAATTCCTATTATAACGTTCTATAGCATAAATATCTTGTCCCTCTATAGCGCGGCAAATCATTTGATACCGAAAGGCAAAATATTTGATACGCTCAAAAAACACACAAAGGAAAGTTATTTGATAATAACTGCGGTATCGAGGTAAATATTTTAACCTGAGTTCGGGATAAGAAATAAAGAGAAAGTCTTGATATTCAAATAGTTGAATGAGCCTGTTTTGTTAAAATACTCTAACAGTCTGGTTAAAGAGTAGAGCATTGTTAAACAATTATGGAAAATCTTACTGAACTTTATTGCCTGATGGATGATTTTTGCAAAGACTTCGAGCCAAAAATGCATGAATATTTGCTGACTAACGGTACTAAGCGTCGTAGACGGTCTACTCAGCTTTCGTTGGCGGAAATGATGACACTGGTTGTGTTGTTTCATCAACTCCGATTCAGGCAATTCAAGGTATTTTATCTCTATTATGTCCGCTTATATCTCCGGAAGGAATTTCCTAACTTGCCATCCTATTCACGCTGTGTAGAGTTACTTCCGCGTAGTGCCTTAGCGTTAACGGCACTGTTTGAGTCAATTAAGGGAAAATGCACGGGGCTATCGGTTGCCGATTCTACTCCGATAGCAGTGTGTGATAACTTACGGATCCGCAGGCATAAAGTCTTCAATGGGATAGCTGAACGGGGAAAAAATTCAACAGGTTGGTTCTTTGGTTTCAAGCTTCATATAATTATCAATCATTTGGGGGAAATACTCAGTTTTCGACTCACACCAGGAAACACCGATGATCGGAAACCATTGCCTGAGCTGACAAAGGATCTTTCTGGTTGTTTGTACGCAGATAAAGGGTATTTATCGGCTTCACTGAAACAGCAACTCAAAACGATGGGAATTAACCTTATAACGAATATCAAGAAGAAAATGAAGCCTATTAAACAGACTTGTTTCGACAAAGCCATCTTGCGTCATCGTTCTGTCATTGAAACGGTATTTGATGAGTTAAAAAATCTTTGTCAAATAGAGCATACGCGACATCGCTCTCCGGCTAATTTTGTAGTGAATTTATTAGGCGGACTGGTTGCATATTGTTTAATGCCATCTAAACCAAAGATACCTGTTGCAGGTACGTATCTTCAAGCATAATTGATTATGCTTATCCCGAACTCAGGTTAAGTATTGTGAATGTAGTTAAGCCACTGTAATTGATCTGTTTTGACGATCGATAACACTTTATTGATCGTCTATATCGCTGATGTTTTATGTTATCCGACAAGAGTTCAGTAGTGAGATTTTGCTGTACATAAAACACCCCAAAATGGATTAAAATTTAATCAAAACCTCGATTTTAGCCCTAAATCGGCATTTTGGCTAAAATTTGAACGGTAAATACAGTGTTTTTTGCCGTGCATTTTCCTCATCAAGCCATCATTTAGGCTTATTTTGTCAGGAAACAGGCGAAATCCTTTTTTACAAAAAACCTTGGTTTAACGGAAACGGTAGATTGTGCAAAAAATGCACTGGATAAACGAACGGGTGGTAGCGTCAATGGCAACCTCCATGTGACCCAATCTGTGCATATCGGCGATAACGATTCAGGATTACGGGCTAATGGCGATGGCAACGTGGCATTTTATGCTAATAATGCAAAAGTAGCTTCCTGGAATAATGATCGATTGCATTGGTTAAAGAGTGTAGAAATTGATGGAACCATCAATACTCATAGCAATTTGCATATCTCATGGGGCGGCAGAACCGCGGTTTATCAAGAAAATGGTGATGTAACTGGCCCTATTTGGGGCGGGGCGTTAAGCAGCTGGCTTAATATGCAGATTAACAATCGAGGAGCAAAAAATACAGCTCACCTCGCTACGAATGGATGGTGGAAATGTGGTGACAGCGGCCTTATCAGACAATGGGGCATCACACCACCACTCAATGCCGGACAGATTTATACGGTATCTTTACCTTGTCCCGTCCCTCATGCCATTTTCTCGGCAAACGCGACGGTAAAATACAAAGGTATTGCTCCCGAGGGCAATTTAGGTACTTATGTCGAAATAGTCGGAAAATCGTTAATTATCAGTGCAGATTATACCAGAACAGGGATTAAAGCGCCGAGAACATGGGAGCTGGTTTGCTACTAACTCAACATTATCAGGCCGCCCTGACAATGTAGTTAAACGCGACATTTCGCGGGCGGGTTTCGCTACCGCCTGCATTAGACGTTGTTTTGTCAATGAATAGAAAAGAATCATTATCTCCATCCGTAGCACGTGAACCTGTATCTGCATTTATACCCTACAGGCATTTTTTCTTTATTGTTTGCGTGGCCTAGTGGACCATCATCTTCAACATAATACCTGTCCCGATAACCATGAGCGTGGCGCTCGAGTGATGCAGTTTCAGACGATAAAACCTTACGCCTAGGATTCACGCCTCGCCCAGCATCCCAGCCACGAATAAACTCACCACGTAAATCAGGGAGTTTTCCTGATGGATAGGCGAGTGCTAAAAGCGGGTATTTTTTCTTATCGAATGGCTCACCGTTGCAGATAAACCAACCGGTCGGCGCTCTTTCAGCAGGCCAAGGCAGGGGAATACCTACCGGGATTTCGACACGCAATACTTCGGGTGTAACAGCATGAACATCTGTGGCAGTTAGCTGCACATCCTGAGTGAGAGTTTTGCCGTTAATTTTACGCTGATTGGGTGTGGCATTTTTAGCCAGATTTACCGTTTCTAACAAACCAAGGTTTTATTGAATTCAGAATTTAGCTAATATTTTGACCAAAACCAGGCATAATAAGTCTTTTAGAGGAAGGTTAAGGGGCTAAAATGGCAAAAATAGGCTATATGAGGGTGTCAAAAAATGACCAAAACACCGATTTACAGCAAAAATCCTTGATTTGCGCAAATTGTGAACAGATTTTTGAGGATAAAATCAGCGGAAAAACAGACCAGAGACCCGGATTAAAACGTGCTCTAAACGCACTGAAATCGGGTGACACATTGGTGGTCTGGAAGCTGGATAGACTGGGTCGCAGCATTAAACATTTGATTACTTTAATATCCAAACTTGAAGATGAAGGCATTCATTTTCATAGTTTAACGGATTCTATCGACACCTCTTCGTCAGCAGGTCGTTTTTTCTTTCATGTGATGAGTGCCTTGGCGCAAATGGAGCGGGAGCTTATTGTTGAACGTACTCAGGCAGGTTTGGCTGCAGCGAGAAGCAGAGGACGAAGAAAAAAAACCGCTTTACCACGACGGCTGAACTTATGTTGCAACTCTCAACTGCAAAACGACAAAATAAGCTCAAACAATATCTATCACGTTCGGTGATGGCCCCGAAGTTATTGATCATAGATTAGATTGCATATCTACCGTTTGGGCGAGAGGAAGCAAACCTATTTTTCAATGTGATTGCCAAACGTTAGCAAAGACTTGAAAAATTTAGTGGAGTGTGAGACTAAAGAGACTGTATTTATTTAAGGGGGATAATAATGAGTGAATTTTCGGGAAAGGATTTATATCAAATAAAAATCACACTAATTGATAGTAAACCACTAATTTGGCGACGTTTGATCGTTCTGAAGACAATACCTCTTGATGAACTACACATGGTTATACAATTAGCTATGGGTTGGACAAATGATCATTTGTACAGTTTTGAAAAAGGAGATTTGCGATATGGAATGATTATGGACGATTTTAAAGAAACATATCTGCAAGATAGTACAGGTGTGCCTTTGAGCAAACTCCTTCGTAAGAAAGGAGAAAAAATGGTTTACTTATACGATTTCGGAGACAACTGGGATCATTGCATTTTGCTTGAAGAATCATCATTGCCTGATCAGGAATTACTCCAGCTCCCCATCTGTATAAAGGGAGCGGAAGCCTGCCCATCTGAAGACTCTGGGGGGCTTTGGGGATATTACCAAAAGCTCAAAGATATTCAAGATGTTGATAATCCAGAGCGTGAAGAATTACACGAGTGGCTAATGTGCGACATAGCTGAACGAGCATATGACCTTAAAACTATCAATCAGCGGTTGATTAATTTTTACTCTTGAAATATACACATGGAGTGTCCATAGTTCAAAAGGTAGCATTTTAAGTGCTACCTCTGAGACTAAGGTGAGAACATGAGTGCTCTATTGACGAGCAGTTTGGTTAATAAATATTCGCTATCTTGCCCTCGCTGGGACACAGCATCAAGAATTTAATCGGTTTAATCTCTGAATTGAAAGATAAAGGGATTCATTTTCATAGTTTGACAGATTCTATCAACATCTATTCGTAAGTAGGGCGTTCTTTTATGTGATGAACGCTTTGGGGCTAATGGAGCTTACAGCGGCGAGAAGCAGAGAGAGCGTATCGGCGGTAGGTCTTGCTCATTTATCTTATGTATAGGAACAGTAGGCTCAAGAATTACTTGAGTCCTGCCATAGTAGAAAAAAGCTTGTATTACTTTATCTAGTTTCATCGGCCATCATCTACAAATATTGTCCCGTTGATCGTACCACTAGAACAGACCAAAGTGCCTCCGATGAAAAATAACAGTGTAATTCCGTTGCACTGATGGAAACAAGAGTAGCTCACCATTTATCGCACGTTTTGGCTTCAAATATCGCACGCCGCATCAATACGGTAAAAATTTTAACTAAAACACGAGTTTCGCACCAACACGAGTTTCGCAATCTCCAAAAAAGAAGTATAAATTTAAAAACAAGAAAAAATCAGGGTGTTCATATTTTGTCGGGTTATCCATGTATTAAAGATATCTATAAAATATTCTTACAAGTAAGCAGTTTAAGATACTCTGGTTTAGCGTTATCAGGAGGAAGCCCATCGCCTTTATCTCATGACACTGTTAGCCGATGGCTAAAAAGTAGATGTTTTAGACCTAAAGACCTATGGCGATTAGTTGAACCTTCTATAGACAAAAAAAGCCCTTGCGTACTAATTGCCGATGATACATTGATTGCCAAAACACGTAGTAAAAAAATAGAGATGGTCCATTATCAATATTCAGGTAATGAACATGAGGTTATTGCTGGCATAGGTTTAGTTAATTTGCTTTGGCATGATCTGACGAAGGTTGAATCAATTCCTATCAATTATCGTATTTATGATAAAGATTCTGATGGAAAAATAAAAAACACGCACTTTTCCGAAATGCTCACTCTTGCTAAAAAAAGAGGGATCATGCCAGAAGCCGTAGTGATGGATGCTTGGTATTCTAGCCTGGATAACCTGAAATCAATTCGCTCTCATGGTTGGATCTGGGTAACCACGCTGAGGAAAAATAGGATTGTTAACCATAACAAACAACTGAACAAGTTAGACATCTCAGAAGAAGGAACGTCAATACACTTGCGAGGATATGGTTGGGTAACCGTTTTCAAATTTACAGCCAAAAACGGCCGTATTGATTACATAGTAACAAACAAAGAGAATCACACCCTTCAATACGTCAAATCTATCATGGATGCCCGTTGGTCTGTTGAAGTTTATCATCGAGAAGTTAAACAAAACTGTGGTATTGAACGCTGTCAGGCTCGCACGAGCTGAGCGCAAAGAAATCATATTTTTCTCGCTATTTCTGGGTGGTTTGAACAACATAAACGTCGTATATCTGAAAAAATAACCCTTTATCAACAAAATTGGGACGTAATCAAAAGTGCTATTACTGAGCAAATCCGTGTTTTATTAGCGTACCCAAATTAGTTTTGTGCGAAACTCGTGTCTACTTTGATTTGCCAGCCGCGCTTTTTAGCTTCAATTTCTAAGGCTTCTGCTGCCATAAAAGTATGAGCTACCCCAGTAGGACAAGCAGTCACGGCTAAAACACGCTGATTTTTTGCCACCGCTGGTTTGCTAAAATTGACCTTGTCCACAATAATCGCTTCTTTTTTGGCTATAGAGAGAATTTTTTCTGACTTACATATTGTCTGTGTTTCATCAGTAAAAAAAACTTTTTTACCAGTTAATTGGTATTCATCAGATATATTTTCACCAATAACAATAATTAGTTCCGCTTCTGCAATATTATCCGTTAATTTTAAGGATTGTTGTTGTATCTGTTGACATAATATTTGCTTAGCAAGATAGGTTCTTGGTGGCATTTCGGTGGCGTGGCTAACCAGGCACCGGACGAGTTGACCCACATTGCACCTTCTTCACCCAAGGAAATGACAACATGAGCAATGCCTTGAGTGCGTAATTGCTGTGCTGCTTTGGCAATTTCTTGATAGCTAGGTAAGGGGTGGCCAATCCAGCTTTCTAATTCATGTCGATTTGGTTTTACCAACCAAGGATTGGCTTTTAAACCAGCAATCAATGCTTCTCGGCTACTATCAAATATGACGCACATACATTGATCACGTAGCTGTTTCATCCAGTCACGAGTTTCGCACAAAACTAATTTGGGTACGCTAATAAAACACGGATTTGCTCAGTAATAGCACTTTTGATTACGTCCAATTTTGTTGATAAAGGGTTATTTTTTCAGATATACGACGTTTATGTTGTTCAAACCACGCAGAAATAGCGAGAAAAATATGATTTCTTTGCGCTCGGCTCGTGCGAGCCTGACAGCGTTCAATACCACAGTTTTGTTTAACTTCTCGATGATAAACTTCAACAGACCAACGTGCATCCATGATAGATTTTAGGTATTGACGGGTGGGATTCTCTTTGTTTGTTACTATGTAATCAATACGGCCGTTTTTGGCTGTAAATTTGAAAACGGTTACCCAACCATATCCTCGCAAGTGTATTGACGTTCCTTCTTCTGAGATGTCTAACTTGTTCAGTTGTTTGTTATGGTTCACGAGTTTCGCACAAAACTAATTTGGGTACGCTAATAAAACACGGATTTGCTCAGTAATAGCACTTTTGATTACGTCCCAATTTTGTTGATAAAGGGTTATTTTTTCAGATATACGACGTTTATGTTGTTCAAACCACGCAGAAATAGCGAGAAAAATATGATTTCTTTGCGCTCGGCTCGTGCGAGCCTGACAGCGTTCAATACCACAGTTTTGTTTAACTTCTCGATGATAAACTTCAACAGACCAACGTGCATCCATGATAGATTTGAGGTATTGACGGGTGGGATTCTCTTTGTTTGTTACTATGTAATCAATACGGCCGTTTTTGGCTGTAAATTTGAAAACGGTTACCCAACCATATCCTCGCAAGTGTATTGACGTTCCTTCTTCTGAGATGTCTAACTTGTTCAGTTGTTTGTTATGGTTAACAATCCTATTTTTCCTCAGCGTGGTTACCCAGATCCAACCATGAGAGCGAATTGATTTCAGGTTATCCAGGCTAGAATACCAAGCATCCATCACTACCGCTTCTGGCATGATCCCTCTTTTTTTAGCAAGAGTGAGCATTTCGGAAAAGTGCGTGTTTTTTGTTTTTCCATCAGAATCTTTATCATAAATACGATAATTGATAGGAATTGATTCAACCTTCGTCAGATCATGCCAAAGCAAATTAACTAAACCTATGCCAGCAATAACATCATGTTCATTACCTGAATATTGATAATGGACCATCTCTATTTTTTTACTACGTGTTTTGGCAATCAATGTATCATCGGCAATTAGTACGCAAGGGCTTTTTTTGTCTATAGAAGGTTCAACTAATCGCCATAGGTCTTTAGGTCTAAAACATCTACTTTTTAGCCATCGGCTAACAGTGTCATGAGATAAAGGCGATGGGCTTACTTCTGATAACGCTAAACCAGAGTATCTTAAACTGCTTACTTGTAAGAATGTTTTATAGATATCTTTAATACATGGATAACCCGACAAAATATGAACACCCTGATTTTTTCTTGTTTTTAAATTTATACTTCTTTTTTGGAGATTGCGAAACTCGTGTGGTTAACAATCCTATTTTTCCTCAGCGTGTTTACCCAGATCCAACCATGAGAGCGAATTGATTTCAGGTTATCCAGGCTAGAATACCAAGCATCCATCACTACGGCTTCTGGCATGATCCCTCTTTTTTTAGCAAGAGTGAGCATTTCGGAAAAGTGCGTGTTTTTTGTTTTTCCATCAGAATCTTTATCATAAATACGATAATTGATAGGAATTGATTCAACCTTCGTCAGATCATGCCAAAGCAAATTAACTAAACCTATGCCAGCAATAACCTCATGTTCATTACCTGAATATTGATAATGGACCATCTCTATTTTTTTACTACGTGTTTTGGCAATCAATGTATCATCGGCAATTAGTACGCAAGGGCTTTTTTTGTCTATAGAAGGTTCAACTAATCGCCATAGGTCTTTAGGTCTAAAACATCTACTTTTTAGCCATCGGCTAACAGTGTCATGAGATAAAGGCGATGGGCTTACTCCTGATAACGCTAAACCAGAGTATCTTAAACTGCTTACTTGTAAGAATGTTTTATAGATATCTTTAATACATGGATAACCCGACAAAATATGAACACCCTGATTTTTTCTTGTTTTTAAATTTATACTTCTTTTTTGGAGATTGCGAAACTCGTGACCAATAAAAAAACGCTCTATTTTTAAGTTTAATTCAGCATAATATGTAAATAGATAAAACCTTATAAATTAAATATAACTTATTGTAAATTAAGTGAATTTATGCATTTCAGTAACTTGCAGATTAATCATTACTTTTAAGCCATTTCTAGAATTTTATAGGCCTGTGCGAAACTCGTGTAAAAAACAACCTAAACAATATAAAACGGTAAAATCAACTAAGCCTCAGATAATTAATCCAGAAAAAGAAACCACATTATTAATCGATGTTAATGGCACAGAATATTTAGCCAATAACCAAATTGTTATCTTGGAACAATTGGAAAAGCATGGCTTAAAAATTCCCTACTCTTGCCGAACGGGCATTTGTGGTTGTTGTAAAATGAAACTAATAGCAGGTGAAGTGATCCCATTGACAAAAACAGCAATCAAAGAAGATGGCGTGATCCTGAGTTGTAGTTGCATTCCCAAAACAAATATTAAATTACTATTAAGCTAATTCTTATCCATCATTCGTCATCAATGAATGATGGATATTACTGTTGGTTTAAAGATGCTGCACAAATTAGTTATTATATAAACCTTGAATATTGATTAATTCAGGTTATTTTTTTATGAAACAGCTCTTTCATATATTGAACTACTGGCTGATGGTTGATAAATCATTAAGCGATTATTCATAATCTTAATCGGATCACAAAATCTCATTACCCGATCTTTCAAAACTAATCTAGGCTCAATTAATAAACATAAGCTGGCATATTTTCCTGCTTCTGCCACTAAAAACAATGCGTTCTGTCCACTATCTTCAATATGAACCTGAACAACATCCCCCAACACCAAATCATCGTGGCAATTTACTGGCAAAAAATACCAGCTTCTAGGCATCTGCGGCTTTAAAAAACGAAAAGCAACTAATGCATTTAAAATTAATTCCGCACTATGCTCATCAGAAAGTGATAATTTTTGCAGCTGTTCTTCAATACAATGATATAACCCCGCATCATCAATATTAAAAGTCATTTCTCCATAAGCAGATGCCACCAACATTTTTGCTGGAAAACATGAACGAAATAACATTCCATTAGCCAAATCTAACATCATCCTTTCATGTTCATTATCGTAATACCAGCGCCACTGATTATTGGGTTTTATTTTCATTTATCACCCCTCAATCTGATCACACTATTTACAAGCTTAAAATCCATACTAATTAAAATTAAGATAAAAAGTACTTCTATAAAATAAATAATAGAAAAAATTTCGAGTTTTTACGTAAAGATATTCAAAGAAAATCCTGAATTTAATAAATTATCAGATTACAAAATAAATATTAATATATAAAAAAGCAGTCAATTTTTTATAATCCTAAATTAAGATTAAATATAATTAACAATATTTTTAATTAATTTAGGGCCGTGATAAATAAATCCGGAATAAACTTGTAACAATGATGCCCCTGCTGCCAATTTTTCTCTTGCTGCAACCAAAGAATCAATTCCACCTGCAGCCATGATTGGCAACTCTCCTTTTAACTCCTTGGTTAGCAGCCGCACAATTTCAGTGCTTTTCAATTGCACAGGTCGGCCGCTCAATCCACCAGCTTCTTCTGAATGCCTTAATCCTTTCACTAAATTCCGATCTAAAGTTGTATTTGTGGCCACAACGCCATCAATCTGGTGGCGAATTAAGCTATCGCTAATTTGAATAATCTCTTTTTCGGTTAAATCAGGCGCAATTTTTACCATCACAGGAACATACTTTTGGTATTGTTGTGCTAATAAGTGTTGTTTATTTTTAATTGACTGCAATAAATCATCCAATGCTTCACCATATTGTAACAATCTTAAATCTGGCGTATTAGGTGAAGAAATATTGACAGCAATATAACCTGCATATGAATAAATTTTTTCCATGCAAATTAAATAATCGTCTTTACCCTGTTCAATCGGTGTATCTTTATTTTTGCCAATGTTAATCCCAATAATACCGTCGTACTTCGCTTTTTTAACATTCTCAACTAGGTTATCAACACCTAGATTATTAAATCCCATGCGGTTGATAAGCCCTTCAGCTTCAACCAGACGGAACAGCCGAGGTTTTTCATTACCAGGTTGTGGGCGAGGTGTAACCGTCCCTATTTCTACGAAACCAAATCCCATCGCGCCAAAAGCATCAATACATTCACCATCTTTATCAAGACCGGCCGCTAATCCCAATGGATTCTTAAATGTCAATCCCATACAAGTCGTTGGCTTAAAATTGACCGACTGCTGGATCAAAAACTTAAGCGGCGAATGCATGATATATTTAAGCTGCCGGAAGGTAATTTCATGAGCTTGCTCTGGATTTAAGCGAAATAGCGCCTTTCGGATAAGGGGATAAAACATTAGCTGTACCTTTTTTTGATAGATAATGTAAATTATTTAGTCGTAGAAACCATTTGCCGTTTTTTATTCTAGAAAAACAGTCTATTGCAAAATTTATCAGCAAATCTCAATGGTATGTACAGATGAGCATGATAATTTAAATATGCCTAATATGACACTGCTTTTTATCATTTAAGTTTTTAAAAATAATAGGTAAAAGCAAACTGATAGATATCCCCCACAGATAATCTTATAAAAAAAGGGATATCTTATTTAAGTAATCGTTTTTATGAAGGAAAACGCTGGTAACCTAGTGAAAAATAAAATACTATTGGTTTTTCAACGCCTTAGTAATTTTTTCAAATAGATCAGCGGAAAGATTATCTAACTGTTTTAACTGTGTTAACGCCTGATACATCAGATTTTGACGTGTTTCATCATAGCGTCTTAGACGAATCAACGGCTCGATCAAACGAGAAGCAACCTGCGGGTTGCTGCTATTTAAAATAATTAACATTTCCACTAAAAACTGATAGCCAGTACCACCCTTAGCATGAAACGCTGTCGGATTATGCGCAACAAAAGTTCCAATCAGGGCACGTACTCGATTAGGATTCTCCATACTAAATGTCGGATGAGTAAATAAAGTACATACTGTTGACAAAACATTTTTAGCTGGACTGGTGGCTTGTAGCATAAACCATTTATCCATTATCAAACCATCATGACGCCAACGCTGTTCAAACTCTGCCATCAGCTGTTGACAACTCGGTAATTGGGCCGCTACCGCAGCACTCAAAGCCGCCATCGTGTCAGTCATATTATTAGCCTGATAATATTGCTCGGTGACATACTTATCCGCTTGTTGCTTATCATGGCCAAAAGCCAGATAAAATAAGCATCTATTTCGCAAAGAACGTTTGGCAATATCCCCATGATCGATTCGATACTCGGTCATTTTATTGGCATGATAAACGGCAACAAATTCAGCCGCCATTTCATTGGCAAATTTTTGGATAATAAAGTTAATAACATTATGGATAGCTATCGGATCGATGATAGCAAACCACTCAGCGACTTCATTTTCTGAAGGTAAAGTAAATAGCTGCGCTTTTAAAGCCGGATCACAGGCTTCATCAAGTAAAACAGATTTGAATGCGTCAATAATATGCTGCGGCAATATTAAATCTTCCCGCTGCTGTTGGCGTACGACATTCTCTTTAATATAAATCGATAGTAGTGATTGCGCAGCATTCCAACGAGCAAAATCATTACTGGCATATTGCATCAATAATGCTAATTGCTCATCAGTGTATGAATAATCCAATTTCACCGGCGCGGAAAATTCACGCAGTAATGAAGGTATTGGCGGCGAATTAACCTGATCAAAAACAAAAGTTTGCTCAACCTTAACCACATTAAGCACGGAATGCACAGCACGACCACTATGCTGTAATGGAATTACATTACCTTGCGTATCATACAGCTCAATATCTAGCGGTATATGTAATGGTAATTTTTCTGCTTGATCTGCCGTTGGTGCTGTGATTTGACTAATATGCAATAAATATTGCTGTTTTTCCGCTAAATATTCATCTCTTACCGTCACTAAAGGTGTACCCGATTGGCTATACCAACGACGAAAGAGAGTCAAATCAATATTAGAGGCGTCTTGCATCGCTTGCACGAAATCATCACAGGTTGCGGCACTACCATCATGGCGGGCGGTATAGAGTTTCATACCTGCCTGAAACTGTTCTTCGCCTAACAGCGTGTGCAACATCCGAATAACTTCCGCCCCTTTTTCATAAACGGTTAAAGTGTAGAAGTTGTTCATTTCTATTACTTTTTCCGGACGAATAGGATGCGCCATCGGACTGGCATCTTCTGCAAATTGATGCGCGCGCATCAGCCTGACATTTTCAATCCGATTTACCGAACGAGAACCCAAATCAGAACTAAATTCTTGATCGCGAAAAACGGTTAACCCTTCCTTCAGACTTAATTGAAACCAATCTCGGCAAGTAATACGATTACCCGTCCAATTATGAAAATATTCATGACCAATCACCGCTTCAATATTCAGATAATCCTTATCCGTTGTCGTTTCTGTTTTGGCCAACACATATTTGGCATTGAAAATATTGAGTCCTTTATTTTCCATCGCTCCCATATTAAAGAAATCAACGGCCACTATCATATAGATATCTAAATCATATTCGTAGCCAAAACGTGTTTCATCCCAACGCATGGCATTTTTCAAAGAGACCATTGCCCAGTCAGCCCGATCAAGGTTACCCTTATCGACAAAAAGTGCTAACGTAACATTACGGCCACTTTGGCTAACATAATTATCATAAAGAACATCAAAATCACCTGCTACCAGGGCGAAAAGATAACTTGGCTTAGGGAAAGGGTCTTGCCATTTTACCCAATGACGGCCATCGTTTGTTTCTCCTTTGTCAATCTGATTACCATCGGAGAGCAAATACGGATAGCGGGATTTATCGGCGATAATACAAGTTGTAAAACGTGCTAACACATCTGGTCTATCTAAATAATAGGTAATATGACGGAAACCTTCTGCCTCACACTGAGTGCAAAGAACATCAGCTGACACATAAAGCCCTTCTAATGCAGTATTTTTTAGCGGATTTATTTCATTAACTACCTTAAGAACAAAAGTATCAGGCACTGATTCAATAATCAGTTTTCCTGCCTCTTCACGATAAGCTGTCCACGGTTTATCATCAATATGAATAGTGTGCAAAATCAGGTTTTCGCCATCGAGTATCAACACATTAGCCTGTGAATTTAATCGTTTTACTCGGCTAATGGCAGTGACAATGGTGGTTACAGGATCAAGCACAAAATCCAATTCAATATCGGTAATGGTGTAATCAGGTACCTGGTAATCCTGACGATATTTCTCTTGTCGCTGTTGCGTCATAGTAAATTTTTACCTGTATCAATTATTATTATGTTTCAATATGGTCAATTATTTGGCAATAATGATATCTTAAAACCTCTTTCTTTTGATCATAAATCATACCTATGATTAATATTCAATCCGTTTGGTCTTTTATTAACATGTTATTTATTGCTGCAAAAAACTCTGCGATATAAAAATAATTTGATAATATCAAATAGATGATTAGAATTTTTTATAACTACGCCAGAAATATATATGCAACGGCCTTCACTCTTACTAGCATCAACAGGTATACTCTGGCATATTTTATCTTTAAGTCGAGAGTAATGCTTCCGCGAGGATAGCTAACGCATTATGAATTTAGATGCACCACCTATCATTACATCACTGCTAGATACTGATGCTTATAAACTGCATATGCAACAAGCCGTCTTTCATCACTATAACCAAGTATCGGTTGTGGCAGAATTTCGTTGCCATAGTGATGAACGACTTGGTAACTATGCTCAGGCTGTACGCCAACAAATAGATTTAATGGCAAATATTGCATTAACGCCAACTGAATACCGCTATCTGCGTGGACTGCCTTTTTTTAAAGCTGATTATCTCGATTGGTTAAA
Source organism: Arsenophonus sp. PmNCSU2021_1 (assembly GCF_036919435.1). Taxonomy (NCBI): domain Bacteria; kingdom Pseudomonadati; phylum Pseudomonadota; class Gammaproteobacteria; order Enterobacterales; family Morganellaceae; genus Arsenophonus; species Arsenophonus sp. PmNCSU2021_1. Next base: position 427,023 of record NZ_JAZHPL010000009.1, on the reverse strand, counting down.
GAATTTTCGCTTCAATCCGACGCAGGTTAATGTTTATACCACGCAAGAAAATCAGTTAGCGCTAAGAATTAGTGGTCCATGGCGTGAGGTTATTCTTTGGGAAGTACCTCTATTAGCCTTAATCAGCGAACTGGTCCACCGCGATCGCTCGCCCAATGTAACAACCGAAGATGCCATTGAACAGTTACATAAATTGATTAAGCATTTTTATCAAGACGCAAAAACACAAAACATTGATTTAGCTAATTTCAAATTAATGGATTTTGGTACTCGCCGACGTTTCTCTCATGCGGTGCAATACGCTATTGTCAATGAGCTCAAAAACCATTTCCCTTATTTTACCGGTACAAGTAATTATAAGCTGGCCCAACAACTCCAGCTTAAACCTGTTGGCACCCAAGCCCATGAATGGTTTCAAGCTCACCAGCAAATTAGTGCTGAACTCGCTAATAGCCAGCGCGTGGCGCTGCAAAGTTGGCTGGATGAGTATCCCAATCAATTAGGCATTGCACTAACAGACTGTATTACGATGGATGCTTTCCTGCGCGACTTCGATATCCCCTTTGCCAATCGTTATCAAGGATTACGGCATGACTCGGGTGATCCATTAGAATGGGGTGAAAAAGCAATTAGTCATTATAAAAAGCTGGCTATCGATCCGATGAGTAAAACGCTGGTTTTTTCAGATAACCTTGATTTACAAAAAGCATTGATCCTTTATAAACATTTTTATAAACGTATCAATCTTATTTTTGGTATTGGAACCCGTTTAACCTGCAATATCCGTCAGGTTAAACCGCTTAATATTGTGATTAAATTGGTTGAATGTAATGGTAAACCCGTCGCTAAATTGTCTGATAGCCAAGGAAAAACCATCTGTGATGACGATGAATTTATTGTTCGCTTAAAGAAAGCTTTTGATATCCCAAGTACAACGAAGCGGATTGATAACAAACCTAACTGATTATTATGGCAAGTTATTTTATCGATTGTTGCAGCAGGATAAATTAAATTCTTATTACAAAGGCCTTTTTATCTGGTTATTCCCATTTTAATCTTGCTATTTTTACTTGTTTCTTACGCGAGGACAAGTAACATAAAGCCTTCCCCAATCGGGACCAACTTTAAACAACTAAATATCAAAAGAGAGTATTTTATGAACATAGCGCCTGTAGTCGAAGTACTACAAGGCCGTGTAGCGGTAGGCGAAGAAGTAACCGTTCGTGGCTGGGTACGTACAAGGAGAGATTCAAAAGCCGGTTTCTCGTTCCTCGCCGTCTATGACGGTTCCTGCTTTAATCCATTACAGGCTATTGTAAATAATGAACTAGATAATTATGAAACCGAAGTTTTACATCTGACCACCGGTTGCTCGGTTGAAGTAACCGGGATCGTGAAGTCATCAGAAGGTCAAGGCCAAAATTTTGAATTATCTGCCACTCAGGTTGTTGTGGTCGGTATGGTGGAAAATCCTGATAGTTATCCAATGGCTGCTAAGCGTCATAGTGTCGAATATTTACGTGAAGTGGCACATCTGCGTCCACGCACCAATCTTATCGGCGCCGTTGCCCGTGTTCGCAATACGCTAGCCCAAGCTATTCATCGTTTCTTTCATGAAGAAGGCTATCTTTGGGTCTCAACCCCCATTATCACCGCCTCCGATACCGAAGGTGCCGGTGAAATGTTCCGCGTCTCAACATTAGATTTACAGAATATTCCGCGTACTGAAAAAGGGGATATTAATTTTGATAAAGACTTTTTTGGTCGGGAAGCATTTCTAACCGTATCCGGTCAGCTAAATGGCGAAGCTTATGCCTGTGCATTAAGCAAAATTTATACCTTTGGCCCAACGTTTCGCGCAGAAAACTCTAACACCAGCCGCCATTTGGCTGAATTTTGGATGGTTGAGCCTGAAGTCGCTTTTGCCAACTTGGACGATATCGCCAGCCTGGCCGAGAAAATGTTAAAATATGTCTTCAAAGCGGTTTTGCAAGAACGCTATGATGACTTAACCTTCTTTGCCGAACGGATCGATAAAGACGTCATCAACCGGTTGGAAAAATTTGTTGCTTCGGATTTTGCTCAAGTTGACTATAGCGATGCTATTAAAGTGTTAGAACAGTCGGGTCAATCCTTCGAAAATCCTGTGGCTTGGGGTATTGATCTCTCTTCTGAGCATGAACGTTATTTAGCTGAGCAACATTTCAAAGCCCCCGTAGTGGTCAAAAATCACCCAAAAGATATCAAAGCTTTTTATATGCGTCTGAATGATGACAATAAAACTGTTGCTGCCATGGATGTATTAGCGCCAGGTATTGGCGAAATTATTGGTGGCTCTCAGCGTGAAGAGCGATTGAATAAATTGGATGCCCGGATGGAAGAAATGGGACTTAACCAACAAGATTACAGCTGGTATCGCGATCTGCGCCGTTATGGTACCGTACCCCACGCCGGATTTGGACTCGGATTTGAACGCCTGGTCGCTTATGTCACTGGCGTACAAAATATTCGTGAAACCATTCCATTTCCTCGTACTCCACGTAACGCAAGCTTTTAAATATTTAATCTTAAAAAACGAATAAATATTATAATGATAACTGGCCAGTATACCGCTGGCCTTTTTATTTTTAATTATGATAAATAGCAAAAGTTCCCTTTTATTTACATTTTGAAACACATTATTTCCTTTCATTACATATATTGTATTTTTGTATCATTTTCAGGGTAGATAAAAATATTTACCAATGGAACACTGGACGCAGAAACGAGACGACACTAAACTCTTAAAGATAGTTCCCAATGGTTGGGAATTTATTTTTGGCAGTGGCAGGGCTGGTGTCCGAATAACACCAATGAGGGTAATAATAATGATGAAGCGCAATATTCTTGCAATAGTTATCCCGGCGTTGTTAGCTGGTACAGCAAACGCAGCTGAAATCTATAACAAAGACGGCAACAAGCTGGATCTATACGGTAAAGTTGACGTTCGTCACTTCTTTGGCAAAAGCAGTGGTGGCGATGATTCGCGTGTTCCTCTTGGTATAAAAGGTGATACTCAAATCTCTGATCAGCTAACTGGTTTTGGTCGTTTCGAATGGGAAACTAAAACCAACAGAAGTGAAGCTGAGAACGAAAACACAAACCGTCTAGCTTATGCCGGTTTAAAAATTGCTGACTTTGGTTCATTCGACTATGGTCGCAACTATGGCGTTCTGTATGATGTCAACGCTTGGACTAACGTTCTGCCTCTTTATGGTGCAGACTCTATGTCTCAGACTGACAGCTACTTGACTGGCCGTAACCGTAACCTGTTAACTTACCGTAGTACTGATTTCTTTGGTCTGGTCGATGGCTTGAACTTCGCCCTACAGTATCAAGGCAAAAATACTGACAGCAATAAATCAGGTATCGATAAATTCCTGAAGAATAATGGTGACGGTTTCGGTTTAGCGGCTAACTACGATATCGGTTGGGGCGTTACATTGGGTGCCGGTTATGCCAAATCTAATCGTGGTCTGACTGACGCTCAGAAAACCATTAGTGAAGCTGGCGGTAATAGTGCGGAAGGCTGGAACGCTAGTATCAAATATGATGCCAACAACTTGTATCTGGCAGCGATGTACGGCGAAACCTTTAATATGACTCGTTTTGGTAGAACAGTAAACCGTAACGACATGACGCGCGTCGCTAACAAAACTGAAAACTTTGAATTGGTTGGTCAGTATCTGTTTGACGAAATCGGTCTGAAACCATCTATTGCTTATGTACAGTCTAAAGGTAAAGATTTAACTGATCGTCCCTACTCGCAGAAGCAAGATTTAGTGAAATATGTTTCTATAGGTGCTTTCTACTATTTCAACAAAAACCTGACCGCAGTTGTTGATTACAAAATTAACCTAATCAATGGTAACAATGGCTTTGCTGATAAATATGGTATTGGCAGAGACAACCTGGTTGGTTTAGGTTTAGTTTACCAGTTCTAATTATCGCTTAGCGGTGATTTAAACAGTAAAAGTGAAAACGTAAATTCTAAAAACAGCGCTTTAGCGCTGTTTTTTTATCAATTTATGTTAATTGGTAAAATATTGTTACCGGCAAAACAATATCAACCGAATCTAATATCACAAGTTTGCCTTATTTTTACCTCAAAGTGTTGGCAAATCATTTTCATCGCGTTAACCTGAGATCCCTCGATTACCAAATCACAATTGAGTCATTGGAATTATAAATATGTTGGAAAATATTATTGCTGCTCCTGCGGATCCTATTTTAGGTTTAGCAGAGAGTTTTAATGCTGATCCGCGTAAACAAAAAATCAATTTAGGTATTGGTGTTTACAAGGATGAGTCAGGGAAAACCCGCATTCTTTCTTCCGTCAAAAAAGCAGAAAAATATCTGTTAGACAACGAAGTGACTAAAAATTATCTTGCTATCAGCGGGATAGCCGAATTTGCCGCCGTTACTCAAACCTTACTGTTTGGCAACAACCATCCAATAATTGCCGAAAATCGAGCTCGCACTTCACAGGCGCCAGGCGGCATCGGTGCATTGCGTATTGCTGCTGAATTTATTGCTAAACAAACCTCTGCCCAACGCGTCTGGATCAGCCAACCAACCTGGCCAAATCACCAGAATGTATTTAAAGCGGCTGGCCTGACATGTTGTCATTACAATTACTATGATGCTGAAAAGCATAATCTGGATTTTGCTGGCATGTTAAGTAGTGTCACCGATCATGCAAAACTGATCCACTAACGATCATCTAAAACTGATTCACTTGGTATTATTCGCACATTTTTGTACGGATAATTTATGTTAACCAAGGAGATATTTGTGGATATTCATGTTCGCTTTGCACAAGGACAAAGCCTTCGAAAAATTGCCCGTGAATTCGGCATATCCCGTAACACCGTAAAACATCATTTACAACAACAGACAATGCCAACTTATGCTAAAAGAAGTCAACAACCGACTAAATTAGCACCCTTTAAACCTTATTTGCTTCAGCGAATTGAACTGGCTAAACCTGATTGGATCCCTGCAACAGTCTTATTTGATGAAGTAGTTGAAAGCGGCTATCAAGGCGGTATTGCTCAATTACGCCGATTTGTTTGTCAATTTAAACCAAGCATTGTTCCCGAAGCTGTCGTCCGTTTTGAAACACAGCCAGGTCAACAAATGCAAATCGACTTCACCAGCATCCGGCGAGGTAAAAAATCACTAAAAGCGTTTGGTGCAACGCTAGGCTATTCGCGTGCGAGTTATGTAAAGTTCTTTGATAATGAACGAGCAGAATCCTGGCAACAAGGTTTACGAGAAGCTTTCGACTATTTTGGTTGTGTACCACAGGAAATATTGTGTGATAACGCAAAATCCCTCATCATCGAACGGGATGCTTATGCAGAAGGTGAACATAAATTACATGTCGAAATGCTTCAAATGTCGAAAGATTACGGGTTTAAATTGTGTGCTTGCAAGCCCTACAGGGCAAAAACTAAAGGGAAAGTAGAGCGCTTTAACCACTATTTAAAAAACAGCTTTATCGTACCATTAAATACCGACCTTCGTGCTCATAATCTTGAACTGGATATTGAGATAGCTAATGCAAGAGTGGGGCCCTGGTTACAACGCGTTGCCCATCAGCGGATTCATGGAACAACGTTAGAGAAGCCAGCAGATAGACTAGCTAAGGAAGTTAAGTATCTTCTACCCTTACCAGCAAGGGTTTGCCAATCTATCCCGCAGACTGATACGCTTAATATCCGTATCGTACCGCCCCTTGAATCTGTCAGTTTGCAACACTCAATCAGCGTATACGAAGCATTGCTGGGAGGTGAACATGTTATTGCATGAACAAATTGAACACCTGTGTGAGTCATTGAAATTAAATTCTATTCCGACTCATTGGTCATCACTTGCCGAACAATGCATTGCCCAAGACAAAAGCTACGGAGAGTTTTTACTGTCCCTATTAAAATGTGAGCAACAACAACGAGATGAACGAACCCGTAATCTTTTGAGTCGGATGGCAGGATTCCCAGCACATAAAGAACTTAATACGTTCGATTTTAAGTTTGCAACGGGGATCCCCAAACAACACATACAGGAATTAAGCGCATTAACGTTTATTGAACGTAATGAAAATGTCGTGTTGCTTGGCCCAAGCGGTGTAGGCAAAACGCATTTAGCTATTGGGTTAGGATTAAAAGCAGTACAGGCCAAGAAGAAAACCCGCTTTACCACGGCAGCTGAACTGATGTTGCAACTCTCAACTGCCAAACGACAAAATAAGCTCAAACAATATCTATCACGTTCGGTGATGGCCCCGAAATTGTTGATTATCGATGAGATTGGATACCTGCCGTTTGGGCGAGAAGAAGCAAACCTGTTTTTCAATGTGATTGCCAAGCGTTATGAGCATGGCAGTGTCATATTGACGAGTAACTTATCATTTGGGCAATGGCCAAATGCTTTTGCTGATGACGCAACATTAACTGCCGCTATGCTTGATCGTTTACTTCATCATTCGCATGTACTGCAATTAAGCGGTGAAAGCTATCGATTGAAAGATAAGCGGCGCTCAGGAGCAATGACTGAGTAAAAGTGGATCAATTTTGATTGATCGGATTTAGCTAAAAAGTGGATCAGTTTTCGGTGATCGTTGACAAAGTAGCTTAGAAGATGCAAAACCAGGTGATGTATTATTGTGCTACATGGTTGCTGTCATAACCCGACCGGTATCGACCCAATACCAGAACAATGGGAAATTTTGTCTACTCTGGCAGCTGAAAAAAACTTATTGCCGGTTTTTGATTTTGCCTACCAAGGTTTTGCTAAAGGCCTGGACGAAGATGCGCAAGGTTTACGTATTTTTACCAACAAAAACCCTGAAATCATTATTGCCAGTTCCTACTCGAAAAATTTTGGCTTATATAATGAACGAGTTGGTGCCTGTACAATTGTTGCCAATAATAGTGATCAAGCAGAGCGAGCCTTTAGTCAAATAAAATCGATTATCCGAGCAAACTATTCTAATCCCCCAGCCCACGGTGCAGCCATTGTTATCACGATTTTATCCGATGAATTACTAAAGAAAGAGTGGATCGAAGAGCTGACAACCATGCGGCAGCGCATCCAACGTATGCGACAGCTATTTGTGAATACATTACAAGAAAAAGGCGTTAAGCAAGATTTTAGTTTTATTAGTAAACAAAACGGTATGTTCTCTTTTAGTGGTCTTAATGAAGAACAAGTAACTCAGCCACGTGAAAAACATGCTATCTATGCAATTAGTTCAGGTCGTATTAACGTCGCTGGCTTAACGTTAGAGAATATGGTTCCTTTACGCAAAGCTATCATTGACGTATTATAAAGAAACAAACTGTTAATTCAGACAGTTACCGATTAGGCCAATACCCTAATCGGTTTTTATTATTAAAAGCCTAACGGCGAAATTGTGGTAACTGAATAAAACTAGCCTTGTAAGAAGGGATTAAATTGCCGTTCAGCCGCCAAATTAGACATTGGCCCATGACCGGGAATAAATTGATAGTCATCACCAAGGGGCAAAATTTTTGTTTTAATTGAGTGGATTAATGTTGCATGATCCCCTTTAGGGAAATCAGTGCGGCCAACACCACCCTGGAAAAGTACATCTCCCATAGAAATTAGCTTATCTACATGATTAACAAAGATAATATGTCCAGGCGTATGGCCTGGGCAATGTAGAACAGCCAGTTTAATGTCAGCAAAAGTAATTTCATCACCCTCTTGCAAGTAGCGATCTGGCGTAAAGTCCGGACATTGCGCAACACCAAACATTTGGCTTTGAATTGCCAATCCGTTGATCAAAAACTCATCTTCTTTTTGCGGACCATAAATTGGCACCGAGAAATGCGCTGCTAACTCAGCACAGCCACCAACATGATCAAAATGACCATGGGTTAATAAGATATACTGTAAATTTAATGAACGCTTTGTAATTTCTGCAATTAATTTTGCTACTTCACCACCCGGATCAACAATAACGGCATCCAAGCTCTTTTCATCCCAAATTAGCGTACAATTCTGCTTAAAATCGGTTACAGGAATAATATCAAATTTCATATGGTAGTAAGTCCATTATTTAAATAAAAATTTATTTAATAATCTAATAGCTTACCATTTTCTGACCGGTCCTGTATCAATATGGACAAAATTACTATTAGGATAATAGCCTACTCCGCCTGCCCGCATTTTTAATGCTGCTTTGCGAATATGGTTAAGTTCGACCCCTTGGATATGAAAATCCATTGCTCGGCCATGGGTATGATAGCTGTTTTTAGCAACCCCACTACTTTTACGTCGAAGTGCATTATTGGTTTCGACTGAGCGATAGCCAGAAACTAGTTGAACAGGTTTATTGGTTCCCATTAGTACTTGCAACAAATAAATCTGATCAAATAATTTCGGATCAATAATTTTAATTTTATTATTACGATGATCACGGAATAAGTGATTCAAGCGGGTCAATTCAGAGTTATTATAACGACGACCATCAAAAAACTCAGTCTTAAGAAACTCACCGGTATGAAGATTTTCAAAGCGAAGAATTTTGGGTCGCGAGGTTGTTAATGCCGCAAAGGAATGCCTAGGTAATAAGCTAAAACCCAATGTTATCGCGCCATAACCTAACCATTTTCGTCGATTTTGATCAATATTGTCCATAGCCACTTAACTCAAATAAAAATAAAAAATAACCAACATGTACAATAATTATACCGAATTTATTCCACTACTTTTGTATAATTATGTAAAAAATATAAATGTGAATTTATATAATATCACATTTAATACATGTTAATTATAATTAAATATAACATTATTATAATCTATTTTTGCAATAACTATATCAAATCGCTCAATATTTATACTTATCACGCACAAAATAACCCCATTATCAGTCAAAATTTTGTTAACGCCTGAGTTTAGTCAGTTATTTTGCAAAAAGCATAATTTATCGCTAAAAACGATATTTATGCATCTATACTAAATAAATTAGAAAATAACACATGATTGAAATTTAATATAAAAGAGGCTTTTACCCCCTTTTATATCATTTTTATCCATTAGTTAAGCGCGGCTCTTATTTCATTTAAATAATTCATCGCCCCATAAATAACATTGTCATAGCCATAAATATCATCCCGAAAATTGGCAACATTTTTGTTATCAACCCAGGCGGTTTGGTAATAAAGATAAATGGGTATCCTGCCTGGAATATTAATATAACGTGTGTCACCTAGCTGAAGCGCACCATCAATACGCTGTTTATCCCAACTAGCTCGCGCCAGTAAAATTGATGCTAACACTGATGCCTTATTTACTCGCACACAACCGGAGTTAATTGAACGATTTTGCCGATTAAACAAACTATGGTTAGGGGTATCATGTAAGTAAATTGCATCAGAGCTTGGCATGTTAAATTTATAACGGCCAAGGGCATTGGATGGCCCTGGTGCCTGGCGTACACGATAGGGGAAGGATGAAGACGAGATGGCATTCCAGTTAATTGAGTAAGGATCAATAGGATAGGCATCACGCTCCCAACCGGATAAAACCGTAAAGCCTCGGCGAGCAAAATAACCCCGATCTCTTCTGGCTTGAGGCAAGATATCTTTACGAACCATGCTAACAGGAACATTCCAGGGTGGATTAATCACAACACTATTAAGTTCACTGCTCATTATCGGGGTTTTACGATCAGGACGCCCAACAATCACTTTAGAATCTATAATTAATTGATTATTTGAGTAAAAATGTAATGTATAAGCCGGAATATTAACTAACATACCAGAACCGCTTTCATTGGGAATAATTCTTAAGCGTTGGATATTAATCGCCAATAAACCAGCCCGATCGGTAGGTGAAGTATTTAACCATTTTAATGTTGCGTTACCAATAATACCATCCGGTTCTAGTCCATACATTCGCTGAAATTGTTTAACCGCATCAACTAATAATCCATCATAGCGACGACTATTTTTATCGGTAAGTGGATCCTGCGGTAACAATCCATTGCGAGTCAAAATCTCACTTAAGGAAACAAGATCATTGCTTGCTTGGCCTGGCTTTAAGAGACTAGCCGTATTTATTTTAGGCCATATTTGTTGATCTGATAAATAAGCCAACATCTTCGTTCTCATCGGTAAGTACGAGGCGTGTTGTGGCGCTAATGTTTTCAGCCAACTGGCTAATTGTTTAGAATTAACCGCAGTTTGCCACTGAGAAACGGCACCAACCGTTGGCTCACGAAGTTGATAAGGCGTTTTTTGATATAACCAATCTTTACCATTAAATTTTACATTACATATAAAATATAAATAACCCAACATAGCATCTGACAAAATAATATCTCGTTCCATCTGATTGTGTTGTTTATTTTTTACTAATAGGGATAGCCATTTACCAAACTGAGGCTGAAAACCGGCCAACTCTAATTCTGCTAACTGCTGCTTAAATTCTAATACCGCTGTTTCATCACCCCACAATGGTTGCATATTATTTTCAGCATAGAGCTTAGCTAATCTGTCGGTATATACTAAATTAGTACCTGGTGATAAGAAGCCTTGCAGCTGCTGACGACTTTTTTGTATCTCTTCAGCAGTTACATTTTTCTGCTCAGAAACCAAATTGGTTAAAGGAACTTGGATATTTGTGGTTGTGTTTATTTGCGCGAGCTGTGCACACGCTGGTGTTACTGTCAATATTACACAGCCTATTAATGAAGCACGCAGAGTGTTGACTCGTTTATTCGCCATAATACCACCTTTATAATTCATTTTTATTGTTTTAATACCAGAGTAAAAAATTTATCTTTAGAAGGTTAAAATTAACTAATCTGTTGTGGTTTATTTGATACAAATTTAAATAATTTTTTATTTAAAAATAATCATATTTATAAATTAATTTATAACCTGCACTGATAAAGTAAATTTTCATTTAAAATAAAATCCCATAAATTTTAGATTTAATACTTATTAAAAATTAAATTACTAACCTACTATTTAAAATATAATCTTCGATCACTTTATTTTCAATTGCAATACTTAATTTACTTTTAAAACATAGCTGTAATAAAAAAACCGCTATCAAGAAATAGCAGTTGTTAAAATATAAAAATAAATTTTTACTACTTGAAATTAAGTGACAGCAGAAGATATTTTTAACTGTTTATCTTCTTGTCCAAAACCTTTCAAACCAACGACATGAACATGCTCCTGTTGGCCAAATACCTTACGTACCAGCTTATAAGTCGTCCCTTTTTCCGGACTGATATTTTCAGGCGCAGCAATAATTAATTGCATTTTTAATCGTTCACAAAGTTCAAATAATGTTGCAATCGATTTAGCATCCAATCGAGCTGCTTCATCCAGGAATAAGAACCTACAAGGTAAAATATCTTTACCTCGTAATCGTTGTGACTCTTCTTCCCAACTCTGTACCACCATCACCAAAATTGACATGCCTGTACCAATTGCTTCTCCCGTCGACAGCGCGCCACTTTCAGCTTTGAGCCACCCATCCGAACCACGATTAACTTCAACATCCAGTTCTAGATAATTACGATAATCAAGTAATTCTTCACCAATTGTTTGGGGCAGGCGTTGGCCAATATCTAGCTGAGGGTTTAAACGTTGATAAAGCTTTGCCATCGCTTCAGAGAATGTCAGACTTTTATTTTTAAACAGATCCTGATGATGTTCGTGCTCTTCTGATAACACATCAAGTAGTGATTCATGACTTTGTCGAATATTAACATTAAGCCGAACCCCTTTTACCTGTCCAAAAGCAACGGACTGTAGCCCTTGGTTAAGCAGGCGGATGCGATTTTGCTCACGATGGATCGTTTTACGGATAATATTTGCCACACTCTTTGCACTAATGGCCAATTTTTGTTCACGGGCCGTCAGTTCTTCTGTCAAACGCGCTAATTCAATTTCCATTTGTTCAATGGCATCAACCGGATCATCAGTACAAATAATGTCTTGTCGAATACGTTCACGTAAATGTTGATAAACCGCAATAAAGAACGCTACTTTGCGCTCTGGTCGTTTAAGATCTTCAGAGGCACGTAATACATCGCGTAAATGTTCATTATCCGCTACCGCTTGTCTAAGTGCACCCAGCGCTTTATCTGACATCGAACGTAAACTATTGCCATCCATATAAGCTAATTCACGCCGATGTAAACGACGCTCGACACCGTTTTCTCTGACCATATGCATTACAGCACACCAACCAGATTTACCAGAGACCACCTGCTCGCGAAGTTGGTAATAATCCCGCTCTAATTTACGTAATTTTTTCTGCCAATTGTCCATTTCAGCTTCACAAAATGCGATCTGTTTTTCCAATTGGTTAATGCGCGAGCGATTAGCATTTACAGCTTCATAAAGTTGGTCTCGGCGTTCGCGTGCCCGTTTTTCAGCATTACTATCCGCTTGAACGCCAATTGCTTTTATTTCAGCTTCTAATTCTCTTAGCATATCCTGCTTAGTTTCATAAGAGCTACGCAGTGAAGCTAATAGTTGGTTAAATTGCGCCGTTTTAGTTTGTTGCTGCCTTAACTGTTCACGTGCCTGACTACGCTCTTTTTCAGCCTGTTCCAGACGCTTGCGGAGTTTATTATTTAAATCGGTATTTTCTGACAGCATCTCCGTCGAGTCGTGATAACTAAAATGAGCGCGACGTTGAGCAACTTCAATTAAAGCAAAAGATTGCTGTTTAGATTGTTGCTGCAACTGTTTGACCTGTTCATATTCATGACGTAATTGCTCATGCTGCTCAGGATCACTTTGTAGGACGTTGGCTATTGGCTCTAATTTTGCTAACGATTTTGCATGCTTATGCAAAAAGTGCCCCGCTTCTTCTGCCTCTGCCAATGCTTCACGGATTTCTTCAATCCGAGAGACTAGCGTTTCATCCATTAGCAAATTAACTTTTGGCAACAATCGGTTTAAACTCGACAAACGTTCTTTGGTCACAGTATGTTGCTGTTTTTGTTGTTGTGTTTGTGCTTCAAATTGAGCTAATTGGCGCTCAAGTTCATTTTTACGTTGATTTAAAGAACGAATTTCAGCCTCTGGATCGGCGTCAAAAACCACCGCCAGATATTTACCAATAAAACCACTAAATGCATGATGAGCGCGTTGTAATTTTTGCATATCAAATGAGAGAGTCGCATAACGCTCAGCTAAAGTATCTCTCTCTTGGCTCAACATCTCCAGCTGATTTTCACGCGCTGCCCGACCAAATAGGGGGACTTCAGGGTAACGAGAAAAACGCCATTGACGCTCTGACGATCGTACTAATACTGACTGGTCAAATTCTTCTGCATTAAACACGCTATCATCAAAAGATTGCGGATCGCCTTCAATAAAATAGACATCATCAGGACATTCGGCTATCAATTCACCAAGCTGTGAGTGAATTTTTGCTAGCTCAGGAATAACAATACCATGTCTTGCTGGACCATAGAGCGCTGAAAAATAAGGCGCATCATCAATAGTAATGTCATCATAAATTTCAGATAACAAAACACCACCAAGCCGTTCAGCTAGGCCAAGTAAGCGGTTATCGTCAGCGCCGCTCGGTTGACTAAGATGAGCTATTTGTTGCTCCAATTCACGCTTTTGACTGGCGACTTCATCACGTTCAACGGTGATTTCACGTTCTTGTTCCAACAATTGCTGTAGATGCTCGGTAATTTCATGACTATGGCTAAAATTATCATTAGCCTGCACAGTTAATTGATTAAGGGCATCTTGTGCTGCCAGCCAAGTAGGTGCTTTTTTGGTTAGGGTTTGAATTTTTTGTTTGATCTGCTCAAGCTCTTGACGCATTAACATGCGATGCTCACTACTTTCACTAACAGAAATACTCAGTTCCTCTTGCTGAGCTTCTAATTCTTCCAGTAGCGTCGTTAATTCATCTGGCTGATATTGCTGTTCAGAATATTGACAAAACTCGGCTAAAATGCGTTGGGTATCTTGCTGACTATTAAGTTTTTGCTCCAGCTCAGCTAATTGCATCTGTAGCGGCTTAATGCGTTGGGCAAGATGTTGTTGTGAAGCCCAGTCGCGCAATAATTCACGTGCTTTTTGATAAGCATTATCCCGTTTTACCTCACCGCCGATATCGTTAACTAAGCTATAAGCTTGGTCAAATTGGTTAGTCGCCGCATCAATAACACTGATTTTCTGCTCCAGAGCAAGTAATTTTTCAGTATTCTGTTGCTCTTTTTGCTCAAAACTAGTTAAAAATTGCTCAGCATTATCTGGCGTTAGTTTAGGTAATTGACAAATTTTCTTTGCCCTTTCCAACGCTTGCTGGGCTTTTTGATATTGAATTGCACGCGTTTGCTGAACATCTAACGCTTGCTGATAATCAGCCAGTTGACTTTTTATCTCATCAACTTCTAATTCAGCCGCCTCAACTTTGGCTTCAAGCTCACTTTGTTGCTCTAATGCTTGCTCAACAACTTCACGCTGCTCTTCTAGACGATAAGTTATCTCTTCAATGTCGGTCTGATAGCGATCAATTTTTTCCTGCTGACGTACCGCGGCTTGTACTAACCCCAGATGGTCACTTGCTGCCTGAAAATCCGCTTCTAAATCTAATGAAGAACCATTTTGTTCATCCAGTTCACGTACCATTTCAACATGACGGGTCTGGGCAGCTATCAGTTGTTTACGGCCGTCAAATAATTCCTCTCGAACAGCAAGTGCACTATCTAGATGAACCCAGCGTTCATTAGCATGCCGCATATAATCAGCTGAAACGTAATCCGTTGCTTCATTGATTAAACGTCTAAATAAGTCACGATCAGATTGAGTGACGCGGATCGCTTCAAGAGTTAACCTATTTTCACGCAAAGCCGCTTCCATATCCTGAAAGGCTTTGCGAACACCACTATTTTCCGGCAACAGATAATCACGTAATGAACGCGTAATAGCCCTGGAAATTCCACCGTATAAAGAAGCTTCAATTAAGCGATAAAATTTGCTCCTGTCACTCGATGATCTCAATCTTTTTGGAATAATACCTAGCTCAAATAGCTGGGCGTGGTAATCAGTGATTGAATTAAATTGTTTAAACTGTACACCTTCAATCGCATCCATTTGATCTTTTAAATCATTTAAACTAATTACCCGCGCTTGACGTTCTTCTACTTGCTCAGTCAAAATATGAGTCGGTAAAATTGCCGTTGGTAACCTTTCTATTATGAAAGGTTTTATATCAACTTTTTTATCACGTCCCGCAATTTGTTGTAAGCGAACCCCCACTAAAATACGCTGATGGCGAGAATTAATGACGTCCAAAATCGAATAACAAACCCCTGGGCATAATTTTCCATGCAGCCCTTTATCGCGCGATGCCGAGGTTGCACCCGCTTCGGTGGTGTTACGAAAATGCAACAAGGTTAAATCAGGGATCATAGCAGTAATAAATGCTGCCATGGTGGTCGATTTGCCGGCACCATTGCCACCAGATAACGTCGTTACTAACTCATCCAAATCAAAGGTTCTGGCAAAAAAGCCGTTCCAGTTGATGAGCGTGAGTGAGCGAAACTTGCCTCGTTCTAACATAGCTATTCATCCTCCGCTTCATCTTTGTCATTATCATTATTTTCGTTATCTGTTAACGATAAGTTATCTTTTAACGACATAGCTTCACCATCACGGATCATCCGTAATTGGGCTTGCTGTGGATCATCACCACTACGCACATCAGCACCAAAACGAAAGACAGATTCGGTGATCATAAAACGGTGACTGTCATTTTGTAAAAAATGAACCATTCCTAATCGGCGTAAGCGATTAAGAGAAGTACGTAGCTTTTCTTGTAATTTTTGTTTATCCAAATCCGTTCCTGTTGAGCGCTGATTGACAAACTTCAGTAGTTTACTTTCATCCGCTAGTGACAATAGTTCTTCAAACAGTTCCTGCGCAGTAAAAATACCCTGATTCGAAAGTCTTTCCGGGCTTAAATAAAGATAACAAAGAATTTTGCCAACCATCATATCTAATTCAGATAAAACTGAGCGAGGAATTAATGTGGTCGAACGTGGCCGTAAATAGAAAAAACCTTCTGGAGCACGAATCAGCTCAACATTATAGCGAGCATAAAAAGCCGTTAATTCCTGTTCAAAATCCATCAAAAAGGCATGATTATCCAGATCATCAATGCCAATATGACGCCCAGCTCGAAGCTGGCTATCCAATTCAGGGAAAAGGGAGCTGACTAAAGCTTGTGCCAATTTTACTGGCATAAATTGTTCAATATTTGTCGATGACATGTGCCTGTACCTTGGCTCCGTAATCATTAATCGCTAACCATTCAGGATGGATACCTGAGAAATCCGCTTCTGCTATACCTAACTTAACTGCCTGATCGACAATAATACGCGCAACATCAAAATGCCGTTTCTGTGGATATTTAGTTAAGTAGTCACGTAATATTAAACCAATATCCAATGGATGCTGATCTTTCTTATAACCAGCCAATGCCTGCTCCATTATCTCAATCAGTTGTTCATTAATCTCATTAAATTCTTCATATTCCAGTTCAGCTGGCAATTCACCCGTCACTTCTTCATTACTCAATACCAGATCTTCATCACGCACATCAAACAATCGTTCGGCATTGGCTACCGTTAATGCCCAAGGATCGGTAAAATAATTTTGCACCGAGAGGCGCAGGCGTTGCGAAAATATTCTATTTTTATCCATATCGATGGCAGTACGAATAAATTTGTGCACATGGCGATCATAGCCAATCCAGAGAGCGATAGATTGTTGGCCCCAGCTAATAACTCGATCAAGCTTACTTTGTAGATCAAATACTAGCTTATCAACCAATTCTGAACCACCTCCATTCATATTAGCCTCTTGGATACGTAACAAATTAGTCTGTAATTTATCACCAGCCGCTTCTAGCGTGTCTTGTAATTCACGTAATGTGCCGGAAGTTTCCGTTAAAAGTTGTTCACAATTGGCAATCGCTGCCTGCCAATCCTGACTGAGTAAAGCAGAGATGTCTTCCTTTACACTATTTTGCTGTTCATCCATCACACGCTGTGACATATCAATACTGTCAAAAATTTCTGCCACCGAATATTTTAATGGGGCAAAGACATGGCGATGCCAATGAAATTCATCTCCCCCTTCTTCTGCGGCATCCGCTGCTCGACTTAATTCACCAGCTACTATCGAAAGTTGCATAGATAAACGTAAGGAAGAAAATTCCCGCTGGCGAATGTAATAATCACTGATGCCGATACCAAGTGGCGTTAAACGGTAAATTGCATTACCTTCAATGACGTCACTTGAAAAACGATTAAATAATTTCTGCCTTACCATATCATTAATGGCATTATTAGCTCTGGCAGTAACCGTTTCTGCGGTCTGCTCGAATCCTTTACTGACTTCACGAAAAGCATCAATTAATTCACCTTCACTCATTTCGCCATCAAGCCGCTCACTATTAAGAACAGCAACAGCCAATAAAAAGGCCAGACGCTCAGCAGGTAATGAGATTGAAAAATCATTTTTCCGCGACCAGGATACCAATTCCGGAACAGTCTGGGAAAATTCACCCATAATTCATCCTTTCACATAGACTTGCATGCCATAACATGAATATAGCGCCCCAGATCAATATAGGGTTGTTGTCGACAATAACGCTGCTCCAAAGCAAGCAACGCCGGAAAATCTTTATTTTGTAACTGACGGCTTTGTAGATAATCATGAAAAACCCGTACACCTGTTTTACCAACTATTCTAAAATCAAATTCTGCCAGCCATTGATATACTGTTTCTGGTAATAACGGATTTAGAGGAGTAAGTGAACGTTTGCGGCGTCGCTGAATATTAGGTGTCGCTAAATGGAAGTTACCTAATACAGCATCTCTCATCACCAACCCATTCGCATTATAAAACATGATAGAAAATGCGCCACCTGGGTTAATTATATCCGCTAGGGTTTTTATTGCAGATTTTTGTTCACTGATCCATTCAATAACTGCATGAAATAATACTAAATCAACTGCTCCCATTTCTGTTAAATATTGAGTAATATTTTGAACGGAAGAGTGAATGAATTGCATGTTATGGCTTACTTTTTTTTCTTTAGCCAATAATTTGGCGCGTTCAAGCATCGTTGCCGAAATGTCACAAACAATAACTTGATGTCCCATCATCGCCAGCTTGCTTGCAAAAAAACCTTCTCCCCCACCCGCGTCTAATATTTTTAACGGCTTATTGGGTAATAAATCAAGCAAAGAGTTAAGATCCTGCCAAATAACAGCTTCGCGTATTTTTCCCTTGGTTGTACCATAAATATTTTGTGTAAACTTATCTGGAATATCATCAAAATTGCGATCTACCATGAAAAAATACCCCGATAACCACTATTATAAAACTTAATCGCCATTGACGATAAAAATATCTATTCAACCTACATATTGTTAACAAAAAACAATAATACACGAGTTTCGCACAGGCCTATAAAATTCTAGAAATGGCTTAAAAGTAATGATTAATCTGCAAGTTACTGAAATGCATAAATTTACTTAATTTACAATAAGTTATATTTAATTTATAAGGTTTTATCTATTTACATATTATGCTGAATTAAACTTAAAAATAGAGCGTTTTTTTATTGGTGCGAAACTCGTGTAATATTTTCATTGAAAATGATTTCTATATTAACAATTTATTAACTATTATCTATATGATTAAATTATACTATACTCGATAAATTGATTAACTAGGATTGAAACATGCTGTTTACATTAAAAAAATACATTAGTGCGCTTTTAATGCCATTACCTCTCCTTATTTTAATTAGCTTTATCGGATTATTACTACTTTGGTTCACTCATTGGCAAAAAAGTGGCAAATGTTTAGTCTCTTTTAGTTGGTTAACTATTTTGTTACTAAGTCTACAACCTGTCGCTGATAAATTACTACTATCGTCAGAAGGTGTGTTTAACAAGCGCTATGAACTTTTGCACCCTAAAGAAGAAAACATCCAATATATCGTTGTACTTGGAGGGGGATTTACTTACAACCCTGATTGGCCGCCAAGCGCTAACCTTATTAATAATAGCCTGGCTAGAGTGACGGAAGGAATTCGCCTTTATTCTCAATATTCAAGGGCTAAATTAATTTTTACTGGCGGGCGCGGTAACAATTTAATCAGTAATGCTGAAGTGGCAGCAAAAGTCGCACTATCGTTAGGGGTAGCAGAAACAGCCATAATTACCTTAAGCACCCCCAGAGATACCCAAGAAGAAGCCTTCGAAGTAGAAAAAATCGTTGGCCAGCAACCTTTTCTATTGGTGACTTCAGCTAACCATATGGCACGCGCTGA
Source organism: Arsenophonus sp. PmNCSU2021_1 (assembly GCF_036919435.1). NCBI lineage: Bacteria > Pseudomonadati > Pseudomonadota > Gammaproteobacteria > Enterobacterales > Morganellaceae > Arsenophonus > Arsenophonus sp. PmNCSU2021_1. Next base: position 407,607 of record NZ_JAZHPL010000009.1, on the reverse strand, counting down.
ACGTTTCTTTATAGCTAGAAATATGCATCCCATTACAGCACCCGCCAATCAACTTGCCATTACCTCACCATTACAACCCTGGGAAAAATTTTTCCCATCGATTTACTTTTTTTCCCACTCAGAACGCGCTTGGTATGAATTTATTGGCTCAATATGGCAGTCAATAAAAATTGACAATACCCAACCTTTAATGCTCAGTTCCAATGTAGTGGAATAGTTAGCTTTTTATAATTGGAGACATCAGAATAATTTTAACTAGGGAAAAATGCTTTCCGAACAGCATCGAGATCCTGCTGATTATCAACCCCAGGCCCTGGTGTTTTAACTGCCAGGGCTACATGAATTTTTTCGCCGTACCACAGTACACGTAGCTGCTCAAGCATTTCTATCGTCTCTAACGGACTTATCGACCATTGGATATAACGACGAATAAAACCGGCCCGATAAGCATAAATACCGATATGACGCAAAAAATGCTGGCCAATTTCCATTTTGCTGACGGCAAAGCGATCACGTTCCCAGGGAATAGCCGCTCTGGAAAAATACAAGGCATTGCTCTGTTTATCCGTCACAACTTTTACAATAGCCGGATCAAATACTTCCTGTGTATCGTTTATCGGTGCCGCTAATGTTCCCATGCCGACGTTATTTAGCATCAGATTACTCGCTAATTGATTAATTATTTCTGGTGGGATTAAAGGTTCGTCACCTTGTACATTGATAATAATTTCATCGTCAGAGAATTTATATTTTTCAATAACTTCCGCTAATCTTTCAGTGCCGGATTGGTGGTCAACGTCGGTCATGCAAACCTCTCCATTGGCCGCTTGCACCACATCAAATACAGCCTGATGATCAGTCGCCACAATAACTCGCGTTGCATCTGACATTAGCGCTCTTTCCATTACTCTAATAATCATAGGTTTGCCATGAATATCAGCTAACGGCTTGCCCGGTAAACGATTAGAAGCAAAACGCGCCGGAATAATGACCGTAAACATGTTACTTTTCTTCATCTAAAGGCAACTCACGAGCTTCTTCTTTTAATAATACCGGTATGTTATTACGCACAGGATAAGCAAGATGATCAAATTTACAGATAAGCTCTAAATTTTGTTTATCATAGACTAGTTTGCCATGACAAATAGGACAAGCAATGATATCAAGTAGACGGTGATCCATATATTCCTCATCAAAAACGTAATTTAAGATGAAACCAGAATAGCATAAGCATGCATCACCGTTAACTTTAATATCTGCTCTAATATGTATTTGTCAGTAATCTGACAAATTGGCAGCTAACATTAGGTTAAAATTCATAAGCGATAACATCAGCGGCAGCAATGCCATAAGCGTTACGCGTAACAGAAAATTCAACACACTGGCCTTCTTTAAGCCATTTATTTTTAGTGTTCGCAATAGCTCGACGATTAACATAGATATCTTGACCGCCATTCACTGGGGAGATAAATCCATAGCCTTCTTTTACATCAAACCATTTTACGCGACCCATTTGTAATTGTAATGTCATAATAAAACTCCTTTTGTTCACTAGGTGACAAAATTTCATTTTCTCCTAGTGCTCCCTACTCTTTTATTAAGCTTTCGATAGAAACCCCATTTTTTCTTTCACCAAATACCCTTAATGTCAGAGTAGTATTATTATATTAAAAAAACACCAACTCAGTAGTGTCTGTTGCTATTTAGGATCTGTTTAAACATCAAACAACATAACACATGCCAAATTATTCATTACTAGAGTTTATCAGTCAGATTTGATACTAAATAAGATTAAAGGATTTTTTATTAATGAAATAATAGCTGGCGTGGTATAATTGAAATGAAGTCACTACTATTGCTAACTAGATTCCAGTTATATATAACATGATAATGTTATTATTTCAAGCATTTTTACAAGACTCGACCAATTCACTAATGGCGGAAAGGGTTTTTCCTGCACCAGGCTGTGCAAGTTGGGCATTTACTGGCAGATACCACCAATTTAATTGAGCAAAATGAAAACATTTCACTGCGTCCTTTTCAGTCATTAATAATGTTTGATGTTCAGTCACTAAGGTTGTTAGTTTAGAAAACTCATAACACTGGTGATCAGCGAAAGCGTGTGTTGCAATTAATGGCACTCCTTTTTGTTCAAGACTTGAAAAAAAACGTGCTGGGTGCCCAATTCCTGCAATGGCAACAACTTGCTCCAATTCACAGACTGAGCGTTTTTCACCGGTCAACATATTGATAGCAATATCGCCTGTTAACTGCATGGCAATCTCCCCATACTTAGCAATACCACCATTAGTAATAACAGCATTAACGGTATTCAAACGATATTGACATTCTCGTAATGGACCAGCAGGCAGCAACCAACCATTGCCAAAACGACGGATACCGTCGATAACAACGATCTCAAAATCCCTTTGTAGTGCGTAATGCTGAAGACCATCATCAGCAATAATAACATCCAGTTTTTGTTGCTTTAGTAGCATCTTAACTGCGTCTACTCGTTTAGGAGCAACTGCCACTGGCACACCAGTTCGCCGATAAATTAACGCAGGTTCATCGCCGGTTTCTTTTATTGATATACTTTCATTAACTAATAGCGGATAAGAAGTTGCTTTACCGCCATATCCACGGGATACAACACCAACACTATAACCCCGTGATAAAAGCTGCTCAACTAACCAAATAACAACCGGCGTTTTACCATTACCGCCGACAGTCAAATTACCCACAACGATAATAGGTATCTGCGCTTTCCAACTAGAGAAAATTGCCAAATGATAGCCAAGGCGTCTTAATCCAATAATCATGCCATATAATATCGACAACGGTAGTAGCAAAAGATATAGCCACGAACCACCTAACCATATTTTATCAATCATTGTTTAAATTGCATGCTATAAAGTTGAGCATATGCCCCATCGCACTTAAGTAGAGTTTGATGGGTACCTCGTTCAGTAATTTTACCATCTTGAATAACTAAAATTTCATCTGCATTTTCTATTGTCGAAAGACGATGGGCAATAATAATCGAAGTCCGATTTTTTTGTAATTCGTCCAATGCTGCCTGAATCGCTCTCTCTGACTCAGTATCAAGTGCAGATGTAGCTTCATCAAGAATTAATATAGATGAGTTATGTAATAAAGCACGCGCAATCGCAATTCGTTGCCGCTGCCCACCAGAAAGCATTACACCATTTTCACCAATAACGGTATCTAGTCCATTATCCAGTTTTTGAATAAAGTCCATTGCATAAGCCATCTTAGCGGCTTTTTCGATCGCTTTTCGACTGAAACGACCATCGGTTGCGTAAGCAATATTATTGGCAATAGTATCGTTAAAAAGATAGACATGTTGAGAAACGAGTGCGACTTGGCTACGTAGAGAGCTTAAAGTGTATTCACGTAAATCATGATCATCAAGCAGTATTTGACCTTCATTAACCTCATAAAAGCGGGTAATTAGATTCGCAATAGTTGATTTTCCTGAACCTGATCGTCCGACTAAGGCAATGGATTTTCCTGCCGGTATTTTAAAACAGATATCATGTAATGCAGGATGCTCTTTTGTTGCATACTTAAAGGTAACATGTTTAAACTCTATTTCACCTTTCGCTTTTTTTAAGGTTAATTTACCCTCGTCTTTTTCCTGCTCCATATCTAAAATGGTAAACAATGTCTGGCATGCGGCCATACCTCTTTGAAATTGTGCATTAACATTTGTTAATGACTTTAATGGGCGCATTAATGCAAACATGGATGAAAAAACCACACCGATAGTGCCTGCTGTCAATGTTTGCATAACTTCAGGAAAACTCGCGATATAAAGCGTGAATGCTAATGCTAGAGAGGCTATCAGTTGGATAATAGGATCAGAGATAGAAGATGCTGTCACCATTTTCATCGTTTGCCGGCGCATGTGATTACTCACTTTGCTAAAACGCTCAGTTTCAACTTTTTGCCCACCAAAAATCAAAACTTCCTTATGGCCTTTTAACATCTGTTCCGCACTAACAGTTACTTGTCCCATGCCAGTTTGCATACTTTTACTAATATTCCTAAAGTGTTTAGAAACCGAGCGAATGGTTAACGCAACAATAGGAGCAATAACAATTAATATTAGTGAAAGATGCCAACTGTAATAAAACATCAGCCCAAACAGACCGATAATGTAAGCGCTTTCTCGAACAATAGTGATTAAAGCGCTAGAGGAAGATGAGGCGACTTGCTCAGAATCATACGTTATGCGAGAAAGTAAAGTTCCTGTCGACTGTTGATCAAAAAAAGAAACCGGCATCCCCATCATATGGCCAAACAAACGCCTACGCATATTCATTACAACTTTACCAGAAACCCAGGCAATACAATAATTGGAGATAAAACTCGATATCCCTCTTATCAGCATTAGCCCCAATATAGCAATGGGTAACCATTTTAGTGTGCTGTTATCAGCTTTACCGAAACCTTCATCAAGCAAAGGTTTTAATAAGGAGATCATGAATGCATCGCCGGCAGCGTTAATAATTAACGCAACAGCAGCTACACTTAATCCCAGTTTAAATGCCAAAATCATAGGCCATAGTCGGTGAAATGTTTGCCATGTAGAAAGATCTTTATCATTCATTATCATTGTCTTATTAAATACCCATAAAAATAAGCCGTTTATTTTACTTGAGAAATCTCTAAATACCAAACTGCTGATGATACCAGCGAGGATAAACTTCCTGTCTATAACGCATTATTTCAATTTTATCAAAATAGAACTGCGCTATAATTTGCCCTGATTCCGCTGTACTCAGCCAATTTGCCCCTATATTCTCATATCGATGGCGTACTTTATCAGAAGGTAAACGCCAACGGCTATAACGTGCAACAGAAGTAAGTGCATATTGCGGTTTAATTGCTTGAATAAACGCCATCGTCGACGAAGTATTACTACCATGATGAGGAACTTGTAATAAATTAGCCGGCAAATTTGCTATTGCTAGACGCACGAGTTCTTTCTCCGCTGTTTTTTCAATATCGCCAGATAGAATAACCGAATGATAGCCATCACTAATTTTTACTACACACGATTCATTATTATGTGATCTTTTTTGATCAATTATTGGCCATAATACTTCAAAATGTAATTTCTGCCATTGCCAATAAATACCTCGATGGCATGGAAAATGATTTTTTTTATCAAAGTGACTTCTAATCTTTAATCCAGGATAGGTTAATAATAAACTCCCTACCCCACCAGTGTGATCAATATGATTATGACTAAGTATAATGCCTTCAAGTGTTAAACCATGATATCGTAAATAAGGCAAAATAGTACTATTAGCACTACTGTTTTTCTTCCATGAAATACCAGTGTCATAAATTAACACTTTTCCCTGTCACTCAATAATAATTGCTAATCCATGCCCCACATCTAACATAATCAATCGCCAAAGAACCAAATCGTTTTGTTTCATGGTCGTGATTGACCAATAAATTAACACTATTATCAGCAATTTATACTGCACAAACCAACTAAACTGCCAACATAAAATAATAAGCCAACTAAGCCCAGTTATGATAATTGGAAGATGGCCAGTATCAAGCCAGTAACGCTCAATATGAGCTAGGGGCCATAATGCTAAACTAATGCTTTTATCGATTATACCAAATAATAAATTTTGTCCTGAGTACCAAAAAATACAAATATATGAAACCATAATTAACGGTATGGTTATAAATGAAATAATTGGCACAGCCCATAAATTAGCAAAAATACTAGTAATATTAACTCCTTGAAATAAAACCAATTGAATAGGAATTAATAGAATCAGCATGCCTAATTGCAAATGAACCAATTTAACTATCCAATTAAGCCAACTGTGTTGAAACTGTACACTCAATTTTACAAACGAAAACCAAAATGTTAATGCCGCAACCGCAAAACTCGAAAGCCAAAAGCTATCAGAAAGTATCGCAAGAGGTTCAAACACTAAAATTAAAGTAATACTCCATAATGCCCATTGCCAGGGAAAACAAACAAAATTTTGTTGCCGAATATAAAGCCATAACGATAAGGCAAATATAGCCCGCAGTGCAGGTATCGCCCAACCAGACAACCAAACATAACCTAAAGCAAAGCACCAACCCGCTAACATCGGTATACGAAGCTCGATAAAACAAATGGGTAATAAAAACTGAATCAAACGATATAGCCAAAAACAAAAAAATAAGCCATGCCAATATGTAAACCTGAGATAGCCATCAAATGCGCAATACCGGTTCGTTGCAATTGTTGCCTTAATACGGGTTCTAATAATCCACGTTCCCCAAACGTTAAAGCATAAATCACCGCCTGATTATGATATTTACTGATAACATTAACCGACGCTGCAATTACCTTTTGCCTTAAAGAACAGTGTTTATTCAATATAGCACGAGTTTCGCACAAAACTAATTTGGGTACGCTAATAAAACACGGATTTGCTCAGTAATAGCACTTTTGATTACGTCCCAATTTTGTTGATAAAGGGTTATTTTTTCAGATATACGACGTTTATGTTGTTCAAACCACGCAGAAATAGCGAGAAAAATATGATTTCTTTGCGCTCGGCTCGTGCGAGCCTGACAGCGTTCAATACCACAGTTTTGTTTAACTTCTCGATGATAAACTTCAACAGACCAACGGGCATCCATGATAGATTTGAGGTATTGACGGGTGGGATTCTCTTTGTTTGTTACTATGTAATCAATACGGCCGTTTTTGGCTGTAAATTTGAAAACGGTTACCCAACCATATCCTCGCAAGTGTATTGACGTTCCTTCTTCTGAGATGTCTAACTTGTTCAGTTGTTTGTTATGGTTAACAATCCTATTTTTCCTCAGCGTGTTTACCCAGATCCAACCATGAGAGCGAATTGATTTCAGGTTATCCAGGCTAGAATACCAAGCATCCATCACTACGACTTCTGGCATGATCCCTCTTTTTTTAGCAAGAGTGAGCATTTCGGAAAAGTGCGTGTTTTTTGTTTTTCCATCAGAATCTTTATCATAAATAAGATAATTGATAGGAATTGATTCAACCTTCGTCAGATCATGCCAAAGCAAATTAACTAAACCTATGCCAGCAATAACATCATGTTCATTACCTGAATATTGATAATGGACCATCTCTATTTTTTTACTACGTGTTTTGGCAATCAATGTATCATCGGCAATTAGTACGCAAGGGCTTTTTTTGTCTATAGAAGGTTCAACTAATCGCCATAGGTCTTTAGGTCTAAAACATCTACTTTTTAGCCATCGGCTAACAGTGTCATGAGATAAAGGCGATGGGCTTACTTCTGATAACGCTAAACCAGAGTATCTTAAACTGCTTACTTGTAAGAATGTTTTATAGATATCTTTAATACATGGATAACCCGACAAAATATGAACACCCTGATTTTTTCTTGTTTTTAAATTTATACTTCTTTTTTGGAGATTGCGAAACTCGTGTATAGTAAAGTTTTGAACATTAAACGTACCTAGCAAGCGTTGACTTATGGCATAACGTTGTAAATCAAATCCACCTTCATTTAATAAACTATGAACGGGCTTTGAGCGACCAGAAAAAATGAGTTGTTGTCCGGCACAAAAAAAATTATTTTTAGTTAGAGCATTAGGCTTAAACTGAAGATAAGCATACAATATCGGAAATGATTCTTTATTATTGATTAACAACCTTACTTTTATTCGAATATTATTATCCCTATTAACTAAACTATCTTCAATAATGGCTACATGACGTTGTTCTTGCTGACTTAATAATTTCATTTTTTCTAATAAATAATATCCCTACCAACATCCCCACAAAAAACTTATAGCTAAAATAGCAATAAATTTTGTTAAATAAAATGGAATAAACCAAAATAAACAGAGTATGACAAACAACCATAATTGTAATGATTTATTTGGTAATTGAGATAAAAAAAGTAAGGGTAATGATCCCAATATTACAGCCACTGACGCTGAATTAATATTTATCTGCAGCCTATTTATATGAGCTGACATTTTTTTCATATAGCTCTTCCTTGGCCAGATCTATATTACGAAAATTAGTATTAATATTGAATTTTTTCAAAAGAATAAATGAGATTTTATATAAAAGGTCAAAATAATATTTATCCCTTGTATCTTGAAATTTGGTTATAATAATAGCGATTAGATTTGGCAAGGTGTATGTAATCCGATTGTCCCTGGGGTTTATAGCCCGTAGCAAAGCGAATGATGCATACACTTAGCCACTCATCTGAAACCCGAACAGTTGTCCGTAATTCATAACGTATTTGCAAGGATGGGTAATATGAGTCAGCTAAATCCAATTTGTGTAGGAATTGATGTTTCTAAAGCTTCATTGGATATTGCAGGCACCAATAACATTGAGCAGTTCAGAGTCAGCAATAACCCTGACGGGTTCGATACCATCATTTATCAACTGAAAAAGAACAACATAGCCTTGATTCTGATGGAAGCTACAGGTGGTCTCGAGGCAGCGATTGCATGCGCTCTTCAGGCTGAAGGTTTTGATGTTGCCGTTATCAATCCCAGGCAAGCCAGAGACTTTGCTCGATCCATGGGCTATCTGGCAAAGACTGATAGAATAGATGCCAGAGTTTTAGCTCAGATGGCTGATGTCATTAACCGCCATCCTGAGCGGTCACGTTTTATCCAGGCTATTCCTGATGCAGAGCGTCAGATTCTTGCTGCTATGGTGGTGCGCAGACGCCAGCTGATTGCAATGCTTGTAGCTGAAAGAAACCGGATGCATCCATCTCACCCGCAAAACAGAAAAAGCATCAGTAACATCATCAATGCACTAGAAAATGAACTTAAACGGATTGACGAGGATATGCATAAGCATATTACGGATCATTTCAACGAGCTTGCAGAGCGGCTAAGTACTATCAAAGGCATTGGTATGATGACTGCTGCTACATTGCTGGCAGAAGTCCCTGAGTTAGGGAAACTCTCGCGCAGGGAGATCAGTGCACTGGTTGGGGTAGCTCCTGTTAATAGAGACTCGGGAACCATGCGTGGCCGACGAACCATTTTTGGCGGTCGGGCCGGAGTTCGAACCTCTTTGTACATGGCTGCACTGGTTGCAACTCGTTTCAATCCGGTGATAAAAGCATTTTACACACGGCTGGTTGCAGCAGGAAAAGCCAAAAAAGTGGCGCTGGTTGCCTGTATGCGCAAACTGCTGACTATCCTGAATGCGATTCTCAGAAAGAACCAAGAATGGGATGAGTCGTATCATAACGTTGCTCCATAAATATACTGTTCAAGACAGTTGCTTTTCTACTATTTTCATTTTTTTGCGAGATTATTCTCAACTAATGTTAAGTTAAGAAAATTTATTTTTGATTATAAAATTTTATTATTTTTTAATAATTAAATGTCTTATAACAATAAGGAGAAGTTTTAATAATTCAAAAAAATTGTATTGGAAAAATTGACCTGAGCGCAGCAATAAAAAATGGCGCCTTAATTAAGGCACCATTTTAAGAGAATAAATAAATTAAATTTGTTAATATTTATGCATAAATGTTAACGCGATCACGTAATTCTTTACCCGGCTTGAAATGAGGAACATGTTTTCCTTTCAAATCAACTTTATCACCCGTTTTCGGATTACGGCCGATGCGCGGTGCACGGTAATGAAGAGAAAAACTGCCGAATCCGCGGATCTCAATACGCTCTCCCTTAGCAAGTGTTATTGCCATATGATCAAGCATTTCTTTCACAGCTTCTTCAATAAGTTTTGCTGGTATATGAGCTAATTGGTTAATAACTCTTTCAATTAATTCAGACCTGGTCATAGTACCTCCCCTAAACTACCGTTACGGGGCAACAAAATGTTGCCCTATGATTAAAAACTTAATTATTCGCCTTTCGCTGCTTTGAACGCTTCTGCCATCGCATTATTGGCAAAATTGGTATCTTCCTGTTTGTTCACAGAAGCAATGGCATCTTTTTCATCTGCTTCATCTTTTGCACGAACAGATAAGGTAATGATACGGTTTTTGCGATCAACACCAGTATATTTAGCTTCAACTGTATCGCCAACGTTCAATACTTGAGTAGTATCTTCCACGCGATCACGTGAAGCTTCAGATGCACGTAAGTGACCTTCAACACCAGCAGCCAACTCAATCGTTGCTCCTTTCGCATCAACAGCCACTACTTTACCGGTAACGATGACACCTTTCTTATGAGCAGACAGATAGTTATTAAATGGATCTTCCGCTAACTGTTTAATACCCAAAGAAATACGTTCACGTTCAGCGTCAACTTGCAATACAACTGCAGCGATTTCATCGCCTTTTTTGTATTCACGAACCGCTTCTTCACCTGCAACATTCCAAGAAATATCAGACAGATGAACTAAACCATCAATACCACCTTCTAAACCAATGAAGATACCAAAATCAGTAATAGATTTTATTTTACCTTCTACCCGATCATTCTTATTGTGCGTTTCTGCAAATTGCTGCCATGGATTTGGTTTACACTGTTTCAAACCTAATGAGATACGACGACGCTCTTCGTCAATATCTAGAACCATAACTTCAACAACATCACCCACATTAACAACTTTAGATGGATGGATATTTTTATTAGTCCAATCCATTTCGGAAACGTGTACTAAACCTTCAACACCTTCCTCAATTTCAACAAAGCAGCCATAATCAGTAAGATTAGTGACTCGCCCTGTCAACTTAGTGCCTTCTGGATAACGCTTAGCAATAGCTACCCATGGATCTTCTCCTAGCTGCTTCAGGCCTAAAGAAACACGTGTACGATCACGATCAAACTTCAATACTTTAACATTGATTTCATCACCAACATTCACAATTTCACTTGGGTGTTTAACACGTTTCCAAGCCATGTCAGTAATGTGTAATAAGCCATCAACACCGCCCAGATCAACGAATGCACCATAGTCAGTTAAGTTTTTAACAATACCCTTAACTTCCATGCCTTCCTGCAAGTTTTCCAGTAACTGATCACGTTCTGTACTGCTTTCAGACTCAATCACAGCACGACGCGAAACAACAACGTTATTGCGTTTCTGATCCAGTTTGATAACTTTGAACTCAAGCTCTTTACCTTCCAGGTGAGTTGTGTCACGAACTGGGCGAACATCAACCAATGAACCGGGTAAAAATGCACGAATTCCTTTTAATTCTACTGTGAAACCACCTTTCACTTTGCCATTGATGATGCCCATAACTGTTTCGGCATCTTCATAGGCTTTTTCTAGCATCAACCAAGCTTCATGACGTTTCGCTTTTTCGCGAGACAGGATAGTTTCACCGAAACCATCTTCTACTGCATCTAAAGCAACATCGATTTCATCACCAACCTGAATTTCTAGCTCACCTTGCACATTTTTAAATTGTTCTACTGGGATCGCTGATTCTGATTTCAGACCGGCATCAACTAACACGACATCTTTGTCGATAGCAACAACAACACCACGAACAATAGCCCCTGGACGGGTTTCGATACTCTGTAAAGATTCTTCAAAGAGTTGAGCAAAAGATTCTGTCATAGTAAGATCTTCAAAAATTTTAATTTTAACTGCCATTCAACATCCTGCCAAATGGGGTTATTTCACATACCTCGCAACACTCCTTGTTACAAAGCTTTACTTAACTGAACACAAATTCAGGTACACCAAATAGGTGTATTAACTTATTATATGTCAATATTGAGCATATTATATAGATAATATTTACTTTTTTTCACATAAGCAAGTACTTGCTCGATGACCCCTTCAATTGATAACTTTGTAGAATCCAGGATCAACGCATCTTTTGCAGGTACCAATGGCGCAATTAACCTATTACGATCACGATAATCACGCTCTTTAATATCAGTTAAAAGATCGCTTAATTTAACATCAAAGCCCTTTTCCTGCAACTGTTGCATTCGTCTACGAGCACGCTCTTCAGGTGTGGCATCAAGAAAAATCTTTACCGGTGCGTCTGGAAAAACCACCGTTCCCATGTCACGACCGTCAGCAATCAAACCCGGTTTAGTGCGAAATGCTCTTTGCCGACGCAATAATGCTTCTCTAACGCGAGGAAAAGTTGCGCTAAGAGATGCCGTATTACCAACAACTTCGCTACGAATTACATTACTGACATCCTCCCCCTCAAGCATAACAGCTAATTCGTTTTCTCTTGGTTCAAAACGGACATCAAGATTAGCCGCTAATGGAACTAATGCTTCTTCAGACTTAATATCAACATGATGATGTAATGCTGCTAAAGCCAGTACACGGTAAATGGCGCCAGAATCAAGTAACTGCCAGCCCAGTTTATTTGCCAATGCCTGACATAATGTACCTTTACCTGCGCCACTTGGACCATCAACTGTGATAACGGGGGGTAAAACCACCATTATACTCCTCCTTTGTGATAGAAATGCAATTTAGCAACTACTTTCTATCAGGCTAATAAGTACCCTATTATACTCAATTCATTCTATTAAGGAAAACTAAAGAGATATTTAGAGCAAATTTAGCGTTGCAGGCATAATACTTGTCGTTCAGTATTGTACTAATTTTTAGGCATACACTAGTACCGATGACTTAATTTTTCTAGTTGATTAAAGTAGTCTGGAAAAGTCTTAGCGGTACAATTTGGATCCAAAATGGTAACCGGCGTATCTGACAACGCGACAAGTGAAAAGCACATCGCCATACGATGATCATTATAAGTTGCTATTTCAGCATGCTGTAATAATTTAGGCGGTAAAATACGTATATAATCACGACCTTCTTCCACTTTTGCGCCAACTTTTGTTAATTCAGTCGCCATTGCCGTTAATCTGTCAGTTTCTTTTACCCGCCAGTTATGGATATTACGAATAATAGTTTCAGCACGAGCAAAGAGCGCCAGAGTCGCAACCGTCATCGCCGCATCGGGGATCGCATTCATATCCATATCAATACCAATTAACTCACCTCGTTGACATTCGATATAATCTTTACCCCAACGTATTTTGGCACCCATTTTTTCTAGTACAGCAGCGAATTGGGTATCGCCTTGCAAGCTATCTTTGCCAATACCTGTTACCCTAACGGTACCACCTTTAATTGCTGACGCAGCTAAAAAATAAGAGGCAGAAGAGGCGTCGCCCTCAACAAGATAATCCCCTGGTGAAATATAGTGTTGTCCGGCTTTAATATGAAATCGACAATAGTGTTGATTGTCTACTTCAACGCCAAAATCACGCATCAGTGCCAGAGTAATGTCAATATAGGGTTTAGAAACCAGCTCTCCTTTTATCTGAATAGTCGTATCATTAGGCGCTAAAGGTGCGGCCATTAAAAGAGCTGTTAAAAATTGGCTAGATACGCGTCCATCTACTGTGATATTCCCACCGCGAAAGCCACCTTTTATCCTTATAGGCGGATAACCAGCTTGCTCAAGATAATCAATATTTGCGCCACCTTGCTGTAGCGCATCAATAAGATGGCCAATAGGTCGCTCTTTCATTCTGGGCTCGCCGGTTAAGACAATATCATTGTCCGCCAATGCTAAAACCGCAGTTAATGGGCGCATAGCCGTGCCGGCATTACCGAGAAAAATTTCTAAACCTTTTCTATGGCTAAAATAATGCCCGCCACCTTTTACAATACACGTGGTGAGATCTTTGGATAATTGATATTCGACACCCAATGCTGTCAAAGCATTAAGCATATGACGAATATCATCACTAGCAAGAAGATTAGTTAAAACGGTTTGGCCTTGCGCTCATGCAGCTAACAATAGTACCCGGTTAGAAATACTTTTCGAGCCAGGAAGATTGATAGTACCTTCAACGTAAGAAATGGGTTGTATTGTCAGGGCTTGCATTAATAGTAGACTCTCCAATAACGAAGTTGGATAAATTATTTAAATCACATTTATATTCATTTGATAGGGTTAGACGATATCACTACCAATCTAACCATAAAGGATTATTTTATTTATTCTGATGTTCAAAATCAATCATAAAATCAACTAGCTTCTGTACACCAGCCAGCGGCATAGCATTATAAATTGAAGCACGCATGCCACCTGCTGCTTTATGCCCTTTCAGGAACAGTAGCCCTTGCCGCTCTGCCGCTTTGATAAATTTATCATCTAAGTTAGGTTTTACCATTTGGAATGGAATATTCATGACCGAACGATTAACTGGATCGATTCGATTAATATAAAACTGGCTATTATCAATAACATCATACAGTAAGCGGGCTTTTTGTTGATTGCGTTTTTCTATTTCTTGCAAGCCACCCTGCTGTTTTAACCATTTAAACACCATACCCGATAGATACCAGGCAAAAGTTGGGGGCGTATTGTACATTGAGTTATTTTTAGCCAATATGGTGTAATCAAGAATAGAAGGAGTAGCCTTTCTCGCCCGACCTAACAAATCTTCCCGAATGATAACCAATGTGATGCCTACTGGCCCAATATTTTTTTGCGCACCAGCATAAATAACACCAAAACGGCTGACATCAAGTCGCCGTGATAAGATAGCTGAGGAGTAATCAGCAATAACAATTTTATCGGCCGAAAAATCAGGTAGTGTGTGGATAGCTATACCATCAATCGTTTCATTCGGGCAATAATGAAGGTATTTGGCACTGGTCGTTAATGACCATTTCTCCATCGGTTGCACGCTTAAATAAGCTGATTTTTCCAGCCGAATATCAATCTCATTGACAGCACAATATTTTGCTGCCTCTTGCGCAGCAGACTTTGCCCAATAGCCACCAACAATATAGTCAACGGTTTCATCAGGTTGAAATAAATTTAGTGGCAAGGCGGCAAATTGACCTCTGGCACCACCGTGACAAAAAAGGATTTTATAATTATCGGGTATTTTGAGTAATTGACGTAGATTTTGTTCAGCTTCTCTAACTATTTCCATAAAAGCTTCACTGCGATGGCTTATTTCCATCACCGAAACACCCATACCGTTCCAATTACAAAGTTCTTGTTGTGCACGATGTAAAACTTCTACCGGTAACATGGCCGGACCAGCGCTAAAATTATATACCTGACTCATCACCCACCCTTATTGACCTAATTAAGCTTTTACTATTATTTAATCTCTGGTTAGGTTTTAACATTACCTCTGAACAGCTGTAAATAAAACAACTGGCCGGCAAACAGCATTTTTCTGATAACCAATTAATACTTATCAAACATCGCTTGAATTTTTATTGGGTCATGGGTTTGAGTCAAGGCTAACTGTAGTAAAACCTGAGCCTTCTGCGGATTCAAACGTTCTGCAGCAACAAATCCATATTTACTATCATTCACTTCTGCATCGCGAGTTGTAAAACCTGTTGGCACACGACTAGCGCGAACAACCCCTATGCCTTGTTTTACTGCATCGGCCAATACATTAAAAATTTTGTTATACATATTGCCGTTACCCACTCCAGCACTAACAATGCCTTGATAGCCATTATAGATCAATGACTTGGCTGGTAGTGCCGATGCATTTGAATAGTTATAAACAATGCCAACTTTAGGTAATTTATCTAACTGACTAATATCAAAAATTGCGTTCTGCGCTCTGGGTTGAGCCGCGTTTAAATAGTGCACTTTGCCATTGTAGATAAAAGCTTCAGCGCCAGCATTAACAGCTTCAAATGCTTCAACAAAGTTGGTATTCATTTTAACCACAGTACGACCACTAATAACTTTATCGTCCATGGCTAATAAAACACCTCGTTTGCCCACCTCTTTATCAGTGGCAACAATAACGGCGTTATAGAGATTTAACGGCCCATCAGCACCTAATGCTGTGGCTGGCTTCATCGCACCAACCATTACAATTGGTTTATGACAGTGGGTGGTTAAATCTAAAAAATAAGCGGTTTCCTCTAGCGTGTCAGTACCATGAGTAATGATAAAACCAGCTGTTTTGTCACAATCGGCATTAATTTTCTTCGCTAAAGTTAACCATACCTGATCATTCATATCTTGCGAACCGATATTAACAATTTGTTCGCGATTAAGATGCGCAATTTTCTTTATTTCAGGTACCGCATTAATTAATGCATCAATACTCACTTTACCGGCTGTATATTGGGATTGAGTCGCTGAATCACCGCCACCAGCTATCGTACCTCCAGTGGCTAGTACTGTAATGGTTGGTAAGGCAGAAGCAGCACTGTTAGTTAACAACATAGCACCAACTAACAAAGAAATATTTAACTTCTTTATAATAAAATACCATTTTAAAAATTTGGTAAATTATATAAAATGCAAAATATATTTCTGTTATTTGCAGAAAAAATAGATATTAATTTCAATATTGCATTTTGCTACTGTGGCCTATTGAATAGAGAAGCAAACAAAAATGCCGTATTATCTGCTTTTAGTTATCAAAAACGAATAAGTAACCAATTTATGAGCCAAACTTTTATTCCTGGCAAAGATGCCGCATTAGAAGATTCTATTACCACGTTTCAGCAACAACTTAAAAAACTCGGTTTTCATATTGAAGAGGCCTCTTGGTTAAATCCAGTGCCGAATGTCTGGTCAATCCATATCCGTGATAGAGACTGCCCTATGTGTTTTACTAACGGTAAAGGCGCTAGTAAAAAAGCCGCCTTGGCCTCTGCACTGGGGGAATATTTTGAACGTTTAGCAACCAATTACTTTTTCGCTGATTTTTATCTAGGCGTTAAAATTGCAAATGGTAATTTTGTCCACTATCCCAATGAAAAGTGGTTTGCTCTAACATCGGACGATCACTTACCTAAAGGAATGCTGGATGAAAAATTACGTGCTTTCTACGATCCTGAAAATAATCTGTCCGCTAGCATGCTGATTGATTTACAATCAAGTAATAGAGCCCGTGGGATTTGTACGTTACCTTTTATCCGCCAATCCGATCAACAAACGGTTTATATTCCAATGAATATTATTGGTAATCTGTATGTGTCGAATGGCATGTCAGCCGGTAATACGCAAGATGAAGCGCAGGTGCAGGCATTGTCAGAGATCTTTGAGCGTCATATTAAAAACCGTATTATTGCCGAGCGAATCAGTTTGCCTGTTATTCCTGAGCATGTCATGGAGCGCTATCCTGGCGTTGTTCAGGCAGTTGCTAAATTAGAAGAGGAAGGTTTTCCTATTTTCTGTTTTGATGCTTCTCTCGGTGGTAAATACCCGGTTATCTGTGTGGTACTTTTTAATCCGAGTAATGGCACTTGTTTCGCTTCTTTTGGTGCCCATCCTGATTTTGGTATCGCACTTGAACGTACAGTTACCGAATTACTGCAAGGCCGCAGTTTAAAAGATTTGGATGTATTTAATATGCCAACATTTGATGATGATGAAGTTGCAGAGCATACTAATCTGGAAACCCATTTTATCGATTCAAGCGGTTTAATTAGTTGGGATATATTTAAACGTGATGCCGATTATTCCTTTGTCGATTGGAACTTTAAAGGCACCCCAAACGCAGAATTTGCTACTTTGATGGCGATTTTCAATCAGATAAATGCTGAAGTTTATATTGCCGATTATCAGCATTTAGATGTTTATGTCTGCCGTATTATTGTTCCGGGAATATCAGATATTTATCCAGTCGACGATCTGCAGATTGCCAATAACGCGATGGCGATAGATTTACGTGATACCATTATGTCACTACCTGATAGTCAGTGGCAAAAAGATGATTATCTGCGGTTGTTAGGGCGGCTGGATGATGAAGGTTTTGATGATTTTACTCGTCTCCGTGAATTATTAGGCATTGCCGTTGGTAGCGGTAATGGTTGGAGCCACTTACGGATCGGTGAATTAAAATCGATGCTAGCACTGGCAGGTGGTGATTTTGCTCAAGCGCTACTATGGATTGAATGGACGCTAGAGTTCAATTCTTCGCTATTTACTGCCGAGCGAGCCAATTATTATCGCTGTCTACAAACATTACTGCAATTAACTCAAGAAGCTGAACGTCAGCCTTTTCAATACGATGAAGCTTTCAACAAAATGTATGGTCAACATGCTGTTATGGCCGCATCGAAGGCCATTGCCGGTGAAAACTGTTTTTATGGCTTATGGTCAATTGATGCTGAGTTAAAAACGCTGCCGGCGCATCAAGCGTTACTCAATGTTTATCATAAACTGCAAACCGCTAAACAGGCTTACTTTAACTGATTAGTCAAATCTAACAATAAATATCAGGTTAATCTTTATTGGACAAAAAACCGCTTTCAACGATAATTTAACCTGATTATTTATTTCTCAATCGTTTTTATAAAATTTTTAATTATAAATCAAATAGTTATCTTAATTCTTTGGTTTTATTGCTATTTGTCAACCAAATAATAATGATCTATATCAAATTTATCTGATGTGCCCTTTGTTAATATTGCTGACGCCATAATTCCTTAACTTCATAAGAGCATGTTGGTTATGAAAGCTAACAACTTGTCCAATTTATTATCACCGGCTGCAATGGCGCAACTTGCCGATAATACCGGAGTATATAAAGTTAATAAGCATCCTCAAATTACTTATTTATCTGCTATTACCGCAGGTATATTTATTTCCATTGCTTTCGTTTTTTATATTACTGTCACCACGGGTGTCAATGCCAACTGAATTCTGATCCACTTTGCTAAAGTAAAACTGATCCACCCCCTTTAATTTACTCGCTAAGTTCCGGTTTCAATTTTTTATGTAGCTGACCGCTTTTTAGCTTGTCTTTTAACCGATAACTTTGTCCACTAATCTGTACAATAACCTGAGTTCGGGATAAGAAATAAAGAGAAAGTCTTGATATTCAAATAGTTGAATGAGCCTGTTTTGTTAAAATACTCTAACAGTCTGGTTAAAGAGTAGAGCATTGTTAAACAATTATGGAAAATCTTACTGAACTTTATTGCCTGATGGATGATTTTTGCAAAGACTTCGAGCCAAAAATGCATGAATATTTGCTGACTAACGGTACTAAGCGTCGTAGACGGTCTACTCAGCTTTCGTTGGCGGAAATGATGACACTGGTTGTGTTGTTTCATCAACTCCGATTCAGGCAATTCAAGGTATTTTATCTCTATTATGTCCGCTTATATCTCCGGAAGGAATTTCCTAACTTGCCATCCTATTCACGCTGTGTAGAGTTACTTCCGCGTAGTGCCTTAGCGTTAACGGCACTGTTTGAGTCAATTAAGGGAAAATGCACGGGGCTATCGGTTGCCGATTCTACTCCGATAGCGGTGTGTGATAACTTACGGATCCGCAGACATAAAGTCTTCAATGGGATAGCTGAACGGGGAAAAAATTCAACAGGTTGGTTCTTTGGTTTCAAGCTTCATGTAATTATCAATCATTTGGGGGAAATACTCAGTTTTCGACTCACACCAGGAAACACCGATGATCGGAAACCATTGCCTGAGCTGACAAAGGATCTTTCTGGTTGTTTGTACGCAGATAAAGGGTATTTATCGGCTTCACTGAAACAGCAACTCAAAACGATGGGAATTAGCCTTATAACGAATATCAAGAAGAAAATGAAGCCTATTAAACAGACTTGTTTCGACAAAGCCATCTTGCGTCATCGTTCTGTCATTGAAACGGTATTTGATGAGTTAAAAAATCTTTGTCAAATAGAGCATACGCGACATCGCTCTCCGGCTAACTTTGTAGTGAATTTATTAGGCGGACTGGTTGCATATTGTTTAATGCCATCTAAACCAAAGATACCTGTTGCAGGTACGTATCTTCAAGTATAATTGATAATGCTTATCCCGAACTCAGGTTAACTAGTAATCTGTCTTTTGCTCAGTGGTCAAGTACATTTGGTGACGATGAGACGCTAACAGCGCCTATGCTGGATAGATTGCTGCACCATGCACATATTGTAACCTGAGTTCGGGATAAGCATTATCAATTATACTTGAAGATACGTACCTGCAACAGGTATCTTTGGTTTAGATGGCATTAAACAATATGCAACCAGTCCGCCTAATAAATTCACTACAAAGTTAGCCGGAGAGCGATGTCGCGTATGCTCTATTTGACAAAGATTTTTTAACTCATCAAATACCGTTTCAATGACAGAACGATGACGCAAGATGGCTTTGTCGAAACAAGTCTGTTTAATAGGCTTCATTTTCTTCTTGATATTCGTTATAAGGCTAATTCCCATCGTTTTGAGTTGCTGTTTCAGTGAAGCCGATAAATACCCTTTATCTGCGTACAAACAACCAGAAAGATCCTTTGTCAGCTCAGGCAATGGTTTCCGATCATCGGTGTTTCCTGGTGTGAGTCGAAAACTGAGTATTTCCCCCAAATGATTGATAATTACATGAAGCTTGAAACCAAAGAACCAACCTGTTGAATTTTTTCCCCGTTCAGCTATCCCATTGAAGACTTTATGTCTGCGGATCCGTAAGTTATCACACACCGCTATCGGAGTAGAATCGGCAACCGATAGCCCCGTGCATTTTCCCTTAATTGACTCAAACAGTGCCGTTAACGCTAAGGCACTACGCGGAAGTAACTCTACACAGCGTGAATAGGATGGCAAGTTAGGAAATTCCTTCCGGAGATATAAGCGGACATAATAGAGATAAAATACCTTGAATTGCCTGAATCGGAGTTGATGAAACAACACAACCAGTGTCATCATTTCCGCCAACGAAAGCTGAGTAGACCGTCTACGACGCTTAGTACCGTTAGTCAGCAAATATTCATGCATTTTTGGCTCGAAGTCTTTGCAAAAATCATCCATCAGGCAATAAAGTTCAGTAAGATTTTCCATAATTGTTTAACAATGCTCTACTCTTTAACCAGACTGTTAGAGTATTTTAACAAAACAGGCTCATTCAACTATTTGAATATCAAGACTTTCTCTTTATTTCTTATCCCGAACTCAGGTTAGTTAAGAGCACACTACCCGCTTCATATCGCTTTGCCACTGTCAACGATCACCGAAAACTGATCCACTTTTTAGCTAAATCCGATCAATCAAAATTGATCCACTTTTACTCAGTCATTGCTCCTGAGCGCCGCTTATCTTTCAATCGATAGCTTTCACCGCTTAATTGCAGTACATGCGAATGATGAAGTAAACGATCAAGCATAGCGGCAGTTAATGTTGCGTCATCAGCAAAAGCATTTGGCCATTGCCCAAATGATAAGTTACTCGTCAATATGACACTGCCATGCTCATAACGCTTGGCAATCACATTGAAAAACAGGTTTGCTTCTTCTCGCCCAAACGGCAGGTATCCAATCTCATCGATAATCAACAATTTCGGGGCCATCACCGAACGTGATAGATATTGTTTGAGCTTATTTTGTCGTTTGGCAGTTGAGAGTTGCAACATCAGTTCAGCTGCCGTGGTAAAGCGGGTTTTCTTCTTGGCCTGTACTGCTTTTAATCCTAACCCAATAGCTAAATGCGTTTTGCCTACACCGCTTGGGCCAAGCAACACGACATTTTCATTACGTTCAATAAACGTTAATGCGCTTAATTCCTGTATGTGTTGTTTGGGGATCCCCGTTGCAAACTTAAAATCGAACGTATTAAGTTCTTTATGTGCTGGGAATCCTGCCATCCGACTCAAAAGATTACGGGTTCGTTCATCTCGTTGTTGTTGCTCACATTTTAACACGAGTTTCGCACCAATAAAAAAACGCTCTATTTTTAAGTTTAATTCAGCATAATATATAAATAGATAAAACCTTATAAATCAAATACAACTTATTGTAATTTAAGAAAATTCATGTGTTTTAGTAACTTGCAGATTGATCATTGCTTTTAAGCCATTTCTAGAATTTTATATGCCTGTGCGAAACTCGTGTTTAATAGGGACAGTAAAAACTCTCCGTAGCTTTTGTCTTGGGCAATGCATTGTTCGGCAAGTGATGACCAATGAGTCGGAATAGAATTTAATTTCAATGACTCACACAGGTGTTCAATTTGTTCATGCAATAACATGTTCACCTCCCAGCAATGCTTCGTATACGCTGATTGAGTGTTGCAAACTGACAGATTCAAGGGGCGGTACGATACGGATATTAAGCGTATCAGTCTGCGGGATAGATTGGCAAACCCTTGCTGGTAAGGGTAGAAGATACTTAACTTCCTTAGCTAGTCTATCTGCTGGCTTCTCTAACGTTGTTCCATGAATCCGCTGATGGGCAACGCGTTGTAACCAGGGCCCCACTCTTGCATTAGCTATCTCAATATCCAGTTCAAGATTATGAGCACGAAGGTCGGTATTTAATGGTACGATAAAGCTGTTTTTTAAATAGTGGTTAAAGCGCTCTACTTTCCCTTTAGTTTTTGCCCTGTAGGGCTTGCAAGCACACAATTTAAACCCGTAATCTTTCGACATTTGAAGCATTTCGACATGTAATTTATGTTCACCTTCTGCATAAGCATCCCGTTCGATGATGAGGGATTTTGCGTTATCACACAATATTTCCTGTGGTACACAACCAAAATAGTCGAAAGCTTCTCGTAAACCTTGTTGCCAGGATTCTGCTCGTTCATTATCAAAGAACTTTACATAACTCGCACGCGAATAGCCTAGCGTTGCACCAAACGCTTTTAGTGATTTTTTACCTCGCCGGATGCTGGTGAAGTCGATTTGCATTTGTTGACCTGGCTGTGTTTCAAAACGGACGACAGCTTCGGGAACAATGCTTGGTTTAAATTGACAAACAAATCGGCGTAATTGAGCAATACCGCCTTGATAGCCGCTTTCAACTACTTCATCAAATAAGACTGTTGCAGGGATCCAATCAGGTTTAGCCAGTTCAATTCGCTGAAGCAAATAAGGTTTAAAGGGTGCTAATTTAGTCGGTTGTTGACTTCTTTTAGCATAAGTTGGCATTGTCTGTTGTTGTAAATGATGTTTTACGGTGTTACGGGATATGCCCAATTCACGGGCAATTTTTCGAAGGCTTTGTCCTTGTGCAAAGCGAACATGAATATCCACAAATATCTCCTTGGTTAACATAAACACAAGTTTCGCACCAATAAAAAAACGCTCTATTTTTAAGTTTAATTCAGCATAATATGTAAATAGATAAAACCTTATAAATTAAATATAACTTATTGTAAATTAAGTGAATTTATGCATTTCAGTAACTTGCAGATTAATCATTACTTTTAAGCCATTTCTAGAATTTTATAGGCCTGTGCGAAACTCGTGATAAATTATCCGTACAAAAATGTGCGAATAATACCAAGTGGATCAGTTTTAGATGATCGTTAGTGGATCAGTTTTGCATGATCGGTGACATGCCACCACCTGGAAGAACAGGTTTGCTTCTTCCTTGCCAAAAGGTAAATAGCCAACTTCATCGATAATCAATAGTCTAGGTTTACTGATAACTCGGGTAAGATATCCTTTAAGGTCACCTTGTCGATGAGAGCTAAGCAGCTGCAACATCATGTCCGCCGCAGTTAGAAAACGGATGCTTAATCCCTGCATCGCAGCCCTATAGCTGATGGCAGTAGCAAGGTGGGTCTTACCGACACCAGACGGACCTAGGCAACACGATATTCTCCTGGCGCTCAATAAAAGCCAGTCCAGCCAGTTCCTGCATTTGGTTACGGGGAACACCGCTGGCATATTTGTAATCAAACTGCTCCAACGTCTTTATCACTGGCAGCCCAGATAAACGGAGTATCGTTTGACGCCGACGTTCAGTAAGTCCTTCATACTGGAGTCGTAAATATAGCGCGGCAAAACATTTGATACCTAAAAGTAAAATATTTGATACGATCAAAAAACTTACAAAAGTAAGCTATTTGATACTAATCTTTTGTACAATGCCGAAAATAAAGTGTTAAAAAATGCGCCTACAGTCTGTCTAGTATTCACTTGTTCATATATTAACCATAACTGGATGGTAATTATTTTCTTGTACAGCGAAACAACAAGACTTCCTTACTTTTACTCACTACCTCACCTATCAAGGAGATTTTCCATGACCAATTCTTCGACCTATATACCGCCAAAAATATGGCAACAACCCCTATCTAGTGGTACGTTTGCTAATATCAACCGCCCTGTTTCCGGCTCAACTCACGAAAAAGAGCTACCAATCGGCAAGCATCCGATACAACTCTATTCTCAGGGTACACCAAACGGTGTTAAGGTCACGGTAATGCTGGAAGAGTTGCTGGCACTTGGTCATACCGGTGCCGAGTACGATGCTTGGCTAATTTCTATCCGCGAAGGAGAGCAATTCTCTAGCGGTTTTGTTGAAATAAATCCTAATTCTAAGATACCAGCACTGCTTGATCACAGCGGTGAAAGACCGTTGCGGGTGTTTGAATCTGGCTCAATTCTACTCTATCTGGCAGAAAAATTTGACGCGCTGCTACCACGTGATTCAGCAACACGCACTGAAGCCTTAAACTGGCTGTTCTGGCAGATGGGCTCTGCTCCGTTCGTCGGCGGCGGTTTTGGGCACTTCTACGTCTACGCACCGGAAAAATTTGAATATCCGATAAATCGCTATGCAATGGAAACCAAGCGCCAGCTAGATGTATTAAACGGCCATTTGGCTGAAAAACGTTATTTAGCGGGGGAAGAATATAGCATCGCTGATATTGCCGCTTGGCCTTGGTATGGCTGGCTGGTGCAAGGCGCTTTGTACGATGCAGGCGAATTTCTGTCAGTGCAGAATTATCACCATGTCAAACGCTGGGCTGATGAGATTGCTGCCCGATCCGCAGTGATCCGTGGTCGTAAGGTCAATCGTACAGGTAATGACGGTGTCTCGGAACGCCATCAGGCATCAGACTTGGATTAACATCATTCTCAATTTTCATCAGAGGGACTTTTGCCTGTTCGAGCGGTATGATCAACTGGACAATATTTGTAGATGCTGGTTAATGAAACGCCATACAGTAATGTAAGCTGTTTTCTACTCTGACCGGACTCAAGTAATTTTTTAGCTTGCTGCTGCTGTGCAGAAGATAATGAGCAAGGTCTACCACCGATACGGCCTCTGCTTCTCGCGGCGGCTAAACCCGCCTGAGTTCGCTCAACAATCAGTTCCCGCTCCATTTGTGCCAACGCGCTCATCACATGAAAGAAAAAACGCCCTGCGGATGAAGAGGTGTCGATAGAATCCGTCAAACTATGAAAATGAATCCCTTTATCTTCTAGGGCCTGTCATCAAATGTCGGGATAAACGTGTATGATATGCCCCATATATGATTATCCACTTCGGCCAAAGAGAAAGAGATGACGCGTCGCTATGCACTTCGAGATGATCAATGGGCTCGGATTGAGACATTCCTTCCTGGACGGAAAGGCCATGTGGGCATGACCGCACGTAACAACCGGTTGTTCGTAGAGGCGGTGATCTACCGTTATCGAACAGGTATTCCTTGGAGAGACCTGCCCGAACGTTTTGGCGACTTTCGTATTGTGCACTTACGTCACTCACGCTGGAGCAAGACTGGCGTATGGGAGCGCATTTTCAACGCCCTGGCGCAGGATGCTGACAACGAGTATGCGATGATTGACTCGACTATAGTGCGGGCCCATCAGCATAGCGCTGGAGCAAAAGGGGGGATACAGACAAACAAGCTATCGGGCGTAGTCGCGGTGGGTTAAGCACCAAAATTCATGTCACAGTCGATGCTCTCGGTAACCCTACAGGCTTTCATCTTACGCCGGGCCAGGCCCACGACCTAGAAGGTGCCGATGTGTTGCTTGAGGATACACAAGGCCAAACGATTATTGCCGATAAAGGCTACGATGCTCAAAAGCGCCTTGTCCAGCCATTGAAAGACAAAGGCAAGGCGGTAGTGATCCCATCTCGCTCGAACCGAAAACAACACCGCACGTATGACAAACACCTCTACAAAGCTCGCCATTTAGTCGAAAACTTCTTTGCTCGACTGAAGCAGTATCGCGCTATTGCTACCCGTTACGATAAAACCGCCATCAACTTTCTTGGCGCTATCCATCTGGCCGCTGCCGTCGTCTGGCTTATTTGATGACAGGCCCTAGTTCAGAGATTAAACCGATTAAATGTTTGATGCTGCGGCCTAGTCTATCCAGTTTCCAAACCACCAACGTATCGCGCGCTTTTAAGCAATTTAAAGCGCGTTTTAATCCGGGTCTCTGGTCTGTTTTTCCGCTGATTTTATCCTCAAAAATCTGGTCGCAATTTGAGCAAATCAACGATTTTCGCTGTAAATCGGTGTTTTGGTCATTTTTTGACACCCTCATATAGCCTATTTTTGCCATTTTAGCCTCTAATCCTTCCCCTGAAAGCCTTGTCATCGCTGGTTTTGGTCAAAATATTAGCTAAATCCCCGATTTAAGAAAACCTTGGTTTAACGGAAACGGTAGATTGTGCAAAAAATGCACTGGATAAACGAACGGGTGGTAGCGTCAATGGCAACCTCCATGTGACCCAATCTGTGCATATCGGCGATAACGATTCAGGATTACGGGCTAATGGCGATGGCAACGTGGCATTTTATGCTAATAATGCAAAAGTAGCTTCCTGGAATAATGATCGATTGCATTGGTTAAAGAGTGTAGAAATTGATGGAACCATCAATACTCATAGCAATTTGCATATCTCATGGGGCGGCAGAACCGCGGTTTATCAAGAAAATGGTGATGTAACTGGCCCTATTTGGGGCGGGGCGTTAAGCAGCTGGCTTAATATGCAGATTAACAATCGAGGAGCAAAAAATACAGCTCACCTCGCTACGAATGGATGGTGGAAATGTGGTGACAGCGGCCTTATCAGACAATGGGGCATCACACCACCACTCAATGCCGGACAGATTTATACGGTATCTTTACCTTGTCCCGTCCCTCATGCCATTTTCTCGGCAAACGCGACGGTAAAATACAAAGGTATTGCTCCCGAGGGCAATTTAGGTACTTATGTCGAAATAGTCGGAAAATCGTTAATTATCAGTGCAGATTATACCAGAACAGGGATTAAAGCGCCGAGAACATGGGAGCTGGTTTGCTACTAACTCAACATTATCAGGCCGCCCTGACAATGTAGTTAAACGCGACATTTCGCGGGCGGGTTTCGCTACCGCCTGCATTAGACGTTGTTTTGTCAATGAATAGAAAAGAATCATTATCTCCATCCGTAGCACGTGAACCTGTATCTGCATTATACCCTACAGGCATTTTTTCTTTATTGTTTGCGTGGCCTAGTGGACCATCATCTTCAACATAATACCTGTCCCGATAACCATGAGCGTGGCGCTCGAGTGATGCAGTTTCAGACGATAAAACCTTACGCCTAGGATTCACGCCTCGCCCAGCATCCCAGCCACGAATAAACTCACCACGTAAATCAGGGAGTTTTCCTGATGGATAGGCGAGTGCTAAAAGCGGGTATTTTTTCTTATCGAATGGCTCACCGTTGCAGATAAACCAACCGGTCGGCGCTCTTTCAGCAGGCCAAGGCAGGGGAATACCTACCGGGATTTCGACACGCAATACTTCGGGTGTAACAGCATGAACATCTGTGGCAGTTAGCTGCACATCCTGAGTGAGAGTTTTGCCGTTAATTTTACGCTGATTGGGTGTGGCATTTTTAGCCAGATTTACCGTTTCTAACAAACCAAGGTTTTTTATAAATTGATTTTTGTCCAGGATGTCCGCCCCATTCTCATTTTTTGCCAGTTTTTGACTCAACAGTTGCATGACGTTTTCAGCAAATTTGGGGTTATTGCTGATGGCCTGGGCCAGCTTGTTCAGCGTATCTAAATCGGACGGCGCTTTATCAACAACCGCATTCACCCGGTCATTGACCGCCTTGGGTGTCGCGGCGGTAGTGTCGTCCGCGCTGCGAGGGGAACTGTTTAACTGCACAATCCCTTTGCGGTGCACCGTGGCTTCCTGAATACCGTCCTGGGTCGCCAGTTTGCCCAGCCCCAGATGCGTGCGGGCCTTTTCCTGCGCCGTCTTACCCGCTGCCGCAATCTCCGTCAATGCCTGGGTTTTCAGTAACGCCTCCTGACCGATAATCGCCCGGATAGCCAGCGTCAGCTGATTTAACTTGCCCTTATCCGGGCGGATGCCCGCGGCGTCCAGCAAGGCCAGTTGTTCAGCTTGCTGGATATTGAACCAGTCTTCCCCCGGCCAGCTGATGCCCTTGTGGCCGTCGCCCTCGGTAAACCATAACGGCGTGGTGCTCTGGGTTTCTTTCAGCGGCGGCATGGTGGCAATGCCGCTGTTGTTATCTAAAAAATACATTAGCCTTTCTCCTTTTTGTCAGCATACACATAGCGAAAGTCCTGATGCGCCGGCTTATAGCGGTTTAACAGGCATTCCAGTATTCCTGCATAATAAATACGCAGCGGCGTGGTGATCGGGTCAAGCACATGCATCGGGCGATAGTCCACGTCGGTCTCAATCGTCACCATCGTGACCCACTGATTATCCGGTAAGGTGCTCATGTTCACCGTAAAGCCGTAAGACCGCGCCAGGTCAATGTAAAACTGCCGGTTGAGGCTCGGTTTCATGCGCAGTTTGTTGGCCGCATAGCGCTGGCGCTCATCGATACCGGCATCGTCGCCGATATCACAGTCCGGTAGCCCTAAAAAACGCTCCCAGTCAGCCAGCAACAGTGTGGCGGTCAGCGGAAAACGCTCGGCCAACAATTGCTCGGCGCGTTCGGTGACGCGTGCTGTGCTGCGGGCCAGGCCGTCGGCCAGCGACGCCAGCAGCGTATCCGGCGCTTTGTTCCAGGCCAGGCCATTAGGCAGCAGTTGCAGCAGTGCGCGCTGGTGTGCTTTTAAAGCCATGTGATATCCCCCATCACCAGTAGCTCGGTTTTTCCGCTACTGACCGGCGTCAGCGGGTTTTTCAGGGCGTAATCATCCAGCCCGCTTATCCCGGACAGCACACGCCAGAATGCCGAAGGCAACAGGGTTTCGCCTGGTTTGGCCGCGGTGTAAAACAGTTGCCTGAGCGCCTCGCGGATACGGGCCTGGTTATCCGGGGTATTGGGGGCGATACGCAGCGTGATATCGACCTTTTTTGCCCCTGGCGCAAACACCGTCACCGTCGGCCCCTCCGGTTGGCCGACCCACTCGCCGGTGGCCGGGTCCCGGTGGCGCGCGAGATAGTCGGTCACCCGCGCAATATCGGTCGGGCCGGGGAAGATATCCGGGTGATGGTCCATCACGAAGGTCACGCCCACCGTGCCCGCCCCGTTCCAGGTGGGCAGACACCAGCTACGCGTGACGCCCGGCACCTCGCGCGCCCAGCGTTCGTAATCCCAGCGCGTGCCGCCGCCCGGCGGAAACTGCACCCGATACAGCAGGCGCGACAGCAATTCCTCCACGCGCTCGCGGTCAGCGCCGCCCCGAATACCCGGTGCTTCCGTCAGCGCCTGCTGGGCCACCCCGGCAACCGGGGTCACAAAACCGAGGGACTGTCCCGCACCGCAGTCACCCGCCAGCCCCGGCTGGTCGGCCTCAACGTTGACCGTTACGCTGCCGGCCTTGCCCTCGGCGGCGTCTGTCAGGCGGTAAAGCGCGCCGTCAGCCCGTTGCAAACGTGTGCCGACCGGCACACTGGCGGCATCATACAGCGACAGCCTGACCGGGCCGCTGGCCCGTGCGGCCTGTTTGCGCACCACGCCCCAGAACGCACAGTGTTTGAGCAGTTCGCTTTCGTCGGCGTCGCTCGGAATGATTTGCCGGGCTATCCAGCCCAGGTGCTCATGCTCCAGCGCCGACAGCCCGGCCTGCGCCATCGCCATGGCACCCAGCAGACTGTCCTGGGCCGGTAGCGCGCCCGGCAGGCGTTGCGCCACATCCTGCTGCGTCTGGCTGATAAGCTCGCCGAGCGTGGGTATCTGATACGGCATTTACATCCCCTCCAAACGGGCTTTAAAGGTAAACGGGCGCGCACTGCCGTCCTTGAGCGTCAGGCGCACGGTCAGTCGCAGCCAGCCCGGCAGCGGCGCACTCGCCTGGCAATGCAACTGGCTTATCATCCCGGCGTCCAGCAGGCCACGCAGCGCCTCATGGGCGTAGGCTTCCGCCCGCGCCAATACCGCAGGCAGCGCCTTTTCCCGTGACAGCAGCCACAGCCGCGCGCCAACCGGGCGGTCGCGGTAACTGTCCGCCCACCATCCGCGCCGGTCATGGCCGCCATCCGGCAAACAGTCGGAGACCTCGGCACGCCGGTCGGTAAACAGGCACAGCAGCACCGTGGTCGTCAGGCTGTCGTCGGCGAGTAAATCCGCGCCCTCTTGTACCAGCATCCCCTCGCCATTCATCCAGCGTAGCGCCGCGTCGCTCATTGCGGCCCCCCGGTCAGACTGCCCCGGCCATTTTCCTGATGGCGGTGAGCACTCTGTTTGACACCGCCGATAACGGCTTCCGGTGCGGTTAAGGTGCCTTTAGATTCAGCACTGCCCTCAATCGTGATGTTCTGTTTCACGCTCACGCTCTTTGCTATTTCCACATCACCGGTAAAGCGCGCTGTCGGAGTGTTAAACACCGCCTCCTGCTCGGCGACCACTTCCAGTGTTTTACAGGTGATGATGCAGCGCCCGTCCCGGGTCAGACGCAGACGATGCCCCTCATAGTGATACAGGCCGCTATCCCCGGCGGGCAGTCCGGTGGGTCGATAACGGCGGTCTTCTACCACTAGCACGGTCGCCTGGTCACGACTGCCGCCCAGGCAGGCAAACACCACCTCAGCCCCCGGCAACGGCACGCTGATATGCCCGTATTGCTGCGGGCGCTCGACCTCATCGAAGGTTTCGCCGTCCAGCGCCGTCAACTGGACGTTTTGCGCTTTCAGGCTGTCATTGACCCCGGTCAGAACGCCACGCCCAAACAACAGCCGGATCCCGCGTATCACCGGGGCAAGCAGCCGTTGCAGTGCGATATTACTCATCGAGTTTATTCCCCTGGTTAAGCCAGGCCCGCACCAGACCGTCGACGCCGCCGTCAGTACCGCCCGCCTGACGCTCGGCCTCCGCCGGCACAATAAACGCCTCGCGCGGGGCCAGTGTTAACGTTGTGCGTTCCCCCTGGTCCGCATCGAGATCAAACTGCACCTGGCTAATCAACAGGTCACGGCTGACCATCGACAGACGCGGCGCAATGACGCGGGTCAGCCGATTGGTCTGCCACAGTTCACCGCTTTCGCGCCGCCAGCCCTTGACCACGGTGGTAAAGCGTTCTGACTGGGCCAATGCCCGTCGACTTTCCCGCAGGGCGCGCGCCCGTGCGGTGGCGGGGGTCAGTGTGCTGTCAGCCAGAATCACTTTGGGGCGGTAACGCCCCATCGCGGGGTCGTCGCTTTCTCCCTTGGGGGCAGCGCGCAGTGCGTTGGTGTTGGCGTCGCCGGCGTGCCCACCGCCGCCGCCGTGGCCTTTAACCCGATACTGACTGTGGCGGTCGCGCCAGTCCTCGGTGTACTCGGCGGACAACAGATTTTCACCCAGACGCAGGGTGTCAGTGGCGGTGTTCGCCGCCTGGGTAAACACCAGATCGCCATCGGCATCACTGGTCACCAAAACCCCCCGGTAACGCGCCGCCCGGCTCAGCACATCCGCTACGCTTTCAGACAGTTCAAGGGTAAAGGAGGTAAAGGGTTTGGCGGCCTCGGGGTCAGACACCGCCCAGCGCACCGCAATGCCAAAAGGGCTGCACAGGTCTTGCGCAATCTGTTGCAGGGTGCGCTGACGCCATTGCCCGCCCGGATAGACCGCCGAACAGTCCACCAGATCGCCGGTTTTATCCCGGCCCTTTATCGTCACCTGTGCCGCGTCGGCCGCCATCTTGTGCGATACGCTGTCCAGGTAGCCGGTGATGACCGGTTGCCCGTCAAGGGTCAGCGCGAGCGTTCCGCCGGCGCGCAGGCTGTCGGGCAACGCCTGGCCGGGCATCATGATCCCGAGGGTAA
This sequence comes from Arsenophonus sp. PmNCSU2021_1, assembly GCF_036919435.1. NCBI lineage: Bacteria > Pseudomonadati > Pseudomonadota > Gammaproteobacteria > Enterobacterales > Morganellaceae > Arsenophonus > Arsenophonus sp. PmNCSU2021_1. The sequence goes on along the minus strand of NZ_JAZHPL010000009.1, from coordinate 375,653 downwards.
AATCCCCGGCCAGACGCGACAGCCCGCGGGTAATACTGACCGAGAGCCAGTGGGTGAAAATCCGGTTGTCGATGCGCAACGCCACCTCAGCCACCGAGCACCTCCACGCGCTCGCCCCCCGGCACAAACAGCGGATGACGCAGCCGGTTGCGACGAATAAAGCGCGCCGTGTCACGCGCATCGCCGGTGATGCGGTACAGGGTCACCAGCGCCGGCTCGGTGATTGTCACTGCGGCCTGGATCAGGCCGGGTAACGCCACGCCGCGATGGGATAAATCCGCCACAAAGGCGCGGCTTAACGCCCGCACCTGCAAGGCCAGGCTCTGATAGCCCAGCGCCGAGCTGGTCAGGGCACACGCATCCAGTCGGCGCGCGACCTGCTGGCTGACGCGCACCACATCCGGCGTACTTTCCAGCCAGACGCTGGCGCTGTCACTGAGCGGCAGCGGGGCGGGCGAGACCGTGTGTGGCAACACCTGCGCCGGTGCGTTTTGGCCGACCGCGGCCAGACTGGCGGTAAGCAGGGACGACAACATCTGTACCTGCACCACCGCCACCGCCAGGCGCAGCGTATTGTGCAGCAGTTGCAGCGTGGCGCGGGTGGCAGGTTGCAGCCCCTGCCTATCGCGCAGGCGATCCTGACGGACCAAAGCGCTGTCCAGCCGGTCGGCCAGCTGGACTATCTGGTGTTGGAGAGCGCCGGGCTGCGGGGAGACCGGCGCGCGTGCCCGGTTTTTTATCTGCTCAGGTTGGGGGTAAGCCGGCAGGCGCTGTATGCCCTGAAAAATGCCCTTGAAGGCCAGCGCCAGGCGGTCGGGGGTGCTGATAAGCCCCTGGATATTGCCGCGCAGGGCGGTAAACGAGGCACTAAAGCTCTGCATATCGGCCAGCAGCCCCAGACCCGTGAGGGCGCTTTCCAGCGTGTTGGCCTGCTCGCTAACGGTATCCATCAACGCCTGCGCGTCATGCAGCGAGGCCTGCCAGCCATCAGCCAGCGTTGAAAAGAGTGCGGCCAGTGTGCTGTCGCCCTGGCGATTGACCACCCCAGCCGTATCTTGCGCCACCGCAGGGGCGGTCTCATCGGCCACCGGCACCACCGTGACGGTAAACTCCACCAGACGCTGGTTATCGACGCTGTAGCGGCTTTCAAAATGTTCAACCAGCACCGACAGCGTACCCCAGTCAGGGTGCAACACCTCGCCCGGTCCCGGCGCATTCAGCGCCTGCGTCAGCCGTACCCGCTGCGCCTGCACATCATCGCCGGTCAGTGACAGGGTGAAGGTGTGCTCAGGCAGTTTTTTTCCTAAATCGTCTGCCCCGCCGTGTTCGCGCAGCGGGTAATCACGCCGCACCACCCGGCGACCGCCGCGACTGCGCTGCTCTTTGTAAACCCAGAAAGGCACGCCGCGAAAGCGGCCCTGACCGGTACTTTTCATCTGCGCACCTCAATAAATACGGTAGTTGTCGCCGTTATACACATCGAGCTGTAAGCCAAAGGCGTTGCTGTCGGTGACGGCGCTGTTTTGCAGCACCAGGCCCGGGGCCAGGGCGATACGCATGTCGGCCTGGGCTTTCACTGCCTGCGGTATTGCCTGTTGCTCGTCCTGCTTGTCCCACCGGGCGTAGATATCGCCCAGCCAGCCGCCGAGTTTTTCGCCGAGTACGCTACCCAGCATCGAGCCGGCCACCGCGCCAATCGGGCCGCCGATAGCGCCGACGAGTCCGCCCGCCGTCGCCCCGGTTGCCGACCCCAGTGCGCCGCCTTTATCTTCGGCTGTCGCGTCTTTATCGAGCAGCGTAGGGGCAACCGACAAAGCCGTGAGTAACGGGCCGCCGAGCCGACTGCCAAACCGCAGGGCACCGCGACCGAGTGCGCCGGCCTTATTACTCAGCCAGCCGGTCGCGCCCGACAGTGTCTGCATTGCGCCGCCGAACAGGCCGCTGGCCCGCTCGCCCACCTGACTCAACCAGCCGCCGGCGCGGCGGCCAATGGAGGCCATAAACCGGCCTGCACGAGCCACACCCGGCACGCTGCCAAGCAGGGTGCCTGCACGATTGACCAGGCCGCCAAAGAAGCCTGAGACGGCGGAGGCCGCCCGCCCCAGACGGGAGCGCGGCACCGGGGCCGCTGGACGGCCCGGACGCAGGCGCGAGCCTTTACGGCGGGTGCGTCCGCTGCCATCGACATAAGTCTCACTGCCTCCCCCGACGCCGCCCGCCGGCCAGTTGGTGACAAACACGCTCACCGGCGCACCCAGTCCGCCGCCCATCGCAAACGGTGCCGGGCCAGGCAAACCCGCCGGGGCATTTTTGCCGCGCCCACGCCACCATCGATAAGCCCGCCACGGGTAACGCACCGGCGCACTGGCCAGCCCCCAGGCGGGACGGGCTATCGCCATGCCGACACGGGCCAGTTTCGAGGCGACGTAAATCGCCAGCATGGCTTTGGCGGTGTTAGCGGCATATTTGCCGATAGTGTCGAGGGTGTCGCCGTAACCGGCCTGGCGTAGCGCCATCAATTCAGCATTGACCCGGCTCAGGCCATTTTTAAACAGCGTGACGCCCCGTCGGGCACTGTCGAATACCCCGTTAAAACGGCTGGCCAGCCGGTTGGCCCATTGGTCCTGCAAACCGCTTTCCTGCGCCTCGCCGGCAACATCCAGAAAGTCTTTTAACTCGGTTTTAAGCCGTTTAAACGGCCCTTGATTCATTACCTTGACGGCGAACTGCTGCCAGACATCACCCAGCTGGGAAGTGAGTCCCGTCCACGAGTTCATCGCGTCTTTCTGCGCCCCTTTGGCCTCTGCCCGCATCGCCTGAAACAGCAAGCGAATAGACTCAGGCCCCAGCAAGCCTTTTTCCCCGCGAGCCTGCATTTCAGGACGTGTTTTTCCCAGCGCCCGGCCAAGGATGCTGTAAACATCAACGCCATAGCCGGTTAACAGGTTCGCATCCTGCGCTTGAATGCTTTTGCGGGAAAACATCTGCTTAAGCTGAAGGGAGGCACCTTGCGCTTCCGGCAGCGTCCAGCCGTGCCGCGCGCCCTGGTCTTCCAGCATGGCGACAAAAAGCCTCGCCTGCTCTCGGTTCATGCCAAATTCACGGCTGGTCGTGTACTCCTGAATGACGCCCTGCAAGCCCCAGGTGGTGTCTTTGGCGTTTTTCGTCGCCCACTGAATATCGTCGTCGGTCTGTCCCTTGTTCTTGTTATTCTGCGCGTTCAGGCGAATGGTGTAGTTTTCCATTGCCGCCGCCGGGTCGATAAAGGCTTTTTTCAGGCCAACCAGTGCCGCGCCCCCGGCCAGCAGCCCGTAAAGGCGTGCTACGCCGCCATAGGCCGCCTTGGCGCGCGTCTCCAGATGGTCAAAACCGGATGACACCGACGCCAGCCCCAGGCGCAGACCGCTAAAGGTGCGCTGGCCCTGATGGCCCAGCCGGTCAAGCTGACTTCCCAGGCTATTCGCCCGCAGACCGAGACCGTGCAGGGATGCGCCGCCTTGCCGCCCCATGCCGACCAGACTTTGACCGAACAGCCGCGCCTGCCGGGGCAGGGTGCCCAGCAGGTCAACAATGACGGCGGCTTTGACTTTTTTTTCTGCCATCGGTTACTCACGCTGTAATAAATGGGTGGCTTGCTGGCAGTGCCGGTAGAGCCGGATTAACGGCAGGGAAAGCGCCCAGTCCATGCCCGATTTGGTAACGGTTGCGAGCATCAGCGCCGCTTCCTCAATTTTTTCCCGACACTGCATCCAGTCGCCCCGCATCAGCCGCCAGCTGGCCGGCCAGCGCGCTGCCGCCCAGACGCTGGGCGATGATAAGGCGTTCAATATCCCGCGCCGACAGGCTTTTCAGTTGCAGCAGCGACAATGGGCCGTTGAGGTTGCCCAGCCGGGCGACCTGGCGGCGCAGCAGCTCAAACTCCACCATCGCTGGCGAACGCACTAACTCTGAGCCGTTAGCCGTCTGCACCACCCGCTCGGCGGCCAATTCGGCATCAATAATGTCCTTGCCGGTTAATGGCCGCAGGGTGACGTCCGTATGGCGCTGTTCATCATCACCGCTGCCGGTGACCAGACCGTCAACCAGGGTCAGTTGCCCGCGCGCCAGTTCGTCGGCGACACTGGCGATATCCGGCGACACCCCTTCAACCTCGTGGGCCGCCGCCAGGGTTTCCATGCTGTGGGTCATGCTTGCTCCTTACGCCACACGCTGGCTGCGAATGGCGGTAAATTTGGCGGAAATTTCGCCCGCGTCCGTCAGGGATTCTTCCCCGTTGCTCCAGGCGTTGGTCATCATGTGCGTTTCGCCGGAATCGGCGGCAAACTCCAGCGTGACATCGTGCCAGCCGTTGATGACGTCCACACTCAGATCACCCCGCGCCGGGAATTTGCATTCCAGCGTGGCGGCGCGAGGTGTCGATTTGTAGCCATAAACGCGTGCGCCGGTCACTTCCTCGCGTTTTTCCCCGGACGGGGTAAAGGTGGCCCCCGTCAGGGTCGGGTATTCCTGCCCGTTAACCCGGACAATGGCCTTGCCCTGGTATTGCAGTTTGCCAAATGCCATCGTACCCCCTTACAAAATGAACTGAATTTGTTCTGCGAAAATGCGGAACTGGTTGACCACATCCGGCCTGCACAGTACGTCTACCCGGTTGCGGTCGTTTTTGTTGCGCTCGACAATCAGGCTGTCGCGGAAGCGCTCGAAGTTCTCAATCAGCCCCGCCTCCAGCCACTCTATCGCCAGCGCCAGTAACTGGGTGCGGATAATGGCCGGCGTCACCATCGCCTGCCCCGGTGCCACCGGCGTACCGTCATCGGCCAGCTTATGGCGCGGAAAGCGCTGGGTGATGCGTACCCCGGTGGAATAGCGCAGATAAGACAGCGTCGCCACGGTATTCACATCGAGGTAAGACGGATCCGGATCGCCATAGGCGTTGGTACGATAGGTGGTTATCTGCCGCTCAATCTGCACCCCATCGTCGGCCCCCACGGTCACGGTAGCGATGCCGTCATACAGCAGCTGGTTGGGCGCAGCCGGTCAGACAATGCCGGCGCCAGCCGTCGCGGCAGGCGCAGGCTTTGCAGCGGGCGCGCCGGATCAAGACTTAAATGTTTTGCGCCAATGGCACACAGGGTGGCCGCCCACAGATAGGCCGGCTCGGGGGCGCGCTGAATGCCGCTACAGGTCAGCAGAAAATCATTGCGCGTCTTACCGAACTGGGTGATTTCCCCCAGACTGCCGGTATGGGCCGCCCAGGCGATGCCGTCAGACATTTTGGTCGGTCCCCAGCGATCGCGCAGCGCTTCACTCAATAATTTCAGATTGGCCGCATCGAGCCAGGGCATGACAATATGGTGATACTGGGTATCCCCCAGCGCGGCAATACTGTTGGCCAAATCAGGGTTCGTCGCCCGTGCAGCGGGCGCGGCAAGTGTCACTGCCAGCCCGGGCGGCGTTATCTCGCCATCGTAATAATTCAGGCGGATATCCTGCGCCGAATAGTCGGAAATAAACCGTGCCGTCAGGGTCACCACCGTTTGATCGGCAGTGACATTTTCACCCCCCGGCGCGGCAGACACAGCGGTCACCGGCAGCGACGGCAGGGCATTAATCGCCAGGGCCAGCGCATCGCCGACCGCCTTACCCTGCTGGCCTTTCTCCACCGTCACGCGCACCCGCACGCCCCCGAGATAGACATTCAGTACCCCGGCCTGTTGTGCTGTGCCCGATAAGGTCAGGCTGCCGGCATCGGCCTTGCCCGCCCCGTTACCCTGCGCCATCACGGTTAACACCGCATCCGGGTTATCGGTTAAAAATTCCCTCACCATCGCCGCCAGCATCGATCCCTGGCCCCAGAGTGTCGCGGCATGATCGGCGCGGGTGATGCGGACCGGCGTGTCTACTGCGCCGCTGCCGTCGACCTTGCCGTCCTTGATGGCGGCCTGACCCAACATCAGCACCTGGGTCAGCGTGGTCGGGTTACCGGTGACGGCCTGCGAATTATCAATCTCAATATGCGTCAGCGGTAGGCGAACCCCGGCGCTGATTTCATTAAAGCTTATGGTCATGAAGGCGACTCCTGTTTACTCAAGGCGGCAGGGGCTGACTTTTGCCGGGTGGCCGCCGGTTTGGATGGGGGCGGGATTTCCAGCACATCCTTGAAACGCAGCCGGCGTAGCCAGAAAGCATTGCGCGGCACGCAGGCCCCCGTATCCGGTAACATCCGCAGGGAATTCGGTTCACGCACCGTACGCTCCGGGGCCGGCACCACAAAAATCATCGGTAAGTCATGCGGGTTAGGGAAGCGCATCAAAGCGTTATCGGTGTCATTCATCGTCAGTGTGTCCCCTGCGCAGGGTAATATGGGCGGCGAACGGCAGACTGTCGTCCGCCTGGGTAAAGGTCTGATAATGGCGCAGGTACGCATCCACGCCATCGTCCTGCATCAACGCTGGCACCGGCTCCTCACAGGTAAAGTAGATGCCATACAGCACCACGCCGCAATTCCCCTGTTCCTCCGTGTACAGGTTGCTCCCCTCTTCAAAGCGCATCGGCCCAGCGTTTGCGGGACAAAAACCCGATAAGCCCGCTATCAGGCGCGCCACTATCTGGTAGAGGCCGGGGCGGTCTCCCTCGGCACCGTTGATAACCTCGGCCACCACGTAAAAAACAAAGCGACTGTCAATCACCCCTTTCACTTGACCCGCCTGCGCTCCCAGCCACACCAGATATACCGAGGGCGGTGTAAGTAGCACATCACGCAGCCCCGCCTCGCTCCAGTCGCCGGGATGGGTGGTGATCTCGCGCAACGTCTTGCCAAACACATCATGTAGCCGCGCCAGCAAGGCGTTTTCGGTGGAGACAATCATCAGATAAACCCTTTCTGCTGGCGCCCGAACACCGACGCCTCGGCCTGCATCTGCGGCAGGTCGGCACTGTCGGGAGCCTGGTTATCGTTATCCACCCCGAGCGGCAGTTCACCCTTTTTCACCGCCTCCAGCCAGCGCAGCGCATCCTGGTAACGCTGGCGGGTTTGCTCAGTGGCCCGCTCGTCATTCAGGTAGTAAAACGCCAGGGTGCAGGCATGCTGTTTCAGCACCGACGGCACCACCGAGAGCGGCAGCGCGTAACGGGCCGCGATAAAGCTGTCCATCAGGGCGCTGGCATCGCTGAGCGCCTGGTCCACTTTCTGCCGGGCTGCCGCCTCATCGCCGCGCCCGTCGACCAGTTTTTCTATCAACGGGGCGCTATAGCGGGCGCGTAAATCCTGCTCACTGGCATACATCCACTGACTCTCCGTTAATGACCGTTAAAACCCGGTTTAAAGGGCGTTTAGAGCGCATCCGCCACCAACAGTGTCAGCTTGCCTTTCATTTCGTTAGAGACCGTGGTGCTGCCCTCGGCCAGTAATTCCCGCTCCAGTAACTGGGTGGCGGTTTTTTCCAGCTCCACCGGCACCACCAGATGGGTCGGGCGAATACCCAGCTTGCGACCGCCATCGGCACTAAAGCCGCGCATGGCGCTCCAGCCTTTCCAGAGGTTATCCAGCGTCAGTGACGCCTGCATGCGGTAAGCCATCTGCCAGAAGCCGTAGCCCACATTGCGCCGGGCGGAGGCACCAAAGACAAATTCGTTATCGGTAAACGCGCGCCCCTCATCGACCTTGGTCAGGGCGAGTAACTCCGGCGGGCGGCGGTTCTGGAAAATCAGCGGTTTAAGCGCCCGTGAGCAGTCCAGCAGATACCATACCGCCCCCTCGTAGTATTTTTCTGTTGCCCCGGTGCCGGTTTTTTCAATCAACTGGTTGGCGACCTTTTTGGCGGTGCCGGTGCCGTCGACCTTGGGATAGACCGGATGCTCGCTATCAAAAAAAGGTTTACCGTCGTAGCAGTCGGTTTTATTGCCGTCGCGCAAGGCGGTAAACACCAGTTCGTCCGGTTGTGCGGCGGCAGCGCGCCCCATTTCCTGAAACAGCGGGGTATACACGCCCAGATTGTCATCCTCGAAATCATCGCGGGTAATGGCCACCGTACCTTCATAGGTCTTGTTGTTGATGGTGTAACCATAGACTTTCATCTGCTGGATACTGCGTGCACCGACCCACTCACGGAACGCGGGAAACTGCCGCAGCCAGCCGTAGGTATTGGATTTTGACGTCGAGGGCACGCTGGTCGCCACCTGCTGATAGTGAGACGGGGCCATCGCCAGCCCGTTCTGAAACTCTTTGCGAAAGCCGGTCATCAGGGCAGTGATTTGCGACGGGGTAATGGGGGTTGGCATTATAGTGCGTCCTCGGTCTTGATTTTCTGGAACGCCGCCGGGGTCATCCCCAGCACGCGCGCGGCCTGTAACTCTTCCGCCGACAGGGCGACGGTGGCGGTTTTTTCACGGTGTTGGGGCGGCAGCATCAGGGTTTCGGTCTGCACCCGGGTCAGGGCGGCTATCGGCTGGCGCGTCGCCAGTTGCGCCGACAACGCCGCCACGCCAATCTGGTCGCCGAGTGTTTCCAGGTAGGCGCGCTCGGATTTCAATATCCGCCCGTCCTGCTCGGCCTGGTCCAGCGTCTGCGCCAGGGTGGTTTTTCCCAGGTCGGCGGACAGTGACACCACCTGCTCACGCACCGCGTTATAGGTCTCGACCGGGACATAGCGGCGTAAATCCACGGCCACCGTCGGTGCCTGGGTTTTCAGGGCGTTCAGGTCAGCGGACAGGGCCGCCATAGTGGTTTCCAGCGCGGTAGCCTTGTCCGCCTGGCTTTTTAGCGTGGTCACGGCAGACAGGGCGGCGGTGGCGACCTCAGTCTTTCTCAAAGCCCTTGCAGAGCAGGCAAAAGTAAGTGTCGTTACCCAACAATCGAATACCACCACCAATCTTTCTCCGGTCGCCATGCAGGTGGCCGAACAGGAGGATTATGTAACGCAGGTAACAACACAATCTACCGCGAATGTCGGCACGGCAACCTCGATTCAGCCCGCCACCATTACCACCGGGTTTTATATCAATCTGCTACCGAATATCATGCCGGACGGTCAACACCTGTTACTGCAATTTGCCATTAATCTCTCTGAACCACCTACTCGCCGTACCTTTACTTCCGGCGAAAGCTCGGTCGAGTTGCTCAATACGCAACTGAAAACCTTTACCCAGCGCGTGAAAATGAAAACCGGCCAGACATTGGTGTTATCTGGCTTTCAGCAGGCCAGCCGTAAAGGGAGCAAACAGGGCGTCGGTCAACCGTGGTTCTTTGGCTTAGGCGGCGGTCAACAGGCAGAAGACGGTGATCGGATGCTGGTTGTGCTCATTACCCCGGTTCTGTCGCAGGAGGGATAATGATGACGACAACACCGCTATTTACCGCGACGCCTATTGTGCGAGGTCGCCGCGTTTTTCTGGCCGGAATAGACTGGCTCCCCGTGACGTTGCGGGCGGGTAAAAACGTTAAAAGCGAAGCGCGACGGCAAGGGGCCGATCGCGTGGTCAGCTATCGCTATCGGGACAGCCAGAAAAATCCGCAGGGGGTGATGGGGTTGGTCAATTGGGCAAAGCTGGCATTGCCCAAAGGCTGCAAGGACGGTTACGCACTGGCACTACTCATCGCCCGACAACTTAAAGGCAGCGGCTACGCGATTATCGCGATAGACAAGGCGCATTACGGCTTTGTCAGTACCATTGACGGCGTACTGATTAACGATGTGGTCGGCGACAAGGCCGCCATCGCGCAGACGCAAAAAAACTTTCTCCAGTTTAACCGTGAGCCGGAAGGCGGCTGGCAGATTTTTGCCCCGGCAGACTGGAACATCGCCGATAGCCAGCCTTTTGATTTAGACGGTTTGCTGGCAGGGCCTGGCTTTCCAGCCAGCGCCCGATTTCAGGCAACATCACGCAAGCGGCGATTTTTAGGCCTGTTCACCCTGTGCGGCCTGATGTTGGCCGGTTACGTCGGCTGGCAGGGATATCAAACCCATCAGGAAACGTTACGTCAGACCGCGATACGGGCGGCATGGCTGGCACAGCAACAGGTGCAACCCTCCCCGGCGCTGCGCTCGCCGTGGCATGACACCCCGCGATTGATGCCGTTTATTAGCGCCTGTGCCGAACATTGGCAAAAAATCCCGCTGTCGCTGGCAGGCTGGCGCTTTAAAGAGGCACAGTGCGTACAGGAAGGAACACTACGACTGGCGTACAGTAAACCCGTTGGTGCCACCGTGGGCGACTTCGTTTACCGGGTGAAGCAGGTTTACGCCGGGCAAACAACGCCGTATTTCAATTTGCCCGGTCAGGGCGATACCGGCGGCTTTAGCCAGCACGTGACCTTCACCGCGTCGCCGGATACCCGTGCTTTGCCAGAGGCAGATCACCAGATACAGCGATTAACCACCTTTGCGCAACGAATGCGGTTGCCGATTAACTTACAGGAAGACGACAACCGTCAGGTGAGCGCTAACGGCGAAGCACTGATTATGCCGTGGCGAAGTTTTAGTTTTTCACTGGAAACCGCCATCCCCCCAACCCTGTTGTTTGATGAACTGGACGATTTGGGTTTACGCCTGCACGTCATCACGATCACGCTCAATCAGGGGCGCTTAAGTTACCGGATGCAAGGAAAATTATATGCAAAATCATAAATGTGCCCTGTTTATCGCGGCAGGATTAAGTGTGGCAGCCTATGCCGAAACCCCGCCGCAGCAACCGCCGGTAATGGAAGAGTACACCCTGCAACGCCTGGAGCAGATACAGGCCGAAACCGTCATGCTGGAAGCGAAAGCTGCCCGCGCCCGCATTCAACGCGAACTGGAAGAGAGCGGTATTGATGCCCGGACAGCGAATTTACCGCTCAATGGCCGGGAGCTAGCAATTTTACCCCGCGCCGGGGGCTTACCGTCAGTAGAAGAAATTTACGGCAGTGGCAAGCAACTCATGGCGCGTCTGGTGCTCTCCGATGGCAAGCGTGCCGAACTACGGCAAGGCGAGCAGATCCCCGGCACCCGTTTTTTGATTGAAGTGATTAGCGCCCGCGAAGTCCGCGTGGCTGACGGCAACGATAAACGCACACTGGCATTTTATTAATGCAAAAAAGAAAAAGGTTAAAACGGTAACTATGGATTTAAGGGGATCACCAATGCACAAAAGAATCATGATGATAAAAGGCGATATTACACATCTCCCTGTTGACGCTATCGTTAATGCGGCCAGAACGTCACTACGATCCGGGGGCGGCGTCAGTGGCGCTATTCATCGCGCTGCTGGCCCCAAACTAAAAAAACTTTGTCAACAGCAGCGACATCAACAGGGTGCCTGTCCAACCGGACACGCGGTTATCACTGATGCAGGGAATTTACCTTCACGGAAAGTGATACACGCGGTTGGCCCTGTATGGAGGTGGGGCTGGCGGGCTACATTGAAACAATCCCAGTTGGCGAGTGCATATCAAAACAGTCTGTTGCTGGCCGTTGAACACGGTTTACAGACCATCGCGTTTCCGGCGATAAGTACGGGTCACTATCATTTCCCTCGTCTTCTCGCCGCGCGCATTGCGATCACCACCGTCAGAGACTTTTTGAAATCTAACCCCGTTATCAGCCAGGTCATTTTTGTCTGTTTTAGTGAAAGGGATGCGGCAATTTATCAGACGTCTTTGGATTTTTATTTAAAGGGAGAAGATGACTTATGTTAAACCTCCTTCCACAGCCCGATGCCGATATCGCCCGCTTTGTGCGGGTGACACAGGCCGAAGACGGCATGATTGATATTTTTATCGCGGATAATTATCGCGAGGATTTCAAGGTTCAGCACTTTGTCAGCCGGGTACAGAAAGCCTTTCCGGGGCGTATCCGCTGGGCCAGCCTGTCACTGGATGAAATCGCCAACGTAGCCATCCCCTTATCGAGCGATGTCCCGGCACACAGCGTTAACCAGCAGCGGGTATTAAGCTACTTCCGCAAGGCCATTGCACTCTCCGCCTCTGATCTACATTTTACTATCGGGCGCGATGGCAGCGAATTTTGCTATGTTGAAGTGCGGGTACACGGTGAACTGCAATGTCTGGATTGCATCGACAAGGACGAAGGAATGGCGCTGGCGTCCACCATTATCCTGTCGATGTGTGATGTCACCGAGAAACAGTTTTACCCCAATCTTCATCAGGACGGTCGTATTGCCGAACGATTTTTAAAGCCGCTGGGGATATTTGGCGCACGCTATGCGCATATACCGGATGTGGAAGGGCTTTATGTGGCGATGCGCCTGATTAAGGATGACGGCGAGACGGTACCGGATTTTGAAACACTGGGCTTCTTGCCCGAGCAAATCAGGGTACTGAAACGCTTGTTACGCCGTCCTGAAGGGATGATGATTTTATCCGGGCCAACCGGATCAGGTAAATCAACCACGTTACGCACAGCAGCGGCGGCCTACCTGTCGTTGTGGGGGTATGTCAACAAGTTGACGATACGGCGACTGTTAACCATTGAAGATCCGCCCGAAGGCCGGATTTATGGCGCGATCCAGACACCGATTATCGCCGACAAGAAAAACACCGAGGAAATCAAACGCGCGTGGCTATTGTCGATGGCCTATGCCTTGCGTTGTGATCCGGATGCGATTTTAAACGGCGAAATCCGTGATTATGATTCCGCCATCACTGCCTTGAAAGCGGCCATGACCGGGCATATTCTGATGACCACACTCCATGCCAATGATGGCCTGAATATCCTTGAGCGACTGGAAGTAGAAGGGGTATCAGGACGATTACTGGCCGATCCTCAATTAATGATTGGACTGATAAGTCAACGGCTGGTACAGCGCTTATGTCCGCACTGCAAAGTGCCCTATCAGCGGGTTGCTGGGCAGCTTGAGGTGGACGATCGCGATTTAATTGAACACTGTTGCCAGCCTAAAAAGGTGTTTATGCGCCATTTTGAAGGCTGTGAACACTGTTATCCCGGGATTGTCGGGCGGATAGTGGTGGCCGAAGTGATCGCCCCGGATGCACAGTTTTTTGAATTATATCGGACAAAAAGCAAGGCGGCAGCGAAAACCTACTGGCATCGTAAATTAGGTGGCATTACCCGTAATCAGCACGTTTTGCACTATATTCATGCGGGAGAAGTTGACCCGCTGGCCGCGCATTTTATTTGTCCGATTGATGAAGACAATTATACTTTACTGCCGGAATAAACCAATAAATCATCATGGAAGTAATTTTAACTTGGAATTTGGTGAGATAAATATATTTGCAGGAATACTATAAAGTTTCAAAGCCTCATCATAGTGTTTTTTTATTCCATTTTCATTAAGCAAGTAAACTTTCAACTCCGCATTCAATGGGATTATTTCCAGTAATTTTTTCTTTTTCAGCAAACGAACCGCGGTATTCAGCGACAATTCATCAATGGATAAAACCTTCATCATCAATTCATTGGAGCATAACGTTGCACGCTCGGAAAATATTCCAGACTGCCGCTCAAGAAAAACATAAAGATTCGCTGCGTGTGGGTTTTCTTTTTCGATAGCGTTTACATCTCTCTGCTCATTAATAATGCTTTTACTCAATTCAACACATTCATCACAAATAAATACTTTTGGTCCAGCAATCATTTTTTCTACATCGTCATTATGTTTTCCACAAAACGAGCAATGGATATCCTTTTTCATAAAGAGCCTATCAATAATCACTAACGAGTAGAAGGAGTTTAAGGTTTATGCGCTTTACTTACAACGGAGTCAATAATAATGCCAGATTATCAGCAATATAATAGGCAAACCGCAAGATATGTGCTTAATGCAACTCTCCACTGGATTTACCAGAAAACCTTTTCCGCTAAAGACCGCATTGCCTTCTACGACATGCTGGCCTTTTTGCTGGATAACAACAAAGCGTTGCAGCAAGCCTTTATCGATATGCGTAACGTTGTCACCGATTTTGGCCGTAAGCATCATCCTTACGCGGTGCTGTTGACCGATTGCCTGTCGGCGCTGGATGAGGCACAAGGGGCGTTTGAGAAGGTACTGCTCGAATGGGTGCCGGTTCAGGAAGCTACCCTGATTGGCTCAGGCATCCTTTCTGGCAAGCTTTCCGACGCCTTGCGTCGTGCCAGCCAGATTGTCGAGGGCAAGAAAACCATGGTTTCCGCCCTGTTCGGCGCCCTGGCCTACCCATGCTTTCTGCTGGGTATTGTGGTCCTGATGATGCATATGGTGTGTGAAAAGTTTATCCCCAAGCTGGCAAGACTGGTGCCGCGTGAGAAATGGGATGGACCTTTAAGCCTGCTCACCGGTATTTCTGAATTTATTGTTAACTTTGAGTGGTTACTGCTGTTTGGGATACTAGCCTTACTCGGATTGATGGCATGGTCAATGGGCCATTGGGTCAATCGAAAAATCGCCGACAGTCTGCCACCGTGGTCAGTGTATCGCGCCGTGCAGGGCGTTTACTTTTTGCTGAATATCGCCGCCTTACTGCGCGTCAATATCCCGGTCATGCAGGCGGTTAATATGCTTGGCGAAACCGCCAGTCCGTGGCTGGAAAGGCGCATTAATGAAACGCTCCATTATATGCGGCAAGGCGAACATCTGGAACTGGCGTTAAAAAGTACCGGCTACCACTTTCCCTCACGGGATTGTGTCAATCAAATGATGCTATTAACCGAAGGTGCGGGGACCGAAAACAGCCTTGAGCGTTATGCTGACCGTTGGTTGGCTATCACTATCAAACAGGTCAAGAAAAAAACGCTTTATTTAACCGCGCTGTGCTTCTTATTGGTATTCGGTTATATGTTGCTGCTGTTATTAGCCAGTCGCGATTTAAATACCATGGTCAATCAAATGGGGTAAGCAATGAAAAACAGTTCAACGGATAGTTTGCAGGAAAGTGGAGGGAACTACGTTAAGGCATTTAATGGGGTCCGCTTGGAAAACGGCTTCCTTAATCAACACACCAAAGAGGAAAGTATGACACGAGTTTCGCACCAATAAAAAAACGCGCTATTTTTAAGTTTAATTCAGCATGATATATAAATAGACAAAACCTTATAAATTAAATACAAATTATTGTAATTTAAGAAAATTCATGTGTTTTAGTAACTTGCAGATTGATCATTGCTTTTAAGCCATTTCTAGAACTTTATATGCCTGTGCGAAACTCGTGTATGAAAAAGACGTCAACGCTTCACCGGGGATTTTTAAGTCTGGAAATGATGGGGGTACTGGCTATTATTGCCGTCGCTATTGTACTTGCGGTTGGTGCCGTCTCCGGTATGTTCAACAAAAGCACCATTAATGATGAAATTGCTAACGTACAGGCTTTAGTGACGCAATCCCGCGGTATGCTAAAAACACAGGGCGAATATCCGTTTACCAATAGCGCAAAAATGACGGGTACATTGGTGCAATTTGGCGGCGTACCCGGCAATATGACCATTAACGGGGAGAAATCAAAAGGCGATGCAAAAATAGCCAACGGCTGGGGCGGTGATGTCATCATAGCGCCGGAAAAAGTACAAGGTTCAACCAATAATAAAGGGTTTTCTGTTACTTATAAAAATGTGCCACAGGAAGCCTGTAGCACAATGGCAACAAAACTCAGTGGCAGCGCTATGATACACGAGGTATCAATATCTGGTAGTAATAACGTCGGCGCAGTGACTGCTGAAAAAGCCGGCTCACAATGTAAACCGGATAACGGCTCTGTCGGCGTCAATACCCTCATTTTCAAATCTAACAATTAATTCCTCCCTTCTTTTTTAATTTTTAAAGCCTTTTGATGCAGAAAGGGCGAGTGTTGCTTTTTCTGCATTTAAGGAGCGTATATCGTGAAAATGATGACCTTTTGGCTTGCCATAAGCTTAACCACGGCGGCAAAGGCGTTTTGTTTTAATGAGGCGGGCGCAATATACCAGATTGACCCCAAATTGCTCAAAGCCATTGCGCAGCAGGAAAGCAGCCTGTCGGCAAAAGCCGTAAATATCAATCGTGACAGGCAGGGGCGGGTGTTGAGCACCGATTATGGCCTGATGCAAATCAATTCCACCCATATTCCCAAACTCCAGAAGATGGGGGTGATCCGCAACCAGCAGGATTTGCTCAATCAGCCGTGCCTTAACGTTAAAATCGGCGCGTGGATACTGGCACAACATCTGCGCGAGTGTGGTGTCAACTGGGACTGTCTAGGGTCATACACGAGTTTCGCACAGGCCTATAAAATTCTAGAAATGGCTTAAAAGTAATGATTAATCTGCAAGTTACTGAAATGCATAAATTCAATTAATTTACAATAAGTTATATTTAATTTATAAGGTTTTATCTATTTACATATTATGCTGAATTAAACTTAAAAATAGAGCGTTTTTTTATTGGTGCGAAACTCGTGTCATATAACGCGGGATTTCATCCCCGCAATGAAAAGAAACGCTTGCGCTACGCCCAACAGGTTTATGCGCGCTACTGGCCGGTTATCAGCGATGACGGGAGGAAACCGTGAGCGCGCTGAGTCTAGTGTTGATGGGACTCTGCGCCGTTGTCGTGCAAAGCAGCGTGGTTGGGGTCACAAGGCATTTTCTCGATGTTCATCACGAGCGCCCGCTGTCAGCCATCGGTAGGATGGTTACGGTAACTTATGTGATTTTTACCGGATTAACCTTTCTATCGGTAATGTTAGCGCCATCACCGTTACAAGGGATTTTTTCTCTGCTTTTCCTCGCGTATTTAGCCTTGTTCACCTATCTGGATGCGGCCAGTCGCTGCTTACCGCGGTGTTTCACGCTGGCCTTTGGGTTGACAGGAGCCGTCTTTCGTTTTCTCTTATACCAAGAGACTGTATTACTCGCCTTATTCACCGCGTTAAGTCTCTTTGGTGTGCTTTGGGCACTACGCACCCTCACTTATCGTCGCGATGGCTACGCGCAGTGTGGTTTGGGCGATGTATACCTGATGGCGGGATTGGGCCTGTGGTTTTCCTTCCCCGCGGTACTTTGGGTTATCAGTGGTGCGGCTATTGCAGGGGGTCTTTTTTTGCTGGCAAGAAGATTACGCCATCCAATTCAGTGGCAGAAAAACGTCAATTATCGTTCAGCGCCGTTTGCGCCGTTTTTATGTGGAGTGGCAGCTATTGTGCTGTTTTTGTCAACAGCGGTCGAAAGTAATCTACTTTTAGGACTTATCAACGGTGGGATAGTGCCTCCTCTATCCTCACGGCATTGATCTCATTATGCATACAAAACAACCATTCTGTGTAAGCGCTAAATGGCTTAATACGTATATCACTTCTACTTTTTTTTGATTTATAAGTTATTTTTATTTTTGTAAATACCTATACCCATTACTCGATTTGCTAGTCTGATGGAGAGGTGAAATTACTTATGGCATCATTAGCGTTGCTAAGGGTCATTGACTCCTAAAATTATTACACTTTTGAATAAAGATGATAAATATGAACCAACGTAAACAACAAAAAGACATTAATAAAGCGATTTTTAATTTAATAAAGTATGGTGAACAAGCGCCATGGTCAGAAAGGCAAGTACAATTTTTTAGTGAAATGCTGATGGAATCAGCAAACGAGGTTGATGTTACCGTTGATGAGTTTGGCCAGGTTCTTGAAGACAACGGTTGTATGGACATGGCCTTTGCGTATCTATTCGAACTATTTGCAACAGCTTATTGGGATAACGAGGATTTTTGTATGATTGAGGATTATATAAAGCGTCGTGGATGGCGAGAAGCGCCTCGTGCAAAACGTTATCTCCAGGCATTGGCAAAAAGTGAAGTAAAACTATTGGAGATCACAGATGTTAACTCGGGTCATTGGGTTGAAGTCCGCCCTGTGGGATCGATAAGTAAAGCGCTCCGTGTTTATGAGTGTGCAGGTTCCGAAAATCTAAAACGCTGGGATTGTATTGCCGCAAGAGTAATTTCGTTGGACGATAAATACCTTTTTTCAGGAGGACTTTTGCCCTTTTCTCCCTACCAAGCTCAGGAAGTACCTGCTTTACTCGAACATGCTTGTCAAAGTGACATTGATATACTGAAGGAAGTTCGCGCGGATGATACCAAATGCCAATGGTCGGATGAAGATATTGAGGAAATGGCAAAAATAGAAGCAAACAAACAGTTGCCAGATATCCTGTTTTCATTTTGGGCATGCCAGATCTATTTATCGATAATCAAGCCTATGCCTATGCTTTTGAATAACGATGGTCATCAATTACACTGGAGTAAAATCAAATTTCCTATTGATAAAAGTGATATAGAGGAAGTTGAAAGGCGGCTACATGCGGCATCACAACTTGATTTTAATAGTACCAGCAAAGAATGGGTCTGGTTAGATTGTGATAAGAATAACATTGACAATAAAGGAGCAACAGTATTGGGTCATTTATCCATAACGAGTAAGTATTTGGTAGCGACTGTTAACTCTATTGAAAGAGCGGAGGAAATTAGAGATTTTCTTAAAACTTTATTGAACGAGTTAATTGGAACTCCGCTCTCAGTTTATAAAAATTCTGAGCACATGATGGATAATTATTCCCCAAAAGGGTTGCCTTCGATGCAACCTGTTGAAGCGCCTGAGGTGATAAAGGCTTCGTTAGATCAGTATTACCGGAATATATTAGATGAGCCTATTCCCATGCTTAATAACCTAACACCAAGAGAGTCTTCTAAAAATAAAGATCAACACGCAACTCTGATTCAGTGGCTCAAATATTTGGAAAACAGCACCGCCGCAGTCCCACACATGTCCCACTATGATTTTAAGTGGATTTGGGAAGAATTGGGTTTAGAATGTATTGACTGAAAAAAATAATATACGGGTTTTGGGGATCAATGAAACCAAAAAAGCGGTTAATCGGCCAATTTTAATAGCCAAAAACAAAACAGCCAATTTACATCTTAGATTGCCATTTTTAGCCATACCATTTACGATAGCCAAATTAACTATACTCAAATTGGCTACCATTATGAAAATAGCGCGTATCTACGAACGAGTCAGCACATCAGAACAGGATCTCACTCGACAAGCGGCTCTCGAGAGTATGGCAAGAGACAATGGATTTTACATTGCCGGGATTTACAAGGAAAAAGCATCTGGTGCTTGGGCAAACCGACCAGAACTTCTGCGTATGATCGCAGACCTGCAACCCGGTGATGTTGTTATTGCTGAAAAAATTGACCGCATCAGTCGTCTGCCTCTTCCTGAAGCTGAAAAATTGATCACCTCTATTAGGAAAAAAGGCGCCAGGCTGTCGATTCCGGGTATAGTTGATCTCGCTGATTTGGCGGCCGACAGTGCCGGGGTATCTCGTATCGTGCTTGAATCCGTTCAGGAGCTATTGTTGAAGCTTGCTTTGCAGACTGCGCGGGATGATTATGAATTACAGCGTGCTAGGCAGCGCCAAGGCGTCCAGCTCGCTAAAGCAGCGGGTAAATATACTGGCCGAAAAGCCGATTCAGCTACTCACGAGCGCATTATTACGCTTCGTCAATCAGGTCTGACTATTGAGCGCACCGCTCTTCTGGCCGGATGTAGTATAAGCCAGGTCAAACGGATCTGGGCTATACATCAGTCAAAAAAGCTGAAAGATTAAGGATTTTTATTTGACTCTAAATGCTTTCGAATTGGCCAACACCGTTTTTGTGTGGAGGGGTGGTTATCGCTATATCAGTAAATTTATATTGGATAACATCATATCTTTTGGTAATTAAAATAATGTCGCCTGGCTATACATGATCCTTAAAAAAGTCAGGCACGAGTTTCGCACCAATAAAAAAACGCTCTATTTTTAAGTTTAATTCAGCATAATATGTAAATAGATAAAACCTTATAAATTAAATATAACTTATTGTAAATTAAGTAAATTTATGCATTTCAGTAACTTGCAGATTAATCATTACTTTTAAGCCATTTCTAGAATTTTATAGGCCTGTGCGAAACTCGTGTCAGGGGAACAATTTCAAAAAATTAAAGAGTTGAACTGATTTTTATTCACAAATAATTGATAAAAATAATTAACTGTTTTTATATTCTTATTCTTTGTAAGTTTTACATGTTCTGAAGATAAAATACGAACTTACTAATAATAAATTTCATTTCCTAAAAGGATTTTTATGTCTATCACTTTTTCAACACCACATATAAACCTAACAATGAATGAATCAAAACTTCATCAAGTTTTGAGCGCTAATACCTTAGAAGAGGCAACCAAAATAAATAATTTGTCTGATTTTATTGATAAAATTATTGACTGGTTTAAAGGAGGAGTAAAACATGAAACAATAAAAAATTTATTCTTTTCCATTCAAGATATTAAAAATGAAGATAAAATTAATCCTGAATATAATCGTTTAGAAAAATTCATAGAACTTAGAAGCTTAGTAAACCCAGAATATCAAAGTAAATTTACATTAGAAATAGGTGAAAAAGATGTTAACAACGATTGGGGTTATAAGTTAAAGATAGATGGTTTAACATTGTATGAATGTGATAAAGTTTTTGAAAAAACTCATTCTTACGAAGATAAAGCCAACCTTCCGATTTTCTGTGCGAAAAAAATCATGATGGAAGTTGAAGGAAACTATAATAAATTTAAAGAAAAGTTAGAAAATAAAGAGTCTTTTATTACCTCTAAAATTAAAGATATGATAGTTGATGAAGAGGCTCAAAGAATATTGAAAGAAAATTTGTACGACTCTGCTTATAGCCACGAAAATTTTATTGGTTTTGGTAAGAGTAACAATAAAAAAACAAACGTTTATAGCTCGCTTTAATAACGGAAAAGAAATAGAATTTTCCAACATTGCGCCTATTAATTCTGAATTACGTGGATTGACGCTAAGACGTCTTTTAGAGAACAGTAATTATAAAAATTTGAATGAACTAATATTAAGTAATCATCTAACTGAGCGAGATAGCCTATTTAAACGAACTATTACGGACAATATTGTGTATTATCAGATTACACAAAATAACCTCTATTTTGACGAAAAAGAAAAGGAAGTTTTCCATAAGGAATTATCTCATATAAAAGTTGGAGACACCACATTGATAAAATTGTGGAATATTGGAGAGAGAAAAAGTTGGTTATACGATACTTGGCTACCTAGAGAAAAAAATAAAAAGTCTGATTTTATTGATAATAAAAACTCATCAGAAATTGATAACCATAAAATATCATCTGTTAATAAAAATAATGAAAAGTTAAATCCATTTAGTGATGAATCTAATAATAAATTAGAGTCTTCTACTAATAAGTATAATGAAAAATTAAATCCGTTCAGTGACGAATATAATGAAGAATTAAATCCATTTAGTGATGAATATAGTAATAAATTAAAGTCTTCTGCTAATAAGTACAATGAAAAATTAAATCCGTTTAATGATGAACGAGTCTAATTTGTAAAATATGTTCAGTGAAGCCTGCAGTATCTGTGTAATGCTCTGTAATTTCCAGAGTGCTTTAGTGATATAGCAGGCTGGTCAAGCACCTCAGTTAAGTCTCGTGCCTGATAGATCACTTTTATATAGAATGTGCTGGTATTGATCTGATATATAGCAAATTGATTGTAATCATTTTAAAGTCGCTTGGCTATAAGAGATATCTAGAAGACCGTGCTCGATAACCGCCTATCTTTACTAAGAAAGTTTTTGCCTATCATGCGGGGAAGAAGAGTGAAGTTTTTGTATTATCACCTAGCATATCTTCTTCGGTTTTATATAAATCAAAATGCCTACAGTCATGGCAGTAACAGACGTAGCGGTAATTAGATTCAGGAAAGCATCGATAGAACGTATCCCAAAACCAATCTGTGCAGTCAATATCTTCTTCAATAAAGCGTCGAAACACCACTTGATAGGGTAATTTCTTCATGATCGCAATATCTTTCAAAACTTGTTTGACCATTTTAGTGTGTATACGTTGATGTTCGGTAGAGTGGGTCATCCTGCTTACTCTTATTACTGGAGTCTATCGATATGATTTTGCCAGAAACGATTTGCGTTTTCTAGACGCTTTTTATCTTTCGAGGACGTTGTACAGTTCTTTTATGGATGTACTAAACCTACCAATTTTGACCACAATTTGATGCTTTTCCTTAATAAAGGCTTCTTGCTAACCCACTTTTAAAACGATTCGTTTACTCGCGAGGAATACCTATGTCACCAAAAAAGAAAGCAAAAAAACACGAAATCCATCGTGGATTTGTCACGCTCGAGGTATTAGGAGTGCTGGTGATTGTGGCGATGGCGGCTTTATTAGGTGCGGAGAAATACAGCGAATATCTGGATGAGCAGGAGTGGGTCGTTGCGGCACGTCATGTCAGCCAGTTTAATGAAGCCGCAAAGCAATATATTGCTGACCATCATGATGAATTACTCAATAAACCACTATCTTACCGTATTATTCCTTCCATACTAATAAATACGGGATATTTGCAAAAAGGGTTCGCGGATAAAAATGGTTTAGGTCAGCAGTATGTGACCGGTGTCGTAAAAAACAGCGCCAAAATCCAGCCAGCATTACAGGCACTCACCTGTAGCGTACAGGGTGATACCTTGTCTGAGAAAGGCATGCGACGGATTGCTGCGCTGATAAACGGCATGGGTGGTTATGTTGACGAAAAAAATATCGCTATCGGGGCTTACGGTGGCTGGACAAGCCAGCCAAGGGACTTTGGCCTCGATTGTCGATATGGACATATTGCCATTGCGCTATCATCGGAAATCTTGGGTAGTGTATTGCAGGAAAGCGACAGGCTGTATCGCTCACGAGTTTCGCACCGGCATATAAAATTCTAGAAATGGCTTCAGAACAATAATTAATCTGTAACTTGCTAAGACGTATAAATTTACTTAAATTACAATAAGTTATTTTTAATTTATGAGATTTTTTCTATTTATATATTATGCTGAATTAAACTTAAAAATAGCGCGTTTTTTTATTGGTGCGAAACTCGTGTCGCTTTCAGGTTAAGCATAAGCCTGAGTTAAACCGTATGCACACCCATATCGATATGGGCGGTAACAATATCAATAACACGAATGCGGTTAATGCCAAAGAAGGGGTTTTCAGTAAAACTGTGACCGCAAATGGGGATATAAAAAGTCAGGGTGGCTGGCTGGTAACACAGGATAATAAAGGCTGGATGAATACCAAACATGGGGGCGGATTTTATATGTCTGATGACGACTGGATACGCGCTGTTAACAACAAAGGTATTTACACTAGCGGTCAAATAAAAGGTGGCACAGTACGCGCAGATGGCCGCTTATCAACCGGAGATTTTTTACAGCTCGATAAAGTCGTCGTTGAAGGTTCATCCTGCCCAACCAATGGATTAGTGAGTCGGGATGCTAAAGGGGCAGTCCTTTCCTGTCAAATCGGCAGGTGGACCAAAACGACTGGACTGGGTAGCATTTCCCATCACAAAACAAATTATGGCATTAAAAATATCGGTTCACACGCATTTTGCGCGATTGCAGGATTTAACTTGCCGGGTCAATACTTTTCCGATATTTCCTGTCATTTAACATTAGATGACAAAAAAACTGGATTTTATCAGGTAGCCCGCAGAATTTTGTGCGCTTCCAATGTGAAGCGATTTGTATTAATTAAAAAAATCTACTTATCCTGATTCACCCATATCAATTTATCGACGGGGAAATTGAGCTCTCTGGCAAGTTTTAGTAAATACTCCGTTTCCGCAGTCTCGAGTCTAGGCGTACGTGAAAGCAGCCATAGATAGTTTCGACTCGGCCCTGCCACCAGGGCATAACGATATTCTGGATGAAGAGCTATTAGATGGTAACCCCCATAAAATGGCCAGAAGAAGGAAACTTTCAGTGCCCCACTTTTAGGGGAACCTATAAATTTTGCTTTACCTATACTTTTTCGCCATTGATGCATCTCAGGTAAAAATCCTCGATTAATGACTTTCACACTCCCGTCGGGATTAAGCATGTAATTGGCGGTAACCCGTTCAAGTCCACGCTCAAAACGATTGTCTAGCCGGGCGATTTCATACCAAAGCCCAAGATATTGGTTTAAGTCGAAATTTTCTACAGCCTTTACACCCTTTGGCGCAGACACGCTACAAGACAGAGATAGCAAAGAAGATATTAGTAAATACAGGTTTCTCCATAATTTCATGTCACGTCAACCTTATAACCATTTTCAATAAATACTCAATCAGCGTAATTCAAATCAAATCGATAGGAAATCACTTATGAATAAAACCCTCTTCACGGCAACATGGCTATTACTTGCAGCCAGTATTCCCGTCTCTGCTCAAGAAAAAGTTGACTCAGGCGACCCGTGTACCGTTGTGCTGTGAATGTACGGGAAGCTACAAGGCAGCAATCAAAGTGAGTGTAGTGGCGCTGTCCGTAAATTTTTCTCCCTTAGGAAATTTGGACGACATGGTTTTGACCCATGGAAAACATTTGTTAAACGGCGTGATTTTCTGGACGGATGTCCCACGGTAGATCCGGCAATAGTCAGCGATATCATGAAACAATTTGGCAAAATGAGAGGGTAAAAAAGACGAAAAAGAAGCCTTATGTCAACGATCACCGAAAACTGATCCACTTTTTAGCTAAATCCGATCAATCAAAATTGATCCACTTTTACTCAGTCATTGCTCCTGAGCGCCGCTTATCTTTCAATCGATAGCTTTCACCGCTTAATTGCAGTACATGCGAATGATGAAGTAAACGATCAAGCATAGCGGCAGTTAATGTTGCGTCATCAGCAAAAGCATTTGGCCATTGCCCAAATGATAAGTTACTCGTCAATATGACACTGCCATGCTCATAACGCTTGACAATCACATTGAAAAACAGGTTTGCTTCTTCTCACCCAAACGGCAGGTATCCAATCTCATCGATAATCAACAATTTCGGGGCCATCACCGAACGTGATAGATATTGTTTGAGCTTATTTTGTCGTTTGGCAATTGAGAGTTGCAACATCAGTTCAGCTGCCGTGGTAAAGCGGGTTTTCTTCTTGGCCTGTACTGCTTTTAATCCTAACCCAATAGCTAAATGCGTTTTGCCTACACCGCTTGGGCCAAGCAACACGACATTTTCATTACGTTCAATAAACGTTAATGCGCTTAATTCCTGTATGTGTTGTTTGGGGATCCCCGTTGCAAACTTAAAATCGAACGTATTAAGTTCTTTATGTGCTGGGAATCCTGCCATCCGACTCAAAAGATTACGGGTTCGTTCATCTCGTTGTTGTTGCTCACATTTTAATAGGGACAGTAAAAACTCTCCGTAGCTTTTGTCTTGGGCAATGCATTGTTCGGCAAGTGATGACCAATGAGTCGGAATAGAATTTAATTTCAATGACTCACACAGGTGTTCAATTTGTTCATGCAATAACATGTTCACCTCCCAGCAATGCTTCGTATACGCTGATTGAGTGTTGCAAACTGACAGATTCAAGCGGCGGTACGATACGGATATTAAGCGTATCAGTCTGCGGGATAGATTGGCAAACCCTTGCTGGTAAGGGTAGAAGATACTTAACTTCCTTAGCTAGTCTATCTGCTGGCTTCTCTAACGTTGTTCCATGAATCCGCTGATGGGCAACGCGTTGTAACCAGGGCCCCACTCTTGCATTAGCTATCTCAATATCCAGTTCAAGATTATGAGCACGAAGGTCGGTATTTAATGGTACGATAAAGCTGTTTTTTAAATAGTGGTTAAAGCGCTCTACTTTCCCTTTAGTTTTTGCCCTGTAGGGCTTGCAAGCACACAATTTAAACCCGTAATCTTTCGACATTTGAAGCATTTCGACATGTAATTTATGTTCACCTTCTGCATAAGCATCCCGTTCGATGATGAGGGATTTTGCGTTATCACACAATATTTCCTGTGGTACACCACCAAAATAGTCGAAAGCTTCTCGTAAACCTTGTTGCCAGGATTCTGCTCGTTCATTATCAAAGAACTTTACATAACTCGCACGCGAATAGCCTAGCGTTGCACCAAACGCTTTTAGTGATTTTTTACCTCGCCGGATGCTGGTGAAGTCGATTTGCATTTGTTGACCTGGCTGTGTTTCAAAACGGACGACAGCTTCGGGAACAATGCTTGGTTTAAATTGACAAACAAATCGGCGTAATTGAGCAATACCGCCTTGATAGCCGCTTTCAACTACTTCATCAAATAAGACTGTTGCAGGGATCCAATCAGGTTTAGCCAGTTCAATTCGATGAAGCAAATAAGGTTTAAAGGGTGCTAATTTAGTCGGTTGTTGACTTCTTTTAGCATAAGTTGGCATTGTCTGTTGTTGTAAATGATGTTTTACGGTGTTACGGGATATGCCCAATTCACGGGCAATTTTTCGAAGGCTTTGTCCTTGTGCAAAGCGAACATGAATATCCACAAATATCTCCTTGGTTAACATAAATTATCCGTACAAAAATGTGCGAATAATACCAAGTGGATCAGTTTTGCATGATCGGTGACACCCGAACTGGGATTTATGGCGCGAATGCCAAGACCGTGCTGATTTTGAAACCTTTGCGCTGCCCTTATTCCCCGATGCCAAAAGCGGTGACCCGCTCTGGCTGATGTCTGCTCGCTTGTTGTTTGTTGCGACCGCTGAGCATATGCGCTCACATCCTGACCGTTCGATTAAAAAATTATTGCAGCGGTTATTGTCGATTTCCCTCGCCGAGTTGCATGATTTTGTGCAAGGCACCGATGCCGCTAATCTGGTTGATGGCAGCATAGAAAAAACCGCCATGACCATCCGTACCGTGTTAAGCGCCTACGTGAAAGCGTTGCGCTACTGTCAGGGATTGGAAAAAGAAGGCAAGCCCCCTTTTTCTATTCGGGAATAGGTACAAAATGCCGATGAAGATGCATGGATTTTTATCTCCAGCGATGGTCGCTTACATACTGCCTTAAAGCCGTTAATCAGCACCTGGCTCAATATCACCATGCAATCCGTGCTAGCCTTACCCCCAAGCAGAGAACGGCGTATCTGGACAGTGTTAGATGAACTACCCAGTCTTCATAAACTGCCCGTTATTCTGGATTACCTCTCCGAAGCGCGTAAGTTTGGTGGGGCAACCCTCATCGGCATTCAAAACTTCTCGCAACTGGAAGCGAACTATGGCGCTCAGGAAGCGCGTGCGATTTGGGATTTAGTCAATACTACCTTGTATTTCCGTGCCCCCAGTGGCAGTGTGGCGGAGTGGGTACAAAAAGAGCTGGGCGAAACGCGTTTGCTGAAATTCCGCGACCAATATAGCTATGGGGTTGATAGCATCCGTGATGGCGTCAACTTCTCAAAAGAAGATACCCGCGAAAAAATTGTCAGTTTTTCCGATATTCAGAATCTGGATGATTTGCAGTGCTTTGTCTCGCTTCTGGGCGATGTGCCGATTGTCAAACTCACGCTGGAACATAAAGAATATGAAACGATTGCCGCAGGGAAAATTGAGCGCGATGTCTCCGCCATTTTTGATAATCAGATTGAGCAGGAACTGAATAAATCGGGGATTGAAAATAAAGTGGATGCCCTTGCCAGCAAAATTCTCAATAATGACAAAAAAACGAACACCAACAGCGGCGAAGACAATCAAAATGAAGAGGGAAATACCACAACTCCGAACAACACCGCTATAAATAGTGAAAATGACGGTATGAGCTTTAGTTATGCCTGGCATGACAATAAAACAATCGTTACGTCCGAAAAATCAACCCAAACCGCTGACAGTAGTTATTCTGGCACCCCTCTCGATGAATATCAGGACATAACCAACAATAACCCGCGAAAAATCGAGCATGAAAAATCGGTGTAAGGAAAGTTGATATGTTGACCGTTAATAAAATTACCAGCTCTGCCGGTGCAGCCAGTTATTATGAAGAAAAGGACAATTACTATTTTAACGGTGCGGATAACACCCAGTGGTATGGTACAGGGGCAAAAATATTAGGCTTAACCGGCGGTGTGAATAAAAACGATTTTTTGCAGGTGCTTGACGGTAAGTTACCCGATGGCAGCGATATGACGCATGTATCAAAAGGCAAAAATACCCATCGTGCCGGTTACGATTTTACCTTTTCTGCGCCAAAAAGCGTTTCCGTACTAGCATTGGTCGTTGAAGATAAAAAGATAGTTGAAGCCCATAAAAATGCCGTAACAAAAGCCCTCAATGAGATAGAACGGATGGCATCGACCCGTACCATGCATCAGGGTGTCAGCACCTTTGAAAACACGGGTAATTTAGTCTCGCCCCTTTTTTTGCATGACACCAGCCGAAACCTTGACCCACAACTCCATACGCATGCGGTGATTGCCAATGTCACACAAAACAAGCAGGGTGAGTGGAAAACGCTATCATCAGACCGTCAAATGGGTCAGGGATTTGTTGAGGTGACCTGGAACAATCAGGTGGCATTAGGGGCGTTATATCGCCAGTTCTTGAAAGAGGAATTAACCGAGCAGGGCTATCAGTTTATTGCCGCCGGTCAAAGCGGCCAGTGGGAAATAAAAGGCGTACCTACCGATATTTTCTCCAGTCGTCGCAAGGAAATCATTGCAGCGGTAGGGGAAAAAGCAACCGCAAAACAAAAAATGGTGGCAACTTTAGATACTCGCCAGAAAAAAGATTTTTCCAATATTGAAACCGTACGTCAGGAATGGAAACAAAAGTTACAAGCAACCGGATTTAATAAAGATGCCATTATCACGAGTTTCGCACAGGCCTATAAAATTCTAGAAATGGCTTAAAAGTAATGATTAATCTGCAAGTTACTGAAATGCATAAATTTAATTAATTTACAATAAGTTATATTTAATTTATAAGGTTTTATCTATTTACATATTATGCTGAATTAAACTTAAAAATAGAGCGTTTTTTTATTGGTGCGAAACTCGTGATTATTAAACCGGTGACCCACCAAAAAATCGACCGTCAGCAACAAATCACACTGCAACAAGCCGTTAAAAATGTCATTCAGTCACTGGAAATTCATCACCACAGATTCACCTATGACAAACTTTTAACACAGGTGATTAATCAATTGCCTTTTGAATCAGGCATGATAAATAGCATAAGAGCCGAAATCGGAACGTTTTTGGATAAGGGGGATTTAATTCCGGTTAATAGAGAAGGTACCGCCTTAACAACTCCCCATCAGCTAAAAGCAGAAAACGCCGTAGCACAGTTAATAACTGGCTTAAACGCCAAAGAAAGTGGATTAACCTCATCGCAAACAAGTCAATTGACAAAAAGCCTGGTAAAAAATAATGCAGCGGTGAATGTTGTCAATCTAAAAGGGGATGCAAATCACCATCTCAGCACGCTTTCCCAGATTCAGACGCTGGCGAAGGAAAATCGACAGCCCCATATTATTGTCGTGCCAAATGTGACGACCAAAAACAATTTAGCTGCCGAGCTTAAAAATGGCATGAATGTGCTGACGTTAAAAGACATCGAACAGAATGAAAAGGTTGTTAAAAAAGCCCTATTAAGCGTCTATCAGTCTGAAAAGATAGGGCTGGATAAGATGAAAACCCTGCTGCAAACCGTAAACCACCACGATGCCACCGCGATTATTTTTGATAGTGGCGTGGGGTCACAGGCAGGATTGACGAAAGCGATTGCTAATAACCTCACTATCCCAACGTTTAATTGTCATCAGGTCAATACCAACAAACAGCTTTATTTTGTCGAAAAAGTGGATAAAAGAGACCGGTCACAACTGGCGGCAAACTATTATTCTCTGTTACACGCCACCAACAAGGAGGCTATCATTCAGACAGGGAGTAATAAACTGAATGCCGAAATAACGCATAAAGTTCGGCAGACGCTAATAGAAAAAGGATTGCTGTCATCGGAATCTGTCACCATCTCAACGCGAAAAGCGGTGTTTCTCGATGCCTCAAACCGTAACAACCGCAATACTTCACGAGTTTCGCCCAGGCCTATAAAATTCTAGAAATGGCTTGAAAGTAATGATTAATCTGCAAGTTACTGAAATGCATAAATTCCCTTAATTTACAATAAGTTATATTTAATTTATAAGGTTTTATCTATTTACATATTATGCTGAATTAAACTTAAAAATAGAGCGTTTTTTTATTGGTGCGAAACTCGTGTACTTATCAGGTCGGTAATCAATTAGAAAAAATAAACGGCGAGCAGAAGGAAGCCTTTTTAATTAAAGACATCGACAAAAAGAGCAACACGCTTGTGTTATCAAATGCTGACGGTCGTTATACCCTGCTTCCTATCAATAAAGTATCAAACCACTATCAGCTGTATAAGACCGAAAACTTAGAGCTGAGGATGGGCGATAAAGTCAAATCAGAGGGGCGATTTGGTGACAATATTCCTGCAGGTAAAGCCTTTACCATCAGCCAGATAAGAAAAGGAAATTTTTTGTTTAGGGATAAAGTCATCCTTGAAGATAATAACGGTAAGACCTTTTCCTTTTCACCGAAAACCGAAGTCCCATTAGCGTACCATTATTGCGAATCGTTAGGAAAGAGCTTATCAAAAACCAAAACAGTAATTGCTATCACCAATGACCGAGAACTCAACGATAGCAAGATTAATCAGATTAAGCTCGGTGGTAAAACGGTCATTGCCATCACCGGACACGATAAAGCCACTATTGATAAAAAAATGGCCTTTAACGATGTAAAAATGGAAACCATCAGTGCAGAAAAAATCGACTTTTATAAGGTAATAAATAACCATACCGCAAAACAAAATCCGCAAGCCGATAGACAAAAAGCCATCGAGATTGCTCTCGATAAAGTAACCGGTTCAAAGGTCTTTTTTAATGGTGCGGCAGCGATTACAAAAGCGGTTCAATTATTACCTCATACGCCCATTGAACAGATTGCCGCTCAGTTTGAAAAACAGTTAAAAAAAGGCGATTTTATCGCTATTGATGGCAGTTTTAACACACTGATGGGAAATTTTATTGAAAAATCAACCTTTGAGAGAGAATCTCTCATACTTAAACAGATTTTAAAAGGCAAAAACACCCAGTTACCCCTAATTAAAGAAAATCAGCCTATTGATACCACCGGACTCACACAAGGACAACAAAAAGCCGCCGAAAAAATCTTACGCTCACCTGACCAGATTATCGCCATTCAGGGGTATGCAGGCGTGGGGAAAACCACCCAGTTTAAAACCGTGGCAAAATCCCTCAAACAGAATAGACCCGACATCACGCTAATGGGACTCGCACCCACCCACAAAGCGGTGGCAGGACTTAAAGAAGCCGGTATACCCTCACAAACCATTGCCAGTTTTCTGAATGAAAATAATACCGAAACCAACTTTAAAAATACCCTGTTTATTATTGATGAAAGCTCAATGATAGGCAATAAAACCTATGCGACCTTATTAAAAACGATTACCGAAAAATCAGGGCGCATTGTGCTTTCTGGTGACCGACAGCAACTTAAGTCTTTCGAAAGTGGCGTACCATTTAAAGTAACGCTAGAGCGCAGTGCCGCAGACACCATAGTGATGCGTGAAATCGTTCGACAAAATCCGGAATTAAAACCGGCAATCGAAGCGGTAATAGCGGGCAACATCAAGCAATCGCTAGCCGTCATTAACAGCATGCCGCCAAATACCGTTACGCGGATAAAAAGTAGCGATACCCCCACCCATTCAGTGGTTGACCTCAAAGGGAAAACGCAGGAGGAAAAAATAGCCACGATTGTAAAAGATTTCACCAGCAGAACAAAAGAAGCACAAAATAACACTCTAATTGTCACTCCATTAAACCGTGACCGAACCGCGATTAATGAAGCGATTCATCAAACTCTTTACCCTGATGACAAGCAAAACTTAACTACCCCCACCTTGCAACGCATTAATCACGCTGCCGCTGACCTTAAAACCGTGGATTTTTGGCAAACAAACACCGGTAACATCGCCAAAATCAATCAAACCTATTATCACATTAATGAAATATCAGCAGATGGCACCCTTTCACTGCAGCAGTCTGACAATCAGCAAGAGCGTTATCTGTCAGTCATGACCCTTAATCCGGATACCATCACATTGTATCAAGCGCAGACGATAACCGTCAGTCCAGGTGAAAAAATCAGGCTAACCGTCACCGATAAAGAACGCATGGCGGCAAACAATGAAGTGGGGATAGTGAAAAAAATTGAAGGAGATAACTTGTTACTTGATTTTAAGGGCAAGATATTAACCTATCAGCCTAATCAGGAAATGAGCGACAGGCATCTCGATTATGCCTATGCTGTTACTGCTTATGCTTCACAGGGCGCCTCCGTGCCTTATGTGATTGTGTATGATGGAGCGAGTGACAACAAAGCGAAACTGGCTGCGCTGGATAATACCTATGTCGAATTCTCACGTAGTAAAGCCCATGTTTAGGTCTACCTCGACGATACCGAGAAATGGATAAAGCACATTGAAACCCATAGCGGTGAGCGTTTTTCAGCCCATGATTTTATCAAACGTCAGGATGACCAATTGGCAGTGAGTGAAAAAACCTTGTGGGAGCAAAGCAAAGTTATCACCCAAACCGCATTAGCGAAAAAAGTAGACCATATAATCGCAGAGGCAGGAAGATTAAGCACCCTCAATAAATCCACTGAAATCTTATTACCGGTCGTCAATGAAAACGGTATTCACCGTGGCAACTACCATTTGCCGGTGGGGATTTATACGGGCAATATTGATTTTGAAAGAGCCAGTTATCAGGGTGCGAAAGAGGGTAAGTACATCATTCTTCAGAAGGGCGATGAAAGTGTCGAACCCAAAACCTATCAGACTGACCAGTTGCCAAGCGCACTACAACAAATAGAAACGCATACTACCATCGTAGTAGAAATTACGCAGGAAACCGCAAAACCCAACGAATTGACAACTACAGTAGAAGAAAGTCTTTCCATTGATATGGAAAAAGCATTAAACATTGACATCAATGAATCCATACTAAAAGATGAAGAGAGTAAACTCCCTGAGAGTACTGATGGCGAAAAATTGATGAATGCCGAGGAATTGTCATTGTCAACCGAAGACAATCTATCGATAGACGAGGTAAACTCCGATAAAGAAACCAAACGGTTAGATAACGATGAGGTCAATATTTTGCACCATGAAGAAAAACAGAAAATTAAAGAAAAAGAGTATGGGGAATAGGGTATAAAAGTAGCCTTTTTTACTTATAGCTATAATTATATATATTAAAAACGGCTAAATTTTTGGCTATTATATAAATAAACTGGATGCAATTAAGCCAAAATAATATAAATTAACTATTGTTATCAACTGATTTCTATCAATATTAAAAGCTGATCTTTTTCATTGTAATAAATTTACTGCAAGCAAAGCGGTAATGTAACGGTATTTGAACTGCAAACTTTATAATTATTATAAAGTTTTTTCTACAGTAGAATCAGGAATTAATCTTATTAGTGAAGATAAATAAGTAAGGAAATTGAGATGTCATTATCAATTAATATCCCCAATAATAATCACTTTATAGAAATTAATGAGTCACGAGTTAAACGACTATTAAGCGGAAACAAAGACTATGCGACTTACATGGGAATTTGGGATAAAATCAAAGATCTTTTTCGTACTGAGAAAAAGTCAGTTGCCATTGAAAGACTTTATGATTTTATTCACAATCATGAGCAAAGCCACGTTGAAGAAGGGGTAGAAAATTCAGACTCTTTTAAGGAGATAATTGATGCTTTTGACAAATTGAAATCCCTATCCAACGAAAATGACAGAAATTTATTTCGCATTGAAAAAAATCATTATAATGGAATAGATTTTCACATTGGTTCTGCTTTAATTAAGTCTCTAGATAATTGTTTACCAAGCTATCATCTGTATAATTTAAATAATAATTCAGAGATAAAAAAGTCAATTAGTGAAGCTGTTCAAAAAGAAATAATACCTAATGAACACAACTCATCTATCCGAAATTTAGTTATAGACATGATTAGACAAGGCAGAAATAGCGGGATAGACGGTAAACTGTTGTCTAATAATACAGTATCGGGTAAAGAAGAAACGACTAAATTAATTAATGCTTTTTATCTCAGCTTAACAAGACCCCAACAGATTGCATTGGTAGAAGTTGGCTCACAAAGTGGATATGCTCATGTTTTTAATGCATTAATATCCATCCCAAATGACTTTTGGAAAAATTTTTCCCCTTTAGGATTATCACCGGCAACCGTCATGTATCATAATTCAAACTCCTCAGATATTACCGTTATTCAAACTGTACGTCGTATACCAATGAATGAAAAATACCAAGAGGCACAATCAGCTTCAACAGAAGTAAATGGAATAGAGGATATGTATCCCGTGATACAAATGGATGTCGCATTTACTATTTCTAGCGATGGAAAAATTAATTGTCCATTATTTCATGTTAGTAATAAAATAACACCGCAACGCTATTCATTACCATAATCTAGATGGGGATAAAATTTTTGAAAATTTCTAAGTGTTAAATTTTTACGTTTTATATTATTTTTTCAGGCTACTTAATAACTGGCCGGACATTAAGAGTATTTCCATTAATCGAAATGACTTCCACTTTAGTACCCGCACTCAGTTCAATGCTACAATAAATACGCCAACTCCCATCTGCAATGCTCACACGACTATAACCATTATGAGTCGGTTCGATTAGCGTTGCTCGTAAGCCTATCATTTGTTGATCCCGTTGATTTAACATCCCTTGCTGTGGTTTACTTATTTTATTTAACCAATACCACCAAACAAATGCAGTAACGACCGTTAAAACTGAGAAAAGCATGCCTTGAAATACCCAACTTAATGGGATAAGCCACACTAAAATCCCAACGATAACAGCAGCAATACCGCTCCATAACAGATAACCGCCTGCACCTAACATTTCAGCTATCAACAGCATGCCACCCAGTGATAGCCAAAACCCGTATGGATTGGCTGCAATCTGTTCAAGCATAGTTATTTCCCTTGTATCCACGAGTTTCGCACCAATAAAAAAACGCTCTATTTTTAAGTTTAATTCAGCATAATATGTAAATAGATAAAACCTTATAAATTAAATATAACTTATTGTAAATTAAGTGAATTTATGCATTTCAGTAACTTGCAGATTAATCATTACTTTTAAGCCATTTCTAGAATTTTATAGGCCTGTGCGAAACTCGTGGTATCTTGAAATTTGGTTATAATAATAGCGATTAGATTTGGCAAGGTGTATGTAATCCGATTGTCCCTGGGGTTTATAGCCCGTAGCAAAGCGAATGATGCATACACTTAGCCACTCATCTGAAACCCGAACAGTTGTCCGTAATTCATAACGTATTTGCAAGGATGGGTAATATGAGTCAGCTAAATCCAATTTGTGTAGGAATTGATGTTTCTAAAGCTTCATTGGATATTGCAGGCACCAATAACATTGAGCAGTTCAGAGTCAGCAATAACCCTGACGGGTTCGATACCATCATTTATCAACTGAAAAAGAACAACATAGCCTTGATTCTGATGGAAGCTACAGGTGGTCTCGAGGCAGCGATTGCATGCGCTCTTCAGGCTGAAGGTTTTGATGTTGCCGTTATCAATCCCAGGCAAGCCAGAGACTTTGCTCGATCCATGGGCTATCTGGCAAAGACTGATAGAATAGATGCCAGAGTTTTAGCTCAGATGGCTGATGTCATTAACCGCCATCCTGAGCGGTCACGTTTTATCCAGGCTATTCCTGATGCAGAGCGTCAGATTCTTGCTGCTATGGTGGTGCGCAGACGCCAGCTGATTGCAATGCTTGTAGCTGAAAGAAACCGGATGCATCCATCTCACCCGCAAAACAGAAAAAGCATCAGTAACATCATCAATGCACTAGAAAATGAACTTAAACGGATTGACGAGGATATGCATAAGCATATTACGGATCATTTCAACGAGCTTGCAGAGCGGCTAAGTACTATCAAAGGCATTGGTATGATGACTGCTGCTACATTGCTGGCAGAAGTCCCTGAGTTAGGGAAACTCTCGCGCAGGGAGATCAGTGCACTGGTTGGGGTAGCTCCTGTTAATAGAGACTCGGGAACCATGCGTGGCCGACGAACCATTTTTGGCGGTCGGGCCGGAGTTCGAACCTCTTTGTACATGGCTGCACTGGTTGCAACTCGTTTCAATCCGGTGATAAAAGCATTTTACACACGGCTGGTTGCAGCAGGAAAAGCCAAAAAAGTGGCGCTGGTTGCCTGTATGCGCAAACTGCTGACTATCCTGAATGCGATTCTCAGAAAGAACCAAGAATGGGATGAGTCGTATCATAACGTTGCTCCATAAATATACTGTTCAAGACAGTTGCTTTGGTGATAAGCGGAAACACTTTCACGAGTGCCAAGGCTGCCGGAACCAACAGCCAAAAACCGTCAGTCGTTTTATTGAGAAAGTTAATCAGCTTGGCAAATGCACCCACGACTCGACCAATGAAGCCAATCACAGGCTGCAACCCTTTCAACACAAAATTAAAAATCGGCGCAAGGGTGGCAAACACTTTTTCTGCAATCTGTTGCAGTTGCAGTAAGACACTGGCGAACGTGCGCCGGAAAATTTCCGATTGCGCTAAATCGTCTTGGGTTAATGCACGACCTTCTGCGACTTTTTGCTCAAGCGCTGTCCACTCTTCACGGGTTTTGCCGATGGCATCAACCATTTCATAGGAAAGTCCAACTTGCTCAGCAAGTGCGGTTCTTACGCCTTTGTCCTGTATGTTGTTTAACGCGCTGCCCGTTTCACGCAACAGGACGCTGGTATCCCTGATTTTGCCGTTGCTGTCCTTAAACGCCACGCGGAGCTTTTTGAACACCTGACTTGCGGTATCACCGTCGCTATTAATCGCCCGTTGGAACTCTTTGACGCCATCGGA
The DNA here is from genome assembly GCF_036919435.1 of Arsenophonus sp. PmNCSU2021_1. Lineage (NCBI taxonomy): Bacteria > Pseudomonadati > Pseudomonadota > Gammaproteobacteria > Enterobacterales > Morganellaceae > Arsenophonus > Arsenophonus sp. PmNCSU2021_1. The sequence continues at coordinate 338,752 of NZ_JAZHPL010000009.1, read as the reverse complement.
TAATTCATCAAAACTTACGCCAACTTCCTGTGCGCCTTCTCTTAACACCTGAAAACTTTTTGCGTCAATGCCAGTTTGTCGAACCGCTTTGTTAAAGCTATTAATCTGCTCCCCTGCACTCATAATTGCCGTGAGAGTAAATGCTCCTGTGATAATGCCTTTAAATTCGCTGAGCTTTTCGCCCAATTTTCCGAGTTTACTTTCGGTTTTTTTTGCCTCTTTGCCGAGGTCATCAACAGAATCACTGGCTTTATGCACGTCTTTTGCCGTACGGGTACTTTTTGTGCCAAGCTGGTCAACTTTTGCGGTGACGGTGGTGAATTTCCCCGTCACACCGCTTAATTGTTGAGATAATTTATCAAGTGCAGAAATTAACGTATCAAGCACGCCCGCATTGGCATTAACGCCAATATCCAGGCTTAACTTTTATTCACTCATTCGTCACCTCTTTTGCTTCACTTCGTCGTGCTGTTTCCACTCAATCGCCCCCGTGATAAAGGCGTGTTCGGCAGTTTTCAGATAGAAGAACATGTCATCATCGCGCAACGCCATAAGCTCACCCACTGAGCCGTAACCTGCCTTAACCAGTGAAAAAAGCAGTTTGTCGTGCTCATTGAGTGAGGATTTTCTAACGTACTGTCGCCAGCTATTAGGATAACGAGGCGTAAAGGTCAGCTCGCCGTTAATGCCGATAAAAAAGGGGCAGCGTAGAGGTGTAATACCGTTAGCGTTAAGGGAATGAAAAGCTCAGGTTTTTCATCAAAAAAGTTTGGCAATTTGCTAATGCTCATACCCTCGTGGGTGATTTGGTTGTAAAGCTGCCTCAGATTGCCGTCACTATGAGTTGAAAGTGTCGCGGCAATTCGTTTTGATTGCCCCAAGTCCTCGACAATTTCCAGCGCTTTCAACCGTAAATGATGATTGAAATTGCCAATCTGAAATTCGTTACCTTGCACCTTAAACGTTTTGTTTTTGGTGATATCGACAATATCATCTTGCGATAGCCCCGTAAGGCTGCCTAATCCTTGTTCTGTCATGATTTTTTCTCGTTAAATAGAACGAGTGAAATCCCGAAATTGCAGTTTGTAGGTCATTTCAGCATTGTGGTCAGTATTGGCAAAGGTAAATTGTGGCTGGTCTGTGATACTCCCGCCTGTAAACGTAAAGGTTTCTGTTTTGGCTTTACCGTCGATCTTGTACAACGTGCTCACCGAAGCATTGAGCAACGTCACTTCACCACTGCCTTGTAGCGAGGATAACCAGACATCATCGGCACTTCCCCTTAAAACATGAAACTCAAGCTCGGAAACTTTGGCATCCGTGCGCTTTGCCACACTGACGGAACCACCGGAGCCGTTAAAACGGCTGGTATCGGGATTGGGGAAAGTGATTTGCACGGTGGTTCCCGCGACGAAATCACTTAAGATTCGACCGCCTAGAATGACGGTTGTTGCATCCACATCATAGGAAATTTGCGCCATGTTTCGCCTCTAGTAATTAAAGTTGATGATAATATCTGCCCGATTGTCAACGATCACCGAAAACTGATCCACTTTTTAGCTAAATACGATCAATCAAAATTGATCCACTGTTTTACTCGGTTATTGCTCCTGATCGCCGCTTATCTTTCAATCGATAGCTTTCACCGCTCAATTGCAGTACATGCGAATGATGAAGTAAACGATCAAGCATAGCGGCGGTTAATGTTGCGTCATCAGCAAAAGCACCAGGCCATTGTCCAAATGATAAGTTACTCGTCAATATGACACTGCCATGCTCATAACGCTTGGCAATCACATTGAAAAATAGGTTTGCTTCCTCTCGCCCAAATGGCAGGTATCCAATCTCATCTATGATCAACAACTTCGGGGCCATTACCGAACGTGATAGATATTGTTTGAGCTTATTTTGTCGTTTAGCAGTTGAGAGTTGCAACATCAGTTCAGCCGCTGTTGTAAAGCGAGTTTTCTTCCTGGCCTGTACTGCTTTTAATCCTAATCCAATAGCTAAATGCGTTTTGCCTACACCGCTTGGGCCAAGCAACACGACATTTTCATTACGTTCAATAAAAGTTAATGCACTTAATTCTTGTATTTGTTGCTTAGGAACACCCGTTGCAAACTTAAAATCGAACGAACTAAGTTCTTTGTGCGTTGGGAATCCTGCCATCCGACTAAAGAGATGGCGAGTTCGTTCATCTCGTTGTTGTTGCTCACATTTTAATAGGGACAATAAAAACTCTCCGTAGCTTTTGTCTTGGGCAATGCACTGTTGGGCAAGTGATGACCAATGAGTCGGAACAGAATTTAATTTCAATGACTCACACAGGTGTTCAATTTGTTCATGCAATAACATGTTCACCTCCCAGCAATGCTTCATATACGCTGATTGAGTGTTGCAAATTGACAGATTCAAGCGGCGGTACGATACGGATATTAAGCGCATTAGTCTGCGGGATAGATTGGCAAATCCTTGTTGGCAAAGGAAGAAGATACTTAATTTCCTTAGCTAATCTATCTGCTGGCTTCTCTAACGTTGTTCCATGAATCCGCTGATGAGCGACTCGTTGTAACCAGGGCCCCACTTTTGCATTGGCTATCTCCATGTCCAGTTCAAGATTATGAGCACGAAGGTCGGTATTTAATGGTACGATAAAGCTGTTTTTTAAGTAGTGGTTAAAGCGCTCTACTTTACCTTTTGTTTTTGCCCTGTAGGGCTTACAAGCACTCAATTTAAATCCGTAATCTTTCGACATCTGAAGCATTTCGACATTTAATTTATGTTCACCTTCTGCATAAGCATCCCGTTCGATGATGAGAGCTTTTGCGTTATCACACCATACTTCCTGTGGTACACCACCAAAATAGTCGAAAGCGTCTTTTAAACCTTGTTGCCAGGATTCTGCTCGCTCATTATCAAAGAATTTTACATAACTCGCACGCGAGTAGCCGAGCGTTGCAACAAACGCTTTTAGGGGTTGTTTTCCTCGCCGGATGGTGGTGAAGTCGATTTGCATTTGTTGACCTGGCTGTGTTTCAAAACGGACGACAGCTTCGGGAACGATGCTTGGTTTAAATTGACAAACAAATCGGCGTAATTGAGCAATACCGCCTTGATAACCTCTTTCAACTACCTCATCAAATAAGACTGTTGCAGGGATCCAATCAGGTTTAGCCAGTTCAATTCGATGAAGCAAATAAGGTTTAAAGGGTGCTAATTTAGTCGGTTGTTGACTTCTTTTAGCATAAGTTGGCATTGTCTGTTGTTGTAAATGATGTTTTACGGTGTTACGGGATATGCCCAATTCACGGGCAATTTTTCGAAGGCTTTGTCCTTGTGCAACGCGAACATGAATATCCACAAATATCTCCTTGGTTAACATAAATTACCCGTACAAAAATGTACGAATAATACCAAGTGGATCAGTTTTAGATGATCGTTAGTGGATCAGTTTTGCATGATCGCTGACACGATGAAATGCCCCGGCATTTTTTACCGCTTGCTGGATAGCGGGTGATTTGCGGTTTATGCGGTCAACCTGTGATTGTTCGGCTAACAGATTGGCATAAGTGAAATACCCTTTACTCTCAATTGACCGCTTAAACTGCTCTACATCGCCGAAGGTATCGGGTGATGTCCATTCTCCGGCAGCAAAAACGCTAGCTCGCACAAATCTCGCTGCCACCTGATTGATGCAATCAACCAGTAAGTCCACCCCTTTTCCAGTCTGCGGAATTTTGGTTGCAGTCGCTTTCATTAAATTAAAGGTATCGACCTGTACCTGATTGACATAGGCTTTCAGGTTATAAACATTATCGACAAATTCGTTGGTATTTGAGCACATCACCACCGGACGGTCTTTGATTAACGTGTAAATATCGATACCCACGGATGACGCACTGTCTACCTCGGTTTGGCTATAGCTTTCTGGCTCACAGGCGAGTTCTTTTAAGTGAATCGTCATCGCACTATTTTCAGCGCTGAAATCGACCACATGCACTCTTGCCATGTAGGAAACCGCCAAGGCTTTCTGATTGCGCTTTGAAAAAAGCAGCCGGAAATATTCTTGCCCTTTCTTGCTCACTTGCCACGCCAAGCCTTTTGTCGTGAGATTATCCGAATGAGAAACCACCTGATAGCCTAGTATCTTGTTGGCTTGACTGTAGCTCGCCAGTTTTAAAATCTGGTCATTGGTCAACTCATCAATAAAACAATACCCACAACCCGAAGACGCAGCTACCACATTGGCGATTGCCTCATCGGGAGATTGTGATGGCAAAGTTTGAGGCGGTGTCGCTTTGGTTAAGGTAGCGCTATCACCCAGTCCTAGCAGATTACCCACAAACGTCCCTGTCCCAGTTGGGCTAGCGTTGGCTAACCCTTTTTCTGACACCATCAAACGCTTATCAAGGTATACAAAGGTAGATTTTCCGTTGGTAGGCAGATTGTTGTTGTCGGGCTGATTTTCAGCAGATGGGTAGCCGTCTGGCAACGCCCGATTGAGGGGATTAATCACATCATTGAAAGTGACCGCGTCACCAAAGTTGAGATTTTCAAGTGTCAATTTGCCGAGCTTCATACTGCCGTCTTCAATTTGACGCAGCGTTTTAAGTAGCGCGTTGCTGTCAATTTCTGAGCCTGTCAGCGTGTCAAATTCCACCGCGGGCAGCGTTAAATCGGTTTTCCGGTAATGCCCGATAATCAGATTGCCTCCGGAGCCTATCGGATTGGGGGACGTGCCAAAAAAAGCAGTGGCCATCTGGTAGGTTTTCGAGGTAATGCCAAAATCGGCTTTGACCCCTGCGATATTTTTGTAGGTGGCATAAATCGTTTTGCCGTCAAAAATCGTGCCCGTTTCACTGGTCATCATGATGACGTGGTTGATATTGTCGTAATTTGCGCCTCGCTGCTCTTTGAGTAGCTGCACATTGACAACATTTTCAATGTCGATGCCAAGATTATTGCTCATGCTGTGAACCTTTTTCGTTGGAAAGTTGGAAAGTAAGATGGTTGATTGACGGTGTTGAGACGTTGATATAATCCGATACATAGGTGTTAATCGAAAACATCACGCGCTCTCGATACTGGCTACCTGTCGTAAAGTGCAAATCACGCACGCCCGTTGGCGCAGATAAGCTAATCGTGTGCTTCCACTGCTGCTCAAAGCCTTTTTGTGTTCTAAGCAACCGCAAGAGAATTTGCGCCCGTTCACGAGTTTCGCACCAATAAAAAAACGCTCTATTTTTAAGTTTAATTCAGCATAATATGTAAATAGATAAAACCTTATAAATTAAATATAACTTATTGTAAATTAAGTGAATTTATGCATTTCAGTAACTTGCAGATTAATCATTACTTTTAAGCCATTTCTAGAATTTTATAGGCCTGTGCGAAACTCGTGCCGTTGCAATGCTTGCTTTCCCCAGACATTCACGTCAAAGAGGATTTTCTCGTGCTGGCTGTATTCCATCACCTCAACGTTTCGGCGGTATGTTTCGCTAAAGCCTTTCACTTCACTGTTGCCAGATTGCTCAATGCTGATAACAGGCGCATTAAAATCCTGATTCGCCAGATTTGAACGTCCGATAAATATTGTGTTTTCCGCAACCTCTAGCGTATCTCGAATCACCATTGCCAGCCTTTGGATCGGTGGTTGGTAGTTTTTGTGGTGTAAATTGCTATTTTTCATAAATAACCTTTAAAGGCTCTTTTAAAAGCACTATAATAAGCATTAATTAATCAGGAGATATAAAATATGACTTATGAAATATTAACGAGTACGGCTGCAAGCATTACCGATTTAAAACGCAATCCAATGGGTACAGTCGCTGAAGCAGAAGGAAATGCAGTGGCTATCCTTAACCGAAATGAACCTGCTTTTTACTGCGTTCCACCTAATTTGTATGCTTATTTTCAAGAATTGGCAGAAGATGCCGAGCTTAACCGTATTGCTGATGAACGTATAAAAAACCCTGAGTTTGTGAGCGTCACTCTTGATGAGATATAGTATTGAATTTGAAAAACGCGCACTGAAAGAATGGAAAAAATTAGGTCATCCAATACGTGAGCAATTTAAGAAAAAGTTAGTTAAAGTTCTGGAAAATCCGCATATAAAATCTGCACAATTACACGGACATCAATATCGGTACAAAATCAAACTAAAATCATCTGGATATCGATTAGTTTATGAAGTAAATGATAATAAACTTTTATTACTCGTTATTGCTGTGGGAATAAGAGCTAATAACGAAGTGTATCAGCTAGCAAGTAAACGTTAATTGACGGTTAGTAACCGATTTGTTAACTCACTATCTTTCACTTCCTCAAAGACATAGCGTACATAGCCATAGTCGCTATAGTCTTTGCGGTTAATTGATTTGAATATTTTCCCCTTGTAATCCAAGTAAACACCGAGCAAATCCGCATATTGCGGTTGTACATGCACCGTGAAATACGCCAGTGACCAGTCCAGACTATCCTTGTTAATTGCCTCATCGGAAAGACTACTAATCACCCCATCAATCGATTTTCGTGTTATCGCAAAATCCGGTTTAAAATCTTTCGTGGTGATCACTTCCGTGATGAAGGTTAACGGTTGCGAAAATCGGCGGATGGTTCTTGCCATATTGGGCAGTCTCATTTTTTCACCACCTGATAGGTTATCGAGTTTGCTAAATTACCCGAAACTCTCAATAATTTAGCGGCGTCATTATTGGTATATTTCACGAGTTTCGCACGGGCATATAAAATTCTAGAAATGGCTTCAGAACAATAATTAATCTGTAACTTGCTAAGACGTATAAATTTATTTAAATTACAATAAGTTATTTTTAATTTATGAGATTTTTTCTATTTATATATTATGCTGAATTAAACTTAAAAATAGAGCGTTTTTTTATTGGTGCGAAACTCGTGTATTTAACCGCCTTTCCGATTTTCTCGCGGGTTATCAAATACCCTTCATAGTATTTTTTCTCAAGTGTACTTTGCTTGTATTTAGGCCACGCCCCAAAACCTTGTGTATCAAACGCCTCTTTTGACCAAGTGACCGCCTCTTCGCCGATATAAGCCATAAACTCTTTTGCGCTAATTTCACCTGAAATGAATAAGCGGTATTTTTCTTTTACCGCTTTTTCAATAATTTCTTTTTGGTGATCACGAATCGGTACGCGCAAAAATGAGCGTGGCTGGATTTTCTCCGTGCCAAATTCGTGGATCGTAGCCACTTCCACCACACTGATATCGGAGTCTTTGTACGGTCGGGTATTTTTCAATACGCCCACTTCCACTTTCAGTTTGTTAAGCTCCTCAAACTGTTTCTTGGCTTTTTCCAGCAATTTCGATTTTAGCATTACCAGTTCATCCCGATTGCCAAGGCGTAATTGTTTATGCGACTTTCCAGCACTAAATATTGCTCGCCAAAGGCCGAGGTTTTAAACCAGTCTTTCTCGGTTCCTGAAAAATTCGCGCTGACACTGACATCGCCCACACTTTGACTACCAAACAGCGCATTCGGATCAGCTGAATGAGAATCCTTGGTTGGGCTGTTTTCATGAAAGCCTGCCAAAAAAAGCAGATGGGCGGTGAGGTACAACAAGCCTTGCTCATACCTCACACCCCACACTTTCTTGTCCATCCGGTTTTCTGCATCGGTTAAATAGAGCAGCAATTTATTGTCATCAGCGGTAAAAGTTTGCTCACCAAAACGGTCACGGAATTTCTTTTTCCAGTCTTCAATTTCTTGCATGATACCCCCAAAAAAAGAGGATAAAATCCGCTAAATTAAAGTTCAAACGAAGGGGTTTGGGTTGTGCCATCCGTTAACTCAATCGTCAACGTCACGACATTGCCTGCTTTACCAGAGGTGATTTTCTTAATACCAACCCCCGTATCGCCTTTTGTGCCTTTATCGCCTTTTTGTCCTTGTTCGCCAGCATCGCCCTTTTCACCTTGATCGCCTTTTTCACCCTTAAGCGTTCCGGCGTCCAGTGCTTCGTGAAGGGCAGATACTCCCGTTTCAATGTTGTTGAGATTCTCCGCATTTAACGGGGTTTTGGTTGACGGTGAATTTTCCCAATTTGTTTTTGTGTAGCTCATCGTTGACTCCAAAATTCAAATGAAAATGAGGGACTTGCCCTCAGGATGGTGATTGCGGAAAGTGGTCATCTGACGGCTGGGTTGTTCCGCTTGGGAAACCGCCGTCTATGACTTTGGGGCAGTTTTGTAATCGGCGTAAACGGCAGATAGTGGCTGTTTCCACATCGCACCACCAAAAGCAGAACGATAACCACACTCATAGGTCAGCAAATCCCGCTGGCGAACGGCTAACAACTCCGGCATATGCACTTTCATCTCCACATACTCTTCGTCATAGGTGTAAATTGCCAAACGGGTTTTGCCTTTGGTTATTTCTTTTGCGTATCCTGCCGGAACTTTCACAAAGGTAATCGTAAAGCTGTCATTACCTGATGCCTTCCTCAACGCCGCCATAATCCGGTCCATCGCAGAAACAGGCAACAGGTCTGTGCCAACAATCGGGCTTTGGCTATCAAACTTCTGCATTACCAGCATAAAATCTGCGGCATCCATCGCAATATGCGTTGGTTGCACCCGATAATCTGAATTCGCCCACGCCTTGTTGTAAGCATCCAATACCAGTTTGATAAACTCATTGGCCCTCATGTCTTTCAGCGATTTACCCGATGCTTCTTGCATCACCTGAATTTTGCTGCCTGTCAGCAATCCTTCTTGTCCTTTAACCTTGTTATGTCCCAAGTAACCTGCATATTGCAGCGTTGACAGCGCATTAGCATACAAATCATCTTGCTTTTTGCTTTGGAGATTAATATTGATTTTGTTGATTTTCTCAAGCTCTTGCTGTGTCCAGACAACGGCTTTTGCCCACTGGCAAACAGGCGCCTTGTACATCTCAATGGTGCTGTCGATAGTGACTAACGAGTTAGTTTTGTTGCCAATAATGCCGTCTTTGACAGAACCCAACACTTCGGTAATACCGTATTCCAGGTATTCATCGGCAAAATCCAGTCCTTCGGTAATTGGGATTGCCTCACCAATATTGATTTCAGGCAGCTGTTTTTCCTGCAATTGCGTGTCGCGTTCGGTGAGTGCTTCTTGCAATACCGTTTCAAAATAGGCTTGTTCAATTGCCATCTGTTATTCTCCTACCTTTTGGATGAAGCCAAGCGTTATTGCTACGCACTGACTGCCTGAACTGACATTCTCAACCCAATACCCCAAATCAATATTGCCTGTTGCGGTTTTGGTTACCTTGCCAACATCGTCACCTGTCGCGACTACATAGACTTTATCGCCTCGTTTGAAGGTTTGGTCTTTTGCCGTTGCCGCCCCCACGCAATCACCGTGGGAAAAATGCCCCACATTGACTTGTTTGTTGTGGGGTGCTTTGTCGCTATAGATATCTCTCACCACAATACCGTGGATAACATCGGTGGCAGCGGAAATCGGCTTAACACCACCGTCAGGGTTCACCGCCACAAACACACCGTAGGGAAGGTCAGTCGTGGTGTTGTTTTCTTCACCCCACACTTTGTCATTGGAGCTAGAGGCGCGATAGATTCTGCCTGCGCGCAAGGTTCCTTTATCGGAATCCCAATTTGTGAATCCAAATGCCATTAGCGACCTCCTAGGCGTTGTGATGCCGATTTGGTGGGTTTTCTATCGCCAAGATTCAATCTAGGCTTATTCTGTTCTCGCTGACGATTGATGAGATAGTCATATTTGCCGTTTATCGCAGAATCCCCGAGCTTTCTTGCTTCAAGTTGTGTCACCAACCCTTTCGAGATAATCACATTTTCCTTGATCTGCCGTGCGGTTCGGGCATGTCCAATTGCCACGTCACCAAACGTTGACTTGGCTTCGGCTTCCGTTTCCGCTAGCTCTTTTTCTGCTTTCAGTCGGGCGTTTTCTTCTTCCAGCGCGTTGAGTTTTTCCGTCAGTTCTTCAAGCTGTTTTTTCAGCGTCTCAATCAAGGCTTTTTCGTCGTCGGGGTCAGTATTTTCAGGCATTGAGGTGATTTCACTGGCTGCATCGCCTTGCTTTACCTCACTGGTGGGTGACGGCGTCACATTCAGACTTTGCGCTTTCCCGATTAATCCCGTTAATATCTCGCCAATTTCTTTGGTGGCTTCATCGGCGGATCCGGTGAGCAGCTGAATGTAATCACTCATCTGAATCAATAGAGTATCTAACCTGAGTTCGGGATAAGAAATAAAGAGAAAGTCTTGATATTCAAATAGTTGAATGAGCCTGTTTTGTTAAAATACTCTAACAGTCTGGTTAAAGAGTAGAGCATTGTTAAACAATTATGGAAAATCTTACTGAACTTTATTGCCTGATGGATGATTTTTGCAAAGACTTCGAGCCAAAAATGCATGAATATTTGCTGACTAACGGTACTAAGCGTCGTAGACGGTCTACTCAGCTTTCGTTGGCGGAAATGATGACACTGGTTGTGTTGTTTCATCAACTCCGATTCAGGCAATTCAAGGTATTTTATCTCTATTATGTCCGCTTATATCTCCGGAAGGAATTTCCTAACTTGCCATCCTATTCACGCTGTGTAGAGTTACTTCCGCGTAGTGCCTTAGCGTTAACGGCACTGTTTGAGTCAATTAAGGGAAAATGCACGGGGCTATCGGTTGCCGATTCTACTCCGATAGCGGTGTGTGATAACTTACGGATCCGCAGACATAAAGTCTTCAATGGGATAGCTGAACGGGGAAAAAATTCAACAGGTTGGTTCTTTGGTTTCAAGCTTCATGTAATTATCAATCATTTGGGGGAAATACTCAGTTTTCGACTCACACCAGGAAACACCGATGATCGGAAACCATTGCCTGAGCTGACAAAGGATCTTTCTGGTTGTTTGTACGCAGATAAAGGGTATTTATCGGCTTCACCGAAACAGCAACTCAAAACGATGGGAATTAGCCTTATAACGAATATCAAGAAGAAAATGAAGCCTATTAAACAGACTTGTTTCGACAAAGCCATCTTGCGTCATCGTTCTGTCATTGAAACGGTATTTGATGAGTTAAAAAATCTTTGTCAAATAGAGCATACGCGACATCGCTCTCCGGCTAACTTTGTAGTGAATTTATTAGGCGGACTGGTTGCATATTGTTTAATGCCATCTAAACCAAAGATACCTGTTGCAGGTACGTATCTTCAAGTATAATTGATAATGCTTATCCCGAACTCAGGTTATTTAAATGATTATCAGTTGTTCTCGTTCCGATATTTAACCGTCTGGCGATTTCCTTGCTACTCAAGCGATGCAACGCTAAAAACAAAACTTCCCACTCTTTAGCAGTAAACAGTTCGTTAGGTTTCTCCGTAGTAACCGCATAAGGCTGTCTACCTTCCACATATTCCAGCGGTGACAAAAACAGGAACTCGTGAGCGTGGAAGAAAGTACCGAGATAGTCATTTTCACTACAAAAAAGGGGTAAAAAATGGAATTGCCAAACGGTGGGTGACTTTTTGAAATCAGCAGGCAAATTACACATCAAAGAGAACGGCGATTTTTCGCTTTGGATTCTCTCTATCAGCGTTTTCATTTCAGGGGTATAAATGAGCGAGTCAAATAAATTTAACATGCTGTTATTCATTTGAACTTCAGCTTCACTGTCGCTAAAACCACAAGGAACACCGCTACTCAAAAAGCATTTAATCAACTCGGATTTCAGGCTGCACCTCCGACTCTATTCAAAATTCGGGTACGCTGGCGAAGGGTTAAGTTGAGGGATTTACGAGCAAATAGCTCAATTATTTGATTCGGTGCTTCACAGACAAGCACGCGGAAGGTAGACTTTTTCATAGTCCGACTCCTATCGACTTAGGTTCTTGGATCAGGTGCTTGTTGGGAGTTACGATCTCAGCAAGTACCGACTATTTTTAAATTAAATTGTTCCAGATTCGTAATATAGTTAAACGATTTCCCACTCCTCCATAATGAATTACGCTAGGGTTTAAAAGGTAGGTTCCTGATCTTTTCTGTTTTAAGTAACCATTATCTTTTAATGCTTTAAAAACTCTAGCAACTGTAGCAACGCCAACGGACTCTTCTTTAGCTATCTCTCTTTGAGTTCCATGTATTTCATTTTGATTATTCTTATTTTTTAAAATCCATCCCAAAACTTTCTCACTTCCGTTACCTGTACAACCAATCATTGAAGCTAATTCATTAAGAAAGACTTTGTTAAAGGAACCACCATCCTGAGTTTTAAGGATGTCTATACTCATGCACTCACCTGTTGTCTTGTGCACTAAATGCCATTCTTCCAAATTCAATTCCTTAACATTCATGTTCAATACTCATGATAACGTTTGTTCGGTTAACTCTAACATTTGTTATCACCTAAATCAATCATATGTTCCAAAAAAACGATATCAAAAATACCATGTTATCAAATTTGATAACAAAAATTCCAATATAAACATCTCTTGTTATCAAAAATGAATACAAAAAATTTAGCTAAAATTAACGCAATATATTAATAAATATAAAAAATAACCTTATTACAGATAAAGTTTCGCTCTATTCTTACTCTTACCTAGGGACTACCAGACAACTCAGTAACAACAAAAAGTCACTACCGCTTCCTCGTCGACGCTGTTCGGTGCTCGCAAGCTGTGCTCCGCCTCAACGTCTCCTGCGGTGAGCGGACTGAGTTAAGGAAAAAATCGATTTATCTTTTAAAAAATCAAAAAATCTTTTCAAAACTAAACTCCCACCGCTCGCCGCAAGATGCAAACTTGTTTTGCATCGAGGAAGCGGAAGATAACCGAAAATTACAGGAATATAGCGCCCAAAGCCTTTTGATTTGCCAAAATCTCTTAGCTGACAAGCTGAATGGACATCGACCTTCTCATTTGACATCCTCCCCGCCCTTTAGGGCGAGGAGGATGTCAAATGATATAATTTCATTGTTATCAAATTCGTCGTAAAACCCTGTTCTTTAGGGCAGGGATATAAGGCGAAAAGCCCTTTGGGCTTTAAAGATCAGTCAGGCGTTGTTTGCTGTTCAATGTATTATTTAATAATTGAAAGTGGAGCACCACCACAGCTTGATGCAAAATAACTTGGACTCCATAGAATCCCTTTGTAATAATAGCGATTTGCAATATCAGACCGATCTCGACGAAGTAATCGACTAGATACGCCCTTTAAACTGTTAACTAGATTAGATATTGCTAATTTTGGAGGATAATTAATTAGCAGGTGAATATGATCTCGCTCCCCGTCCATTTCAACTAACTCAACATCAAAATCAGTACACACGCGAGTAAAGTAGCTTCTAAGTTTTTCTATTGCATCCTGATCGAATATTTCTCTCCGGTATTTTGTGACAAATACCAAATGGACGTGCATTAAAAAAACACAGTTTCTTCCACGTCTAATATCATTTTCTTTTTTCATAGACCAAAGTATAATAGAGAATATGAAACAACTACAAGCCTTCAAATTTCAATTAAGACCAAAAGGTCAGCAAGAGCGTGATATGAAACGCTTCGCTGGGGCTTGTCGTTTTGTTTTCAATCGGGCTTTAGCTCTTCAAAATGAAAACCATGAAGTAGGGAATAAATATATACCCTAATGCAAAAATGGCTTCATGGCTCATTAAATGGAAAGCAGATTCGAATACACAAATGGCTAAAAGATGCACCATCACAACCGCTTCAACAATCATTGAAAGACCTTGAGTGTGCCTATAAAAACTTTTTTCAGAAACGTTCATATTTTCCTCGCTTCAAAAAGCGAGGAATTAACGATACTTTTCGCTATCCGCAAGGCGTAAAACTCGAACCATCTAATAGTCGTATATTTTTGCCAAAGTTGGGATGGATACGCTATCGCAATAGTCGTCATGTCATGGGTTCGATAAAGAATGTCACCGTCAGTCATGGGCAAATGGTATGTTAGCATTCAGACGGAATATGAAGTTGCTGATCCAAAACATAAATCAATCTCAATGATAGGGATTGATGCAGGAATCGCTAAACTCGCCACGCTATCAGATAGTACGGTATATTCACCTGTAAACAGCTTTAAGACCAGCCAACATAAATTAGCAAAACTCCAACGTCAGTTAAGCCGTAAAGTTAAATTCAGTGCCAACTGGCAGAAACAAAAACGTAAAATACAGCGCTTGCATTCTCACATAGCCAGTATTCGTAAAGACTACCTTCACAAAATCACAACGGAAATCAGCAAAAACCACGCCATGATTGTCATTGAGGATTTGAAGGTCAGTAACATGTCAAAATCAGCGAAAGGAACGGCAGAAAAACATGGTCGAAACGTTAGAGCTAAATCAGGTTTAAATCTTACGATACTCGATCAGGGCTGGTATGAAATGCGCCGTCAACTTGAATATAAGCAACTCTGGCGAGGTGGTCAGGTATTGGCGATACCTCCGGCGTACACTAGCCAAAAATGCGCCTGCTGTGGGCATACAACGAAAGAGAATAGACAGTCACAAAGTAAGTTTGAATGCCTTGAATGCGGATATACTGAAAACGCGGATATCAACGGGGCACGTAACATTTTAGCGGCAGGACATGCCGTTCTTGCCTGTGGAGGGATGGTGCAGTTAGACCGCCCGTTGAAGCAGGAACCCACCGAAATGATTCAGGCCTCGCTCTGAACGTAGTAGGAATCCTCGCCCTTTAGGGCGGGGAGGATGTCAAAATACCTCTGTCGTTATTGGCAATATTGCGGTCTTTATCGGTTGTGGTGAGGCGAATTTTTTCACCCTCTGAGACTTCAATGGTTTTGTCTTCAAAGAGCGCGACGACGGCAGGATTCACTTCAAGCGGTGACAGGTATTTCTCCTGATTATTTTCCCGATTTATCAAGCTCACAATGCCTTCTTTTGAAATCCCTGTTATCTCAAAATAATGTTGATTGATTTTTGCGATGTGCCCCAACTGGTTTTGCCAAAACTGGCTATCTTTTAAATCCGCTTCCTGATGGTTGATACGTTGTAAAACAGGAATGTGAGCTGATTTACCCAGCATCTGTTGACTTTGCATCACAGAATGAATGTTTTCATTTAACTGATTTCGATCGGCATTTAACGGGGTGATAATCACCGTGTTATCACGCGCTTCTTTCGTTCTACCCACATAGTCATCAATCACCATTTTTATCATTTGATGGTCGTTTTCCTGTGCTTTACCTGATGAAGCGCCCTTTATGATTGCGCTTTCTGGGATAAAAGCTCCATTATTCCTTGCTACCCTGTCAGGGGAAACCTGACGAATAATATCCAGTGATTTTTGTGTGTTTCCGGCAATTATTGCTTCAATAGCGGGTTTTAATTCGGGGGTTTGTCTGACGATTTCGTTCATCACGACTTTATCGGCTGTCACCGATCATGCAAAACTGATCCACTAACGATCATCTAAAACTGATCCACTTGGTATTATTCGCACATTTTTGTACGGATAATTTATGTTAACCAAGGAGATATTTGTGGATATTCATGTTCGCTTTGCACAAGGACAAAGCCTTCGAAAAATTGCCCGTGAATTGGGCATATCCCGTAACACCGTAAAACATCATTTACAACAACAGACAATGCCAACTTATGCTAAAAGAAGTCAACAACCGACTAAATTAGCACCCTTTAAACCTTATTTGCTTCAGCGAATTGAACTGGCTAAACCTGATTGGATCCCTGCAACAGTCTTATTTGATGAAGTAGTTGAAAGCGGCTATCAAGGCGGTATTGCTCAATTACGCCGATTTGTTTGTCAATTTAAACCAAGCATTGTTCCCGAAGCTGTCGTCCGTTTTGAAACACAGCCAGGTCAACAAATGCAAATCGACTTCACCAGCATCCGGCGAGGTAAAAAATCACTAAAAGCGTTTGGTGCAACGCTAGGCTATTCGCGTGCGAGTTATGTAAAGTTCTTTGATAATGAACGAGCAGAATCCTGGCAACAAGGTTTACGAGAAGCTTTCGACTATTTTGGTGGTGTACCACAGGAAATATTGTGTGATAACGCAAAATCCCTCATCATCGAACGGGATGCTTATGCAGAAGGTGAACATAAATTACATGTCGAAATGCTTCAAATGTCGAAAGATTACGGGTTTAAATTGTGTGCTTGCAAGCCCTACAGGGCAAAAACTAAAGGGAAAGTAGAGCGCTTTAACCACTATTTAAAAAACAGCTTTATCGTACCATTAAATACCGACCTTCGTGCTCATAATCTTGAACTGGATATTGAGATAGCTAATGCAAGAGTGGGGCCCTGGTTATAACGCGTTGCCCATCAGCGGATTCATGGAACAACGTTAGAGAAGCCAGCAGATAGACTAGCTAAGGAAGTTAAGTATCTTCTACCCTTACCAGCAAGGGTTTGCCAATCTATCCCGCAGACTGATACGCTTAATATCCGTATCGTACCGCCCCTTGAATCTGTCAGTTTGCAACACTCAATCAGCGTATACGAAGCATTGCTGGGAGGTGAACATGTTATTGCATGAACAAATTGAACACCTGTGTGAGTCATTGAAATTAAATTCTATTCCGACTCATTGGTCATCACTTGCCGAACAATGCATTGCCCAAGACAAAAGCTACGGAGAGTTTTTACTGTCCCTATTAAAATGTGAGCAACAACAACGAGATGAACGAACCCGTAATCTTTTGAGTCGGATGGCAGGATTCCCAGCACATAAAGAACTTAATACGTTCGATTTTAAGTTTGCAACGGGGATCCCCAAACAACACATACAGGAATTAAGCGCATTAACGTTTATTGAACGTAATGAAAATGTCGTGTTGCTTGGCCCAAGCGGTGTAGGCAAAACGCATTTAGCTATTGGGTTAGGATTAAAAGCAGTACAGGCCAAGAAGAAAACCCGCTTTACCACGGCAGCTGAACTGATGTTGCAACTCTCAACTGCCAAACGACAAAATAAGCTCAAACAATATCTATCACGTTCGGTGATGGCCCCGAAATTGTTGATTATCGATGAGATTGGATACCTGCCGTTTGGGCGAGAAGAAGCAAACCTGTTTTTCAATGTGATTGTCAAGCGTTATGAGCATGGCAGTGTCATATTGACGAGTAACTTATCATTTGGGCAATGGCCAAATGCTTTTGCTGATGACGCAACATTAACTGCCGCTATGCTTGATCGTTTACTTCATCATTCGCATGTACTGCAATTAAGCGGTGAAAGCTATCGATTGAAAGATAAGCGGCGCTCAGGAGCAATGACTGAGTAAAAGTGGATCAATTTTGATTGATCGGATTTAGCTAAAAAGTGGATCAGTTTTCGGTGATCGTTGACACAAAACTGCCCCAACGTCATAGACGGCGGTTTCCCAAGCGGAACAACCCTACCGTCTGATAATCACTTTCCGCAATCACCATCATGAGGGCATGACCCTCATTTTCATTTGAATTTTGGAGTCAACGATGAGCTACACAAAAACAAATTGGGAAAATTCACCGTCAACCAAAATCCCGTTAAATGCGGAGAATATGAACAATATTGAAACGGGAGTATCTGCCCTTCACGAAGCACTGGACGCCGGAACGCTTAAGGGCGAAAAAGGCGATACGGGGGTTGGTATTAAGAAAATCACCTCTGGTAAAGAAGGCAATATCGTGACGTTGACGATTGAGTTAACTGATGGCACAACACAAACCCCTTCGTTTGAAGTATAATTAAGCGGATTTTATCCGCTTTTTTTTGGGGGGCATCATGCAAGAAATTGAAGACTGGAAAAAGAAATTCCGTGACCGTTTTGGTGAGCAAACCTTTACTGCCGATGACAGCAAATTGCTGCTCTATTTAACCGATGCAGAAAATCGGATGGACAAAAAAGTGTGGGGCGTGATGTATGAGCAAGGTTTGATGTACCTCACTGCCCATCTGCTTTTTTTGGCAGGCCTTCATGAAAACAGCCCAACCAAGGATTCTCATTCAGCTGATCCGAATGCGCTGTTTGGTAGTCAAAGTGTAGGCGATGTCAGTGTCAGTGCGAATTTTTCAGGAACCGAGAAAGACTGGTTTAAAACCTCCGCCTTTGGTGAGCAATATTTGGCGTTGGAAAGTCGAATTAACAATTACGCCTTGGCAATCGGGATGAACTGGTAATGTTGAAATCAAAATTGCTGGAAAAAGCCAAAAAACAGTTTGAGGAACTTAACAAACTGAAGGTGGAAGTGGGCGTATTGGAAAATACCCGACCTTACAAAGACTCAGATATCAGTGTGGTGGAAGTAGCTACAATCCACGAATTTGGCACGGAGAAAATCCAGCCACGCTCATTTTTGCGCGTACCCATTCGTGATCACCAAAAAGAAATTATTGAAAAAGCGGTAAAAGAAAAATACCGCTTATTCATTTCAGGTGAAATTAGCGCAAAAGAGTTTATGGCTTATATCGGCGAAGAGGCGGTCACTTGGTCAAAAGAGGCGTTTGATACACAAGGTTTTGGGGCGTGGCCTAAATACAAGCAAAGTACACTTGAGAAAAAATACTATCACGAGTTTCGCAATCTCCAAAAAAGAAGTATAAATTTAAAAACAAGAAAAAATCAGGGTGTTCATATTTTGTCGGGTTATCCATGTATTAAAGATATCTATAAAACATTCTTACAAGTAAGCAGTTTAAGATACTCTGGTTTAGCGTTATCAGAAGTAAGCCCATCGCCTTTATCTCATGACACTGTTAGCCGATGGCTAAAAAGTAGATGTTTTAGACCTAAAGACCTATGGCGATTAGTTGAACCTTCTATAGACAAAAAAAGCCCTTGCGTACTAATTGCCGATGATACATTGATTGCCAAAACACGTAGTAAAAAAATAGAGATGGTCCATTATCAATATTCAGGTAATGAACATGAGGTTATTGCTGGCATAGGTTTAGTTAATTTGCTTTGGCATGATCTGACGAAGGTTGAATCAATTCCTATCAATTATCTTATTTATGATAAAGATTCTGATGGAAAAACAAAAAACACGCACTTTTCCGAAATGCTCACTCTTGCTAAAAAAAGAGGGATCATGCCAAAAGCGGTAGTGATGGATGCTTGGTATTCTAGCCTGGATAACCTGAAATCAATTCGCTCTCATGGTTGGATCTGGGTAACCACGCTGAGGAAAAATAGGATTGTTAACCATAACAAACAACTGAACAAGTTAAACATCTCAGAAGAAGGAACGTCAATACACTTGCGAGGATATGGTTGGGTAACCGTTTTCAAATTTACAGCCAAAAACGGCCGTATTGATTACATAGTAACAAACAAAGAGAATCCCACCCGTCAATACCTCAAATCTATCATGGATGCCCGTTGGTCTGTTGAAGTTTATCATCGAGAAGTTAAACAAAACTGTGGTATTGAACGCTGTCAGGCTCGCACGAGCCGAGCGCAAAGAAATCATATTTTTCTCGCTATTTCTGCGTGGTTTGAACAACATAAACGTCGTATATCTGAAAAAATAACCTTTTATCAACAAAATTGGGACGTAATCAAAAGTGCTATTACTGAGCAAATCCGTGTTTTATTAGCGTACCCAAATTAGTTTTGTGCGAAACTCGTGGAAGATAGAGTTATTGTCAATGTTTTTGATGACTGAGCCCATTAGCCCTTTTTTTCTGTGCAATTATTAACCAATTCTTCAAGTGCGACATTCGTCACGCTTTTTTCGACTTCTCTCACGTTTTCCACAGGGATAACGACAGATTCAGTGGATAACTCTGTTGATTGCGTTAATAACTGATTATCTTTTCCACAATCAAAAATTTGAATCGCTATTCCCTTGATTTCGCTTAAAGAGATGGTTTTGTATGTTTCCTCAATTTTTGAGGTTACCGCGTCACGTAATTCAGTATATTTCTCAAAAATCTCAGGCTCTTCTGACGGATTGGCTAGCAAATCATCCGCGTCTCGAATCTCGCCTTCGTCGTATTCTTCCTGAACACCAAAAATCGTTAGCAAAGCGCAGAACTGGTCTATTTCCTGTTCTTCGGTAATATCCGTCTGTTTTTCGGTATGAGCGAGATATTCATCAACACTGATTTCTTCCAATCGCGGCGATTTGTAAAAACAGCAATTTGCGCCGTCAGTTTTAAATATATGCCCAGAAGCCTTTTTTTTAACGGCAATTTTTGTCTCAGACGCAAGATAGATGAAATTTGTTGTCTTGCCCTTCTCGTGGTCAACGGTTGTGATGATGGTTGCCTTGAAGTATTTCATTATTTCGCCCCCTCTATGCGGTTATTCGCCTGTTGTTCCAATCTCCGTAAAATGCTGCCTCTGGCTTTGGGTAATGCCTGTTCTCGCTGCTCATCAAAGCAGTGACAGCAAGCACTGGAACACGCTTTCATCGTTGAGGGTTTGTAAAAAAGCAGCTTGAATTGTTTGCGGTTAATTTTTTCAACAAACTCGATACATGCCTCTTCAGGAAAAACACAGGGGCGGTTATCCAGTCTTGCACGCCAAAAGAAACTGACGAGGGCTAATGAGAGTTTGCCACAGTGACAACAGGTGAAACGCACATCAGGGCGACCCTGAAAGGTTTGCCTAAATCCGTTGAGGGTGTAGGTATATTTCATGCTGCACCTCCAACGCTTTTGCTGGATTCCAACTTAATACTGGCGATTATCGCCTGCTTTGCGTTGCATACATCCAGCTTTCTTACCACATTTTCCATGTGGAATTTCACAGTGCTTTCTTTAATCCCCAATATTACGGAAATTTCCCAATAGGTTTTGCCCGCACTCATCCAGTGAAGCACCTCGTTTTCACGCTTGGTTAATCTTCTAAACAATTTCAAATCTGAGTTCATGCAGCACCTCCGACAGGTTGACAGGAGTTAACACATGAACGTGGAAGCAAATTCACAGGAATATAGTGGTCAAAACCTTCAGATTTGCCAAATGCCCTTAGCTGACAAGCTGAATGCAAATTGGTTTTCCCGTAGATAGCCTTCAAGTGCGTTTCAACCGTTGAAGGTAAAATATTTAAACGTCTAGCAATATCCTTGCTGCTTAAGCGGTACATCGTGAAAAACAACACTTCCCACTCTTTAGCAGTGAACAGCTTGCTAGGTTTTTCTGTAGTGCCCGCATAAGGCTGCATGCCTTCCACATATTCCAAAGGAGACAAAAACAGGAACTCGTGAGCATGGAAGAAAGTGCCCAGGTAGCCATTTTCACTACAAAAAAGTGGTAGAAAATGAAATTGCCAAACGGTAGGTGATTTCTTGAAATCAGCAGGCAAATTACACATCAAAGAGAATGGCGATTTTTCGGTTTGTACTCTCTCTATCAGAGTTCCCATTTCAGGCAAATGAATCAGCAAATAGAGTAAATCTGTCATTTTGATGTTGGTAGATACCTTACCTTCGTTATCAACGAAAGCAGAAGGAACACCACTACTCAAAAAGAATTTAATCATCTCGGATTTCATGCTGCACCTCCGATACTCAGAAGGTACTCACGCTGACGGGGTGTAAGATGTTTTGATGTGCGAGCAAAGCTCAAAAGCTGCTCGATTGATATGCCGCACGCTTTCATTATGCGCCCAATATGCGTACTATTTCGCATAGTCCGACTCCTACTAGAGTTAGGTGGTTGGATCAGGTGCTTGTTGGGAGTGAAGATCCCATCAAGTACCGGCTATTTTTAAATTAAGTTATTCCAGACTCGTAATATAGTTAAACGATTTCCTACTCCTCCATAATGAATAACGCTAGGGTTTAAAAGGTAGGTTCCTGATCGCTTCTGTTTTAAGTAACCATTGTCTTTTAATGCTTTAAAAACTCTTGCAACTGTAGCAACGCCAACAGACCCTTCTTTAGCTATCTCTCTTTGAGTTCCATGTATTTCATTTTGATTATTCTTATTTTTTAAAATCCATCCCAAAACTTTCTCACTTCCGTTACCTGTACAACCAATCATTGAAGCTAATTCATTAAGGAAGACTTTGTTAAAAGAACCCCCATCCTGAGTTTTAAGGATGTCTATACTCATGCACTCACCTGTTGTCTTGTGCACTAAATGCCATTCTTCCAAATTCAATTCCTTAACATTCATGTTCAATACTCATGATAACGTTTATTCGGTTAACTCTAACATTTGTTATCACCTAAATAAATCATATGTTCCAAAAAAATGATATCAAAAATACTGTGTTATCAAATTTGATAACAAACATTCCAATATAAACATTTCTTGTTATCAAAAATGAATACAAAACATTTAACTAAAATTAACGCAATATATTAATAAATATAGAAAATAATATTATTACAGATAAAGTCTCACTCTATTCTTACTCTTACTTAGGAACTACCAGACAACTCAGCAACAACAAAATACCACTACCGCGCTAAGGCTTGGTCAACGCCTCTGTCTAGCAAACACGAGTTTCGCACAGGCCTATAAAATTCTAGAAATGGCTTAAAAGTAATGATTAATCTGCAAGTTACTGAAATGCATAAATTCACTTAATTTACAATAATTTATATTTAATTTATAAGGTTTTATCTATTTACATATTATGCTGAATTAAACTTAAAAATAGAGCGTTTTTTTATTGGTGCGAAACTCGTGGCAAAAACGAGTTTTGCCAGTCTTCGCCGTTCTCATGGAATGTGATAATTTAACAATTTGATTCTGTGCTTCACAGACAAGCACACGGAAGGTAGACTTTTTCATAGCCTTACTCCTATCTACGGTAGGTTTATGGTCAGCTGGCTGTTCGGGTTGCCTCCCGTTCAGTCAGCGCAAAAATTATTCTTGGTTAATTTTTACTTTATCTAATATACCATTTCTGCTGTAAACTGATGTCCATTCAATCGACTGAACTCTTGTCCAATCAACTTTCACAGCATATTTCTTGTTTACTCTAAATTCACCTCGGCTAATTCGTTCTATTAAGCCAGCAGAAATCAAAAAATTAATATTATTATTGAAAGTTTGTAACTTAAGATCGTTTGCCTTCAAAAAAGCAGCTTTAGTTTTCGAACCGTAAGCAACAACATTTTCATAGTTCATGTTTAATAACATGAAGTTGAAAATTTTATATTGAGTGGCATTTATCCCTTTAATACGACAGAGATCACGTATATAAACCTTAACAAATTCAGGTTCTGTTAAAATCTCTCCAGTTAGATGATCTATATACGTTGAAGCCATTAAACTCTCCATTAAATACCGATTTATAAGTATCATAGTAATAAAACAGAAATTTGTAAATACTTTTTTTAAGTATTAAGGGTAGCTTTTAATTTGCAAAATACTGCTTAACGGTAATGTAAATACCCATCACAATCATTTTAAATACCGTTTAGCGGTATTAATATTGGCTTTAAGCCTTGAAAACACTAAACCCGCTATTCTTATCTTAAATCTTTCAATAAGCAGTTTCAGACAACTCCATAGCCACAGATTAATTTCCACTTCCTCGTCGCCGCTGTTCGTTGCTAGCAAGCGAAAGTCAGAAAACAGAATCAAAAAAACAATCCAAAAAATCCTTAAAATTAAAACGTTCACCGCTCGCCAAAGCCAAGTGACCGAGCAACGCGAGCGAACGGGCGAGGAAGCGGAAGATAACCGGAAGTTACAGGGAGCTAGGTCTCTCGAAAATAACAGAGATTTCCCAATAGGTTTTACCAGCACTCACCCAGTGAAGCACCTCGTTTTCACGATTGGATAATCTTGCGAATAATTTCATCTCGGATTTCATGCTGCACCTCCGACTCTATTCAGAATTCGGGCACGCTGACGAAGGGTTAAGTTGCGTGAGGTTCGAGCGAATAACTCGATTATTTGATTTTGCGCTTCAATTACGCGCACATGGAAGGTACTATCTTTCATAGTCCGACTCCTAGGTATCTTAGGGTTTGGGTTAGCTCTGTGTAGGTGTTACAGCACTTACATAGAGCGACTATATTTAAAAATGAAAAAGATTGAATTTATATTAACGCAACAAAAAAGAAAGTCAATTTTTTGTTGCGTTTTTTGTCTAATTAATACTATTATTGCCGTTAAAGGAGAAAATTATGTCAAAAAAAATCGTCTATGATGATTATGTATCTATAAGAATTCCAAGAGAAGTGAAAGAAAGAATAGATAAAATAAGAATGATTAAAAAATCACAAGGATATGAAAAATATAGATTAATTGATGCAGTTATGGAAGCAACTAATATGTTAGAAGATTCACTATCAAAAAAAAATTAAACGACTTTTTGCTACGGCTATTATTAAGTAATAATAAAATGGCACAGTTTATTTAATGATGAAGATCCCACATTAATGAAAATAAATAGCTGATGTATAAGAATTTATTTAAATTGATGATTTTCTAAACTTCACTTTTATCCACAGAAAAACGCTACGGCCATAACGACTTTTTGCTACGGCCATAACGACTTTTTGCTACGGCCATAACGACTTTTTGCTACGGCTTATTTCATGTAATCTCATGTTTATAAAGAAATAATTAACTAACAAAGTTAAAAGAAAAGATAAATAAAAACAGCCAGGAATAATTATTTTTACATCAAAAGGATTAAGAAATGAGTGCAACTCTAGATAGAAATCCAAGTTACAACTTAGTACAAAGTAACGATTTGATTAATGCTAGCTATAAACTTAACCGTAATGAAATGCGTCTACTTGTATTAGCTTTATCTAAAGTAGACTCAAAAACAGAAAATCCAGGTAATATCACATTGTACCCAAAAGAATTTATTAAAATGTTCAGTACTAACGAACAAAAGGTTTGGGTCACTATGAGAGAAGCATTAATTAGTCTATCGAAAAAACAAATAGAGTTTTTTAGGGTAGATAAAAACAATATGAGAACAATTAATTTTTCTAACTGGATAGACGGAGGAAGTTTTTATGAAAGACAGGAAGATTGTAGTAAAATAGTTTTAAGATTTACTAAAAGTATAGAACCATACCTTTTTGAGTTAAAAGGTAATTTTACAATATGTTCTATAGAATCAATCCAAAATTTAACAAATCCAATAGCATTTAGATTATATCTAATAATGTTAAGTGAAATAAAAAAAGCTAAAAATATTGAATTAAAAAAATCTAAAAAGTTAGAAGTTCATATGCTGAAATTATCAATTTTGCAAATACGTAAGATTTTTCCAAATCTATCAAAAGAATTCAATAATATAAAAAAATTCACATTAATACCTGCTTTCGAACAAATCCAGTCACTTACGGACATTTCCTTAAATTGGCGTACTATCAAAACAGGAAGATCAATAACAGACATTGAAATTACTTATCTTCTTGAAAAAGATGATCTATTCAAAACAAAACCAATTCGTCAAAGACTAGCCAAGCGTCCACATGTTAAATCTGGTTCTCACGATGAGGGCGAGTGGATGAAGAAAAATGCTGAAATTCTCTATCAGTACGAGAAGGATTTGAAGAAATACGACCCTACATTGCGTCTAACAATGCCAGATTTACGTAGGGCTGTAGAATGCTCAAAGTATTGCAAGCAAAATTGGCACGAAGAGAAGAAGCGAGAATTGGCGATGAGAGAAGGCAAAAATACAAAAATATCCGTTGCCAAATCTGAGCAAAACAAAGATATTAGTTTCTCTGAAAAAGACCTAAAATTAATCCAAAATTTTTAATTTGAAAAGGCACACCATGAACAAAACAGAACTCATCAGAAAAATCAGGCTTAAGCAAGAAAGACACAAGAAGGCGGTTAATGCTTTCACAGAAACCGTGACAGAGGTTTTGAAATCCGGTAATGACGTACAACTCATTGGCTTTGGCAACTTTCAGGTTAAGCAAAGATCAGCCAGAGATGAACGCAATCCAAAAACGGGCGAGACACTTAAAATTGCTGCAGCAAACGTACCGAGTTTTAAAGCGGGTCAAAGACTCAAAGAGGCAGTTAAGTAATTCATGACCTACGATGCAAAGTCAATTCGCATTCTACGTGAAGACGAAATCAAACAGTTTGACTGGCATTGAGCTGAAAAATTAGCCCACGAACACATTTTACCCCTAGATTAGGTCAAACGCGGATTTGAAGCATCAAGACGACTCGGTATAGAACCAGAGTTCTTCGTCAGCAAATATATCCTGAAACAAGACCTTCCCAAAAATGACGAATTTGAGCAAGTCTTCATCGAAGTGCTAAAGGAAGACAGAAAGAAGAGTCAGAATACCCTCTAAAAGCTCCTGTAATCCATTCTAAGCGCTTTTCTCGATAAAAACGTATTCGTACAGCTAAAAAATTATCGTCGCTCACAATGCTTTTGGTGAATTTTTTGGTTTTTGGATTTCAGAAAGAAAAAAGCCAACACAAAAAGTTGGCAATTTGTCGAGGTGAAACGTTTTTAGTTTTAATCATAAAAATTGACTCATGGCAAATCAATCATAAGACTTCAATACTTTATTATCAAATATTAGTTTTAAACACTTATAATATAGGGGTATTATATGTATAATTTAATTTTTTTATAATTATATTCATAAAACCAGCCGTATTACGGGGTGTTTTATGATACCTATGATAAAATTATCATATTTAAATATATTAAATATCCATATATAATATATATATTATAAATATATAAAATGGTGATATATGCCTATAATAACAGTATGCAATGAAAAAGGCGGCACAGGCAAATCAAGCATAGCTCAGTCTTTATCTGTCTATTTAGTTCAACACAAAAAATTTGTATTACTGATTGATGCTGACCCCCAAAAATCAACATCTGACTGGGCAAGTGAAAGGCAAGAATCAAAACTAAATGCGATTCCTTTTGTTGAAATGTTTAGAAATATTTGTGAGTCATTAATTCAATTAAGCGAGCGCTTCGACTATTTAGTCGTCGATTGTGGAGGTGCTGACTCAAAAGCAATGAGATCTTCATTGGCAACGAGCGATATTGCTCTTTTGCCTTTCCGACCTAAGAGAAGAGATTTAAGAATTGCGCATGATATGGCTGAAATAGTCGAGACAGCGAAAGCATTAAACACCAAACTGAAAGTTTTATCTATTATAACTCAAGCCCCCACTCATCCAAATCAAAAATATCGAATAGAAAACGCTAAGAAACTTTTGTCGCCGCTAGGCTTAAATCCTTTAGACAGTTTCACGAGAAATTTAAACGCTTGGGATGAAGCAGAAGAATCTGGATGCTCTGTTTTGGAATATACGGAAGACAAAAAAGCGGCTAATGATGCCAAAAATCTTTTTACAGACACGAGTTTCGCACAGGCGTATAAAATACTAGAAATGGCTTAAAATCGATGATTAATCTTCAGGTTACTAAAACACATAAATTTTATTAAATTACAATAAGTTGCTTTTGATTTATAAGATTCTGTCTATTTATATATTATGCTGGATTAAACTTAAAGATAGAGCGTTTATTTATTGGTGCGAAACTCGTGACAGAGCTATTTGAGGATATTAAAAATGGCTAAAGGTGATTTCACAACAGTTGTGAAACAAAAAAATAATAACATTGATAAATTTATAAATAATGCAAAAGTAGATGGTGATGATTCGTTTGAGTCCTCAAATGAAAGACGTGGCAAATATATGATTGATAAGAATACTGGCAAGAAAGTATTACTTGGCGGTAAGGTGCTTGAAGTTCCATTGAATGCAAGTGAGTTTGAACTTTTGAAAAAAGCAGCAAAAAATTCAGGTCTTCCAGTTGCGACTTATGTAAGAAGTAATGCTCTGCTGTCTGCTAAGAAACTGTTAAATATTGATTAAAACATAGTTTTTATAATTAAAATATCCCTATATTAAAGGGTTATTATAAATATAATATTTATCCTGTTTGTATTCCCGAAAATAAAAAACGCACCAGAATTCATATAGTGCGTTTATGAAACTATGTAGAAAAAGATTGTTGAGCATTTTATGTAAAGTCGATTTTTGAATGCTGGCAGCGTGATTTAAGTTTCATCAAAAGCCAATAAGTCATAGTGTCTAATAATCAGTATACCACGTTACAAGTGCATGTTTTGCAATTAACTTAGCCTAAAACAAGGATACCTTTACCAGAAAAAATCAACCTTTTCTCTGAGTACAGACTTAGGAACATAACTATTTAATCCTGTTGATTGACAGTATTCAATTAACTGGTTAAGTCCAGATACTTTCGCTTTGCTATAAATTACCGATAACCTGTTTTCAATTGTTCGATAAGAAAGAAGCAGTTTCTTTGCAATTTGTTTTGCTGATAGCTTTTGTAACGCGTAAAAAATGATTTCTAACTCTTTTTCAGTAAAAGGTGATACAGGAGGTGTTAGTGTTATAACAGAAGGTTTTAAGTTACTGAAAAAATCATAAACAGAAATAAAGTTAAATTTTTTCGCGTAGAAAGTGGTACCTAATACCTTTCCTTCGCTATTGTAAATAGGAAATTTAGCGCAATACCAAGGCTCTAATACCTCATTCTGACCAAAATAGGAGGTTTCAATAACTTCCGCCCCCTCTTTACTTAATTCGGCTTTCCTGTCATGCGCTTTTAATTCAGGCGCTAATTCATGCCAAGCAACAGGTAATTCTTCATCTAAGCGCCCCTCAAAATCAAACCCTTTAGGGATATTACAAAAATTGATGGCAGCTTGATTCATATAGACAAATCGAGAGTTCGTATCTTTAATTCCCCAAGGAATTAACGCATGTTCCATAATCGATATCAGTGGAATTTCATTTAACGAATCTAACGTTAAATTACTTTTTTCTTGCTGCTTGGTAGTAAACATATCTACCTCTTTCTATCGGAAATCACCCTCCATAAATTTTATAAAAATAAAAATGAAGAGTAGTTAATACCTATTTTAAGTATAGTAGGTCACTGAAAAAGCAGTTAGAGTATTATATACTCTATTCTCTGCATATTCACATCTAATAGAGCATGGATGTACAATGTTTTTTTGATTTTCGTATGACCTCTAGATAGCTTAGAGCCAGTGGGATGACGAGTTTTTTCCATTCCTTTGTCAAAAAATATGTCTAGCGACATTCTGTCGAACATAAGTGCTTAATACTCTTTTTTACGCATTGGAGATAGTTTATGTTATTTTACATAACAAAAATTAGGGATATTTTGTATTTTTAAGCAAAGTAAAAAAGCAGTATAAATAATACTATTTTAATAATTAAAAGCCCCGAAAAACGGGGCTTTGAGAGTTAGTTTTGGCTGGCAAATTGGCCAGCATCAGGGAAATAAAATAATAATTGTTTTTAAATTAGCAGTATTTTTTTACTTACCAACACCAGGAAAAAACCCAAAGGGAATATGTAGCATCGGCAAAGCATATTCCCTTTTTTTCAATAAAGCAAAAAATTTCTGATATTTCTATTTTTTCATTCGAAAACAAGGGGAAATACTCATGATTCAGCCAAAAAAATACAGAACAACCTTTCGACATTTAAAGGCTGGCATGTCGGTTTTTCACAACGACGAAACGTTAAAAATCGTGAAATTGAGAAAGCACGAAATGACCGAAAAAGGGTTGATGTACCACTTTGATGTCATCGGTGGCAACGGCGTTTTGATAGGAGAAAGCGGCACCCGAATATACGCGCCAAAAAATTGCTAAATTAGCGAAAAATTCAACTCATCCCACCAAAAAATACGATTATTTTTTGAGTCGCAACCTATTGATTTTGATCGTTTTATTTTTTATCTAAATTATTGACTTTGATCAACTATTTGACATAGTGAAATTTCTGGTTACAATTTAAAAGTCGATTTTTAGCTGTTTTTTGTACGGCTTTCGCTCTTTATAAAATTTGGTTTTCTTCCAGTGTGTCTGGAAGACAGAACACAGAAGTTTGAGTGTTCTGTTTTGATGTTTTTTACTTCTGTGCTATGCGTGGATAACTCATACAAAAAGTATCAACACAAGACATTTGAGGAGGAACCATTTTGAAAAAGCAGAGCAAAACAGTAGAAATTATTTTTTTGCAGAAAAAAAGTAATGCGAAATCTAGAGACTATGAACGTTTTGGAGAGATTTTAAAGAGAAAAGACGCTGAACGTGAATTTAACCAAAAGCTCAAAAAAGCCTTTTGGCGACACGAAAATCCACGCCAGCAGTTACGGGATTTTCAACGACAGATAGTAGTTTACGCCACTCTGTTCATGAATCACCGAAAAAAACAGCAAAAACAAAAAATCATCGAACAGAAAGCGCATATTGACGTGCTCTTTTTAAATTAAAGCCTTTCTTTGTCATTTTTTCAACCACATCAGGGAAATCACATGTGAAATGACCGTCAATTAATTTGATGGCGAACTTCTTTTTGAAAAAATTTTGGAGGATAGCGATAGTGAGTATGCTGCTAATGGTAGAAGCCATGAATACCCAAGTAGGAAATCCCGCTCGAAAACTCGTTTTACTTAAACTTGCTGACCACGCTAAAGAGCACGTCAATATGCGCTTTCTGTTCGATGATTTTTTGTTTTTGCTGTTTTTTTCGGTGATTCATGAACAGAGTGGCGTAAACTACTATCTGTCGTTGAAAATCCCGTAACTGCTGGCGTGGATTTTCGTGTCGCCAAAAGGCTTTTTTGAGCTTTTGGTTAAATTCACGTTCAGCGTCTTTTCTCTTTAAAATCTCTCCAAAACGTTCATAGTCTCTAGATTTCGCATTACTTTTTTTCTGCAAAAAAATAATTTCTACTGTTTTGCTCTGCTTTTTCAAAATGGTTCCTCCTCAAATGTCTTGTGTTGATACTTTTTGTATGAGTTATCCACGCATAGCACAGAAGTAAAAAACATCAAAACAGAACACTCAAACTTCTGTGTTCTGTCTTCCAGACACACTGGAAGAAAACCAAATTTTATAAAGAGCGAAAGCCGTACAAAAAACAGCTAAAAATCGACTTTTAAATTGTAACCAGAAATTTCACTATGTCAAATAGTTGATCAAAGTCAATAATTTAGATAAAAAATAAAACGATCAAAATCAATAGGTTGCGACTCAAAAAATAATCGTATTTTTTGGTGGGATGAGTTGAATTTTTCGCTAATTTAGCAATTTTTTGGCGCGTATATTCGGGTGCCGCTTTCTCCTATCAAAACGCCGTTGCCACCGATGACATCAAAGTGGTACATCAACCCTTTTTCGGTCATTTCGTGCTTTCTCAATTTCACGATTTTTAACGTTTCGTCGTTGTGAAAAACCGACATGCCAGCCTTTAAATGTCGAAAGGTTGTTCTGTATTTTTTTGGCTGAATCATGAGTATTTCCCCTTGTTTTCGAATGAAAAAATAGAAATATCAGAAATTTTTTGCTTTATTGAAAAAAAGGGAATATGCTTTGCCGATGCTACATATTCCCTTTGGGTTTTTTCCTGGTGTTGGTAAGTAAAAAAATACTGCTAATTTAAAAACAATTATTATTTTATTTCCCTGATGCTGGCCAATTTGCCAGCCAAAACTAACTCTCAAAGCCCCGTTTTTCGGGGCTTTTAATTATTAAAATAGTATTATTTATACTGCTTTTTTACTTTGCTTAAAAATACAAAATATCCCTAATTTTTGTTATGTAAAATAACATAAACTATCTCCAATGCGTAAAAAAGAGTATTAAGCACTTATGTTCGACAGAATGTCGCTAGACATATTTTTTGACAAAGGAATGGAAAAAACTCGTCATCCCACTGGCTCTAAGCTATCTAGAGGTCATACGAAAATCAAAAAAACATTGTACATCCATGCTCTATTAGATGTGAATATGCAGAGAATAGAGTATATAATACTCTAACTGCTTTTTCAGTGACCTACTATACTTAAAATAGGTATTAACTACTCTTCATTTTTATTTTTATAAAATTTATGGAGGGTGATTTCCGATAGAAAGAGGTAGATATGTTTACTACCAAGCAGCAAGAAAAAAGTAATTTAACGTTAGATTCGTTAAATGAAATTCCACTGATATCGATTATGGAACATGCGTTAATTCCTTGGGGAATTAAAGATACGAACTCTCGATTTGTCTATATGAATCAAGCTGCCATCAATTTTTGTAATATCCCTAAAGGGTTTGATTTTGAGGGGCGCTTAGATGAAGAATTACCTGTTGCTTGGCATGAATTAGCGCCTGAATTAAAAGCGCATGACAGGAAAGCCGAATTAAGTAAAGAGGGGGCGGAAGTTATTGAAACCTCCTATTTTGGTCAGAATGAGGTATTAGAGCCTTGGTATTGCGCTAAATTTCCTATTTACAATAGCGAAGGAAAGGTATTAGGTACCACTTTCTACGCGAAAAAATTTAACTTTATTTCTGTTTATGATTTTTTCAGTAACTTAAAACCTTCTGTTATAACACTAACACCTCCTGTATCACCTTTTACTGAAAAAGAGTTAGAAATCATTTTTTACGCGTTACAAAAGCTATCAGCAAAACAAATTGCAAAGAAACTGCTTCTTTCTTATCGAACAATTGAAAACAGGTTATCGGTAATTTATAGCAAAGCGAAAGTATCTGGACTTAACCAGTTAATTGAATACTGTCAATCAACAGGATTAAATAGTTATGTTCCTAAGTCTGTACTCAGAGAAAAGGTTGATTTTTTCTGGTAAAGGTATCCTTGTTTTAGGCTAAGTTAATTGCAAAACATGCACTTGTAACGTGGTATACTGATTATTAGACACTATGACTTATTGGCTTTTGATGAAACTTAAATCACGCTGCCAGCATTCAAAAATCGACTTTACATAAAATGCTCAACAATCTTTTTCTACATAGTTTCATAAACGCACTATATGAATTCTGGTGCGTTTTTTATTTTCGGGAATACAAACAGGATAAATATTATATTTATAATAACCCTTTAATATAGGGATATTTTAATTATAAAAACTATGTTTTAATCAATATTTAACAGTTTCTTAGCAGACAGCAGAGCATTACTTCTTACATAAGTCGCAACTGGAAGACCTGAATTTTTTGCTGCTTTTTTCAAAAGTTCAAACTCACTTGCATTCAATGGAACTTCAAGCACCTTACCGCCAAGTAATACTTTCTTGCCAGTATTCTTATCAATCATATATTTGCCACGTCTTTCATTTGAGGACTCAAACGAATCATCACCATCTACTTTTGCATTATTTATAAATTTATCAATGTTATTATTTTTTTGTTTCACAACTGTTGTGAAATCACCTTTAGCCATTTTTAATATCCTCAAATAGCTCTGTCACGAGTTTCGCACCAATAAATAAACGCTCTATCTTTAAGTTTAATCCAGCATAATATATAAATAGACAGAATCTTATAAATCAAAAGCAACTTATTGTAATTTAATAAAATTTATGTGTTTTAGTAACCTGAAGATTAATCATCGATTTTAAGCCATTTCTAGTATTTTATACGCCTGTGCGAAACTCGTGTCTGTAAAAAGATTTTTGGCATCATTAGCCGCTTTTTTGTCTTCCGTATATTCCAAAACAGAGCATCCAGATTCTTCTGCTTCATCCCAAGCGTTTAAATTTCTCGTGAAACTGTCTAAAGGATTTAAGCCTAGCGGCGACAAAAGTTTCTTAGCGTTTTCTATTCGATATTTTTGATTTGGATGAGTGGGGGCTTGAGTTATAATAGATAAAACTTTCAGTTTGGTGTTTAATGCTTTCGCTGTCTCGACTATTTCAGCCATATCATGCGCAATTCTTAAATCTCTTCTCTTAGGTCGGAAAGGCAAAAGAGCAATATCGCTCGTTGCCAATGAAGATCTCATTGCTTTTGAGTCAGCACCTCCACAATCGACGACTAAATAGTCGAAGCGCTCGCTTAATTGAATTAATGACTCACAAATATTTCTAAACATTTCAACAAAAGGAATCGCATTTAGTTTTGATTCTTGCCTTTCACTTGCCCAGTCAGATGTTGATTTTTGGGGGTCAGCATCAATCAGTAATACAAATTTTTTGTGTTGAACTAAATAGACAGATAAAGACTGAGCTATGCTTGATTTGCCTGTGCCGCCTTTTTCATTGCATACTGTTATTATAGGCATATATCACCATTTTATATATTTATAATATATATATTATATATGGATATTTAATATATTTAAATATGATAATTTTATCATAGGTATCATAAAACACCCCGTAATACGGCTGGTTTTATGAATATAATTATAAAAAAATTAAATTATACATATAATACCCCTATATTATAAGTGTTTAAAACTAATATTTGATAATAAAGTATTGAAGTCTTATGATTGATTTGCCATGAGTCAATTTTTATGATTAAAACTAAAAACGTTTCACCTCGACAAATTGCCAACTTTTTGTGTTGGCTTTTTTCTTTCTGAAATCCAAAAACCAAAAAATTCACCAAAAGCATTGTGAGCGACGATAATTTTTTAGCTGTACGAATACGTTTTTATCGAGAAAAGCGCTTAGAATGGATTACAGGAGCTTTTAGAGGGTATTCTGACTCTTCTTTCTGTCTTCCTTTAGCACTTCGATGAAGACTTGCTCAAATTCGTCATTTTTGGGAAGGTCTTGTTTCAGGATATATTTGCTGACGAAGAACTCTGGTTCTATACCGAGTCGTCTTGATGCTTCAAATCCGCGTTTGACCTAATCTAGGGGTAAAATGTGTTCGTGGGCTAATTTTTCAGCTCAATGCCAGTCAAACTGTTTGATTTCGTCTTCACGTAGAATGCGAATTGACTTTGCATCGTAGGTCATGAATTACTTAACTGCCTCTTTGAGTCTTTGACCCGCTTTAAAACTCGGTACGTTTGCTGCAGCAATTTTAAGTGTCTCGCCCGTTTTTGGATTGCGTTCATCTCTGGCTGATCTTTGCTTAACCTGAAAGTTGCCAAAGCCAATGAGTTGTACGTCATTACCGGATTTCAAAACCTCTGTCACGGTTTCTGTGAAAGCATTAACCGCCTTCTTGTGTCTTTCTTGCTTAAGCCTGATTTTTCTGATGAGTTCTGTTTTGTTCATGGTGTGCCTTTTCAAATTAAAAATTTTGGATTAATTTTAGGTCTTTTTCAGAGAAACTAATATCTTTGTTTTGCTCAGATTTGGCAACGGATATTTTTGTATTTTTGCCTTCTCTCATCGCCAATTCTCGCTTCTTCTCTTCGTGCCAATTTTGCTTGCAATACTTTGAGCATTCTACAGCCCTACGTAAATCTGGCATTGTTAGACGCAATGTAGGGTCGTATTTCTTCAAATCCTTCTCGTACTGATAGAGAATTTCAGCATTTTTCTTCATCCACTCGCCCTCATCGTGAGAACCAGATTTAACATGTGGACGCTTGGCTAGTCTTTGACGAATTGGTTTTGTTTTGAATAGATCATCTTTTTCAAGAAGATAAGTAATTTCAATGTCTGTTATTGATCTTCCTGTTTTGATAGTACGCCAATTTAAGGAAATGTCCGTAAGTGACTGGATTTGTTCGAAAGCAGGTATTAATGTGAATTTTTTTATATTATTGAATTCTTTTGATAGATTTGGAAAAATCTTACGTATTTGCAAAATTGATAATTTCAGCATATGAACTTCTAACTTTTTAGATTTTTTTAATTCAATATTTTTAGCTTTTTTTATTTCACTTAACATTATTAGATATAATCTAAATGCTATTGGATTTGTTAAATTTTGGATTGATTCTATAGAACATATTGTAAAATTACCTTTTAACTCAAAAAGGTATGGTTCTATACTTTTAGTAAATCTTAAAACTATTTTACTACAATCTTCCTGTCTTTCATAAAAACTTCCTCCGTCTATCCAGTTAGAAAAATTAATTGTTCTCATATTGTTTTTATCTACCCTAAAAAACTCTATTTGTTTTTTCGATAGACTAATTAATGCTTCTCTCATAGTGACCCAAACCTTTTGTTCGTTAGTACTGAACATTTTAATAAATTCTTTTGGGTACAATGTGATATTACCTGGATTTTCTGTTTTTGAGTCTACTTTAGATAAAGCTAATACAAGTAGACGCATTTCATTACGGTTAAGTTTATAGCTAGCATTAATCAAATCGTTACTTTGTACTAAGTTGTAACTTGGATTTCTATCTAGAGTTGCACTCATTTCTTAATCCTTTTGATGTAAAAATAATTATTCCTGGCTGTTTTTATTTATCTTTTCTTTTAACTTTGTTAGTTAATTATTTCTTTATAAACATGAGATTACATGAAATAAGCCGTAGCAAAAAGTCGTTATGGCCGTAGCAAAAAGTCGTTATGGCCGTAGCAAAAAGTCGTTATGGCCGTAGCGTTTTTCTGTGGATAAAAGTGAAGTTTAGAAAATCATCAATTTAAATAAATTCTTATACATCAGCTATTTATTTTCATTAATGTGGGATCTTCATCATTAAATAAACTGTGCCATTTTATTATTACTTAATAATAGCCGTAGCAAAAAGTCGTTTAATTTTTTTTTGATAGTGAATCTTCTAACATATTAGTTGCTTCCATAACTGCATCAATTAATCTATATTTTTCATATCCTTGTGATTTTTTAATCATTCTTATTTTATCTATTCTTTCTTTCACTTCTCTTGGAATTCTTATAGATACATAATCATCATAGACGATTTTTTTTGACATAATTTTCTCCTTTAACGGCAATAATAGTATTAATTAGACAAAAAACGCAACAAAAAATTGACTTTCTTTTTTGTTGCGTTAATATAAATTCAATCTTTTTCATTTTTAAATATAGTCGCTCTATGTAAGTGCTGTAACACCTACACAGAGCTAACCCAAACCCTAAGATACCTAGGAGTCGGACTATGAAAGATAGTACCTTCCATGTGCGCGTAATTGAAGCGCAAAATCAAATAATCGAGTTATTCGCTCGAACCTCACGCAACTTAACCCTTCGTCAGCGTGCCCGAATTCTGAATAGAGTCGGAGGTGCAGCATGAAATCCGAGATGAAATTATTCGCAAGATTATCCAATCGTGAAAACGAGGTGCTTCACTGGGTGAGTGCTGGTAAAACCTATTGGGAAATCTCTGTTATTTTCGAGAGACCTAGCTCCCTGTAACTTCCGGTTATCTTCCGCTTCCTCGCCCGTTCGCTCGCGTTGCTCGGTCACTTGGCTTTGGCGAGCGGTGAACGTTTTAATTTTAAGGATTTTTTGGATTGTTTTTTTGATTCTGTTTTCTGACTTTCGCTTGCTAGCAACGAACAGCGGCGACGAGGAAGTGGAAATTAATCTGTGGCTATGGAGTTGTCTGAAACTGCTTATTGAAAGATTTAAGATAAGAATAGCGGGTTTAGTGTTTTCAAGGCTTAAAGCCAATATTAATACCGCTAAACGGTATTTAAAATGATTGTGATGGGTATTTACATTACCGTTAAGCAGTATTTTGCAAATTAAAAGCTACCCTTAATACTTAAAAAAAGTATTTACAAATTTCTGTTTTATTACTATGATACTTATAAATCGGTATTTAATGGAGAGTTTAATGGCTTCAACGTATATAGATCATCTAACTGGAGAGATTTTAACAGAACCTGAATTTGTTAAGGTTTATATACGTGATCTCTGTCGTATTAAAGGGATAAATGCCACTCAATATAAAATTTTCAACTTCATGTTATTAAACATGAACTATGAAAATGTTGTTGCTTACGGTTCGAAAACTAAAGCTGCTTTTTTGAAGGCAAACGATCTTAAGTTACAAACTTTCAATAATAATATTAATTTTTTGATTTCTGCTGGCTTAATAGAACGAATTAGCCGAGGTGAATTTAGAGTAAACAAGAAATATGCTGTGAAAGTTGATTGGACAAGAGTTCAGTCGATTGAATGGACATCAGTTTACAGCAGAAATGGTATATTAGATAAAGTAAAAATTAACCAAGAATAATTTTTGCGCTGACTGAACGGGAGGCAACCCGAACAGCCAGCTGACCATAAACCTACCGTAGATAGGAGTAAGGCTATGAAAAAGTCTACCTTCCGTGTGCTTGTCTGTGAAGCACAGAATCAAATTGTTAAATTATCACATTCCATGAGAACGGCGAAGACTGGCAAAACTCGTTTTTGCCACGAGTTTCGCACCAATAAAAAAACGCTCTATTTTTAAGTTTAATTCAGCATAATATGTAAATAGATAAAACCTTATAAATTAAATATAAATTATTGTAAATTAAGTGAATTTATGCATTTCAGTAACTTGCAGATTAATCATTACTTTTAAGCCATTTCTAGAATTTTATAGGCCTGTGCGAAACTCGTGTTTGCTAGACAGAGGCGTTGACCAAGCCTTAGCGCGGTAGTGGTATTTTGTTGTTGCTGAGTTGTCTGGTAGTTCCTAAGTAAGAGTAAGAATAGAGTGAGACTTTATCTGTAATAATATTATTTTCTATATTTATTAATATATTGCGTTAATTTTAGTTAAATGTTTTGTATTCATTTTTGATAACAAGAAATGTTTATATTGGAATGTTTGTTATCAAATTTGATAACACAGTATTTTTGATATCATTTTTTTGGAACATATGATTTATTTAGGTGATAACAAATGTTAGAGTTAACCGAATAAACGTTATCATGAGTATTGAACATGAATGTTAAGGAATTGAATTTGGAAGAATGGCATTTAGTGCACAAGACAACAGGTGAGTGCATGAGTATAGACATCCTTAAAACTCAGGATGGGGGTTCTTTTAACAAAGTCTTCCTTAATGAATTAGCTTCAATGATTGGTTGTACAGGTAACGGAAGTGAGAAAGTTTTGGGATGGATTTTAAAAAATAAGAATAATCAAAATGAAATACATGGAACTCAAAGAGAGATAGCTAAAGAAGGGTCTGTTGGCGTTGCTACAGTTGCAAGAGTTTTTAAAGCATTAAAAGACAATGGTTACTTAAAACAGAAGCGATCAGGAACCTACCTTTTAAACCCTAGCGTTATTCATTATGGAGGAGTAGGAAATCGTTTAACTATATTACGAGTCTGGAATAACTTAATTTAAAAATAGCCGGTACTTGATGGGATCTTCACTCCCAACAAGCACCTGATCCAACCACCTAACTCTAGTAGGAGTCGGACTATGCGAAATAGTACGCATATTGGGCGCATAATGAAAGCGTGCGGCATATCAATCGAGCAGCTTTTGAGCTTTGCTCGCACATCAAAACATCTTACACCCCGTCAGCGTGAGTACCTTCTGAGTATCGGAGGTGCAGCATGAAATCCGAGATGATTAAATTCTTTTTGAGTAGTGGTGTTCCTTCTGCTTTCGTTGATAACGAAGGTAAGGTATCTACCAACATCAAAATGACAGATTTACTCTATTTGCTGATTCATTTGCCTGAAATGGGAACTCTGATAGAGAGAGTACAAACCGAAAAATCGCCATTCTCTTTGATGTGTAATTTGCCTGCTGATTTCAAGAAATCACCTACCGTTTGGCAATTTCATTTTCTACCACTTTTTTGTAGTGAAAATGGCTACCTGGGCACTTTCTTCCATGCTCACGAGTTCCTGTTTTTGTCTCCTTTGGAATATGTGGAAGGCATGCAGCCTTATGCGGGCACTACAGAAAAACCTAGCAAGCTGTTCACTGCTAAAGAGTGGGAAGTGTTGTTTTTCACGATGTACCGCTTAAGCAGCAAGGATATTGCTAGACGTTTAAATATTTTACCTTCAACGGTTGAAACGCACTTGAAGGCTATCTACGGGAAAACCAATTTGCATTCAGCTTGTCAGCTAAGGGCATTTGGCAAATCTGAAGGTTTTGACCACTATATTCCTGTGAATTTGCTTCCACGTTCATGTGTTAACTCCTGTCAACCTGTCGGAGGTGCTGCATGAACTCAGATTTGAAATTGTTTAGAAGATTAACCAAGCGTGAAAACGAGGTGCTTCACTGGATGAGTGCGGGCAAAACCTATTGGGAAATTTCCGTAATATTGGGGATTAAAGAAAGCACTGTGAAATTCCACATGGAAAATGTGGTAAGAAAGCTGGATGTATGCAACGCAAAGCAGGCGATAATC
Organism: Arsenophonus sp. PmNCSU2021_1; assembly: GCF_036919435.1. Classification (NCBI taxonomy): domain Bacteria; kingdom Pseudomonadati; phylum Pseudomonadota; class Gammaproteobacteria; order Enterobacterales; family Morganellaceae; genus Arsenophonus; species Arsenophonus sp. PmNCSU2021_1. The sequence continues at coordinate 298,705 of NZ_JAZHPL010000009.1, read as the reverse complement.
GCCAGTATTAAGTTGGAATCCAGCAAAAGCGTTGGAGGTGCAGCATGAAATATACCTACACCCTCAACGGATTTAGGCAAACCTTTCAGGGTCGCCCTGATGTGCGTTTCACCTGTTGTCACTGTGGCAAACTCTCATTAGCCCTCGTCAGTTTCTTTTGGCGTGCAAGACTGGATAACCGCCCCTGTGTTTTTCCTGAAGAGGCATGTATCGAGTTTGTTGAAAAAATTAACCGCAAACAATTCAAGCTGCTTTTTTACAAACCCTCAACGATGAAAGCGTGTTCCAGTGCTTGCTGTCACTGCTTTGATGAGCAGCGAGAACAGGCATTACCCAAAGCCAGAGGCAGCATTTTACGGAGATTGGAACAACAGGCGAATAACCGCATAGAGGGGGCGAAATAATGAAATACTTCAAGGCAACCATCATCACAACCGTTGACCACGAGAAGGGCAAGACAACAAATTTCATCTATCTTGCGTCTGAGACAAAAATTGCCGTTAAAAAAAAGGCTTCTGGGCATATATTTAAAACTGACGGCGCAAATTGCTGTTTTTACAAATCGCCGCGATTGGAAGAAATCAGTGTTGATGAATATCTCGCTCATACCGAAAAACAGACGGATATTACCGAAGAACAGGAAATAGACCAGTTCTGCGCTTTGCTAACGATTTTTGGTGTTCAGGAAGAATACGACGAAGGCGAGATTCGAGACGCGGATGATTTGCTAGCCAATCCGTCAGAAGAGCCTGAGATTTTTGAGAAATATACTGAATTACGTGACGCGGTAACCTCAAAAATTGAGGAAACATACAAAACCATCTCTTTAAGCGAAATCAAGGGAATAGCGATTCAAATTTTTGATTGTGGAAAAGATAATCAGTTATTAACGCAATCAACAGAGTTATCCACTGAATCTGTCGTTATCCCTGTGGAAAACGTGAGAGAAGTCGAAAAAAGCGTGACGAATGTCGCACTTGAAGAATTGGTTAATAATTGCACAGAAAAAAAGGGCTAATGGGCTCAGTCATCAAAAACATTGACAATAACTCTATCTTCCACGAGTTTCGCACAAAACTAATTTGGGTACGCTAATAAAACACGGATTTGCTCAGTAATAGCACTTTTGATTACGTCCCAATTTTGTTGATAAAAGGTTATTTTTTCAGATATACGACGTTTATGTTGTTCAAACCACGCAGAAATAGCGAGAAAAATATGATTTCTTTGCGCTCGGCTCGTGCGAGCCTGACAGCGTTCAATACCACAGTTTTGTTTAACTTCTCGATGATAAACTTCAACAGACCAACGGGCATCCATGATAGATTTGAGGTATTGACGGGTGGGATTCTCTTTGTTTGTTACTATGTAATCAATACGGCCGTTTTTGGCTGTAAATTTGAAAACGGTTACCCAACCATATCCTCGCAAGTGTATTGACGTTCCTTCTTCTGAGATGTTTAACTTGTTCAGTTGTTTGTTATGGTTAACAATCCTATTTTTCCTCAGCGTGGTTACCCAGATCCAACCATGAGAGCGAATTGATTTCAGGTTATCCAGGCTAGAATACCAAGCATCCATCACTACCGCTTTTGGCATGATCCCTCTTTTTTTAGCAAGAGTGAGCATTTCGGAAAAGTGCGTGTTTTTTGTTTTTCCATCAGAATCTTTATCATAAATAAGATAATTGATAGGAATTGATTCAACCTTCGTCAGATCATGCCAAAGCAAATTAACTAAACCTATGCCAGCAATAACCTCATGTTCATTACCTGAATATTGATAATGGACCATCTCTATTTTTTTACTACGTGTTTTGGCAATCAATGTATCATCGGCAATTAGTACGCAAGGGCTTTTTTTGTCTATAGAAGGTTCAACTAATCGCCATAGGTCTTTAGGTCTAAAACATCTACTTTTTAGCCATCGGCTAACAGTGTCATGAGATAAAGGCGATGGGCTTACTTCTGATAACGCTAAACCAGAGTATCTTAAACTGCTTACTTGTAAGAATGTTTTATAGATATCTTTAATACATGGATAACCCGACAAAATATGAACACCCTGATTTTTTCTTGTTTTTAAATTTATACTTCTTTTTTGGAGATTGCGAAACTCGTGATCTATAGCGACAAAGCACCCCACAACAAGCAAGTCAATGTGGGGCATTTTTCCTACGGTGATTGCGTGGGGGCAGCAACGGCGAAAGATGAAACCTTCAAACGAGGCGATAAAGTCTATGTAGTCGCGACAGGTGACGATGTTGGCAAGGTAACCAAAACCGCAACAGGCAATATTGATTTGGGGTATTGGGTCGAAAATGTCAGCTCAGGCAGTCAGTGCGTGGCAATAACGCTTGGCTTCATCCAAAAGGTAGGAGAATAACAGATGGCAATTGAACAAGCCTATTTTGAAACGGTATTGCAAGAAGCACTCACCGAACGCGACACGCAATTGTAGGAAAAACAGCTGCCTGAAATCAATATTGGTGAGGCAATCCCAATTACCGAAGGACTGGATTTTGCCGATGAATACGTGGAATACGGTATTACCGAGGTGTTGGGTTCTGTCAAAGACGGCATTATTGGCAACAAAACCAACTCGTTAGTCACTATCGACAGCACCATTGAGATGTACTAGGCGCCTGTTTGCCAGTGGGCAAAAGCCGTTGTCTGGACACAGCAAGAGCTTGAGAAAATCAACAAAATCAATATTAATCTGCAAAGCAAAAAACAGGATGATTTGTATGCGAATGCCTTGTCTACACTGCAATATGCAGGTTACTTGGGACATAACAAGGTTAAAGGACAAGAAGGATTGCTGACAGGCAGCAAAATTCAGGTGATGCAAGAAGCATCGGGTAAGTCGCTGAAAGACATGAGCGCCAATGAGTTTATCAAACTGGTATTGGATGCTTACAACAAGGCGTGGGCAAACTCAGATTATCGGGTGCAACCAACGCACATCGCGATGGATGCCGCTGATTTCATGCTGGCGATGCAAAAGTTTGATAGCCAAAGCCCGATTGTGGGTACTGACCTTCTTCCTGTTTCTGCGATGGACAGGATCATCGCTGCGTTGAGGAAGGCCTCAGGTAATGACAGCTTTACGATTACCTTTGTGAAAGTTCCAGCAGGATATGCCAAAGAAATAACCAAAGGAAAAACCCGTCTGGCGATTTATACCTATGACGAAGAGTATGTGGAGATGAAAGTGCATATGCCAGAATTATTAGCGGTTCGCCAGCGGGATTTACTGACCTACGAATGTGGTTTGGGGGTGCGATGTGGAAACAACCACTATCTGCCGTTTACGCCGATTACAAAACTGCCCCAAAGTCATAGACGGCGGTTTCCCAAGCGGAACAACCCTACCGTCTGATAATCACTTTCCGCAATCACCATCATGAGGGCATGACCCTCATTTTCATTTGAATTTTGGAGTCAACGATGAGCTACACAAAAACAAATTGGGAAAATTCACCGTCAACCAAAATCCCGTTAAATGCGGAGAATATGAACAATATTGAAACGGGAGTATCTGCCCTTCACGAAGCACTGGACGCCGGAACGCTTAAGGGCGAAAAAGGCGATACGGGGGTTGGTATTAAGAAAATCACCTCTGGTAAAGAAGGCAATATCGTGACGTTGACGATTGAGTTAACTGATGGCACAACACAAACCCCTTCGTTTGAAGTATAATTAAGCGGATTTTATCCGCTTTTTTTTTGGGGGCATCATGCAAGAAATTGAAGACTGGAAAAAGAAATTCCGTGACCGTTTTGGTGAGCAAACCTTTACTGCCGATGACAGCAAATTGCTGCTCTATTTAACCGATGCAGAAAATCGGATGGACAAAAAAGTGTGGGGCGTGATGTATGAGCAAGGTTTGATGTACCTCACTGCCCATCTGCTTTTTTTGGCAGGCTTTCATGAAAACAGCCCAACCAAGGATTCTCATTCAGCTGATCCGAATGCGCTGTTTGGTAGTCAAAGTGTAGGCGATGTCAGTGTCAGTGCGAATTTTTCAGGAACCGAGAAAGACTGGTTTAAAACCTCCGCCTTTGGTGAGCAATATTTGGCGTTGGAAAGTCGAATTAACAATTACGCCTTGGCAATCGGGATGAACTGGTAATGTTGAAATCAAAATTGCTGGAAAAAGCCAAAAAACAGTTTGAGGAACTTAACAAACTGAAGGTGGAAGTGGGCGTATTGGAAAATACCCGACCTTACAAAGACTCAGATATCAGTGTGGTGGAAGTAGCTACAATCCACGAATTTGGCACGGAGAAAATCCAGCCACGCTCATTTTTGCGCGTACCCATTCGTGATCACCAAAAAGAAATTATTGAAAAAGCGGTAAAAGAAAAATACCGCTTATTCATTTCAGGTGAAATTAGCGCAAAAGAGTTTATGGCTTATATCGGCGAAGAGGCGGTCACTTGGTCAAAAGAGGCGTTTGATACACAAGGTTTTGGGGCGTGGCCTAAATACAAGCAAAGTACACTTGAGAAAAAATACTATGAAGGGTATTTGATAACCCGCGAGAAAATCGGAAAGGCGGTTAAATATACCAATAATGACGCCGCTAAATTATTGAGAGTTTCGGGTAATTTAGCAAACTCGATAACCTATCAGGTGGTGAAAAAATGAGACTGCCCAATATGGCAAGAACCATCCGCCGATTTTCGCAACCGTTAACCTTCATCACGGAAGTGATCACCACGAAAGATTTTAAACCGGATTTTGCGATAACACGAAAATCGATTGATGGGGTGATTAGTAGTCTTTCCGATGAGGCAATTAACAAGGATAGTCTGGACTGGTCACTGGCGTATTTCACGGTGCATGTACAACCGCAATATGCGGATTTGCTCGGTGTTTACTTGGATTACAAGGGGAAAATATTCAAATCAATTAACCGCAAAGACTATAGCGACTATGGCTATGTACGCTATGTCTTTGAGGAAGTGAAAGATAGTGAGTTAACAACCAGGTTGATAAAATCAAATTAGAATGTTCTCAGCAGCAACCTTAGCCAAAAAACCAGATCTACTACCGTATTCAGGATGAGAAGCAACATATTGATCAATACGGTGAATTAGTAAAGATGGCAAAGTCACGTTAATTTTTTCTGTTTTACCCATCAGTCTAGTAACGTCAACATCAACGACTGCCCAAATCACATTTTTATATTCAGCGTCAGATAAATATTTATCAATGCTGTTAGCTATAGGTAATGATTCTTTTTCTTGAAGTAATAATTCAAGATGTGCCTCAATTGCTTCTTTTGCACTTTCTACCGCGTCACTCAACGTTTCTCCACCAGAGAAGCAACCTTGAATATCAGGGACTCTTACCCCGAACGATGAGTTGGCCTTATCAATAGCGATAGGATATAACATATAATCTCCTCGCTGAGCTTATAGCCCAGCTTGTTTTTTAATACTTTTGAATGTTGGTAGCGGAATATCTTTTTGAGGATGTTTTATTGTTACCAGCCCCTTTTTAGTTGCGTGTCTAAATTGGTGATGGCTACCTTTCACTCTAACCAAATACCACCCATCTTCTTCAATTTCTTCAATCAATATTATTGCATTTCTGCTATCCACAACCTCCACCTTAGTGACTCTATTATGTTGGGGTTATTATAACCCTTAGTGTTGTTTAATGTCAATTCTTAGGGTTATTGTGGTTATTTTTTTGCGAGGAGATATGTCAGTTAATCAATTTAATTTACACCACAAAAACTACCAACCACCGATCCAAAGGCTGGCAATGGTGATTCGAGATACGCTAGAGGTTGCGGAAAACACAATATTTATCGGACGTTCAAATCTGGCGAATCAGGATTTTAATGCGCCTGTTATCGGCATTGAGCAATCTGGCAACAGTGAAGTGAAAGGCTTTAGCGAAACATACCGCCGAAACGTTGAGGTGATGGAATACAGCCAGCACGAGAAAATCCTCTTTGACGTGAATGTCTGGGGAAAGCAAGCATTGCAACGGGCGCAAATTCTCTTGCGGTTGCTTAGAACACAAAAAGGCTTTGAGCAGCAGTGGAAGCACACGATTAGCTTATCTGCGCCAACGGGCGTGCGTGATTTGCACTTTACGACAGGTAGCCAGTATCGAGAGCGCGTGATGTTTTCGATTAACACCTATGTATCGGATTATATCAACGTCTCAACACCGTCAATCAACCATCTTACTTTCCAACTTTCCAACGAAAAAGGTTCACAGCATGAGCAATAATCTTGGCATCGACATTGAAAATGTTGTCAATGTGCAGCTACTCAAAGAGCAGCGAGGCGCAAATTACGACAATATCAACCACGTCATCATGATGACCAGTGAAACGGGCACGATTTTTGACGGCAAAACGATTTATGCCACCTACAAAAATATCGCAGGGGTCAAAGCCGATTTTGGCATTACCTCGAAAACCTACCAGATGGCCACTGCTTTTTTTGGCACGTCCCCCAATCCGATAGGCTCCGGAGGCAATCTGATTATCGGGCATTACCGGAAAACCGATTTAACGCTGCCCGCGGTGGAATTTGACACGCTGACAGGCTCAGAAATTGACAGCAACGCGCTACTTAAAACGCTGCGTCAAATTGAAGACGGCAGTATGAAGCTCGGCAAATTGACACTTGAAAATCTCAACTTTGGTGACGCGGTCACTTTCAATGATGTGATTAATCCCCTCAATCGGGCGTTGCCAGACGGCTACCCATCTGCTGAAAATCAGCCCGACAACAACAATCTGCCTACCAACGGAAAATCTACCTTTGTATACCTTGATAAGCGTTTGATGGTGTCAGAAAAAGGGTTAGCCAACGCTAGCCCAACTGGGACAGGGACGTTTGTGGGTAATCTGCTAGGACTGGGTGATAGCGCTACCTTAACCAAAGCGACACCGCCTCAAACTTTGCCATCACAATCTCCCGATGAGGCAATCGCCAATGTGGTAGCTGCGTCTTCGGGTTGTGGGTATTGTTTTATTGATGAGTTGACCAATGACCAGATTTTAAAACTGGCGAGCTACAGTCAAGCCAACAAGATACTAGGCTATCAGGTGGTTTCTCATTCGGATAATCTCACGACAAAAGGCTTGGCGTGGCAAGTGAGCAAGAAAGGGCAAGAATATTTCCGGCTGCTTTTTTCAAAGCGCAATCAGAAAGCCTTGGCGGTTTCCTACATGGCAAGAGTGCATGTGGTCGATTTCAGCGCTGAAAATAGTGCGATGACGATTCACTTAAAAGAACTCGCCTGTGAGCCAGAAAGCTATAGCCAAACCGAGGTAGACAGTGCGTCATCCGTGGGTATCGATATTTACACGTTAATCAAAGACCGTCCGGTGGTGATGTGCTCAAATACCAACGAATTTGTCGATAATGTTTATAACCTGAAAGCCTATGTCAATCAGGTACAGGTCGATACCTTTAATTTAATGAAAGCGACTGCAACCAAAATTCCGCAGACTGGAAAAGGGGTGGACTTACTGGTTGATTGCATCAATCAGGTGGCAGCGAGATTTGTGCGAGCTAGCGTTTTTGCTGCCGGAAAATGGACATCACCCGATACCTTCGGCGATGTAGAGCAGTTTAAGCGGTCAATTGAGAGCAAAGGGTATTTCACTTATGCCAATTTATTGGCAGAACAATCACAGGTTGATCGCATAAACCGCAAATCACCCGCTATCCAACAAGCCGTAAAAAATGCAGGGGCATTTCATCGGGCAGATATTATCATCAACTTTAATTACTAGAGGCGAAACATGGCGCAAATTTCCTATGATGTGGATGCAACAACCGTCATTCTAGGCGGTCGAATCTTAAGTGATTTCGTCGCGGGAACCACCGTGCAAATCACTTTCCCCAATCCCGATACCAGCCGTTTTAACGGCTCCGGTGGTTCCGTCAGTGTGGCAAAGCGCACGGATGCCAAAGTTTCCGAGCTTGAGTTTCATGTTTTAAGGGGAAGTGCCGATGATGTCTGGTTATCCTCGCTACAAGGCAGTGGTGAAGTGACGTTGCTCAATGCTTCGGTGAGCACGTTGTACAAGATCGACGGTAAAGCCAAAACAGAAACCTTTACGTTTACAGGCGGGAGTATCACAGACCAGCCACAATTTACCTTTGCCAATACTGACCACAATGCTGAAATGACCTACAAACTGCAATTTCGGGATTTCACTCGTTCTATTTAACGAGAAAAAATCATGACAGAACAAGGATTAGGCAGCCTTACGGGGCTATCGCAAGATGATATTGTCGATATCACCAAAAACAAAACGTTTAAGGTGCAAGGTAACGAATTTCAGATTGGCAATTTCAATCATCATTTACGGTTGAAAGCGCTGGAAATTGTCGAGGACTTGATGTATAAGAAATTAATACCAGAAAAGGTTACTAATTAACCTATGCCCTGATGAACCCATTTTTATTTTTTCTAAGTTTTGCCAGAATTATTTTTGAAGGTTGAGATAAAAAACAGAATAAAGGGTTAAGGAACGATTAATTATTAATCAGTTTTGAACAAAAGATAGATCTACCCTATAGTGAGTTTTTATTGCCACCGCAAACGTGCCAATTCATCGTGACGAGCCATAAGCTCTTTAAGCTTCAATCCAAAATTCATTCCTGCGAAGAGTAATTCTTTCCCGCATAAGAGACAAGCCAGTGGATCGACTTTAAAGACATGTCGATACATGTTTCGAAAGGTGATTTTTTTAGCGGATTTTTTATCCTCACGAGTTTCGCACAGGCATATAAAGTTCTAGAAATGGCTTAAAAGCAATGGTTAATCTGCAAGTTACTAAAACACATAAATTTTATTAAATTACAATAATTTGTATTTAATTTATAAGGTTTTGTCTATTTATATATCATGCTGAATTAAACTTAAAAATAGCGCGTTTTTTTATTGGTGCGAAACTCGTGATCCTGCTGGATTAACGGATAAACAACCTCTGTTAACATTTTTCGCATTGGGGCTGATGGACTTAAAAAACCGTAATAGCGGATTATGTGAAACCATTTTTGAGGTACATGAGACTCAAACCGGGTAATCAATTCGTCGGATGTTATGACCTCTTCTTCCTGTTTTTTTGTGCGGTGACTCTTATAGCGTAACGTGATGTTATCTTCACCGGCATAATGTTTTAAACGACTAAGCGAGACAGGGGCTTTCTTTAGATAAAATCTGAGATAAAGGGTGACATGGGTGATATTGGAAAGGATATTAGAGAGATTGATATTCCAGCCACGTTTGTAGTGAGTGTTAAGTAGGCGATTCCAAGAAAATTTGCTTCGCCCTTCACATTTAAGCTCATCAGGAATCGTCAGGGTGTAATAATGTTTTCTCAACGATTCGGTTATCCGATGTCGCCACATAGTCATGACGTTTTCGCGATAAAAGCTCATATCTCGCCAGGTGTTATTTTTAGTGACCCCGCCGGCTGTGGTTGAAAGATGAATATGTGGATGCCATTTTTGGTCACGTCCCCAAGTGTGGATGGCAGTGAAAATGCCGGGGGTGATATTGAGATCACGGCAGATAGTTAATACCACATCAGCGGCTAATCGATTCATTTCACCGAGCAGCCACCGATTGGCGCGAATAACAGGCCAATATTCACCAGGCATGGTAAAAGTAATGTGTTGCCAAGGGACTTTAGGTAACCAGGCCAGCGTATTGTTAATCCATTGTAGGCAAGCTTTTACGCCGCAATGAGGGCAGCTTCGGCTTTTGCAGGTAAATTTAACCCGCTTCTCATGATTACATTCAGGGTCAGGGCATCGCCAAATTGACCATCCCATAAGCGAAGTGCCGCAAGCCATAATCTTTACCATGGTTTGCATCACAACTGGGCGAACGGTATTAGGCGGTTGACGGTTAAGCCAATTGAGCCAGCGTTGACCAAATTGAAAAACATGACTAAAACGCGGTGACATAAAAGGGACTAAAAGGTTGAGAAAATAGAGTTGAGGTTATATCAGTACTAATGAGCAATGACAAGTCGTCGTCGGAGGCGACCATCTTGAAATCAGAAACCAGTTTAATAATGACAAAAAACGGTGATTTTTCAGTGCGGGTTTTCTCTAATAAAGTCACCATTTCAGGCGCATTTTTATTCAAACCGAGAAAATCTACCATTTTAGTGTTGGCCTTAATTTCTCCCTCACTATCAACAAAACCAGAGGGTACAGCGCTACTAAAAAAGAATTTAATCATCTCGGAATTCATACCGCACCCCCAACTCTATTCAGAATTCGAGCACGCTGACGAAGGGTTAAATTGCGTCAGGTTCGAGCGTATAACTCGATTATTTCATTCGGTGCTTCACAGACGAGCACGCGGAAGGTAGACTTTTTCATTAGCCTTACTCCTACTAGAACTAGGTTTTAGGTTAGGTACTTGAAGGGAGTCGGATCCCTACAAGTACCGTTAGATTTTATTTAATAATCATCCCAATTATATCCAGAAGCCTCAGCAGTTTTTTTATCGTAAAAACGACCTTTTATCTGCTTTAATTCTTCTTTTTTATCCAATTTTTCATGTTTATTTTCAATATTATTTTTAGCCCCTAATTTTTCTGTTTTAGATTTTTTATTACTACCTGTGATAAAACCCGCATCTTTAAAGTGCTGTTTCTGCTCATTGTACTCATAGGATATGCGAACCATATATGCTTTACGTTTTTGACGCTCAATAATTTCTATATCTATTTTTGAAAACTCTGTGGTTTCAATTATTTTTTTTACAGCCCTTTTAAAAAATAAATCTGTAAATCTTTTAAATGAATTATATGTTTTTGTATCATTTATCATTAATTGATATTTTAATTCTTCTACAGAAATATCTTTGAAAGCTGACATACCAGCACTAATCCATTCCCGTAATAAAATATATAGCTTATTTGCATTACTATCAGGTAATCTCAATCCACTAAGTAAAAATTGACTTGTAAAATTGTTTTTTAAATTGCTAACGTAAGGTGCAACTATTGGATCTAATTTTACTTCAATATATCCGGCACCATCTGAATAAAAACCATAATTAGCTAATGTAAATAATAGCATTCCATCTTTTGGTCTTTTTTTCATTTCATCAGAAGACAAAAGCTCTGATTGAGGAATCCTCATCAAATGGGTTCTTATTTCTTCAACTCCTTCTTTTAGTTGTTTATAAGCAACTGATGTATCAATACCACACAATTGTGCATAGTCTTTCGCTGTAATTCTATAAATTTTATTTTCATCAAATAGAATAACTCCATCATCATCCCTATTTTGCTGAACAATAGTTAAGTACAAAATTCGTCTAGCTGATAAACCCATCGATATCAGCGAAGCTCTTGCATCGTTTCTATGATAAATTTTTTTCTTTTTTGACATTAAAATTATCTTTTTAAAATTCACATACTAACTTCTTTATATTGTTAACCAATATTCAAAGAATAGCACGCAACTTTAAAGGTATCAAATATTTTTTTGATGCCTTTTTAATTTCCGCGGCATATCCTATGTCTTTTTGTGTTTTTATATAAAAAACAATAACTTAATATAATGTCAACTAACCGCACTAATGGTACTAATAAAATAAAAAAACTAAGCATCTCAAGTAAATTAATATGTACTACTGAGTGACCGTATTTCTCTTTTGCAATTGTGATATTCCGCTTCCTCGTCTGCTCACTCGCTACGCTCGGTCACAGACTTGCGTCGAGCGGTGGGATTTTAATTAAAAAGATTTTTTTGAGTTAATTAACGCTGAAACATTGCACTATTTAGACTCTACAACTAGCATGACTAGAATTAACTTATCCATTAATTCAAGCACAACATGAACAAAACCGAACTCATTAATCAAATCGCTGAAAAAGCCGATTTAACCAAAAAAGATTCAGAGAAGGCACTGAACGCTTTCATCCAAACTGTAAGTGAAACCTCAAAATCAGGCGATGATATACAACTCGTTGGCTTTGGCAGTTTTTAAGTTAAGCCAAGAGCAGCAAGGGAAGGACGCAATCCACAAACAGGTAAGGTTATACAGATTGCTGCTACCAACGTCCCAAGTTTTAAGGCGGTTAAAAGTTTGAAAGAAGCGGTCAATCAGAATTTCAGGCAAAAATATAGCCAACTGGATAAGCTGGCTAAACGTCGAGGTAAAACATTTTTAGTTATCTATAAATTTAGACACTCAGTAGTATGAGCAAATCCATAATACGCCTATTCATCCAATTATCAACAAACCCGCTTCAATACCTCATCTTCGACAATTAACATCATCATCGCTGTTATATCGCCCCAATGGGCTTTGCCGGGATGCTACGCATGGGTTTCGTGCAATAACCAAACTCTCACCGCTTCGCGGGCTTCGGCGATTTAACTATTGACATATTCTGTCACTATTGAGTATCGCCTTACATGCCTAACGGCATCAAAAACCACTATAAGCGATTCCATGCCCCGCAAAATTATTGGCAATACGTTTGAGTTAAATTACGAAAACGCCGTACAGAGCGTTACAGGGTGCTTAAAATCGATTTACGAACAAGAGATTAACTGCAATATCAAAAAAATTCGCAGATTTCTCTAAAATTCCCTGTAATCAATTTTTCGGGTACTTTCAGATAGAAAAATCCGATTTCACCCCAAAAATTGCAGTGATCGCCCCGCACGCCTGCCCGCTAAACATGTCGTTTTTTATGCAGTTGCACAATGCCGTTCAAAGTATGCCAGTACTGGCCTTTTAGGTGGGTAAAAACTTGTGCAAATTTGTGCACTTTTATGCAAATCCATGCACTTATTTCTCAATAAAAAAATAAGTTTAGGTTTTCAAAAAAACACCCCGTGTGGTTAACGAAGTGCTTTGATGGATTAAAGGATTAATGTCATGTAATGAAAAGATTGCTCATTCAATATAGCGTATTCGTTTGTTATCATGCAATTTGCTTTGCAAACAGTGAAAATATCGGATGACTAAAAAATTTACCCCAACGCCACACGATAGTATATTCAAGCAGTTTTTAAGTGAGAAAGAGACGGCAAAAGACTTCTTCGATATCTGGCTACCGGATGAGATTAAAGCCCTGTGTGACTTGGATAGCCTTAAAGTAGAATCTGGCTCATTTATCGATAGTGAGATGAAAAATTACCAGTGTGATATTCTCTATTCAGTCAGTACAACGAAGGGAAGTGGATATATCTATGTTCTCATAGAGCACCAGTCCACACCTGATAAACTCATTGCGTGGCGATTGATGCGCTATAGCTTTGCTGCTATGCAGAAACATCTAGAGGACGGAAACAAGCAATTACCCTTAGTGTTTCCCATCCTGTTTTATTGCGGTGAGCAAAGCCATCACCCCTATAGCACTAATTGGTTGGATTGCTTTGAAGACAAGGAACTAGCAAAGCGTATCTACACCAATCCTTTTAAGTTAGCCGATGTCACCACCTTAGATGATGGTGAGATTATGCAACACAAGCGAATGGCGTTATTGGAATTATTACAAAAACACATTCGAAGACGCGATATGACAGAATTACTGGATAGTATTGTTAAACTGTTGTCGTATAATTATTATACTGATAATCAGGTTATCACGATGTTTAACTATCTCATCCAAGAAGGTAACACCAAAAAGCCAATGGAATTTATCACTGAGATAGCAAAACAATCAGAAAAACACGAGGGAGCATTTATGACTATTGCTCAACAGATTGAAGAAATTGGAATCAAGAAAGGTATGCAACAAGGGAAACTTGAGGGCGAAAAACAGGCTACTTTAAAATTAGCTAAACAATTTCTTGCAAATGGCGTTAATCTTGAGGTTGTTAAACTTTCCACTGGTTTGTCTGATGAAGAGTTAAAAACTTTAGATAAAGATTAAACGCTGACGGAACGCAAGAAATTAAGCCTCAATCGCCCAAGAAAGGCTTCACCAAAAGAACAAACCTCAAGCACTGCTGTTTACGGTAAAAAGGTCTGGGTCAATGCTACGCCCAAAAAACAGGCAAAAAAGCCTAATCCTCCCAAAGTAGCAAAACAGCAACCCAAGAAATCGGTTGTTAAACCTAAACAGATAGTGAAGGTTAAAATCCCTAAACCCCCAACCCCACCTAAAAAGCGATTGCCGTTAGCAGAAGCCATCTTACAGATAACCACATTTTGGCCTTATCTTTTCCCTGATGGCAAGTTGTGCCCAATGAAAATTGGTATACAACAGGATATGTGGCAAGAAGTGAAAGAAAAGAGCTTACCAATAGCCAGAAGGCGTTTAAGAGCCTGCTTAGGCAGTATTGGTCATCACGCTGATTATCGCGGACTCATTCAGTCACGAGTTTCGCACAAAACTAATTTGGGTACGCTAATAAAACACGGATTTGCTCAGTAATAGCACTTTTGATTACGTCCCAATTTTGTTGATAAAGGGTTATTTTTTCAGATATACGACGTTTATGTTGTTCAAACCACGCAGAAATAGCGAGAAAAATATGATTTCTTTGCGCTCGGCTCGTGCGAGCCTGACAGCGTTCAATACCACAGTTTTGTTTAACTTCTCGATGATAAACTTCAACAGACCAACAGGCATCCATGATAGATTTGAGGTATTGACGGGTGGGATTCTCTTTGTTTATTACTATGTAATCAATACGGCCGTTTTTGGCTGTAAATTTGAAAACGGTTACCCAACCATATCCTCGCAAGTGTATTGACGTTCCTTCTTCTGAGATGTCTAACTTGTTCAGTTGTTTGTTATGGTTAACAATCCTATTTTTCCTCAGCGTGGTTACCCAGATCCAACCATGAGAGCGAATTGATTTCAGGTTATCCAGGCTAGAATACCAAGCATCCATCACTACGGCTTCTGGCATGATCCCTTTTTTTTTAGCAAGAGTGAGCATTTCGGAAAAGTGCGTGTTTTTTGTTTTTCCATCAGAATCTTTGTCATAAATAAGATAATTGATAGGAATTGATTCAACCTTCGTCAGATCATGCCAAAGCAAATTAACTAAACCTATGCCAGCAATAACCTCATGTTCATTACCTGAATATTGATAATGGACCATCACTATTTTTTTACTACGTGTTTTGGCAATCAATGTATCATCGGCAATTAGTACGCAAGGGCTTTTTTTGTCTATAGAAGGTTCAACTAATCGCCATAGGTCTTTAGGTCTAAAACATCTACTTTTTAGCCATCGGCTAACAGTGTCATGAGATAAAGGCGATGGGCTTACTTCTGATAACGCTAAACCAGAGTATCTTAAACTGCTTACTTGTAAGAATGTTTTATAGATATCTTTAATACATGGATAACCCGACAAAATATGAACACCCTGATTTTTTCTTGTTTTTAAATTTATACTCCTTTTTTGGAGATTGCGAAACTCGTGGTAATGTGTTGCCAAGGGACTTTAGGTAACCAGGCCAGCGTATTGTTAATCCATTGTAGGCAAGCTTTTACGCCGCAATGAGGGCAGCTTCGGCTTTTGCAGGTAAATTTAACCCGCTTCTCATGATTACATTCAGGGTCAGGGCATCGCCAAATTGACCATCCCATAAGCGAAGTGCCGCAAGCCATAATCTTTATCATGGTTTGCATCACAACTGGGCGAACGGTATTAGGCGGTTGACGGTTAAGCCAATTGAGCCAGCGTTGACCAAATTGAAAAACATGACTAAAACGCGGTGACATAAAAGGGACTAAAAGGTTGAGAAAATAGAGTTGAGGTTATATCAGTACTAACGAGCAATGACAAGTCGTCGTCGGAGGCGACCATCTTGAAACAGCCAAACAGACCTTATCGCTACCCATTCCTCTAGAGCCGCAAATATGGATTAAAAGCCGCCAAGAGTTACTGGCACAACAAATCAAACAGGTAAACCAAATGATACGCCATAACAGTTTACCCAATAGCGGAATTGAGAACGGAAAAATACGAGTCAATCGCCTTGACCGCCAGATACCAGAAGGCATGGATCAGTTCTCAATGGAGCTATACAAACAAATGCCAGACGTTTCGATTACAGAGATTTTACGTGAGGTCAATGAAGATATTGGACTGACAGACAGTTTCACTCACATTCATAGTGGTTCACCGTGTGCAGATGAAATTGGTTTGCTTAATGTCTTGCTAGCAGGCGGCATCAATATGGGGTTAAAGAAAATGGCCTCATGCAACTCATCTAACATATCACCTTGGTCACTGATGCGCATCTCTAACTGGCATGTGACAAGTGAGACTATGACAGATGCTCTAGCTGTTGTCATCGAGAAGCATAAATACCTTCCTTTGGCGAGCGCATGGGGTGATGGCACAAGCTCATCTTCAGACGGCCAGTTTATGATAAGCGGCGGCTCTGGAGAAGCGATGAACGTTGTCAATGCCAAGTATGGCCTTGTCCCTGGCATTAAAGCCTATACACATGTCTCTGATCAATATGGAACATTTGCGCTGAAAAATATTCCAGCAACAGCCCATGAAGCGCCTTATATTCTTGATGGGCTTACGATGAATGATGCGGGGAAACGTATAAAAGAGCATTATGCAGATACCGGAGGATTTACAGATCATGTCTTTGCTATGTGTGCTTTGCTTGGATACCAGTTTTCACCTAAGTTGCGTAATCTCTCGTCTCTAAAACTCTCTGGTATGGATGGAGTTTCTGTACCCAAAGCAATGAAAGAACTTATCTCTGCTAGAGCCAATATCACCCGAATTGAAAAGCAATGGCCTGATATTATTCGTCTTATTGCCAGTGTTATGACGCATAAAGTTGTTCCGAGTGATATCTTGCGGCAGCTCGCTTCTTTCCCACGCCAAAACGAATTAGCTATTGCCTTGAGAGAAATCGGACGGATTGAACGCACAATATTTATCCTAAAGTGTGTTAGTTCTATGGCTATGCAACGTCGAACCCAAATGGGTCTAAACAAAGGAGAGGCTCATCATGCGTTAAAACGAGCGCTTAGCTTCAATCGGCGGGGAGAAATTACAGATCGCTTCTCTGAAAACCAGCATCTACGCATGATGCATCTTAATTTGCTCGCTGCCATAATAATCTACTGGAACACCAAGCATTTAGGACGAATCATTCAAGCTATGCAAAGGCAAGGTATCGAGATAGCACCGGAGAAACTGGCGCATCTATCCCCTCTTGGCTGGGAGCATATTATCTTGACGGGTTTCTATGAGTGGCAAGCAAAACTCTTAACGTAGTTCCCTGCACTTTCCCGCAAACTACCCGCTTATCATCAATAAATTGTTGGTAAATATTCTGGCCAAAGTTGCTGATAATGAAAAAACGGCACAGGCTTAATTCAGTAATGCCTCTAGAAGCGCTTGTAATCGATTGTGAGCCATTTTCCTGTGATTAGCCATGAGAGAATACCAGTAACAAAAAATAAACGCACCTGAGAAGATAAGGTGCGTTTTTGTATAGCTGGATTATGATGTCTGATATGTAATGAATAAATAGCGTATTTAATATAGCCGGTTTGTTTGCCATAATTCAATATGACGCTAGCAATTATTGAAGATATCCGATGAGTAAAAAATTTACCCCAACGCCACACGATAGTGTATTCAAGCAGTTTTTAAGTGAGAAAGAGACGGCAAAAGATTTCTTTACTGTCTGGCTACCCGATGAGATTAAGGCATTGTGTGACTTAGATAGTCACGAGTTTCGCACAGGCCTATAAAATTCTAGAAATGGCTTAAAAGTAATGATTAATCTGCAAGTTACTGAAATGCATAAATTCACTTAATTTACAATAAGTTATATTTAATTTATAAGGTTTTATCTATTTACATATTATGCTGAATTAAACTTAAAAATAGAGCGTTTTTTTATTGGTGCGAAACTCGTGATAGTCTGAAAGTAGAATCTGGCTCATTTATCGATAGTGAGATGAAAAATTACCAGAGTGATATTTTGTATTCAGTCAGAACCTCAAAGGGAAGTGGTTATATCTATGTTTTAATTGAAGCCCAATCCACTCCAGATAAACTTATCGCTTGGAGATTGATGCGCTATAGCATGGCTGCTATGCAGAAGCATTTAGATAATGGACACAAGCAATTACCGTTAGTTTTCCCTATCCTGTTTTATTGCGGTGAACAAAGCCCTCATCCCTATAGCACGAATTGGTTGGACTGTTTTCATGACAGAAAACTAGCAGAACGTATCTATACAGACCCTGTACACGATTCTGTGTAAATGCCTTTTCTCAGTAGTGACCGTCCAGGCGGTCACCGAACTCGATAATAAAGCGGCTCATCGCCATACGCCAGTCCCTAAGCGGCATTGTCCATTTCTGTGACGCCGCCTGGATTGCCAGCCACACCACCTTTTTCACTGCGTCATCCGTCGGGAACACCTTACGCTTTTTGATGGCATGCCGGATCACGCTGTTCAGCGACTCTATGGCATTCGTTGTGTAGATCACCTTGCGGATGTCTGCCGGGTAAGTGAAGAACGTCGCCAGGTTGGCCCAGTTTGTCTGCCAGCTCCGGCTTATCTGCGGGTAGCGGCTGTCCCATGCGCTGGCGAACGCTTCCAGCGCCTGCTGGCCTGCTTCTGTTGATGGCGTCCGGAAAGCCTTTCAGACCGTCGACACAGGCGATGAGGATATCGTTCAGACCACGGTTTTTTAGTTCTGTCAGCACACTGAGCCAGAACTTCGCGCCCTCGTTTTCGGCCAGCCACATACCCAACAGTTCTTTCTGACCTTCGATGTTGATACCGAGGGCCAGAAACACGGATTTATTGATGCGACTGTCCTGCCGGACCTTCAGGACGATACAGTCAAGATAAACAATAGGATAGACTGCATCCAGTGGGCGATTTTGCCATTCGGTAACCTGCTCCATCACGGAATCGGTGACCTTCGAGACCAGCGCCGGTGAGACATCCGCGTCATACAGTTCTTTGAACGCAGCCGCTATCTCGCGGGTGGCCATCCCTTTGGCGTACAACGATAAAATCTGGTTATCCATCCCGGAGATCCGGGTCTGGTTTTTCTTCACCAGTTGCGGTTCGAAAGAACCGTCACGATCGCGCGGAGTGCGTAGTTCCAGAGGACCATCGCCGGTGGTAACGGTCTTTGTGGAATAGCCGTTGCGGGAGTTGGCACCCGGTTTGGGCTGATTTTTATCGTAGCCCAGATGGTGGGACATTTCGGCGTTGAGAGCCGCCTCAACGCTGATTTTCTTCAGCAGACGATCGAACTGGCTGAGATCGTCTGGGGTTTTGAGATTTTTGGCCAATTTATTAGCCAGAGCCTGCAATTGTTTTTCGTCCATAAATTAACCTTCATTTGATGCTGGATTGAACATATCAAAATCAGGCAATTACACAAATTTATGTACAGGCTCCTCGCTGTGGTGGCACAATCGCCTGCATTTGGCAATGCGACTCAAGGCCACCTCCAGATGAAGATTGCCGCGTACCACATCAACCCCTGCCTCACATTGCACAACCAGGGCAGGTACGGCATCAATGTGATAATCGGTAAACGGTTGTGGGTCGATTTGCACGCCGTCTACCTGACCTGCTTCAACCAGGCTTTTGACCGCCTGAACGGTGGCAGGCATATTGTTATCGACCAAGCCCCTGATGGTAGCGGGAATAGCGAACCGTTTCGCTTCCTGCAACATGTTGATGAGCGCCGTTTGCGGAATAGAAAACGACACCAGATAACGCACCCCTGTTTTGTTTTTTTCACCTGCCACGGCTTGCTGTGCGTTTTTAAGCTGGTCGATAAATTGCTGGCTGTCCGCCGAGAGGGGGCGGTCTCGTAAAAAACCCGGTCGTTTCGCTGTGGCTTTTAACTGTGCCTGTAAGTCGGCTTGTTCATCTAACCATTCTCGATACACTTGCTGCTTTGTTTGTCTCTGCGCCTGACTCTCGGCTATCGTCTCATCCGGTTTGGGTTGACTTAACGCAGGGATGCTAGCGGTGAGTATTAATAGTGCGATGAGACCCGTTTTACGCTTTTTCATCGATTCACTCCTACAAAAAGACGCAATTACGTTTACGCCATAACAGATATCCACACGAGTTTCGCACGGGCATATAAAATTCTAGAAATGGCTTCAAAACAATGATTAACCTGTAACTTACTAAGACGTATAAATTTACTTAAATTACAATAAGTTGTTTTTAATTTATGAGATTTTTTCTATTTATATATTATGCTGAATTAAACTTAAAAATAACCTGAGTTCGGGATAAGGAATATAAACTTTTTCATTATATATTCAAGTAGTTAACTTAAAATAATTACATAAAGTAGTGCTTAATCTTAGTTTTTTTCATGATTTTAGCAGAGAAAATAGCTTATTTTTTAACCTGCGATCACTGAAGAACTTTCCGTTTTTCCTCATTTTATTGATTTTAAAAAGGTTTTATTGATAAGTAAGTTATTTTTATTTTCTCATAACTACCGCTTATCCCGAACTCAGGTTAAAAATAGAGCGTTTTTTTATTGGTGCAAAACTCGTGATCCAAAATTTTTCTTGCTATCCGGACTGTTGTGCCCCACTTCCCAACGCATTACGCTGCGTCCCATAGGATGACACAGCGTGGTATCCGGAAAGCGATTCACCATCTGATAACGCCAGCGAGATTTGGGTAAAATGGGGGAGGGATATTGCTGGCACACGGCATTGTCTTTGCCGACGCTTTCTAAAATCATGCCCTGGCGGTGTAATTTGAACGCCATTTTTTCAGAAACCAACACGGATGCCTGCAACGGGCTAATTTCGTTACTTATCCAGCCGTTAAAGGGGTACATCGAGCCGTGTGAGCCTGCACACCAAAAAAGGGCCTCGACAGGCAAATGAAAACCACTGGCAATCGCATCAGCGGCGCACGCGCCCTGGGCGATGGCATTGGCAAACACCACCGCTTCGGGGTTTAAAATGGTGGTGAGACTGCTATCGACCCAGGTCGGGTCAAGTTCGGACAGATAAGCAATATCCATGTCTCCCGCTTCAAGACAACCGAGCGAGGTAATAATATTCAACCAGTAGGTTAACGGGTATTTATACCAATGCACATGATAAAACGCGCCTGTGGTTTCTTTATCGCCATGACCGGAAGTGCCTTGCCCGATCTTCCCCAGATTAACGCTAATGCCACCTAAATTCACCAGGCAGCCTGGCGAGCGCGTCACATCCGTTAATGCCATCGGCTCCCAAAAGCCAATCGATAACCCAATGCGTTTAAAAAGCGGCGGCGGTGCAGGGCAAATTTGCAGCGGCATCGAGGGATTGTCGGTATCCGGCACATCGCCCGCACTGCCCACCGAGACGCTACCAATAGATATCGGGAACAAACATTTCCAGCAAATATCGGTAATGGGATTGACAAAGCGACCCTCACAGGCTGCATCCGCCCAGGTGCTTGCGTGCCAGAGAAGAAAAATAAGGCCGAGTAAAGGCGCGCGCTTCATGATGCCCTCACCGGAAAGGTTTCAATGCGTAACCGTAGACCACTGGCTGCCGCCGTGACTTTGCTCGGTACGGTCGTTAAGCCCAACTTTCTCGACAATACCCCTTGTTGGTCAAAATAGACGCGACGATTGAGGCTGTCGGCGGTTTTTACCACATCGCCGCCCACCAGAATAATCTTGTACAGCAACGTTTGTGGCTGTTGCGCCTGCATCCAGGCTACTTGTTTCGGGTCATCGCCATCAATAAAATACAAAGTCTGGTTAAACGGGATGAATTTGAGCGGATTAAATAGTTTCCCTTTGGGCGCAAACACGCGACCCTTATCATCTTTTAGGTCTTCGCTTAAACGGATGCTGGGGTCAAAAAAACGTTCGCTATAATGCTGTGCCACTGTTAAACCAACGGGTTCAGGTCGTGTTGGGCATGATGCCGCACACGCGCTTTAAAGGCGCGCATTTCCTTCTCCCACGACCCGTCATTCATTAATTGCGTGAGTCGTCCTTCAATCAGGGTGAGGATATTTCGTTCAGCAATTGGCCAGAGTTCGCCTGTGACACCAAAATCCCGAGCACAGGCCAACTGGCTAATGAAAAGTGCCACCCACAGTCCCCTTTTCATTGTTGGTGTTCTCGCATTTTTATTGCCACCTGCCGTTGGATGGTTTTCGTCACCTCCGGTGCGCCGACCACCACTGCGGGACTCACCAAAATGACGACCTGATTTTTTTGTTGATAATCGCGTAACGTGTTATCCAGCGTTTGAGTAAAACGGGTCGCCAATTGTTGGCTTTGCGCGTCGGTTAATTTTTTTTGGCTGGCATGGGTAAAAAACGTATCTACCGTGCCTTTCATGTCAAACGTCACCATCTTGGGGCAGTGAGATTTTATCAGCATCAGCGTTATCAAGATGGTCGCCTCCGACGACGACTTGTCATTGCTCGTTAGTACTGATATAACCTCAACTCTATTTTCTCAACCTTTTAGTCCCTTTTATGTCACCGCGTTTTAGTCATGTTTTTCAATTTGGTCAACGCTGGCTCAATTGGCTTAACCGTCAACCGCCTAATACCGTTCGCCCAGTTGTGATGCAAACCATGGTAAAGATTATGGCTTGCGGCACTTCGCTTATGGGATGGTCAATTTGGCGATGCCCTGACCCTGAATGTAATCATGAGAAGTGGGTTAAATTTACCTGCAAAAGCCGAAGCTGCCCTCATTGCGGCGTAAAAGCTTGCCTACAATGGATTAACAATACGCTGGCCTGGTTACCTAAAGTCCCTTGGCAACACATTACTTTTACCATGCCTGGTGAATATTGGCCTGTTATTCGCGCCAATCGGTGGCTGCTCGGTGAAATGAATCGATTAGCCGCTGATGTGGTATTAACTATCTGCCGTGATCTCAATATCACCCCCGGCATTTTCACTGCCATCCACACTTGGGGACGTGACCAAAAATGGCATCCACATATTCATCTTTCAACCACAGCCGGCGGGGTCACTAAAAATAACACCTGGCGAGATATGAGCTTTTATCGCGAAAACGTCATGACTATGTGGCAACATCGGATAACCGAATCGTTGAGAAAACATTATTACACCCTGACGATTCCTGATGAGCTTAAATGTGAAGGGCGAAGCAAATTTTCTTGGAATCGCCTACTTAACACTCACTACAAACGTGGCTGGAATATCAATCTCTCTAATATCCTTTCCAATATCACCCATGTCACCCTTTATCTCAGATTTTATCTAAAGAAAGCCCCTGTCTCGCTTAGTCGTTTAAAACATTATGCCGGTGAAGATAACATCACGTTACGCTATAAGAGTCACCGCACAAAAAAACAGGAAGATGAGGTCATAACATCCGACGAATTGATTACCCGGTTTGAGTCTCATGTACCTCAAAAATGGTTTCACATAATCCGCTATTACGGTTTTTTAAGTCCATCAGCCCCAATGCGAAAAATGTTAACAGAGGTTGTTTATCCGTTAATCCAGCAGGATCACGAGTTTCGCACCAATAAATAAACGCTCTATCTTTAAGTTTAATCCAGCATAATATATAAATAGACAGAATCTTATAAATCAAAAGCAACTTATTGTAATTTAATAAAATTTATGTGTTTTAGTAACTTGAAGATTAATCATCGATTTTAAGCCATTTCTAGTATTTTATACGCCTGTGCGAAACTCGTGAGGATAAAAAATCCGCTAAAAAAATCACCTTTCGAAACATGTATCGACATGTCTTTAAAGTCGATCCTCTGGCTTGTCTCTTATGCGGGAAAGAATTACCCTTCGCAGGAATGAATTTTGGATTGAAGCTTAAAGAGCTTATGGCTCGTCACGATGAATTGGCACGTTTGCGGTGGCAATAAAAACTCACTATAGGGTAGATTTATCTTTTGTTCAAAACTGATTAATAATTAATCGTTCCTTAACCCTTTATTCTGTTTTTTATCTCAACCTTCAAAAATAATTCTGGCAAAACTTAGAAAAAATAAAAATGGGTTCATCAGGGCATAGGTTAATTAGTAACCTTTTCTGGTATTAATTTCTTATACATGAACGTTAGGCGGCATTACTCGCAATCAGCACGTGTTGCACTACATCCATGCGGGAGAGGTTGACCCACTGGCCGCGCATTTTATCTGTCCGATTGATTAAGATAGTTATACGTTACTGCCTCAATAATTTACACACATAATCATTTACCTATATTATGATTTTTTTATCATTGTATGAGTACGTAAATAATGAATATATATGCAAAGACAGCATTAGCTGTCATTTCTATAACTCTTTTAACTTCATCTTTGTCTGGATGCGTGGTTAAAAAACCAGAGAAATCAAATGAGGGTGCTAATGATATTTTAAATGAAAAATTTTATAGCAGTTTAATTATTCCTGTCACCATCAATAATAAGTTATATCATTTTTTAGTTGATACGGGTGCGAGTATTACCATTATCGACGAAAAAATAGCTAAAGAAATAACACAGGAAGTTCCATACTCGTCCTTGCATCCATTCCATAAAAAAATTTTTTCAAACTTTAAAACGATTCACGATAAAATCGACATAAAAAATCTTAAATTTATTAAGCCAGTGAGTATGTTTATTGGTAAAGAAGAAATTAGTGATAATGAAATCTGGATTGCAAAAGATTTAACTCTTTTTACTCAAGCATCCGGAGCAAAAATAGATGGTATTATAGGGATTGATACCTTTAGAAAATTTAATTGGCAAGTTGATAATAAAAAAGGACAATTAACCCTACTTAGAAAATCACCGCCAATATCAACTTATTCATACTGCATAGCATATCAAGATGCTTATGGAGAATCACCCTACTTTTATCTAGATTATGGAAATAATGATTACATAAAGATAAGAGTTGATACCGGAAACAATGGGAGTGATCTTGGGTACGATTTTCTTGAATACTACAAACAACAAAAGGGTGAGATCACACCTATCAAACATAATGTTGCTGCAATGGAGGCAACCGGCCTTATTAAAAATCAAGATTATATACTCAAAGGCTTAAGATTTAACAATCATCCCCTTGGCGAAATAAGAATAACTGGAAATAATAACAATCAATACCTTCTGGGTATGAATTTTTTATCCCGCTTTAGTCGCTATGCGTTTATGCCAAGTAAAATGCTTTTTTGTTATGACACCAATTCATTGTATAAAGACAATCAATATCCCGTTAGAAATATTGCAATCAGGTATTATGATGAGCGCATAGAGGTTTTCTATAATGAAGATATAAAACTTGAGAAATATAATCTTAAAAATGGCGATACCATTAAAAGCATCAACGGCATAAATTATGCACCACCAGAAATTGACAAACTCCGTAAAATTATATCATTAACACCCAAAGGAAAACTAAATTTGATTATTGAACGTCAGGGAGTCAAGCAAAATATTGTTATTTAATTTTAAAACACCAATAGCACCCTTCTGCGCTTTTTCCTGTTCAGGAATATCACGGGTTATTGATATCCTCCTCCCGCTTTAGGGAGGCGGTTAAGCTCAAACCATACCATTCACATAGGGCATTTATTGTGTTTTCGAGAATGTTCTCAGTATGAGAAAAAATAATGTTTCCTTCATTACAAGAGAGGAGGATGTCAACTCAGTCGTTTGCTGGCGAGTTTATAAACTTCACTATGCTCACGTTTTCCAACAGCAACAACTGCAATGATTAACTCATCCTTAAAGACTTGATAAACAAGTCTGAAGCCAGATGATCTAAGTTTAATCTTGTAGCAATTTTGCATTTCTCTCAGCCTGGCTGCTGGAATATGCGGATTTTCAGCGCATTTCTTCAGTTTCCTGGCGAATTGCTGTTGAATGGAACGATCAAGACTGTTCCATTCTTTAAGTGCATCAGTTCTGAATTTAACTTTGTAGATCATACATAACGGTCCAGATTGACATCATGTAATGTCTGCTCTGCACGCTCTTTGACCAGGTTTGCTAACTCCTGGTCATCGATAAACTCTAACATTTGTTCATATAGCTCGGCAGGAATGCAGTAAAATGCAGGTTGATTACGATTCAAAATTGCAACCGGATACCCATCTCCTGAATTGACTGTTGCCATAGGGTTTGTTTTCAATTCCGTAATGCTTGCTGTTGTTGTACTAAGAATAGTCGTTGGCATAAAAACCTCACTAAGAAACCTATTTATAGGTTTTATTTTAACACCAAAAAACTTATTAACAAGTCTTTTTTAAATGCATTTCAGGAGATAAATAATGTTAAATGAAGAAGAATTTGAACCTTTATTGCAGTTTCTTAAAACCGGCCACAATCGGGCATTAACAAGCCAACCGGTAGGTATTGGGGAGGCACTCCAACGCATCAATATTGATAAAAAGTTTGGGGATTAAGTATGTTTTCTTCTTTACCTTTTGCTGGCATCCAACCTCACCTCAAAACAGTGATTCGCTGGATTTACCAAAAAACATTTTCGGCTAAAGACCGCATCGCTTTTTATGACCAGCTGGCCTTTTTGCTGGATAACAACAAATCGTTGCAACAGGCTTTTATCGATATGCGAAGCGTGGTCACCGATTTTGGCCGCAAGCATCATCCCTTTGCGGTGCTGTTGACCGATTGCCTGTCGGCGCTGGATGAGGGGCAGGGGGCATTTGAACTGGTGTTGCTGGATTGGCTACCGTCTCGGAGGCAACCTTAATTAGCTCTGGCATGTTATCAGGTAATCTGTCAGCGGCGTTGCGGCGTGCGGGTGAGATAGTCACAGGAAAAAAAAGGATGGTTACCGCCTTGCTTGGCGCGTTAACTTACCCGCTTTTTTTGCTGGGGCTAATTGGGCTGATGATGCACCTGGTCTGTGAAAAGTTCATCCCGAAGCTAGCCGGTCTCGTACCCAGAGAAAAGTGGACGGGCGCGTTAAATTATCTGACGTTACTTTCTGAGTTTGTCGTGGATTTTAAGTGGCTGCTGCTAATTGTGGGGCTCGCTGTGCTATGGCTTGTCATCTTGGTCAATGGGGAATTGGGTTAACCGAAAGGTGGCCGAGAACATCCCCCCCTGGTCAATTTATCGGTCAATTCACGGGGTTTACTTTTTGCTGAACATCACCGCACTGTTAAAGATGAATATTCCGGTGATACAAGCAGTCAGTATGCTCGCTGAAACCGCAAACCCCTGGCTAGAAAGACGCATTCAGGAAACCATTAATCGGATGCGCCAAGGTGCCCACCTTGGATTAGCATTAAAAAACACCGGCTACAACTTCCCCTCTCGTGACTGCGTTAACCAGATGCTGCTACTTACCGAAGGCGTGGGTGCTGAGGATAGCCTTGAGCATTATGCGCAAAGATGGCTTCTCCAGACGATAGCGCAAGTGAAGAAAACCGCCCTTTTGCTCACCGCCCTCTGCTTTTTAATGGTGTTTGGGTTTATGGCGCTGATGGTTTTTGCCAGCAATGACCTGAGCACGGTGGTTAATCAGATGCATTAACAATATCAATTCTATTTTTAACCTGAGTTCGGGATAAGCATTATCAATTATACTTGAAGATACGTACCTGCAACAGGTATCTTTGGTTTAGATGGCATTAAACAATATGCAACCAGTCCGCCTAATAAATTCACTACAAAGTTAGCCGGAGAGCGATGTCGCGTATGCTCTATTTGACAAAGATTTTTTAACTCATCAAATACCGTTTCAATGACAGAACGATGACGCAAGATGGCTTTGTCGAAACAAGTCTGTTTAATAGGCTTCATTTTCTTCTTGATATTCGTTATAAGGCTAATTCCCATCGTTTTGAGTTGCTGTTTCAGTGAAGCCGATAAATACCCTTTATCTGCGTACAAACAACCAGAAAGATCCTTTGTCAGCTCAGGCAATGGTTTCCGATCATCGGTGTTTCCTGGTGTGAGTCGAAAACTGAGTATTTCCCCCAAATGATTGATAATTACATGAAGCTTGAAACCAAAGAACCAACCTGTTGAATTTTTTCCCCGTTCAGCTATCCCATTGAAGACTTTATGTCTGCGGATCCGTAAGTTATCACACACCGCTATCGGAGTAGAATCGGCAACCGATAGCCCCGTGCATTTTCCCTTAATTGACTCAAACAGTGCCGTTAACGCTAAGGCACTACGCGGAAGTAACTCTACACAGCGTGAATAGGATGGCAAGTTAGGAAATTCCTTCCGGAGATATAAGCGGACATAATAGAGATAAAATACCTTGAATTGCCTGAATCGGAGTTGATGAAACAACACAACCAGTGTCATCATTTCCGCCAACGAAAGCTGAGTAGACCGTCTACGACGCTTAGTACCGTTAGTCAGCAAATATTCATGCATTTTTGGCTCGAAGTCTTTGCAAAAATCATCCATCAGGCAATAAAGTTCAGTAAGATTTTCCATAATTGTTTAACAATGCTCTACTCTTTAACCAGACTGTTAGAGTATTTTAACAAAACAGGCTCATTCAACTATTTGAATATCAAGACTTTCTCTTTATTTCTTATCCCGAACTCAGGTTATTTTTACTATTTTGAGGAAATTATGAACAACAAAAGAAATATTCATCGCGGTTTTGTGACGTTGGAGATTTTAGTGTCACCGATCATGCAAAACTGATCCACTAACGATCATCTAAAACTGATCCACTTGGTATTATTCGTACATTTTTGTACGGGTAATTTATGTTAACCAAGGAGATATTTGTGGATATTCATGTTCGCGTTGCACAAGGACAAAGCCTTCGAAAAATTGCCCGTGAATTGGGCATTTCCCGTAACACCGTAAAACATCATTTACAACAGCAGGGAATAATGCCAACTTATGCTAAAAGAAGTCAACAACCGAGTAAACTGGCACCCTTTAAACCTTATTTGCTTCAGCGAATTGAATTGGCTAAACCTGATTGGATCCCTGCAACAGTCTTATTTGATGAGGTAGTTGAAAGAGGTTATCAAGGCGGTATTGCTCAATTACGCCGATTTGTTTGTCAATTTAAACCAAGCATCGTTCCCGAAGCTGTCGTCCGTTTTGAAACACAGCCAGGTCAACAAATGCAAATCGACTTCACCACCATCCGGCGAGGAAAACAACCCCTAAAAGCGTTTGTTGCAACGCTCGGCTACTCGCGTGCGAGTTATGTAAAATTCTTTGATAATGAGCGAGCAGAATCCTGGCAACAAGGTTTAAAAGACGCTTTCGACTATTTTGGTGGTGTACCACAGGAAGTATGGTGTGATAACGCAAAAGCTCTCATCATCGAACGGGATGCTTATGCAGAAGGTGAACATAAATTAAATGTCGAAATGCTTCAGATGTCGAAAGATTACGGATTTAAATTGAGTGCTTGTAAGCCCTACAGGGCAAAAACAAAAGGTAAAGTAGAGCGCTTTAACCACTACTTAAAAAACAGCTTTATCGTACCATTAAATACCGACCTTCGTGCTCATAATCTTGAACTGGACATGGAGATAGCCAATGCAAAAGTGGGGCCCTGGTTACAACGAGTCGCTCATCAGCGGATTCATGGAACAACGTTAGAGAAGCCAGCAGATAGATTAGCTAAGGAAATTAAGTATCTTCTTCCTTTGCCAACAAGGATTTGCCAATCTATCCCGCAGACTGATACGCTTAATATCCGTATCGTACCGCCCCTTGAATCTGTCAGTTTGCAACACTCAATCAGCGTATACGAAGCATTGCTGGGAGGTGAACATGTTATTGCATGAACAAATTGAACACCTGTGTGAGTCATTGAAATTAAATTCTATTCCGACTCATTGGTCATCACTTGCCGAACAATGCATTGCCCAAGACAAAAGCTACGGAGAGTTTTTACTGTCCCTATTAAAATGTGAGCAACAACAACGAGATGAACGAACCCGTAATCTTTTGAGTCGGATGGCAGGATTCCCAGCACATAAAGAACTTAATACGTTCGATTTTAAGTTTGCAACGGGGATCCCCAAACAACACATACAGGAATTAAGCGCATTAACGTTTATTGAACGTAATGAAAATGTCGTGTTGCTTGGCCCAAGCGGTGTAGGCAAAACGCATTTAGCTATTGGGTTAGGATTAAAAGCAGTACAGGCCAAGAAGAAAACCCGCTTTACCACGGCAGCTGAACTGATGTTGCAACTCTCAACTGCCAAACGACAAAATAAGCTCAAACAATATCTATCACGTTCGGTGATGGCCCCGAAATTGTTGATTATCGATGAGATTGGATACCTGCCGTTTGGGCGAGAAGAAGCAAACCTGTTTTTCAATGTGATTGCCAAGCGTTATGAGCATGGCAGTGTCATATTGACGAGTAACTTATCATTTGGGCAATGGCCAAATGCTTTTGCTGATGACACAACATTAACTGCCGCTATGCTTGATCGTTTACTTCATCATTCGCATGTACTGCAATTAAGCGGTGAAAGCTATCGATTGAAAGATAAGCGGCGCTCAGGAGCAATGACTGAGTAAAAGTGGATCAATTTTGATTGATCGGATTTAGCTAAAAAGTGGATCAGTTTTCGGTGATCGTTGACATTTAGGAGGACTGGCGGTACTAGCAGTGATTATTGTCCTTGCGGTCGGCGCGGTATCCAAGATGTTTAACAAAAGCACGTTAAATGACGAAATTGCCAATGTGCAGTCATTAGCGACCCAGACGCGCGGGATGTTAAAAACCAAAGGGGAATATGCCTTTACCGGTGGTGCTAAAATGACAGGAACATTAATTCAGTTTGGTGGCGTTCCCTCTGGGATGACGATTAACGGGGAGAAATCAAAAGGGGATGCCAAAATGACGAACGGCTGGGGCGGTGAGGTTATTGTTGCGCCTGAGAAGGTGCAAGGTTCACAGAACAATAAAGGATTCTCAATCACCTACAAGAATGTGCCACAAGAAGCGTGTAGCGTGATGGCAACAAAACTCAGTAGCAGCACACTGTTGAATGAGGTCTCTATCTCTGGCAGCAACAATGTTGGCGTGGTGACCGCAGAGAAAGCCTCCACGCAGTGTAAACCCGACAATGGCTCAAACGGCGTCAATACTCTCGTTTTTAAATCGAATAATTGATTTATTCTTCCCTTTTAAATTTTAAACGCCTTTTAATGCAGAAAGGGTGGGGGTTACTTTTTCTGCATTCAGGGAGTAGATATTGTGAAAACACTGTTTTTTCTGATGGTCTTTGTTTTAACTACAGCGGTACAGGCGTTTTGTTTCAATGAGGCCGGCCCGTTATATCAAATCAACCCAAAACTGCTCAAGGTGATTGCCCAGCAGGAAAGCAGCCTGTCTGCAAATGCCATCAATCACAATCGCAACAAGCAAGGTCGGGTGTTAAGTGTGGATTACGGGCTGATGCAGGTGAATTCGGTGCATATCCCAAATCTTAAAAAGCTGGGCATCATCACAGATTATCAGGATTTGCTCAGCAAACCTTGTCTTAACGTGAAAATTGGCGCGTGGATACTGGCGCAACATCTTAAAAGATGTGGGGTTAACTGGAATTGTCTTGGCTCATACAATGCCGGCTTTCATCCACGAAGCCAACACAAACGTCTACGCTATGCAAAATTGATTTACCAAAGGTACGTTCAGTGATGTCACTCCTTCTTTTAAGCATTTTGCTGCAGTGCGCGGCAGTTGTCATCGCAAAACACTTTCTCGATAAACATCAGGAGCAACCCCTTTCAACCCTCGGTAATTTCCTTCCGGTGATAGGGGGCGTTTTTACGCTATTGTCTTTTTTGTCTGCACTCGGTTGCCCCACTATGACGCATACACTGTTTTCATTAATGTTTTACGCTTTTTTGGCTTTATTTTTCTATCTGGATGCGACGAGTCGTTGTCTACCTCGCTGTTTCACGCTGGCGTTTGGGTTAATCGGCGTCGGCTTTCGTTTTCTGTTATACCATGAGACGGTAATACTCGCCTTGTTCACCGCGTTAAGTCTCTTTAGTGTGCTGTGGGGACGGCGAACCCTAGCTCATCGTCAAGATGGACACCCAAAGTTTGGTTTGGGTGATGTCTACCTGATGGCGGGATTGGGGATGTGGCTATCCTTGCCTATTGTGCTCTGGGTCATCATAGGCGCCGTCTTTTTGGCGGGGATTTTTTGCTGGTAAGAAGATTATGGTATCCAAAACGGTGGCAGCAGGATGTCAACTTTCGCCGCCTGCCGTTTGCCCCGTTTTTGTGTTCAGTCGCAGCATTGATACACTTGTATCCCAAAATAGGGGATTTCATGTAGTTTAAAGTTTCCCTGCGGCACTCAGCGCTGTATGGATCGTTTTAAATGGTAGTATTAAGGATAACTTGGCATCAATCACCAAGGCAACTCCACCAACCTGAGTAGCAACCAACAAACACCTCCTTCCAGCGGCCAGCAATAGCTGAGCGCCTAGCCCGAGCCCCTGAACTGAAGAGTCTACAGCTAGACGACCAAGCCGAAAGACTGGCACATCATGTTGAGCCAGACCGCGTTTAATCACCTCAGGGACATCCTTATAAGCAATGGAAGCTTGGACTTAGACCGTAGTAGCCCAATATTTTTTCATTGTGTTCGTTAACAGCAAGATAGGTTTTTGCCCCGCGTGACGATATAGAAACTGATTCAACACCTCATGGCTCTTCGTGCCAGATTGGTAGTGTCATGATTGCTTAGGCAGGGCAAATGCTGCAGCCATCAATTTCTCATTAGGTGCCGGAGGATTATCTAAAAGTTCCATAACATGCAAACTGTCTCTTCTGGTCAGATTCAACCGCTCATTTTCATCAATAATCTTCCGTGCTACTGACAGCACATTGCGGAGTACAAACTCAGTCAAGTTGGTGTGTTGCAAAGCCGCTGCACGTATTAGCAACGATTTTTCTTCTGATGCTATACGTAACGACATACGATCATTATTTTCAACAGGTATTTGAGGCATAGTTAAACCATCCTTTTTGTGCATTTTAAAATTGTACATTAAGGGGTGTGTGTCTGCAAGATTTTATGTCATCTCTGGATTTCCGTATTTTTTCTGGAGGAATAGTGAAAGTGCCAAAAATAAGGCTTTAACCATGAAAATCACGTGAACTGCAATAGAGGCAATTTGTTAACAAAATGTTATATCTAGAAATTCCGTTTTTTCGCTGACAAAACATATCTTTTTCACGAGTTTCGCACGGGCATATAAAATTCTAGAAATGGCTTCAGAACAATAATTAATCTGTAACTTGGTAAGACGTATAAATTTACTTAAATTACAATAAGTTATTTTTAATTTATGAGATTTTTTCTATTTATATATTATGCTGAATTAAACTTAAAAATAGAGCGCTTTTTTATTGGTGCGAAACTCGTGTTTTTAAGCCTTTCGCGGTGATTTTTGCCTGAGTTAAAAAATTCAATTACCGATAACCACCATTATGTTAAATCAGGGCAAAAAGCGAACATTCTCACCAATGCACTGCGAGTGCGAATTCTCAACTTTCGCACCCTGACCAAAGCCGCACTCAACCCTAGGTGAAAACTCTCAGGGCCAGTGGACTGCGAAACCACCAAGTCAACCCGCCACACCAGTGCACTACGTTCGCAATCTCTATACCACACGAGTTTCGCACGGGCATATAAAATTCTAGAAATGGCTTCGGAACAATAATTAATCTGTAACTTGCTAAGACGTATAAATTTACTTAAATTACAATAAGTTATTTTTGATTTATGAGATTTTTTCTATTTATATATTATGCTGAATTAAACTTAAAAATAGAGCGTTTTTTTATTGGTGCGAAACTCGTGTACCAGACTGAGCTACGTTAACTGATTTTTCTTTAAATCCCCATCAAGCCCAGAGCTGGCCTGGCTCTACAGCGTTCTACCTAAACAAGGTCAAAACCACCCCTCCGGGCTGTTATCTGATATAGGCTTGTTTTTAATACCTAACGCCT
The DNA here is from genome assembly GCF_036919435.1 of Arsenophonus sp. PmNCSU2021_1. Lineage (NCBI taxonomy): Bacteria > Pseudomonadati > Pseudomonadota > Gammaproteobacteria > Enterobacterales > Morganellaceae > Arsenophonus > Arsenophonus sp. PmNCSU2021_1. The sequence continues at coordinate 264,770 of NZ_JAZHPL010000009.1, read as the reverse complement.
CCCAAGGCTTCAACTGCTCAATTGACGTTGCAATAATTGGCCTACCGCCGCCATGACTAATCTTGCCGCCTCTAGCACCCCGTATGGCCTGTATCTCTTGCATATGCGTCCTAGCTACTCTGCAAAGGTTTTCTCAGTGAAGCGCTTGTGCGTCCATTTAGCGATGCTCTTCGCGATCGCTTTCACCTCTGGCTCACTAAGGGGAACGGGGAACTGGACGTTATAGCCCATTGCACGCTCAAAGCACGCAGCAAACCACTGTGCGAAAGCAGGCCAGCCACGACGAATAGCCCTATACGCCCACTTGCGCGTTTTCTCAAAGATAGTGCAGTTACGGCCTAACCCATAGGTTGACTCAATAAGGGGTGCATTCGCAGCGCTTAAATCGAGGTAATCGGCAAGCTCATCCAGTGTGTACGGTTTGTGTCGCCATTGTGTAACTTGCCAATCTGCATGATTAGGGTTCTTGCAAAGAAGATTCCCATAGTTAGGGTCAGCACCCAATTTAACTCGAATCCCACGCTGTACCGCTGCACCGTATTTCAATGCAGCCATGCTTCCATCTGGTGCAGTGCGAACGCCGGGGTTGACGATGTAGTATCCGTGCGCCGTAGCAGTATCACGGCTCATAGCACTAATATTAAACGGGGGGCAACCTCTTTCATCCCAACCTATAGCGCCACCTTGGTAATCAAGATCGTAAGCAAATACAACCATTGAGTGAGGTGGATTATGCTGAATGTAGCGCTTTAAGATGGCTTGCGCTTGAGGCAAGATTCGCACTCCACAGCAAAAATCATCGGTGCAGTAAGGCTTGCGCGGTAGGTTCTGGTTGAAGTAGTCGAGCGCTTGGTTACTCAAGAGCACCAAACTTATGGCAGATCTGTTGTTTTAGGCTAGACATGTGATATTATTCTCCCGTGATTTAGCTTCACGCCAGTTAGACGGTACAGCCCTAAATAATCATGACGTTCTGCCAAGAATTCATATGGTTTTTAGGGCTTTGCTTTTTCTGCACATACTTTACTCAAATCTCTTCATAATGTCATCTCCGTTGAAATCAGCGCGATAACGCGTTATATTCCATCCGTTGCCACTAATGGGCAATCAGGGTTAAGAGCCTGAATGTACAAGCGGACTACCGCTTATTAATGCGGTTTTTTTATGTCCGTCGTAAACCGAAGTTGCGTCTGCACATTATGGCGAGGCGTAGCGGGGGAGCCAAAAGCTCGCCGGTTTCTTGTACGCCGGTCTCTTAATCCTGTTACGTCTCGCCACCCCGTTTAAGAGCGGCTTGGTGAGGTTTCACAACCTGTACAAGAGGCCGCAATTATGGCTACCATTCAACCTTGCTCTAAATTCATTGATACTTACTGGATTTTTCCTAAACACTCGACAGCGCCTTACGGCAAAGTGTCATTTACCCATCAAGATTGCCGCACCTTCCACGCACTGTTTAACGATAGTCGCCTTATCTGGGCTGGACGTAAGCCAGTGATGGAGGACGCGGCATGAGAACCTTCGACGTGAAGCACGTAGAACAATTCAGCAATGTATTTCCTGAACTGACCACTAAAGAGCAACTTGAGACAGCAATGTTATTCTCTCTTGGGCTATCAAAGAAAGAGATCGCATCTGCTAGGAATGTTGCATATAGAACTGTGGAACATTCACTTGAAGACATCAAAGCAAGATATGATCTTTATTCACTAAACGATATGCTTTCAATATTTCAGGTTCGCTTATCGTTTCTTGCTTTATCTGGCTGTTCAGTGAAAAAACAATAAATTCACTCCCATTTATCAATGGCAAAAATCATGACCAGTGCTGTTGTGCTGGTCTTTTTGGCGTTGAAGAAAAAGAAATTAACTACGGGGATTTTCCCCCATGTATGAATTTTCTAATTGTTCAATACTAATCACTCAATACGTAATGCTTCAAATTTAAAATTATAAAATTTCCTCCACCTCATGCTAGCACCAGGGAAAATTTCAAACCAGCTTCTTCCTTGCTGGTTTTTTTATATCCTTTATCACCAGCCAGATTGATTGACTCGATGATTAACTCTATCATGGTGAAAAGGTAAGGAGTATTGATGACTTCACAACTTTCGCACCATGACGGATTTTTTAAGAAGTTCCTCGGGGATTTATCCGTTGCACGGGATTTTTTAGCTATCCATTTGCCGGAACATCTACGCCAACAATGTGACTTAACCACGTTAACCATGTGCTCAGGCTCCTTTATCGAAGACGATTTACGGCCTCACTGTAGCGATATGCTTTACTCACTTAAAACAGTACATGGGGAAGGGTTGATCTATTGTTTAGTTGAGCACCAGAGCCGCTCTGAACCAATGATGGCCTTCCGTTTGATGCGTTACGCCGTAACCGCTATGCAACGCCATTTGGAGCAAGGAAACAAGCAGTTGCCCGTGGTGATCCCGCTTCTGTTCTACCACGGCACTAAGTCACCCTATCCCTATACCACACATTGGTTGGACTGTTTTAGCGACCGTAAACTCGCTGAATCTGTGTACGCTCAGGCATTCCCACTTGTTGATCTGACTGTGATAGAAGACGAGGAAATTTTAAGCCATCGGAAAGTGGCGCTGATGGAGATCGTCCAAAAGCACATTCGCACCCGTGATATGCTAGAATTAGCAGTAGAAATCGCTAGTTTGTTGGAAACATGGCAATTTTCCAAAGAACAGTGTAATACTTTGATACAGTATCTATTATTAGCGGGAAATACAGCAGATGGCGATGTGTTTATTCGTAAACTTGCAGAACACGCACCGACTTATCGGGAGGATTTTATGACAATTGCAGAGCAGTTACGCGAAAAAGGCAAGCAAGAAGGCTATCAGTTAGGCCAGAAGGATGGTGAGAAAAACGCCTCGCATAAAATTGCCAAACAGCTTCTATCTGATGGTGTAGAGCGTGCAAATATCAAACGCTATACTGGGCTTTCAGATAGTGATCTAGATAAAATATAATTCAATAAATCATTTTATTTCTCTAGACGGTGATGCGTTTATTCGTAAACTCGCAGAAAACGCGCCAAGCTATCGGGAGGATTTTATGACAATTGCAGAGCAGTTACGCGAAAAAGGCAAGCAAGAAGGTTACCAGCTAGGCCAGCAAGATGGCGAACAAAAAGGCTACCAGTTAGGCCAGAAGGATGCTTCTACTAAAATTGCTCAACAACTGCTAGCCAATGGCGCAGAGCGCAATCTGATAAAGATTGCTACTGGGTTGTCTGATGAAGAGTTAGATACACTTAAAAGTTGAGAAAGCAGAATGCTTATTAGATATAAGAATGATTTACCAAAATCTTTTTCTATAGATAATTATAATGATTTTGATAACTTAAATGATGTGGATTTTTATAATCAATTACTTTTGCGTTTTTCTATAATGTTTATGGAATCGCCAGATAATTTAAATGAAAAAATAGCTGAAGAGTTATTTCAAGGTATTGTTACAAACAGTAAATACTTCGTAGATATTTTTGATGATAAAGAGGTATTTGATGAAGAAGATTTTCACTTTTATGAGAGAAGCACTAGGTGGCAAAGAAGCTCTCTAGAAAATTCCATGTTTATTCATGCTTTCTTAAGAGAAGATCTTGTTCTTAAGCGCCCCAACTTAATAAAAACAAGATCACATTCATTAAAAAATAGAATCGGTAATTTTGATCCAAACACATTAAGTAGCATCGGGCGATATTTTTTAAGTGAAAATAACTGTATTCATGGTGATGTTTATTTAAAAATAAACGTCAATCATCCTGATGAAGATCTTCTACAAGAGTTGCTTTATTTTCTCAGTTCTTGGAGAAAAACACTTAACATAGAAGATCCAAATAAAAATATCGTCATTCAATCATGGGATGTAGTTAAAGCTAAATTAATTAAATATAAAGCAATACCCTTAATTGATTTATGGATATGGTCAGATATTACTGGCAATAGAATTAAAAACGAAGTGTTAGCAGTAACACTTTATCCGGAAGGCGAATACGGATCCAATAACATAGCCCAAACGATAGAACCTTTTTTAGATAAAATCTTGTCATTTTTTTCTATGAAAAAATTTAAGAAAGAAATTCTAGAGAAATAAAATCAGAAAATAATTCCACTAAAAAAATAGCGTTTTTCCTTATATTTCACACCTCTACAAAAATATAGACAATCTTCTACATGTCGGAATAACCATGATGTGGAGAAGAATGCTAACCATCTTTTTTACCCCCCAATCTATATGGCTATAATGAGCTTAATGGTTATGTTGATACCATCATCATAACGGAAGGCTACGCAACTGCATTGACCGTTGATATGGTAGCGGATGGATATGTTGTAGCAGCGGTAGACGCTGGCAACCTATTGTCAGTAGCAGAGGAGTTTCGTCAAAAATACCCTAATGCAGAGATTTACATCGCTGGCGACAATGATATCAGCTATGAAGGTAATGTCGGCAAGGAAGCAGCAGAAAGAGCAGCTAGAGCAGTCGGTGGAAAATTTTCTCTACCAAAAACCGATTACCAATGTGATTGGAATGATTACTTTCAAGCTGAAGGTATTGACGCTCTAGAGAAAGAGTTTAATGCAAACCTTAGATCTCCGTTAAACAAATCAGGTAGACCATTAGCTAAAGAGAAAAAATCACCCGTCACTGAATTTCCTTGTGATTTAGAGATTAACGAAAAAACAGGAAAATACCAAAACACGTTCAGAAACATCTATCTAGTAAGCTCGTGTGCAGAAATAACAGGCTTTAATTTTGGGTACGATACATTCCGGTCAGCAGAAATGATTTTGATTAACGATTCGTGGGTTGAAATTAATGACAATATTGTTTCAACCTTCCGTTTGCGTCTTGAGGAATTGGACGTTGAAAAAACACCAAAAGATGATACCCGAAGCGCCGTTAGCTTGATTTGTGAAGAAAACAGTTTTGATAGCGGTATCGATTGGATTAACTCGCTTACTTGGGATGGCAAGCCAAGAGTGAAAAAATTCTTTAGCAAGTATTTCTTGGCAAGCGGTCATTCAGAATACGTTGAGGCAGTCAGTCAATATACATGGACGGCTCTCGCTGGGCGTATGGTTCAAGCGGGTATCAAGGCTGATATGGTTCCACTGCTATACGGTGAACAAGGCGTAGGTAAATCTACAGGCATCGAAAAAATGTGCCCGTTTCCTGATGCTTTCACTAAGGTTGACCTAACCAAGAATGACGAAGACCTGGCTAGAAAAATCAGAGGCTGCGTGATTGCTGAGTGGGAGGAGTTGAGAGGTTTAAGCGGTAGAGACAGCGAGTCAACAAAAGCCTTCATCTCTGCGACAACCGATAAGTGGATACCCAAGTACAAAGAGTTCGCTACGACCAATCCGAGAAGACTACTGTTCATCGGGACAACCAACAAGCAAGAAATTCTCACTGACTCTACGGGAAATCGTCGGTATCTACCGCTTCATGTTGGCAAAGTTGACTTTGAAGCTATTGAGAATGATAGAGATCAACTTTGGGCTGAGGCTCTCGTGTTGTTCAAAGAACACAGCATTATGTGGCAGAAAGCAGAGCAGCTAGCCAAGAAGGAGCATGAACAGTATCGCGTGCAAGACTCATGGGAAGATGATTTGTACCAATACCTTGAGATTGGAACCAAGAAAGAGATGCAATTCGTGTCTACCGAATCTCTGTTTAGTAGGCTTGGGTTGATTGTTGGGAGTACTAATAATACCTGAGTTCGGGATAAGAAATAAAGAGAAAGTCTTGATATTCAAATAGTTGAATGAGCCTGTTTTGTTAAAATACTCTAACAGTCTGGTTAAAGAGTAGAGCATTGTTAAACAATTATGGAAAATCTTACTGAACTTTATTGCCTGATGGATGATTTTTGCAAAGACTTCGAGCCAAAAATGCATGAATATTTGCTGACTAACGGTACTAAGCGTCGTAGACGGTCTACTCAGCTTTCGTTGGCGGAAATGATGACACTGGTTGTGTTGTTTCATCAACTCCGATTCAGGCAATTCAAGGTATTTTATCTCTATTATGTCCGCTTATATCTCCGGAAGGAATTTCCTAACTTGCCATCCTATTCACGCTGTGTAGAGTTACTTCCGCGTAGTGCCTTAGCGTTAACGGCACTGTTTGAGTCAATTAAGGGAAAATGCACGGGGCTATCGGTTGCCGATTCTACTCCGATAGCGGTGTGTGATAACTTACGGATCCGCAGACATAAAGTCTTCAATGGGATAGCTGAACGGGGAAAAAATTCAACAGGTTGGTTCTTTGGTTTCAAGCTTCATGTAATTATCAATCATTTGGGGGAAATACTCAGTTTTCGACTCACACCAGGAAACACCGATGATCGGAAACCATTGCCTGAGCTGACAAAGGATCTTTCTGGTTGTTTGTACGCAGATAAAGGGTATTTATCGGCTTCACTGAAACAGCAACTCAAAACGATGGGAATTAGCCTTATAACGAATATCAAGAAGAAAATGAAGCCTATTAAACAGACTTGTTTCGACAAAGCCATCTTGCGTCATCGTTCTGTCATTGAAACGGTATTTGATGAGTTAAAAAATCTTTGTCAAATAGAGCATACGCGACATCGCTCTCCGGCTAACTTTGTAGTGAATTTATTAGGCGGACTGGTTGCATATTGTTTAATGCCATCTAAACCAAAGATACCTGTTGCAGGTACGTATCTTCAAGTATAATTGATAATGCTTATCCCGAACTCAGGTTAATAATCGTCATGCTGAAAGATTGAAGGCAATCATGCATAGATTTAGTTATCAGAAAGAAAGAAGACGCATTGATGGAGAAAGAAAACATGGATATTTTAAAATTTAACATTGAGAAAGCAATATTTTGATAACAAACACAAAGCTAATTAGGGTGGGACAAGGTCGGGACAGCTTGGGCCACCCCCTGGGACACCATATATTTGCTGTCCCACCCGTCCCGACCTTGTCCCACCCAATGTCCCTACCTCATTTCATTAAAAAAACTTTTATAATCATATTCTTATATTAATAGTCCCACCCGTCCCATCCTAAATAGCCAAGAAGTACTGGGAGAAATTTAATTGGTTATAAAGCGTACAATTGTATGCATAATAAGCTATTGCAGTATATTTTCTATGCAATTAATTACTCTGGGTAAAGGTAGAGGGTTTTTGGGTGGGACACCACTACATAACTGAGCATTGAGTTAAATATTTAGCTCAGTAAGAAAGGGAGTATCAGAAGGTGAGAAAGTAAGTTTTTTTCTTTGGCGGACAGCAGTTGATCTTACGGGAAAGTAGTATGGGTGATTTGCACCAGAATGGAGGGGTGATTCTGATCATACCTTCACGTCATAGCGAAAGCACAACCATAAAGAGTGAGAAAGTTACTAAAACACCACTTTCGCACTGAGAATGCACTCAAATGAGAATCGCGGTTTTTGTAACAAATAAGCAACATAAAGATAGACTACTTTCGCAGGGGAAGAAGTGCACTTTCGCACCCTTGGGAAGACATTCTCAGTGAACAGCCTTAGCGTAATGCGGGTAAGCGTCATTATGTCAAATAGCATTCGATTTTAGCAAATTAAGTGTTGCCGCCTTCCTATCTCCTTTAAGTCCACTTTTAAAACGATTAATTTAATCGAGGAATCTTCATGTCAGAAAAAAAGAAACTAAAAAAAAACGATATCCATCGTGGATTTGTCTCGCTCGAGGTATTAGGCGTGCTGGTGATTGTGGCGATGGCTGCTTTATTAGGTGCGGAGAAATACAGCGAATATCTGGATGAGCAGGAGTGGGTCGTCGCGGCACGTCATGTCAGCCAGTTTAATGAAGCCGCAAAGCAATATATTGCTGACCATCATGATGAATTACTCAATAAACCACTACCTTACCGTATTATTCCTTCCATACTAATAAATACGGGATATTTGCAAAAAGGGTTCGCGGATAAAAATGGTTTAGGTCAGCAGTATGTGACCGGTGTCGTAAAAAACAGCGCCAAAAGCCAGCCAGCATTACAGGCACTCACCTGTAGCGTACAGGGTGATACCTTGTCTGAGAAAGGCATGCGACGGATTGCTGAGCTGATAAACGGCATGGGTGGTTATGTTAACGAAAAAAATATCGCTATCGCGGTTTACGGTGGCTGGACAAGCCAGCCAAAGGATTTTGGCCTCGATTGTCGATATGGACATATTGCCATTGCGCTATCATCGGAAATCTTGGGTGGTGTATTACAGGAAAGCGACAGGCTGTATCGCTTTCAGGTTAAGCATAAGCCTGAGTTAAACCGTATGCACACCCATATCGATATGGGCGGTAACGATCTCAATAACACTAATACTGTTAATGCTAAAAATGGGCATTATTCGGAAGAAATCAATGCAGGTGGCAATATCAAAAGTCAAGGCGGCTGGTTGATAACGCAGCACGGGAAAGGCTGGTTAAATGAATCGCACGGCGGCGGCTTCTACATGGACGATGACGAATGGATACGCGCTGTCAACAACAAAGGTATTACACTAGCGGTCAAATAAAAGGTGGCACAGTACGCGCAGATGGCCGCTTATCAACGGGGGATTTTTTACACCTCGATAAAGTCGTCGTTGAAGGTTCATCCTGTCCATCCAATGGATTAGTGAGTCGGGATGCTAAAGGTGCACTCCTTTCCTGTCAAACCGGCAGATGGACAAAAACGACTGGATTTGGCCCCATTTCCTATCATGAAACCAATTCTGCCACTAAAAATATTGGCTCACACGAGTTCTGTGCGATTGCTGGATTTAAGCTACCTGGCAAAAATTGGAATACCATAGCCTGTCATTTGGCATTAGATGGGCATAAAAACTGGATTTTATCAGGTAGCCCGCAAAATTTTGTGCACTTCCAATGTGAAGCGATTTGTATTAATTAAAAAATCTACTTACCCTGATTCACCCATATCAATTTATCGACGGGGAAATTAAGTTCTCTGGCAAGATTTAGCAAAGACTCCGTTTCCGCAGTCTCCAGTCTAGGTGTGCGTGAAAGCAGCCAAAGATAGTTTCGACTCGGCCCTGCCACCAGGGCATAACGATATTCTGGATGGAGCGCTATCACATGGTAACCCCCATAGAACGGCCAGAAAAGGAAACTTTCAGTGACCCCTTTTTCGGTAAACCTACAAATTTTGCTTTACCAATACTTTTTCGCCATTGATGCAGCTCGGGTAAAAATCCCCGATTAATGACTTTCACACTTCCGTCGGGATTAAGCATGTAATTGGCGGTAACCCGTTCTAGCCCACGCATAAAACGATTGTCTAATCGGGCAATTTCATACCAGAGCCCGAGATATTGGTTTAAATCGAAATTTTCTACAGCCTTTACACCCTTTGGCGCAGACATACTACAAGAGAGAGATAGCAAAGAAGATATTAGTAAATACAGGCTTCTCCATAATTTCATATCACGTCAACCTTATAACCATTTTCAATAAATACTCAATCAGCGTAATTCAAACCAACTTGATAGGAAAGTCATTATGAATAAAACCCTCTTCACGGCAGCATGGCTATTACTTGTAGCCAGCATTCCCGTCTCTGCTCAAGAAAAAGTCGATTCTGATGACCCGTGTACCGTTGTGTTGTGTATGTACGGGAAGCTACAAGGCAGCAATCAAAGTGAGTGTAGTGGCGCTGTCCGTAAATTTTTCTCCCTTAGAAAATTTGGACGGTATGGTTTTGATCCATGGAAAACCTTTCACGAGTTTCGCACCAATAAAAAACGCTCTATTTTTAAGTTTAATTCAGCATAATATATAAATAGAAAAAATCTCATAAATTAAAAATAACTTATTGTAATTTAAGTAAATTTATACGTCTTAGCAAGTTACAGATTAATTATTGTTCTGAAGCCATTTCTAGAATTTTATATGCCCGTGCGAAACTCGTGTAATAAAAAGTTCTTTTGTGAATATCAGTCAACAACATGTTTTAACTATTAATGATGTGATCTGGGAGTGCTTTGTCCATCAAACAAAAAATGGTCAAATAGTTGATGCCCTGTTTGAAGCCTGTAGATCCAATATCGACAAGTACTCAAGGGCAGAGTTGGTAAACATCAATCTAATAGATACATTTCAGCCTAATTCTTATGTCAAGCAATTATTAAGGGGCGCCGAGAAGATTGGTGACATAGACGGTCGTTCAGTCTGGTTCAATCCACATGGATATTACTTTTGCTGGGACAAGGAGACGGAATACCTGCTAGAAAGCTGGTTAACATTTCCGGCTTATCCTATTCATTGGTAAGGAAGTCATTTATGAAAATGAGTTCAATTAACACCATCTATGATTTTATGCGGTACTGCCGGATGCCTCTTTATTTTCAGCGTTCAATCAGAGACATGAAGGTCGGTGATACCTTTATACTGGGTAAATATACACAACCTGCTTCAAAATATAACGTTAAATTTCATGTTCCCCATCGTTTATCAGACGATGGCGAAGTGCATTTTGTCGCTGAAGCCTGGATAGAAAAAGAGCGGGGTTTTTTCTCTTTTTATGCCACATGGACGTTTCCAACAAAAACTGAACGTGGCTTCATCATGACCGCAGGGGAATTTAGGGTACATAAAGGGGGACTTATCGAGTTTGATAAAAAAGATAATGCATATGATGCGGTTAAACATTTTGCTCTGGTTTGCCGATATCTAACGCATATGCTTAACGAAATGACTTATGAAGACAAAAAAGTTTATTTTGAACACGAGTTTCGCACCGGCATATAAAATTCTAGAAATGGCTTCAGAACAATAATTAATCTGTAACTTGCTAAGACGTATAAATTTACTTAAATTATAATAAGTTATTTTTAATTTATGAGATTTTTTCTATTTATATATTATGCTGAATTAAACTTAAAAATAGAGCGTTTTTTTATTGGTGCGAAACTCGTGTTGAAATGAAAAGTATTCCTTTATTCAATGGAGTCTGGCTGGTAGGGATTTTATTGAAAGAAGACCCGGAGCAGTCGAAGTCGATGGCAAAATAAAGCCTGTTTGGGTTAGCTATAAACATTACTTACCTACGCACCAACTTTCAGCCATTGTAGAGGCTGCTTCTGCCTTGGAATTATTCGACATCTAATCTAACTATTCTATTCGTTTGAATTGATATCCCTTTTAGGAAAAAAGTATGAACCTCTATATCGCAGAAAAACCCTCTGTGGCGAATGATATTCCAAAGTGCTATAGGGTAATTTTCAGAAAAAAGACGGCTATCTTGAGTCAGCCGATAACATCGTAACATGGTGCTACGGGGATCTCCTCAAATCGATTGAGCCGGAGGCGTACAATCCCGCTTATGCACAGTGGAAAGCCGAGGATTTGCCATTGCTGCTTTACCCGCTGCGCTATGAGCCTATTGCCGGGAAGGAAGTGCATACCCAAACGGTGATTAACCTCATCAAAAAGGCGGATGTGATTGTCCACGGAGGCGACCCGGACGACGAGGGGCAACTGCTGGTTGAGGCGTTGCTGGAATATACCGACAACCGCAAGCCGGTTAAGCGTTTGCTGATTAATCACAACACCGACGCTGCCGTTAAAAAAGCACTGTCTCAACTGAAAGATAATCACCAGTTCAAAGGCATTTACCGCAAAGCCTTGGCAAGGGCTGCTGGCGATTTGATTTACGGCATGAGCATGACCCCATGACCCGCGCCTATACCATTGAAGGACGCAAAAACGGCTATCGGGGCGTCTTGTCCGTAGGAAGGGTACAAACGCCGATCCTTGGCCTGATAGTGCGCCGCTATCTTGCCAATCAGTCGCACCTGTCGAGTTTTTACTACCAGCTTATCGGTGATTTTGCCGTGAGCGGCCAGACATTCTCCGCCCACTGGAAGGTCAATGAAAATGCGCCGCAGGACGACAAGAAGCGCCTTACCAGCAAAAGTTATGCCGATGCACTCGCCGCACGTTTGCGCGGCAAGGACGCCGATATAAAGGCCGCTGGCGTACAGGAGAAAGAAACCGCGCCGCCACTCCCGTTCAATCTGGTGAGATTGCAGCAGACGATGAATCGTCAGCACAAGATGACGGCGGCGCGAACGCTGGAAATCACTCAGCAGCTACGCGAAAAATATAAAGCCATCAACCTATAACCGCTCCGATTGCTCCTATCTGTCCGACGAGCAGTTTAACGAAGCGCCACAGGTGCTTGAAGCTCTGCAAGGTATTAGCGATTTTAACGGACTTGCGCTTGATCGGAGCCGAAAAAGCAAGGCGTTTGACAGTGGCAAGGTAACAGCGCATACCGCGATCATCCCCACAGCAAAAGTACCAGAATTAAACGCCCTCAGTGAGCATGAACGGCGGGTTTATCTGGCTATCGCACAACATTATCTGGTGCAGTTCATGCCCAACAAGCGTTATCTGGAAGCCTCGGTTGTGGTGGAAGTTGACGCTGAAACCTTTAGCGCACGGGCAACAAAAACGATGGATGCCGGGTTTAGCGCCTTCCTCAAAGGTGAAGCGTCTGACGCCAGCGATGAGGCTATGCCGGACAGCGCGTTTGAGGTACTACAGGCATTACGCTCCGGAGAAACTGGCCGTTGTGAAGCCGTGACCGTGAATGAGAAGAAAACCACCCCACCCCCGTTGTTCACCGAAGCAACGCTACTGGCAGCACTGGTGCGGGTAGCGGATTTCGTTGAAGACCTACGTATTAAGCAACTGCTAAAAGAAAAGGATAAAGACAAAAAAGATGAGCACGGCGGCATCGGTACACCCGCCACACGCTCGGATATGCTGGAAAAACTGAAAAACCGCCAATTTATCCGCGCGCTACCAGAGTCTGCAACATTGCCCGATATGACCGCGCTCTGGTCAGCACAACAAAGCGATATCGAGCAAGGCAGTAAAACGGTGGATGAATTTGTGAACACGAGTTTCGCAATCTCCAAAAAAGAAGTATAAACACGAGTTTCGCACAGGCCTATAAAATTCTAGAAATGGCTTAAAAGTAATGATTAATCTGCAAGTTACTGAAATGCATAAATTTACTTAATTTACAATAAGTTATATTTAATTTATAAGGTTTTATCTATTTATATATTATGCTGAATTAAACTTAAAAATAGAGCGTTTTTTTATTGGTGCGAAACTCGTGATAAATTTAAAAACAAGAAAAAATCAGGGTGTTCATATTTTGTCGGGTTATCCATGTATTAAAGATATCTATAAAACATTCTTACAAGTAAGCAGTTTAAGATACTCTGGTTTAGCGTTATCAGAAGTAAGCCCATCGCCTTTATCTCATGACACTGTTAGCCGATGGCTAAAAAGTAGATGTTTTAGACCTAAAGACCTATGGCGATTAGTTGAACCTTCTATAGACAAAAAAAGCCCTTGCGTACTAATTGCCGATGATACATTGATTGCCAAAACACGTAGTAAAAAAATAGAGATGGTCCATTATCAATATTCAGGTAATGAACATGATGTTATTGCTGGCATAGGTTTAGTTAATTTGCTTTGGCATGATCTGACGAAGGTTGAATCAATTCCTATCAATTATCTTATTTATGATAAAGATTCTGATGGAAAAACAAAAAACACGCACTTTTCCGAAATGCTCACTCTTGCTAAAAAAAGAGGGATCATGCCAGAAGCGGTAGTGATGGATGCTTGGTATTCTAGCCTGGATAACCTGAAATCAATTCGCTCTCATGGTTGGATCTGGGTAACCACGCTGAGGAAAAATAGGATTGTTAACCATAACAAACAACTGAACAAGTTAGACATCTCAGAAGAAGGAACGTCAATACACTTGCGAGGATATGGTTGGGTAACCGTTTTCAAATTTACAGCCAAAAACGGCCGTATTGATTACATAGTAACAAACAAAGAGAATCCCACCCGTCAATACGTCCAATCTATCATGGATGCCCGTTGGTCTGTTGAAGTTTATCATCGAGAAGTTAAACAAAACTGTGGTATTGAACGCTGTCAGGCTCGCACGAGCCGAGCGCAAAGAAATCATATTTTTCTCGCTATTTCTGCGTGGTTTGAACAACATAAACGTCGTATATCTGAAAAAATAACCCTTTATCAACAAAATTGGGACGTAATCAAAAGTGCTATTACTGAGCAAATCCGTGTTTTATTAGCGTACCCAAATTAGTTTTGTGCGAAACTCGTGACTATGAAGGATATTTAATAACCCGAGAGAAAATCGGAAAGGCGGTTAAGTATACCAATAATGACGCCGCTAAATTATTGAGAGTTTCGGGTAATTTGGCAAATTCAATAACCTATCAGGTGGTGAAAAAATGAGACTGCCCAATATGGCAAGAACCATCCGCCGATTTTCGCAACCGTTAACCTTCATCACGGAAGTGATCACCACGAAAGATTTTAAGCCGGATTTTGCGATAACACGAAAATCGATTGATGGGGTGATTATTAGTCTTTCCGATGAGGCAATTAACAAGGATAGTCTGGACTGGTCACTGGCGTATTTCACGGTGCATGTACAACCGAAGTATGCCGATTTGCTCGGTGTTTATATGGAATTCAAGGGGAAAATATTTAAATCGATTAACCGCAAAGACTATAGCGACTATGGCTATGTGCGCTATGTCTTTAAGGAAGTGAAAAATAGTGAGATCACTTGTCGTCTATTGAAAGACTCGCCCCTAAACTCTGCATCTTAGCAAGTATTTTATTGATTTCATCTTTATCTAAGGCGAGTTGTGCAGCCATAACAAAAAGGATATGAGGGGATATCGGTCGAGGGTTTCGCCTATTTGTATACTTTCGCCACTGACTATTATTCGAGACTAAGGCTAAATCTGCCATTTGAGAGCCGTTAAAGCCAAGATTCTCTTTCAGTTTAAGAAGTTCATTGACCGATGGTTCTTTGTAGTTTAAGAAAAGACGCATAGTAATACCTATCCTCTACAAGTAGCAGAGGATGTTGATTATCAGACTAATTTTATGATCACAGTGGTAATTGCCGCCACTGCTCCAACAATTCCTGATGCTACAGCAACCGGATACCAAAAAGTCTCTCTATTCAATTTAGCTGTTTCTGAATTTAATTTATTTGCTTCTGAATTTAACTTAATAGTTTCTGCCATCATTTTAGAAATTTCAGCATGGATTTTTTCAAGTTCAATAGTTGTCATTGCTTTACTCATTAATTTTCTTCCTTTCGGGTTGGGTCATGAACGTTTCACTTCCTCATGAGTCACATGATAGAACCATTGGAGCTATTCGTCAATGCAAGATACCAATTTACACCACAAAAACTACCAACCACCGATCCAAAGGCTGGCAATGGTGATTCGAGATACGCTAGAGGTTGCGGAAAACACAATATTTATCGGACGTTCAAATCTGGCGAATCAGGATTTTAATGCGCCTGTTATCAGCATTGAGCAATCTGGCAACAGTGAAGTGAAAGGCTTTAGCGAAACATACCGCCGAAACGTTGAGGTGATGGAATACAGCCAGCACGAGAAAATCCTCTTTGACGTGAATGTCTGGGGAAAGCAAGCATTGCAACGGGCGCAAATTCTCTTGCGGTTGCTTAGAACACAAAAAGGCTTTGAGCAGCAGTGGAAGCACACGATTAGCTTATCTGCGCCAACGGGCGTGCGTGATTTGCACTTTACGACAGGTAGCCAGTATCGAGAGCGCGTGATGTTTTCGATTAACACCTATGTATCGGATTATATCAACGTCTCAACACCGTCAATCAACCATCTTACTTTCCAACTTTCCAACGAAAAAGGTTCACAGCATGAGCAATAATCTTGGCATCGACATTGAAAATGTTGTCAATGTGCAGCTACTCAAAGAGCAGCGAGGCGCAAATTACGACAATATCAACCACGTCATCATGATGACCAGTGAAACGGGCACGATTTTTGACGGCAAAACGATTTATGCCACCTACAAAAATATCGCAGGGGTCAAAGCCGATTTTGGCATTACCTCGAAAACCTACCAGATGGCCACTGCTTTTTTTGGCACGTCCCCCAATCCGATAGGCTCCGGAGGCAATCTGATTATCGGGCATTACCGGAAAACCGATTTAACGCTGCCCGCGGTGGAATTTGACACGCTGACAGGCTCAGAAATTGACAGCAACGCGCTACTTAAAACGCTGCGTCAAATTGAAGACGGCAGTATGAAGCTCGGCAAATTGACACTTGAAAATCTCAACTTTGGTGACGCGGTCACTTTCAATGATGTGATTAATCCCCTCAATCGGGCGTTGCCAGACGGCTACCCATCTGCTGAAAATCAGCCCGACAACAACAATCTGCCTACCAACGGAAAATCTACCTTTGTATACCTTGATAAGCGTTTGATGGTGTCAGAAAAAGGGTTAGCCAACGCTAGCCCAACTGGGACAGGGACGTTTGTGGGTAATCTGCTAGGACTGGGTGATAGCGCTACCTTAACCAAAGCGACACCGCCTCAAACTTTGCCATCACAATCTCCCGATGAGGCAATCGCCAATGTGGTAGCTGCGTCTTCGGGTTGTGGGTATTGTTTTATTGATGAGTTGACCAATGACCAGATTTTAAAACTGGCGAGCTACAGTCAAGCCAACAAGATACTAGGCTATCAGGTGGTTTCTCATTCGGATAATCTCACGACAAAAGGCTTGGCGTGGCAAGTGAGCAAGAAAGGGCAAGAATATTTCCGGCTGCTTTTTTCAAAGCGCAATCAGAAAGCCTTGGCGGTTTCCTACATGGCAAGAGTGCATGTGGTCGATTTCAGCGCTGAAAATAGTGCGATGACGATTCACTTAAAAGAACTCGCCTGTGAGCCAGAAAGCTATAGCCAAACCGAGGTAGACAGTGCGTCATCCGTGGGTATCGATATTTACACGTTAATCAAAGACCGTCCGGTGGTGATGTGCTCAAATACCAACGAATTTGTCGATAATGTTTATAACCTGAAAGCCTATGTCAATCAGGTACAGGTCGATACCTTTAATTTAATGAAAGCGACTGCAACCAAAATTCCGCAGACTGGAAAAGGGGTGGACTTACTGGTTGATTGCATCAATCAGGTGGCAGCGAGATTTGTGCGAGCTAGCGTTTTTGCTGCCGGAGAATGGACATCACCCGATACCTTCGGCGATGTAGAGCAGTTTAAGCGGTCAATTGAGAGCAAAGGGTATTTCACTTATGCCAATTTATTGGCAGAACAATCACAGGTTGATCGCATAAACCGCAAATCACCCGCTATCCAACAAGCCGTAAAAAATGCAGGGGCATTTCATCGGGCAGATATTATCATCAACTTTAATTACTAGAGGCGAAACATGGCGCAAATTTCCTATGATGTGGATGCAACAACCGTCATTCTAGGCGGTCGAATCTTAAGTGATTTCGTCGCGGGAACCACCGTGCAAATCACTTTCCCCAATCCCGATACCAGCCGTTTTAACGGCTCCGGTGGTTCCGTCAGTGTGGCAAAGCGCACGGATGCCAAAGTTTCCGAGCTTGAGTTTCATGTTTTAAGGGGAAGTGCCGATGATGTCTGGTTATCCTCGCTACAAGGCAGTGGTGAAGTGACGTTGCTCAATGCTTCGGTGAGCACGTTGTACAAGATCGACGGTAAAGCCAAAACAGAAACCTTTACGTTTACAGGCGGGAGTATCACAGACCAGCCACAATTTACCTTTGCCAATACTGACCACAATGCTGAAATGACCTACAAACTGCAATTTCGGGATTTCACTCGTTCTATTTAACGAGAAAAAATCATGACAGAACAAGGATTAGGCAGCCTTACGGGGCTATCGCAAGATGATATTGTCGATATCACCAAAAACAAAACGTTTAAGGTGCAAGGTAACGAATTTCAGATTGGCAATTTCAATCATCATTTACGGTTGAAAGCGCTGGAAATTGTCGAGGACTTGGGGCAATCAAAACGAATTGCCGCGACACTTTCAACTCATAGTGACGGCAATCTGAGGCAGCTTTACAACCAAATCACCCACGAGGGTATGAGCATTAGCAAATTGCCAAACTTTTTTGATGAAAAACCTGAGCTTTTCATTCCCTTAACGCTAACGGTATTACACCTCTACGCTGCCCCTTTTTTATCGGCATTAACGGCGAGCTGACCTTTACGCCTCGTTATCCTAATAGCTGGCGACAGTACGTTAGAAAATCCTCACTCAATGAGCACGACAAACTGCTTTTTTCACTGGTTAAGGCAGGTTACGGCTCAGTGGGTGAGCTTATGGCGTTGCGCGATGATGACATGTTCTTCTATCTGAAAACTGCCGAACACGCCTTTATCACGGGGGCGATTGAGTGGAAACAGCACGACGAAGTGAAGCAAAAGAGGTGACGAATGAGTGAATAAAAGTTAAGCCTGGATATTGGCGTTAATGCCAATGCGGGCGTGCTTGATACGTTAATTTCTGCACTTGATAAATTATCTCAACAATTAAGCGGTGTGACGGGGAAATTCACCACCGTCACCGCAAAAGTTGACCAGCTTGGCACAAAAAGTACCCGTACGGCAAAAGACGTGCATAAAGCCAGTGATTCTGTTGATGACCTCGGCAAAGAGGCAAAAAAAACCGAAAGTAAACTCGGAAAATTGGGCGAAAAGCTCAGCGAATTTAAAGGCATTATCACAGGAGCATTTACTCTCACGGCAATTATGAGTGCAGGGGAGCAGATTAATAGCTTTAACAAAGCGGTTCGACAAACTGGCATTGACGCAAAAAGTTTTCAGGTGTTAAGAGAAGGCGCACAGGAAGTTGGCGTAAGTTTTGATGAATTATCCGATGGCGTCAAAGAGTTCCAACGGGCGATTAATAGCGACGGTGATACCGCAAGTCAGGTGTTCAAAAAGCTCCGCGTGGCGTTTAAGGACAGCAACGGCAAAATCAGGGATACCAGCGTCCTGTTGCGTGAAACGGGCAGCGCGTTAAACAACATACAGGACAAAGGCGTAAGAACCGCACTTGCTGAGCAAGTTGGACTTTCCTATGAAATGGTTGATGCCATCGGCAAAACCCGTGAAGAGTGGACAGCGCTTGAGCAAAAAGTCGCAGAAGGTCGTGCATTAACCCAAGACGATTTAGCGCAATCGGAAATTTTCCGGCGCACGTTCGCCAGTGTCTTACTGCAACTGCAACAGATTGCAGAAAAAGTGTTTGCCACCCTTGCGCCGATTTTTAATTTTGTGTTGAAAGGGTTGCAGCCTGTGATTGGCTTCATTGGTCGAGTCGTGGGTGCATTTGCCAAGCTGATTAACTTTCTCAATAAAACGACTGACGGTTTTTGGCTGTTGGTTCCGGCAGCCTTGGCACTCGTGAAAGTGTTTCCGCTTATCACCAAAGCAACTGTCTTGAACAGTATATTTATGGAGCAACGTTATGATACGACTCATCCCATTCTTGGTTCTTTCTGAGAATCGCATTCAGGATAGTCAGCAGTTTGCGCATACAGGCAACCAGCGCCACTTTTTTGGCTTTTCCTGCTGCAACCAGCCGTGTGTAAAATGCTTTTATCACCGGATTGAAACGAGTTGCAACCAGTGCAGCCATGTACAAAGAGGTTCGAACTCCGGCCCGACCGCCAAAAATGGTTCGTCGGCCACGCATGGTTCCCGAGTCTCTATTAACAGGAGCTACCCCAACCAGTGCACTGATCTCCCTGCGCGAGAGTTTCCCTAACTCAGGGACTTCTGCCAGCAATGTAGCAGCAGTCATCATACCAATGCCTTTGATAGTACTTAGCCGCTCTGCAAGCTCGTTGAAATGATCCGTAATATGCTTATGCATATCCTCGTCAATCCGTTTAAGTTCATTTTCTAGTGCATTGATGATGTTACTGATGCTTTTTCTGTTTTGCGGGTGAGATGGATGCATCCGGTTTCTTTCAGCTACAAGCATTGCAATCAGCTGGCGTCTGCGCACCACCATAGCAGCAAGAATCTGACGCTCTGCATCAGGAATAGCCTGGATAAAACGTGACCGCTCAGGATGGCGGTTAATGACATCAGCCATCTGAGCTAAAACTCTGGCATCTATTCTATCAGTCTTTGCCAGATAGCCCATGGATCGAGCAAAGTCTCTGGCTTGCCTGGGATTGATAACGGCAACATCAAAACCTTCAGCCTGAAGAGCGCATGCAATCGCTGCCTCGAGACCACCTGTAGCTTCCATCAGAATCAAGGCTATGTTGTTCTTTTTCAGTTGATAAATGATGGTATCGAACCCGTCAGGGTTATTGCTGACTCTGAACTGCTCAATGTTATTGGTGCCTGCAATATCCAATGAAGCTTTAGAAACATCAATTCCTACACAAATTGGATTTAGCTGACTCATATTACCCATCCTTGCAAATACGTTATGAATTACGGACAACTGTTCGGGTTTCAGATGAGTGGCTAAGTGTATGCATCATTCGCTTTGCTACGGGCTATAAACCCCAGGGACAATCGGATTACATACACCTTGCCAAATCTAATCGCTATTATTATAACCAAATTTCAAGATACAAGGGATTAGAGTGGGATATTGTCGAAATTAATAATGACTTTCCGAATAATCTCTTTGACCCTAATATGGACAATGCAGCTTTTAGAGATGAGGTCAATTTGCTGTATGTCTCAGCGACCCGAGCGAAGAAGACACTCGTTATTAATAAATTGTTGGTAAATATTCTTGCCAAAGTTGCTGAGAATGAAAAAACGGCACAGGCTTAATTCAGTAATGCCTCTAGAAGCGCCTGTAATCGATTGTGAGCCATTTTCCTGTGATTAGCCATGAAAAGATACCAGTAACAAAAAATAAACGCACCTGAGAAGATAAGGTGCGTTTTTGTATGGCTGGATTATGATGTCTGATATGTACACGAGTTTCGCACCAATAAAAAAACGCTCTATTTTTAAGTTTAATTCAGCATAATATGTAAATAGATAAAAACTTATAAATTAAATATAACTTATTGTAAATTAAGTAAATTTATGCATTTCAGTAACTTGCAGATTAATCATTACTTTTAAGCCATTTCTAGAATTTTATAGGCCTGGGCGAAACTCGTGATGTAATGAATAAATAGCATATTTAATATAGCGGGTTTGTTTGCCATAATTCAATCTGACGCCAGCAATTATTGAAGATATCGGATGAGTAAAAAATTCACCCCAACACCACACGATGCTGTATTCAAGCAGTTTTTAAGTGAGAAAGAGACGGCAAAAGATTTTTTTGATATCTGGCTACCGGATGAGATTAAGTCGTTGTGCGATTTCGATAGCCTCAAAATGGAATCAGGCTCATTTATCGATAGTGAGATGAAAAATTACCAGAGTGATATCCTGTATTCAGTTAGCACCACGAAAGGAAGTGGATATATCTATGTTTTGATTGAGCACCAGTCCACGCCAGATAAACTCATGGCATGGCGACTCATGCGCTATAGCATGGCAGCGATGCAAAAAGTGCGACAGGAAGTTGTCTGACATATTGTTTTGACAAAGGAATGGACAAAACCAGTCATCCCATTGACTGTAACCTACCGTGACAGGCGTGGCGGGCAACTGCGGGGTCTGAAGCTCACGGGACAATGAAACCTTGCGTTGTAAAACGCGATAACGAAACCGTGAGGGAATAGTTATTACCTGCAAGCATCATGCGGATGAGGTGCTAGGTTTATCGGTATGGTTAACGTATGTGAACTGTTAATAAAGACCGTGATCGCTAACAGGCCAAAGATGCTGATAGGCCTGAACCAAAAGGTATGAGGTAGGTTATCTGTGGTTTTTGTGCGGATACATGGGCAATAACCCTCCGGTCGAGAGATAGAACCTAACCCGATAGTTTGTATGTCAGGTGAAACCTGGTAAGCCCGTACCGCCGCCGTAAGGCTAGAGATATCGTAAGATAGATTGATAACGGTGCGGGTAAAGGATGATGAAAAAAGCGAATGCCGGTCTGTAATGGGACGGATAGAGGTTCAAACTTTGCCTTACCACGAAAGTGAGCAGACTTTCATCGGGTCTTTAATCGTGAGAAGACGAGTAAAACTTTCAAGAGGAGGAAAGCAAGTTGAGTGCAGCCAACATGTGTGCATCTGCATCCTTCCACCCAACAAGCTGGCATTCTATTAACTGGAAAACCAGTCATGTACGGGTGCGAAAGTTACAAGTACGTATTGCGAAAGCAGCGAAGAACGAGCAATGGCGCAGAGTAAAAGCGTTGCAACGTTTATTAACACGGTCATTCACCGCTAAAGTGATGGCGATAAAACGTGTGACCGACAATACAGGCAAGAAAACGCCTGGTGTCGATGGTGTTATGTGGAATACACCCGAAAAGAAGTGGAACGCAATAGGGGCTATGAAACGTACAGGGTATAGACCAAAACCTTTACGCCGAATATATATCCCGAAAGCAAACGGAAAACTGCGAGCTCTTGGTATACCGACCATGCTTGACAGAGCGATGCAAGCGCTACATTTGCTAGCCCTAGAGCCTGTATCGGAAATCACAGCGGATAAGAACAGTTACGGATTCCGGTCACTTAGAAGTACCGCTGATGCGATAGAGCAAATATTTTGTAATTGTGCAAAATCTAAATCAGCAAAATGGGTGTTAGAAGCGGATATTGCAGGATGCTTTGATAACATTAGTCATGATTTCTTAATCAACACAATTCCTATGGATAAAGTGATATTAAGTAAGTGGCTAAAATCAGGTTTATTAGATCGTGGAGCCTTTTACACCACCAATGGTGGGACACCGCAAGGCGGTATTATTTCCCCAACATTGGCTAATATGGCACTGGATGGTCTTGAAGCTGAACTCCGACAAGTATTTGGATATTCAGGTACGGCTAAAGGTAATAAGCATAAAGTCCATTATGTGCGATATTGCGATATGCGGATGATTTTGTGATAACAGGTATCTCACATGAACTCCTTAAATCAAGGGTCAAACCACTGGTTGAAGGATTTATGGCAAAAAGAGGCTTGCGTCTATCACAAGAAAAAACGAGAATTATCCATATTAGTGAAGGGCTTAATTTCTTAGGACAGAATGTTAGATCTTTTAACGGAAAATTTTTAATATCACCCGCAAAAAAAAATCTCACAAACTTTTTGAAGAAAATTAGAACCACGATAAAGCAGGAAAGGTCAAGCAGCGCATGGAAACTGATAACTAAACTCAACCCGATAATTAGAGGGTGGGTAAATTACCACCGACATGTTGTTGCGAAAAAAAGCCTTTTCTAAAATCGATCATCTGATTTGGCAAGTTTTGTGGAAATGGTGTTTAAGACGTCACCCAAAGAAAGGTAAGTATTGGGTAAGAAAAAAATACTTTACCGTTCAAGGGAATAATCAATGGATGTTTAGTGGAAAAGCGCCGGAAGGCAAGAATTTTACACTGTACAAAGCATCTTCCACACCTATAAAGCGCCATATAAAAATCAGAAGTGAAGCCTGCCCATTCGATAAAAAATGGGAAATGTATTTCGAAAAAAGGCTAGAAAATACCTGGAAACAAAAAACCGTAGGAAGTAAGAAAGTAAGAGTACTATGGATAAGACAAGATAAACGCTGTTTATGCTGCAACCAATTAATTACTCAAGAAACTGGCTGGAACATACACCATAAAGTCGAAAGAGTGAAAGGAGGCGGAAATGAACTGGGTAATCTTGAACTCTTACATCCTAATTGCCATCGCCAAAAACATAGTCGGGCTGCTGGTTGCGATCATACTGTATCGTGACTTATAAAGGCTTGAGCGGTATGCGGGGAAACTTGCACGTACCGTTCTTAGGGGGCGGCGTGACAGAGATGTCACGTTGCTACCCGACCATTTAGAACAGGGAAACAAGAAATTACCGTTAGTTTTCCCCATTTTATTTTATTGTGGTGAACAGAGTCCTCACCCTTATAGCACTCATTGGCTCGATTGCTTTGAAAACAGAAAATTAGCAGAAAGTATCTACACCAACCCTTTTAAGTTAGCCGATGTCACCACGCTTGATGATGGTGAGATTATGCAACATAAGCGAATGGCGTTATTGGAATTATTACAAAAACACATTCGAAGACGCGATATGACAGAATTACTGGATAGTATTGTTAAACTGTTGTCGTATAATTACTATACCGATAATCAAGTTATTACTATGTTTAACTATCTCATTCAGGAAGGTAATGCTCAAAAACCAATGGAATTTATCACCGAGATAGCCAAACAATCAGAGAAACACGAAGGAGCATTTATGACTATTGCTCAAGCATTAAAACAAGAAGGATTACAAAGAGGAAAGCTGGAAGACCGTCAGGAAGGCTACCAGTTAGGCAAAAATGATGGCGTTCAAGAAGGTAAACTTGAAGGGATTCAAGAGGGAATGCAAAAGGGCGAAAAACATGCATCGATGAAGATAGCGCGCCAAATGCTCGAAAGTGACATGGACAGGCAATCGGTGATGAAGTTTACTGGCTTAAATGATGATGAGATGATTAACCTGTTTAAAGATTAAACGATGACGGAACGCCAGAAATTAACCCTCAATCGCCCAAGAAAGGCTTCACAAGAAGAACAAACCTCAAGTAACTCCGTTTACGGTAAAAAGGTATGGGTCAATGCTACGCCTAAAAAACAGGCAAAAAAGCTTCATCCTCCCAAAATAGCAAAACAGCAATCCAAGAAACCTGTCGTTAAACCTAAACAGATAGTGAAGGTTAAACTACCAAAACCACCTACTCCGCCCAAAAAGCGATTGCCGTTAGATGAGGCTATTTCCCAGATAACCACTTTTTGGCCTAATTTATTTCCTGAAAATCAATTGCGTCCAATGAAAATTGGTGTCCAGCACGATATGTGGCAAGACGTGAAGGATAAGAGTTTACCGATAGCCAGAAGGCGTTTGAGAGCCTGTTTAGGCAGTATTGTTCATCACGCTGATTATCGTGCGCTTATCCAGTTAGGCGCGTTTCGTTATGACAAGGATGGTCAGATAGCCGGAGGTCACCCAAGCCGATGTTGGGGATAATTTGCAACGTTTAGCACGGCGAAACAAAGATAAATGAAAGAATCTGAATTAATTGCTCATGCTGAAAATGCCACTTTGTGGAAAAAATATCCGACACTAACAAATTGGGAAGTCCGTTTTTTAAATAATGTCATCACTTCGTATCGGCAATGGAATAACATTTCACCGAAACAAAAAGCCGCCACATTTAAAATCCTCCAAAGAGTGGGCGAAATCAAATAAATTTTTTATTAAAAAATAACACCAAAATAAAACCATATTGGTTTTACTATTTTATTTTCTCATTATCTGGTTTCATTTATTTAACCAAATTGGGTTTATTTTGTGTGTTTATTTTGATTTTTTTGATTTATGGTTTAATATTGGTAATTAAATTAACACCAATAAGGTTTTTTTATGCAAAAGATATTTTGTGATGATGGTTCTACTTTTGTGAAGCTGGCTTACGCTGATGAGCAAAAAAAGCTAGTGACAAAAATAACAGAAACTTCCTTTTTAGCAGGAAACTGGAATTTTGCTTTTGGACAAAACATTTATAACTATGAAATAGAGGGGAAACGTTATTCTTTCAACGATGGGATTAATAACGCTAGTGAAACCACAACGGTTAATTATCAATATAGCGATGAAAATTTGCTCTCTGTTCATGTATAAGAAATTAATACCAGAAAAGGTTACTAATTAACCTATGCCCTGATGAACCCATTTTTATTTTTTCTAAGTTTTGCCAGAATTATTTTTGAATGTTGAGATAAAAAACAGAATAAAGGGTTAAGGAACGATTAATTATTAATCAGTTTTGAACAAAAGATAGATCTACCCTAACCTGAGTTCGGGATAAGGAATATAAATTTTTTCATTATATATTCAATTACTTAAATTAAAATTATTACATAAAACAGTGCTAAATTTTGGCTTTTTTCATGATTTTAGCAGAGAAAATAGCTTATTTTTTAACCTACAACCAACTAAAAATATTCCTTTTTTTATCATTTTATTGATTTTAAAAGGTTTTTATTGATAAATGAGCTATTTTTATTTTCTCATAACTAACGCTTATCCCGAACTCAGGTTACCCTATAGTGAGTTTTTATTGCCACCGCAAACGTGCCAATTCATCCTGACGAGCCATAAGCTCTTTAAGCTTCAATCCAAAATTCATTCCTGCGAAGAGTAATTCTTTCCCGCATAAGAGACAAGCCAGTGGATCGACTTTAAAGACATGTCGATACATGTTTCGAAAGGTGATTTTTTTAGCGGATTTTTTATCCTACTGGATTAACGGATAAACAACCTCTGTTAACATTTTTCGCATTGGGGCTGATGGACTTAAAAAACCGTAATAGCGGATCATATGAAACCATTTTTGAGGTACATGAGACTCAAACCGGGTAATCAATTCGTCGGATGTTATGACCTCTTCTTCCTGTTTTTTTGTGCGGTGACTCTTATAGCATAACGTGATGTTATCTTCACCGGCATAATGTTTTAAACGACTAAGCGAGACAGGGGCTTTCTTTAGATAAAATCCGAGATAAAGGGTGACATGGGTGATATTGGAAAGGATATTAGAGAGATTGATATTCCAGCCACGTTTGTAGTGAGTGTTAAGTAGGCGATTCCAAGAAAATTTGCTTCGCCCTTCACATTTAAGCTCATCAGGAATCGTCAGGGTGTAATAATGTTTTCTCAACGATTCGGTTACCCGATGTCGCCACATAGTCATGACGTTTTCGCGATAAAAGCTCATATCTCGCCAGGTGTTATTTTTAGTGACCCCGCCGGCTGTGGTTGAAAGATGAATATGTGGATGCCATTTTTGGTCACGTCCCCAAGTGTGGATGGCAGTGAAAATGCCGGGGGTGATATTGAGATCACGGCAGATAGTTAATACCACATCAGCGGCTAATCGATTCATTTCACCGAGCAGCCACCGATTGGCGCGAATAACAGGCCAATATTCACCAGGCATGGTAAAAGTAATGTGTTGCCAAGGGACTTTAGGTAACCAGGCCAGCGTTATTGTTAATCCATTGTAGGCAAGCTTTTACGCCGCAATGAGGGCAGCTTCGGCTTTTGCAGGTAAATTTAACCCGCTTCTCATGATTACATTCAGGGTCAGGGCATCGCCAAATTGACCATCCCATAAGCGAAGTGCCGCAAGCCATAATCTTTACCATGGTTTGCATCACAACTGGGCGAACGGTATTAGGCGGTTGACGGTTAAGCCAATTGAGCCAGCGTTGACCAAATTGAAAAACATGACTAAAACGCGGTGACATAAAAAGGACTAAAAGGTTGAGAAAATAGAGTTGAGGTTATATCAGTACTAACGAGCAATGACAAGTCGTCGTCGGAGGCGACCATCTTGAATTAAGGTTATATTATCAATCTACGTTAAACTTGCTTCTTTTGATTATTATTTAATCTACCTTTCCGATGAAAACAGATTTCCAACCCCGACCGTTAAAATCGCTTTTTGAACGGAATAATGCCTGGGCTGAAATTATTGAAACCACTCAACCCAGAGAGATCGAAATCGTTTTATCCCCGTTATTCTGCTTAACAATGTATGTTAAATTATTTTTGAAATTCTTAGACGTTCAATTTATTTAGCTGTAGCTATATCATCTATATGAACAGACATAGGCCATTCTTTTAAATCGCCTTTAAGAAAGAGGTTATTTTTACTTACAACATCGATAATAATCGCCTGATTTTTAACATCAACAGGCAATTTCAACAAATAAATCGGCTTCTTTTTTTCTGATAACCCCTGAGCAATGGTGTTAATCTGCCAGCCAGAACGTTTCATTATCTTCCTCATTGGCAAGCTTACTATAGTTAATATTCCATCATAATTATTAATTTTGGCATAATTTAATGCTGAAAGAAAAAGTAATGTACTAATAGGATATTTAGCAAAAACCTGACTCTTACTTCTAATCTTGTCGACAAAAAATCGACTTGATTCCACATAATTCCCTTTAGGGAGAACTAGTTGATTAAAATATGAATTAAATGTCCCTGTAATCATATTTGGGTATTTCATATCTATTAACCTAAGACTACAAATTACTTTACTATCACTTATACCAAGCAAATATGTCGTGTTAGAATTATCATATTGATCACATTCTCTTTCATTTGCACAATTAACTGCCCAATCGAGGCGATCTTTAAATACTTTTTTTCTTAGAAAGAATATATCATTCAATTGACAGTTAGATATTTCTGAGTATTTAGCCTCAATAAAATTTAACATTATCGGATTTCACATAAATACATTATTTCAGTTAAAAAAATAATCAATGTATGGATCAATTTTCGCTGGCAATTTGTCGTAATAATAATTCAAATTTTTTTTAAATTTCATATTTAAATCCAGTGATTTTCCTCATGATAATACATAAACAAACCAATAGGTAGTAAAAAATACCCCTATAGCAAGGTGATTAATTAGAATTGTTAATTATTATAAATAACCTGAGTTCGGGATAAGAAATAAAGAGAAAGTCTTGATATTCAAATAGTTGAATGAGCCTGTTTTGTTAAAATACTCTAACAGTCTGGTTAAAGAGTAGAGCATTGTTAAACAATTATGGAAAATCTTACTGAACTTTATTGCCTGATGGATGATTTTTGCAAAGACTTCGAGCCAAAAATGCATGAATATTTGCTGACTAACGGTACTAAGCGTCGTAGACGGTCTACTCAGCTTTCGTTGGCGGAAATGATGACACTGGTTGTGTTGTTTCATCAACTCCGATTCAGGCAATTCAAGGTATTTTATCTCTATTATGTCCGCTTATATCTCCGGAAGGAATTTCCTAACTTGCCATCCTATTCACGCTGTGTAGAGTTACTTCCGCGTAGTGCCTTAGCGTTAACGGCACTGTTTGAGTCAATTAAGGGAAAATGCACGGGGCTATCGGTTGCCGATTCTACTCCGATAGCGGTGTGTGATAACTTACGGATCCGCAGACATAAAGTCTTCAATGGGATAGCTGAACGGGGAAAAAATTCAACAGGTTGGTTCTTTGGTTTCAAGCTTCATGTAATTATCAATCATTTGGGGGAAATACTCAGTTTTCGACTCACATCAGGAAACACCGATGATCGGAAACCATTGCCTGAGCTGACAAAGGATCTTTCTGGTTGTTTGTACGCAGATAAAGGGTATTTATCGGCTTCACTGAAACAGCAACTCAAAACGATGGGAATTAGCCTTATAACGAATATCAAGAAGAAAATGAAGCCTATTAAACAGACTTGTTTCGACAAAGCCATCTTGCGTCATCGTTCTGTCATTGAAACGGTATTTGATGAGTTAAAAAATCTTTGTCAAATAGAGCATACGCGACATCGCTCTCCGGCTAACTTTGTAGTGAATTTATTAGGCGGACTGGTTGCATATTGTTTAATGCCATCTAAACCAAAGATACCTGTTGCAGGTACGTATCTTCAAGTATAATTGATAATGCTTATCCCGAACTCAGGTTATAAATAGTGTTCACATCAGGGAAAACTCTCCAAAAAATAAATAATAAGGGGTTCTAATTTAGAACCCCAACAATAAATCGATTTTTAGTTTTTTCTTGGTTACATCTCAATCAGGAGAAATTATCATGATTCAACCCAACAAACACAGAACAACATTTCGAAGACTAGAACCTGGTATGTCCGTTTCCTACAACGAAGAAGTTGTCAAAATAATAAGATTACGAGAACGTAAACTAACAGATAAAGGCTTACTTTACTATTTTGATATTGAGGGTGGTAACGGAATTCTGATAGGTGAAAGTGGCAAGCGGATATTCGTTACTAACTAAACGAAATTATCGAGTAGTATAAAGATAACCACACGATAATATCAATCAATTCAATTCTACGATAACGCTATCACATTAGTTGCCGAAGGTCCTTTATGGCCGCTTTCGACTGAAAAATTCACTTCCTGCCCTTCATAGAGGGTTTTATAGTCATTACCCTGAATAGCAGAATAATGAACAAACACATCCTGACTACCATTTTTGGGTGAAATAAACCCAAAACCTTTATCCGCGTTAAACCACTTAACAATACCTGTATTGATACTTGACATAATAAGTTCCTTAATTTTGTTAATTAATTAAAAATCTCAAAGATTAACATAATTCTACTAATGGTATTTAATCAGAAGGAACTCATTAATGAAGAGGTATTATGATATCGCTAAATTTTGAATTACTTAAAATTTTTACTAATAAAAAGAGATTGTTAATCCCGAAACTAGAGTTAATTAACTCATACTTTATCGTTTTAATCAATAGTTTTTTATTCTACAAGACGTTTTCCGTTAGCTAAATACAAGGCTAAGACCATGAATAATATCGATATTGCATAAATCAATACAGAAAATGGATCTTTATGTTCTACGATAATTAATCGAATGATAGCAGTAATACCGATATATACAAAATATTGTAAAGGGAAATGATACAAAGAATTAAAATATTTAATTATCAATGCGATAAATTCAAAATAAAGAAAATAATTAACGATCCCTTCAAGCAAAAGATAAGTCTGGGCTGGATTGGCTGACCTGAATAATAGTAAAGCTAAAGTAAACGTTTCTTTCATCAAAAAAACAATCAAAATAACAGCTAACAATAATAAACTGAAACTAATTATCCATTGCAATATGCGTGATATTAATATTGACTGAGATAATCCACATATTTGCAATTTTGTTATATTTAGTGGTTTCATTAACTATAAAATCCACTTGAAAATAAATAAGGTTACCCCCATTTAGCATTATAACTTAACAAGGTAATATACGAATCAATAAGCGCAAAAAGGAGGACAATATGGTTTATCGTTCTTTTTCTCTTATTCCTATGCTAAGTGATAACCTGTTATCGGATAGATTTACTCAAATGGATAAATTATTTAGCCGAATAACCGGTGAAAAACCGTTGTCAGAGATGCCGACTTACAATTTATACCAAAAAGATAAATAAAATCTGGAGCTCACAGTAGCAGTTCCTGGTTATAAACAACACGAGTTAGATATATCGGTGCTGAATAATAAGTTGACCATCAGCGGAAAAAGTGGAACAGAGAAAGAAGAAAGTAACGATGATAGCAAAGCAGAGAAATGGCTACATAAAGGTATTGAAAAAAAAAGCTTTTCGATGAGTTTTGACCTTGACCATCGCATAAAAATACAAAATGCTAACTTAGCCGATGGATTGCTAACATTAACCTTTAATTACGAAATACCGGAAGAAGAAAAACCACAAAAAATCGCTATTGGTCAAACGTCTCAACCAGAAGTTATTGAGTACAAAAAATAACTTTTAAAGCCCCTAATTTCAGGGGATTTTTAATAAAAAAGCGTTATTTTATTTTTGTCTAAAAAAATGACTAACTTTATAATCCACTTCGTTAATTCTTTCTTTCACAGCTTGATAACCAAATGCTTTAATCATGTTATCATCAATATCCTGTGGTCGCTTATAAGCAAATTCAAACATAGAATCTAACTTCAATTCTGATTTAAGCACGGCATCAGCGATTAAACACGAGTTTCGCACAAAACTAATTTGGGTACGCTAATAAAACACGGATTTGCTCAGTAATAGCACTTTTGATTACGTCCCAATTTTGTTGATAAAGGGTTATTTTTTCAGATATACGACGTTTATGTTGTTCAAACCACGCAGAAATAGCGAGAAAATATGATTTCTTTGCGCTCGGCTCGTGCGAGCCTGACAGCGTTCAATACCACAGTTTTGTTTAACTTCTCGATGATAAACTTCAACAGACCAACGGGCATCCATGATAGATTTGAGGTATTGACGGGTGGGATTCTCTTTGTTTGTTACTATGTAATCAATACGGCCGTTTTTGGCTGTAAATTTGAAAACGGTTACCCAACCATATCCTCGCAAGTGTATTGACGTTCCTTCTTCTGAGATGTCTAACTTGTTCAGTTGTTTGTTATGGTTAACAATCCTATTTTTCCTCAGCGTGGTTACCCAGATCCAACCATGAGAGCGAATTGATTTCAGGTTATCCAGGCTAGAATACCAAGCATCCATCACTACGGCTTCTGGCATGATCCCTCTTTTTTTAGCAAGAGTGAGCATTTCGGAAAAGTGCGTGTTTTTTGTTTTTCCATCAGAATCTTTATCATAAATAAGATAATTGATAGGAATTGATTCAACCTTCGTCAGATCATGCCAAAGCAAATTAACTAAACCTATGCCAGCAATAACCTCATGTTCATTACCTGAATATTGATAATGGACCATCTCTATTTTTTTACTACGTGTTTTGGCAATCAATGTATCATCGGCAATTAGTACGCAAGGGCTTTTTTTGTCTATAGAAGGTTCAACTAATCGCCATGGGTCTTTAGGTCTAAAACATCTACTTTTTAGCCATCGGCTAACAGTGTCATGAGATAAAGGCGATGGGCTTACTTCTGATAACGCTAAACCAGAGTATCTTAAACTGCTTACTTGTAAGAATGTTTTATAGATACACGAGTTTCGCACAGGCCTATAAAATTCTAGAAATGGCTTAAAAGTAATGATTAATCTGCAAGTTACTGAAATGCATAAATTTACTTAATTTACAATAAGTTATATTTAATTTATAAGGTTTTATCTATTTACATATTATGCTGAATTAAACTTAAAAATAGAGCGTTTTTTTATTGGTGCGAAACTCGTGAGATATCTTTAATACATGGATAACCCGACAAAATATGAACACCCTGATTTTTTCTTGTTTTTAAATTTATACTTCTTTTTTGGAGATTGCGAAACTCGTGACCTCAAAAAAATGAATTAAATTTACACTTAATTTTATATTATACAATTAAGTTATAACTATATTAAAATTAATTAAAAAATATTTATAAATTAATCCAAAAATTAATATAAACTTTATTTTTATGTTTTTTTATTAAATAACATGCAGTTATAATATAAATAGTCATAACTTATTTAAGAAATATTTTTCACTTATCGTTTTTGTTGATTATAAAAAAGTCTATAATTATATAAATAACTGAAATTTAAATATAAAATTAGGCAAAATTTATTTTGCAAGTGGTGAGTGAGTGTGTGTAAGTTAGTGATAGAAAAAGCGGATTGAGGGAGGTAAAATTGAAAATGATAATTGGGATATCTTTAAAAAATCCTTTTGCTCTATAGAGGCGATAATATGCCGAATTGTTCTGTTTTTGAATAAAGAGCTACTTGATGAAAATTTAATGTGGCTGTTTTGTCTTGTTATCTCAAAATTATCCCTTGCTGATTGTTTTGATAAAGCTGGAAGTTATTATCAAATTGACCCGGATTATTTAAGAGCCATTGCCAGACAAGAATCAAACTTTAATCACCATGCAAAAAACAAAAATAAAGATGGCTCATTTGATTTAGGGGTTATGCAAATTAATAGCAAAACCTTTAACGCAATTAAAAAAGAATATCCTACGTTAACTGAAAGTGACTTAATCAATTATCCTTGTTTAAATATTCATATTGGGGCAATGATTTTAACTCGTAACTTTGTTCTCTACGGCAAAAATTGGTTAGCTGTAGGGATGTATAACGCGGGAATTAAAAATACCAATACAGCGATTAAAAATCGTTTCCACTATGCAAAAAAAATTTATCAACATTATCTGAAAATAAAAGCGGAAAAAATAAATGAGAATAAAATTTATTAACCAACTCAGAGAAATAAAAAAGAGGAAATAACCATGTTAAAATCTTTATTAAATTTAGATAAAATGATAACCCCTAAGATTATAATAATTTTTTATTGGCTTGGAATAATCGCGGTTTTATTTTCTGGCATTGCTGCTATTTTTGCGGGTAGTCATTTAGGTGGCTTTTTCTCAGGTTTTATAGGTGGATTAACCACAATGGTTATAGGTGTTAGGGTTTCTTGTGAATTAATTATTTTATTATTTAACATTTACGCCAAACTTAAAGAAATAGCTGAAAATACAAAAACAAAATTCATTTAACAATTAATTACGCCAAGTGACTGCTGATTTTAAAAGAAATAACCCACGAAAAGATAAATAATAAAATAACTGGGCGGATATACCGCCCGTTTGATTAATCTTTAAAAGCACTGTCCAACGCAATCACGAGTTTCGCACCAATAAAAAAACGCTCTATTTTTAAGTTTAATTCAGCATAATATATAAATAGAAAAAATCTCATAAATCAAAAATAACTTATTGTAATTTAAGTAAATTTATACGTCTTAGCAAGTTACAGATTAATTATTGTTCCGAAGCCATTTCTAGAATTTTATATGCCCGTGCGAAACTCGTGGCAATGACTTGTTGATAAATATCTTGCATTTGATTTTTAATCGGCTTCATCAGTTGCGCCGCTAAACGCTCGGTAAGTTCGTCAGCGTTATATAAATATTTCCGCTCAAATTCAAAAAGCTGTATATAAAACATATCCATTTTCTCAACGAGTAAAGCCACATCTTTTCGTAGTACGTCATGATCGGAATAATTCATTTTTTTATTTCCTCTTTAAGCAACACGTCGAGTACGCAAAGCGGCAATACGTTGTTGACCAATGGCATGATATTCAGCGAGAAGCTCAATACCAATATAACGCCGTCCTGAAAGCGCAGCAGCGATACAGGTAGAGCCAGAACCTGCAAACGGATCGAGTACAATAGCATTAGGTTGCGTAAAAGACTCTATCAGCGGTTGTAAGCTACTAATGGGCTTTTGAGTTAGATGATAAAGATTACCTGTATATTGCCATGATTGTACGTCTCTCATTGGCTTAACGGGCATCACGGGACGACCTTTCGCCAATAAATAAGCGTTTTCGTGGCGGTGCTCCAAAAAACCAGTTTTTGATGCATAACGTTTCTTGAAAACGAGATGACCAACAATCCGGAAGCCGGATTTTTTCCAGGCATCAACAAATTTTTCTACCCGATTCCAGCCATAAAAACTGACCATCAGACTATTGGGTTTTAACACACGAAACATTTGTTGACAGGCGGGCTTTAGCCATTCGTCGTTTTTATCGTTGGCAATTGGGCGCCCTGCCCGATCGGTATAATCAACCAGATAAGGCTGATCGGTGAGTATAAAATCGATTGCATTATCAGGAAAAGTTGCCATAATTTTCTGGCTGTCGCCTTGTATAAATCGGGACATAGCAGTGTCTCCTATTTAGTGGGACAGCAGGAGGTGACCCCACGTCACCGTTCCCTTACTGCCGATGTCACGAAGCCATTGACCATTTGGGGTCAAGTAGCTTTCGTGGAATACCGGAGCCATGTATGGCGAGGATATGCCGCGAAAGCCACTTGAAGGCTTGCCGTCCCCTAAAAATGGGCGAATGGCAAGCTGGCATCGGGCAGTTAGGGAAATCCTTCAAATTTCAAATTAATGCGATGGATAAATCTGATTTACAGGCGGAATTCAATTTATTTAAGCGATACGCTTTTTTCAATGGGTTTCTAATATCCCGTAGGGAAACATAAGCGGAGTCGCCATTAGCGGCGACATCGTTGCTCGGTTTCTGATGTCACCCAAGCAACAAGTTATTTTTGATTTCATCTAAAACTATTTTTTCTTCTGAAAGATTTTCTTTTTTTGGAGGGCTATCTGACTTTGAGATCAAAGCCAAAACGTTATGCAATTGTTCAAGATTAAAATTTTCATCTAATAGACAGGAGATCATATTGGGCAATCGATGATCAGCTAAATGCAAAGCCAAGCCTGATAAGAAACATTTCCTCAGAAAATCGCCTTTTTTGATTAACTGTTGATCAAGCATTTCATCGGCGAATTTGTCTTCTATGAAGGAATCTGGATGAATATGTACAATGATTTTCTTTCTTTTGTCACGCATTTAATCATCCCCTAAAATCATGTTAGCAATCGATTTAACTAAGGCAAATTGCGAATCAGGAACTTGATATATATTGTTCTTTAAATGTGCAAAATCTTTAACAATTTTATCTTTAATTAAGGACGAACCCCCGCCGATGAGATAAATTCGCTGAAACTCATTAAACATTTTTAGCTTACCGGACACCAATACCGATAAATTATTTATCGCATCTTCAGTTTCTAATTTTATCCTGTCTGATTTTTGCTGCTCTCGATTGACCAGCGAACTTAAAAACTCATATTTTTTATAAAAAATATCTAACATTAAATTATTAGCAGAAGCGTAACTTAAGCCGATATTCGCCTCGGATTTAACTATTTTCTGTATTCTTTTAATAACGGAAGAAACACCTAATGACGGCTCAGCAATAATATGCGTTAACTGTCTGAATTTTCCTAAAACAACACCACAATCTAACGTTGTTCCGCCTAAATCTACAATAAGAGATGATTCATAATCATTAACGTCGTCATGTTTAAACCTTTCGTGCAAAGCGGTTAAAGATTCAGGACTAACATGAACTTTTTTTATTTTGAAGGTATCTTTGTAACCTTCTCCATCATGATATTTTATTTCTCTTAATAAATTAGCTTTCTTCCTTTCTATATTTTTTATGTTCTTTTGACGCTGCTCATTGAAGAACTCGCATAAGGGTAATGTCACATATAGTTCTATTTCGCAGGGAGTTAAATCAGTATTCAGTAAAGCATGATGAACAGAGAGCAAATTTTCATCGCTATATTGATAATTAACCGTTGTGGTTTCGCTAGCGTTATTAATCCCATCGTTAAAAGAATAACGTTTGTCATCTATTTCATAGTTATAAATGTTTTTTCCAAAAGCAAAATTCCAGTTTCCCGCTAAAAATGAAGTTTGGGTTATTTTTCTCACTAGCTCTTTTTGCTCATCAACGTAAGCCAGCTTCACAAAAGTAGAGCCATCATCACAAAATATCTTTTGCATAAAAACAATCCTTATTGGTATTAATTTAATTACCAATAGTAAACCAAAAATCAAAAAAATCAAAATAAAACACAAAGTAATCCCAATTTGGTTAATTAAATAAAACCGTCTAACGGAAATAATAAAATTTATTACCAATTTGGGATTATTTTGGTGTTATTTTTTAATAAGAAATTTATTTAATTTCGCCAACTCTTTGGAGGATTTTAAATACAGTGGCTTTTTGTTTCGGTGAAATGTTATTCCATTGCCGATACGAGGTGATGACATTATTTAAAAAACGCATTTCCCAATTTGTTAGTGTCGGATATTTTTTCCACAAAGTGGGATTTTCAGCATGAGCAATTAATTCAGATTCTTTCATCTATCTTTATTTCGCCGGGATAAACGTTGCAAATTATCCTCAACATCCGCTTGAGTGACCTCTCCGACTATATGACCGTCTTTGTCATAACGAAACGCTCCTAACTGAATAAGTACCCGATAATCAGCGTGATATCCAATACTGCCTAAACAAGCTTTCAAACGCCTTCTGGCTATCGGTAAGTCCTTTTCCTTCACCTCTTGCCACATATCTTGCTGGATGCCAATTTTCATGGGTCTTAATTGATTTTCAGGAAAAAGATTAGGCCAAAACGTGATTATCTGTGAGATGGCTTCTTCTAACGGCAATCGCTTTTTAGGCGGAGTCGGTGGTTTTGGTGTTTTAACCTTCGCTGCCTGTTTAGGTTTTTCAACCACCTTCTTGGGCTGCTGTTTTACTACTTGGGGTTTGGGAGGATGAGGCTTTTTTGCCTGTTTTTTAGGCGTAGTGTTCATCCATACCTTTTTACCGTAAACAGGGTTACTTTGGGGCTGTTCTTCTTGAGAAGCCTTTCTTGGGCGATTGAGTGTTAATTTCTTGCGTTCCGTCATCGTTTTAATCTTTAAACAGTTTGCTCATTTCAGTATCATTTAAGCTCGTAAATTTCATCACAGATTGCCTGTCCATTCCTGTTATTAGCATTTGTTTTGCTATCTCAAGTTGAGCTTCAAGTTTACCCTTTTGCATTCCCTCTTGAATTCCTTCAAGTTTACCTTTTTGAACACCTTTTTGAACACCTTTTTGAACACCTTTTTGAACACCTTTTTGTTCACCTTTTTGTTCACCAATTTGAATACCTATTTCTTCAATTTGTTGAACAATAGTCATCAGTGCTCCTTCGTGTTTTTCTGATTGTTTGGCTATCTCGGTGATAAACTCCATTGGCTTCTTGGCATTACCTTCTTGAATGAGATAGTTAAACAGGGTGATTACTTGATTATCGGTATAATAATTATACGACAGCAGTGTCACAATTTCATCAAAAAGCTCGGTCATATCCCGTCGGCGAATGTGCTTTTGTATCAAAGTTAACAAAGCCATTCGTTTGTGCTGCATAATTTCACCGTCATCAAGTGTGGTGACATCCGCTAACTTAAACGGTTGCATTATAGATACTTTCAGCGAGTTTTCTATCATGAAAACAGTCCAACCAGTTTGTACTATAGGGATAAGGGCTTTTTTCACCCGTGTAAAACAGGACAGGAAATACCAAAGGTAACTTTTTGTGGCCAGCGTCTAAATGTTTTTGCATCGCGCCCATGCTATAGCGCATCAGTCGCCATGCCATGAGCTTATCGGGTGATCATTGCGCTTCAATCAGGAGATAGAAATAGCCCTTTCCTTGTGTGGTTTTAACGGAATACAAAATATCACTCTGGTAATTTTTCATCTCGCTATCAATAAAGGAGCCAGATTCGACTTTGAGGCTATTTAAGTCACAAAGTGATTTAATCT
The DNA here is from genome assembly GCF_036919435.1 of Arsenophonus sp. PmNCSU2021_1. NCBI lineage: Bacteria > Pseudomonadati > Pseudomonadota > Gammaproteobacteria > Enterobacterales > Morganellaceae > Arsenophonus > Arsenophonus sp. PmNCSU2021_1. Next base: position 225,960 of record NZ_JAZHPL010000009.1, on the reverse strand, counting down.
CATCCGGTAGCCAGACATCAAAGAAATCTTTTGCCGTCTCTTTTTCACTTAAAAACTGCTTAAATAGACTATCGTGGGGCGTTGGGGTAAATTTTTTACTCATAGGATTTATTCAATAAATAATAATTTAAACGCCTGGGCGCTATTTTCTCTAAAAAGGACCAGCGGATAGCTGACCAACACTAGGGAAAATATTGCCCATTAATTTAATAGTGGGCAACCGCATAATGCTATCAGAATACAAAAAAATTTTACTTAATTTTTTAATTCTAACATCTACCATAATTCTTATGGCTGCCACGGCTATAAAGGATTTTGATTAAGTTAAAATCACGCGTCAGGAAATTCTGCTATATTTAAATTGAATTGCTGATATTAATCCTTTGAATCTCTTCTAGCTCTGTGCGCCGGATATTAATCATCTGGCGTTTTTTTTGCCAACTTTTGAAGTTGGCTTTTTCTTTTTTTGAAATCAGGAAAACTCAAAACGCACCAAAAGCATCATGAGCGACGATAAATTTTTTGCTGTACAAGTACGTTTTTATCGAGAAAATCGCTCAGAATCGATTACAGCGCGTTTTAGAGGTTGATTTGCGTGTAATCTTGTCTTAATTTTTAAAAATGGTTAGATTTATCGATTATTAATTTCTGATAGACGTTTTTTGCTGTTCGAAATCGTTCGGTTTCGGACATCACCCAAAACTCCTGTACAAAAATAGGTTAAATTGCGTTTCATACAGGTGATTTGATTCGTACATTGTTTTCGGTCAGGTTATTTGACCGCTTCTTTCAACGTTTTACCCGCTTTAAAACTCGGTACGTTTGCAGCAGCAATTTTAAGTGCCTCACCCGTTTTGGGGTTGCGTCCATCTCTGGCTGCACGTTGCTTAACCTGAAAACTACCAAAACCAACGAGTTGAATTTCATCTCCCGCCTTTAGCGCTTCTGTCACAGTTTCGATGAAAGCGTTCAGCGCCTTTTCTGAATCTTTTTTGGTTAAGTCGGCTTTTTCAGCGATTTGATTAATGAGTTCTGTTTTGTTCATGTTGTGCCTGAGTTAGTAGATATTTTAATCCTAGTGATGCTAGCTGTAGCAACTCAATAGTGCAATGTTTAAGGGTTAATTAACTCAAAAAAATTTTTTTAATTAAAACTCCTACGCTCGCCACAAGGCTGTGACCGAGCAAAGCGAGTGAGCAGACGAGGAAGCGGAATATCACAATTGCAAAAAAGAAATACAGTCACTCAGTAGTAACATATTTTTCAATTAAGGGTCTTTGTTGGAGGAAAAGTTATCCACAGGGGTAACGCCGATTAAAAAGATTATATTTTTTTGATTATAAAAGATTAGCTGGCTTTTTTGGTGGATTTATTATTTTATTTTTTTTATTTTCAATAAGTTACATAATAAACCTGTTTTTTGTTTAAAATCAATAGCTTATGAAATTATTTAGTTGAGCTATCACCTTCCTATTTACTTCATTAAATTAATATAAATTATTGTATTTATTATTATTAATTTTATCGTTTCTTATTTCGTTTATTTTTTTGTTCTTTATCCATGTTTTGGTATCCGCTATGCCGTGTTTATTGTTGTTTTTTACTATTACTACTATTATTATTGCTATTATTCGTTTATTTATAGTTATTATTCATTGGTAAATCCATGCTTTTGTCCAAATTAGAAAAAGGATTAGGTTATTTAATAATCCACGAGTTTCGCACCAATAAAAAAACGCCCTATTTTTAAGTTTAATTCAGCATAATATGTAAATAGATAAAACCTTATAAATTAAATATAACTTATTGTAAATTAAGTAAATTTATGCATTTCAGTAACTTGCAGATTAATCATTACTTTTAAGCCATTTCTAGAATTTTATAGGCCTGTGCGAAACTCGTGTAATCATGAAAAATAAAACCAGTGATTTTAAAGAAGATATCTTAAGGCTTAGATCTCAAGGGTCTTCTTACGAGGATATAGCGATTTGGCTTGCAACTCATAAAAAATTCGGGGTTACTGCTGGAGCTATAAGTGCTTTTGTGAAAAAGCAGGAAATGATTGATGCTTTAAAAAAATAATATCTGCCCCTTTTGACTTTGGAAGAGACAAGGAGCAGACGCTAACAGCTAATACTATAGGTACATTTATGTCAGCAACATTAATAATAAAATTTTTGGCGCTTCCTTGTAAAGAAAAACAACAAGGAGCTATTTAATGAAAAATATATGGGATAGAGTTGATTTTATTGCAAATAAAATATCAGAAAAAAAGAGAACTGTTCTGAAAAAAATAATCCCATTAAAATTCCTCTTAAAGATAATGTTTACTTGCCAGTCACTAGAACAAATAGAATTCCAGTTCCTAACACTATTCTCAGGAGCGCTTTGTTTGGTTTAGTTGCTAAAGGCAAGAGAAAAATAGAGAAGAGAGTATTAAAGTTTACATTAAACGGTTATACCGTTAGATACTCAGGAGAGCGATTAGATCAAGCAGATTTGGATGTTTGGCTGGAATGTTTACAACGTTGTCAGCAAACCCCATTGGGAAATATAGTTAAGTTTTCTTCATATGAATTTCTAAAATCTATAAATCGTAATACTGGAAAATCTGCACATGAATGGCTTAAATCTGTTTTTTTTCGTTTAAAATTTAATGATATAGAGATATCAGATGGAAAATATACTTATTCAGGTAGTTTGATATCTGAACATTTTCGTGATGAAGAAACAAGTGAAAATTGTCTTATTTTGAATCCTAGGATTGTTGATTGTTTTGGTGATGCTGGATGGACTAGAATTACCAAAACATTGCGGTTAAAACTAAAAGGTAAACCACTAACACAGTGGTTGTGTAGTTTTTATAGCAGTCATGCTAAATCATTCCCAATTAAGTTAGAAACAATAAAAATACTATGTGGTAGTGAAGTCAGTGAATTAAAAACATTTAAGCAGAAATTAAAAAAGGCTCTTTTAGAGTTATCTTATATCACTGATTGGCATTGCGAAATTGATTGTACGAATAAAGTGATCGTTAAGAAAGTAATTAAGAAAAATGAAAGCATTTGAAGGTTAAATAACGCTCTGTATGAGTGCTGATTACACTCGTACAGAGCTAACCCAAGCCCTAAGATAACTAGGAGTTGAGCTATGCGAAATAATACGCATATTACACGCATAATGAAAGCATGCGGCATATCAATCGAGCAGCTTTTGAGCTTTGCTCACACGTCAAAACACCTTACCAATCGTCAACGTGAGTACCTTCGTAGTATTGGGGGTGCGGTATGAACTCCGAGATGATTAAATTCTTTTTGAGTAGTGCCGTTCCCTGTGGTTTTTCGGATAGTGAGGGGGAAATTAAGGCCAACGCTAAAATGATAGATTTTCTCGGTTTGAATAAAATGCACCTGAAATGGTGACTTTATTAGAGAAAATCCGCGCTGAGAAATCGCCGTTTTTTGTTATTATTAATCTGGTTTCTGATTACAAAAAAGCACCCAAAGTTTGGCAATTCCATTTTCTACCGCTTTTTGATAAACAGAATGGTTATATTGGTACTTTCTTCCACGCTCACGAGTTCCTGTTTTTATCACCGTTGGAGTATGTCGATGGCATGCAGCCTTATGCGGTTACTACTGAAAAACCCAACAAACTGTTTACTGCTAAAGAGTGGGAAGTTTTGTTTTTAGCCTTGCATCGCTTGAATAGCAAGGAAATAGCGAGGAGGTTAAATATTGGGACGAGAACAACTGATAATCATTTAAACATTATCTATGAGAAATCAGGAGTGCATTCTGCTTGTCAACTAAGAGCTTTTGGCAAATCTAAAGGCTTTGAGCGCTATATTCCCACGAGTTTCGCACCAATAAATAAACGCTCTATCTTTAAGTTTAATCCAGCATAATATATAAATAGACAGAATCTTATAAATCAAAAGCAACTTATTGTAATTTAATAAAATTTATGTGTTTTACACGAGTTTCGCACCAATAAAAAAACGCTCTATTTTTAAGTTTAATTCAGCATAATATATAAATAGAAAAAATCTCATAAATTAAAAATAACTTATTGTAATTTAAGTAAATTTATACGTCTTAGCAAGTTACAGATTAATTATTGTTCTGAAGCCATTTCTAGAATTTTATATGCCCGTGCGAAACTCGTGTTTTAGTAACTTGAAGATTAATCATCGATTTTAAGCCATTTCTAGTATTTTATACGCCTGTGCGAAACTCATGATTCCGTCTGAGTTATGGAGTTTCCATACTGTTAGCTCATATTATCCCTGTGAATTTTGATGTTTTTATATCATCTATTGTGGAGACATTCAAAATGAAAGAATTTGAAGTCAATGAATATCTTGAATTGTTGCCAAAACTTTCAACAAGAGAAATCCAGATTTTGGTAATGACGTGCTCTGGTTTTAGTCGAACAGAGATAGCGCTTGAGTTGAATGTGAGTCTTAATACCGTCAATTCGCATTTCAAAAATGCGCTAAAAAAATATCATTTAAATACTTACGCTCAATTGCAGTCGCTATTTTTCTTTAATTTTTTAAGGAATTTTAAAAAATTACATTAATTTTTTAATGCAAAAAAGCTTTGTTGGGGTCAGCCTACAGATCGGAAAACTGACCCCTACTTTTATTTGGTATTTTTTGTTTTCATCAAAAGCCAATAAGCCACTCCAGCCGCAAGAATAGAACATGAGTTTCGCAATCTCCAAAAAAGAAGTATAAATTTAAAAACAAGAAAAAATCAGGGTGTTCATATTTTGTCGGGTTATCCATGTATTAAAGATATCTATAAAACATTCTTACAAGTAAGCAGTTTAAGATACTCTGGTTTAGCGTTATCAGAAGTAAGCCCATCGCCTTTATCTCATGACACTGTTAGCCGATGGCTAAAAAGTAGATGTTTTAGACCTAAAGACCTATGGCGATTAGTTGAACCTTCTATAGACAAAAAAAGCCCTTGCGTACTAATTGCCGATGATACATTGATTGCCAAAACACGTAGTAAAAAAATAGAGATGGTCCATTATCAATATTCAGGTAATGAACATGAGGTTATTGCTGGCATAGGTTTAGTTAATTTGCTTTGGCATGATCTGACGAAGGTTGAATCAATTCCTATCAATTATCTTATTTATGATAAAGATTCTGATGGAAAAACAAAAAACACGCACTTTTCCGAAATGCTCACTCTTGCTAAAAAAAGAGGGATCATGCCAGAAGCCGTAGTGATGGATGCTTGGTATTCTAGCCTGGATAACCTGAAATCAATTCGCTCTCATGGTTGGATCTGGGTAAACACGCTGAGGAAAAATAGGATTGTTAACCATAACAAACAACTGAACAAGTTAGACATCTCAGAAGAAGGAACGTCAATACACTTACGAGGATATGGTTGGGTAACCGTTTTCAAATTTACAGCCAAAAACGGCCGTATTGATTACATAGTAACAAACAAAGAGAATCCCACCCGTCAATACCTCAAATCTATCATGGATGCCCGTTGGTCTGTTGAAGTTTATCATCGAGAAGTTAAACAAAACTGTGGTATTGAACGCTGTCAGGCTCGCACGAGCCGAGCGCAAAGAAATCATATTTTTCTCGCTATTTCTGCGTGGTTTGAACAACATAAACGTCGTATATCTGAAAAAATAACCCTTTATCAACAAAATTGGGACGTAATCAAAAGTGCTATTACTGAGCAAATCCGTGTTTTATTAGCGTACCCAAATTAGTTTTGTGCGAAACTCGTGTTCCAGTCAAAACTCCCCTCAGCGGTGGAAACCATGCGAAAAATCAAAGCGCTGGGCGATGAATTGCGTAATGCCGCGGTGCTCGACACGAAATCGCCGGAGAAAGTGGCGCGCTGGATAGCGTTTCAAAACTACTGGTCGGATAATGCCAGTCAGTTTTCAGCCACCTGGCAGAAGGTGCTGCTGCTCAAACCGGAACTCGATTACAACAACCGGCATTCCCATTATAACGCCACCGCAACCCTGTCTTACGCGAACGAACGCAAAGCCCAGGCCACTGCCATTAAAGCCGTCAATCAACGCTATGGGGTCTTTTTCTTCTATCGCGGCAAGGTACCGTTGGACAACAAATTAGCCCAAGTGGTGCGGGAATTTGCCCAGCAATAACAGATGACGGTAATGCCAATTAGTGTCGATGGTGTCATCAACCCCGAGTTACCCAACAGCCAGAAAGACCGAGGACAGGCGGCGAAGATGCAAATTCGCTATTTCCCTGCGCTTTTTTTGGTTGACCCGAGTACCGGCAGCTACCATCCACTGGCTTATGGCTTCATCAGTCAGGATGATTTAGCGAAACGGCTGTTAAACCGCGTGACTGATTTTGCCCCGAGGGATTAACGATGAAAACACTATTTGCTTTTTTTGTGCTGCTTTTCGTCATTCCCGCTAACGCGGCCGTGATTGACGAAATCGCCGCACTCGAAAAACACAAAACGGTAGCAGCAGAGAAGAAGCTGGCTCAACAGCGCGCAGCGCCCAAAGCGAAGCCACAGACCTTTCGCTTATCAAACGGACAGGCGATTAATATCACCCATTGGCAAATCGTGCATTTTATGAAATCCGATTGTCAGTATTGTCAGCAGTTTAACCCTGTGCTCAATGCCACCGCGCAGCAACTGGGTATTCCGGTTTTTGTCTACAGTTTTGACGGACTCGGTGATAGCACCTTTAGCAACGTATTGCCGGTAACCCCTGATGTGATAAGTGAGTTTTTCCCTGAATTACCGCAGGTAACGCCAACGGATTTTATTGTTAACACGCAAACCCTGGTCGCTATTCCCGTTTCGCAAGGCATGCTGAGTGCAACCGCCTTCGTTAACCGACTGGAACAGTCTTTTTTGCTTGCTGAAAAACTGGGGGGATTGCAATGAAAAATCGCAATCCAATAATCGCCCTGATGCTGTTTGCTGCCACAGCGCATGCCGGTATCAATGAAGATTTAAACAAATTTTTCCAGCAACTCGATAGTGGCAGTGGCGGGAATATTACGCAAGCGGCGGCGTGGCAAGGACAGGTAGCCGGTTATCTCACCGGTGGGTCGCTGTTTCTGCGCAATCCCGTCAGGCAAATCCAGCTTGTCTCGGTCTCCTTACCCGAAGTGAAATCCGGTTGTGGCGGCATTGATGCCTATCTGGGGTCATTTAGTTTTATTAACTCCGACCAGATAAAAGTGATGGCCAAACAGATTTTAAGTAATGCGGCCGGTTACGCGTTTGATTTGGCCTTGGAAGCCGCACTACCGCAAGTGAAAGCCGTCAAGGATTATCTGCAGAAGCTCGCGACCGATATTAACAACACCAATATTTCAACCTGTCAGGCGGCACAAGGCATTATCGGTGGACTGTGGCCAAAAAATCAGGCCAACACCCAACATATTTGTCAGGATATCGCCGGCAATCACAGCGTTTTTGCTGATTGGGCAGCCTCCCGTCAGGGCTGTGGCGTGGGCAATGAAACCAACAAAGTGTTTAACCACGCGAGTGACGAAGAGAAAAAGCGGATACCGCGTAATCGCAATTTAACCTGGAGTGCATTTGAGAAAATCAATCAGTTTATCAGTAGTGACAGGGAATTAAAGGAGCTGATGATGTCGCTGGTCGGCACCGTGATTTATGGCAATCAGGGAGAGTTATCGATATTGCCAGGGCTAGGGGCAAGTGACAGTGTCATGGACGCAATTTTAAAAGGTGGCACAACGGAGGTATATCCTTGTGACAATGTCACGCAATGCCTAAAGCCAACGAAGAGCAAAATCACAGTCACCGCCAGCCAGGGCATGATAACACAAATCCAAAAGTTATTGTCAAGTCTGTTTAAAAAATCAACGTCCGATGCAGCACTTACCGATAAGGAAACGGCCTTGATTGGCAGTACCCGCGTCCAAATCCTGCGCTACGTGATTGACAGTGCCTCGTTAAGCCTCGACGAATCAATGGTGACGTCACTGGCTGAATACATCGCCAGCGACATGGTGGTGAGCTATATCGACGGTCTGATTGATTTGGTGGAAGTAGCAGGCGCAGGGAGTCTCAATACCGAAGAAGAAAACAAGCAGTTTCAAAACAGCCTTAAAACCGTGCGCGAGAAAATGGCGCAGCGCTTAACCAGAATGCCGATTAATCAAAATCATCTGCTGGAGCTTGAACGCAATTTGCACTATTTGCGCCAGCAACTCTCATCAGGGTTGTCTGACCGGTTGATGAGCAACTATCAGTTTGGAGGGTAAAGATGGTACTGGATACCTGGTTTATCAGCGGCGGTGACATGGTGACCCAAACCTTGAATGCGGTGGGAGCCATGGTAAATCACCGCACCTGGGGTGGGCTACTTTATTTAGCCGAAACGCTCGGCATTTTAACGTGCGTCATGACCTATGTAAAAACCAATGACTTAAAGGAACTCTTTGCCTGGGGCTTTACCTTTGTTTGTGTGACGGCACTCCTGCTCACACCGAAAGTCACCGTGGTGGTCAACGACCTGACAAGACCAGACAAAATCAATTGGGTGGATAATGTGCCGGTGGGACTGGCCACCCCACTTTGGTTATTGACCGGTATCGGCCATTCGGTAGCGACATTTTATGATGACTTTTTCCATCTCCCCGACAGTGTTGCTTATAGCAAAACCGGCTTAATGTTTGGCCAGAAACTGATGCAGGAATCCCTGACTTTTCACAGCCACAGTCCTGAGATTAATGCCAATTTCAGCGAATACGTGAAAAACTGTGTTATCCCTGATATTCAGCTAAACCACAAATGTCAGCGATCATGCAAAACTGATCCACTAACGATCATCTAAAACTGATCCACTTGGTATTATTCGTACATTTTTGTACGGGTAATTTATGTTAACCAAGGAGATATTTGTGGATATTCATGTTCGCGTTGCACAAGGACAAAGCCTTCGAAAAATTGCCCGTGAATTCGGCATTTCCCGTAACACCGTAAAACATCATTTACAAAAGCAGGGAATGCCAACTTATGCTAAAAGAAGTAAACAACCGAGTAAACTGGCACCCTTTAAACCTTATTTGCTTCAGCGAATTGAATTGGCTAAACCTGATTGGATCCCTGCAACAGTCTTATTTGATGAGGTAGTTGAAAGAGGTTATCAAGGCGGTATTGCTCAATTACGCCGATTTGTTTGTCAATTTAAACCAAGCATCGTTCCCGAAGCTGTCGTCCGTTTTGAAACACAGCCAGGTCAACAAATGCAAATCGACTTCACCACCATCCGGCGAGGAAAACAACCCCTAAAAGCGTTTGTTGCAACGCTCGGCTACTCGCCTGCGAGTTATGTAAAATTCTTTGATAATGAGCGAGCAGAATCCTGGCAACAAGGTTTAAAAGACGCTTTCGACTATTTTGGTGGTGTACCACAGGAAGTATGGTGTGATAACGCAAAAGCTCTCATCATCGAACGGGATGCTTATGCAGAAGGTGAACATAATTAAATGTCGAAATGCTTCAGATGTCGAAAGATTACGGATTTAAATTGAGTGCTTGTAAGCCCTACAGGGCAAAAACAAAAGGGAAAGTAGAGCGCTTTAACCACTACTTAAAAAACAGCTTTATCGTACCATTAAATAACGACCTTCGTGCTCATAATCTTGAACTGGACATGGAGATAGCCAATGCAAAAGTGGGGCCATGGTTACAACAAGTCGCTCATCAGCGGATTCACGGAACAACGTTAGAGAAGCCAGCAGATAGATTAGCTAAGGAAATTAAGTATCTTCTTCCTTTGCCAACAAGGATTTGCCAATCTATCCCGCAGACTAATGCGCTTAATATCCGTATCGTACCGCCGCTTGAATCTGTCAATTTGCAACACTCAATCAGCGTATATGAAGCATTGCTGGGAGGTGAACATGTTATTGCATGAACAAATTGAACACCTGTGTGAGTCATTGAAATTAAATTCTGTTCCGACTCATTGGTCATCACTTGCCCAACAGTGCATTGCCCAAGACAAAAGCTACGGAGAGTTTTTATTGTCCCTATTAAAATGTGAGCAACAACAACGAGATGAACGAACTCGCCATCTCTTTAGTCGGATGGCAGGATTCCCAACGCACAAAGAACTTAGTTCGTTCGATTTTAAGTTTGCAACGGGTGTTCCTAAGCAACAAATACAAGAATTAAGTGCATTAACTTTTATTGAACGTACACGAGTTTCGCACAGGCCTATAAAATTCTAGAAATGGCTTAAAAGTAATGATCAATCTGCAAGTTACTAAAACACATGAATTTTATTAAATTACAATAAGTTGTATTTGATTTATAAGGTTTTATCTATTTATATATTATGCTGAATTAAACTTAAAAATAGAGCGTTTTTTTATTGGTGCGAAACTCGTGAAGGCAAGGGATTCAGAAAGCAAAAATTCATTTTTCTGCCCATTCAGATCCGCTAAATCTTTATCGACCTCAGAATAGGTTTCTAACATCCCTATCATATCGGTCACTTGTGCGGTGGTTGATTTGCTAGGTGGAACCCCATAGTTAAGCAAACGCCACGTCGCTTCCGGTAAACCGGTACGAATGGTTGTGCGATGACCCGTTGGTTGGTTAGCTTCAACAAAAACCATGTCATCCAGGATTTCATTCGTCTGGCTTAAAAGCTCAACAATTTTAGCTTGCACGAGTTTCGCACCAATAAAAAAACGCTCTATTTTTAAGTTTAATTCAGCATAATATATAAATAGATAAAACCTTATAAATCAAATACAACTTATTGTAATTTAATAAAATTCATGTGTTTTAGTAACTTGCAGATTGATCATTGCTTTTAAGCCATTTCTAGAATTTTATAGGCCTGTGCGAAACTCGTGACGTAATGAAAATGTCGTGTTGCTTGGCCCAAGCGGTGTAGGCAAAACGCATTTAGCTATTGGATTAGGATTAAAAGCAGTACAGGCCAGGAAGAAAACTCGCTTTACAACAGCGGCTGAACTGATGTTGCAACTCTCAACTGCTAAACGACAAAATAAGCTCAAACAATATCTATCACGTTCGGTAATGGCCCCGAAGTTGTTGATCATAGATGAGATTGGATACCTGCCATTTGGGCGAGAGGAAGCAAACCTATTTTTCAATGTGATTGCCAAGCGTTATGAGCAGGCAGTGTCATATTGACGAGTAACTTATCATTTGGACAATGGCCTGGTGCTTTTGCTGATGACGCAACATTAACCGCCGCTATGCTTGATCGTTTACTTCATCATTCGCATGTACTGCAATTGAGCGGTGAAAGCTATCGATTGAAAGATAAGCGGCGATCAGGAGCAATAACCGAGTAAAACAGTGGATCAATTTTGATTGATCGTATTTAGCTAAAAAGTGGATCAGTTTTCGGTGATCGTTGACAAAATACAGCTTAAGCCAACTACTCAACACCCGCGATATTTATAGCCTGATTTTCTCCAAACCCAGCCCCTTAAGAGGGATTTATTATCAGGGCTGGGAATCTGAAAATACCGAAGGCGCACGCAGTCAGTTTATGACCTGTCAGCAAGCCAACGTAAAACTTAAAAACCTGCTTAATCTGGATACCACAGGCACCGGCAGCACGCTGATGTTTTATGCCAGAAAGCTCTTTCCAGGCCGCCACGATGCCTCAGTGGTATTACCGCAACCTGAGTTCGGGATAAGCATTATCAATTATACTTGAAGATACGTACCTGCAACAGGTATCTTTGGTTTAGATGGCATTAAACAATATGCAACCAGTCCGCCTAATAAATTCACTACAAAGTTAGCCGGAGAGCGATGTCGCGTATGCTCTATTTGACAAAGATTTTTTAACTCATCAAATACCGTTTCAATGACAGAACGATGACGCAAGATGGCTTTGTCGAAACAAGTCTGTTTAATAGGCTTCATTTTCTTCTTGATATTCGTTATAAGGCTAATTCCCATCGTTTTGAGTTGCTGTTTCAGTGAAGCCGATAAATACCCTTTATCTGCGTACAAACAACCAGAAAGATCCTTTGTCAGCTCAGGCAATGGTTTCCGATCATCGGTGTTTCCTGGTGTGAGTCGAAAACTGAGTATTTCCCCCAAATGATTGATAATTACATGAAGCTTGAAACCAAAGAACCAACCTGTTGAATTTTTTCCCCGTTCAGCTATCCCATTGAAGACTTTATGTCTGCGGATCCGTAAGTTATCACACACCGCTATCGGAGTAGAATCGGCAACCGATAGCCCCGTGCATTTTCCCTTAATTGACTCAAACAGTGCCGTTAACGCTAAGGCACTACGCGGAAGTAACTCTACACAGCGTGAATAGGATGGCAAGTTAGGAAATTCCTTCCGGAGATATAAGCGGACATAATAGAGATAAAATACCTTGAATTGCCTGAATCGGAGTTGATGAAACAACACAACCAGTGTCATCATTTCCGCCAACGAAAGCTGAGTAGACCGTCTACGACGCTTAGTACCGTTAGTCAGCAAATATTCATGCATTTTTGGCTCGAAGTCTTTGCAAAAATCATCCATCAGGCAATAAAGTTCAGTAAGATTTTCCATAATTGTTTAACAATGCTCTACTCTTTAACCAGACTGTTAGAGTATTTTAACAAAACAGGCTCATTCAACTATTTGAATATCAAGACTTTCTCTTTATTTCTTATCCCGAACTCAGGTTACCGCATATGCTCGAAGGCAGCTACAACTACTTTATGAAAGCCAGCCAATCTGCCGCCGATATTTTAAAATAGAACATCATGATAGCGGGCTTGAGAAAAGGCTTTAACGCCTATGCCGCGGCCATGAATGACCCTGGAGGGTTAAATCTCATTACCACCGAGCAATCGCTGGCAAAAATGCGCTTATCCCATCAGGCCAGTTATCATCTGGCCAGTGAAATGTTACCGCAACTCAATACCGTGTTGATGCTTTTATGTATTTCGCTCTTTCCGATTATGGTTTTAGCGCTTTTTGTGAGAGAGATTGCCGCAAAAGTGATAATTAATTAACTTAACATTATTATGGGTGGCCTCATGTTGTGGCCTGTAATGTTTGCTATCTTTAATCATGTTTACAACTTCATGATGGCAACCACGCTAAATGGCGAAAATGTGACGTTTTCTAATCTAGACAGACTCACCCAGACCGGCACCACCACGGCAGGTATTGCCGGCTGGATGATGATGTCTATTCCGTTTTTAAGTTTTAAGCTCTTTACTTCCCTTGGCCAACAGATTGCCAGTGCCGGCTCCTATCTGGGTAATGCCCTGGCAGACTGGGGATGCGGTGGCAAGCGGCAATTACAACATGGCCAATATGCAGGTGGAGAACATCAACGGCTTTAAGACCGATTTAAACCGGAGTTTCAAAGCGGGATGGTGCTGTGATTAGCACCACCGAAAGTGGTCAGCATATTGTCGATACCACCCAAGCCATCTCAAAACGGCCGTTTAGCCTGGATACCAGTTCGATGCTCGACACCAGCTTTAGCAAAGCGTTAAGCAGTCAACACCGCGAGACCGAAAGCTACCATCAGGGCTTAAAAAGTGCGATTTCGGACACCTACAATATCTCAACCGCGTTAAGTAACCAGTTTAACAAGCAAGGGTCATTTGAAAGCGGGTTAACCGGTGAACAGCCTCAAGCTATTGAAGACATCCAACGACAATCACAACAAGCGAAATCTTCTCTTTCATCAAATAATAGTACGCCAAGAGAGGATAAAACTTCAACGGATAGAACCGACATAGGGGGATTTGGAGTATCTGGATCTTTTGGTGTTAGTAACGAAAATATGGGCGGTGTTGCTAATGCAAAGGCAAATCTTGAAGCGTCATATCGACACCAATGGGTTGACACTAATACAGACTCTGCGTCAAAAAGCAATAAAACATCAGAAGATCTGCAGGTAGCAAGAGACTTTTCTGCCAGCCAATCCGCATCGGTGATAAGAAATATGACCGATAATGAGGTTAGCCGGATTTCCAATGCCGAAACGCGATCTTTGGTGAGAGATTTACGAGCCTCACTGCAAAATACCAGAGAAAACTTTGCTGGATTCACTGCTAGCCAAACCAAAGAGCAAACTATCTCTGAGCAAGCTAATTTAACCGAAACCGAACGCCTAAGCGCTTCCCACCGCCTGGAGCAGGAATTTACCCAGTTTGCGTATTCGCGTTTGGGGGAAGCTGAGGCAGGTCGTGTGTTAACGGATGCCGGAACACCTGCGGTCAGGGCGCGACGTGAAGCGCTGGCCAGCGAGTTCAGTGACAGGATAGCCGAAGATATCCGCCATAATCATTTTGCCAGTCAAACGGTAGTAACCAGTCATTATAAGGGTATACAGGTATCTCACGATGCGAGCCAATATAATCCAGTCGGTTTTAATCAAAGTGCAGCGCAATTAGAAACGCAAGCCGATAAAGGTCAAATCCGGCAACACCAGAGCATTGTTAACCCAGAAACGGGTGAAAGCAATAAGGTCAGCCTACTTGAATCCGCCGAGGCCAATACCGGCGAATATGCAAAAGCAATACGAGCAGAAAAAACCGATTTTGGGCATAATGTGGCACCCACTCAGGATAGAATAATTGCCAATGAAAAGGCGATAAATAAGGAAAAATCCGCTAATCTTAAAAAGTACGAGGATAAAGGAGGAAAATCACAATGAGATTTATTGCATTTATCATCACAATAGTCATCCTCGAAACACTGTTTTTGTTCTACTTTAAGCAAGCCTCCTCGATGATCGCGATGAGCGTCATTAACCTTAGCGCTGTATTTTGTTTTTTTTCAAAAAATTGGCGCGAAAGTGAAAAAGTATTCAAATACCCACTGTTAGTTGGCTTTTTTATCGGAAATATTTTATATTCTCCCAAGAGAATTTTTAGAAATATCAGCAAAAAATGATGGATATGTGTTTTCTGAAGTTATCTATGGAGGGATAATATTATCCGCAATCATTTCATTATTTATTGCGGCAGCCATTCTTTTTTCTTACGCGCCTCAAGATTGGCAACGAAGTGGATATTCACATCCTTCATCACATGACTTTTCTCCTTTCAATAGTGAAACCTCAAGCAGTAATCTCTTTGATGATGATATCACTGATAGATTAGAGACTAATCCAGCCACGGGGTTGTCCATGAGTGGATGTGGTTCAAATTGTGCTGGAAATATGTATGGTTCTGGCAGCTATGATATAGGCGGATCTTTATCTTACTATGTTTTTGATAGTTCATATGATGATTCATCACTTAATTCATCTAGTCACTATGACAATGATTTCAGCACAACAAGTGGGTTTGATCATGATGACTACAGCCGTCGTGATAGTTAATTCTCAGATATAACCGTCTTTATTACCCTTTTACTTGAACAGGATACTGTTCAAGTAATTCATTATAACTTTAACAAGGAGTTTTTAAAAAATGGCATCAACGTTTAAGCGTTTAGTGCTGGTCAGTTTAATTTACAGTTCACTAGCCCTGACCGGCTGTAGTGCGGTTAGTACGGCGGTTAAAAAACGCAACCTCTAAGTAAAAACCCAAATGAGTGAAACCATCTGGTTAGACCCTGCTTCCCAGAAAACCGTTTATCTGCAAATCAAAAACACTTCTGATAAAGATATGTCGAACCTTGCGGGTTTAATTAAACTGGCTGTTGAGGCTAAAGGCTATACGGTGGTGAACAATCCGAATGCCGCTTATTACTGGATACAGGCCAATGTGTTAAAGGCGGATAAAATGGACTTAAGGGATGCGCAGTTATTCCTGTCACAGGGTTATCAGGGGGCAGCATTGGGCGCAGCAGTTGGGGCGGGCGTTATGGCTTATAACACCCGCTCCGCAGGGGCGACACTCGGCGCGGGTTTAGGCACTTCAGGGGCGAAAGTTCAGACCAGTACCGAAACCGCCAACCGCCAACCGCCATAAATACCAGACGCGCGTTGTGTCTAATGCCAATAAGGTCAATCTGAAATTTGAAGAAGCAAAATCGGAGCTGGAAAACCAGTTAGCGAAAAGTATTGCCAATATTCTTTAATTTTTTCCCGTCTTTAAAAAGCCCAATAAATAAAAACTTTCTTAATAGAAAATTGGGCTTCGTCTAAGCAAACCTAATCATGAGTCTTGATGCCAGAAACATGACCCAGGGTGGTCAGGTGATTAAATACATGGTGGCCATATTTATGCAGATAGCCAATATCGTGGCGTTCTGGGTAATTCTGGCTACCATTCTTGTCTTTTTTGCCACCATTGCCTTTCAAATCCCGCTTGAAAAGATGATACACGGGTTAGCTTACTGGGCAATGGACAAACTGATTATTCCGCTACAGGAAGCCATTGGCACCAGCGAAGGTGGCACTTTCACCTTTCACTGGTTAAATCCTAGAACCAGCCAGGTGGTTGAATTTGAAAAAACCGCCCGAGAAGTGCGCCTCGACCGGTATTTTATTCATTGCTATGTGTTATTGAAAGACGCGGCATTTTGGGCGTGGGGTGTCTACCTTTGTTGGCCTGATTGTGGCGGTGTTCTGGTGGTTAGGCAAAAAAGGCGCGCAGCAGCGAAAAAATGAGATTATTGGTGGTCGCTATCTGGCAAATTCGGTAAAAGAAATTAACCAGTTTTTAAAAGCCAACGGTAAACTCTCACCACTTAAGATTGTCGATTTGCACCTGGTTGAAAACAGTGAACAGCAAAACTTTGGCTTACATGGCACGGTGGGAACAGGGAAAAGTACGGCCATTAATGACCTCACGAGTTTCGCACCAATAAAAAAACGCTCTATTTTTAAGTTTAATTCAGCATAATATATAAATAGAAAAAATCTCATAAATTAAAAATAACTTATTGTAATTTAAGTAAATTTATACGTCTTAGCAAGTTACAGATTAATTATTGTTCTGAAGCCATTTCTAGAATTTTATATGCCTGTGCGAAACTCGTGTCAGCTACAAGCATTGCAATCAGCTGGCGTCTGCGCACCACCATAGCAGCAAGAATCTGACGCTCTGCATCAGGAATAGCCTGGATAAAACGTGACCGCTCAGGATGGCGGTTAATGACATCAGCCATCTGAGCTAAAACTCTGGCATCTATTCTATCAGTCTTTGCCAGATAGCCCATGGATCGAGCAAAGTCTCTGGCTTGCCTGGGATTGATAACGGCAACATCAAAACCTTCAGCCTGAAGAGCGCATGCAATCGCTGCCTCGAGACCACCTGTAGCTTCCATCAGAATCAAGGCTATGTTGTTCTTTTTCAGTTGATAAATGATGGTATCGAACCCGTCAGGGTTATTGCTGACTCTGAACTGCTCAATGTTATTGGTGCCTGCAATATCCAATGAAGCTTTAGAAACATCAATTCCTACACAAATTGGATTTAGCTGACTCATATTACCCATCCTTGCAAATACGTTATGAATTACGGACAACTGTTCGGGTTTCAGATGAGTGGCTAAGTGTATGCATCATTCGCTTTGCTACGGGCTATAAACCCCAGGGACAATCGGATTACATACACCTTGCCAAATCTAATCGCTATTATTATAACCTGAGTTCGGGATAAGCATTATCAATTATACTTGAAGATACGTACCTGCAACAGGTATCTTTGGTTTAGATGGCATTAAACAATATGCAACCAGTCCGCCTAATAAATTCACTACAAAGTTAGCCGGAGAGCGATGTCGCGTATGCTCTATTTGACAAAGATTTTTTAACTCATCAAATACCGTTTCAATGACAGAACGATGACGCAAGATGGCTTTGTCGAAACAAGTCTGTTTAATAGGCTTCATTTTCTTTTTGATATTCGTTATAAGGCTAATTCCCATCGTTTTGAGTTGCTGTTTCAGTGAAGCCGATAAATACCCTTTATCTGCGTACAAACAACCAGAAAGATCCTTTGTCAGCTCAGGCAATGGTTTCCGATCATCGGTGTTTCCTGGTGTGAGTCGAAAACTGAGTATTTCCCCCAAATGATTGATAATTACATGAAGCTTGAAACCAAAGAACCAACCTGTTGAATTTTTTCCCCGTTCAGCTATCCCATTGAAGACTTTATGTCTGCGGATCCGTAAGTTATCACACACCGCTATCGGAGTAGAATCGGCAACCGATAGCCCCGTGCATTTTCCCTTAATTGACTCAAACAGTGCCGTTAACGCTAAGGCACTACGCGGAAGTAACTCTACACAGCGTGAATAGGATGGCAAGTTAGGAAATTCCTTCCGGAGATATAAGCGGACATAATAGAGATAAAATACCTTGAATTGCCTGAATCGGAGTTGATGAAACAACACAACCAGTGTCATCATTTCCGCCAACGAAAGCTGAGTAGACCGTCTACGACGCTTAGTACCGTTAGTCAGCAAATATTCATGCATTTTTGGCTCGAAGTCTTTGCAAAAATCATCCATCAGGCAATAAAGTTCAGTAAGATTTTCCATAATTGTTTAACAATGCTCTATTCTTTAACCAGACTGTTAGAGTATTTTAACAAAACAGGCTCATTCAACTATTTGAATATCAAGACTTTCTCTTTATTTCTTATCCCGAACTCAGGTTATTATAACCAAATTTCAAGATACAAGGGACTCACCTTCTGCCCTTTGCGCGCAAAAACCCTGCCGTTGTGGTCACGAATATCTTTGGTGACCGTAAAACTGGGGTCAAACGTCCGCGTGGTATTTCTTACCGCTTTGGTCAGTCCATAAACCGGCTCCGGCCGCTCGGCATTTTTTGTTACCCGTTCGCGCCATTCCTGGTGAATTTTTTCTTCATTGCCTAAAAAAGCACTTTCCACCTGTCCTGCAATCACCGTCAGCAGGTTTTGTTCAGCTATCGCCCACACATCACCAAACGTGCCGATTTCAGTGGCTAGACTTCCTGCACTGAAATTCATCAAAATACCGATGCAAGGCAGCCACTTATTCATGGTTTTTCATCGCCTCGGCAATTTGTTGCTGGATATCAGCCGTTTTATCCACTACACCTGCCATCACCGCACCGCTCACCAATATTAACGTGTTACCTTTTGCTTCTTTTTCTAAAACAGCTTTCAGGGTGTTGTTGTATTTCGCAATGAGTTGGTCTTTTTGCGCCTCCGTTAAGTCCAGTTTACTGACTTGCACTAAAAAGCGATCGGTGGTCTTTTTCATATCAAAGGTGACAATGTTCGTCGTTGGAAAAAACCAGTGTTGTACGGAAATCATCAGCAGCGCACTTAATAAGCTCCCCGTGATAAAATTGATGATGGCGGTCTTTTTCATGCGTTAGGCCTTTTTGACGGGATTTTTCAGCGCGGGCAGGTTATCCATTACGCCTAATAGGGCAAGTAAACCCGAAGACACTAACGCCGCTTGCCCTAAAGAAAGGAAAAATATCAGTGTCGAGGGCAGATTAACGTTAACGGCGAACAGCTGAATTTGACTGACATCCAGTCCGAGATTGCGAGCAGTGAATCCCACCATCAGCAAAATTATCGCTGACCAATACAGCATTTCTACCATCCACTTTAAATAGGCGTTTGGCTTTAACTACGGCGTTGACCCATCGAGGCTGGGTTGTTTTTTGGCTGAAATACTCAACGATTGCCAAACCCAAACAAAAAATACCTAAAATCCAGAGTGTATGAGTCATCCCCCAAAAAAGCGCTAGGATTTCAAGGTTAGGGTTTTGTTTTATTAGTTGGGTGACGGCGTTGAACGATATCCCGCCTGCCCCTACCCCAACGGTATAAAAACAAGATACCAACAGAATAAAAAACGACGCAAAAGTGAACGTGATTGCTTTCTTTATTGCATGCGTTTTCGTTAATCCCGTAAGTAATGCGACTATTTTTTGCATGTTGAGTTTCTCCAAAAAATTAATCGGTTAAGGTGATTACGAGTGCTCACTAAAGCCTTATCCCATGGCATGAGTGAGGAATACTTTCAAGAATGTTTAATAAACACATGACACTTCCTACATTCAGCGTCAGCACTAACGCAATATCCAGCACAACTCGTCTTTTCCCTGTTTCATCCAATCGAATAACACTAAACCACAATGCGACAATCATCAGAAACGTAATTATCAAGATATCCAATCACCCCACCTCTCTCACGGTTTTACCTGTTTTAATTTCGCCAATAACGCAGGGTCTTTCTGTTGCGCCATTTCAAAAATAATGTCATTGATATTTGCCCCTTCCTTTAAGCGCTTCTCCCGATAGGTGAAGTCATCACCGCGGGAAGAAAAAAGCTCATTACTTAACGGGTCGAGCATCAATCGATGAAAACTGCTATAACCACCAACACTTAAATGCACGGCGCTAAATCCGGCACGGCTGGCAGGGGGGAACTTTTGAATTAATGCCCATTCCATCTCGTTAAAGGTGGAAGGCTCTTCTTTCTGAAAGGTGGTAAAGGCTTTGACGTCTTGCATCATGGTGAATTTAAAGCTGCTATTGTCATAACACGCCAGTGACGCGGTGCTCAGGTTTTTATCACGGATACCCTGGGTCACGGTGCCAAATGAACCATTATGTTTACGGGCAGTACGGTAACCTTCTTCGATAAAAGCCCTGACTTTGGGGCTTTCGGCATCGAGCAGTTTCCAGCCTTCATCAATGATGTTCATCTTGCGTAAACTGCGTGGTGTGTTGTACATCAGGTTTTCTGACCAAAGCATGAGTGTAAATAGCACCGCCATCAACAAATCCCGATTAGCCTTCAAGCCGCCCAGTTCGGTGACCACAAAGCGCATATCGGGCTTTAAGGTCGGCTCACTGCTGTTAAAGTATTTGCCGTATATTCCCTTGGTGGTGTATTTGTTTAACAGTACCAGAATTTCATCAATGCGACCGGTGATACGGCTAGCAGCCTGGATTTTCCCGCGATGGTTTTTAAGATATGCCACCACATCATCAATACGCATATCCTGTTTTTTGTCCGGCCAGGATTCGGTAATCGCTTCGAGTATCAGCGATTCATGCACTTCATCCATCAGGCCATTGGGGCTGGCCAGAATGCATAACTGGTCACGAATGCGCTCAGCACTCAAGGTGATATCGGTGATATTGGCAAACGGATTAAAGCGCAAGGTTTCCCCATTAATGTAGGTGCCACCCACACTCTGGCAAAACGCCTTGTAGCTGTCGCCGATATCAAAGATGGACAAATAACCCCCACTATCTAACACCTGCCTGGCAATCGTTTGTGCCAGCACTGATTTCCCTGCACCTGCGGTACCTGACGCAAACCAGTTAAAGTTAGTATTCGGCAAGCTGCCGTCAAAAATATCGAGAAACGCCAGTTGATGGCGGTAACTCGGGAAGACTATTCCCGCCTGACTGAGTTTGTTATCGGCAATAATCGGCATTAAATTAACCGCCTGAAAAGACTCCGCACGCTGTATGGCACCCGTTTTTAAGAAGTCTTTCCAGAGCTTCGGATTATCACCTACCGCAAAAGGCAAATGACCCAGGAAGTTACGCATCTGCATTAAATCGGCTCTCACCATATTAAGTCCCTGCATGGAAAAGGCTTTTTTGGTGCGCTCGGCTTCTTTGGCCGCTTCCTCTTCATCATCACGACAAAAGAGCGTAACCCCGAAGTAATAACCGGACAGTGACGTTGAGGTGGACAACAATCCTTCACGCAAGTATTTCCATTCTGCGTGCTGGCGTTTGGTTGACGGGATATATTTGGCGTAGGAGGAGACGACCTTTTGCTCCAAACTCAAGAAATTCTTATTGGCTTCGGCCTGACTACGGGACTGATTTTCAGTTTGAATGATAAAACTCATGACAAACGGGCAACGGATGCCGTTTTGCGGATTAAGCAGATTGGAAATAATATTGCCGTTTTGCCAGAGGTAGTGCTCTCTGGGATTACTGTCGAGATTAAAGTGAATGGCACGGGTGGAAAACGGTTTATCTTCTTCATTGCGACCGGTAATTTCCACATAGCCAGGCTTAAACCAGTAGCAGGTATTGTTTTGCACAATCTGCTGATTAATGTCTTTGTCTTCTATCCACTCGGATGAATACGGTTTTAATCTTTCCGTGTCCAGGTTAATCATTTCGCGCATCATCTGCAAAAAGCGGGTAATTGACGCATTGTTGGCATGAATATCCGAAGCATTAAGTGCACTTAACAGATTACGGCGGGTTTCACGGATTTTGATGATTTCACTTTCTGTTACCCGCTTGAACGGCTGACAAAAGGCAAAATAAAGATGATAATCCCTCAGCGTCAACGGCAGATTTTGCGGATTAGCAAACTGATGACGCGCCGCATCCAGATAAAAGCCCTGCGTTATCTGATTGCATTCATCGGCACGATTGCCTTGCCAGCTAAAATCTCGCAATCCGGTGGTTAATTTCTCATACACTGTTTGACTGGACAGTAAAATGACTTGCAGCGGAATATCGCGCGGCAGATTGTTTTTCACCAGTTCTTCTAACGATTCCACCAGTTTTTCATTCGCGCCGATTAAGGGCTGCGCTTCCAGTAAAAACCCTAATGAGTTCTGGTTAATAAAAAGCTGATGGTCGCCGTCATAATCCCGATAGGGTAATAAGTCGCGTAAATGCGGATAATCCATTGACTCGAGCTTTTTCGCCGTTTCACGGGTGGTGTCTTTTTCCATCAGGGCATTGCCCACCAGTTCAATGATTTTGAGTGGATTGACGTGTTTTAACATTACACCTTCTCCACATTTGCCCAGGTGGACGGAGTGGTCACGAAATAAACTACTTCGCCGGCATGGACGACTTCATCCGGTGACACGTAAGGTGCAATCCAAGCACGCGTTATCCGCTCCGCTTGCCGAGAGGGAGTGCCAGTTTCACCCTGACAGGGGCTTGCCGGACAGACAGCACTGGACTGTACGGTGACGTTATTCGTTAGCCAACGTGATGAAAAGGATTTAACCGGTAACGGGAGTGCATTGTTTGTGCTTTGGGTGCGCTCGGTTAACAATGTTACCGCTGGTTGCAGATTACTTAACTGAATTAAGCGATAAGCCGATAGATTAAAGCCTTTAGCGGACTTGACGACCTCGCCTTTATGTTGGGCGGTTGAATGACTGGCAGTATCCGTCATCTCATCGGCTTCACTCATCCAGTAACCGGAATCCTTGGCGGGCTTGCCAAATTCAAATTCGCTATTCATGCCCGCACAACCTGAGAGCAACACAATGCCACTGATAAGCCATATGCGATGTTTCAGCATGATGTTGACTCCTTCTTGTTAGATTTTTTTCGAAAAATCCCGATAGCCAGTCGCAAAAAACAAAGCATTAGCGTGATAGCCAGTGACAGACGAAAAACGGGGGTGAGCAGGTTGGCAACGTTATTGAACGTTAAGTACATCGCATCCGGTTCAATTGGATAACTTATTGCCAGATTTCCGCTTAACGCAAAAGCGACCGTGAACCAAATAAACGTCATGGGAAAATAAAGACTGAAATTCATTATCAGTTGCAAGCCATGCAGGGCGATTTTTTTAACGATTGACGCCTTTTGTTTAATCGGTAGCATCGCGGTGTTTTTTGTACTCACCCCATTAAGGAATGGATGTTTGATAATGGGTTTCTGCGCTAACGTATTCATCAGGTTATTCCTCTTTGATTGATTTCATCTGGGTTAATTTCGACGAAAAAGACCGATGGCAAACTGCAAAACACAAAGTATCAGTGTGATACAAAGCGACAAGCGAAAAACCGGTTCAAGCAGTTGCCAGCCTTCATCTATCGCCTGGCTCACTTTGCTAAATTTAAACCCCTCATCCGTTGATAAATGACCCACATAAAAAAACATCATCGTTAACCAGAAAAAGATAACCGGTAAGTAAAAAAAGCCTTTTTTAACCTGTTGTAACGTGTGTTTAACGCCGTGATGGATGGCGACGAGAATTTTTGTTGCGAATCGACTCATGGCTTCACGCCTCCGTTATTTGACGGTTGTTTTGTGGGGGTGACAAAATCGGATAAATCCATTGAGGCGGCTCTGCCTAACTGATTAAGCAACTCCGGTGGAAGGTTGGTTTTTACGCTGTTGCTGACGTTTTTCGCCAGTTGAGTGGGCGATTCGCTGACCTTTTTTGCTGCCAGGTCTTCAATGAATTCGGCCTTAAAGCCTTTTTGGAAAACCACTTCGACGAGATTGGCTGCGCCTATCGGGATAACCGGATGATATTGCTCCGCGCGCTCAATGTAATAATCCGCCAGTTTATTGGCTGCCGTCGAAGCCCCGCTACCGAGCGCTTGTCTGGCGACTTCCTGGGTAGTGGCCTGATGGCTTGCCCCCATGCCGACGGTGGTACTGCCAATTTGCGAGAAGGCGTTACCCAAACCCCCTAATGCACCCGCCCCAAAAGCCAGTCCGAGCATGGCACCATTTCGCATCACGGGTATGCCTTTAATGCCGTTTTTGCCATAAAAGCCAACATGCCCTTCAACCACCTGGTCAATATGTTTGTTATTAATGACACACGACAGGCGCTCGAGCCTCACCTCTGCCCGTTCGCTGGAAATTTCACCCCAGGCCGACGCGGTGACAAAGCAATGGGTTAACTTGTCGAGCTTTTGATTGCCTGGAAGATGAGCAAGGCCGGTTAATTTAAACTGCATGGCCACTTTTTTAGTTTCGCCTTTCACTGACGCATTGGCATCCGCCCCTTCCAGTACAATGGCGGTTGAAAACGTCCCCGAGGGGACATAAAAACCGGATGAGGCCGCGTTTTCTTTTTTTGGATAACTAAAACGGGTACTTTCAAGTTGGCCTTTCGGTGGCAGGATAGCGATTTGCGAGGAATACCCTGTTTGACTTGCCCCTGGTGTTGGCCGGCTTTCCATCGCTTTTTGATTACTCTGTATTTCAGCCTGAAGCTGACCCACATTGGCCTTTAACTGGCTATTTTCGTTTTTAACCGCATCAAAATCGCGCTTAATACCCTGAATTTCCTTTAATAGCCCCGCCATTGCCTGGCGGTTTTCTCTTTGGCTTAACTGGGCATCGGTGACCACATTGCCTTGCACCTTATTGTCAAAGGTATTGGTGATGGCGCCGGTTAAATCGGGCTCCTGAGCGGTGGTATTACCTGATTGCACAGTGCTGTCAGCGGCGGTGAGTTCCACGCCTGAGGCTTGCCTGTTTATCCACCACAGCAGCGTGAAAATCGCCACCACGCCGAGGCCAATTGCACTAAATACCACCTTTTGATTTTTGCGGATAAAATGATTGATGTTCATTCAGGTTTATCCTTAATCAGAAGAAACAAGGTAACCTGCTCATGCGGTCGTAAGGTGTTAACGGTCGGATTAAACGCAATGGCCATCGTTTGGGGTACCCAGAAGACCCGCTCATTTAACTGAATGGGCTGGGTTGTTTTATTCTCAATGTTCACGCGTAATAGCCGAAACTGTTTACCCTGGAAGCTGACACTGTCCCGAAAGCGAAAGTTGTTTAACGCAGCGTCTTGCCAATTGACGTTGACACGACCATTTTTAACAAAACCCGTTGGGATGTTGCCGTTCATCGCTGCCATTAAAGTCCGCGTGATAAACTGACTGTAAGAGTCGCTACTCTTTCCCCACTCCTCGGCACTTGCGTCAGCTTTCGCCTCGGTATTCATTACACTTATATTGATACCCTGGGATTTTTTAACCGGTATCGCATTGACCGTAAAACCAAAGCCCTTTTCGGTTTC
The DNA here is from genome assembly GCF_036919435.1 of Arsenophonus sp. PmNCSU2021_1. NCBI lineage: Bacteria > Pseudomonadati > Pseudomonadota > Gammaproteobacteria > Enterobacterales > Morganellaceae > Arsenophonus > Arsenophonus sp. PmNCSU2021_1. Next base: position 200,236 of record NZ_JAZHPL010000009.1, on the reverse strand, counting down.
AATGTAGAGCGAAAAGGGTGTTGTTTCTTGAGTTGTAAAAATTAATGCCCCGCTGTCAGTGGCTTTTTTATCGGCGAGCTTGCCAGAGGCGCTATTGGCTTCCACTATCCGGTCGTTCATCACCGCAATCACATTGGGTTCACGATTACTCACCATTAGGCGCACCACACTATGAGGGGTAACGGTCAGGGTTTCTGCCCAAATGGATGTGGAAATCAACATAAAACTTAAGCAAAAAAGCAGTTTGTTCATGCCGGCAACTCCACAAAATCCGTCAGTTTCAATGCGCCTTCACGGGTCTCGAGGCGCAAGCGATAGTGCTTCTCGACCGGCTCCACGGCTTTAATGCCGTAGAAAAATTGTAATTCGCCAGTAATATCCACCACGCCGGTATCGGGACTCACTTTTACTTCCTTCAGATAGAAGGAAGAGCTGGCTTCATTGATAGCCATTCTCTGGCGCTCTTCGGCTAACACGGCAATCAATTTTTCGCGCAAATGGGCATCACTGTAGGCCAGCAACAAATCATGACTGTCTTTGATGGTTTGCGCCGAAACGTTAAGACGCAGATTCAGCAGACTTAAGGCCATCAGACGAAGATAACGCGCATCACCGCGGGTGCCATGAAAGGCAAAACCTTCGTGGGCACTCATCGGCGTAATAATCGTTTGATGATTGTTAATAAGCTGAGAAGTCAATTCCCTGTTCTGCATCAGTAGCCGATAACAAACTCCCAGACTTAAAATGGTTATCACCACACAAGTAACCACCCCGATTGCTAATTGCTTTTGTGATGATTTTCGCAGTTGATAATCCATGTTCGCTCCTCACGCTATCCAGTACCGTTTGAAACTTTCGGGTAAAACAGTGATAAAAAAACGCATGACTGATGTGGGTAGACACCAGTATGCCAGCCCCAACAGATAACTTGACCCTTTGCCCTGCTTAAGTCTCCGAAGACCCACAAAGGCCACCGCTAAAGCCGGCGCAAATATCCACATATTGACGAAAATCGCGCAACCAATAAGCGGCAAATAGACCACCACCTCATCCATCGTCAGCCCACAAAAACGACGCTGATGGGTGAACGTGGTCGGAAACTGATAGCGAGAAGCGGCATCCATTTAAATCAACCCGAAGACCACGTTAACAAATACAATCACCGCAGCAATCCCGCCAAATACCGCTAGATTCTTGGTTTTTACATAAGCAAAAATCGCCGCCAAAATTTCCAGTACGTACAAAATCCAGACAACCGTTGAACCTTTCCCGAAGGTGCTTTTCACTACATCCTTGCCGCCACTGAATAAATCCCCGGTTGTCGGTGGATCCGCATAAACCTGCATGGCAGGAATAAACATTAACAATCCCAAAAACGTCAGAGTGAATAACGATTTTTGTTGCTTTAACACCTTGCGGATGGCTACCGCACCGACAGTGAAAGGGTTTTTTAGGCATGAAGTGACCTTGCCGTTCATTTAAGTCTCCTTAAAACGGTTAATGGTTAAATTGAGTAAAAACTTAGCGTTGTGCTGTGCTAACCCTTAGTAAGGGTTGGAATTTAGGTAATTAAAAATTAACAGTGGTTAATTTTAATGTTAATTAATTTCTCCTTTTTAGATTTTTTAAAAGTGAAAATTTTATTTACTTTAAGGTATACCCTAAATTTAGGTATTAAAAGTGCTAAAAATTACGTGGAAATTTTTTAAATTTGTGCTATGGCGACGAGGGGTAATGTTTGTGATTTTTTATAAAAAAACTAAATTATGAAGATATATTTTACGCATTAATCAATAGCAAACAGGATGACATTAATATGGAATTTATACTGAGTGATACCGAAAATGATAAAGAAGAAAACACCATAATAAATAACCTATGGAAACATAATTCACAATTTACGCCTGTTGATATTCATCCTCTAAGAGTGATTTTTCAAGATAACAATCAGATTCAGGGTGGATTAATTGCTAGAACATGGTGGGGAGGTCTTGACATCCAATACTTATGGATAACTGAAAATTACAGAAAAAAGAATATTGGCAAAAAATTAATGCAGATGGCAGAAGATGAAGCGATAAAAAGAAAATGTCACATGGCTTATGTTGATACTTTCGATTTCCAAGCCGTTAATTTTTATAAAAAGCTCGGATACGAAGAATATGGTCACCTGTCCGAATTCGCTCATCGTCATACCCGATATTATTTATCTAAACAACTAGGGATCTGAACTATGAATAATAATGCCTATATTGATAGCAACAATAATATTATTGCTCATGCGATTATGATGATAGAACATCTCAACGAACCGTGGGGAATTAAGGATAAAAATTCACACCATGTCTACATGAACAAGGTGGCGCTAAAATTCACAAACACCCCTCAACACTTTGCTTTCGAAGGGAAAAAAGATTGTGAATTTCCTACCCAATGGAGTGAACTGGCAGATGACTTTGTTCAGCATGATAATGTAACCGCAAATACTAATCGAAGTGTCAGAGTAATAGAAACACATTATTGGAATGGCAATAAATGTTTAACCCCTTATATTAGCGAGAAAATTCCGCTTTTAAATTCTCAAAGAGAATCATTAGGTATTTTATGGAATGCAAAAGAACTCATTTATATCAACCCATTAATTAACATAAATAAAAGAAATCCGACGGTAGTTACAACAGAAATAAAAAACACCCCATTCAACAAAAAAGAATTAAATGTTATTTTTCTTGTACTTCAAAATTTATCTTATAAAGAAATTGCCAATATATTAAATATTGCCCCTCGTACTGTCGAGAGTCGGCTAAAAGTCATCTTTAAAAAAACAGATGTGCATTCCCTTTATCAATTAAAAGGCTATTGCAGTCACATAGGCTTGGATAACTATGTGCCTGATTATTTTTTATGTAAAGGACTTCATTTTATCACAAAATAAAATGGGTATATGCGGGATAAATACTGCTATTTATAACAAGGTAAACTTATCATATGAACCTAATAGATAACTATCCGACAAGTCGTGTTCCCACCAATATACGTTTATCATTCCTTAGTGTCACCTTAGTGCATGCGGGCATGTTAACCGCTTTAGATCAGTTCATGCTAGGCGCAGTATTAGGTCATTCAATGACTATAGCTGATGCCTTTCTAACCATTTTTATCAGCAGTATTATTTTCGGAGTGGTAACTTTTGGATTAGGTTTTGCGGGTATGAAAGAGGGATTATCGAGTAGTCTCCTCGCCAGATGGTGTGGTTTTGGACAAATAGGTTCAATTCTCGTTAGTTTGGTGATAGCCATTAGTTTGATAGGCTGGTTTGGCGTGCAAAATGCCGTCTTTGCGAAAGGACTTAATTTTGCATTAGGCGATAAATTAGGGTTTGAATGGTCAGCAACATTTTCTGGATTATTTTTGACCGTCCTGGTTGCTTTTGGCTTTAAAGCCTTACGATTTACGGCGTGGATTGCCGTCCCTTTCTTTATCATCGTTATTGTCTTCATTTCTGTTAGAATTCTTGATAATAACAATACCATTGAATTAATTAATTCAATTCCTACCGGTGAACCAATGACACTCTCTTCCGCAATTACATTAATTATGGGAGGTTGTATTGTAGCAAGTCTTATTACACCCGATATGAGTCGATATTTAAAAAACAGTCGGCAAGTATTTCTTATGACGATGGTATCCATTATTCTGGGTGAATTTCTGGTTAATGGCCTTGCTATATTATTAGCTAGAGCATTAAATACCGCAGATGTTGTCACTATTATGACCGAAACGGCTGGCGGGATTGGATTGCTGGTTGTTATCTTTTCTACTCTACGTGTCAATGATATTAATCTTTACTCATCATCATTGAGTATTGCTAATTCAATTTCTGTGCTAACGGGCAAAAAGGTCAATTATACGTTAATCACCTTAACAATAGGTATCATTGGAACAACGCTTTCTGTTTTAGGGATTTTGGAAAGATTTGTGGATTTTTTAACGCTGCTTGGTGTGGTCTTTCCCCCTATAGTCGGCGTGATGCTAACTGATTATTTTATTGTCAAAACTCACAGAAATATTCTCAAAGAAACACAACAATATGAAAAAATCCCCGAAAATAAAGACACACCATTTATAGGTTGGTATGCCCTTTTTGCCTGTATAACAGCAAGCTACATTGGATTAACAATAGAAACAGGCGTTCCTACTGTTAATTCCTTGCTTATTGCCAGAGTTATTTATGGTTTACTAAACTTCATCAAAATCCCTTTTTTCATGAAAAAAATAAAAAGCTAATCTTAATAATGGGAGAAATAGTCGCATTTGTGCCACCGCTCTCAATGAGCTAGTAGAGCCTAATTCCAAACGGTGCTGAGCTTCAATCAAAGAAGCTTGGACACTTCGAATAGAGACATGACGGATATCAGCTATATTGGCAATAGGAATACCAATTGCAAAGAGAAAAACATTTTCTTGTTGAGTTTGCGTAAATTCAGGAAACAACTGAGAAAATTGTTTTAGTTCGTCAGAATCACGAGTTTCGCACCAATAAAAAAACGCTCTATTTTTAAGTTTAATTCAGCATAATATATAAATAGAAAAAATCTCATAAATTAAAAATAACTTATTGTAATTTAAGTAAATTTATACGTCTTAGCAAGTTACAGATTAATTATTGTTCTGAAGCCATTTCTAGAATTTTATATGCCCGTGCGAAACTCGTGAGAATAAAAAACACTCATGCGATCCCTCCCATTTCTACAAATCCACGTCCCTTATTAATAAATTCAGCAGGAATATAGCGCTCAAAGCCTTTGGCTTTACCCAATGCTCTTAACTGGCAATCTGAATGAACGCCCGCTTTTTCATAGATAATGTTTAAATGATTATCAGTTGTTCTCGTCCCAATATTTAACCGTCTGGCGATTTCCTTAAGACTTAATCGCTGCATCATAAAAAATAGAACTTCCCACTCTTTAGCAGTAAACAACTTGTTAGGTTTTTCTGTAGTCACGGCATAAGGCTGCATACCATCGACATACTCCAGCGGTGATAAAAACAGGAACTCGTGGGCGTGAAAGAAAGTGCCTAGGTAGCCATTTTCACTACAAAAAAGCGGTAAAAGATGGAATTGCCAAACTTTGGGCGCTTTGTTGTAATCAGATGGCAAATGGCATATTACGAAAAACGGGGATCTTTCAGTTTGTACTTTTTCTATCAATGTTTTCATTTCAGGAGTACGGATTAACTTAAAAAGTAAATCTGTCATTTTGGCATTGGTCTGAATTTTTCCCTCGCTATTGCTAAAACCACAGGGAATATTAGCACTCAAAGAAAGTTTAATCATCTCAGGTTTCATGCAGCACCTCCGATACTACGAAGGTACTCACGCTGACGTGCTGTAAGGTGTTTTGATGTGATAGCAAAGCTCAAAAGCTGCTCGATTGATATGCTGCACGCTTTCATTATGCGTGCAACATGCGTACTATTTCGCATAGTCCGACTCCTAGATGGCTTAGGGTTTGGGTTAGCTCTGTACGAATGCTGAATTCATCCGTACAGAGTGTTATTAATTTACTTCTTTAATAATTTAAATTTTTTTCGCTATCTTACTAATAATTACTTTATCAGCATCATCTATATAGCAATTCCAGCCTGTCACTGAAGCTAGTTCATATAACGCATTTTTTAATCTATATCTAAACATCCTTAATTCTTTTATACTGCTCCCACTTAATTCTCTAATTGTCTCAACTTTAATAGGAACAGGTTTAGAGTGGCTACTGTAGAAACCGTGTATCCATTGAGTTAGGGGTTTTCCTTTTAATTGCAAACGAACGCTTTTTGTAATACCCGTCCAACCAGAATCATCGAAACAAACCACTATTTTTGGATTAAGAATTAAACAACTTTCAGTTGTTTCTTCATCTCGATATTGTTCAAATATCAAACTTCCCATATAGGTATATTTGCCATCAGATATTTCAACATCATTGACTCGTAGTCTCCACAAACTTTCATTTAACCAAACATAGTCTGATTTACCATTACTGCGTCCAATTGATATCAAAAAATCATTAGGAGTAAATTTTACGACTTTCCCTAACGGAGTTGATTGACACCTTTGTAGACATTCTAGCCAAACATCAAGATCCGATTGATCCAACTGTTCACCAGAATATTTAACGGTGTAGCCGTTAAAAGTGGCTTTTAATACATTTTTTTCATATTTTCTATTCCCTTTTTTAACTATACCAAATAGAGCGCTACGTAATATCACATTGGGTGTGGGAATCTGTGTGTTTTTACTAATAGGCAAATGTACTTCCTCAATTTCCTTATTGAATTCAGGATCTATTTTATCTTTTACATTAGAAATTTTTTTGGACGGATTTTCATCACCAACTGTTATTGAGTCTATTTTATCCATATGGTGATCGAGTAACTGTTGATTTCTGTTTTTGACTAATTCCGCAATATTGTTAATCTTAACATCAAGTTTTTTCATATCATCTTCCCTGTGCATAGGCGCACGATAGAAGATAAAAATAAGACAAACTTATTCCCTACTATAATGATTAATATTACAGGAAGATTTTTGCAAAAAAGATTACAAAACAGTATTATTGCTAATGTCGACATTAATTATCCTTGTAATAAGTGTAAAGTTGACATTCAGCCCTTATTTTTGAACGGGTAGGGGCTGAAATCATTTTTTCATAGCTGCAATTCTTTTCTGTTTTACGATAAACAATCGTATTGCATTCGCCGTAACTTCAAACTTTTTATTTTCAGCTAACCAAAACGCGATTCTCTCGTAAGAAAGCCCTTGTTCTCTAAGCCTTAAAATATCATCTTTGAAGTCACTTGTTGTTTTTTTCATATGACACACATTTTTCCTAAAACAGCGAAATAATAAGACAATAATAGCACACCCACAAGCACAAGTGTTATTATCAATAAGGATATTTTTATTCGGGATAACTGTAACGCTTATTCGGGATAGCTGTAACGAAAAGACGGGATATTAGCCAAAAAGTACAGAATAGCTGTAATAAAAAGTCATTTAATAAATTAAAAAGATAATAAATACAATAACTTAAATTCATAAAATGAAGTAAATAGGAAGGCAATGATTCAACCGAGTAAATTCATAAGCCATTGATTTTAAAGATAAAAAAAATAAACAAGGTATTATTTAAGTAATTGAAAATAAAGAAAAAAATAAAACACCCCCCCAAAAAAAAGCCAGCTAATTCTTTTATAATCAAAAAAATAATAATCTTTTTAATCGGCGTTACCCCTGTGGATAACTTTTCCTCCAACAAAAACCCTGAACCTAAAAATATGTTACTACTGAGTGACCGTATTTCTTTGTTACTAAAGTTATATTCCGCTTCCTCGTCTGCTCACTCGCTTCGCTCGGTCACAGACTTGCGGCGAGCGTAGGAGTTTTAATTAAAAAGATTTTTTTGGTTAATCAACACTGAAACATTGCACTATTCAGTTGCTACAGCTAGCATCACTAGAATTAACGTATCCACTCATTCAGGCAAACCATGAACAAAACAGAAGTCATCAATCAAATTGCTGAAAAAGCCGATTTAACCAAAATAGATTCAGAGAAGGCACTGAACGCATTCATTGAAACGGTGACAGAAGCGCTAAAGGCGGGAGATGACGTACAGCTAGTTGGCTTTGGTAGCTTTCAAGTTAAGCAAAGAGCAGCAAGGGAAGGACGCAATCCACAAACAGGCAAGGTTATTCAAATTGCTGCTACCAACGTACCCAGTTTTAAAGCGGGTAAAACTTTGAAAGAAGTGGTCAATTAAGATTTCAGGCAAAAATATAGCCAACGGACTAAGTTGGCTAAATAATGTGATGAAATTTTTATTTTTATATCGATTTCTTATTGGCAATAAGAACCTTAATGAGCAAATCCATAAAATCCATAGTACGCCTATTAGTTAAATTATCAACAAACCTTGCTTCAATACCTCATCTTCGACAATAAACTTCATACTCGCTGTTATATCGTGCTAATGGGCTTAGCAGGAAAGATAACGCAAGGTTACGTGCAATATATCAACCTCTCACCGCTTCGCGGGCTTCGGCGATTTAACTATAGTCATTCTCTGTCACTATCTAGAATCGCCTTCCATGCCTAACGGCATTAAAAACCACTATAAGCGATTCCACTCGACACAAAATTATTGGCAATACGTTTTGATGAGTTAAATCACAAAAACGCCGTACAGAGCGTTTTAGGAGGCTTAAAATTGATTTATGAACTAGATGTGAACTGCAATATCAAAAAATTTTCAGATTTCTCTAAAATTCCCTTTAATCGATTTTTCGGGTGTTTTCAGATAGAAAAAATCTGATTTTACACCAAAAATTGCAGTAGATGCCCTGCACGCCTGCCCGTTAAAAGTGTCGTTTTTTGTGCAGTTGCACAACGCCACTCAACGTATGCTAGTACTGGCCTTTCCTGTGATTTCAGGTGAGCAAAAACTTGTGCAAATCCATGCACTTTTATGCAAAATTATGCACTTATTTTTTATTGAAAAATAAGCCTAGCTTTTCAAAAAAACACCCCGTGAAGTTAACGAGGTGTTTTGATGGCATGAAGGATTAATGTCATGTAATGAAAAGATTGCTCATTCAATATAGCCTATTCGTTTGTTATGATGCAATTTGTTATGTAAACAGTGAAAATATCGAATGAGTAAAAAATTCTCCCCAACGCCACACGATAGTGTATTCAAGCAGTTTTTAAGTGAAAAAGAGACGGCTAAAGATTTTTTCGATATTTGGCTTCCTGATGAGATAAAATCGCTGTGTGACTTAGATAGTCTGAAAGTAGAATCTGGCTCTTTTATCGATAGTGAGATGAAAAATTACCAGAGTGATATTCTCTATTCAGTCAGCACCACGAAAGGAAGCGGATACATCTACGTATTAATTGAGCACCAATCTACCCCTGATAAACTCATTGCATGGCGGTTGATGCGTTACTGTATGGCTGCCATGCAGAAGCATCTGGAAGCGGGACACAAAGAGCTGCCACTCGTTTTCCCCATCCTGTTTTACACAGGTGAGAAAAGTCCTTATCCCTATAGTACTGATTGGTTCGACTGCTTTAGCGGGCGGGATATTGCCGAAAAAATATATACCAAACCGTTTCGATTAGCAGATGTCACCACACTTGAAGACGGTGAGATTATGAAACATAAGCGAATGGCTTTGTTGGAGTTGATACAGAAACACATTCGGCGACGAGATATGACCGAGTTTCTGAATGAAATTGTCACGCTGCTGTCGTATAATTATTATACCGATAATCAAGTTATTACTATGTTTAACTATCTCATTCAGGAAGGTAACGCCAAAAAGCCAATGGAATTTATCACTGAGATAGCCAAACAATCAGAGAAACACGAAGGAGCACTTATGACTATTGCTCAACAAATTGAAGAGATCGGAATTCAAAAAGGTATGCAACAAGGTATGCAACAAGGTAAAGCAGAAGGCATTCAAGAGGGAATGCAGAAGGGTAAAATTGAAGGCGAAAAACAGGCTTCGATGAAGATAGCGCGTCAACTTCTTGAGAAAGGCGTAGAAAGAGATATCGTGAAACTATCAACGGGTCTCACTGATACTGAAATGAGCAACCTGTTTAAAGATTAAAACGATGACGGAACGCAAGAAATTAACCCTCAATCGCCCTGGAAAGGCTTCACAGGAAGAACAGACTTCAAGTACCTCTGTTTACGGTAAAAAGGTATGGGTAAATGCTGCGCCTAAAAAAAACAGGCAAAAAAGCCTCATCCTCCGAAAGTAGCAAAACAGCAACCCAAGAAATCGGTTGTTAAACCTAAACAGGCAGTGAAGGTTAAAATTCCAAAACCACCCATACCGCCCAAAAAGCGATTGCCGTTAGAGGAAGCGATTTCCCAGATAACCACTTTTTGGCCTAATCTTTTTGCTGATAGCGAGTTGCTCCCAATGAAAATTGGTATCCAGCAAGATATGTGGCAAGAGGTGAAGGAAAAGGACTTACCGATAGCCAGAAAGCGTTTGAGAGCCTGTTTAGGTAGTATTGGACATCATGCTAATTATCGCGCACTTATCCAGTTAGGGGCTAGTCGTTATGACAAAGACGGTCAGATAGCTGGAGAGGTTACCCAAGCGGATGTTGAGAATAATCTGCAACGTTTAGCACGACGAAACAAGAAAAAAATATAACCAAAGATAATAATCTCAAAGTGAGTAATATTATTATCTTAATATGACAAAAATTGTATTTTTTTGTTCTCAAATTGAGATTTTGTTATTTTTTGTTTCAATTTGAGTTATTTAATTCTCTATATTTGCTTGTTTGTGCCTATTTTTATTGACACTCATAATGATTTTTTATTTGAGATTTGGCTCATTTTGAGTTAATTTATGTAAATACAATTGCCCTTATTGAGTTTTATTTATGTTGAAAATTGCCTGTGATGATGGTTCTACTAGTGTTAAATTAGCCTGGCTAGAAAATGAAAAAATAGTGACACATATATCACCAAATAGCTTTAAAGAAGGTTGGAATACTGAGATATTGAGTAATAATCCCGTATTCAATTATTTAGTTGACGATAAAAAATATACTTTCGATATCGGGAGTAGTTCTGTTATTGAAACAACGCACGTGTCCTATCAATACAGCGCGCTTAACCGACTCGCCATTCACCATGCGCTTTTAACTTCGGGTTTACTCCCCCAAGATATTGAGTTGACTGTGACGCTTCCTGTTACTGAATTCTTTACGGAAGATGCGCAAATTAACGAAAAAAATATTCAGCGAAAAAAAGAAAATATTTTAAAGAAAGTTAATATCAATAAAGGGGAAAACTTTGACATCGTTAACGTGATGGTGATGCCTGAGTCTATTCCGGCAGTGAGGGAAGTATTAATAAAAGATAATATTTCTTCTTTAGAACGAAGCTTAATTGTTGATTTAGGCGGAACGACATTAGATTGCGCCGTAATTCAAGGTCTGTTAGATAATATTTCAGAGATTAAAGGTAATTCTGAAATAGGCGTATCAAAGCTGACTAAATCTGTTATCAATGCCCTTTATCTTGCCTCATCACCGAGTAGTTATTACATTGCCGATGAAGTTATTAAAAATGTGAATAATATGGCGTTACTAAAAAAAGTCATTAATGACCCGAAAAAAATCACTCACATTACTGAAGTTGTGATTGAGGGTTCTAAAAATTTAGCGGACAGAGTTATCTCTGAGATTGAGAAAATTAATAATATTAATCGAATTTATTTAACAGGTGGGGGTGCTGAAATTATTTATTCTTATGTTAACGATTATTTCAAAAATCATAAGGTAGAGAAAATTTTTGAACCGCAATTAGCCTTAGTTAAAGCGATTGCTTTGTCTTAACTGAATAAGGTTAAAACTTTATGAATAATAGTCGAAAAAAAATCACTGCTTACCTTCATCCTTCAATATATCAACAGGATAAAAAGGCCATTGACTTTATTGAAAACTTACCTAGTCAACTGAAAGGCGATTTTTATCGTCAGGCAATAATAACGGCGGCGGCCTTATCTGAGATGGATAGTCGTTTGTTAGGATTGATTAGTACTTTCTATTCTAAAGAGTTTGATATTAATAATTTTTATTCAATTTTAGAGCAGACAACAGGCAGAGAAAAAATCAGTCAATCTGTAGAACTTAAGCATGAGGCGACTAATGAACTTTCTTCTGAAAAAAATGTGTCTGCTATGTTATCAAATCTGAAAAGATAATTGGCGAGATGAACTCTCTCATTAATGTATTAATTCTTTTAACAAACTATGAACAAGCAAGAACTATCAGCCCTCAATATGGCGGGTTTTATCATTAGATAAGCTCAATCAACTTAATCTGGATGATTGTGCAGATGAGTGCGAAGAATTGCACGACATGGCAGAAGCACTTTATCTTAATTTGAAGAGAACACTGGAAAGATAATTACTCACTCCTATTCTTTGCACAGAAAAACAAACAAAAGATTGTAGTTACTCATAAAAATAAGGATGTCGCCGCTAATGGCGGCTCCGCTTATGTTTCCCTACGGGGTGTTAGAAGCACAGTGAAAAAAAGCGTATCGCTTAAATAAATTTAATTCCGCCAAGAAATCAGATTTATCCATCGCATTAATTTGAAATTTGAAGGACTCCCTTACTGCCCGATGCTAGCTTGCCATACGCCCATTTTGAGGGGACGGCAAGCCTTCAAGTGGCTTTCGCGGCATATCCTCGCCATACATGGCTCCGGTATTCCACGTTCCACTTGACCCCAAATGGTCAATGGCTTCGTGACATCGGGCAGTAAGGGAACGGTGACACGGGGTCACCTCCTGCTGTCCCACTAAATAGGAGACACCTGAAATGTCCCGATTTATACAGGGTGACAGCCTGAAAATTATGTCAACTTTTCCTGATAATGCAATCGATTTTATTCTCACCGATCCTCCCTATCTGGTTGATTACACGGATCGGTCAGGACGCTCAATTGCCAACGATAAAAATGACGAATGGCTAAAGCCCGCCTGTCAACAAATGTTTCGCGTATTGAAGCCAAATAGTTTGATGGTCAGTTTTTACGGCTGGAATCGGGTTGAAAAATTTGTTGATGCGTGGAAAAAATCCGGCTTCCGTATGTATTGTTGGTCATCTCGTTTTCAAGAAACGTTATGCGTCAAAAACTGGTTTTTTGGGGCACAGCCACGAAAATGCTTATCTGCTGGCGAAAGGCCGTCCCGTGATGCCCGTAAAGCCAATGAAAGACGTACAGTCATGGCAATATACAGGCAATATCTATCATCCAACTCAAAAGCCCATCAGTAGTTTACAACCGCTCATAGAGTCTTTTACGCAACCTCACGCTATTGTACTCGATCCGTTTGCAGGTTCTGGCTCTACCTGTATCGCTGCTGCGCTTTCCGGACGGCGTTATATTGGTATTGAGCTTCTTGCTGAATATCATGCCATTGGTCAACAACGTATTGCTGCTTTGCGTGCTCGTCGGGCAGCCTAGAGAGGACATTAAAATGAATTATTCTGGTCATGAAGTACTACGAAAAGAGGTGGCTTTACTCGTTGAGAAAATGGATATGTTTTATATACAACTTTTCGAATTTGAGCGGAAATATTTATATGACTCTGCCGAATGTCAACGATCACCGAAAACTGATCCACTTTTTAGCTAAATCCGATCAATCAAAATTGATCCACTTTTACTCAGTCATTGCTCCTGAGGGCCGCTTATCTTTCAATCGATAGCTTTCACCGCTTAATTGCAGTACATGCGAATGATGAAGTAAACGATCAAGCATAGCGGCAGTTAATGTTGCGTCATCAGCAAAAGCATTTGGCCATTGCCCAAATGATAAGTTACTCGTCAATATGACACTGCCATGCTCATAACGCTTGGCAATCACATTGAAAAACAGGTTTGCTTCTTCTCGCCCAAACGGCAGGTATCCAATCTCATCGATAATCAACAATTTCGGGGCCATCACCGAACGTGATAGATATTGTTTGAGCTTATTTTGTCGTTTGGCAGTTGAGAGTTGCAACATCAGTTCAGCTGCCGTGGTAAAGCGGGTTTTCTTCTTGGCCTGTACTGCTTTTAATCCTAACCCAATAGCTAAATGCGTTTTGCCTACACCGCTTGGGCCAAGCAACACGACATTTTCATTACGTTCAATAAACGTTAATGCGCTTAATTCCTGTATGTGTTGTTTGGGGATCCCCGTTGCAAACTTAAAATCGAACGTATTAAGTTCTTTATGTGCTGGGAATCCTGCCATCCGACTCAAAAGATTACGGGTTCGTTCATCTCGTTGTTGTTGCTCACATTTTAATAGGGACAGTAAAAACTCTCCGTAGCTTTTGTCTTGGGCAATGCATTGTTCGGCAAGTGATGACCAATGAGTCGGAATAGAATTTAATTTCAATGACTCACACAGGTGTTCAATTTGTTCATGCAATAACATGTTCACCTCCCAGCAATGCTTCGTATACGCTGATTGAGTGTTGCAAACTGACAGATTCAAGCGGCGGTACGATACGGATATTAAGCGTATCAGTCTGCGGGATAGATTGGCAAACCCTTGCTGGTAAGGGTAGAAGATACTTAACTTCCTTAGCTAGTCTATCTGCTGGCTTCTCTAACGTTGTTCCATGAATCCGCTGATGGGCAACGCGTTGTAACCAGGGCCCCACTCTTGCATTAGCTATCTCAATATCCAGTTCAAGATTATGAGCACGAAGGTCGGTATTTAATGGTACGATAAAGCTGTTTTTTAAATAGTGGTTAAAGCGCTCTACTTTCCCTTTAGTTTTTGCCCTGTAGGGCTTGCAAGCACACAATTTAAACCCGTAATCTTTCGACATGTAATTTATGTTCACATTCTGCATAAGCATCCCGTTCGATGATGAGGGATTTTGCGTTATCACACAATATTTCGTGTGGTACACCACCAAAATAGTCGAAAGCTTCTCGTAAACCTTGTTGCCAGGATTCTGCTCGTTCATTATCAAAGAACTTTAAATAACTCGCACGCGAATAGCCTAGCGTTGCACCAAACGCTTTTAGTGATTTTTTACCTCGCCGGATGCTGGTGAAGTCGATTTGCATTTGTTGACCTGGCTGTGTTTCAAAACGGACGACAGCTTCGGGAACAATGCTTGGTTTAAATTGACAAACAAATCGGCGTAATTGAGCAATACCGCCTTGATAGCCGCTTTCAACTACTTCATCAAATAAGACTGTTGCAGGGATCCAATCAGGTTTAGCCAGTTCAATTCGATGAAGCAAATAAGGTTAAGGGTGCTAATTTAGTCGGTTGTTGACTTCTTTTAGCATAAGTTGGCATTGTCTGTTGTTGTAAATGATGTTTTACGGTGTTACGGGATATGCCCAATTCACGGGCAATTTTTCGAAGGCTTTGTCCTTGTGCAAAGCGAACATGAATATCCACAAATATCTCCTTGGTTAACATAAATTATCCGTACAAAAATGTGCGAATAATACCAAGTGGATCAGTTTTAGATGATCGTTAGTGGATCAGTTTTGCATGATCGGTGACAGCCGAACTTACCGAGCGTTTAGCGGCGCAACTGATGAAGCCGATTAAAAAGCAAATGCAAGAGATTTATCAACAAGTTATTTTTCTAGAAAGTGCTTTTAAAGATTAATAGAACGGGCGGTATATCCGCCCAGTTATTTTATTATTTATCTTTTTGTTGTTTATTTCTTTTAAAATCAGCAAGGCTAATGACGGGGGCTTTTCTTTTTTTATTTTTGCGTGGTTTTATCACCGGAATATTATTATGATAAATAAACATAATAGGTTTATCATTTTCGTTTCGAATTTCAATCTTATCAAGATTAATATTTTCCCCATGAAAATAAAGATTCACGCCGGAAAGAAATTCAATGTCATAAAATTGTAATTCCTCAATCACTTCACAAATTGCATTTTTAAGACTTTGTTTATTCCAGCGACCCGTAAATTTTATTCTCATTTATTCTTCCCACTTTTATTTTTTGATAATGTCGATAAATTTTATTGGCATAGTGGAAACGATTTTTAATTGCTGTATTGGTATTTCTCATTCCCGCGTTATACATACCAACGGCTAACCAATTTTTGCCGTAGAGAGCAAAATTACGACTTAAAATCATTGCCCCTATATAAATATTTAAACAAGGATGATTGATTAAGGCATTTACAGATAATGTAGGATATTCTTTTTTAATGGCGTTAAAGGTTTTGCTATTAATTTGCATAATCCCTAAATCGAATGAGCCATCTTTATTTTTGTTTTTTGCATGGGGATTAAAGTTTGATTCTTGTCTGGCAATCGCTCTTAAATAATCGGGGTCAATTTGATAATAACTTCCTGCTTTATCAAAACAATCGGCAAGCGATATTTTTGAGATAACAAGACAAAATAGCCACATTAAATTTTTAATTTTCATTACTCATCTCTTTACTTAAAAACATAACAATTCGGCATATTGTCGCCCCTATAAAGCAAAAGGATTTTTTAAAGATATTCCAATCATCATATTCATTTTACCTACCTCAATCCGCTTTTTCTACCACTAACTTGCACTCGACACATGCAAAATAAACTTTGCATAATTTTATATTTAAAATTCAGTTATTTATATAAATATAGACTATTTTATAATCAACAAAAACGATAAGTAAAAAATATTTTTTAAATAAGTTATGACTATTTATGTTATAACTACATGTTATTTAATAACAAAACATAAAAATAAAGTTTATATTAATTTTTTATTAAGTTTTAGCTTAATTTATAAATAGTTTTAAAATGTGATGTAAGTCAAAATTTATTGCAATAAATAGTTTTTAATTAATTTAAATATAGTTATAACTTAATTATAAAATACAAAATTAAGTGTAAATTTAATTCATTTTTTTGAGGTTTGAAATGAAAGACGAAAAAAATCATCCTGTTCTGTTGAAGATTCCTTTTAGTATTATGGATTTTATCGATGAAATGGTCGATGAAAAATTAAAAGATGGTGAAAATAAATCTACGGCAAACCGGACGGCGGTTGCATTGGAAATACTAAAAATAGGGGTCAGAGTTTTAAAGAAAAAAAATGAACAAATGGGCAATAAGGATATTAGTTTAGATGAAAAACTCTCTTTAATCGCTGATGCCGTGCTTAAATCAGAATTGAAGTTAGATTCTATGTTTGAATTTGCGCATAAGCGACCACAGGATATTGATGATAACATGATTAAAGCATTTGGTTATCAAGCTGTGAAAGAAAGAATTAACGAAGTGGATTATAAAGTTAGTCATTTTTTTAGACAAAAATAAAATAACGCTTTTTTATTTAAAGCCCCTGAAATTAGGGGCTTTAAAAGTTATTTTTTGTGCTCAATAACTTCTGGTTGAGACGTTTGACCAATAGCGATTTTTTGTGGTTTTTGTTCTTCCGGTATTTCGTAATTAAAGGTTAATGTTAGCAATCCATCGGCTAAGTTGGCATTTTGTATTTTTATTCGATGGTCAAGGTCGAAATTCATTGAAAAGCCTTTTTTCTCAATACCTTTATGTAGCCATTTATCTGTTTTGCTATCATCGTTACTTTCTTCTTTCTCTGTTTCACTTTTTCCGCTGATGGTCAGCTTATTATTCAGCACCGATATATCTAACTCGTATTGTTTATAGCCAGGAACCGCTACGGTGAGTTCCAAATTCTCTTTATCTTTTTGGTATAAATTGTAAGTCGGAATATCTGACAAAGGTTTTTCACCGGTTATTCGGCTAAACAGCTTATCCATTTGGGTAAATCTGTCGGATAACAGGTTATCACTGAGCATAGGAATAAGAGAAAAAGAACGATAAGCCATATTGTCCTCCTTTTTGCGCTTATTGACTTTACTTTTTAAATAAGAACTTTCCTCATTATTTTCAAGTGTCTAATAACTATTTTTTTACGAAAATAATTGTTGCATTAAATACAAAAGTATGACTTAATTAAGCCTATTCTCGAGGCTAACAATCTCTTTTTATTAGTAAAAATTTTAAGTAATTCAAAATCTAGCGATATCATAATACCTCATTCATTAATGAGTTCCTTCTGATTAAATACCATTAGTAAAATCATGTTAATCTTTGATATTTTTGATTAATTAACAAAATTAAGGAACGTATATGTCAAGTATCAATACAGGTATTGTTAAATGGTTTAACGCTGATAAAGGTTTTGGATTTATTTCACCCAAAAATGGCAGTCAGGATGTGTTTGTTCATTATTCTGCTATTCAGGGTAATGATTATAAAACGCTTTATGAAGGGCAGGAAGTAAACTTTTCAGTCGAAAGCGGCCATAAAGGACCTTCGGCAACTAATGTGATAGCCTTATCGTAGGATTGAATTCATTGATATTATCGCGTGGTTATCTTTATACTACTCGATAATTTCGTTTAGTTAGTAACAAATATCCGCTTGCCACTTTCACCTATCAGAGTTCCGTTACCACCCTCAATATCAAAATAGTAAAGTAAGCCTTTATCTGTTAGTTTACGTTCTCGTAATCTTATTATTTTGACAACTCCTTCGTTGTAGAAAACGGACATACCAGGTTCTAGTCTTCGAAATGTTGTTCTGTGTTTGTTGGGTTGAATCATGATAATTTCCCCTGATTGAGATGTAACCAAGAAAAACGAAAAATCGATTTATTGTTGGGGTTCTAATTTCGAACCCCTTATTATTTATTTTTTTGGAGAATTTTCCCTGATGTGAACACTATTTATAATAATTAAAAACTTAAATTAATCACCTCAATATAGGTATATTCTTGCTATCTATTGGTTTGTTTTTTTACTATATTATTAGTAATAAAAAGGAATAATAATGAAATGTAGACATGCGAAAGATACTGATCTGGAAAATGTATGTGATCTTCTGGCAATAGTATTTTCTGAAGAACCAGTACACCAGCTTATCTTCACTGGTCGTGATCGTGAAAGTCTTATTGATGTATTACGGAATTTTTTTCGTATTTACGTTAACCTTGCCAGTAAATATGGAGGTATACTTCTTGCAGAAAATGATGCAGGGACTTTGGTCTATTTTCGCCCTGAAGCGATGGCAATAAGCAAAGAAGAACTCACTATAATTGATACTCAGTTACGTAAAGTGTGCGGTGTAGACTATCCGAAAGCACTGGCTTTTATAGACGGACTTGAACAATATCACCCTAAAAACCTTCCGCATTACTACATATCTCTTCTTGCCGTAGAGCGTTCGTACCGAGGTAGAGGCTTAGTGGGTGATTTATTGAATGAATTTAATGCTATCCTTGATAAGGATAAATTACCTTGTTACGCTGAATGTACAAGGTTTAGCACTCGAACCTTAATTAGAAGGTGGGGGTATTTTGATACTTCCTTACCGATAAGTATTGATGGCTTCCCTAATTTATATCCGGTTTGGCGTGAACCTCAGAGCTGATCTGCTTGTAAAACCGTTGTAGTTATATCTGGTAGTTGATAGGAAACCTTTAAGAACTCGATTTTTATGTTATTTTATTATTTTTCTCTGTTGGGTGAGAAATAAGGTTAAGTTTTACACTTAAGCTGATGGCATGCTTCGCATTGATGACGCCAAGTTTTTTTACAATATTTCCCATATGAAATTTTACAGTGTTTTCGCTTATATTAAGTATGATGCCAATTTCTGAATAAGTTTTTCCTATGCTACACCAGTAAAGTACCTCTGATTCACGGGGAGAAAATATAATTTTTTCAGTTTTTTTTTCATTCTGATATAAAGAAAGAAGCATTTCATGGGTATGAATTAATAATCCCTGAAGTTCATCTTTATTACTATTAATAAAAAAACTGATATCTTTTATTAAAAATTTATCTATATATAGAGATAATATGGCTAAGTTATTAAGGTGATCATGCAAAACAAAGGCATAACCGCTAATATTAAGCGTTTTTATTGGTTCAAAGACTTTTTTAACTGGCCATATGGATTTAATTTTAATATCTTCGTCCCAAGAAAAAGACGAAATACGATTTAATGCTTTAATAATAACAGGATCAATGTCTTGAATTTTCTTGTTAAGATAATTATTAATAAGATCATCAGATAAATCACTAATGATCATCATGTCATCTGTGTTTTTTTTATTCATCACAGCGTAGACGTAGTTTATTTTGTCATATCTAGCTAGTTGTTTATCCAAATGCTGCTTTATATAATTATTTTTTTGTATATTCGAAAAAAAATTACTAGCCATTAAATTTTTTCCTATTGTAAGTGATGGAAATAAAGGTTTTAAGGACAATTTTTATTTTATATGCAAGTGAGTTACCACAATTAATAAATTTCAATAATTAACAAAATAAGTTAATCTCCATATTCCTTTTCTTTAATTTTCTGTTTTTGTTCATCTTCATGATGATATGAAATATTCATTTCATCGTTTTCTTTTTCCAGTTTCTGAGGTTCTTCTTCGAGTTGAATTTCGGGTATTTTCTCATCATCATGCAGCAGTGCTGATTCTAATGTTATGTCCTGATTATCATTAACTTTTTCTACCTCCATATCTTGCGATAAACTCTCAGGGATTTCATTTTTAGGGATGTTATCCAGTTCAATCACAATCGAATGGTCTTTGGTATCATTTTTTAGTGCCTCATCAAATTGTGACAACGAATAAAGATTGATGCTGTTTTCATCATTACCCTTATTTAATACAATATAGATGCCATCGGATGCACCTTTGTAAGTAGCTTCTTCGAGGTCTGTTTTCCCTGTATAAACGCCCACCGGAATATGAAGATTTCCCTGCTGAATGCCGTGCTCGTTGGTGACGGGTAATAATAATTCTGGTCGGTCATGGTGTGAGAATCTGGCGATTTCAACCAGGATTTGGTCGATTTTTTGCGCTAATTTGGTGTTGCCTACTTCTTTGCTGTTATCCCAAATTCTGATTTCATTACGAGCCAGCTGGTCTTCCTGTTTATTCAGGATGTCATGCGCGGTTAATCTGTCCCCAGAATTTTTTGTCAGGTTTTTCATCCAGGTATTGCCATCTGATAAATAAAGCTGAACGTGTTCTTTTGCGCGGGATAATTCCACATAGGTATTATCCATTGCTGTAAGGGTACTCGCGCCTTCATAGACGATAACATAACCTGAGTTCGGGATAAGCGTTAGTTATGAGAAAATAAAAATAGCTCATTTATCAATAAAAACCTTTTAAAATCAATAAAATGATAAAAAAAGGAATATTTTTAGTTGGTTGTAGGTTAAAAAATAAGCTATTTTCTCTGCTAAAATCATGAAAAAAGCCAAAATTTAGCACTGTTTTATGTAATAATTTTAATTTAAGTAATTGAATATATAATGAAAAAATTTATATTCCTTATCCCGAACTCAGGTTAACATACGGATAAGAAGCGCCTTGTGAAGCATAGCTTGTGATGGCATAGGTGTAATCCAGGTGTCTATCAGCGTATTCCTTTTGGGGTTGATAGGTGACGAGCTTGCTGTTTAACTCAATATAGAGCTTATCGTCCTCAATCCGCTTTATCATGCCCCTGTCGTTATTGGCAATATTGAGGTCTTTATCGGTTGTGGTGAGGCGGATTTTTTCACCTTCTGAGACCTCAATGGTTTTGTCTTCAAAAAGTGCGACGACGGCAGGATTCACTTCAAGCGGCGACAGGTATTTCTCCTGATTATTTTCCCGATTTATCAGACTAACAATGCCTTCTTTTGAAACCTCTGTTATCTCAAAATAGTGTTGATTGATTTTTGCGACGTTACCCAACTGGTTTTGCCAAAATTGGGTATCTTTTAAATCCGCTTCCTGATGGTTAATGCTTTGTAAAACAGGGATATGGGCTGATTTACCCAGCATCTGTTGACTTTGCATCACCGCATGAATGTTTTCATTTAACTGATTTCGATCGGCATTTAACGGGGTGATAATCACCGTGTTATCACGGGCTTCTTTCGTTCTGCCTACATAGTCATCAATCACCATTTTTATCATTTGATTGTCGTTTTCCTGTGGTTTACCTGATAAAGCGCCCTTCATGATTGCGCTTTCGGGAATAAAAGCACCATTATCCCTTGCTACTCGGTCAGGGGAAACCTGACGAATAATATCCAGTGATTTTTGCGTGTTTCCGGCAATTATTGCTTCAATAGCGGGTTTTAATTCGGGGGTTTGTCTGACGATTTCGTCCATCACGACTTTGTCTGCGGCACTTCGTTGCCAGGCGAGGGCAAAAGGGGCACCCCGTTCGAAGGCTTTTAGCTGTTTTGCATCCCCTGAGAGGACGACTCTCCCTGCATTATCCGTGATGTTAACCAGTAATTCTGCCAGGGTTTTATTACCAATCATCGAGCTTTCATCAATCACAAACAGGGTATTTTTATACGATATTTTTAGATTGTTCTGGTGCTTTTCCATCAGGAAACTGGCGATGGTTTGGGACTTTATGCCCGCTGCCTGTAATTCATTGACGGCTTTATGGGTGGGTGCGAGGCCAACGACATTCACATCGGGTCGATTATCGTTAAGGGCTTGTGCTACCGTTTTAAACTGGGTGGTTTTCCCGACACCGGCATAACCTTGTATCATGATTGTCTGGTCTTTTGAGGTTAAAACGAGTTTGGCGGCTTTTTGTTGGCTTTGGGTTAATCCGGTAAAATTTAGTTTTTCTTTATTTTGGATTAACGGAAGTTGACTGTTTTTTCCCTGTAAAATCTGCGTGAGGATTTTTACTTCGTTATCAAAATCTTCTTTGCGAATAAAGCGCCCATAAAGCTCGTGTGTTGTTTCATCCACGCATTTCACTTCGCTTTTTTTAGGCGTTGTTTAAAAGCATTTATACAATCATTAAACGAAAAATCACTGGATTTTGCTGCATCGGTTATCACACCGAGGCTATTAAAAACCATACTTGATTTTGTCCGCCGGTCAATGGCGATGTTTAGCTGTTTTTGAATATCAGGGGTGACATTATTTTTAGCAACCTCAGTGGCTTTTAAGAATGATTCATCACCTTGCTGGATATCAGAAAGCACAGTGGTGCTAATTTCACTTTGTTGTAACCGTTTTTGGATACTATCCCTATCCAACCCGGTAATCCCGATAATGTTTTTTCCACTACGCCTTATCTGATTGATGGTCGAATTATTGACCTCTTTTTCGTTAAACACCGCAATCACGGTTTGATTTTTATTGAGACTGTTTCCAAATGCTTCACAGTAGTGGTATTCCAGTTTGCAATCGGCTTTTGGGGTAAATGACGCTTTTTTACCGTGCTCATCTTCCATGATGATTTTATCGGTAAATAAAAAATTGCCTTTTTTTAGTTCTGTGACCGTAAATGTCTTTCCTGCCTGGATGTTTTGGCCAAAAACTCCGGTTGATTTGACGCTATCGCCTTCTCGAAGCTCCATCTCTTGCACCTTGAAAAGACGGTAGTGACTATCGATTTTATTAATTGAAAGCGCAGACGTGTTGCCGAATTGGTCTTGTAACAGGAGTTTATTATTTTGTTTGCTAATACTTTTTATCTGATACTGCTGCCGTTCATTTTCTGTTGTGCGCTCAAGTATCATGCCGATGTTATAGGTGTTGCGCTGATTGCGGTTTGCGGCATCTAAAAATATCGATTTTTTAGTGGTCACTACCCTCTTGTTTTCAGACAGTAATCCTTTTTCGATTAAAATATTACGGGTTTGGGTGGTTATCGCTTCTTTTGTTGGGTTATTGCCTGCCTGAATGATGACCTCTTTATTTAAGGCATAAAGGTTAGCAAAATGATTCGCAGCGGCCTGTATTCTGCTTGCTTTGTCCTGGTCAGGAATAAAATAGAGGTGTTTATCGGCATTGGATTCAAAAGCGTTAATCGGTTCAGCGCCGAGCGCGCGGGCTATCTCACTGGTCAGTCCTTTGTTTTTACGGCTGGCGCTATCTAATGCAATAATCGTGTCGCCCTCGGCATAGGAACGACTGAGTAATGCCGCGACTTTATTAAGGAGTAAATGCTCAGACTGGTAAATCCCGATTAATTGCCGTTTATGGTTGTTTTTCTGTGCGTCATTTAAATAGTCATCAATGCTGATGGTTTTTACTTTTTTATTGACATGCTCTTGTAATTTATCGCTGATTTTTTTATTCGGCGTAATGATAACGGTATTTAACTTGTTTTCTTTGGCAAGGGCATGGATTTCGTCTATCACCTGAATTTCATGGGCAAACCCGCCTTTAAGATTAACCAGATTAAACCTGACATTGTTTTGCGTGATATTTTTGGCTAACGCGCTTTCTTGTGTTGTTGTTAATTCATGTTTACTGTACCGCAACTGATGAATGAGTGTGCTGACCGCATTTTCATGTTTAAGGTGGGTTTGGGTGGTTAACAGTGTGCTTTCTGAATTAAGCGGCACCAGATTCCTGTGTTTAATCGCCTGGTTAATTTCCTTGCGTAATGTTTCTAATGCTTTCGGCTGGCAAGGGATGCGATTAATGACATGGGTTAATAATGTATCATAGGAAAATCGGGTGTTTTTATCTGATAGTACCTTAATGGATTGTGAGATGGCATTTTTAAGGTCGATTTCAGGTGTTGATGGGGTGACGGTTTCTGCTTTTTTCACGTTATCCGCCGAATAACCGGTTTTCGCCAGCGTTTCTTGCCATTCTTTATGCAGTGTTTCGACATTGGTAAAAGTTTTTGCCTTACGGGTTGCTAACACGGCAGCACTTTTTTGTTTAGCAGAAGCGGTTTCGCCTACCGCCTCAACAACCTCTTTGCGTCTGGATGAAAACGGTTCGGTGGGTACGCCTTCTATTTCCCATAAACCATTTTTACCCGTTGAAATAAACGAAAAACCCTGCTTTTGTAAACTTTCTTTTAGGTGCTGGCGATAAATAGAGCCAAAAGTAACCTGTAAATAGCGGATAATTTCGTTAAAGCCATTGCGATTGATGGTATCCGATGACAGCGTTTTCCAGCCCCTTTTATCTGACCAGGTGGCATTAATTAATAAGGCATGCGTGTGTAAATTAGGATCGAGATTGCGGTTAGTCGTGTGAAGGAAAAGGGCAGCAATCGTATTGCCGGTGATTTCCGTTTGCGTGACCCCTTTTGTCATTGAACGGGTTGAGGCCACGCTTTCAATCTCGTTGAGTGCTGACAGTACTGCCTGTTTGTGTGCATCTAACACCGCGGTATTGCCTTCAACCAAAGCTAATACCGACACACTTTTAGGGGCAGAAAACGTTAAGTCATAGCCTGGTCGATGCTGATTTTTACCGGCTTTATTAAAGGTTAACTGTGTGCCATCCGGTAGCTTGCCTTCGAGCATCTGTTCAAAGATATTTCTATCCACCGTGCCGGTTAATCCTAACCGCTCAGCGCCTTTACCAAACCACCCACTCCCTTCTTCACCGACGAAGTAATAGTTGTCCTTTTCTTCATAATAGTTGGCACTGGCGGAAGCGCCCCCACTAGTGAGATTTTTAACAGAGAGCATAGGCTAAATCTCCTTTTCTGTGCTTTTTTCATGTTTTAGGTTGTTGTTTGTCTCCTGTGCTGGGTTATCCAAGTTGTTCTCTTCTGCTTCTAATACTGGTTTGCCGGTTTTTGCTGTGCCATAATAATTAACCGGCTCAACATAATGGGTCTTTTCAGCGGGATGTATTTCCATCGTCTGCGGGTTGTTGGTCTGGTTTTGATTGTTTTGGTCTGATTGCGTGCGCCGACCGGTGACCAATTTATCCACTTTATTTTCAATCCCCGATTTATTCAGTTCCTGTTCAATCTGATTATCAAAAATGGCTGAGACATCACGCTCAATTTTCCCAGCGGCAATCGTTTTATATGTTTTATGTTCCAAGGTGAGTTTAACAATCGGCACATCACCCAGAAGCGAGACAAAACACTGCAAATCATCCAGATTCTGAATATCCGAGAAGCTGACAATTTTTTCACGGGTATCTTCTTTGGAGAAGTTAACGCCATCACGAATGGTATCGACCCCATAACTATACTGGTCACGGAATTTCAGTAAACGGGTTTCGCCCAGTTCTTTTTGTACCCACTCCGCCACACTGCCACTGGGGGCACGGAAATACAAGGTGGTATTAACTAAATCCCAAATCGCCCGCGCTTCCTGAGCGCCATAGTTCGCTTCCAGTTGCGAGAAGTTTTGAATGCCGATGAGGGTTGCACCACCAAACTTACGCGCTTCTGAAAGGTAATCGAGAATAACGGGCAGTTTATGAAGACTGGGCAACTCATCTAACACTGTCCAGATACGCCGTTCTCTACTCGGTGGTAAGGCTAGCACGGATTGCATGGTGATATTGAGCCAGGTGCTGATTAACGGCTTTAAGGCAGCATGCAAGCGACCATCACTGGAGATAAAAATCCAGGCATCTTCATCAGCATTTTGTACCCATTCCCGAATAGAAAAAGTCGGCTTGCCTTGTTTTTCTAATCCCTGACAGTAGCGTAAGGCTTTGACATAAGCACTTAATACGGTACGAATGGTCATGGCGGTTTTTTCAATACTGCCATCAACTAAATTAGCCGCATCGGTGCCTTGCACAAAATCATGCAATTCAACCAGCGAAATGGACAATAACCGTTGTAATAATTTTTTAATCGAGCGGTCAGGGTGCGCGCGCATATGTTCAGCGGTCGCAACAAACAACAGGCGAGCAGACATCAGCCAGAACGGGTCACCACTTTTGGCATCGGGGAATAACGGCAGGGCAAAGGTTTCAAAATCGGCGCGGTCTTGACATTCGCGCCATAAATCCCAGTTCGGGCAACGGGCATCCATCGGGTTTAAGATAATATCTTTGCCTTCGCGATAAAAAAGCGGAATAAAGTTATTGCCTTTGTCATAGATAATCGCTCTTTTTCCCTGTTGTCTTACCTGACTCAACAGGTCATTAATGGCGGTGCTTTTTCCTGTTCCCACCGTGCCATGTAAGCCAAAGTTTTGTTGTTCACTGTTTTCAACCAGGTGCAAATCGCCAATCTTAAGTGGTGATATTTTACCTTTGGCTTTTAAAAACTGGTTAATTTCTTTTACCGAATTTGCCAGATAGCGACCGCCAATAATCTCATTTTTTCGCTGCTGCGCGCCTTTTTTGCCTAACCACCAGAACACCGCCACAATCAGGCTAACAAAGGTAAAGGAGGCAACACCCCACGCCCAAAATGCCGGGTCTTTCAATAACACATAGCAATGAATAAAATACCTATCGAGGCGTACCTCGCGGGCGGTTTTTTCAAATTCAACCACCTGACCGGTTCGGGGGTTTAACCAGTGAAAGGTGAAAGTGCCGCCTTCGCTGGTACCAATTGCTTCCTGTAGCGGGATGACCAGCGTATCCATTGCCCAATAGGATAACCCGTGTATCATTTTCTCGACGGGGATTTGCCAGGCGATGGTGGCAAAAAAGACAAAAATGGTAGCCAGAATTACCCAGAACGCCACGATATTGGCAATCTGCATAAACATCGCCACCATGTATTTAATTACCTGACCACCCTGGGTCATGTTTCTGGCATCAAGACTCATTATCAAGTTTCCTTAGCGAGATGAAGCCCAATTCGTTATCGAAAAAGCGTTAAGTTAACTGGGCTTTATTTTTCAGAAATTAAAGAATATTGGCGATACTTTTGGCTAACTGGTTTTCCAGTTCCGGTTTCGCTTCTTCAAATTTCAGATTGACCTTGTTGGCATTGGACACAATGCGCGTCTGGTATTTATGGCGATTGGTGGTTTCGGTGCTGGTCTGAAGTTTTGCGCCTGAGGTGCCCTGTTTTAAGCGTGCGGTATCATTTACCGTCACATTGGTACCTTTACTTAAGGCGCTAATTTGCAAATCGGTGATCATGGTGTAATTTACATCTTCCACCATGGCATCGACCGCGGCGCCAACCAGTCCTGCGGCTAATCCAACACCTAATGCGCCGCCGGTAGAATCGACGTTATAAGCCATGGCACTTGCGCCCACTGCTGCGCCAAGGGCAGCGCCTTCATAACCTTGCGATAAAAAGCGTTGGGCATCTCTTAAGTCCATCTTATCGGCTTTTAACACATTGGCCTGTATCCAGTAATAGGCGGCGTTGGGGTTATTCACCACGGTATAGCCTTTCGCTTCCACCGCTTTTCTAATCAAGCTCAGTAAATCCGACATATCTTTATCGGAGGTGTTTTTAATTTGCAAGTAAACGGTTTTCTGGGAAGCGGGGTCTAACCAGATAGTTTCGCTCATTTGGGTTTTTACTTCGAGGTTGCGTTTTTTCACTGCCGTACTGACTGCACTACAGCCTGTTATAGCCACAGATGTCGATATTAAACTGACCAAGATTAAACGCTTAAAAGGGTGTGCCATTTTAAAAAACTCCATATTAAAGGTATAAGGGATTACTTGAACAGCTACCTGTTCAAGTAAAATGGTGATAAAAGATGGTTAGATATGATGATCAAATATCACGATGACTATCTGAGAAATGGTCATTGTGATCAAACCCACTTGTCGTGCTGAAATCATTGTCATAATGGTTATATGAAGTATGTGAAGAATCATCGTAAGAACTATCAAACGAGTAGGAAGATAAAGATCCGCCTATATCATAACTGCCAGAACCGTACATATTTCCCGCACAATCTGAGCCACATCCACTCATTGATAGCCCTGTGGCTGGATTAGTATCTAATCTATCAGAGATCTCTTCATCAAAAAGATTGCTATTTGCGTGTTCACTATTGAAAGGAGAAAAGTTATGTGATGAATGATCTGAATATCCATTCCGTTGCCAATCTTGAGGGGCGTAAGAAAAAAGAATGGCGCCAGCAATAAATAATGAAATGATTGCGGATAGTATTATCCCTCCGTAGATAACTTCGGAAAACACATATCCATCATTTTTTGCGGATATCTCTAAAAATTCTCTTGAGAGAATTAAAATATTTCCGATAAAAAAGCCAACTAACAGTGGGTATTTGAATACTTTTTCACTTTCACGCCAATTTTTTGAAAAAAAACAAAATACAGCGCTAAGGTTAATGACGCTCATCGCGATCATCGATGAGGCTTGCTTAAAGTAGAACAAAAACAGCGTTTCGAGGATGACTATTGTGATGATAAATGCAATAAATCTCATTCTGATTTTCCTCCTTTATCCTCGTACCTTTTAAGATTAGTGGATTTTTCCTTATTTATCGCCTTTTCATTAGCGGTTATTTTATCCTGCGTGGGTGCCACGTTATGCCCAAAATCGGTTTTCTCTGCCCGTATCGCTTTTGCATATTCACCGGTATTGGCCTCTGCGGATTCAAGTAGCCTGACTTTATTGCTTTCCCCCGTTTCTGGGTTAACAATGGTCTGGTGTTGTCGAATTTGGCCTTTATTGGCTTGCGTTTCCAATTGTGCCGCATTTTGATTAAAACCGGTTGGATTATATTGACCGGCATCATGAGGTACCTGCATACCCTGATAATGACTGGCGACTACCGTTTGATTGGCAAAGTGGTTATGGCGAATATCCTCCGCAATCCGATCACTAAACTCGCTCACCAGCGCTTCACGCTGTGCTCTAACTTCTGGTGACCCACTGTCGGTTAACACATGACTCGTCTCTGATTGCCCTAAGCGTTGATAAGCAAACTGGGTAAATTCCTGCTCCAGGCGGTGCGAAGCACTTAGGCGTTCTGTTTCCGTTAAATTGGCTTGCTCCGATATGCGCTGCTCTTTGGTTTGACTTGCGGTAAATCCGGCGAAGTTTTCGCTGGTGTTTTGCAGAGAGGCTCTTAGATCTCTGACTAAAGAACGGGTTTCCGAATTAGAGATGCGACTAATTTCATCGTCTGTCATATTCTTAATAACGGTTGCTGACTGACTCGATGCGAAATCTTTTGCCACTTGCATATCTTCGCTGGTTTTGTTGCTTTTTGACGCAGAGTCTGTATTAGTGTCTCGCCATTCATGATTGTACCTTGCGTTAGCATCTAATTCCGCGCTCGCTTTTGCGTTTGATGATCCCTTGCTAACACTCAGGCTTCCTTTTGCCCCAAATCCAAAACCGGCAACATCGGTACTATCGGTTGAAGTTCTATCCTCTCTGGATGTACTGTTATTTGAAGACATAGCTTCTTTTGCGTATTGGGATTGTCGTTGAACATCTTCAATCGCCTGGCGTTGTTCACTGGATAATTTACTGTCTTGCGATCCCTGCTTGCTAAACTGATTACTTAGCGCCGTTGAAATATTATAGGTATCATTAATCGCACTCTTTAACCCCTGATGGTAACTTTCACTTTCTTGGTGTTGACTACTTAACGCTTTACTAAAGCTGGTATCGAGCATCGAGCTGGTATCTAAACTAAACGGCAATTTCGAGATAGCTTGGGTGGTATCGACAATATGCTGGCCACTTTGGGTGGTGCTAATCATCGCCCCGTTATCAATCTGCTGGCTGGAAAGTCCCGCTTTGAAACTCCGGTTTAAATCCGTTTTAAAGCCGTTGATGTTTTCTACCTGCATATTGGCCATGTTGTAATTGCCACTGGCCACCGCTGACGCATCTGCGGTCGTTGCCCCTGCCAGGGCGTTACCGAGATAGGAGCCGGCACTGGCAATCTGCTGGCCGAGTGAGGTGAAGAGCTTAAAACTTAAAAACGGAATCGACATCATCATCCAGCCGGCAATCCCTGCCGTGGTGCTGCCGGTCTGGGTGAGTCTGTCCAGATTAGAAAACGTCACATTTTCGCCATTTAGCGTCGTTGCCATCATGAAATTATAAATGTGATTAAAGATAGCAAACATCACTGGCCACAACATGAGGCTGCCCATGATGTTCAGATAATTAATGATGACTTTGTACGTTATTTCTCGCACAAAAAGCGCTAATGCCATAATCGGAAAGAGCGAAATACATAAAAGCATCAGCACAGTATTGAGTTGCGGCAGCATTTCACTGGCCAGATGATAACTGGCCTGATGTGACAGGCGCATTTTGGCTAGTGATTGTTCGGTGGTAATCAGGTTTAACCCTGCGGGGTCATTCATGGCTGCGGCATAGGCGTTAAAGCCTTTTCTCAATCCTGCTATCATGATGTTCTGTTTTAAAATATCCGCTGCACTTTGGCTTGCTTTCATAAAGTAGTTGTAGCTGCCTTCGAGCATATGCGGTAACACCACCGAGGCATCGTGTCGGCCTGGAAAGAGCTTTCGTGCATAAAACATCAATGTGCTGCCGGTTCCGCTGGTATCCAGATTAAGCAGTGATTTGAGTTTGACGGTGGCTTGCTGGCAGGTCATAAACTGACTGCGTGCCCCCTCGGTGTTTTCAGCCTCCCACCCCTGATAATAAATGCCTCTTAATGGGCTGGGTTTTGAGAAAATCAGACTATAAATATCGCGCGTATTGAGTAGCTGGCTTAAACTGTATTTGTGGTTTAGCTGGATATCAGGAATAACACAGTTTTTCACGTATTCACTGAAATTGGCATTAATCTCAGGACTGTGGCTGTGAAAGGTTAGGGATTCCTGCATCAGTTTTTGCCCAAACATTAAGCCCGTTTTGCTGTAGGCAACACTGTCGGGGAGATGGAAAAAGTCATCATAAAATGTCGCTACCGAATGGCCGATACCGGTGAGCAACCAAAGTGGGGTGGCTAATCCTACTGGCACATTATCCACCCGATTGATTTTGTCTGGCCTTGTCAGGTCGTTGACCACCACCGTGACTTTCGGTGTAAGCAATAATGCCGTCACACAAACGAAGGTGAATCCCCAGGCAAAAAGCCCTTTTAAGTCATGGGTTTTAACGTACGTCATGACGCAGGTTAAAATGCCGAGCGTCTCCGCCAGATAAAGTAGCCCACCCCAGGTGCGGTGATTGACCATCGCCGCCACTGCATTCAAGGTTTGGGTCACCATGTCACCACCACTGATAAACCAGGTATCTAATACCATCTTTACCCTCCAAACTGATAGTTGCTCATCAATCGGGCAGACAACCCTGATGAGAGTTGCTGGCGCAAATAGTGCAAATTGCGCTCAAGCTCTAGCAGATGATTTTGATTAATCCGCATTTTGGTTAAGCGCTGCGCCATTTTTTCGCGCACGGTTTTAAGGCTATTTTGAAACTGCCTGTTTTCTTCTTCAGTATTCAGGCTCCCTGCGCCGGCTACTTCCACCAAATCAATCAGACCGTCGATATAGCTCACCACCATGTCGCTGGCGATGTACTCAGCCAGCGACGTCACCATTGATTCATCAAGGCTTAATGAGGCACTGTCAATCACATAGCGCAGAATTTGGACGCGGGTGCTGCCAATCAAGGCCGTCTCCTTGTCGGTTAATGCCGCATCGGTGGTGGATTTTTTAAACAGGCTTGACAACAACTTTTGGATTTGTGCTATCATGCCATGGCTGGCGGTGACTGTGATTTTGCTCTTCGTTGGCTTTAGGCATTGCGTGACATCGTCACAACGATATACCTCCGTTGTGCCACCTTTTAGAATCGCGTTCATTACACTGTCACTTGCCCCTAGCCCTGGTAAAATCGACAATTCTCCTTGATTGCCATAAATCACGGTGCCGACCAGCGACATCATGAGTTCCTTTAATTCCCTGTCATCGCTGATAAACTGATTAATCTTTTCAAACGCGCTCCAGGTCAAGTTGCGATTGCGCGGTATCCGCTTTTTCTCTTCGTCATTGGCATGGTTAAACACCTTGTTGGTTTCATTGCCCACGCCACAGCCCTGACGGGACGCTGCCCAATCGGCAAAAACGCTGTGGTTACCGGCGATATCCTGACAAATATGTTGGGTGTTAGTTTGATATTTAGGGGCGAGACCACCGATAATTCCTTGTGCCGCCTGACAGGTGGAGATATTCATGTTGTTAATGTCCGAGGCTAGCTTTTGCAGATAATCCTTGACCGCCTTAACTTGTGGCAGTGCGGTTTCTAACGCCAGGTCAAACGCGTAACCGGCGGCATTACTTAAAATCTCTTTCGCCATCACTTTAATCTGGTCGGAGTTAATGAAGCTAAATGACCCCAGATAGGCATCAATGCCGCCACAACCGGATTTCACTTCGGGTAACGTGACCAAGATAAGCTGGATTTGCCTGACGGGATTGCGCAGAAACAGCGACCCACCCGTGAGATAACCTGCTGCCTGCCCTTGCCACGCCGCCGCTTGCGTAATATTCCCGCCACTGCCACTATCGAGTTGCTGGAAAAACTTGTTTAAATCTTCATTGATACCCGCATGCGCTGTGGCACCAAACAGCATCAGGGCGATTATTGGATTGCGGTTTTTCATTGCAATACCCCCAGTTTTTCGGCAAGCAGAAAAGACTGTTCCAGTCGGTTAACGAAGGCCGTTGCACTCAGCATGCCTTGCGAAACTGGAATAGCGACCAGCGTTTGCGTGTTAACAATAAAATCCGTTGGGGTCACCTGCGGTAATTCAGGGAAAAACTCACTTATCACATCAGGTGTTACCGGTAATATGTTGGTAAAGGTACTATCACCGAGTCCGTCAAAACTGTAGACAAAAACCGGAATACCCAGTTGCTGTGCGGTAGCATTCAGAATGGGATTAAACTGCTGGCAATACTGACAATCGGATTTCATAAAATGCACGATTTGCCAATGGGTGATGTTAAGCACCTGACCGGTTGATAAGCGAAAGGTCTGTGGCTTCGTTTTCGGCGCTGTGCGCGGTTGCGTTGGGTTATTCCTGGCTACCGTCTTGTGTTTTTCGAGTGCCGCGATTTCATCAATCGCACCCGCATTGACGGGAATGACGAAAAGCAGCACAAAAAAAGCAAATAGTATTTTCATCGTTAATCCCTCGGGGCAAAATCAGTGACACGGTTTAACAGCCGTTTAGCTAAATCATCCTGACTGATAAAACCATAAGCCAGTGGATGGTAGCTTCCCGTGCTCGGTTCAACCAAAAAAAGCGCAGGGAAATAACGAATTTGCATCGTGGCGGCCTGTCCTCGGTCTTTCTGGCTGTTAGGTAATTCAGGGTTGATGACACCATCGACACTGATTGGCATTACCGCCATCTGATATTGCTGGGCAAATTCCCGCACCACTTGGGCTAATTTGTTGTCCAACGGCACCTTGCCACGATAGAAGAAAAAGACCCCATAGCGTTGATTGACGGCTTTAATGGCGGTGGCTTGGGCTTTACGTTCGTTCGCGTAAGACAGGGGTACGGTGGCGTTATAGTGCGAGTGACGGTTGTTGTAATCGAGTTCCGGTTTGAGGAGTAGCACCTTCTGCCAGGTGGCTGAAAACTGACTGGCGTTATCCGACCAGTAGTTTTGAAATGCCATCCAGCGCGCCACTTTCTCCGGTGATTTCGGGTCGAGCACCGCAGCATTGCGTAATTCATCGCCCAGGGCTTTGATTTTTTGCATGGTTTCCACGGCTGACAGCGGTTTTTGCGGTGATGACGGTGCTTCCGGCGATTCCTGTTGCGGTGCCGGTTCGTTATACCAGTGCCAGCCAACCGCAGGGGAATAGTGATAGCCATCGTCCGGTTTGGCGGTAACCACCGCCGATAACAGCAAGCCACTTAACAAAAGGCGTTTCATGATTTGCGCCCCTGTAATTCGTTTTTAATCTGCTGGCTTATCTTTTCAGTGAGCTTTTTGCTATCCGGTAGTTTCGTTTGGCTATTGAGTTCGTCATAGAATTCGGTGAAATCGAGCAAATCAAATTTCACCCGCTGCAATTCGTCAATCGTCAGTCCGCGACAGTCGGGATGTTTAGCGCTGCCAAACCACACGCCCAGTTGACCATCACGACCTTGTAATTGGACAATTTGCGCGAGCTTACTGTCAAACACGCAATAGCTGTGTTTTTTACGCAAACACACGCCTAACACGTCTTCAGCGCAAAACTCCCCAACATCAACCACCAATCCTTTTTCTTTGGCTTTCCCAATCGCTTTTTCTTCACTGTCACAACTGGCAAGACCGATATCATGTCCCCAACCGTTGCTTTTACAGCAATTACTAAAGCCAATCGCCGTTTTACGACATGCCATCGGTTTACCGGTAAAGGCACTAATATTTTTGCCACGCCTGCTGATGTCTTTACCGGCTTTAGCGAGTGCGGCTAATTGTGATACCGCTTCACCAAAATCATTGTTTTTACCGGATGCAATAGCCGCGCATTTGCCGTCTGAACAGTAGAATTTACCGCCACAGAGAAAACCTTCTCCCTGCGTGGTTTGCTGGCACTGGAATTTGACCGATTCTTTAACGCATAAATTGCCGATTTTCTGCAAACACTGGCGTTTCCCTTCACTGCAATTGGGGTCTTTTTCCCAGCGTCCACAGGTATTATCATCGTTTTCTGAGGCGACCCACTGTTCGGATTCTTGCCAGCAAGGGAGCGTGACAGGATAACGTTTGCCGTCTTTAACGACATAACGGGTTTCCCCTTTTTGGCTGCACCCCGCTTTAGTTTTGACCGCATTGGCTTTATCAACGGGGCAGTTCGCTGTCCAAACGACTTTTGGATGCCAGATTGTTTCATTGACTTTTACGGTAAAGTGCAACGTTACTTTTGCCGGTTGATTAAAGCGATATCTTTTCGCACTGTCTCGATCGTTGTGTGAGAATCGGATGGGTCGACTTTGACTGAATGTTCGGTCAGTTATATTCAGTTCTCCACTCAGCGTCTGTCTTGAACCGATCCAATAAAAGAAATTACCGCCAAGCCCTGAAACTTCCACACCGCCATAGCAACGATGGCAACCTGGGTGAGCATAAGTTACTTTTTCTATCGTCCCCTCAATATCCGGCGTGATAACCACCACAATGCGACCGCCCTCCTTATGGAACGGTAAGTTTTGCAATTGATAAACCCGTGTGACAGTTCTGGTTTGCGTTTCACTTGTCCACTCAACGCTGGCCGTGTTAGTGCAGGTGCTGACAATGGTTTTTCCCCGTTGGCAAACATGCGCTTTAAAGCTTGACTGGCTAATGCTTTTTTTGCTGCACTGCTCAACACTGCCTGCGGTGATGCCTTCGGCATTTTCCTGTATCGTCTGGCTGTTTTTTACCATGTCCGATTGCCAGTCGATTTTATCCTTGGGATTATTGATATAGGTTTCACGGGCGAGCTTGCCTAGTTCACTGTCATTTAGGGACTGATTGGCAGCATTACCTATTTTCGATGCATCTTGATAGAAATTTGCCTCATTGGGGTTAGGGGTAAAATTGGGTAATTCCTTTTGTGGCTGAAAATCCTTTAGCGCAGATTCCGTCTGCTTTTGCGTTTGTTCAGCCAGGTCATAGCCTTCTTTCGCCGCATTATCCATGTCGTTGGCAAGCGCCGATATCGCAAACATCAAGAGTGGCACGGTCAGTATTTTATTCATCACGGCACGCTCCATGACGACTGATTTGTATGAGACCTTCATCTAACGCCACTGACCCATACACGACATCAAATGTCTTGCCACAGCGTTTAACCAGCGCAGGAACCTGGGTAATGCCATAGTCATCAAAGCGCAGCGGGTCAATCTGGATACCCGCTACCTGATATTTTTGCATCAGATTGAGCAAGTAACGGGCGGTTTTTTCCATGCTGTTGTCAATCAGTCCATTAAAATAGACTGGAATTCCTTTTGTCTGTGCTGATTTTAATAGCGGCACTAACGTTTTTTCGGGGATGCTGGATGATAAAAAATAGGCGGTTTCTTGCTGTACACTTGCTAACGGCGCGCCCTCTTCTGCCTGTGTGGTGGCTGAAGCCAGCAAGATTAATAAAGAGAGCAATATCACTTTTCGCACTTTCATCCTCCTAAAGCACCACACAGTTGCGTTTTTTCCACACCAGATAGCCGTAATTCTTTTTGGTGTTGGGCATTTCTTTACCCGTTTGCCAGCGAATCACACTGCGACCGGTCGGATGGCATTGATTGGCATCGGGCACGGGGTTAACCATCTGATAGCGGTAACGGCTTTTGGGCATAATCACAGTCGGGTATTCCTGACATACCGCCTTGTTTTCGCCAATCGTGTCCCAAATCATGCCTTGACGATGTAATTTAAAATTCATCCGCTCAGTGAGTAATAACGCACTATTAATGCCACTGCTTTCGGAATAAACCGTCCCCGTGAATGGATACATCGAGCCGTGAGAACCCGCGCACCAAAAGAGCGCATCGAGTGGCAAACGGGCTTCACTGGCAATCGCATCGGCGGCACAGGCTAACTGCGCGCTGCTATTACCAAATAGCAGCGCCTCTGGATTGGTAAAAAGCGCCAGATTGTCGTCCATCCACATCGGGTCAAGTTCAGAGAGATAACCAATGTCATATTCCCCGCCTTGCATACAGCCAATGGTGGTCAAGATATTAAGCCAGCTAATCAGCGGATATTTATACCAGTGAACGTGGTACATCCCGCCTGGATTTTCATTCGCGCCTTTGGTGCCTTTTCCCATGCCAATTTGTCCTATCGGAATGGTGAAACCGCCCATATTGACCATACACATCGGTGAGCGCGTCACATCGGTCATGGCAAACGGCTCCCAGAAACCTATCGCAAGACCAATGCGCTGAAATAACGGGGGTGGCGCTGGGCATAACTGAATCGGGGAAGAGGGATTACGCGTATCCGGTAATTCACTGCTATTTAAACTGATATTGTCGAGACTTATCGGAAACAAACAGCGCCAGCAGATATCGGTAATGGGATTGACCCAGCGACCCTCACACAATGACGCTTTTGCCGATAGCATCGGATTGAGCAGCAAAAAAGCGAGCAATAGTTGCAAGAGGCGCAGTTTCATTATTCGCCTCGCTTCGCTTTTTGGACGGCGGCTAATAACGTTTTTTCATCGACCACACCGGTTAACATTGTGGTGGTGTTCACGTCTGGATTTTTAGTAGCAGTGACAATGAACGCGGGTGTGGTTTTTATATTTAACTCTTCCAGGAAGTATTTGGTTTGCTTGGCTATCTTGTCGCTCGTGACATCCCATCCCAAAAGTTCCTCTTTCGTGCCAGCAAACGCAATCCCTACACCAAACATTGCTTCTTTTACCGATTCACCCTTAAATAGCTGGCTAAAATAGTGCATAAAGGCCTTCTCTCCCTGCAATATCCAGACCTTTTTTTCAGCCTGTGCCGCTAATTGGGCATTCGGTAATTCACCTTGTGTATTTCGAAATATCACGCGAATATCGGGGTGTTTTTTTGCCAGCGTTAACAACATCGGTGCCATTTTTTTACAGTCGGCACACGCATAATCATAAACCGCGACAAGCGTGACGCTTCCTTTTGCATTAATGACCGGATGCATACCACCAAAATTTGTGCTGATATCTTCAATGACGCTTTTTTGGATTTCTTCCGCGCTAAGCACTTTACAACCTTTTGGCGTACAATGTGTTGTTTCGGCTAATACCGCAGCCGGCAACAGTAATGCGCTCATTAATAAACCCACTGTGATACGGCTTTTCATAAAATCTCCTGTTTTTGTATTCTGATTTCGGTGCCTTTTTTTAACTTCATCAACCGATTGAATAATTCATCACCAATGTCGGCATCCGTTTTTGCTTCATCAAAAACGTAAACTTCGTCGTCAGGCGAAAATTCAGGGGCTACTTGATGGCTGAATTCAATTAAAACGTCAAAATGTTCAATTTCTGGGTCTGGGTGATCGAATAAACAAATCCGCATATCAGGAATACCGACATTCATCATCACTCTCAGCTCTTCCCCTATTTCCTGCTCAAGCGTCCCACTGGCAGGATAAAGATAAATACGGTGATGATCGGGTTTTTCGGGATTAACTTCTAAATCTTCAAACTGACTCATTTTATCGCCACCTCGGTTATCCGTAGTAAGGATTGATTTGGCATTTCATCCACTACACTGGGTAATTTCTCAATACCAAACCGGTTAACTAAAACGCCACCCTGGTCAAAGTAGATACGCTGATTTAAGGTCTCCGCCGTTGTTTTTATATTTCCGTTCACCAAAATGATTTTATGGATGGCGGTCGCGGGTTTTTGCGCAGCGACCCAGGCAAGTTGTTTTTCATCATCGCCATCGATGAAATAAAGCGTTTCATTAAAAGAGGTGATATCAAGCAACTGTCTTGAACAGTATATTTATGGAGCAACGTTATGATACGACTCATCCCATTCTTGGTTCTTTCTGAGAATCGCATTCAGGATAGTCAGCAGTTTGCGCATACAGGCAACCAGCGCCACTTTTTTGGCTTTTCCTGCTGCAACCAGCCGTGTGTAAAATGCTTTTATCACCGGATTGAAACGAGTTGCAACCAGTGCAGCCATGTACAAAGAGGTTCGAACTCCGGCCCGACCGCCAAAAATGGTTCGTCGGCCACGCATGGTTCCCGAGTCTCTATTAACAGGAGCTACCCCAACCAGTGCACTGATCTCCCTGCGCGAGAGTTTCCCTAACTCAGGGACTTCTGCCAGCAATGTAGCAGCAGTCATCATACCAATGCCTTTGATAGTACTTAGCCGCTCTGCAAGCTCGTTGAAATGATCCGTAATATGCTTATGCATATCCTCGTCAATCCGTTTAAGTTCATTTTCTAGTGCATTGATGATGTTACTGATGCTTTTTCTGTTTTGCGGGTGAGATGGATGCATCCGGTTTCTTTCAGCTACAAGCATTGCAATCAGCTGGCGTCTGCGCACCACCATAGCAGCAAGAATCTGACGCTCTGCATCAGGAATAGCCTGGATAAAACGTGACCGCTCAGGATGGCGGTTAATGACATCAGCCATCTGAGCTAAAACTCTGGCATCTATTCTATCAGTCTTTGCCAGATAGCCCATGGATCGAGCAAAGTCTCTGGCTTGCCTGGGATTGATAACGGCAACATCAAAACCTTCAGCCTGAAGAGCGCATGCAATCGCTGCCTCGAGACCACCTGTAGCTTCCATCAGAATCAAGGCTATGTTGTTCTTTTTCAGTTGATAAATGATGGTATCGAACCCGTCAGGGTTATTGCTGACTCTGAACTGCTCAATGTTATTGGTGCCTGCAATATCCAATGAAGCTTTAGAAACATCAATTCCTACACAAATTGGATTTAGCTGACTCATATTACCCATCCTTGCAAATACGTTATGAATTACGGACAACTGTTCGGGTTTCAGATGAGTGGCTAAGTGTATGCATCATTCGCTTTGCTACGGGCTATAAACCCCAGGGACAATCGGATTACATACACCTTGCCAAATCTAATCGCTATTATTATAACCAAATTTCAAGATACAAGGGATAAAAACCATGGGGGTGGCATTGCTAACCAATCCTATTTTTTGGGTCGCTGCTGCATTATTGCTGTTGTCGCCGTCATCGAAGACCTGTACGTCTGGATGAACGGCGGTGAAAGTGTGTTTAGCAAGTGGATGGAAGGCTGGGGAATATTTCCCGATGATGTGCGAAAAATGATTGATACTGTTATCGGTTATTTTTCTGCTATGTGGGATCGCATTAAGGCAGATTTTCTCTTTTTGGTGAATTTCATCACGGCGGTGTTTACTGGCGATTGGGGCACGGTGATTGCCATGATAAAACAGGCGTTTGTGCAGTTTTAAAAGCGATATTTTCACCACTGGTCAATTGGTTCAGTGAAAAATTTACCGCGATCGGCAATTGGTGTGAAAAAACCTTTAACGATGCCTATGACGCTGTAACGCTGTCTTTCATTAAGATGTGGGAAGATATCAAAGCACCGTTTGTGGCTGCGTGGAATTGGGTAAAAGACCTTTTCACGGGCGGTATTGCTGAGACTACTGAGGAGATGACCGCTAGCTTGCACGCCGTGGGTGATATTCTTGAAACGATATTCACCGCACCGCTTAAGATTGTTAAAGCGCTTTTTTCCGGCAATTTTGGTGATATCGGTAACATCATCAGTGACAAATTTAAAAAAGTGGCGGACGGCGTGAAGAAAATCTTTACGGGTACGTGGAATGCCATCAAAAGTATTTTCTCGGATTCCGATAAAGAACTCGACAACGCCACCAAAAACGTGGAATTCGCCAATAACAGGCTGCAACAAGCCAGTCAGACGATTAATCACATCTCAACAAACAGCCAGAAAGTTATCAGCAATGCTGCCTCACAGACCAACAACATCAATGTGAATGTGGCAGGCGGCAATAAGGCAATCGGTCAACAGATTGGCAGGGAGGTTCACAACCATATCCCTATGCTGAGCCAAGACCAGTTGGTACGAGGAGGCGCCTTTTGAGTTTTCTCTCTCAAGTGATCTCAAATCACATTTCCAATACGCCCACGCAAAAAATCGGCATCGCTGGATTCACCGCTTATGTCTGGACGGATAAAACCACGCAACGCAGTGCTACCGTCACCGATATCCCACTGGAAACAGGCGTTGTGATTGCCGATCACATTAACCCTACCCCTGTGCAAATCTCGATAGGCGGCGTGATTTCCGATTCGTTTTTAAGTTTGAGTAGTGAAAATACCGTCTTTGAGTCTTTCAATCGGCAAATTGGTTTTATTGATAGCTATGTAGGCAATCGGACACAGGCGGTCAGGCAAAAAATTGCGGAAATGAACAGCAAAGCGCAGCAAATTCTGGATTTAAAATCGCAGGTCGAAAACACGGCGCAGGGAATTTATCACAGTCGAT
The DNA here is from genome assembly GCF_036919435.1 of Arsenophonus sp. PmNCSU2021_1. NCBI lineage: Bacteria > Pseudomonadati > Pseudomonadota > Gammaproteobacteria > Enterobacterales > Morganellaceae > Arsenophonus > Arsenophonus sp. PmNCSU2021_1. The sequence goes on along the minus strand of NZ_JAZHPL010000009.1, from coordinate 158,940 downwards.
ATGGGTTATCAGGTGCTCGATAACATGGCGCTGGAAAGTTTCGCCACCTCGCAAAGCAATGAAGATAGTTTTTTGCTTTTCACCTTGACGCTTAAGTAAGTGCGCTTTGTCACCTTTGAGCAGGTGAACATCACCCCTGTTGCCAACCAATCCGCTACAGGGATGAGCAAAACAGGGGCAGCACAAATGAGTGTGGCGAAAAACAAAGGCGCTCAGACGCCACAAAAAAGCGCCCTGAAATCTTTGTTTGGAGGTTAAACAGTATGTACCAGACACGAGTTTCGCAATCTCCAAAAAAGAAGTATAAATTTAAAAACAAGAAAAAATCAGGGTGTTCATATTTTGTCGGGTTATCCATGTATTAAAGATATCTATAAAACATTCTTACAAGTAAGCAGTTTAAGATACTCTGGTTTAGCGTTATCAGAAGTAAGCCCATCGCCTTTATCTCATGACACTGTTAGCCGATGGCTAAAAAGTACACGAGTTTCGCACCAATAAAAAAACGCTCTATTTTTAAGTTTAATTCAGCATAATATATAAATAGATAAAACCTTATAAATCAAATACAACTTATTGTAATTTAAGAAAATTCAGGTGTTTTAGTAACTTGCAGATTGATCATTGCTTTTAAGCCATTTCTAGAATTTTATATGCCTGTGCGAAACTCGTGAAGTAGATGTTTTAGACCTAAAGACCTATGGCGATTAGTTGAACCTTCTATAGACAAAAAAAGCCCTTGCGTACTAATTGCCGATGATACATTGATTGCCAAAACACGTAGTAAAAAAATAGAGATGGTCCATTATCAATATTCAGGTAATGAACATGAGGTTATTGCTGGCATAGGTTTAGTTAATTTGCTTTGGCATGATCTGACGAAGGTTGAATCAATTCCTATCAATTATCTTATTTATGATAAAGATTCTGATGGAAAAACAAAAAACACGCACTTTTCCGAAATGCTCACTCTTGCTAAAAAAAGAGGGATCATGCCAGAAGCCGTAGTGATGGATGCTTGGTATTCTAGCCTGGATAACCTGAAATCAATTCGCTCTCATGGTTGGATCTGGGTAACCACGCTGAGGAAAAATAGGATTGTTAACCATAACAAACAACTGAACAAGTTAGACATCTCAGAAGAAGGAACGTCAATACACTTGCGAGGATATGGTTGGGTAACCGTTTTCAAATTTACAGCCAAAAACGGCCGTATTGATTACATAGTAACAAACAAAGAGAATCCCACCCGTCAATACCTCAAATCTATCATGGATGCCCGTTGGTCTGTTGAAGTTTATCATCGAGAAGTTAAACAAAACTGTGGTATTGAACGCTGTCAGGCTCGCACGAGCCGAGCGCAAAGAAACCATATTTTTCTCGCTATTTCTGCGTGGTTTGAACAACATAAACGTCGTATATCTGAAAAAATAACCCTTTATCAACAAAATTGGGACGTAATCAAAAGTGCTATTACTGAGCAAATCCGTGTTTTATTAGCGTACCCAAATTAGTTTTGTGCGAAACTCGTGCCAGATTGAAAACCTATCAAGCGATCCGGTGCAAACACATACGCTGTTAACCGACATTGACGATATTGAACTGACATTGACGTTTCATCCAAGTATTTCAGCGTGGAATATGGATATTACTTATCGGAATATCGCAATTAACGGGGTGGCGGTTTCGCTTAACGTACCGCTGCTACACGATAGCCGATTGCCGTTTACGATAGTGGCTGTCGCCCGTGATAATCGCGATATTGAGCCTTCCTTGCTGGATGATTTTGCCAGTGGCAGGGTAGTGCTCTATCTGCTGGTTGGTGAAGAAGAGAAGGAGGCCGTCTATTGAACCGTCAAACGCCGTTTTTTCGTGATTTCGAGTTGTTAATAGGTGAAGGGAAAAAGGCAATAAAGATAGTCCCGCCGTTTAAAATCACTTTTTCGTTTTCGAAGGATTTAACCCGTGACCGCCCCAATATCGGGCAAATTTCACTGTTTAATTTGTCGCCGTCGCGTCGTCATTCGCTGGCTGATTTTCAATATCGCAAGCAGCATATTGCCGCTCAACTTTCCATAGGTTATCTGACCACGGACTTGAAACTGCTGTTTTCTGGCTCCGTCAGTAAAGTCACACTATCAAAGCAAGGCACTGAGATTGTCACCACGCTGGAAATTGCCGACGGCGGGTTTGCTTTTCGCACGGCAACCATCAGCAAAGCCGTGACGTCAAAATCTGAGGCGGTTGATGCTACTGTGAGTACCATGACAGGCGTGAAAAAAGGCAAAGTCACCACGCAATCACCGTTGATTCGCCCCAAAATCATGACGGGGTCTTCGTTTGATGAATTACGTAAGCTCAAAGATGAAAAAGAACAGCTTTTTATCGACAACGGGCAGTTGCATATTTTGAGACGAAACGAGGTGCAAAATGGGAAAACAGAGTTAATCAGTGTGAATACCGGATTGATGGAAACGCCCACGCTTGACGATAAAAACGTACTGACCTTTAAAAGCGTCCTCAATCCCAATGTCTCAATTGGCTATCAGGTGCCAATTGACAGCAAGGTTGCCCCGCATCTTAACGGCGTTTATCGCATTTGCGCGATTGACTACGCGGGCGAAAGTGACACAGGCGAGTGGACGATGACGTGCAAATGCCAGCAGGAAAAAAACTACGTGGTGGTGAAGGAGAGTAAGGCGTGAATATCGAACTGATGAAAACCATTGCCAATCATATCAAATCTGAGATGGGCTGTGCCTTGATTGCCAAAGTGGTCAAGGTGAACCAAACCACGGTAGATTGCCAGCCTGTCACTAAAAAAAACGTGGTGATTAACGATGAAATTCACGCAATCGAATTTCCGGTTTTCCCCAATGTACCTGTCTCTTGGTCACAAGGTGGCGGCAGCTACACCGCCTATCCGGTCGCCGTGTGCGATTACTGCATTTTGCTCACCTTTGATAGTTGTATCGATAATTGGTGGATAGGCAACGACAACGTGCGCGGAGCAGAAAATCGGTTGCATGATTATAGTGATTGTGTCGCCCTTTTTGGACTTTGCAATCGTGACGGCGCCTTTTCGATACCGAAGGTGGCAACCACCGTCGGTGACCACATTTTTACTCACAATATTCACGTCAAACTCAACGTCACGATTGACGGCAACCTTGAGGTGAAAGGCATTATCACTGCTCCACAAATCACCGCACAGCAATCGTTAACGGTTGGCAATATCGATGTCGGCAACCATACGCACGGAGGCGTAGAAACAGGCAATGACAGCACCGGAAAACCAAAATAACCCGAAGGTGATTTTTATGAAAACCAGCCAGTTGACAGAGCACAACGATTGGCGATTTGGTCAATCGCTTGATGATTACCTCGTTGACAGCGAGGCAATTCACCAGAATATCAAAACCCGTTTGCAGTGTTTCAAATCCGATTGGTGGCTAGATGTTGAATTTGGCATGGACTGGCTGCAACTACTCGGTAGTCGTGGTACGGGCGAAACGTTGCGCCGTGAAATCTACAAGGTGGCATTAGGGACGGAGGGCGTCGTGCGTGTCGATAAGCTCAATATCACCGTTAAGGACTTCACCGCACACATCGAGATGGATTATACCGATGTCTTTAACCGAACACGCCCCCTTAATCAGGAGGTCAGCCAGTGAATATCAAACTTGATGAAAACGGTATCACGATTGCGACATTACCTGAACTGATTGAAATATTCATTGCCGAGTTTAAGACAATTTACGGCAGTGATATTAATCTTTCACAAGATACGCCTGACGGGCAGCGCATTGCTATTTATAGCCGAATTGCCCATGAATGTTTGGTATTGGTCAAAAAGCTCTATCAGAACCACGAGTTTCGCACAGGCATATAAAATTCTAGAAATGGCTTAAAAGCAATGATCAACCTGCAAGTTACTAAAACACATGAATTTTCTTAAATTACAATAAGTTGCATTTGATTTATAAGGTTTTATCTATTTATATATTATGCTGAATTAAACTTAAAAATAGAGCGTTTTTTTATTGGTGCGAAACTCGTGAGAACTTGAAGCCGGAGCAAGCCGAAGGACTCCACCTTGATTATCTAGCCAGAATCAACGGGCTGTTACGTAAGGAAAACGAAAGTGATAGTCATTTACGGCGCAGACGGTTAAAAACCTTTGCGAATGCCAGCCAAAGCACGATTGGCGGTATGGCTGCCCGTTTGAATCTGGTTAAAGGCGTTAATGATGCAGTGGTATACGAAAACACCACCAATGAGACTGATGCGCTGAATATTCCGCCTCATTCGATTTGGGTAATAGCAGAAGGGGGTGAAAATCAGGCAATTATTGATTGTATCGCCCGCAACAAAACAGGGGGGACGGGACTTAAAGGCACTATCACGGGAAAATACATTGACAAGATAGCCCAAGCAGACGACACGTTTTTTGAGGTAGTGCATGAATACCGATTTGACCGTCCTAAAATCACCACAATTTCAATTAAGCTCACCGCCACGCGTGAAAAAGCCAATGAGCCTGTGCCGATACAGGAGATTAAAGACGAACTGGTTAAATCCCTTATCGCATTGGCGAAAACATCAAAGTGACTGCGCTTTATTGCATTTTGAACCGCATTGCACGTACTTACTATGTCTCTGACCTTCAAATATCAAAGGACGGCAACACGTGGACGAGTGCCATTTTAAAAGCCGATGTTGATGAGAAATTCAACATCGTCAGTGACAACATCATGGTTAATGAGGTAGTCACATGAGTCTCAAAGAAGAATATCAAAAACTGCTAATCAAGCAGTATTACACCAAACCCAAGGCAAGGGCGGAGATTTCCGCCCTTTTTAATGGGTATGCGGATTGTTTTGATACCGTTAATGCCTTTCGGGAAGCGTTTAATCTCGAAACGGCGCAAGGTGACCCGCTGGATATCATCGGCAGTTGGGTAGGAATCAGTCGCTTTCAACCCAGTGGTGAGCGCAAAGGCTTTTTTGGCTTTAAAAATCACGCCAAAGCGTTGCCGTTTGGTCAAAAGAGCGGAAAAAACAAGGGGGCTTTCGCTCCAAATTTGCACAGGATTTTTTGCCATTGAAATTACCCGATAAGCAATATCGCAGCCTGATTAAGCTCAAAATCATCAAAAATACCGCCCTTGCTACCGCCACCCAAACCGGTGATGTGAGCCTGTTATCACTGCAACAGGCGGTCAATTTTGCCATAGAAGGCGAAGGCTATTTAATTGACCGCCAGAACATGAGCCTCACCATCGTTATTACACCAAGAGCCGATAGGGAGTGGCTGGAATTCATCTTACGGCTTGATTTACTGCCCCGTCCGCAGGGCGTGCAAATTAATTATGTAACTCAGGAACCGAAAGGCACGTTTGGCTTTAAGGGACATCAAAATGCCATTTCGTGGTACAGCCGTTTTGACGTTAACCCAGAAGCAAGCATTGGTTACTTTGCCAAGAAAACTTTTTTGAATAACAGGAGATAACTTTCACGAGTTTCGCAATCTCCAAAAAAGAAATATAAATTTAAAAACAAGAAAAAATCAGGGTGTTCATATTTTGTCGGGTTATCCATGTATTAAAGATATCTATAAAACATTCTTACAAGTAAGCAGTTTAAGATACTCTGGTTTAGCGTTATCAGAAGTAAGCCCATCGCCTTTATCTCATGACACTGTTAGCCGATGGCTAAAAAGTAGATGTTTTAGACCTAAAGACCTATGGCGATTAGTTGAACCTTCTATAGACAAAAAAAGCCCTTGCGTACTAATTGCCGATGATACATTGATTGCCAAAACACGTAGTAAAAAAATAGTGATGGTCCATTATCAATATTCAGGTAATGAACATGAGGTTATTGCTGGCATAGGTTTAGTTAATTTTCTTTGGCATGATCTGACGAAGGTTGAATCAATTCCTATCAATTATCGTATTTATGATAAAGATTCTGATGGAAAAACAAAAAACACGCACTTTTCCGAAATGCTCACTCTTGCTAAAAAAAGAGGGATCATGCCAGAAGCCGTAGTGATGGATGCTTGGTATTCTAGCCTGGATAACCTGAAATCAATTCGCTCTCATGGTTGGATCTGGGTAACCACGCTGAGGAAAAATAGGATTGTTAACCATAACAAACAACTGAACAAGTTAGACATCTCAGAAGAAGGAACGTCAATACACTTGCGAGGATATGGTTGGGTAACCGTTTTCAAATTTACAGCCAAAAACGGCCGTATTGATTACATAGTAACAAACAAAGAGAATCCCACCCGTCAATACGTCCAATCTATCATGGATGCCCGTTGGTCTGTTGAAGTTTATCATCGAGAAGTTAAACAAAACTGTGGTATTGAACGCTGTCAGGCTCGCACGAGCCGAGCGCAAAGAAATCATATTTTTCTCGCTATTTCTGCGTGGTTTGAACAACATAAACGTCGTATATCTGAAAAAATAACCCTTTATCAACAAAATTGGGACGTAATCAAAAGTGCTATTACTGAGCAAATCCGTGTTTTATTAGCGTACCCAAATTAGTTTTGTGCGAAACTCGTGACTTTGAAAATAGACAGACCGAATATTGATATTCAACCGTTTGCAGGGGGCAGCAAAACGGAAGAAAGAACCGCGTTTGGTTCGAAAGAAATCACCGACAATCTTGAGAAAAATCTCAATGCCGATTTTGAGCGTGGATGGGGCATTTTGCCCGTGTCAGAATTGCCCACCATGCAGGATTTTAATGCGGTGGGATTTACCGTTAGCGCCCTTGTGACCCACCTTTACCAAAACGGGATTGCTGAATATGCCGAAAAGCAGATTTACAACAAAGGGGCGGCATGCCTGTCTGACGGTAATATCTATCTCTCAAAGACCGAAAACAACGCCGGCAATCCCTTAACCGATACCACCCAGTGGCAGTCGCTAAAAGACGCTATTTTATCCGCAAATATCGTGCAGCAAACAGGTAACGCCACTGATAAAGTAATGAGCCAGAAATCGGTGATAGATGCATTAAACAGCAAGCAGCCAAACGGAGACTACGCTACAAAAACAGAATTAACCCAAGGACTCAATACCAAGCTCAACAGTTCCGCTGTAAAACAAACAACGGGTAATTCGACAACCGACGTGCTAAGCCAAAAAGCCTGTAACGACAATTATGCCAAAAAGAATTCAGAAGAGCCCCTAAAAGTAGGCAGGCTTAACGTTGAATCACCAACGTTGTCACCGATCATGCAAAACTGATCCACTTGGTATTATTCGCACATTTTTGTACGGATAATTTATGTTAACCAAGGAGATATTTGTGGATATTCATGTTCGCTTTGCACAAGGACAAAGCCTTCGAAAAATTGCCCGTGAATTGGGCATATCCCGTAACACCGTAAAACATCATTTACAACAACAGACAATGCCAACTTATGCTAAAAGAAGTCAACAACCGACTAAATTAGCACCCTTTAAACCTTATTTGCTTCATCGAATTGAACTGGCTAAACCTGATTGGATCCCTGCAACAGTCTTATTTGATGAAGTAGTTGAAAGCGGCTATCAAGGTGGTATTGCTCAATTACGCCGATTTGTTTGTCAATTTAAACCAAGCATTGTTCCCGAAGCTGTCGTCCGTTTTGAAACACAGCCAGGTCAACAAATGCAAATCGACTTCACCAGCATCCGGCGAGGTAAAAAATCACTAAAAGCGTTTGGTGCAACGCTAGGCTATTCGCGTGCGAGTTATGTAAAGTTCTTTGATAATGAACGAGCAGAATCCTGGCAACAAGGTTTACGAGAAGCTTTCGACTATTTTGGTGGTGTACCACAGGAAATATTGTGTGATAACGCAAAATCCCTCATCATCGAACGGGATGCTTATGCAGAATGTGAACATAAATTACATGTTGAAATGCTTCAAATGTCGAAAGATTACAGGTTTAAATTGTGTGCTTGCAAGCCCTACAGGGCAAAAACTAAAGGGAAAGTAGAGCGCTTTAACCACTATTTAAAAAACAGCTTTATCGTACCATTAAATACCGACCTTCGTGCTCATAATCTTGAACTGGATATTGAGATAGCTAATGCAAGAGTGGGGCCCTGGTTACAACGCGTTGCCCATCAGCGGATTCATGGAACAACGTTAGAGAAGCCAGCAGATAGACTAGCTAAGGAAGTTAAGTATCTTCTACCCTTACCAGCAAGGGTTTGCCAATCTATCCCGCAGACTGATACGCTTAATATCCGTATCGTACCGCCCCTTGAATCTGTCAGTTTGCAACACTCAATCAGCGTATACGAAGCATTGCTGGGAGGTGAACATGTTATTGCATGAACAAATTGAACACCTGTGTGAGTCATTGAAATCACGAGTTTCGCACCAATAAAAAAACGCTCTATTTTTAAGTTTAATTCAGCATAATATATAAATAGATAAAACCTTATAAATTAAATATAACTTATTGTAAATTAAGTAAATTTATGCATTTCAGTAACTTGCAGATTAATCATTACTTTTAAGCCATTTCTAGAATTTTATAGGCCTGTGCGAAACTCGTGGAAATTAAATTCTATTCCGACTCATTGGTCATCACTTGCCGAACAATGCATTGCCCAAGACAAAAGCTACGGAGAGTTTTTACTGTCCCTATTAAAATGTGAGCAACAACAACGAGATGAACGAACCCGTAATCTTTTGAGTCGGATGGCAGGATTCCCAGCACATAAAGAACTTAATACGTTCGATTTTAAGTTTGCAACGGGGATCCCCAAACAACACATACAGGAATTAAGCGCATTAACGTTTATTGAACGTAATGAAAATGTCGTGTTGCTTGGCCCAAGCGGTGTAGGCAAAACGCATTTAGCTATTGGGTTAGGATTAAAAGCAGTACAGGCCAAGAAGAAAACCCGCTTTACCACGGCAGCTGAACTGATGTTGCAACTCTCAACTGCCAAACGACAAAATAAGCTCAAACAATATCTATCACGTTCGGTGATGGCCCCGAAATTGTTGATTATCGATGAGATTGGATACCTGCCGTTTGGGCGAGAAGAAGCAAACCTGTTTTTCAATGTGATTGCCAAGCGTTATGAGCATGGCAGTGTCATATTGACGAGTAACTTATCATTTGGGCAATGGCCAAATGCTTTTGCTGATGACGCAACATTAACTGCCGCTATGCTTGATCGTTTACTTCATCATTCGCATGTACTGCAATTAAGCGGTGAAAGCTATCGATTGAAAGATAAGCGGCGCTCAGGAGCAATCACTGAGTAAAAGTGGATCAATTTTGATTGATCGGATTTAGCTAAAAAGTGGATCAGTTTTCGGTGATCGTTGATGACGCAAGAAGGTTTACGACATCGCGTTCTTGTGTGTGATGTTCGGCGGGTTCACGCCATATGTTATTAATGATTTCTTCGGTTGAGCGTTTTTTTATTAGATATAATCGCAACAAACGGATTTCATCTTCCTTTTTACACTTTTCTATATAACTTGTTTGTCGCAGAAAATTTCTTTTACCTCTTGAATTCATGATAAAAGTCCTTCAACAAGAAGATTTATGCTAAGCACGAAACGTACTTACTACAAATCCACCTATTGGTTATTTGGTGTTTGTGTACGCTAGCGTCAGCGTACCCCGATCGGAAAGTCCCTACGTAAAGTAGGCTCAACTTCGCTTCACATAAACTTCATGCTCAGCTATCAGCAAATTACAGGCGCAACTTCCCTGCCATCCGTTTCACAGATTTTGTTTACTGATACCGTATTGTTAAAGAGCAGTTCCGCAGCAAACGCTGGCTATGAGCTTTCGTTCAGACTTTTTGCTTGGTCATTCAACCCAAGCCATTTAAGCCAAGCATCACGTTCTTCTGCGGGACGGTTGTAATAAGCTTCAAGGACTCTGCGATTAAATTCTGAGATGACTCCCCAGCGTTCACCAACACGCGCCGCAGCTGTTTCAGGATCGATTAACTCAACAACTGGCAATTTGTTGCTGGCTATCACACGAGTTTCGCACGGGCATATAAAATTCTAGAAATGGCTTCAGAACAGTAATTAATCTGTAACTTGCTAAGACGTATAAATTTACTTAAATTACAATAATTTATTTTTAATTTATGAGATTTTTTCTATTTATATATTATGCTGAATTAAACTTAAAAATAGAGCGTTTTTTTATTGGTGCGAAACTCGTGTATCATTCTCCTTACAGCGGTTTCTGGCTTTCCGAGTAGCTCAGAAAACTTTTCAATGCTGACTGCGTCAAGCGGATATTTAACCTCGTAATCGCTTTTAGTCATTGCTGCCTCATATCCTTCAAAGTGCTTCTGGGTACTTCTAAGTAGCTCTAAGTCCTTTAAGTCTCAAAATAGAGCTTGACATCTGTTATGCTTAACTCTGGGTGCATTGGCCACTATTTATCCAGTTTGTCTGGTCTTAGAGGCACTTGCAGATCAATAAAGGTTCTATAACGCAGACCTTTAATGAGAATATAGTCTATCATATGGAACCTTGTCAAATGAAAATGTCTCAAAAGATTAAAGCCATCAGAAAAGCAGAGGGGTTAACACAGATAACATTCTGTAAAATTAACGGGATAGCATTAAGTTCGTTAAAAAATTATGAAGGAGGACACGCGGAGCCAGGTCTTCAACCTATACTCCAAATTACAAATACGAGTCTTTTTGAAAAATATACACTCTGGCTGATGACCAATAAGGTAAAGCCAGGACCCGGGCAAATCGAACCGGCTTTTTCTCTCAGTGGCTCAGAAATTTCGGAGAAGAAGGATCAAAGAAAATCCTTCCATACGAAGGTGAATGGATGTTAGCACTACATGATTTTTGGATGGTGAGTGAAATAATAGTTATCTAACTAAAAGGGAGTTTTTCGCCTCATATAGCTATTCATTACAGCTAGTTATAATATATCAAGATATCACATTATCATTATATCTTGATATCTTCTCTCTATCTTGATATAGTGCTATCTTTATATAAAGATAGCTAAGGTAGAGGTTCTTATGATTTATGCTGTAGTTAATATAAAAGGTGGTGTTGGAAAAACAACTACCGCAGTTCATTTAGCTACAATGCTATCCCGAAACGGTAAAGTTCTGCTTATTGATGGTGATCCACAAGCAAGCGCCGCTAGTTGGGCAGCTTGGCGTAGAGATAACCAGAACTATACGCCTAGCCCAACAACCACTTGCCTTACAGGAAAAGCCATACTTAATGAAGGAAAAGCACTAGCTTTGAATTTTGATCATACCGTTGTTGATGTTGGTGGCGTGACGCTTCGGGATTACGCTCTTCCTTACTGCTAGCTAATAAAGCAATTATACCTATTGGGGTTTCTAATCTAGATGCAGCAGCGATGGCAGATATGTTAGAAATTTTAGAATTAGCGAAAGATTATAATCCTAATTTAGACGTGCGAGTGTTACTGAGTCGTGTAGATCCAAGAACGAAAGATACAAAAGAGATGTTAGAATTTTTAACTGAGCAAAACATTGCGGTACTTAAAAGTTATGTTTGTGAGCGTGTAGCTTTTCGTCGAGCAATCGGAGAGGGAGCAACAGTCTTTGAATTCGGAAAAGATAGCGCAGCGATAAAGGATATTGAATCATTTTTCGTGGAGGTTGAAAAATGAAAAAAAAACCGGATTTAAAGCTGTTTAAAGATCCTGAAAATTTTCTGAATGGGGGTGCGGCTGATATAGCTGAAAAAGATTACACATTTAAACATAAAGGTAAATTTTCAGAAAAAAAATTAACACAACAAAAGATATTTCGGTTATCAGTTGAAGTTTCAAATGCTCTTAAGCTTTATATTGCTCAATCTCAAGCAAATACAGGAATTAGGATCACAGAAACAGAAATAGTAGAAAAACTATTAAGAGAGTATTTAGATTTAAAATGATATCAAGTTATCTAACTATCTTAATATCAAGATATCTGATTTAAAATCAATCAATTAATTATTTTTTAAGAAATTAATTTATTTAACAATGTTTTTTTAAGCTTATACACCTCTTTCTTACCTTTTTCTCTTTTGCGTGAAGCTTCTGCTTGAGGAGTATTTTGATTGCGGTTTTTGAAAGTTACTTTATCTGTAGAAGCATCTAGGAAGATTTCATAATCTGGAAGATCATTAATTTTAGTCAGTTGCTTGATATCAAATTTAAATTTTCTAATCTCCCTAGATGACCCTGTTTTCTCATGAAGCTTTTCAAGACAGATAGTAAATTCAGCTTGATTACCACAATGCTTACGAGCAATTTCGTACAATCGTCTATCAATAGCTTTTCGTATGCGAAAATAGTCAGGGCTAATTTTTAACACTTTAGTTTTAGTTATCGCTTGATAAAGCCAATCTGGTAAAGTCACTTCAACCATTCCAATTTCAAGTTTACCTTTTTGTTTTTCAACAATACGCCAGCTATCGATTAATCCAAATTCCATTGTTTCCTGTTCATCTTCTGAATAAACAATATTTGTCTTAATCGTTGTACCTTTTAGGCGAGAAAGCGCCTTCTCTAATTCAAGATAAGATCGCCCACTTTTATTACGGTTAGTAGTGACAAAAAAATCGTAAGGCGTAAAAGCTATCGTCCGACTAATCGGTTGATTAATATTAATTGCTTCTTGTAACTTAGAAATAGCATAAATTCAAATATCTTTATCAAAGACCGTTGCCAATCCATCAGCATTTGGTTTTACTATTACAGTAACATTTCCATTGTTATATTTTCGTATCTTAATATCTCCACCTTTCAACGCAAAAAATGGATGCTCCATACTGGCTAATTCATCACGAAAAGTTAAAACATCAACCTCGTCAGCAATAAAAAATTCCAATTCTTTATGTTTATGTGGGCGTAATGTCTTCAAATTGAATGTTCCTATTTTCTTAAAATTAAGGTCATAAAGGTAATAATAATTATAAATATCAATAACTTAATTCATTCGGATTTACGGACATTATAGCGTGATTTACGGACAACACAAGAAAATCATAAAAAAATCTGTGGATAACGTTGTTTTTGGTTCTTGATTTACGGACAAACTATCGTGATTTACGGACAAGCACGATTTTTTTATTATTATAATCAAATGCTTATAACCTGTTTTTCGGCCTTTAACTATTTTAACTTATACATAATTATATTTAACTACGCGCGCGCGAGGCTTATCTGTGGATAACTTTTCTTGGCGATCGACACAGGAGAGTTTGGTGTGAACGTGCTAAATGTGACATCTGATGCTCTTCCGCTTCCTCGCCAAGACAGACTCGCTTTGCTCGCTAATCTTGGCTTGCGGCGAGCGGTGGGGGTTAAAATGAAATGACTATCTGGAAATCTTAGCTAAAAATCGAATTTAAGCGGCCTGTAAAGCGCTGTAAGGCGTTTTTTCTGTCAAAACATCCCACAAACAACCCCGCCCCCCAGAATCGCTTACAGCGCTATACGCGCTGTAACGTCCTTTCGTCTTCGACCCTTAACATCCGTATCGCTGAACAGCCTGTTAAAACCAAAACCCACTTAGCAGGGCGGCGCAAGCGCCTTAAGGTCAACAGCAGTCGCTGTTCGCACGGCTCACCGCTCACCGCTCCAACCCACAGCTTTGTATTGCTTAAGAAAATCAGTTACAATTAACAAAAAATGAGGAACATCACTTATGGGCCAAGTTGCATTTGACACACAAGAATTCGTTGAAACACTAGAAAACGCAGGGTTGCCGAAAGATCAGGCCAGAGCGATCTCTATCGCTGTTCGCAAGTCTCATGAAGTGGCCGATGTCGCTACCAAGCGCGATTTAGAGGATGTCCGAAAGGATTTATCCGCCGAAATCGCTGATGTCCGTAAAGACATGGAGCATCGCTTTGATAAAGTTGAAACACAAATAGCTGATGCAAGGAAGGAAGCGGCGGCTCGTGCTGATAAAACTGATGCAAAGATGGCCCTGTTGCAAAAAGATATTGAAAGTATATCAAACAAGTTAATCATTAAAATGGCTAGTGTTATGGTTGCGATTGTCGGGGTTGCAACAGCTATCATTAAACTGGTTTAAATCGATTAATACTAAAACCGCCTGTAAGACTTTCTGCGGCATTCAAATTCAAAAGTGCTACCATTTTACCTATATCAAGAAAACAACGTACAGAGCGTTCTAGGTGCCTTAAAATCGATTCCTGATGCCTACTCGAAGTCAAAATTTAGTTCTGAGCGCGATAACACTCTATCGATTAACTGGAAAATATTTGTAGATGCTAGCCAATGAAACGCCATACAGTAATGCAAGTTGTTTTCTACTATTGCCGGACTCAAGTAATTTTTTAGCCTGCTCTTGCTGTGCAGAAGATAACGAGCAAGGTCTACCGCCGATACGTCCTCTGCTTCTTGCTGCGGCTAAACCGGCCTTAGTACGCTCAACAATCAGTTCCCTCTCCATCTGTGCTAACGCACTCATCACATGAAAGAAAAAACGGCCTGCGGACGTAGAAGTATCAATGGCATCCGTCAAGCTATGAAAATGAATGCCTTTATCTTCCAGTTCAGAGATTAAGCCGATTAAATGTTTGATGCTACGCCCCAGTCTATCGAGTTTCCAAACAACTAACGTATCGCCCGTTTTTAAGCTATTTAGCGCGCGTTTTAATCCGGGTCTCTGGTCTGTTTTTCCGCTGATTTTATCCTCAAAAATCTGCTCACAATTTGAGCAAATCAAGGATTTTTGCTGTAAATCGGTGTTTTGGTCATTTTTTGACACCCTCATGTAGCCAATTTTTGCCATTTTCTACCCTTCTGTAAGCCTTGTAATCGCTGGTTATTATCTAAATTTTACCTAATTTCTCGGTTTTAAAAAACCTTGGTTTGTTGGAAATGATAGATTGTGCAAAAAATGCAACACCCAATCAGCGTAAAATTAACGGCAAAACGCTGACTCAGGATGTGCATCTAACCGCAACCGATGTTCATGCTGTTAGTCCCGAAGTATTGCGTGTCGAAATCCCTGTCGGTGTTCCTCTGCCTTGGCCTACTGAAAAACCGCCGGTAGGTTGGCGTATCTGTAACGGTGAGCGCTTCGATAAAAAACAGTGTCCACTTTTAGCGCTGGCTTACCCGTCGGGAAAGCTCCCTGATTTACGTGGCGAATTTATTCGGGGCTGGGATACAGGACGAAAAGTGGATAACGGACGCGAAATATTAAGCGTACAAAGTGATACCCTTCAAAATTTCACTGGAAACATAACCGGCATTCAGTTTGTCGGTCAATCATCAGCCAGTGGGATTTTCAAAATGGGAAGAAGAATGGTCAGTAGTAGCATTAATGGAGGAACCAGCGGCGTATTCGCTGTTGATTGCTCAGCCAGTTTTCAGTCTGGTTTGAGAACCGCTTCAGAAACAAGGCCGCGAAATGTCGCGTTTAACTACATTGTCAGGTCAGCCTGATATTCAACTTTACTCTGGTTTCTGTGGTGATTCCGGCCACGCAATGTCCGGCCTTTTGCTGATATCGACACGGTTTAGCAGCACACGGTATTTTTTCCAGACCAGCAGTGCCGCTTTTTCGGCTTCTGAAGCCATGTCAAGGTCTACCGCATCCTGCAACGGCGCTATAATTTTTGCTGCCTGCTCAAGCAGATAGTCTCGTTTATGGGTCGCTTGCTCCCTGATTTCATCTGCTGTATAAATGCGTGGAACAACCTCACCATCGATAAAACACCATTTTCGGTTAGGGGCCATCTCTTTAGGCCATTCTGATACTTCTGCTATGCTGCATCCTTCGGGACAGAAACCGCTGATATCGTAGCCCATCGAGCGTATAACTCCGTCGGCTTCATACTCGACTTTCATCGTATCGGGCTTAAAGCTTTTCTGGCACGCATACTAGTCCTGACCATCTTCCGAGATAAGGAAAATCGCCCCAACAGCGTGTTCTAGCCATTTTTTATCAACAGCATCACGGTGATAGCGTTTGAAATTTTTAATATTTTTCATCACATAAACCACACATTTATCCATTCACCGTTAACGTTTTTTTGTATGAGACGGCGCTGAACATAATCCACATAGGCATCAACGTTTCCGTTATACACGCCGGTTATTACATAATGAGGTTCCTCACGATAGCCTGGCCCCTTCCATACCTGAACCTCCTGCATATGCCCCAATCGAATATCTTTTACGAACGTAGTATTGACATAATCCCAAGTAGCGCGGCCATTGACTTTGTTATCCACCCAGCCGCCTAAAGTCCCACCCCAAACGGGTCCTGTCACATCACCGTTTTCGTGAAAGGTTGCGGTTCTGCCGCCCCATGAGATGGTTAAATTTTGACCGAGAGTGACACCGCCATTGACGGTTCCGCCGGTTCGTTTATCCAGTGCGTTTTTTGCACAATCTATCATTTCCAACAAACCAATGTTTTTCAGAAAAAGATTCTTGTCTGGGATGTCAGCCCCATTTTGATTTTTTGCTAATTTTTGATTTAATAAATTAATCACTGTTTCCGAAAATTTCGCATCATTACCAAGCGCTTTTGCAAGCTTATTTAACGTGTTCAAATCTACTGTCGCACCATCAACTAACGCGAGTTTTGCTTTATTCGCCTCTGTCTCAGACAATTTTTTGACAGCCTGATAAAGCTGGTCATGCTGGCTTTTATTAAGACGAATACCTGAGCGTTCAATAACGGTACACACTTCCTCTTGTAGTGCATCATAAAGATCACTATTCAATTTTGTTGACGGTGTTCCCGTAGTCGGATCGCCGTTGGTAAACCCGTTTTTTCCCTGCCCGAATTTATCTTTTTGGGCGGTAGAGGTATCAATTCGATGCATCATTTTCTCCTTTAATGTAGGCAAAAAGTACTTGGGTATGTGAAGGACACAGGCGCTCAATAACACATTCCACGGCGCTATCTCCCCACGTCCTAATCGACTCATTGCAAGCACTGGTACAGCTAATCCAGCGTACATTCGCTTCAGCAGGAATATTCACCCGCCAGTAATAGCGCCACTTATCGTCCCAAGTCAGATCTGGCGTACTATCAAGATGTTGAAATTGTTCTATTGTTGCTGTTGGATAGCCCAATATTTCCAACTGCTTTTTGAAAAAAGCCGCATTAATACCGCCCACATTATTCACTTTGGCATCAAGCACTTGTTGCCTTTCTTCTAGCGTTTGCGCTCTATTAGCGAGGCATTTATCCGGCAGTCCGCATAATTTTTCGTAACGGTTAATTAATTCAACCGATTGGGCCGGGTTAATTTCAATCATCAGGCTATCAGCATGTTGATGGGCTTGTGCCAGTGAAGGGGCTAGCCCTTTAATGAGCGGATCTTCTTCATCCCATGCGGGGCCAGGCGGTAATAACGTTCGCAACAATTGCGTATATTCGTCGTCCAGATTTGTCATGATGCTCACTCCTTAATATTTTGCCCACGTGACCTCACCCAATACCGGCACTTCCGTCTGGGCTAATTCAATATCTACCGTTGGCGCAATAAGACGATGGGCGACCTCACCTGCTGCAAGGCTGATGGCTTCAGCGAATCTTGAAAGAAAAAGCTTGCTGCCAGGCTTGCCTTCTCGCTGTAAGGAGGCTTTGATTATCTGCGATAACCGCTGCCCGTATTTCTGGCGTATCCGTTGATAAGGCTATCGAAATAGCAACGGTTTTTGCTGTAACGGGGAAAATAGTTAAGCCACTTCCGGCAACAGGAGCAAGGGGTAAGATATGCTCTCTGACTTTGGTTAAGATTTCCTGTGTGGGGGCAGGATGGTCTACATCATCACTGGCAACCATCACCCCAACCGTGCCGATACCGTTCTTATGTCGATGTGTCCATGCACGACTTATGCCTAAAACTTCTTTCGCCCAGCGAACATAATCACTATCCCCACCCCCTTGTGGTGTATCGTACCAGCGCGCCATGATGCGTTGTCGCCAGCTATCCAAATCTTCAATATCGGTTCCCGTCCTGATGTTATCGGCATAACAGGTAGACGACAGTCCCGTTATCGGGGTTGCAAGACGTAACGCGATACCATCTTCACAATTGCCAGCCTGACCGCTGCTGTTTGCAACGACGGGCACGCGAAGTACACCCCTTGCTGATATTGTTGGGGCCGTTGTGGTGTAGATTTGACCATCATCACGGTGTATTTCCGTGTCAGCGGGCATCGATAGGGCATTTTGTACACCCTCCCACCGAACAAATCCGCTCGCTTTGGTTGCCCCTTTACGTGGGCAGCGTTTGATATTACCGTGACGAATCAGCCATTCCTCATCCGCCAAATCCGGCAAGATATTACGCGCTAAATAATCGATATAGCCGTATAGGGTATGAATAGCGGCGGCCTGTACTCTGGCGTACACTTCAGCATCGAGGCGGCGTAATACGCTATCTTCATTAAATCGGGTGAGCAAATCACCGCGAATGGTGTCTATCAGTTGTGGCAGGGTCGGGCGCGAAAAACCGCTAGTTTGCATGGATTACGCTCCACAGGTTGTTGAATGTCATGGTTTTTATGTTATGGTCAGGTAACGTCAGGATGACAGTTGCCATTAATCTATCGATGCCTGAGCGTACTACCTCAATATCAACCCGAAGCGCGAGACCGTCGTCTGTCATCCATGTGAGCGCCTGAGCGATATATTCTTTTGCTTTTTGTGCCGTCTGGTTAGTTAAAGTGCTGCGTTTTAACAAGTGCAATCGAGAGCCAATCCGGTCGTTTTGTACGGTCGGCCACGTATCGCCCCACCACCCAAACGGCGTATCTGTGTCATCATCCGGCTCAGCGCGTTGCCAGGTGAACAGCGAGATAATCACGGCACGGCTTAATCGGTCATCATGTTGAATGGGAACGCCTGTCATGTTATTTCATACCTTGAGTAGGTGTGCCGGTCATACCGCCACTATCGCCTGAATGAGCATGGCCGTTGTACTGTTTCCTCATCGTGCTTAATGAACCCACTTTATCTTGCACCTCGGCAGCAGACGTGATCGATTTCTCCGCCTTGATTTCACCGGGTGTTTCAATTAATGCGGTATTAAGTACCACCTTGTTTTTGGCATTCAGGATGAACGTCTCTGTCGTCGCCTCTATCAACCGTCCGCGTTTGAGCACTATGCTATCGCCTTCATCGGTATAGATAGCCACCTCACCACTTTTGAGACTTTTTAATCGATGGCGTCGGTCAGCCACGTTAATAACAATCCCGTGAGAACGATCACCGGAAACGAATAGCGCGACACCTTCTGCGCCAGAATGCGCGGTCGAGGTAAAGCCGTAAGGCTCGAGATATTCCACCATGTGCTTTACCTCGCCAGCCAATAAGCCAGCATCGACGGTCTGACACGCTTTTGTACTGTCGAGTCTTTGCACCAATACCCGCGACCACAGGCGCGACAAGCCGCGCTGTAGCATGGCTAGGGCGTTTTTTATTGAATTACTCCAAATTAAAAGTTGTTAATTATGCCCATATAGGTATAATTAAGTAATGGAACTACACATAAGAAAATTATTTTGGCTTGGTTCATCCAAGAAGGACTTGAAGACGATGCCGAGTGATGTTCAAGACACATTCGGTTATGCGTTGCATCAAGCACAAGCCGGAAAGAAACACCAACAAGCTAAATCTTTACAGGGATTCGGCTCAGCAGGTGTTATTGAAGTTGTCGAAAACTCAGTTGCTGGTACGTTTCGGGCGGTCTACACCGTTAAATTTGAAAATACAGTTTATGTACTTCATTGTTTTCAAAAAAAGTCACCACGTGGTATTGCAACACCAAAACCAGATATGGACTTGATTCTGGAACGACTAAAAGCAGCTGAATCACATTTCAAAGGAGACAAAAATGATAGAAATTGAGGAAGGTAGTGGTAATATTTATGCTGATTTAGGCATAGCTGATTCTGATGAGATGCTGGTAAAAGCACAGCTTGCAACTAAAATCAGTGAAATTATACAAGGTAGAAAATGGAGTCAGTTACATGCTGCTGAAGTCCTCTGTATTCCTCAATCTAAATTATCCAAGATGCTGCGTGGGCAGTTTCGGGGAATCAGTGAATCTAAGATGCTTGATTGCTTGACTCGACTTGGACGTGACGTCCAAATTGTAGTTGGGCCTGCTCGTCGTGCTGTATCCGCTGGACGTGTCGATGTTGTGTTCAGAAAATAATATATTGCTGCACATCTATATATCCGTTTCTTCTTGTGCGTTCAATTCTTCAAGTGGTGGAATATAGGCGGCTTCCGGTGCAACACGGAGTTCACAGAGTGTTCCGCCTTCGTCCTGCGTATAAACAACTTCGCTAATGACCAGTTCCCGATTGTTAAAGCAGAGCACGGGATCAAAAACAATAACCCTCTGGTTAGGTTTCCACAGACTGCCGTCACCTTGCCGCCAACCTTGCACCGTATAAGTGGTTTCCTCGGTTCTGGCTGCCCGTTGCTGCGCTTCAAATTGACTCCGAGCGCGACAACTGGCTCCGGTTGAATTGCCGGATTGCTGGATATGTTGCGGACGATAGCGCGTTATCTGGCTATCTCTGGCTCTGGCGCGGAGTGCTGTCAGCGTGGCTTCACCGTGATCAACATCATCACCTGATCGTTGACCCGCAACCTGATATTCCGAAAAGCGTTCACGGATACTCTGTTCCGTATCACAGGTGAGAATATTTTCTCCCCAGACAAGGGCCGTTGTCGCACGATCATTGCCGACTGTACCAATTAACAGATTGCCCTCTTCATCATCCCAGGCGAGCGCCTGTTGGCTTCCTAGCGCCTTGTTTAATACTTCGTGTACTGTTGCCTGAAAAGCCTGTAGCGGCGTTTTTGGGGCCTTTTGGCTAATGACCTTAATGCTAAACGGTTTTGCCAGTTCTGACGCGATTTGATGTAAGGTTTTGCCCGTAAAAAGCGTCGTATTCGCCGCACAGTCGATTAAATCTGCTGTCTTACTACGACCACTGATACCAACCTGGATACTTTTAGCGTCATAACGTATCGGTGTGGCTTCAATCCAGCCGGTGAGGACTTTATCCTGACCGATGAGGACTTCGACAAGTTCACCTTTTTTAATTCTGGGTTGTAACGGTACGCTTCCTGATCCACCAGGCCATTGGCGGGTGATTTCTACGTTGAAATCGCGTGAGAGCCGCTCTATGCCTGCTGAAATCTGTACCCGCGTCCAGCCCCCCATTCGCGACCGTTGACGCGCAATATCACGTAATCACTCATCTTGCAGGTACTCTCAAGGGTTTAACCGGTATAAAGCCTGGATGATTAACGGCATTCCGGCTGGTGATATCGGTTTCCCGTGCCGCATTGTCATACCACTTGGCAGCCAGAACCAGCGCCGGTAGCACTGCCTCGGGCGTGCGTGTTACCGTTTTTTCAACTTGCGCCAGTCGTGTTGCAATATCCCGGTTAGCATCGGTTTTCACCTGTTGCAAGGCAAGGAACAGCGCATCATCAAGCGTTAATGCCTGTTCGTGCTCGATAGCCTGATTCAGCGTTTCTCGCACCGTGACCAACGCATCCCACGTTACCGCCGCCAGTCCTTCAATGTGACTGCCTGCCGTATGAGAAACCGCGTGTAATGCGGGATGGGATATATTGAAGTGTACCTGACGTTTTGCACGTTGATTAACCGGTAATAGGGCTGTACGCGGCGGCGGTAATTGTGTTAATCGCCAGGCGGTTTCATGGATCGCGGTCGTGCGCAAAACAGCGGCGATAGCATTACCCTGAATGCGTTCAGACTGTACGCTTGGCCTGTCGCTTTTCCATACTCCACGCGGCGCTAAATCATTCCCTAGTGTGACACCCGATAGCGTTTTGATTTGCTGTGCCAATGTAGAAGCATCTTGCGCGGTACGCCTGCCAGCACGCCACATCCGCTGTATCGCTTCGACCAGGTTTTTACCGGATGAGCGGGACTTTAAGATCACCGAAATATCGCCATGCAATAGCCTTGACGCGGCAGTAATGCCGCTATCAATAGTGTCAAAGGCTTTGGTGACGTTGTTAATCATGCTTTTAGTCCGTGCTAACACGCCAGCCTGTGCAAAATCCGGTAAGCCTTTTAAGCCCACATGAGCAAAAGCTTCGCCAATGCGATCATTTAGTGCTGAACAGGAAGAAATTAACGTTTGGCCCGTCGCAACACCGGCTGTTGGGAAAGAAAGCTCTCCAGCCTCAACCACGCTAAAACTAACACGACACATACGACCTTCGCGCCCGCTATGGCTGACTCTCACTTCACCGTCAATACAGACAGCTATTTCACCGTAGTAGGGATGTACCAGCGTTCCCGGCCCTGGCGTATCAATAGCCACAATGAGCCGATCTCGGACATCGAAGAAATCATCACCGACCAGATAGGCATTGATAGTAAATCGCCGGGTGGCGCGTCCAAGATCTTCGGTATAGGGCTTATCCCGATTCGGGTATTCGTGAACCTGTACACGCCGTCCGAACGTCCCCTCGTCGTCTTCTACCTGAAACGGTACGCCGCGAAAAGACGCTGGACGCAGGTTATCTTTCCAGCTCGTCATCTAACCCTCTATATTTAAATAAATGTGATTTTAATCAACAAATGTTATTGTATTACCAGGGCTTGTTTTTCAGTTCAACGGTGCGAAGTTTTTCCATTACATAATTGAAATAATTATCTGCATCTATTTTATTATCGAAAGGAACTCGTTTTAGACCAATCCCATCAAACAGAATTTCAAAGGGGGAATTGGGATTTGACTTGTTAGGATAATACTTTTTTACAAATCTCAGTTTAGATAGGTTAATAATAATGTCTTCGTTTTTGTCATCTTCACGATATTTTATTCTTGCAAATTTCATCGCTTTTACCCCTTGCGGTTTTCTTTTGGTGATAAATCAATTACCTCTAATTTACTGGCTATATACTCGAAATAATCATCACGTTCTTTTATTGTTTTAAAATACTTAACTTCAGGGTAAATATTTATATTTGGGCCATTTGGTATATTGGATGGAATATATTGTTTGCCTCCTTTTTTTATTTCTTCTATAGCCTCAAAATTAATCCCTATCGTTTTCGTTGGTTCGTAGGCGTCGCCATTGTCGTAATTATCAACGTCTATTGTTAAAAAACTCATATTACTTCTCCTTTGTTTTTACTTACTGCTTGGAAAATCGGTTATAGCCGACATCGAAACTCACCCAGGGTAGGACATTACCAACGGGGGCGACATGCATACCTGGCGGAGTGTTTTCAAAGATAACACGAGTTTCGCACCAATAAAAAAGCGTTCTATTTTTAAGTTTAATTCAGCATAATATATAAATAGAAAAAATCTCATAAATTAAAAATAACTTATTGTAATTTAAGTAAATTTATACGTCTTAGCAAGTTACAGATTAATTATTGTTCTGAAGCCATTTCTAGAATTTTATATGCCCGTGCGAAACTCGTGGATAAATCTGACCTCACCGTCTCGGGGCTCAGTTTTGCTAAATGAATCCAGGGTGTTTTTGGGGGCTTCCGTAAATTGCCAGTTACCCTTGTCATCTTTAAGTAAATGACTGTTGCCAATCATTGAACGACCAAACTCGCTCCAATCCCGCGCTGTCCGGATATTTTGAAACCATTCATTACCGCCAAACATCGCATTAAGACCCTTGTCGACAAGCGGTTCGACGCCCATTGATATCCCCCCAATCAGCCCGGCTTTTCCCAGTACGCCCTTGATGCCAGAGGGACTGTTTTTAGCCAATGTTTTCATCTCATGGGTGACATTGCGAATCGATTTCACCATATCGACAGCCCATTTTGTCGTCACAAAAACGAGAATGCCGGCAAGCACGGTTTCCCAACCGCCGATTGCCTGAATAACGTCATCAATATCTTGCCACACCGCTTTAATAATCGGGCCGATCGTTTCCCAGTTGTCGACAATAAGTCCACCGCCTATGACCATTAACGTGACCAGTTTACCTAGCCTTGACATTTTCATCACGCTGTTAAAAATCCTGAAAGCACGGGTGACAACACCGACTGCTGTCGCGGTGCCCAACAGATAAAGACCCCATCTGGCGAAGGATTTAATCAGTTCTGGATTGGCTTTTACCCAGGTGCGAAATTGCTCAATCAACGGCTGAATTTTCTCTGTTGTTTCAACAATTGATGGTAGAAAAATACTACCGATACTTACGCTGGCAACATGCATCTGGTTTTTAAACAGTTGGATAGCATTTGCCGTGGTTGCCGCACGGCTAGCGTATTCCTTCTGCATTGAGCCGCCGTACTTTTGTTTGTCTGCAACTCTATCAAAATTAACTTCCAGTAATTTAAGGTTGGTGAGAAGTGGCGCAATTGATCCCAGAGATTCAGAGCCAAACAAGTCATTTAATAATGCCATCTGATCTTTTTTAGGCAATTGTTCAAGGGATTTTAAAACCATCAACATCGCGCCTTTCGCGTCTTTCTGCATCTGTGCGGCCAGTTTTTTGGGGCTGATTTTTAAGGTGTGTAGTGCGATTTTTTGCGATTTTGTCGCTGATTTCCCCTTGGTTAACGCCAGCATAAAGTTCTTAATGCCGGTTGCCGCCACATCTGACTCAACACCCATTCCGGCAATGGTTGCCCCAAGGGCCGCTATCTCACCGGAGGCGAGACCGCCCACTTCACCCAGCGGGCCAATGCGGGTCACAATTTCAGAGATTTTGGCGGCATTGGCTGGCCCGTTATTGCCAAGGTAGTTGATTTTATCGGCCAGCGAGACGACATCATTTTGCGTTAACCGGAAGGCGGTACGCCACTGTGCCATCATCTGCCCAGATTGCTCAGCTGTCTGGTCAAAGGCGATACCCATTTTTACGGCGGATTGTGCGAAGGACATTAATTCTTCTTTCGCTATCCCTGCCTGACCGCCTGCGGCCACAATCTGACCAATGCCATCTGCGGCCATCGGCAATGCTGTCGATAGCTTAAGAATATCTTCCGACATCTGTTTAAACTGCGCAGGCGTATCAAAATCAACCACCTTGCGGACATCAGCCATCGTCGACTCAAAGTCTATCGCCTGCTTGATAGGGCCAGCCATTGCGGTAACAACGCCAGCCCCTAATGCAGCAGCCCCTGCCAGTCCTGCGCTAAATTCCTTCTTGAAGGACTTCATTTCACGCCGCATCCCCTTTAACGGGGCAGAGAGTTTATCGACGGCAGTGATGATTGCTTTTAACTCAAAACTATTAGCCACCCTGTCGCTCCTCGTTGATGCGAACAGCCTCCGCTTCCAGATCAAAGAACTGGCTTAGCGGATGCTGGCGTAATTCAAAGGGGTTTATGCGCCAGAACCAGGCAACGTTGTAAAATCGTCGTCTGAGAGATCCAAGTTCTGGGCACTGGTAAAAAAACTCACGATGGTCATCGAGGCGACAAATACATCATGTAACGATAACTGTTGCGCTGAAGAGCGTGGGATATTAGCCAGCTCAGGAAGATAAGCGAGTGCTGAGCGCGTATCCAGGCGTGTATCGCCTCGCTCGGAATAACTAAAGGGAATACCAAATTTTTCTACCTGATCAAACGTAGGTTCCTGAATATCCAATACCGATACTTCTTTGTTCTGTACCTTAATTGGCTTACTGAGTGTAATTGATTTCATTGATAAAATCCTTCATCTCCGTGAAACTCCATTTCGACAGTGCCTTCAAGTGGGTTATAGGTAGATTCACCTGACAACCATGCGCCAGACAATACGTACACCATGCCGTTAGCTAATTCGGCGGTAATGGTCATTTCATCAGCAGAGGTTAATTTTTGGATTGGAAAACTGTGTTCTACTTTGAGTTCAGCCTTAATATACGGTGCCTTGTGCGTTTCTTTGTAATGTACACTGCCATCAGCGCCGACAATGTCCTCTCGAATGACGGTATTCATCGGCACTTCCAGATTACCGTTTACTGATAATTGATTACCATCTGTCTTAAAATACACGACGCCGCCTATTCTTTTTTGCCCGTCATCACACTACCTCACCTTGGTTATATTGCAGCCTGAATTGATTCGCCAACGCAAATACACGTAATTGATTGATATAATCCGCCGGAAAGACGACATCAATTCGATTAGCGTCATTTCCGTTACGTTCAACGATAAGATTTTTACGAAAAGCATCAAAATTCTCGACAATGCCTTCTTTTTCCAACTGACGATAAACCGCACAGAGTTCGCCTTTAATCACGGCTGGCGTCGCAATCGCTTGCCCTGACCCTGACCCAAATCGAGTACCATCACTAGCCAGTTTTTGCCGCCCGTATTTGCTGGTGATGACGGATTTTAATCGCCGCAAAACATAGGCACTGGTATAGAGTGTTTCACTGTCCAGATAGCTGTTATCGGCGACGCCGTAACTGTTTTTCTGATACGTCGTTACATCGCGCTGAATGCGTAATACGCCACCTTCGACATTGGCGGTGGCGATACCGTGTGAAAGCAGTGATTGCTGCTCTGTCAAGGTGAAGCATTTGCCCGACGGTGCGGGTAACACCCCGTTTAACTCACCTGTATGGGTGGGTCTGGCCGGATCATTACGCAAAAATATCGCGCACCGTGCCAGTCGTGCCGCAACCAGTTCATCCAGCGCAGTTTGGGTCGCTTTCTCATAGCCTGCAATGGTGAGATGCGGATCATTAAGCGTGTCGCCAAAAGCGACCAGTTCACCGACCGTCCCTTTTTTTGCGGTATAAACATGACCGTACAACTGCTGATAGGGACTCCAGCGCCCGTTCTTGTCGTTCATCGCCGCGCCCATCTTTTGCAAAGAGGCAGCATCAGAGAAAGGCAGCCCAATAAAATCAAATAATAAGTCACCCATTGCGCTGATAACGCTATCCATATCGGGTGAGCCAGCGCCGCCACTCATGGCAGTGATGGTAATATTGAGACCGTGAGGCGTAGTCTCCCCGCCTGTCGGCGAATAGTAATTCATCATCAAGGGAATATCGTTGCCGGTTAACCCTTTATGTTTTGCCGTCAAGCTGATTTTGTCAGCATCTATCGTCACGGTGACGGGTAAGTCCTCGTTATCGTTAATGGCCTTGCCAAGCGCGGCGGCAACCGTATTCGCCGTATCCGATTTCTTGACGGCAGCTAAAATACGTTGATTGCCGATATACAGCGTGACGACACCAGAATCGGTTGCTGTCCCGCTAATCGTGATGTCGCCTTTTGCTTCAGTGCCCGTTGTTTCAGGTACAGCAATGACAAACAGTTCACCGATAGTATCAATCCGGCGATATGCTCGCACCATGCGGTGTAACTGACTGCCACGACCGGCTAATTGTTGCATCATTTCTGCCGAGGGCATGATCATCGGTGAATTCAAAGTCATTTGTGCAGTGGGTAATGCATAACCAATGAGCAAGGCAGGCCCACTTGTTTGCATCGTATTGGCAGCGCTGTTATCCATTTCGGGATAAAAACCAGGCACACGCAGATTAGCGTTTACGGTATTAAAGCTAATGGTCATTCCTGCGTCTCCTCTTTAGCTTTTTTGAATTTGGTTCTTGCGGGATCAGTCGTTTCTTGCACGATTGGGGGATTATCAGATTGACTCACTTCTTCAATATCATCGTCCTGTTTTCTTCTGATCCAAAAAAGCGTTTTTTGAACCTGCAAACCTTCTTCGGGCAGATATTTCCCAAAATATTCTTGGGTATCGCGCATATATTGAGGAATAGGCACTTTTCGCCCGTACTTAGGCTTAATAAAAACAATTTCTGGTTGTGTCCCCATCATGTTATCTGTATCTCCAGATGCGATTTTACGTTGCCTGACTGTTCGTTCATATCAATAGCAACCGTATGTAAATCAGGTAAATTATTCAGGTCGGCGTATTGCCGGGTATCTTCGGCGTTAATTTCGGTTTCCGCTTTAAAATTAAATTGCCAGATCAATTCATCCTGGTTCATATCCAGATATTCATCGTCCGCATATTCAATCGCACCGTAGGCCGGATCAGGACTCCAACCCAGGAGCGCGCGCCAGATTTCACTGCGTACTTCATTAATCAAATCACAAGAGGCGTATTGACCGCGTTTATCGATGTTATTAAGCATGACAATCACAGAAAACTGGTCGGTTAACACTTGCCAATAATCGGTTTGCGAACGTTGTTCGCCAACAGTAGATCCACCAGGGACTACATACGCTGACGGTAATTGCAGGTAAGTACATTCGAGGGCAGCACCATATTCTGCCGTGCCGCCTATCCGTTGTTCAAAGCGGGGGCAATAAGTACGCAGCGCACTAATAACGGGGCTGAGTTTCATTATTTCTTCCTTTTTCGGGGTTGAGGCCGAAGTGATTGTCGAAGTTCGTCGCTGAGCGTGTGCTGTGTCCAACCTTTTAATTTTTCCAGCGCGCCAACCATATAGTTTTCACGTGGCGCAATACGCCAGCCACCACTCTTGTGATGACGTTTTTGTCGCCGATGCTGTTTAGACATGCCGTAGGACGCGTAGCGAACACCGTAATAGAGTAGGGCAGGATAGTAAGTACCCTGTATGGGTATCCCGCCTCGTCCCCATAGATTTTTCCGTTTTTCGCCTTTCCAGCTTGGGGCGATCTTGACCATCAGCCCTGGACGTTTTTTCGAGGCTCTCGGGACGTTATATGCAATGGAACGTGCTAGCGCTCCCGTTTGACTTGCTGGCGTTTCGCCTGCTCTGGAAGAACGCCCGCGTATGCGTCTGGCTAACCGTCTGGCAACATGAGCATGCGCCTGACCGATTTTTGCGAAGCCTTTTCTCAACCGCGCACGATTAAAAACCAGTTCTTTGGGTTGTTCAAAATCAATATGTAAAATGTCCATGCGTCAGCCTCCTTGGCGGTTCATGCCCTAATTCTTTACATTCCAGCAGCCAAAAACGGTGGGCATAATTCAAATCACGGACTCGCTTAACCTGGAACACCTTATCTTGAATAATCACTTGATAATCACGCTTAATATGACGGTCGTGGCGATAACGAAGCGTAATAAAATGGGTGATTAAATCATTAAGTTGCGCAGAGTTTTGATAGATTGTTGCGCCAACCTGCATGACCTTTGCCCATGCCTTAAAGCCATCAGGATAGCTATCATCAAATCCCACCTTGTCATCAGGCGTATTCCGATGACGACGAACCGTAATCCGCGTATTGAGTTCTCCTGGATCGGGATACCTATACGTGGCACTGGTTTCTACATGTCGTAGTTTCATAGAGGGATAATCCGATAAGGCTGCACATTCCATTTAAAACTCATCGGCAACTCGATTTTTTGTACCTCCGATACTGTCGAGCGATTTTCGGTGTAATACGAGACCAGTAACAACATGGCGAGTTTGATATCATCCGTGAGATGCATGCCGGTAGGGTCATCAGCAGGGATTGCGGATTTGGGTGCGTACAATTTTCGATTCAAATACGTTTCGGTTCTCGCTTGTACAGCGCTGCCATAAAATTCAAGCAAAGCATCTGCATCCGTCATATCGGGTTCCACTCCGCATTGTGCCTTAATTTCTTCCAGTTTTAGCAACATAAGTAACCTGAGTTCGGGATAAGAAATAAAGAGAAAGTCTTGATATTCAAATAGTTGAATGAGCCTGTTTTGTTAAAATACTCTAACAGTCTGGTTAAAGAGTAGAGCATTGTTAAACAATTATGGAAAATCTTACTGAACTTTATTGCCTGATGGATGATTTTTGCAAAGACTTCGAGCCAAAAATGCATGAATATTTGCTGACTAACGGTACTAAGCGTCGTAGACGGTCTACTCAGCTTTCGTTGGCGGAAATGATGACACTGGTTGTGTTGTTTCATCAACTCCGATTCAGGCAATTCAAGGTATTTTATCTCTATTATGTCCGCTTATATCTCCGGAAGGAATTTCCTAACTTGCCATCCTATTCACGCTGTGTAGAGTTACTTCCGCGTAGTGCCTTAGCGTTAACGGCACTGTTTGAGTCAATTAAGGGAAAATGCACGGGGCTATCGGTTGCCGATTCTACTCCGATAGCGGTGTGTGATAACTTACGGATCCGCAGACATAAAGTCTTCAATGGGATAGCTGAACGGGGAAAAAATTCAACAGGTTGGTTCTTTGGTTTCAAGCTTCATGTAATTATCAATCATTTGGGGGAAATACTCAGTTTTCGACTCACACCAGGAAACACCGATGATCGGAAACCATTGCCTGAGCTGACAAAGGATCTTTCTGGTTGTTTGTACGCAGATAAAGGGTATTTATCGGCTTCACTGAAACAGCAACTCAAAACGATGGGAATTAGCCTTATAACGAATATCAAGAAGAAAATGAAGCCTATTAAACAGACTTGTTTCGACAAAGCCATCTTGCGTCATCGTTCTGTCATTGAAACGGTATTTGATGAGTTAAAAAATCTTTGTCAAATAGAGCATACGCGACATCGCTCTCCGGCTAACTTTGTAGTGAATTTATTAGGCGGACTGGTTGCATATTGTTTAATGCCATCTAAACCAAAGATACCTGTTGCAGGTACGTATCTTCAAGTATAATTGATAATGCTTATCCCGAACTCAGGTTAAGTAGCTCCTATGCCCGCCGAATGACGGGCATAAAAAAACCGCAAATGGCGGTCATCTTGGTTTTTTAAGTTGTCCAGGGATTAAGTGGGCTTGCCAACCAGCGCCTTGATAGCGGCAGTATCTTCCAGTACACAATCGAAACGATGGAAAGCGACAAAGGCGGTCTGGTCATACTCGGCATACCGTTCAACCAAACGCTTTAGTGTCATATAGCTGACGCGCCGGACGATAAAGCGGTTAAAGTCACCGCAGTAAATGAACTTTTTCCCTTTACCGATATCAGCAATAGCTGGATCAATCACATAAGGGATATTGAGCACAGTCGCTGGCGCGACGCCGACAATTTCCGGTAGCCATAGGGGACGCTTCTGGGCATCTTCCATTCCACTGAGCTTTTTTAACGTATTATCGTTAAACACCAAACGGAAGGTGACGCCATTGCGATAAGCCGGATCAATGCTGTGTTTTAATGCCAATATTTCTTGCCACGTGAACTTGTCTACTGCTGCGGTATTCGTTGTCCCAGTCACCGAAGCTTCGAGTCCTTTGGGTTCAAGGGGGGTACCCGCACCGCTACCTTGCACTAAATATTTTGCTTCGCCGCGTCCCAGCCGTTGGGCAATACGAGCAGCCAGGTAGCCTTCAATATCAACGCCACTGTCTTGCAATAATTCATTGGAAACCTTAATTATTTTTGATGATAGCTTTTTTACGCCCAGGCTTGCCGTGCCAAAGGTCACATCGCCTTCGCTGACCGCCGTATTTTCTGCAAGCAGTTCCCCCTCTTCGGCCGTGCCATCTGATGTACTCCAGGTAATCGCCTGGCCGTCGGAAGTCATGATAATTTGCGCAACGCTGGCAATACCGCCATACGCTTTCATCGAATCGACGATTTTGTTTAACATCACTTTCGGCACGGTATAGCCGCCTTTGTCGTCCGCAGAGACCCCCTGCGCCCGTAATTCGCGTAATGCATGCCGCTCTTCTGAACTCATCTCACCCAGCCCGCAACGCAAGAATTTGTCGAATGCCGCGCTGCGACGCTCGCTTTCCTGTTCTGGGTTGGCTTTATTCAGTGCCTGTCGCTGTTCATCGGCCTGTTCATCGACAACCGCCTGATCCAGTTGGCGCAATTCCTCTTCACGGGTTATCTGTTCATCGATACTTTGCAGCGATGCCTTGGCCTTATTCCACTCAGTACGTTGTTCATCCGTCCAGGCGTTATCGCCAATTTTTTCATTGAGCGCCCGCATATCGGTCGCTACAGTCTGGCGTTTTTGTTGCAACTCGTGGAGTTTCATCTTGTATCCTTTAAACATTTAATAAAGTCAATAGACGCTCGCGCGCCATTCTTTGGTTGATGGCGTGTTGAAGCACACCGGTTTCTTTTGCTTCCTGCCAGGCTTTTAATGATCGGACAGCCGAATCCGTATTCTGATAGGCGGGATAGGTGACAGGACTGACATCGAAAAGCCGTGAAAGCCGGAGGATTTCACGTATTACAATGCCTTCATCGTCCTCATACCAATGCTCACCATCATGAGCAACGCGAAATCCAAATGATGATTGGTCAATATCGCCTCGTCGCATTGGCTCCAGCACCAAGTTGCGGATTGTCTGGGTATCGGGTGCGGAGATGTCGTACTGCAAACCGCGTTCATCCACCGATAACGCCAGTGTTCCTGCTACCGTACGACCAAGAATGAAATTGGCATCGTGATTAAATAGCGCTCTGACATCATCATTGAGCACACCATCAAATGCACTGGGCTTGATAATCTCTCTAAAGCCCCATAATGGCTCTGAGCGACTATTGAACACGAGTTTCGCACGGGCATATAAAATTCTAGAAATGGCTTCAGAACAATAATTAATCTGTAACTTGCTAAGACGTATAAATTTACTTAAATTACAATAAGTTATTTTTAATTTATGAGATTTTTTCTATTTATATATTATGCTGAATTAAACTTAAAAATAGAGCGTTTTTTTATTGGTGCGAAACTCGTGTTGAACACAGAGCCATAGCCAATAATTCGTGATGGCTGGGCATCTTGTTGTTCAGTTCTGATTTTTCCGCTATAACAGCGCATTTCCCTGTCAAGCATCAGCAATTTCCTCTTTGATTTTTTCTTTTGTCTCGTCATCTGTCGTGAAAGGGATCGGGTTGGCTGCGTTAACACTAACCAACATCTCATCGAGTCCATCAACCGGATTCATGTCTTCAAACGCACGAGCTTCATTGCGACTCATCCAACCATCAATAATGGCGTAATGATAGAATTGAGCACGTTCTTGGGGGGTTCCGCGCATCAAACCAGCGAGATTAAAACGTACGTAAAAGCCCGCACGTCGTTCAGCGCGAGTAAATAGACGACGGTTAAGCTCCTGCTCCCAATTAGCCACCCAAGGCATAATGCTATAGCGTACAAAGTGAATGGCTTGCGCAGTGATATTGCTGTAGGTGGCTTTCTCCAAATCGTTAATCATATGTGACGGCAAATTAAAAATACCGGCAATCATTGAACGATTCAGTTTCATCATGTCAATAATTTGTGCATCGACTGGCGAAACGGTCAGCGCCTTGTAATCTAAATCCGCTGGCAAAAGTAGCGTTTTATTCTCCTCACGCCGTAATACCAACATGGCGTTGGCCCATAACTCCTTTAATCGTAGCCAGCCGTCGTCTTTAATTTCTCCTTTTACTGAAACGATGCCGCTAGGTCGGCCATTACCGGCAAAGAAACTGGCAGTATAGTGTTGTCCACTCATGCCGATGCCAATCGTATCAGCATGTTGCAAAATCGGACTTAACCCCATTTTCTGGTTATTGCCCAGTGCTTGAATGAGGATCATATCGTCCATCGATACTGCAAAATGGCCTTGTTCGTTGTAAACGCCGTAGGTATAGCGTCCTCCCGTATTCATCAGTGTGGTTTCCCACGGCATACAGGCTTCCAGTGATAGCACCTCACCGCGACGAGAGCGCATCACGCGCGTAAAACCATTGCCCCAGCCCAAAATATGCCGTTGAGTTAATTCCCGCCACTTGTAACTCGTTTGCCACGTATTTGGCTCATCATGAACCAGATAGAACGCAGGATGATCGCGGCCAATATCGACGCCTTTATCCGTTTTTCTCATCACATGCAGCGGCATCTGGGCAATATTTGACGCTAGCACGGTGATACAGGAATAGACGGCGGCCAGTTTCAGCGCGGTTTCAGGATTAACGTAGGTACCTGATCGGAATAGTCCGTCTGTCTCTGCCATCTCTGCACTAATACCCGTTTTGGGGTTTTCCAGTGGCTCATGGCGGAAAATGGCATCAAGTAGCATGTCTCCTCCTCATGGCGGCTAATAGCGCCCATGTCAGCACGAGAGTACCGGAAAACATCAGTGAACAGGGCAGACCAAATTGCAGGTACACCCCAGCGGAGAGCAAGCCAAAACCGACCAGCCCGATAATATCAATGATTAAATGTTTCATAGCATTAGGAGATCTTCGATAGGATCCAGTGTTGAGAGAAAATCCGTCTTATTACCGCCGTTAACTAATACGCGACTCATCGCAGTAAACAAGGCGACAGGCCCATCTATTTTTGCTTCAGGCGTTGATTTATTGGGAAAAATGTTATCGTTTTTATCGATTTTTACCGTGATATTCGACATCATCCAGTTCATTAACGGGTTTTGTGTATGATGCAGACGTTCGCTATAAACCAGAGCTTCCACCTCTTTCATGGCTTCGGATAAGTTTTTTACCGTTTGCGGCACCTCAACCAGCGGCAAAGCCTCTTCAGCAAGCGATAAACTGAATTGCATTGCACTCCACGGATCGAAAGCAATTTCTTTCAGACTTTCCCGTGACACCCAAGCCTGTAGTTCTTCCTTGATTTGTGCATGATCAATAACATCACCCTCCGTTAAGGTGAGCTTATCCAGTGCCGCCCACTTACGGTACATTTCTGCCATTTGGCGTGAGCAGCGCGCTAGCCGTCCCTCTGGGAGCCAGAATTTACCATCGAGAGGAACATGACCCTCATTCGTCCGCCAGACTTTAACTGCCGCACAAATATCAATTTTGTTTGATAGATCAACGCCTACCCACAGTGGATAGGTGTTTAATTCATGCTGTGGCGCGATATATTTGCATTTTTCCCACTTGATCATGTCCATCCATGCTGATTCCGCCGTTACCCACATATTCATGTGCTTGGTAAAAAAGTTCACACGGGCGGAAACCTGCTCTTGTGCTTTTTTTGCCAAGCGGCGTAAATCATCCCAGCGTTTACAGATACCCAAGCCGGGATTCGCTTTTAACCAGACGCTTTCATCAAAGGGATCGTCGTTTTCATCGAGCGTATAGATGATGGCAAAAAAGGTATCATCTTTGATTGCCCCTTCAACCTTGCTATCAACACCGCACAATACCTTAATGGCGTAGTCTCGAAGTTCGTAGCAAATGCCTTCCTTGTTAAATCCCGCCGTGGTGATACCAAAAATTAGCGATTGCAGACGTGCACCGGTTGCTGTTTCCAGCACATCCCACACATCACGGGTCTTGTGAGCGTGAAGCTCATCGACTATTCCGCAGTGAATATTTAACCCGTCGAGACTGTGAGCATCTGAGGATAGCGGTTGAAATCGAGAGGCAGAATGTTCTTGATAGATAGCCAGCTTATTAAATTCAAAAAAGCGTCCAAGTGTTAGCGGAGCCTTTTTAATCATGATTTTGGCGTCCTCAAATACAATGCGAGCCTGATCTCGCGTGGTCGCAGCGGAGTAGACTTCTGCACCCCCTTCGCCGTCCGCCCACGTCATGTACAGGGAAATCCCCGATGAAAGCGTGGACTTGGCGTTCTTTCGCGCCACTTCGTTGTAGGCAGTACGAAAACGCCGCACCATCACAGGCTTACCGCTGCCGTCAGACTTGAGAACAATTTCACCTGTTTTCTCATCAACCAATGGGATAACAAAACCAAAAATATTGATCAGAATAAAGATGTGCCAATCCATCAGTTCAATCGGCTGACCCACAAGGTCGCCTTTGACGTGCGGGATAACTTTATAGAAATTAAGTACATGCTGAGCGCGAGGCTGGCTGAAATAAATGCCTCGCTCTTCGCTGTTTTTAAGGTCATCCAGAAAGCGTAGACAGGCCAAGCGGACATATTCACGAGTTTCGCACAGGCCTATAAAATTCTAGAAATGGCTTAAAAGTAATGATTAATCTGCAAGTTACTGAAATGCATAAATTCACTTAATTTACAATAAGTTATATTTAATTTATAAGGTTTTATCTATTTACATATTATGCTGAATTAAACTTAAAAATAGAGCGTTTTTTTATTGGTGCGAAACTCGTGATATTCACACGCCAGCACTTCGCCAGACGCCACGCGCTCGGCATAGCGGATGCCTTCCGCAACCGTTGCCATTAATCCTCCCGTTGACTTAACAATGCCGCAAACGGATCTGCTGTCTCTGCCTCGTTAACATTGACCTTTGAGCGACTCGCGGGCGTCATGCCGAATTCTGCTTGCATCCTGCAAATACGCTTCCACGCATCGGCCATCATGGCGACTTGCGGATGAGGACGGATCATCACGCTGCCATCGGCTGAGGTTGTTTTATAAGAATCCCCTTCCTGCTCGATAATGTCACGGTGACGCCTCCACTCGATATAAGCACCAACCAGTAACTCAAGGGCCATGCCATCAAGAACGGTCATCACTCCCATAGCTTCTAGGCGTTCGCCAAGAACCTTAAACCAGTAGCGTTCTTGTTTATTGAAATGTTTTGGTGTTGGGGGGATCCCTTTTTCGGGTTGTGGTTCATTTTTATTGATTGCCCTTTTTGAAGGGTTACCCCTGACTAAACGTAGATGGGTCGGGGTTTTTGGTGGCCCTGACATAATTGAAAACTCCTATTAATCACGCTGTTAGGGATACCCATAAAAAGTTTTCTAACCTGCGGCGATGTAAGAAAGGGAGGCCATTCGCTCCTAACCTGTTGTTTATATAGTGATTTTACCTCCCCCCCATCTCTTTAAGTATAAACAATGTATAATTTATTTGATGAAAACCGCAAGAAGTTATACAATAGTTATACTTAATGTAGTGGAGGGGTATATGCGTGTTGCTATCAAAAAATGGGGAAATAGTGCAGGAATGATTATCCCTGCACCGGTCTTAGAGAAACTGCATTTCCAGATAGGACAAGAGCTTGTTGTGGAGGTCAGAGGCAATGAATTGGTGCTTAAAGCAGGGAAGCCTAAGTATTTGTTAACAGATCTCATTAGGAAATGCGATTTTGATGCTGATCCTGTCTCAGATATAGATATCTGGAAAGAAAGTGCTCCTAAAGGAAATGAAGTATGGTGAAGCGCCCAGGCTTTCAACGTGGTGATATCGTCTCTGTTACCTTCAATCCTGTTGTAGGGCGTGAAGAGCAAGGAATAGAGCGGCCTGCTTTGGTGTTAAGTACGAAGGAATTTAATCAGCTCGGCACCGCGCTTGTTGCCCCGATCACTCAGGGAGGGCACTTTGCTCGCGAGGCGGGATTCGCTGTATCATTGTCTGGCACTGGCATACGTACGCAGGGTGTTGCGCTGATTAATCACATTCGCATGCTCGATTTAACGGCTCGCTCGGCTAAAATTATTGAAAATGCGCCGAAAGAAGTGATCGACGAGGCTCTCGCTATTTTACAAGCAATCATCGATTGAATAATAAATCTACTTTGATTTCAACACGTCGCAAGCTTCCAGCAGATGCCATAAAACATTTGAACCTGAAATGACTGGATATGGGGCTGGCTCATTTGCCGGACGTATTTCACGCATTCAAAGCGCGATGCACGGCCTGTAAGAGCTTCCATATCATCTATTTTACAGAATTTTCCCCATCCTAGACTTCTGCTAAGTAATACCCAGAAGTCTTCATTTTGTTCCGCTTGAACGATGAATCCATTGTGATGAAAATAAGCACTAAAAATTTTCATACAATCTCCGCTAAATTTTAATGAGTGCCTTCACTGGCTGTTTTAGCGCGGTGACAAACATGACAAATTGCTTGCAAATTGGTGTCGTCATCGTTACCACCAAACGCCTTTGCCTTGATGTGGTCAACGGCTTTAGCTTCGGTAGCGATCCCTTGTCGTAGGCACGTTTGGCAAAGGTAGTTATCACGCTTAAGAATTTTGGCTCGAAGGATTTCCCAAGCACGTCCATAGCCCTGTTGCTGCCGCGTTCTACCGCGTTGGTGCTGAACCCAGCCTTCGTTTTTGTGCTGCTCACAGTAGCCATATTGTGCTGTAGTGGTATTGGGGCAGCCGTGTTTGCGGCAAGGTCTAGGAATTCTGTTGGGCATAATGATTTATCATGATAATTTCATATCCTGCCAACACAGCCCATTTATTATATTCCACTGCTGAACGATAAATATCAGAATAAATATCTTTGGTTTCATTGGCGAGTTTTTCAACGTGATCAATGATTATTTCATGTATGCTTATCTGGCACGAGTTTCGCA
This sequence comes from Arsenophonus sp. PmNCSU2021_1, assembly GCF_036919435.1. NCBI lineage: Bacteria > Pseudomonadati > Pseudomonadota > Gammaproteobacteria > Enterobacterales > Morganellaceae > Arsenophonus > Arsenophonus sp. PmNCSU2021_1. The sequence continues at coordinate 120,780 of NZ_JAZHPL010000009.1, read as the reverse complement.
ATCTCCAAAAAAGAAGTATAAATTTAAAAACAAGAAAAAATCAGGGTGTTCATATTTTGTCGGGTTATCCATGTATTAAAGATATCTATAAAATATTCTTACAAGTAAGCAGTTTAAGATACTCTGGTTTAGCGTTATCAGGAGTCAGCCCATCGCCTTTATCTCATGACACTGTTAGCCGATGGCTAAAAAGTAGATGTTTTAGACCTAAAGACCTATGGCGATTAGTTGAACCTTCTATAGACAAAAAAAGCCCTTGCGTACTAATTGCCGATGATACATTGATTGCCAAAACACGTAGTAAAAAAATAGAGATGGTCCATTATCAATATTCAGGTAATGAACATGAGGTTATTGCTGGCATAGGTTTAGTTAATTTGCTTTGGCATGATCTGACGAAGGTTGAATCAATTCCTATCAATTATCGTATTTATGATAAAGATTCTGATGGAAAAATAAAAAACACGCACTTTTCCGAAATGCTCACTCTTGCTAAAAAAAGAGGGATCATGCCAGAAGCCGTAGTGATGGATGCTTGGTATTCTAGCCTGGATAACCTGAAATCAATTCGCTCTCATGCACGAGTTTCGCACCAATAAAAAAACGCTCTATTTTTAAGTTTAATTCAGCATAATATATAAATAGATAAAACCTTATAAATTAAAGACAACTTATTGTAATTTAAGAAAATTTATGTGTTTTAGTAACTTGCAGATTAATCATTACTTTTAAGCCATTTCTAGAATTTTATATGCCTGTGCGAAACTCGTGTCATGGTTGGATCTGGGTAACCACGCTGAGGAAAAATAGGATTGTTAACCATAACAAACAACTGAACAAGTTAGACATCTCAGAAGAAGGAACGTCAATACACTTGCGAGGATATGGTTGGGTAACCGTTTTCAAATTTACAGCCAAAAACGGCCGTATTGATTACATAGTAACAAACAAAGAGAATCACACCCTTCAATACGTCAAATCTATCATGGATGCCCGTTGGTCTGTTGAAGTTTATCATCGAGAAGTTAAACAAAACTGTGGTATTGAACGCTGTCAGGCTCGCACGAGCTGAGCGCAAAGAAATCATATTTTTCTCGCTATTTCTGGGTGGTTTGAACAACATAAACGTCGTATATCTGAAAAAATAACCCTTTATCAACAAAATTGGGACGTAATCAAAAGTGCTATTACTGAGCAAATCCGTGTTTTATTAGCGTACCCAAATTAGTTTTGTGCGAAACTCGTGTCTGGGATTTGTTACCGAAAAAACAGGATGGAGCAATGCCCAATTCGTGTATAAGAGATAGTCTGTTTTCAAGAAATTCAATCCGTGATTTAATTTTTTCTTTTAGAAACACGCAGTGACCTATTGCTTCATAATGTGGCGCTTGATTTAATGTCATTTTTAATTCCTCTTTATAATTTACCCAACATCTTAATGGTTCGAGCATGTCTTTTCTGTATTCTAGACAAAGCCTCCATAAAAGGATCTTTGGCATTTTTAACCGCTTCAATATCGTCATCTTCACTTGGCGATTCAGGTAATGGCATCCAATGGCTGGCTGTGCACGTTTTCTGGATACCTTGACAACAATCTGCATGGTGAAAGTGGTAATTACCAAGATAAATACCGACCAGACATTCTTTTCTATCCTTTCGATAAATAAGCACTGTTTCGTTAATATCTGGCAGACGAACACTACCACGAGTTTCGCACCAATAAAAAAACGCGCTATTTTTAAGTTTAATTCAGCATGATATATAAATAGACAAAACCTTATAAATTAAATACAAATTATTGTAATTTAATAAAATTTATGTGTTTTAGTAACTTGCAGATTAACCATTGCTTTTAAGCCATTTCTAGAACTTTATATGCCTGTGCGAAACTCGTGACTACAAGAAATCCAGTTCATTCATTCTTCGCTTCCTGTTGATGAGACAAGACGACTCGCCGCACATAGTCCTGCAAGCCGTTTATCTGCTCTTCCGCAATTTCGATTCGCCGTCTGAGGGTGAAATAATTTCGTTGAGCGGTGTAGTCAAGTCTGGCGCGGGTTGCATCATCCAAGCCGGAGGGGGTGGTATTGGCGGACACATTGGAACAGGTTGCTTTGACGTGCAACCGGCGACGACTAGTAGCCACATCGCGCTCAAGCTGGGTAATAAGTTTTTTATCATGTTCAAGTGCTTTGGTGTGTTGTGTATCCAGATCTGAGATGGTCTGCATTTGATGGCTTAACTGCTCGAATGCAATCTGTTGTTTTTCCCTATCCGATACGGCAATCTTTCGTGCTTTTTCAGCGTCGTAATACAGTGTCCGGTAATACAGGGTTACACCTGACATTAAGGTCAGTAGCGCGCCGATAACAAGAGGAATTTTCCAGTTCATTTTTCTACACAATACGCTATGCCGTTAATTGATCTCAATGTTTCAAACTTTACCTCAAATATGGTTTTCGCTTTTTCGCAGCGCGCTTTTGATGAAAATTCCTGACTACTTACTGAAGCAAAGTCAGTTTCTGCAAAAGGGGCCGCATACATGGCAAAAATCAATATCCACATGGAGTAATCCTCATTATTTTTTGATTTGAGGCTGATACTTTCCAGCCCAGACTTTGGCAACATGTAGGCAATCGGCAAAAATCTTACCTTTTGCGCTGGCAGTATTGCGGCGATAATGTTCTTTGCTATGTCTGCACTGATCCGTGCCACAGATTGGTCATATCCTTGTTTCATCAATTCAGTGATGACATGTTTTTCAATAAATTCCAGGTTGTTCACGATAACGCTCTACTTTATTCAAATGACATATTGCTAAATTTCAGGTTTGCCCATTCGCTTTCTGGTGGTAACATAAGCATTCCTCTATCATCTTTAACACCAATATCCGAGATCATATCGCCAAATTCATTAAGCAGTGCGTTCATATACTTGATACCACGATGGTTCAACTGTGGAACTTTGCCGGCGCAAATTATTGCTCGTGGATCTGCTTTTTCGCTGAATGATGTCATCAGTTTTACATAAAACTTAGCTCTCCATTCCGCAGGTTTTCTGTCTCCGACACGAGTTTCGCACCAATAAAAAAACGCGCTATTTTTAAGTTTAATTCAGCATGATATATAAATAGACAAAACCTTATAAATTAAATACAAATTATTGTAATTTAATAAAATTTATGTGTTTTAGTAACTTACAGATTAACCATTGCTTTTAAGCCATTTCTAGAACTTTATATGCCTGTGCGAAACTCGTGTCCGAGATAACCATCAAGCAAAGGCATCAGAAAATGGCGACTGACTTCGATATCACCGGTCTCATAGCGGTAGACAGGGCGACGATTCGTTGCCATCAGGTAATACATATAAGCTTCAGCAACACGCCAGCAAAAAAACTCATGAGGTTGGACAATCTGTTTCATTATTTGCCCCCGCCGATCAGCTCGAAGGATATCTGGCCTATTTCAGTTACTAACTTCTGTGCTTTCTCCAACGCAGGCAGATCATCCTGTCGCTTACGTAAGCGGCGACCAGCATCAGATGAATCTTCATCAGATACTTTACGAGCTGAAGCAACAATATTTTGCATCTGTTGGATAGTGTGACGCACATCATTCGGATGGTATTCATTTTCCATCAGATCAAGCGCCCAACGCCGAAGTTCCTTTGCTACCTCGGTTTCTGCCAACATGCCGAGCAGATGCAGACCACGTAACGAGAAAATACGGGTTTTTGTTCTTAAGTTTCCACAACCCTTTGATTTCCCCGAGGTCACTGTAACGATGACCTCGGTCATGCTTGGAGAAAACTCGTCGCTATTTGCGTTGTAAAGGTTAGTTACTGATTTTACATGTGCATAGCCGAGCATTTTCGATGATTGCTTGGCAGTGAACCACAAGCTGCCATCTCCACGATCATATGTAGATACCGCATGATTCTTAAAGGTCAGTGCAGTTTGCATAGTGCTTATCCTTACTTAGGTAATGAACCTTTGGCGCATAGGAAGTCAGCCCGTCGAAGGCAGCACTAGCCAGCTGCTTCCTCAAAGGCTCATTCCTAAACAAGGTTCGACATGTAATTGGTGATTAGTGCATGCGCGGCACCGATAGAAAAAGCCTTGAACGATAACCAAGGCTCATTGAGTTGGATTGATGAGTGAATTTGGATTTAAACAAATTTCCCGTTCTACCTCCCTGCGGTTAATCAGCCCGTTTGATACCTTTCCTTCATCGTATTTCCATCGTCGCATCTGGTCACAAGCGCCTTGAATATCTCCGGCATTCAACTTTTTAATCAGCGTTGAATTGGCAAATGCTCCAGTGCCGATATTGTAAACAAATGAAGTTAAGGCAGCTTTCTGCAAATCAGTGAGTGGCACAGTGACATAACGTTCAACGGTAGAGTGTGCTACCTGCAAATCCTGCTTCATCAAATCGTTGCATTCTTCTTCGCTATAAATTTCCCCGGTCGTAACGTCCTTGCCGGTATGACCGTGACAGACGGTGAGCACACCGCCACTATCACGATAGGGCTTATAGCGCTTACCTTCGTGCCACTGCACCAGGACGGCAGCCAGTGCTAGTACACCTCCTGCCGTTGCAGCCACAAGGCGTTTTTTAAGTTGGCTATTCATTGAGATTTCTCGTTCGATAACGATATTCCTTGTGCCGGTAATACCAGTTCAGCCCAACGGTCAGCACTGAACAGATAATACCCGTCACCAGTGCCCACTCACTGAGTGATAGCGCACCGCATAGAAATGTCGTCGCGCTGGCACCATAGGCAGTGCCCGTTGTGTATTTTTCAATGTTATTCATAGATAGGTTTATTTATTTCGAGAGTTTGAATGATGGAGTGTTGCGTACTGGGGAACATGTGTTATACTGCCCCTTGTTACGCAACAAAATAAGTTTTTTTATGATTAAAAGCTTTAAACACAAAGGATTACGCCAATTTTTTGAAACAGGTTCAACTGCGGGCATCAATGCTAAACAGGCTAATAAAATACGTTTACGTTTGGCGGTTATCGATGCTGCGCATCATGTTAAAGATATAGACAGACCAGGCTACAGTCTCCACCCTCTAGCAGGTGATCGAAAAGGCCAATGGTCAATTATTGTAACGGGTAACTGGCGAATTACTTTTGAGTTTATCGATGGTAATGCACACATTCTTAACTATGAGGATTACCACTAATGACTATGTTCAATCCACCGCACCCTGGGGAAATTATTGCAGAGACATTGGATAACCTAGATGTTGGTATCCGTGAATTGTCCAGAGCACTTCAGGTTGCACCTTCTACAACCCAGAGGCTAGTTAGCGGCAACGCTTCTGTATCCCCTGAAATGGCGATTAAGTTGTCTGCTGTGTTGGGCGGATCTGCTAAATTTTGGCTTAACCTACAAGATAACTATAGTCTTTGGCTAGTGGGGAAAAAGGTTGATACGACTCAATTACATCGATTAGTATGTTTTTCAAATCATTCGTATGTAACATAAAACCCATCTTCATTCTTTTCAGAATTATGACGCCTAGTTACTTTTGCTTTTGGCATGAAAAAAACAGGCGTATTTTTGCTAACTGTAAATTCATAAAAACCACCGCGATTAATAATTGGGAAAAGATGATTATTTCCATCTTTATCATCAAAACAATTAGCCATAGCCATTACAGGATAAAAATAAGTATCCCATTTACTATGCCATTCTGAAAATTGAGCCCACCAATCAGCAGGAACGGGAGTAATTGTTTGTATTTTTATGGATTCAGATACAATAATGTTATTTTGATTTTTCATAAATAATTCCATCGATATGTGAAGTTTATTAATCCAAGACATAATCTTGCGCTATATAGCGGATTACAGAAGATAGCCTCCTCGTTATTCCAGTCGCATTTCAGTGCGTCTTGCTGTTCAGTTAAAAACGCTTTGCATAGCGCGTTGCTTTTATCGGCGGCAGCATCCAGCTTAAAACCAAATTCAGCATCCAGTGTTTTAAAAACGTCAACAGGTGTTCGCCATCTGTCTTTGAATGACTTTGGTGTATTACTGATTAGCATATTTAAACCACGGTAGGATTTTTGTATAACGGAGAATTCCAGACTTTGTTAATCATGCAGCGTGGCGTAGGTTGGTTATTTCGGCTTTCTTCAAGTTTCACCGAAACATCCCACAGTTTTTTATCAGTATTCAATGTTTTCTCAATATGATAGCCCTTCTCGGTGTATTGCTTAACCAGCCTATTGGCTTGTCGTGTGCTAATGGCTTCATGTCGAAACCAGCTTTTTCTTGGGTATCTCATTCTATCACCCAACTTGAATGATAGATTTTTGATAACCTATCTATTGCATTTAGAGGTTGAGTTTTTTTGCGAGAAGTAATTGTCTGTTTTTTTATAAGTGCTCGCGCGGGCAAGGAATCATACCAACTAATTAAAAGCCCACCGTCTACATATTTACCCTCTTCATTATAAAAAAATCTAGCTTCAAATCCATGAAGCTCTAATATATTCAATATTTTTTGCGCGATATGCGGCATAAAAGTATTTAAATCACAGTATGGTTCATCTCTTATTATTACCGAGCAATAATTGTTATTTGCAGCATCAATAATTTCTTTCTCTATAAACTTAAAGTGTTTTGTTAAGCCATCTTCACTAATTTTTTTAGCTTCTTTTGCCGTTATCATTCAATCACCTCGCTTACGCCAATAAGCGAAATCCCGGTTATGTCAGCATTTAATCGTAAGTCTCCACGCTCTGAGGCTAATTTCAATTCAAAGTTTGAAATATCCCTCATTCCTGATTTTTGTTGAAAAATAATTAACAAATCAGTTTTACTAATCTCGTCGAGGCGAACAACACGTCTCGTTTCATCAGTAATTTTCATTTTTGTTTACCCTTCTTGTTTTGTGGCGTGACCGACAACTCCAACCAGTGAGTGACAATGAGGCCGAATTTATCCCGTGAGCCTCTCTAAGCGATTTTTAATCCTAACTGGTGCGTTTGAGTGCCTTGTGGTTAGAAAACGCCGTCACGGGCGTTTTAGGTGCCTTAAAATCGATTCATGCAGCCATGCGTGAACGGTAACTGCCCCACGTGAACGTCAAAGTGCAACCGCCACCGTCGTTCATACGGTCGATAACGCGCTCCCCGATAAATCCGGCCAGTTCGTTCAATGCCAGATTGCTGATAATTATCGTTGGCTTCATGCTCTCGTAACGCGTGTTAATAACCTCAAACAAGATCATTTTTTCCGCTTCGCTACCAACTGCACACCTACTTCGTCGATGATGAGCAAGTCAGACTGGGTGTAGCGCTTGATGACATCAGCTTCTGAGCACTCCGCGTTTTTGACCCAAGTTGATTTAAACTCACGGGCAATTCGCAGAACTGTCGTGAATAGCGCTGAATTTTGGTGCTCGTTGATAACGTGCTTGGCAATCGACAGAGCAAGGTGATTCTTGCCGGTTCCTGGCTTACCGCATATCACCAAACCGCCACCCTGCTTAAGGCGTTCAGGCCAATGGGTGGCATAGGCATTGCAGAATTTTAAGCAACGTGCCGCATCAGGATTCACTGGCTCGTAGTTATCTAGGGTCACATTGGCAAATCGTTCCGGCAGGTTCAGGTTATCCATGAGCATTTTAATTTTGCTGTGCTTGCGTTGTTTCTCCCGCTCTGCTTCGGCTTGCTCCAACTGGGTTAATTTTTCGGTCAGGCAAGCAGGGCATTCGGTTTTTGTCTCAATCCCTTTGCCGTGAAGTGCAATCCTGCGGCAACGTTGTTTGAATAAGCCGTGCCTGTCACAGATGGCCTCCCTCTCCTCGTAAACCGTTTGCTCTAATGGCTTGGGTGGCGCATTCAGGTCTGCCAGTTTTTGGCGTACGGCGGTAATTTCTGTGTTGTAGTTCATAGACCCTCCCTCGACAAACACTCCCTCGCCCAATCAGGTAGCTGCGGTTCCCCATAGTCCTTGTCAGCAAAGCTATCTGCGACAGAGTGGGTCTTGGCCTGCTGGGTTCGTGCAGGGTGTTGCGGCTCAAACAGTCCTTGCCAACCATTGGCGATACTGGCGTTAATAATTTCTTCAGGCTGATGTCCGTTATCGCGGCACTTGCCTAGCAGCTTGATAGCCTGAATTACCGTCTGCTGGGATTTAATCGGCTTGTTAATTTCCTTGCGGTACTGTACCCAAGAATCCCAAGTTGGTTTTGGTAGCCAGGCAGGAAGTTCTACCGAGCTTGGGTCAAACGATTTTGATTTTGCCGCAAGGGGGACTATAGGGGGTTTATATAAATTGTCTTTTTTGTCTTTTGTAATAGTGTCTTTTGTGTTTCCCTGTTTTGGGGAAGAGCTATTACCCATTTTGGGGAAGGTTTTCTTCCCTGTTTCGGGGAATGTTTCCCCCTTTTGGGTATTACCTTTTTTAGGGAATGATTTCTTCCCCTTTTCGGGTAAGTTTTCCCTATTTTGGGCATTACCCTTTTCGGGTAAACTTTGCCACTCAGAAACAACTTTGTTAACCCCTATGCAATTTCCATCCATAAGAAGAAATTTACGTGCCAACAGTTGATTTTTGGCAGTGCAAACGCGCGTCTCTGGGATACTGTTATTTTAGCTATCTGGGAATTAGTGATACGGTCAACTTTTTTATTAAAGCCGTAAGTTTTACGAATAATTGCAAGCATTACTTTTTGTTGGTGAAGTTTAATATTTGCCATCAACAAGGCATCAAGAAGGGTATTTGCTAACTTCACATACCCTTCTTCCAATTCAGCAGCATGAGGCTCTGTGTTCTCATTCACAGTGCCAAAATCCGCATAAGCAACGTTAGTCATAACAAACTCCTATAATTATTTTAAATCGATGTGGAATAACTTATGGTTCAGCTGTACTTATCAATTTCATGTAAAATGCAATCGATATCCGCACATAAGTAATCCAGTATTTCAGGGAGCCAAGGATTCGGTTTGCTGTAACATTCATTCGGATCAAAATACTTGTAAATGTTAGCAGCGACTTCTCTTGCTCTAATTAATCTGCTATGACTTTCGTGACTAATTTCTAGCTTTATTTTTTCCTGTTGGGCAGTCGAGGTATCAACAATTCTCATGTTAATTTCCCCCCAGCCCAGTACGTACAGGTTGCCGACCAGCCCAGATTAGGCGACTATCTTTGAATAGGGCAGTGAAGGTGCGGCGATCTTGACGTGTAAACGATACTTTGCCGTAAGGCGTGGTGGAGTATTCTGGGATAATCCAGTATGTATCAATAAATTCAGGGCGAGTTGGGGTGGTAACCATAGTGGCGGCCTCCTTCGTGGGTTCTTTCAAACCTCGCTCCCTGCTTCTAAACAGGGTGGCGAGACGTAACGGGATTAGAAGACCGGCCACGAAGAACCCGGCGAACCTTTCGGCTCCCCCGCTACGTCCCACCATAATTTAGGGGCGCAACGTTGGTTTAACGGACACAAAAAAACCGCTTATAGCGGCTAACGTCCGCTTCATGGATTGGGCTTCTAAACCCAGCACCCGTTTTATTAAGGTGCTGAGTACAATATAGCGCATGTTTTGCTCTTTCGTCAATGCGTACATGGGTTTATGCCGCAATTCCGTTCATCATGACGCTTAAGAGCTTAGGAAACAGGCTATCGTAGAAGTGTGGCTGTGTCTGGCGCGGGTTATTGTTGTCTGTCAGGTTCTTACCGAACTGCAAACCTTTCTCCGTTAGCGACCAGAACAGTTTTTCTTTATCAGGATGCTTGCTACTAGGGCGCGATTTACGTTCAGCGAGTCCGAGCAATTGCAGCCGCCGATAGCCAGATTGGGCTGTGTAGGGTTTCCCGTGTAGCAGTAAAAGCTCAGTGAGCGAATGGGTGACTTCACTTGATCCTGTTACATTGCCCTCTGGTGCGTCTACCGTGTAGGCTGGTAGAATATCTGGCATGCCAAGGGACGATTGGAGTTTTTTCATTGCTCCCAACATGGCGGAAGGTGCTATGCGTAGCTCTTGCTTGTAGAAAGCGAGCATTGCCAGTCCAGCCTGTACTTTTTCGACCAGTATGCCGTTGCTGGATTTCACAGAATTACGAAATTGCTCATATACCTGAACTTCAAATGCTGGTTCAATCCATGCCGCATAGCGAATAGCCACAAGTTCATCTGCCCAAGTCCCTGATTCGGTACCACCTTTAATGACATTAACCGAAGCCCTTTTTTGGGCTTCGCTCAAAGATTGTACAAATGCAGCTATACCATCAGAACGCATAAATTTTGAAGGACGCTGAGAATCAGTCGCTTTACCTTGAGCAACGGTAGCACGATGTAAATCATTCAAACAATAACGCCCGAAAGCGTCCTGACGGACGACGGTATTTTCAATTACAATTAACTTGGTCATAATAATTTTTTCATTGTTAAATGAATTTGGTTGAAATGCATTGATGGGGAACTTTTAAATTCGCGTTGGCATAACGATAACGAATGTCTTTTTGTTTAACTCGACAGTTGCGGCATTGTCATTACCGTTAGGTTTAATTTTTATTGATTGGTATTTGGGGTTATAAATTTTTGCGGCCTTCTCGATATCTGCAAGATAGCTGGCATTGAAGCCAATTTCTGAAACGGGCTTGTTTTCCTTGGGTATTATTCGGCTAATATCAGGGTATTTCCCGTCAATAACCTCACAAATTGCTACACCAACCCTTATACCGAAACAATCAAGGTAAGTGACAATACCCAATTCGGTGTCTATTTTTGCCTTATCAAATTTGACGAACTTAGGCCCTTTGATAGCAACGATAACGTTTTCTTTCAGATCTTCGGATTCATGCTCACCGAGAAAAGCACGATGACCGTCAGTCGAATAAAGTTTTTTCTCAGGCGCAAAACAAATGCCGTTTAAATAACATCTTTCATCACATTTAGCCTGAAAAATCATCGCACCAAGAAGCGCCTGTTTACTAACAGTTAGAATCATTTTTATCCTCGATAAACCTGTTGCCCTTTATGATTTATTCAAAAAAAACATCATCACCGGGATATTCTGACTGATATTGTTGATGGTAGGTTGCTGGGGCATTATTGCGTTCGTCTTTATCCTGTAGAGTTTCAAGCTTCTTATCGATTGTTTGAGCGGGTAGTCCATTTATTTGTTCATCTAATGTTTGTCTTGTTTGAGCGATGAAGGGCAAGAGAATATCGAAGCTATAAGTGTCCTTTCCGTTCGATTTTGTCTTTAGTGTTTTTTGCAGTACCAGCCCAACACGCTTATTGGTAAATTCCGGAGATATATGTGTGTGCGCATTAATCATTTTGGTTGTTAACTGCTGAACGCCAGCACAGCCCATAATAGCGTTAATCATATTGACACCGAATTTATTTGGCGTACCGTCTTTTTTCTTCGTGTATACATTCAGATAATTTGCTTTCTTGCCATCATCTGCTTCAACCGAAAATTCAATTGATTCAGCGCCGCCGCTACTGGTCATATATTTTGCTTCCTGAATCGTGACCACATAAGCGCCGGATTCATTGATAAATGCACTTTGACCGGCGGCTAATGCAGCCTCTTGATTGTACGTGAATGTTATATTATTCATTGATTAACTCTCTTCGTTTTATTAATTCCATAGTAAGCGCAGATGGTGTCATCAACATATTTCAGGTCATTTTCAATCAGCGTGTCGCTAAACATACCCATAGGACTTTTGCAGCAGTCCATGCCGTTAGTTTGCGTAGAAAAGAGATAATTTCCGTTATTGACGGTTGCCCGTAAAACGATGGTGAAAAAACTTTCAGGGATAATCACTTGGTCAACCATCTTTCCAACCGTTTTCATTCTAATGTTACCAAAATCATCGGTTTGGGTATGAGCGAGAATATAAATCCGTCTGTTTTCTGCCAGCTTTCCAGCCGTATTGAGTATTAACCACGTGTGCTTACCGATATCAGTAAACTTGTCGTAGCTTTTTTCACTGGAACGACTCATTAACTCGTTGACAAGAACATGTTGATAATCATCAATAATGAAAACTTCACGAGAGGAATGCTTCATGATGTATTCAATTTTTAACGGATTATCTTCTTTAATAACACTGCCATCTTCGTTTAATTTATTTCTTACTTTCCAATGCGTTGATTGAAACGGTAATGGCTTGTCTATACCACGAGTTTCGCACAAAACTAATTTGGGTACGCTAATAAAACACGGATTTGCTCAGTAATAGCACTTTTGATTACGTCCCAATTTTGTTGATAAAGGGTTATTTTTTCAGATATACGACGTTTATGTTGTTCAAACCACGCAGAAATAGCGAGAAAAATATGATTTCTTTGCGCTCGGCTCGTGCGAGCCTGACAGCGTTCAATACCACAGTTTTGTTTAACTTCTCGATGATAAACTTCAACAGACCAACGGGCATCCATGATAGATTTGAGGTATTGACGGGTGGGATTCTCTTTGTTTGTTACTATGTAATCAATACGGCCGTTTTTGGCTGTAAATTTGAAAACGGTTACCCAACCATATCCTCGCAAGTGTATTGACGTTCCTTCTTCTGAGATGTCTAACTTGTTCAGTTGTTTGTTATGGTTAACAATCCTATTTTTCCTCAGCGTGGTTACCCAGATCCAACCATGAGAGCGAATTGATTTCAGGTTATCCAGGCTAGAATACCAAGCATCCATCACTACGGCTTCTGGCATGATCCCTCTTTTTTTAGCAAGAGTGAGCATTTCGGAAAAGTGCGTGTTTTTTGTTTTTCCATCAGAATCTTTATCATAAATAAGATAATTGATAGGAATTGATTCAACCTTCGTCAGATCATGCCAAAGCAAATTAACTAAACCTATGCCAGCAATAACATCATGTTCATTACCTGAATATTGATAATGGACCATCTCTATTTTTTTACTACGTGTTTTGGCAATCAATGTATCATCGGCAATTAGTACGCAAGGGCTTTTTTTGTCTACACGAGTTTCGCACAGGCATATAAAGTTCTAGAAATGGCTTAAAAGCAATGGTTAATCTGCAAGTTACTAAAACACATAAATTTTATTAAATTACAATAACTTGTATTTAATTTATAAGGTTTTGTCTATTTATATATCATGCTGAATTAAACTTAAAAATAGCGCGTTTTTTTATTGGTGCGAAACTCGTGGTCTATAGAAGGTTCAACTAATCGCCATAGGTCTTTAGGTCTAAAACATCTACTTTTTAGCCATCGGCTAACAGTGTCATGAGATAAAGGCGATGGGCTTACTTCTGATAATGCTAAACCAGAGTATCTTAAACTGCTTACTTGTAAGAATGTTTTATAGATATCTTTAATACATGGATAACCCGACAAAATATGAACACCCTGATTTTTTCTTGTTTTTAAATTTATACTTCTTTTTTGGAGATTGCGAAACTCGTGTTTAATTAAAAAATATCATGTTACACGTTAAGTATTGTGAATGTAGTTAAGCCACTGTAATTGATCTGTTTTGACGATCGATAACACTTTATTGATCGTCGACATCGCTGATGTTTTATGTTATCCGACAAGAGTTCAGTAGTGAGATTTTGCTGTACATAAAGCACCCCAAAATGTTACAATTTAATCAAAACCTCGATCTTAGCCCTAAATCGGCATTTTGGCTAAAATTTGGACGGTAAATACCGTGCTTTTTGTCATGCATTTTCCTCATTAGGGCATGATTTAGGCTTATTTTGGCAGGAAACAGGCAAAATCCTTTTTTACAAAAAACCTTGGTTTGTTAGAAAAAGAAAATCGTTGGATTAATAGACAGACATTTAACACCTTAATTAGCGGCAGTATTGATGGTAATGCGGACTCGGCAACTCGCCTGAAAACAGCCAAAAAAATTGCAGGCGTGGCGTTTGATGGGACAGCGCATATCAACCTGCCAGGTGTGAACATGGCAGGCAACCAGAGCACCACCGGTAATGCAGGCACGGCTACGAAACTGGCAACCGCACGGAATATTAATGGGGTAGCCTTTGATGGTACAAAAGATATTGATACCGGAGTAGGACTGGGATTAAAACTGGTAGCAATATTGCAGACATCAGTGCATCAGTTGGCGGAAACATATTTTTGGGCGGTTGATGGGTCTACTTTGGAGACGAAGCTGTATTTAAACACGCGATGTCGCCTCATCGAACCCGGGAAGACAAAATTGTTGCTTCTCGATCATATTGCCACAGCATCACGATTTAAGCCTCTGGGAAAATATTCCGTAACATCAAGCAGTTCACCAGATAGCTTCACAACAGAAACGACCATACGCATTCATTATCCGTCGCACGGTGTCTCTACTGGTTCAACAAAAACATTTCGTCTAGGTGGGTTGATTTATAGGGAAGTCGGCTGCTCTTTTGATGGACACGCTTATAACGCTGACGCTGTTTACTATACGTACCTTCTGACGCTCAATGATGCATTGTCGTCAAGAAGCGCGCCTGTCATGACCTCATCTACCGGCAATTACTATCCCTACAACAATGCCTATGGCTCTAGAACGTTGCTTTCGGATCATGATGCGGTGTTGGTTAATACTGACCAAGTGAGCTATAGGAAAATTTTTTTCAATGTCGTAGACAACCAACAGGACGAGGCGAGAAGCGTGGATATGGTGACTATCATGGTGTACGACATTTAAATTGTCTGAGTGTCACTAGAGGCTGTCGTCACAAGATGAAAATATCGAGAATAGTATATTTAAGACCCAAATTATGGTCAAAGTTCACCCAGAGCCATACCAGCATGATCAGTGATTTAATCAAACCTAAGGTGTCCGGCTACCTTTTTCCATCACGAGTTTCGCACAGGCATATAAAGTTCTAGAAATGGCTTAAAAGCAATGGTTAATCTGCAAGTTACTAAAACACATAAATTTTATTAAATTACAATAATTTGTATTTAATTTATAAGGTTTTGTCTATTTATATATCATGCTGAATTAAACTTAAAAATAGCGCGTTTTTTTATTGGTGCGAAACTCGTGTCCATTTGTTTTTGCCTAAAAAAAGAACAACCAATGCCTGTCTTTAACTCGTGACGACAGCCCCTACCACACTGCTAAAAGAAAAAGATTAGGCTGCCCTGACAATGTAGTTAAACGCGACATTTCGCGGCCTTGTTTCTGAAGCGGTTCTCAAACCAGACTGAAAACTGGCTGAGCAATCAACAGCGAATACGCCACTGGTTCCTCCATTAATGCTACTACTGACCATTCTTCTTCCCATCACGAGTTTCGCACAGGCCTATAAAATTCTAGAAATGGCTTAAAAGCAATGATCAATCTGCAAGTTACTAAAACACATGAATTTTATTAAATTACAATAAGTTGTATTTGATTTATAAGGTTTTATCTATTTATATATTATGCTGAATTAAACTTAAAAATAGAGCGTTTTTTTATTGGTGCGAAACTCGTGCAAGCTAAAATTGTTGAGCTTTTAAGCCAGACGAATGAAATCCTGGATGACATGGTTTTTGTTGAAGCTAACCAACCAACGGGTCATCGCACAACCATTCGTACCGGTTTACCGGAAGCGACGTGGCGTTTGCTTAACTATGGGGTTCCACCTAGCAAATCAACCACCGCACAAGTGACCGATATGATAGGGATGTTAGAAACCTATTCTGAGGTCGATAAAGATTTAGCGGATCTGAATGGGCAGAAAAATGAATTTTTGCTTTCTGAATCCCTTGCCTTCACGAGTTTCGCACCAATAAAAAAACGCTCTATTTTTAAGTTTAATTCAGCATAATATATAAATAGATAAAACCTTATAAATCAAATACAACTTATTGTAATTTAATAAAATTCATGTGTTTTAGTAACTTGCAGATTGATCATTACTTTTAAGCCATTTCTAGAATTTTATAGGCCTGTGCGAAACTCGTGCCCATTTTGAAAATCCCACTGGCTGATGATTGACCGACAAATTGAATGCCGGTTATGTTTCCAGTGAAATTTTGAAGGGTATCAACTTGTACGCTTAATATTTTGCGTCCGTTATCCACTTTTCGTCCTGCATCCCAGCCACGAATAAACTCACCACGTAAATCAGGAAGTTTGCCTGATGGATAGGCAAGTGCCAGGAGTGGGTATTTTTTCTTGTCGAATGGCTCACCGTTACAGATACGCCAACCTACCGGCGGTTTTTCAGTAGGCCAAGGCAGAGGAACGCCGACAGGGATTTCGACACGCAATACTTCCGGACTAACAGCATGAACATCGGTTGCGGTTAACTGCACATCCTGAGTCAGCGTTTTGCCGTTAATTTTACGCTGATTGGGTGTGGCATTTTTAGCCAGATTTACCGTTTCCAATAAACCAAGGTTTTTTAAAACCGAGAAATTAGGTAAAATTTAGATAATAACCAGCGATTACAAGGCTTACAGAAGGGTAGAAAATGGCAAAAATTGGCTACATGAGGGTGTCAAAAAATGACCAAAACACCGATTTACAGCAAAAATCCTTGATTTGCTCAAATTGTGAGCAGATTTTTGAGGATAAAATCAGCGGAAAAACAGACCAGAGACCCGGATTAAAACGCGCGCTAAATAGCTTAAAAACGGGCGATACGTTAGTTGTTTGGAAACTCGATAGACTGGGGCGTAGCATCAAACATTTAATCGGCTTAATCTCTGAACTGGAAGATAAAGGCATTCATTTTCATAGCTTGACGGATGCCATTGATACTTCTACGTCCGCAGGCCGTTTTTTCTTTCATGTGATGAGTGCGTTAGCACAGATGGAGAGGGAACTGATTGTTGAGCGTACTAAGGCCGGTTTAGCCGCAGCAAGAAGCAGAGGACGTATCGGCGGTAGACCTTGCTCGTTATCTTCTGCACAGCAAGAGCAGGCTAAAAAATTACTTGAGTCCGGCAATAGTAGAAAACAACTTGCATTACTGTATGGCGTTTCATTGGCTAGCATCTACAAATATTTTCCAGTTAATCGATAGAGTGTTATCGCGCTCAGAACTAAATTTTGACTTCGAGTAGGCATCAGGAATCGATTTTAAGGCACCTAGAACGCTCTGTACGTTGTTTTCTTGATATAGGTAAAATGGTAGCACTTTTGAATTTGAATGCCGCAGAAAGTCTTACAGGCGGTTTTAGTATTAATCGATTTAAACCAGTTTAATGATAGCTGTTGCAACCCCGACAATCGCAACCATAACACTAGCCATTTTAATGATTAACTTGTTTGATATACTTTCAATATCTTTTTGCAACAGGGCCATCTTTGCATCAGTTTTATCAGCACGAGCCGCCGCTTCCTTCCTTGCATCAGCTATTTGTGTTTCAACTTTATCAAAGCGATGCTCCATGTCTTTACGGACATCAGCGATTTCGGCGGATAAATCCTTTCGGACATCCTCTAAATCGCGCTTGGTAGCGACATCGGCCACTTCATGAGACTTGCGAACAGCGATAGAGATCGCTCTGGCCTGATCTTTCGGCAACCCTGCGTTTTCTAGTGTTTCAACGAATTCTTGTGTGTCAAATGCAACTTGGCCCATAAGTGATGTTCCTCATTTTTTGTTAATTGTAACTGATTTTCTTAAGCAATACAAAGCTGTGGGTTGGAGCGGTGAGCGGTGAGCCGTGCGAACAGCGACTGCTGTTGACCTTAAGGCGCTTGCGCCGCCCTGCTAAGTGGGTTTTGGTTTTAACAGGCTGTTCAGCGATACGGATGTTAAGGGTCGAAGACGAAAGGACGTTACAGCGCGTATAGCGCTGTAAGCGATTCTGGGGGGCGGGGTTGTTTGTGGGATGTTTTGACAGAAAAAACGCCTTACAGCGCTTTACAGGCCGCTTAAATTCGATTTTTAGCTAAGATTTCCAGATAGTCATTTCATTTTAACCCCCACCGCTCGCCGCAAGCCAAGATTAGCGAGCAAAGCGAGTCTGTCTTGGCGAGGAAGCGGAAGAGCATCAGATGTCACATTTAGCACGTTCACACCAAACTCTCCTGTGTCGATCGCCAAGAAAAGTTATCCACAGATAAGCCTCGCGCGCGCGTAGTTAAATATAATTATGTATAAGTTAAAATAGTTAAAGGCCGAAAAACAGGTTATAAGCATTTGATTATAATAATAAAAAAATCGTGCTTGTCCGTAAATCACGATAGTTTGTCCGTAAATCAAGAACCAAAAACAACGTTATCCACAGATTTTTTTATGATTTTCTTGTGTTGTCCGTAAATCACGCTATAATGTCCGTAAATCCGAATGAATTAAGTTATTGATATTTATAATTATTATTACCTTTATGACCTTAATTTTAAGAAAATAGGAACATTCAATTTGAAGACATTACGCCCACATAAACATAAAGAATTGGAATTTTTTATTGCTGACGAGGTTGATGTTTTAACTTTTCGTGATGAATTAGCCAGTATGGAGCATCCATTTTTTGCGTTGAAAGGTGGAGATATTAAGATACGAAAATATAACAATGGAAATGTTACTGTAATAGTAAAACCAAATGCTGATGGATTGGCAACGGTCTTTGATAAAGATATTTGAATTTATGCTATTTCTAAGTTACAAGAAGCAATTAATATTAATCAACCGATTAGTCGGACGATAGCTTTTACGCCTTACGATTTTTTTGTCACTACTAACCGTAATAAAAGTGGGCGATCTTATCTTGAATTAGAGAAGGCGCTTTCTCGCCTAAAAGGTACAACGATTAAGACAAATATTGTTTATTCAGAAGATGAACAGGAAACAATGGAATTTGGATTAATCGATAGCTGGCGTATTGTTGAAAAACAAAAAGGTAAACTTGAAATTGGAATGGTTGAAGTGACTTTACCAGATTGGCTTTATCAAGCGATAACTAAAACTAAAGTGTTAAAAATTAGCCCTGACTATTTTCGCATACGAAAAGCTATTGATAGACGATTGTACGAAATTGCTCGTAAGCATTGTGGTAATCAAGCTGAATTTACTATCTGTCTTGAAAAGCTTCATGAGAAAACAGGGTCATCTAGGGAGATTAGAAAATTTAAATTTGATATCAAGCAACTGACTAAAATTAATGATCTTCCAGATTATGAAATCTTCCTAGATGCTTCTACAGATAAAGTAACTTTCAAAAACCGCAATCAAAATACTCCTCAAGCAGAAGCTTCACGCAAAAGAGAAAAAGGTAAGAAAGAGGTGTATAAGCTTAAAAAAACATTGTTAAATAAATTAATTTCTTAAAAAATAATTAATTGATTGATTTTAAATCAGATATCTTGATATTAAGATAGTTAGATAACTTGATATCATTTTAAATCTAAATACTCTCTTAATAGTTTTTCTACTATTTCTGTTTCTGTGATCCTAATTCCTGTATTTGCTTGAGATTGAGCAATATAAAGCTTAAGAGCATTTGAAACTTCAACTGATAACCGAAATATCTTTTGTTGTGTTAATTTTTTTTCTGAAAATTTACCTTTATGTTTAAATGTGTAATCTTTTTCAGCTATATCAGCCGCACCCCCATTCAGAAAATTTTCAGGATCTTTAAACAGCTTTAAATCCGGTTTTTTTTTCATTTTTCAACCTCCACGAAAAATGATTCAATATCCTTTATCGCTGCGCTATCTTTTCCGAATTCAAAGACTGTTGCTCCCTCTCCGATTGCTCGACGAAAAGCTACACGCTCACAAACATAACTTTTAAGTACCGCAATGTTTTGCTCAGTTAAAAATTCTAACATCTCTTTTGTATCTTTCGTTCTTGGATCTACACGACTCAGTAACACTCGCACGTCTAAATTAGGATTATAATCTTTCGCTAATTCTAAAATTTCTAACATATCTGCCATCGCTGCTGCATCTAGATTAGAAACCCCAATAGGTATAATTGCTTTATTAGCTAGCAGTAAGGAAGAGCGTAATCCCGAAGCGTCACGCCACCAACATCAACAACGGTATGATCAAAATTCAAAGCTAGTGCTTTTCCTTCATTAAGTATGGCTTTTCCTGTAAGGCAAGTGGTTGTTGGGCTAGGCGTATAGTTCTGGTTATCTCTACGCCAAGCTGCCCAACTAGCGGCGCTTGCTTGTGGATCACCATCAATAAGCAGAACTTTACCGTTTCGGGATAGCATTGTAGCTAAATGAACTGCGGTAGTTGTTTTTCCAACACCACCTTTTATATTAACTACAGCATAAATCATAAGAACCTCTACCTTAGCTATCTTTATATAAAGATAGCACTATATCAAGATAGAGAGAAGATATCAAGATATAATGATAATGTGATATCTTGATATATTATAACTAGCTGTAATGAATAGCTATATGAGGCGAAAAACTCCCTTTTAGTTAGATAACTATTATTTCACTCACCATCCAAAAATCATGTAGTGCTAACATCCATTCACCTTCGTATGGAAGGATTTTCTTTGATCCTTCTTCTCCGAAATTTCTGAGCCACTGAGAGAAAAAGCCGGTTCGATTTGCCCGGGTCCTGGCTTTACCTTATTGGTCATCAGCCAGAGTGTATATTTTTCAAAAAGACTCGTATTTGTAATTTGGAGTATAGGTTGAAGACCTGGCTCCGCGTGTCCTCCTTCATAATTTTTTAACGAACTTAATGCTATCCCGTTAATTTTACAGAATGTTATCTGTGTTAACCCCTCTGCTTTTCTGATGGCTTTAATCTTTTGAGACATTTTCATTTGACAAGGTTCCATATGATAGACTATATTCTCATTAAAGGTCTGCGTTATAGAACCTTTATTGATCTGCAAGTGCCTCTAAGACCAGACAAACTGGATAAATAGTGGCCAATGCACCCAGAGTTAAGCATAACAGATGTCAAGCTCTATTTTGAGACTTAAAGGACTTAGAGCTACTTAGAAGTACCCAGAAGCACTTTGAAGGATATGAGGCAGCAATGACTAAAAGCGATTACGAGGTTAAATATCCGCTTGACGCAGTCAGCATTGAAAAGTTTTCTGAGCTACTCGGAAAGCCAGAAACCGCTGTAAGGAGAATGATACACGAGTTTCGCACCAATAAAAAAACGCTCTATTTTTAAGTTTAATTCAGCATAATATATAAATAGAAAAAATCTCATAAATTAAAAATAAATTATTGTAATTTAAGTAAATTTATACGTCTTAGCAAGTTACAGATTAATTACTGTTCTGAAGCCATTTCTAGAATTTTATATGCCCGTGCGAAACTCGTGTGATAGCCAGCAACAAATTGCCAGTTGTTGAGTTAATCGATCCTGAAACAGCTGCGGCGCGTGTTGGTGAACGCTGGGGAGTCATCTCAGAATTTAATCGCAGAGTCCTTGAAGCTTATTACAACCGTCCCGCAGAAGAACGTGATGCTTGGCTTAAATGGCTTGGGTTGAATGACCAAGCAAAAAGTCTGAACGAAAGCTCATAGCCAGCGTTTGCTGCGGAACTGCTCTTTAACAATACGGTATCAGTAAACAAAATCTGTGAAACGGATGGCAGGGAAGTTGCGCCTGTAATTTGCTGATAGCTGAGCATGAAGTTTATGTGAAGCGAAGTTGAGCCTACTTTACGTAGGGACTTTCCGATCGGGGTACGCTGACGCTAGCGTACACAAACACCAAATAACCAATAGGTGGATTTGTAGTAAGTACGTTTCGTGCTTAGCATAAATCTTCTTGTTGAAGGACTTTTATCATGAATTCAAGAGGTAAAAGAAATTTTCTGCGACAAACAAGTTATATAGAAAAGTGTAAAAAGGAAGATGAAATCCGTTTGTTGCGATTATATCTAATAAAAAAACGCTCAACCGAAGAAATCATTAATAACATATGGCGTGAACCCGCCGAACATCACACACAAGAACGCGATGTCGTAAACCTTCTTGCGTCATCAACGATCACCGAAAACTGATCCACTTTTTAGCTAAATCCGATCAATCAAAATTGATCCACTTTTACTCAGTGATTGCTCCTGAGCGCCGCTTATCTTTCAATCGATAGCTTTCACCGCTTAATTGCAGTACATGCGAATGATGAAGTAAACGATCAAGCATAGCGGCAGTTAATGTTGCGTCATCAGCAAAAGCATTTGGCCATTGCCCAAATGATAAGTTACTCGTCAATATGACACTGCCATGCTCATAACGCTTGGCAATCACATTGAAAAACAGGTTTGCTTCTTCTCGCCCAAACGGCAGGTATCCAATCTCATCGATAATCAACAATTTCGGGGCCATCACCGAACGTGATAGATATTGTTTGAGCTTATTTTGTCGTTTGGCAGTTGAGAGTTGCAACATCAGTTCAGCTGCCGTGGTAAAGCGGGTTTTCTTCTTGGCCTGTACTGCTTTTAATCCTAACCCAATAGCTAAATGCGTTTTGCCTACACCGCTTGGGCCAAGCAACACGACATTTTCATTACGTTCAATAAACGTTAATGCGCTTAATTCCTGTATGTGTTGTTTGGGGATCCCCGTTGCAAACTTAAAATCGAACGTATTAAGTTCTTTATGTGCTGGGAATCCTGCCATCCGACTCAAAAGATTACGGGTTCGTTCATCTCGTTGTTGTTGCTCACATTTTAATAGGGACAGTAAAAACTCTCCGTAGCTTTTGTCTTGGGCAATGCATTGTTCGGCAAGTGATGACCAATGAGTCGGAATAGAATTTAATTTCCACGAGTTTCGCACAGGCCTATAAAATTCTAGAAATGGCTTAAAAGTAATGATTAATCTGCAAGTTACTGAAATGCATAAATTTACTTAATTTACAATAAGTTATATTTAATTTATAAGGTTTTATCTATTTATATATTATGCTGAATTAAACTTAAAAATAGAGCGTTTTTTTATTGGTGCGAAACTCGTGATTTCAATGACTCACACAGGTGTTCAATTTGTTCATGCAATAACATGTTCACCTCCCAGCAATGCTTCGTATACGCTGATTGAGTGTTGCAAACTGACAGATTCAAGGGGCGGTACGATACGGATATTAAGCGTATCAGTCTGCGGGATAGATTGGCAAACCCTTGCTGGTAAGGGTAGAAGATACTTAACTTCCTTAGCTAGTCTATCTGCTGGCTTCTCTAACGTTGTTCCATGAATCCGCTGATGGGCAACGCGTTGTAACCAGGGCCCCACTCTTGCATTAGCTATCTCAATATCCAGTTCAAGATTATGAGCACGAAGGTCGGTATTTAATGGTACGATAAAGCTGTTTTTTAAATAGTGGTTAAAGCGCTCTACTTTCCCTTTAGTTTTTGCCCTGTAGGGCTTGCAAGCACACAATTTAAACCTGTAATCTTTCGACATTTGAAGCATTTCAACATGTAATTTATGTTCACATTCTGCATAAGCATCCCGTTCGATGATGAGGGATTTTGCGTTATCACACAATATTTCCTGTGGTACACCACCAAAATAGTCGAAAGCTTCTCGTAAACCTTGTTGCCAGGATTCTGCTCGTTCATTATCAAAGAACTTTACATAACTCGCACGCGAATAGCCTAGCGTTGCACCAAACGCTTTTAGTGATTTTTTACCTCGCCGGATGCTGGTGAAGTCGATTTGCATTTGTTGACCTGGCTGTGTTTCAAAACGGACGACAGCTTCGGGAACAATGCTTGGTTTAAATTGACAAACAAATCGGCGTAATTGAGCAATACCACCTTGATAGCCGCTTTCAACTACTTCATCAAATAAGACTGTTGCAGGGATCCAATCAGGTTTAGCCAGTTCAATTCGATGAAGCAAATAAGGTTTAAAGGGTGCTAATTTAGTCGGTTGTTGACTTCTTTTAGCATAAGTTGGCATTGTCTGTTGTTGTAAATGATGTTTTACGGTGTTACGGGATATGCCCAATTCACGGGCAATTTTTCGAAGGCTTTGTCCTTGTGCAAAGCGAACATGAATATCCACAAATATCTCCTTGGTTAACATAAATTATCCGTACAAAAATGTGCGAATAATACCAAGTGGATCAGTTTTGCATGATCGGTGACAACGTTGGTGATTCAACGTTAAGCCTGCCTACTTTTAGGGGCTCTTCTGAATTCTTTTTGGCATAATTGTCGTTACAGGCTTTTTGGCTTAGCACGTCGGTTGTCGAATTACCCGTTGTTTGTTTTACAGCGGAACTGTTGAGCTTGGTATTGAGTCCTTGGGTTAATTCTGTTTTTGTAGCGTAGTCTCCGTTTGGCTGCTTGCTGTTTAATGCATCTATCACCGATTTCTGGCTCATTACTTTATCAGTGGCGTTACCTGTTTGCTGCACGATATTTGCGGATAAAATAGCGTCTTTTAGCGACTGCCACTGGGTGGTATCGGTTAAGGGATTGCCGGCGTTGTTTTCGGTCTTTGAGAGATAGATATTACCGTCAGACAGGCATGCCGCCCCTTTGTTGTAAATCTGCTTTTCGGCATATTCAGCAATCCCGTTTTGGTAAAGGTGGGTCACAAGGGCGCTAACGGTAAATCCCACCGCATTAAAATCCTGCATGGTGGGCAATTCTGACACGGGCAAAATGCCCCATCCACGCTCAAAATCGGCATTGAGATTTTTCTCAAGATTGTCGGTGATTTCTTTCGAACCAAACGCGGTTCTTTCTTCCGTTTTGCTGCCCCCTGCAAACGGTTGAATATCAATATTCGGTCTGTCTATTTTCAAAGTCACGAGTTTCGCACAAAACTAATTTGGGTACGCTAATAAAACACGGATTTGCTCAGTAATAGCACTTTTGATTACGTCCCAATTTTGTTGATAAAGGGTTATTTTTTCAGATATACGACGTTTATGTTGTTCAAACCACGCAGAAATAGCGAGAAAAATATGATTTCTTTGCGCTCGGCTCGTGCGAGCCTGACAGCGTTCAATACCACAGTTTTGTTTAACTTCTCGATGATAAACTTCAACAGACCAACGGGCATCCATGATAGATTGGACGTATTGACGGGTGGGATTCTCTTTGTTTGTTACTATGTAATCAATACGGCCGTTTTTGGCTGTAAATTTGAAAACGGTTACCCAACCATATCCTCGCAAGTGTATTGACGTTCCTTCTTCTGAGATGTCTAACTTGTTCAGTTGTTTGTTATGGTTAACAATCCTATTTTTCCTCAGCGTGGTTACCCAGATCCAACCATGAGAGCGAATTGATTTCAGGTTATCCAGGCTAGAATACCAAGCATCCATCACTACGGCTTCTGGCATGATCCCTCTTTTTTTAGCAAGAGTGAGCATTTCGGAAAAGTGCGTGTTTTTTGTTTTTCCATCAGAATCTTTATCATAAATACGATAATTGATAGGAATTGATTCAACCTTCGTCAGATCATGCCAAAGAAAATTAACTAAACCTATGCCAGCAATAACCTCATGTTCATTACCTGAATATTGATAATGGACCATCACTATTTTTTTACTACGTGTTTTGGCAATCAATGTATCATCGGCAATTAGTACGCAAGGGCTTTTTTTGTCTATAGAAGGTTCAACTAATCGCCATAGGTCTTTAGGTCTAAAACATCTACTTTTTAGCCATCGGCTAACAGTGTCATGAGATAAAGGCGATGGGCTTACTTCTGATAACGCTAAACCAGAGTATCTTAAACTGCTTACTTGTAAGAATGTTTTATAGATATCTTTAATACATGGATAACCCGACAAAATATGAACACCCTGATTTTTTCTTGTTTTTAAATTTATATTTCTTTTTTGGAGATTGCGAAACTCGTGAAAGTTATCTCCTGTTATTCAAAAAAGTTTTCTTGGCAAAGTAACCAATGCTTGCTTCTGGGTTAACGTCAAAACGGCTGTACCACGAAAT
>NZ_JAZHPL010000009.1:0-94849 GCF_036919435.1 Arsenophonus sp. PmNCSU2021_1 | reverse complement strand
CGCTGAGGAAAAATAGGATTGTTAACCATAACAAACAACTGAACAAGTTAGACATCTCAGAAGAAGGAACGTCAATACACTTGCGAGGATATGGTTGGGTAACCGTTTTCAAATTTACAGCCAAAAACGGCCGTATTGATTACATAGTAACAAACAAAGAGAATCCCACCCGTCAATACGTCAAATTTATCATGGATGCCCGTTGGTCTGTTGAAGTTTATCATCGAGAAGTTAAACAAAACTGTGGTATTGAACGCTGTCAGGCTCGCACGAGCCGAGCGCAAAGAAATCATATTTTTCTCGCTATTTCTGCGTGGTTTGAACAACATAAACGTCGTATATCTGAAAAAATAACCCTTTATCAACAAAATTGGGACGTAATCAAAAGTGCTATTACTGAGCAAATCCGTGTTTTATTAGCGTACCCAAATTAGTTTTGTGCGAAACTCGTGACCAATAAAAAAACGCTCTATTTTTAAGTTTAATTCAGCATAATATATAAATAGAAAAAATCTCATAAATTAAAAATAACTTATTGTAATTTAAGTAAATTTATACGTCTTAGCAAGTTACAGATTAATTATTGTTCTGAAGCCATTTCTAGAATTTTATATGCCCGTGCGAAACTCGTGCTGTTGTTTAATCGGATAACGCTGATGCTGACTGTCAAAAACGATTTGAGAAAAGGAAATATGAAAAGGTGATGAATTTTTGGAGATCAAGACCCATTCTTGATCTTTTTGTTGCAGGGTAAAAGTTATTTTAACCTGAGTTCGGGATAAGCATTATCAATTATACTTGAAGATACGTACCTGCAACAGGTATCTTTGGTTTAGATGGCATTAAACAATATGCAACCAGTCCGCCTAATAAATTCACTACAAAGTTAGCCGGAGAGCGATGTCGCGTATGCTCTATTTGACAAAGATTTTTTAACTCATCAAATACCGTTTCAATGACAGAACGATGACGCAAGATGGCTTTGTCGAAACAAGTCTGTTTAATAGGCTTCATTTTCTTCTTGATATTCGTTATAAGGCTAATTCCCATCGTTTTGAGTTGCTGTTTCAGTGAAGCCGATAAATACCCTTTATCTGCGTACAAACAACCAGAAAGATCCTTTGTCAGCTCAGGCAATGGTTTCCGATCATCGGTGTTTCCTGGTGTGAGTCGAAAACTGAGTATTTCCCCCAAATGATTGATAATTACATGAAGCTTGAAACCAAAGAACCAACCTGTTGAATTTTTTCCCCGTTCAGCTATCCCATTGAAGACTTTATGTCTGCGGATCCGTAAGTTATCACACACCGCTATCGGAGTAGAATCGGCAACCGATAGCCCCGTGCATTTTCCCTTAATTGACTCAAACAGTGCCGTTAACGCTAAGGCACTACGCGGAAGTAACTCTACACAGCGTGAATAGGATGGCAAGTTAGGAAATTCCTTCCGGAGATATAAGCGGACATAATAGAGATAAAATACCTTGAATTGCCTGAATCGGAGTTGATGAAACAACACAACCAGTGTCATCATTTCCGCCAACGAAAGCTGAGTAGACCGTCTACGACGCTTAGTACCGTTAGTCAGCAAATATTCATGCATTTTTGGCTCGAA
Source organism: Arsenophonus sp. PmNCSU2021_1 (assembly GCF_036919435.1). Taxonomy (NCBI): domain Bacteria; kingdom Pseudomonadati; phylum Pseudomonadota; class Gammaproteobacteria; order Enterobacterales; family Morganellaceae; genus Arsenophonus; species Arsenophonus sp. PmNCSU2021_1. The sequence continues at coordinate 93,235 of NZ_JAZHPL010000009.1, read as the reverse complement.
GTCTTTGCAAAAATCATCCATCAGGCAATAAAGTTCAGTAAGATTTTCCATAATTGTTTAACAATGCTCTACTCTTTAACCAGACTGTTAGAGTATTTTAACAAAACAGGCTCATTCAACTATTTGAATATCAAGACTTTCTCTTTATTTCTTATCCCGAACTCAGGTTATTTTATCTGCCAGCTTGGCGGGAAAATCAGCCAATTTTTTCGGGCGATAAAACAATTTTAATTGTGTATTCATTGCCAGGCTAACTTTAGCATTATTCTAATTTAACGCTTGATGATGTAAATTAGGCGGTATTTCATACAAATTTAACCAAAAAACTGACTCTCTATCATCCGGCAGATGATCACCATTATAAACAATTCTGATAGCCTGGATTTTTTGCGCTGGCAGATGAAAAATTGAAGCAAGCAACACAAAAGGTGTTTCTGCTTGTGGATCTGCTTCACCATGATCCACCCAACTCTGCACAATAACCGAGTATTTATTAGTATTGGCTAACAAAACAGAACGTTCTTTATCACCCTGATGGTAAATAATTCGGGTCATATTGGCCATGATCCCAGCTTTACCTGGTATCAGCCAGAATAGTGATAAGCATGCTACAACAACTGTTAGTCGCTTCATTATACTTTTACCAATACATACGCGGTAGCATGTATTTTTCCTGGTTTAATAACTTGACCTGGTAATTGCTGTAGTACCGCGGTGTATCAGTGTAAGTAATGTGTATAACCAGAAACTGAAGGACCCAGATTTTTAGCATCTCTAAGCACAGGATACCAGCCAACATTTTCTCCACTGGGCCCGATACCAGTAATACCAGGTTGAGCAACACTATTACGCAAAGTAATACCAACCCCGGTTGCTAATGTAGCATCAAGTCCATAATTATCTGAAACGAGTGCCATTACACCACCTTGAGCATTAATCAAATTTAACCACGAGTTTCGCAATCTCCAAAAAAGAAGTATAAATTTAAAAACAAGAAAAAATCAGGGTGTTCATATTTTGTCGGGTTATCCATGTATTAAAGATATCTATAAAACATTCTTACAAGTAAGCAGTTTAAGATACTCTGGTTTAGCGTTATCAGAAGTAAGCCCATCGCCTTTATCTCATGACATATAGCGCGGCAAATCATTTGATACCGAAAGGCAAAATATTTGATACGCTCAAAAAACACACAAAGGAAAGTTATTTGATACTAACTGCGGTATCGAGGTAAATATTTTACTTCTCCTAAACACGAGTTTCGCACCAATAAAAAAACGCTCTATTTTTAAGTTTAATTCAGCATAATATGTAAATAGATAAAACCTTATAAATTAAATATAACTTATTGTAAATTAAGTAAATTTATGCATTTCAGTAACTTGCAGATTAATCATTACTTTTAAGCCATTTCTAGAATTTTATAGGCCTGTGCGAAACTCGTGCTAAAAACATCATGAACTTGGTTTTAACGTTTCCGGCTTAGGATAAGGTTGCACTTTAAATAATTTTGTATTGAGGCGCTTCTTCGCGCGTTTGTTCAAAAAGCGGATATATCGGAACTGCTGGAAGCGATGAACGGTTGCACGCGCTATATTGGCCCTCAGGTATTCTCCTCGCTTGCCGCCTCGCGTGATCGCGGTGCGAGCTATTTCGTGATACCACTCACCATCAAGCTCATAGAATCGCGAGTAATGGCTGCCGATATATTCAAAATTACTGGCCTGATACACTACGCCACAACGGCCACAGCGCTCATCTGCAAAGGATTGTACCCATTGCACCTGAGGATAAAGTAACCTGATAGTTTTCAGTGCATAGCTGATCGCTCGTGACTCTGAATTTTTAGGCATGTCATCATGCAGCCACAAGCGGTTAAGCTCCATATACTCAAGATTCCCCGTGCCGGAGACCACTTTTGCACCGCTGTTAGGATTCAGGGCGTACCCCCACTGCATCACGCCAACCAGTGCCCGACCTGAGAATACCCCAAGATGTAGCCAGGAATTATTAACGAATCGCCGGCTATAATGCCGACTTGTTACAATAACGCGGGCCAGCCAGCAGGCAATGGTTTCTACCCTCAGCTCGTGTGAGCCGTATCCGACAATCTGCTCGTTATCGAAAATCGGTTTGGGCGGCGTGAGGATACGGGACGTATTGATGTGCTTCATTACTGGTCTCCGTTTGGCGTTCGGAGACGCTGGGTGAGGGACTGCTCATCCTCATTTCATTAAATGCCTTACAACGCGGACACTTGATCTGGATGTAAATCGCGTTTGCTTTTGCCAGCAACCGGTGACAACCACAGCAACGTATCTCTTGTAACATCTTCTGATATCCCTATTTAATTAAAAAATATCATGTTACACGTTAAGTATTGTGAATGTAGTTAAGCCACTGTAATTGATCTGTTTTGACGATCGATAACACTTTATTGATCGTCTATATCGCTGATGTTTTATGTTATCCGACAAGAGTTCAGTAGTGAGATTTTGCTGTACATAAAGCACCCCAAAATGGATTAAAATTTAATCAAAACCTCGATTTTAGCCCTAAATCGGCATTTTGGCTAAAATTTGAACGGTAAATACAGTGTTTTTTGCCATGCATTTTCCTCATCAAGCCATGATTTAGGCTTATTTTGGCAGGAAACAGGCGAAATCCTTTTTTACAAAAAACCTTGGTTTAACGGAAACGGTAAATCTGGCTAAAAATGCCACACCCAATCAGCGTAAAATTAACGGCAAAACTCTCACTCAGGATGTGCAGCTAACTGCCACAGATGTTCATGCTGTTACACCCGAAGTATTGCGTGTCGAAATCCCGGTAGGTATTCCCCTGCCTTGGCCTGCTGAAAGAGCGCCGACCGGTTGGTTTATCTGCAACGGTGAGCCATTCGATAAGAAAAAATACCCGCTTTTAGCACTCGCCTATCCATCAGGAAAACTCCCTGATTTACGTGGTGAGTTTATTCGTGGCTGGGATGCTGGGCGAGGCGTGAATCCTAGGCGTAAGGTTTTATCGTCTGAAACTGCATCACTCGAGAGCCACGCTCATGGTTATCGGGACAGGTATTATGTTGAAGATGATGGTCCACTAGGCCACGCAAACAATAAAGAAAAAATGCCTGTAGGGTATAATGCAGATACAGGTTCACGTGCTACGGATGGAGATAATGATTCTTTTCTATTCATTGACAAAACAACGTCTAATGCAGGCGGTAGCGAAACCCGCCCGCGAAATGTCGCGTTTAACTACATTGTCAGGGCGGCCTGATAATGTTGAGTTAGTAGCAAACCAGCTCCCATGTTCTCGGCGCTTTAATCCCTGTTCTGGTATAATCTGCACTGATAATTAACGATTTTCCGACTATTTCGACATAAGTACCTAAATTGCCCTCGGGAGCAATACCTTTGTATTTTACCGTCGCGTTTGCCGAGAAAATGGCATGAGGGACGGGACAAGGTAAAGATACCGTATAAATCTGTCCGGCATTGAGTGGTGGTGTGATGCCCCATTGTCTGATAAGGCCGCTGTCACCACATTTCCACCATCCATTCGTAGCGAGGTGAGCTGTATTTTTTGCTCCTCGATTGTTAATCTGCATATTAAGCCAGCTGCTTAACGCCCCGCCCCAAATAGGGCCAGTTACATCACCATTTTCTTGATAAACCGCGGTTCTGCCGCCCCATGAGATATGCAAATTGCTATGAGTATTGATGGTTCCATCAATTTCTACACTCTTTAACCAATGCAATCGATCATTATTCCAGGAAGCTACTTTTGCATTATTAGCATAAAATGCCACGTTGCCATCGCCATTAGCCCGTAATCCTGAATCGTTATCGCCGATATGCACAGATTGGGTCACATGGAGGTTGCCATTGACGCTACCACCCGTTCGTTTATCCAGTGCATTTTTTGCACAATCTACCGTTTCCGTTAAACCAAGGTTTTTTATAAATTGATTTTTGTCCGGGATGTCGGCCCCATTCTCATTTTTTGCCAGTTTTTGACTCAAAATTTGCATGACGTTTTCAGCAAATTTGGGGTTATTGCTGATCGCTTTCGCCAGCTTGTTCAGCGTATCTAAATCAGACGGCGCTTTGTCAACAACCGCATTCACCCGGTCATTGACCGCTTTAGGCGTCGCGGCGGTAGTTTCGTCCGCGCTGCGAGGGGAACTGTTTAACTGCACTATCCCTTTGCGGTGAAGCGTCGCCTCCTGAATGCCGTCCTGGGTCGCCAGCTTGCCCAGGCCCAGATGCGTACGGGCCTTTTTCTGTGCCCCTTTGCCCGCTGCGGCAATTTCCGCCAATGCCTGGGTTTTCAGTAACGCCTCCTGACCGATAATCGCCCGGATAGCCAACGTCAGCTGGTTTAGCTTGCCCTTATCCGGGCGGATGCCCGCAGCTTCCAGCAAGGCCAGTTGTTCGGCTTGCTGGATATTGAACCAGTCCTCCCCCGGCCAGCTGATGCCCTTGTGGCCGTCACCCTCGGTAAACCATAACGGCGTAGTGCTCTGGGTTTCTTTCAGCGGCGGCATGGTGGCTATGCCGCTGTTGTTATCTAAAAAATACATTAGCCTTTCTCCTTTTTGTCAGCATACACATAGCGAAAGTCCTGATGCGCCGGCTTATAGCGGTTTAACAGGCATTCGAGTATCCCGGCGTAATAAATACGCAGCGGCGTGGTGATCGGGTCAAGCACATGCATCGGGCGATAGTCCACGTGGGTCTCAATCGTCACCATCGTGACCCACTGATTATCCGGCAAGGTGCTCAGGCTCACCGTAAAGCCATAAGACCGCGCCAGGTCAATGTAAAACTGCCGGTTGAGGCTCGGTTTCATCCGCAGCTTGTTGGCCGCATAGCGCTGGCGCTCATCGATACCGGCATCGTCGCCGATATCACAGTCCGGTAGCCCTAAAAAACGCTCCCAGTCAGCCAGCAACCGTGTGGCGGTCAGCGGAAAACGCTCGGCCAACAATTGCTCGGCGCGTTCGGTGACGCGTGCTGTGCTGCGGGCCAGGCCGTCGGCCAGCGACGCCAGCAGCGTATCCGGCGCTTTGTCCCAGGCCAGGCCATTAGGCAGCAATTGCAGCAGTGCGCGTTGGTGTGCTTTTAAAGCCATGTGATATCCCCCATCACCAGTAGCTCGGTTTTTCCGCTACTGACCGGCGTCAGCGGGGTTTTCAGGGCGTAATCATCCAGTCCGCCTATCCCGGACAGCACGCGCCAGAATGCCGAGGGCAACAGGGTTTCGCCCGGTTTGGCCGCGGTGTAAAACAGTTGCCTGAGCGCCTCGCGGATACGGGCCTGGTTATCCGGGGTATTGGGGGCGATACGCAGCGTGATATCGACCTTTTTTGCCCCCGGCGCAAACACCGTCACCGTCGGCCCCTCCGGTTGGCCGACCCACTCGCCGGTGGCCGGGTCCCGGTGGCGCGCGAGATAGTCGGTCACCCGCGCAATATCGGCCGGGCCGGGGAAGATATCCGGGTGATGGTCCATCACGAAGGTCACGCCCACCGTGCCCGCCCCGTTCCAGGTGGGCAGACACCAGCTGCGGGTGACGCCCGGCACCTCGCGCGCCCAGCGCTCGTAATCCCAGCGTGTGCCGCCGCCTGGGGGAAACTGCACCCGATACAGCAGGCGCGACAGCAATTCCTCCACGCGCTCGCGGTCAGCGCCGCCCCGGATCCCGGGCGCATCGGTCAGCGCCTGCGGGGCCACCCCGGCAACCGGGGTGACAAAACCGAGTGTCTGTCCCGCACCGCAGTCACCTGCCAGCCCCGGCTGGTCGGCCTCGACGTTAACCGTTAAGGTTCCCGCCTTACCTTGGGCGGCGTCTGTCAGGCGGTAAAGCGCGCCGTCGGCCCGTTGCAAACGCGCGCCAACCGGCACACTGGCGGCATCATACAGCGACAGCCTGACCGGGCCGCTGGCCCGGGCGGCCTGCTTGCGCACCACGCCCCAAAAGGCGCAATGTTTGAGCAGCTCGCTCTCGTCGGCATCGCTCGGAATAATCTGCCGGGCTATCCAGCCCAGGTGCTCATGCTCCAGCGCCGACAGCCCGGCCTGCGCCATCGCCATGGCCCCCAACAGACTGTCCTCGGCCGGCAGCGCGCCCGGCAGGCGTTGCGCCACATCCTGCTGCGTCTGGCTGATAAGCTCGCCGAGCGTGGGTATCTGATACGGCATTTACATCCCCTCCAAACGGGCTTTAAAGGTAAACGGGCGCGCACTGCCGTCCTTGAGCGTCAGGCGCACGGTCAGCCGCAGCCAGCCCGGCAGCGGGGCACTCGCCTGGCAATGCAACTGGCTGATCATCCCGGCGTCCAGCAGGCCACGCAGCGCCTCATGGGCGTAGGCTTCTGCCCGCGCCAATACCGCAGGCAGCGCCTTTTCCCGTGACAGCAGCCACAGCCGAGAACCCACCGGGCGGTCGCGATAACTGTCCGCCCACCATCCGCGCCGGTCATGGCCACCATCCGGCAAACGGTCGGAGATCTCAGCGCGCCGGTCGGTAAACAGACACAGCAGCACCGTGGTCGTCAGACTGTCGTCGGCGAGTAAATCTGCGCCCGCCTGTAACAGCATCCCCTCGCCATTCATCCAGCGCAGCGCCGCGTCGCTCATTGCGGCCCCCCGGTCAGACTGCCCTGGCCATTTTCCTGATGGCGGTGGGTGCTGTGTTTGACGCCACCGATAACGGCTTCCGGCGCGGCAAAGGGACCTTGGGACTCCGCGTTCCCGGCAATCGTCATGTTCTGTTTCACCGTCAGGTTTTTCTCAATCACCACATCATCGGTAAAACGCGCGGTCGGGGTGTTAAACACCGCCTCCTGCTCGGCGACCACTTCCAGTGTTTTACAGGTGATGATGCAGCGCCCGTCCCGGGTCAGACGCAAGCGATGCCCTTCATAGTGATACAGGCCGCTATCCCCGGCGGGCAGCCCGGTCGGTCGATAACGGCGGTCTTCTATCACCAGGACTGTCGCCTGATCACGACTGCCGCCCAGGCAGGCAAACACCACCTCAGCCCCCGGCAACGGCACGCTGATATGCCCGTATTGTTGCGGGCGCTCGACCTCATCGAAGGTTTCGCCGTCCAGCGCCGTCAACTGGACGTTTTGCGCTTTCAGACCGTCATTCACCCCGGTCAGGACGCCCCGCCCGAACAACAGGCGGATCCCGCGCATCACCGGGGCAAGCAGGCGTTGCAGTGCGATATTACTCATCGAGTTTATTCCCCTGGTTAAGCCAGGCCCGCACCAGGCCATCGACGCCACCGTCAGCCCCGTTGGCCTGACGCTCCGCCTCCGCCGGCACGATAAACGCCTCGCGTGGGGCAAGAATTAGCGTTGTACGCTCCCCTTGGTCTGCATCGAGATCAAACCGCACCTGGCTAATTAAAAGGTCACGACTGACCATCGACAGACGCGGCGCAATGACGCGAGTCAGCCGGTTGGTCTGCCACAGTTCGCCGCTTTCGCGCCGCCACCCTTTGACCACGGCGGTAAAGCGCTCTGACTGGGCCAGTGCCCGGCGACTTTCCCGCAGCGCGCGCGCCCGTGCGGTGGCGGGGGTCAGTTTGCTGTCAGCCAGAATCACTTTGGGGCGGTAACGAGCAATCGCGGGATCGTCGCTTTCTCCCTTGGGGGCAGCGCGTAGCGCGTTGGTGTTGGCGTCGCCCGCGTGCCCACCGCCGCCGCCGTGGCCTTTAACCAGATATTGACTGTGGCGATCGCGCCAGTCTTCGGTGTACTCGGCGGACAACAGATTTTCCCCCAGACGCAGGGTGTCAGTGGCGGTGTTCGCCGCCTGGGTAAACACCAGATCGCCGTCGGCATCACTGGTCACCAAAACGCCCCGGTGACGCGCCGCCCGGCTCAGCACATCCGCCACGCTTTCAGACAGTTCAAGGGTAAAGGAGGTAAAGGGTTTGGCGGCCTCGGGGTCAGACACCGCCCAGCGCACCGCAATGCCAAAAGGGCTGCACAGGTCTTGCGCAATCTGTTGCAGGGTGCGGTGACGCCATTGACCGCCCGGATAGATCGCCGAACAATCCACCAGATCGCCGGTTTTATCCCGGCCCTTTATCGTGACCTGTGCCGCGTCGGCCCCCATCTTGTGCGATACGCTGTCCAGGTAGCCGGTGATGACCGGTTGCCCGTCAAGGGTCAGCGCCAGCGCCCCGCCGGCGCGCAGGCTGTCGGGCAACGCCTGGCCGGGCATCATGATCCCGAGGGTAAAATCCCCGGCCAGACGCGCCAGCCCCCGGGTAATGCTGACCGAGAGCCAGTGGGTAAAAATCCGGTTGTCGATGCGCAACGCCACCTCAGCCACCGAGCACCTCCACGCGCTCGCCACCCGGCACAAACAGCGGATGACGCAGCCGGTTGCGACGAATAAAGCGCGCCGTGTCACGCGCATCGCCGGTGATGCGGTACAGGGTCACCAGCGCCGGCTCGGTGATTGTCACTGCGGCCTGGATCAGGCCGGGTAACGCCACGCCGCGATGGGATAAATCCGCCACAAAGGCGCGGCTTAACGCCCGCACCTGCAAGGCCAGGCTCTGATAGCCCAGCGCCGAGCTGGTCAGGGCACACGCATCCAGTCGGCGCGCGACCTGCTGGCTGACGCGCACCACATCCGGCGTACTTTCCAGCCAGACGCTGGCGCTGTCACTGAGCGGCAGCGGGGCGGGCGAGACCGTGTGTGGCAACACCTGCGCCGGTGCGTTTGGGCCGACCGCCGCCAGACTGGCGGTAAGCAGGGACGACAACATCTGTACCTGCACCACCGCCACCGCCAGGCGCAGCGTATTGTGCAGCAGTTGCACCGTGGCGCGAGTGGCAGGTTGCAGCCCCTGCCTATCGCGCAGGCGATCCTGACGGACCAAAGCGCTGTCCAGCCGGTCGGCCAGCTGGACTATCTGGTGCTGGAGAGCGCCGGGCTGCGGGGAGACTGGCGCGCGTGCCCGGTTTTTTATCTGCTCAGGTTGGGGGTAAGCCGGCAGGCGCTGTATGCCCTGAAAAATGCCCTTGAAGGCCAGCGCCAGGCGGTCGGGGGTGGTGATAATGCCCTGGATATTGCCGCGCAGGGCGGTAAACGAGGCGATAAAGCTCTGCATATCGGCCAGCAGCCCCAGACCCGTGAGGGCGCTTTCCAGCGTGTTGGCCTGCTCGCTAACGGTATCCATTAATGCCTGCGCGTCATGCAACGAGGTCTGCCAGCCGTCAGCCAGGGTGGAAAAGAGTGCGGCCAGCGTGCCATCCCCTAAGTGATTGACCACCCCAGCGGTATCTTGCGCCACCGTAGGGGCGGTCTCATCGGTCACCGGCACCACCGTGACGGTAAACTCCACCAGACGCTGGTTATCGACGCTGTAGCGGCTTTCAAAATGTTCAACCAGCACCGACAGCGTACCCCAGTCCGGGTGCAACAGCTCGCCCGGTCCCGGCGCATTGAGCGCCTGCGTCAGCCGTACCCGCTGCGCCTGCACATCATCGCCGGTCAGTGACAGGGTGAAGGTGTGCTCAGGCAGTTTTTTTCCTAAATCGTCTGCCCCGCCGTGTTCGCGCAGCGGATATTCCCGCCGCACCACCCGGCGACCGCCGCGACTGCGCTGCTCTTTGTAAACCCAGAAAGGCACGCCGCGAAAGCGGCCCTGACCGGTACTTTTCATCTGCGCACCTCAATAAATATGATAATTATCGCCGTTATACACATCGAGCTGTAAGCCAAAGGCGTTGCTGTCGGTGACGGCGCTGTTTTGCAGCACCAGGCCCGGGGCCAGGGCGATACGCATGTCGGCCTGGGCTTTCACGGGTGGCGGCATCGCCTGTTGCTCGTCCTGCTTGTCCCACCGGGCGTAGATATCGCCCAGCCAGCCGCCGAGTTTTTCGCCGAGCACGCTACCCAGCATCGAGCCGGCCACTGCCCCAATCGGGCCACCGATGGCCCCGACGAGGCCGCCCACCGTTGCCCCGGTTGCCGACCCCAGTGCGCCACCTTTATCCTCGGCGCTGGCATTCTTGTCCAGCAGCGTCGGGGCCAGCGACAACGCCGTCAGCGCCGGGCCGCCCAGGCGCATTGCGCCGCGCCCGAGTGCCCCCGTAGACCGTCCCAGCCAGCCGGTGAAACCGGATAGCCGCGCCGTGGCCCCACCCAGCAGGCCACGCGCGCGCTGCCCCATATCGCGCAACCCGCCGCCCACACCGGACAGCCAGCGCCCGACCGTGCTTACGCCCGGTAGTCGGCTTAACCGTGCGCCAGTGCGATTGACCAGGCCGCCAAAGAAGCCTGAGACGGCGGAGGCCGCCCGCCCCAAACGGGAGCGCGGCACCGAGAGCGCTGGACGGCCCGGACGCAGGCGCGAGCCTTTACGGCGGGTGCGTCCGCTACCATCGACATAAGTCTCACTGCCACCCCCGACGCCGCCCGCCGGCCAGTTGGTGACCAACACGCTCACCGGCGCGCCCAGTCCGCCGCCCATCGCAAACGGTGCGGGACCAGGCAAACCCGCCGGGGCATTTTTGCCGCGCCCACACCACCACCGATAAGCCCGCCACGGATAGCGTACCGGCGCACTCGACAGCCCCCAGGCGGGACGGGCTATCGCCATGCCGACACGGGCCAGTTTCGAGGCGACGTAAATCGCCAGCATGGCTTTGGCGGTGTTAGCGGCATATTTGCCGATAGTGTCGAGGGTGTCGCCGTAACCGGCTTGGCGTAGCGCTATCAATTCAGCATTGACCCGGTTCAGGCCATTTTTAAACAGCGTGACCCCACGGCGGGCGCTGTCGAATACGCCATTAAAACGACTGGCCAGCCGGTTGGCCCATTGGTCCTGCAAACCGCTTTCCTGCGCCTCGCCGGCAACATCCAGAAAGTCTTTTAACTCGGTTTTAAGCCGTTTAAACGGCCCTTGATTCATTACCTTGACGGCGAACTGCTGCCAGACATGACCCAGCTGGGAAGTGAGTCCCGTCCACGAGTTCATGGCGTCTTTCTGCGCCCCTTTGGCCTGCTCGCGCAGCGCCTGGAACAACAGCGCAACCGATTTTGCCCCGAGTAACCCTTTTTCGCCTTGCTGGGTCAGTTCGTTACGGCTTTTGCCGAGCTTTTCTGCCAGCACGCTATAGACGTCAATGCCATAGCCGGTCAGCAGGCTTGCATCCTGCGCCTGAATGCTTTTGCGCGAATACATCTGTTTGAGCTGAAGAGAGGCTCCCTGGGCTTCCGGCAGCGTCCAGCCGTGTCGCGCACCCTGGTCTTCCAGCATGGTAATAAAGTGGCGCGCTTCTTCACGGCTTATGCCAAACCCGCGACTGGCGGTGTATTCCTGCACCACCCCTTGCAATCCCCAGGTAGAGTCCTTGGCATTCTGTAGCGCCCATTTCAGGTCAGCGTCGGTCTGGGCTTTATCATGATGGTTCAGGGAGTTCAGACGCAGCGTCATGTTTTCCATTGCCGCCGCCGGGTCGATAAAGGCTTTTTTCAGGCCAACCAGTGCCGCGCCCCCGGCCAGCAGCCCGTAAAGGCGTGCTACGCCGCCATAGGCCGCCTTGGCGCGCGTCTCCAGATGGTCAAAACCGGATGACACCGACGCCAGCCCCAGGCGCAGACCGCTAAAGGTGCGCTGGCCCTGATGGCCCAGCCGGTCAAGCTGACTTCCCAGGCTATTCGCCCGCAGACCGAGACCGTGCAGGGATGCGCCGCCTTGCCGCCCCATGCCGACCAGACTTTGACCGAACAGCCGCGCCTGCCGGGGCAGGGTGCCCAGCAGGTCAACAATGACGGCGGCTTTGACTTTTTTTTCTGCCATCGGTTACTCACGCTGTAATAAATGGGTGGCTTGCTGGCAGTGCCGGTAGAGCCGGATTAACGGCAGGGAAAGCGCCCAGTCCATGCCCGATTTGGTAACGGTTGCGAGCATCAGCGCCGCTTCCTCAATTTTTTCCCGACACTGCATCCAGTCGCCCCGCATCAGCCGCCAGCTGGCCGGCCAGCGCGCTGCCGCCCAGACGCTGGGCGATGATAAGGCGTTCAATATCCCGCGCCGACAGGCTTTTCAGTTGCAGCAGCGACAATGGGCCGTTGAGGTTGCCCAGCCGGGCGACCTGGCGGCGCAGCAGCTCAAACTCCACCATCGCTGGCGAACGCACTAACTCTGAGCCGTTAGCCGTCTGCACCACCCGCTCGGCGGCCAATTCGGCATCAATAATGTCCTTGCCGGTTAATGGCCGCAGGGTGACGTCCGTATGGCGCTGTTCATCATCACCGCTGCCGGTGACCAGACCGTCAACCAGGGTCAGTTGCCCGCGCGCCAGTTCGTCGGCGACACTGGCGATATCCGGCGACACCCCTTCAACCTCGTGGGCCGCCGCCAGGGTTTCCATGCTGTGGGTCATGCTTGCTCCTTACGCCACACGCTGGCTGCGAATGGCGGTAAATTTGGCGGAAATTTCGCCCGCGTCCGTCAGGGATTCTTCCCCGTTGCTCCAGGCGTTGGTCATCATGTGCGTTTCGCCGGAATCGGCGGCAAACTCCAGCGTGACATCGTGCCAGCCGTTGATGACGTCCACACTCAGATCACCCCGCGCCGGGAATTTGCATTCCAGCGTGGCGGCGCGAGGTGTCGATTTGTAGCCATAAACGCGTGCGCCGGTCACTTCCTCGCGTTTTTCCCCGGACGGGGTAAAGGTGGCCCCCGTCAGGGTCGGGTATTCCTGCCCGTTAACCCGGACAATGGCCTTGCCCTGGTATTGCAGTTTGCCAAATGCCATCGTACCCCCTTACAAAATGAACTGAATTTGTTCTGCGAAAATGCGGAACTGGTTGACCACATCCGGCCTGCACAGTACGTCTACCCGGTTGCGGTCGTTTTTGTTGCGCTCGACAATCAGGCTGTCGCGGAAGCGCTCGAAGTTCTCAATCAGCCCCGCCTCCAGCCACTCTATCGCCAGCGCCAGTAACTGGGTGCGGATAATGGCCGGCGTCACCATCGCCTGCCCCGGTGCCACCGGCGTACCGTCATCGGCCAGCTTATGGCGCGGAAAGCGCTGGGTGATGCGTACCCCGGTGGAATAGCGCAGATAAGACAGCGTCGCCACGGTATTCACATCGAGGTAAGACGGATCCGGATCGCCATAGGCGTTGGTACGATAGGTGGTTATCTGCCGCTCAATCTGCACCCCATCGTCGGCCCCCACGGTCACGGTAGCGATGCCGTCATACAGCAGCTGGTTACGCTCATTGGGGCGCAGCCGGTCAGACAATGCCGGCGCCAGCCGTCGCGGCAGGCGCAGGCTTTGCAGCGGGCGCGCCGGATCAAGACTTAAATGTTTTGCGCCAATGGCGCACAGGGTGGCCGCCCACAGATAGCCCGGCTCGGGGGCGCGCTGAATGCCGCTACAGGTCAGCAGAAAATCATTGCGCGTCTTACCGAACTGGGTGATTTCCCCCAGACTGCCGGTATGGGCCGCCCAGGCGATGCCGTCAGACATTTTGGTCGGTCCCCAGCGATCGCGCAGCGCTTCACTCAATAATTTCAGATTAGCCGCATCGAGCCAGGGCATGACAATATGGTGATACTGGGTATCCCCCAGCGCGGCAATACTGTTGGCCAAATCAGGGTTCGTCGCCCGTGCAGCGGGCGCGGCAAGTGTCACTGCCAGCCCGGGCGGCGTTATCTCGCCATCGTAATAATTCAGGCGGATATCCTGCGCCGAATAGTCGGAAATAAACCGTGCCGTCAGGGTCACCACCGTTTGATCGGCAGTGACATTTTCACCCCCCGGCGCGGCAGACACCGCGGTCACCGGCAGCGACGGCAGGGTATTAATCGCTGTCGCCAACGCATCACCGACCGTCTTACCCTGCTGGCCTTTCTCCACCGTCACGCGCACCCGCACACCGCCGAGATAGACATTCAGTACCCCGGCCTGTTGTGCTGTGCCCGATAAGGTCAGGCTGCCGGCATCGGCCTTGCCCGCCCCGTTACCCTGCGCCATCACGGTTAACACCGCATCCGGGTTATCGGTTAAAAATTCCCTCACCATCGCCGCCAGCATCGATCCCTGGCCCCAGAGTGTCGCGGCATGATCGGCGCGGGTGATGCGGACCGGCGTGTCTACTGCGCCGCTGCCGTCGACCTTGCCGTCCTTGATGGCGGCCTGACCCAACATCAGCACCTGGGTCAGCGTGGTCGGGGTACCGGTGACGGCCTGCGAATTATCAATCTCAATATGCGTCAGCGGTAGGCGAACCCCGGCGCTGATTTCATTAAAGCTTATGGTCATGAAGGCGACTCCTGTTTACTCAAGGCGGCAGGGGCTGACGTTTGCCGGGTGGCCGCCGGTTTGGATGGGGGCGGGATTTCCAGCACATCCTTGAAACGCAGCAGGCGTGTTAGCCAGAAAGCATTGCGCGGCACCCAGGCCCCCGTATCCGGTAACATCCGCAGGGAATTCGGTTCACGCACCGCACGCTCCGGGGCCGGCACCACAAAAATCATCGGTAAGTCATGCGGGTTAGGGAAGCGCATCAAAGCGTTATCGGTGTCATTCATGGTCGTTGTTCTCTCCGCGCAGGGTGATAGGGGCGGCGAACGGCGGGCTGCCGTCCGTCTGGGTAAAGGTTTGATAATGGCGCAGGTACGCATCCACACCGTCATCCTGAAGCAAAGGCGGCACCGGCTCCTCGCAGGTGAAATAAGTGCCATACAGCACCACGCCATGTTGCCCCTGTTGCTCGGTGTACAGGTTGCGCCCTTCTTCAAAACGCATCGGTCCGGCATGACCGGGACGAAAACCCGACAAGCCCGCTATCAGCCGCGCCACTATCTGGTAGAGGCCGGGGCGGTCTCCCTCGGCACCATTGATAACCTCGGCCACCACGTAAAAAACAAAACGGCTGTCAATCACCCCTTTCACTTGACCCGCCTGCGCTCCCAGCCACACCAGATATACCGAGGGCGGTGTAAGTAGCACATCACGCAGCCCCGCCTCGCTCCAGTCGCCGGGATGGGTGGCGATATCACGCAACGTGTTGCCAAATACCTCATGTAGTCGCGCCAGCAAGGCGTTTTCGGTGGAGACAATCATCAGATAAACCCCTTCTGCCTGCGCCCGAACACCGACGCCTCGGCCTGCATCTGCGGCAGGTCGGCACTGTCGGGAGCCTGGTTATCGTTATCCACCCCGAGCGGCAGTTCACCCTTTTTCACCGCCTCCAGCCAGCGCAGCGCATCCTGGTAACGCTGGCGGGTTTGCTCAGTGGCCCGCTCGTCATTCAGGTAGTAAAACGCCAGGGTGCAGGCATGCTGTTTCAGCACCGACGGCACCACCGAGAGCGGCAGCGCGTAACGGGCCGCGATAAAGCTGTCCATCAGGGCGCTGGCATCGCTGAGCGCCTGGTCCACTTTCTGCCGGGCTGCCGCCTCATCGCCGCGCCCGTCGACCAGTTTTTCTATCAACGGGGCGCTATAGCGGGCGCGTAAATCCTGCTCACTGGCATACATCCACTGACTCTCCGTTAATGACCGTTAAAACCCGGTTTAAAGGGCGTTTAGAGCGCATCCGCCACCAACAGTGTCAGCTTGCCTTTCATTTCGTTAGAGACCGTGGTGCTGCCCTCGGCCAGTAATTCCCGCTCCAGTAACTGGGTGGCGGTTTTTTCCAGCTCCACCGGCACCACCAGATGGGTCGGGCGAATACCCAGCTTGCGACCGCCATCGGCACTAAAGCCGCGCATGGCGCTCCAGCCTTTCCAGAGGTTATCCAGCGTCAGTGACGCCTGCATGCGGTAAGCCATCTGCCAGAAGCCGTAGCCCACATTGCGCCGGGCGGAGGCACCAAAGACAAATTCGTTATCGGTAAACGCGCGCCCCTCATCGACCTTGGTCAGGGCGAGTAACTCCGGCGGGCGGCGGTTCTGGAAAATCAGCGGTTTAAGCGCCCGTGAGCAGTCCAGCAGATACCATACCGCCCCCTCGTAGTCTTTTTCTGTTGCCCCGGTGCCGGTTTTTTCAATCAACTGGTTGGCGACCTTTTTGGCGGTGCCGGTGCCGTCGACCTTGGGATAGACCGGATGCTCGCTATCAAAAAAAGGTTTACCGTCGTAGCAGTCGGTTTTATTGCCGTCGCGCAAGGCGGTAAACACCAGTTCGTCCGGTTGTGCGGCGGCAGCGCGCCCCATTTCCTGAAACAGCGGGGTATACACGCCCAGATTGTCATCCTCGAAATCATCGCGGGTAATGGCCACCGTACCTTCATAGGTCTTGTTGTTGATGGTGTAACCATAGACTTTCATCTGCTGGATACTGCGTGCACCGACCCACTCACGGAACGCGGGAAACTGCCCCAGCCAGCCGTAGGTATTGGATTTTGACGTCGAGGGCACGCTGGTCGCCACCTGCTGATAGTGAGACGGGGCCATCGCCAGCCCGTTCTGAAACTCTTTGCGAAAGCCGGTCATCAGGGCAGTGATTTGCGACGGGGTAATGGGGGTTGGCATTATAGTGCGTCCTCGGTCTTGATTTTCTGGAACGCCGCCGGGGTCATCCCCAGCACGCGCGCGGCCTGTAACTCTTCCGCCGACAGGGCGACGGTGGCGGTTTTTTCACGGTTTTCGGGCGGCAGCGTCAGGGTTTCGGTCTGCACCCGGGTCAGGGCGGCTATCGGCTGGCGCGTCGCTAGCTGCGCCGACAGCGCCGTCACACCCATCTGGTCGCCGAGTGTTTCCAGGTAGGGGCGCTCGGATTTCAATATCCGCCCGTCCTGCTCGGCCTGGTCCAGCGTCTGCGCCAGGGTGGTTTTTCCCAGGTCGGCGGACAGTGACACCACCTGCTCACGCACCGCGTTATAGGTCTCGACCGGGACATAGCGGCGTAAATCCACGGCCGCCGTCGGTGCCTGGGTTTTCAGGGCGTTCAGGTCAGCGGACAGGGCCGCCATAGTGGTTTCCAGCGCGGTAGCCTTGTCCGCCTGGCTTTTTAGCGTGGTCACGGCAGACAGGGCGGCGGTGGCGACCTCATCGGTCAGCTCGCCGCCCTCCGGCACCGTCAGGCCCAGCGCGGCCAGCAGCGCTGTTAACGATGGATTCATTGCAGGCTCCTTAGGGGAGGAAGGGGGAACAGTTAACGCCTGGTAGATATCTTCGGCGCTCAGAGCGGCCACCGGGCGCAGGCCCGTCAGACCCGGATCGCCGGTAATGGCTAACATTCTTAGCTCCAGGGGTTCGCCGCTGCGCGCGTCATAGCCCATCACCGGCGAAAAATAGGGAAATTCATTGTTTTTTAGGCGCTCAAGCGCCGGCGGGTTCCACTCCGGCTTGACCCAGACCCCGGTGTTGTCGTCCCAGCGAAAACGTGCCGGGGTAGCCGGAACAAAGCCGGCTGCCGGGGCCGCTTCCTGTTTAAACAGCGTCTGGTGGTTATAATCGATTTTGACAGGCTGATTGAGTGCCACCACCCGCGCCACCATGCGGTTAAACGCGGCTTCGTTAATCAGCCAGCCTTCGGCGGGCGTCTCGGGGCGACCGTCACGCGCCCGGACATGGCCGGCGGGCATCACCTGACACCAGCCGTCATGATCAAAGGGCGAGAGCGTCGCGGCGTTGAGCACCGCATAGGCTATCTTGGGAACAGGGGGTTTTGTCGTCATGCCGGCAGTGTGGCAGCCTGAGTGCGGACGGTGGGATTACGCTACATTAACAATCAAAGAGGGGGCCAGTTTTACGTTGGCAGGGGGGCAGATTTCAATGGGCACTGACAACGGCGGGCGATCGCCTGAATAACCCCGTTCAAAACCCCTTCAAAAACGCCGTAGCGCGTTCAAAAGATTTTTTTGATGCAAGGTATACCTTCTCCGTCATCATCGCGTGGTGGGGCGCACTGGCGTTTATGGGTGCAGGGCGTTGGACAGGCGTTGCGCCAGGGCGTCAAGGATATCCCGCTCGCCGGTCGGATCCAGTCCCATAAACGGACGGGCCGGGATGGCTGCCGGCCCCGGACGCATCCCCGGTTTGCCGCCCCACTGATGGATGGCCGCCTGCGGCGCATTGGCCCCGATACGCGCCCAGCTATCCCCCCAGTCGATGCTCACCGAGCGCGCCATATCGCCCTCACGGGTTAACACCTTGATCGGGCTATAGCCGTGCCGCTCACGCCAGCGGCGATACGGATCGCTCAAGGGTGCCCAAGCTGCCCCGGTATCCGGCGCGCGTTCGCGTTCAAACGCCTGCTCAGTGGCCGAAAGGAGGCTGGCGGCAACGATACGGGTGATCGCCTTGCCGTCTTCGCCAACGCGTTGCAGTTCAGCAAACAGGGTTTGCAGGCGCTGGCGATCAATCACTGCGGTTAATTCAGTCTGTGACATCTTGCCCTCCGTATGGGGGTCGGTTAAAATACAGCCAATAGACCGGTGTACGCTTAATGGTAAAGTCGATGTCAGTCCCAGCAATGGGGCATAACATGTATGCAGGTTCGATCCCTGCCACCGGTTTAGTCTAACGTTCCTGCCAGCAGTTCTAGCTTGCCACCGGCCAAATCAGATTTCACTTTATTGAGGTTGAGAATGCGATAAGCATTGATCACCACATCCAGGGTATCCGGGTGTTTCTTAACGCCATAAGACGCATTAACCACAATACGTGCCAGCCCCGCTTTTCCTGGCACAAGAAAAAGCAGGTTTTGGTGAGCCTTATCCCAGAGTACAGCTTGAGGCTTTGCCAACAAGCCAGGAAGTGCGGCCACATCCTCGGGCAACAATGCCACCCCGGTTTTAGGGTGCTTGTCACTGTCGGCATGCAACAGGTTTTTTTCGCTCATTGCCAGCAGACGGGCCGGTGCTTGCCCCGTGCGTGCCTGTACCGCACGGGCAATGGCTTCCGGCAAAAAGCCCAGCGTGTGAATGCCGTTGCCGGCACGCCGGCTTTGCATAATGCGCGTGGCCCACAGCGAAAAACTCAACTGACGCACCGGGCTGTTGTTCAGATCCTGCACCACGGCTTCACGCAGCGCCGCGTCTTTGACCTCAAGGAGTTTGCGGATCATGGTCTGGTCAACACCGAACGCCGCCGCGCCGGGGTGATAGGACCAACCCACATCCGGCGTCATTTTTACCTTGCCATCATCAAAGGTGGTCACGGGGCTGGTGACGATTTCCCCACTACGCTTATCGACACCCGCCGCTGCCTCATGCGTGTGTAGCTGACCGGCCTCTTCCGTAACGTGCAGGCCCAACGCATCGAGTCGGCGTTTTGACAAGGCGCGTACCCGGCAGCGGCAGTTAAACCCGTTGGGCGGGTAATGACTTTGCCAGAAGGGGTGATCGTAACGAAAAACCTTGCCATGCAGGGCGGCATGTGAGGGCCGGGTGCGGCTATTCCCGACGGCGACATACTGCCAGTAGGGATAAAGGTCTGCGGTGGCCATCATCTGTGCATAGCGCCCGGCATTATAGGCGACGCGGGTATTGACGTTATATATCGTCGCCAGGCGTCGGGCGCTCCCCAGTTGCACGGCGTCGGCATTGCCCTGGCTGTCCACCATGACCTGTTTCCCCCACCATCCGAGCGTTTGCAGCCGGGGCGTCAGCGTGTCGATAAAATCCTGCCGGGATATTCCCTGTGATTTTGCTCTATCCACCTCGTCACGGATCGCACTCAGGACGTCCAGCCGCGCCGCCTTGGCGACGGTAAATATCCGGGCATGAACGTCCGCCTGTTGCTCAAACCAGTTCCAGGTGATGTGATACCCCTTGGCGCGGAAGTAGGCGATGGCCTCTTTTGGCGGCAGGCGGGCGACGACGCCCAAATCAATCGGTTGTGGCATCGAGACGCCCCCAGACTTCCAGTGCAAAGGTGGCGCGGGTCAGCAGTTCAATCAGCGCGCGGTCGTCCATCTCGGGGTAAAGAATCGCCGCCTGCTCCAGCGCCGCCTCTGGCCCCTGCTCACGGATAGCGGCTATCACCGGTGCCAGTAGCGGGTCGGCACTGGCGTTCAATCCCGGGGCGTCAAGTGCTGTCTGCACCGCGTCCAGCGCGTCGCTTATCGGCGCTGCCGGTGTGAGGGTCGCGGATAGCGCCGTTTGCGCCACTGCCGGTGGTGACGAGACGGTAAACACCGCCTCATTGCCATCCGGCACTGGAATGCGCAGCTTATCGTAGATCCAGGAAACCGGTATCGCCATGCCGGTCGCCAGTTTGGGAATAGCCTCGGCAAAGCTGGCCATATCCTCACATTCCAGCGTATCAAACACCAGGCGGGGGAGTCGCCGCGGGTCAAGCGGGACCGGGCTGTTCAGTGCCAGCAGCGGATAAATGAGATCACGGTTAAAGGTCCGTGACAGCTGGCGTAAATCGGCGTTGCGGATCTCCTTGCGCACCGCATTGTGCACCTCGCCCAGCGAGCGCGCGCCTTTATCGCCCGCCTCTGAGGTCAGTGTCCCGCCGAGGATCGCTTTAGATATCGCGCGCTCTCCCCAGGCAATCATCGCCATAAACGGGTCAGACTGACCGTTAGCGGCGGCCTCAAACTCCAGGCTCATGCCGGCGGGAATAATCCCCCCGGCCCGGCGGCCAATATCCATCACCGCCCGCATCAGGGCGCTTTTCTGCTCGGCACTCGCGCCGCTGGGGTATTTCCCCACCCGCAACGGCAGTCCGTAAATCTCCAGAAACTCGGCGAAATCCCGCACGCTGTAATTCTTGAAGATAAACGGCCAAATCAGCGTGCGCACCAGCCCCTGGGTGCCGGGGTAGCCGGTTTTGGCCTTGGCCTCATGGCAAATCCAGCCAAACGGCTGTAACACCTGTCCGGCATAGCTGCCATCGCGCAGCCGCAGCTCGCGGTAGTCGTCGGGATTGACGCAGAACAACGCCGGATCGCGCCAGTGGACAGCGCGCGGGAAAAATTCGCCGCCGCGCCGGGGACCCCAGATAATTTCCTGCATCGCATAGCCTTTGAGAAGGGCGTCGGTGGCGTCAAACAGCGCATTGTCAAACCAGGGCGCATCGGTGAGCCGCGCTTCCAGCGCCACTGCCTGGGCTTTCTCCTGGGCGTTGGGGTTATCCGGCGGCTGAATACGCCATTCCACACTGTGCAGCGCCAGGCGGCGCTTGCTGAGTTCAGAAAACAGATGGGTATCTTTTTCTTCCAGATCGGCGGCCAAATCCACCAGAGCGGTCATGTCACCGTGCTCTGCCGCCCGCAAACAGCGTGCGGCACGGTTAGGGGTGATACCGGACGCCGGATGTTCTGGCGCACGGCTGGCCACCTGGGGAATATCGGTCTTTGCCGTCTGGCTGTCCGGTGAAAACACCCGCGGCTGTCCCTGAATATCTACAAGCCTTTTCATTACCAGCATCCTCGCTCATCAGCGTTATCATCGTCATCGCCGACCTCATCGGCATACTCCATCGCCCGGATACGGGCTGGCAATGCCTGACAGGCCGCCTCATCCAGCACAAAACCGTCCAGCGCGGCGGCGCGGTTGGCCATACAGAGCGCCACCGCATAGTCGCCGTGACGGCGCGCGCCCTGAACGCCTGACGGCGTATCCTTGCTGCGGCCCTTGTCAATTTGCGGTATCCCGTTCACTACCTTGATATGCAGCAAATCATCCAGCGTGGACTGATGGCGGGCCAGGGTCAGGTTTTGCGCTTCCAGCTCACCTTTCAGTTTGGGCATCCATTCGGCATACCATTTTGCCGAGAGCGTGACGCAATCCACCATGTCCGGGCCGAAATGCAGCCGGGCGGCTTCGGCCAGATAGCCGCCGTTGCCGGTGGCGTCAAAGGCGGCCCCCACCAGACGCGGCAGCCGGGTCAGGATGGTGAGCATTATCTGCTTTTGCTGGTCATAGGTGACGTTGCGCAGCTCGACGCGCAGCGCCTCGCGCTTGCTTAAATCCGGGGCGATGGCCAGTACCACAAACACCGACAGATCGCCCTTGCGAGCAAAGTCCTCGCCGAAACAGTAACGACAGTCCGGCGCAAGGGTCGTCAGCACCGCCTCGAGGTGCGCCTGACACCAGGCCTCCACTTCAGCTTCACGCTGCGCGGCGCTCCACAGTTCAAATACCGCCGGGGCCTCAAAGCGCAGCAGGGGGACACGGCCTGTCGGGGCCATCGCCGCCTCAATCAGCGGGCGGGCAAGATAGGCACCGCCCGACTTGCGCGGCACACAGCCGTATTCCTCCTCGGCACATTCGCGATTGGGGGCATTTTTATACAGGTTATCGCGCCACGATTTTTCGGCGTCAGGCGACCACACCTGCCCGGTGACCGTGCAGATACGGCGATACAGTCCCTCGCCAATCGCCTCATCGAGCGTGATGCGGTGCAGGCTGTAATCCTTGCGCCCTTCGCGGGCGTCCTGAATGTAGGCATTAAACGGGTTATCGACCCCGTTATGGGTGGAAATCAACCGCACCCGCGCGCCCCACATGTTGAGCGCCAGCGCCGCCTTGAGCAGCTCTTCAAGGGATTCATGGAACGCCGCCTCGTCAATCACCACGTCGCCCTGCAAGCCACGGAGGTTGGACGGGCGAGCGCTTAACGCCTGAATTTTAAAGCCGCTGTGCGGAAAGCGGATCATGTACTGGAGAATTTCCTCGTGTTTCTCGCTGTCCCAGAAAGTGGACTCGTAAACATCGGCCTGGGCCAGCTGGTTAAAGGCGCGGGCAAACAGCGCGCAGGCGGCAATATATTCCAGCGCCATCTCCTTCTTGCTGCCGACGTAAAACACGTTGCGTCCGCCATCGCGCCGCGACTTGCTGGCGGTGATGACGTTGCGCCCGGCCTCGGCCCAGGTCAGGCCGGTACGGCGGGATTTTTCGGCAATGCACACCGGGCTGTCGTCGAGGAACCAGCGTTGTTGATAAGGCAAAAACACCGGTTCATTTTCGGGTAACGCCAGTGATTCGGGCACATCGACGCCGCAGGCGCGGGTGGCCTCGCGCAGGTCAATTTTGCGCGGGTCGGTCAATCGGTGCATCGGGGCCGGTTGTTCAGCGGTTCGCATTGTCTGTTTCCATTAAAAATCAAACCGTTAAAAAATGCATTAGGCCTTACCCAGCAAAATGTCGCGGATTTTGCTTTCCATCTGGTGACTCATGCCCTCTTGTCCACGGAGCGCTTCACTGACGGCATTCGCCGCTTCCTCAGCATAAGCCTGGCGGATTTGTGCCTCGCGCTTGTGGCTCATCTCTGCCGTGCGCTCCAGGCGCTGGGCGGCCAGCATGGCTTCTTTGAGAAAATCAATATCAATCTCGTCGTTATCCTGGCTGGCAATCTGGTGCTTGCGGATGCCCTTGAACAGCAGGGAGCGCGCCATCTCCATAATCAGCCGCGAGGTTTCGCCGGTGGGTTTTTCGCCCAGTTCAGCGGTCAGGGCGCGGGTCTGCTCACGCAGCTCGCGTAAATCCCGCGCCACGCGCTCGTTTTGCGTTGCCAGCCGGTTCACCCCTGAGCGGGACAGTTGTTGCTCGACCGGGAGGCCTGCGGCATCAATCAGGCGGTTAATCTCGTCCACAATCTGTAACTGGGTAATGCGTTTTTCTCGCAGCAGGGCAAACAGGCGTTGACGAATATCCGCCGGTAATAAATCCACCTTACTGGCGCGCCCGCGCGTGAGGTTTTCTTCCATCGCGACCTCCCTAGCGCCGACGTGGCTTCTTCACGCCCGGCACGGTTGCGCGACCCTCGGCGACCTCCTGCCCGCGCCCGCTCAGATGGGCCACTAGATAACCCCCGGGCAAGGTATCAAGCCGCAACAGGTCCTGCTCCGCCAGCCAGGCCAGTAACACGCGCACCCGGTCGCGCGACACCTTATGACCGTAGGCGTCGAGGCAGTCCTGCAACACCGATTCATTTAATTCGCCGTGATACTCATTCAGTGAACGCACTATCACCAGGCGTTGGTCTTGCGTCAAAATATCGTCAATCATCCGTCACTCCGGTAAAGGGCTTTTTCCACCAGTAACTCTAGCTGATGCGTCACCGCCTGCAAGCTGGCGCGGGTTTCTTTCAAATCGCCGCGCAGCTCGGTGATTTCCACTTTCAGGGCATGCACTGTCTGTGCCGACGGCGCATTACCCAGCTGGGTTTCTACCGTCAGCAGACGGGCGTTAAGGCGCTCGACCTGCTCGCGTCCGGCAAAGGAGCGGCGCATCAGCCACATAAACAGCGCCCCTGCGGTGCTGGCAGCAGAGAGCGCCGGGGCAATAGAGTCTTTAAGCACGTTAACCCACACGCCGCCGCTCCCGTCGTGCCTGGCAGGCCACACAGCAGCGCGCCTGGGGCATCACGGCCAGCCTTGCCGGGTCTATCGGAACCCGGCACGCGGCGCAATAACGCGCGGGCGGGGTTCGGGTCCGTCCGTTGTCCGGTATTGAGGGGGTTATCGTTTCCATCGTTTACTCATCATGGGGTTGCTCTTGTCGGTAATGCTCGGCCTGGCGCAAGGCGGCCTTGTCGGCATTACACTGTTTAATCACGGCCAGCAGTTGCAGGGAATAGTCCACGCTGGCCCCAAAGGTCAACGGCTCCGGTGGTAGCGGAGCCGGACAGGCCGCCAGTAAGCCTTCAGGGAGCGGTACCGGCGGCAACGTCACCACTTTCACGGGCGGCGCGGCGCACCCGGTCAGCCACAGGGCCAGGCACAGGCTCACGGGCACAATTGACCCACGATAACCGCTGGCGCACCTGTTGGCGGTCCTTTTCGCTTTCTCCGCGCAGGTGTTGTTTTTCATGCGTGACGGTCTGCTCCAAGGTATGAAATACCTGCTGTATTTGGCGTTGCTCTGCCAGTGCCTGCCAGGCTTCGTCCCGCTCCTGGCGCAAGTCGTGCAGCGCGGTTTCCCGCAGGCGTTCACGTTGCCAGAGCCAGCCGGCAGTAGCGAGTAATAACGCCAGCAGGCACAGCGTCAGCCCCGTTTTAAGTAACGTGTTCACAGCGTCGCCTCGGGGTCAGGCAGTCCATGCCGACACAGCCATTCATCGGCGGCGCGGCGATTGACCAGACCGTTCAGCGTGACGCCCTTCACCTTAACCCAGCGACGAAACTCATCGCAGGCCGCCGGGATATCGCCGGCATTCAGGCGCTTTAGCAGGGTCGAGCGCGCAAAGGCCCCCGACCCGACATTGTGAATAAACGCCGCGAGCGCCACGCGCTGCCCGTCTGACAGCGGTACGGTGACCTGCTGGTCAATCACAGCGAAAGCCTGGCGCATATCCGCCGCCAGCAGGGCCTCACATTGCGCCGGCGTTTGGGTCGTCTCGGGGGTGATATCGCTACCGGTATGGCCGTAGCACACCGTCAGCACCCCGCCGCTGTCGGCATAGGGCTGGAGGGCGTGACCTTCCCAGAACGCGGTATAGCAGGCGGCAATAGTCAACAGACCGGCACCGGAGACGGCGAGGAGTTTTTTACGTAACGGGTCGGGCAACGGCGGCATAGCGATACCTTGATACAGGGATTCCTGGTCACAGGGTAAGCGTTGCGTGATAAGGCGGGGGATTACGCTCCGTTAACAATCCGTCCCCTGGGGGCCAGTCGATTGTTCGGATACGTTAGCAGGGGTTAGTCGGCAAACAGGGCGGGTTGGGTACGCTTGACATAGCGCTGGCGCTGGGTGGCAATCACTTTATAAATCTGTATCTGGCCGAGCCGGTATGCCTTGCGTAGCGTTTCAATCGGTGTGCCCTGCTGCCAGCGGTGGAAAATTTCATCGTCGCGTAACGCCGTAAGCAGACTGTCGCCTTTGGGCAAATAATAGTTACGCCCACCCGCATACGCGGCCAGGGCCGCCGCCATTTTACGCGCCAGAGGGCGAGATTGGGGGGCGGTAAATCCCTGGCGTTGCAGTTCATTATCCATCACATCCACCAACGCGGCGAGTAATTGTGGCCACTGAGGCTGTAAGGTTTCCTCATCCACCGTGTCTATTCGGTCAATTAACGCATGCAGCTGGGTATCATCGGCGAGTAAATCTGCTTGTTGTATCTTCATCGTCTACCTCATCAGGTGAGTTGAGTAATAATGTTATTATACAATATATTATCCCATAACCCTAAAGCGAGACGCCCCTTCTGCCCACGGTGAAGATACCCCGTTACCGACGTTATGACGATACACGGGTCTCGGCCTCATAACGCTGACAAACGCGCGGATAACTTTCAGCCGGCGTACCCGGGGGGAGTGTCGCCAGCATGCAGCGCCGATGCCAGCGCTTAAGACTTTCAAGCACCTTGACGGCCAGGGCGTTATCCTGATTGAGCCAGGCCAGCTGTGCCACCCCCAGGCCACCGTTCTCCCTTGCCGTGGTACGCCTTATCCAGGCATTCAGTGCTGCCTCATCGCCGGACTGCACAAACCCCTGGCGGTGCATGGTCTGCCAGATGGCAAGGATTTTAGCGACCGGTGACGCGGGTTTAACGCCGCGTAAAACCGGCTTTGAACGCACGGTAAAGCCTTTTTGCTGAAAGGCATGTAACACCCTGACCAGCTCGGGTACCGTCATTTCCCGGCAACTGGTTTTATCGGCGCACACCTTCATCAGCGCCGCGCGGTAGGTCGCTTCATCCAGCTGCAACTCCCGACGGGCCACATGGATAAGTTTGATTAAGGTAGCCCGGTTCATGCCTTATCTCCCGTGTTTATCGTCGCCGGTGGTTGGGTCAATAGGCGTTGCGACAAGGCGTCCAGCTTGCGCACTTTTTCATCGTCAATCATCGCCGCCAGACCGTTCAGGCGAAGCTGGGCGAGCATGATTTCCATGTCCGCCACGGTTTGACAGACTTGTCGCATATTCTGACCCTGCGAAAGAAAACGGCACAGCGCGCCGGCCAGTGCCCCGCAGCGCTCAATGGTTTTTAACATCTGTCGGTCATGCCCCCAACGCGCCAGGGCGGCGTCATAAATTAAATTTTCATTCACTACCATCAATATGTCCTCGGCTGAATTCGGCGCGCCCGGTGCCCCGACGTGCGCGCCGGATGTAAAGCCATCGATTAAAAAGGCATTACAGTTTGGAGATATCGAGCGACAGTTGTTTATAGGCTTTGTCCACTTCCCGCTGATAAAAACGCAGATAGGTACTGCTGCCGCTGACCTTAATCGAATCGCTGACCGCGCGCATCGCCTCTTGCCATTCTTCATCGTCAATATCTAAATCCCGTAGCGCTAGCACTTCATTAATATCAATCTGTCCCTGTTTATTGACCTTAAAGGAACGCTTCACGATGGCGATTAATTTCGCATCCGCGCCATCTGACCATTTGGTAATGCAGGCCTCGATTTTTTCTTTCGCCGCCTGGATACGTTCATCAAAAATACGGTGTTCGCCCACCGCCCGAACGAGACGATACTGCCCGTCAAAGCTGGTCAGGGTGACATTGCCTTTAGCGGCCCCGTAATTGACGCCATATTCGGCGGCGGATAAATCGACAAAATCCCGAATACGTTGCAGGGCGCGCAATTTAAATTCGGCCAGTTGATGCCGGAGCTGCCGCGCCTCGGTAAACAGGCTGTCAATCAATTCATCGCGTAGCAGGTCAATCGGCTTGATATGACTGACCGGCACCATATGCCCTAACGCATTAATGCGATAGCCGTCAGGGGGTGTTAGGGGAGATTTTTCAGGGTGATAATGCATATTTTGTTTTTCCTCGCTAAAAGAGTGGATAACGGCGGCGCATTTAGTCCTGCGCGTCCCAATAGACCAGACAGCCTGATAACGGTTTAGCGTAGACCTGACGCCGCTGGCCCTGGTAATACAAGGTAATGGCCGTCACCGCATCGGACGCCGTCGGCTGACCCGCCGGCGGGATAATTTTTATAAACGGGCGCTGCCGATAACGCCGGGCGGACAGAATGTCGCTGCCGACCGCGCGTAACTGATAACGCACGCTATTCATGGCATCAAACATGTTCATCATGATGACCTTTCCTTTTCAGCCTTTTCATTGATAACCGAGCCTCACACAGTAGCGTGCTCAGTAAAACCGGCCCCGATTCGGACGGCACTGACCGCCCGGACAGCAATGCCCGTAAGGTGCGCCAGGCGGCGTACCACGCCTGACGCCGACTTGGGCCAGAGAGATAACAGCCCAGTTGCAGCGCTTCCCAGCTATCTACATCAAATCCCTGCCACCGGTAATACTGTTGCTGGGCCGGGGGCAAGGTCGCCGCCGCCATCTCATACCGGTCCAGCCAGAGGTACGGCGTTGCCCCGCGTGACAGGGTAATATTGGGCCGGATAGTCCCATCAACGTTATAGCGTGCGTAGCGGGCCATACGCCGCAGGGCGCGGACTTCATGGCGTACAGGGTTATTCATCATTGGCTCTCCTGAGTAAACGGTTCATGTCATGACATAACTGCATCATCACCTCTTGCGCATCCGGCAACACATAGAGCGCAGCGCCCCGATTGCCAAATGACACTAACAGGCTGTGTGACGATTCCAGCGAGACGGACACCACCCGCCGGGTATTGAGCAGCACCTGGCGTCCGGCGCTGTCGGTAAAGAGTACGCCGCCCATGCTCACCCCCTGGCCGGCAGCAGGTCGGTATCGGTATACACCTCCCTGAAGGCCGCCTTGATGTATTTTTCGCCCAGCTGGGCCTGCGCATCACCGCTGGCCATCAGCCACGCCTGGCGCAGGGTGTGCGATAATACCCGCAAGGCACCGGCTTTCTGGGCAATGGCCTGTACCAGCGTCAGCTCACTCTCGCCGGTAATGCCCCAGGCGGCAGCAATCGCGGCCACATCGGCTTTTTTGGCCTTTAACAGCCGTTTAGAGCGGGCGATACGGCTGTACAACCGGGCCAGGTCATCCGCCCCCTGGGTTGAGCGGGCGGATTTCGACAGGCCGCGCGGGTTACCAATCAGCACCATCCCGACCCCGGTCGCATCCTGAATGGCGCGCAGCTGTTCCAGGCCGTCAATGCCTAGGTGGTCAGCCTCATCGACAATCACCAGCCCGTGAGTGCCGGTCAGCCGCCGCCGAATTGCACGTGCCAGCGTCCCCTTGTTTCTGGGCTGATCGCTAAGACCCAGCGCTTCCGCCAGCTCCAGCAGACACTCGGTAATGCTGGCGTGGGCCGGAGACAGGGTCACCATCCAGGTATTGGCATGCTGGCAGTACTGACGGGCGGCAAAGGTTTTACCCACCCCCGGCACCCCGACAATCACATTCATGCACTGTGCCAGCCGGACAAACTGGAACACCGCCCATATCTCCTTGACCGTGGCCGTCTCCACAAACTGCGGCGGCGCGGGCAAGGTCTTTTTTTGCTGATAATCCGTCAGCCAGCGGGTTAACAGTTCACCGACCCGCTGGTTATTGCCGTTATAACTGCCGTTGATAAAGCTGGATATCACTGCGCTCGACTGGCCGGTTTCGCGGGCAATCTGCGCCTGTGTGACCTGGCCTGAATCAATCAGTTGATGCAGCGTCTTGATAAGATCATCATTTTGAGTCATCATCTTGCCTCCTTGAAAGAAAGTGTTTTTGTGTTTTAATAAGCCATTCGGTTGGCCGACCAAATGGCTTCTTTTACAACAATGGGTCAATCTGCTGGGCTTCCAGTAATGCCAAACCCCGCTGTAGTGCCGCTTCCGTATCAAGGTCGCTCTGTTCTTCAACCTCAGCTTTTAATGCGGTATTCCCCAATTGCCGATAAACATTGACCGGTAACTCGAGGTCATTCACTTTCTCACCCGGCAACGTCAGGGTGTTTTCTGCCTCAGCAAGCGCCACTTTCTCCTCACCCCGCTTACGCATCCCTTTGATACGTTGCTGCCGGTTGTGGTATTCCGCCGTTACCGGGAAGGCCAGCTGTTTATTGCCGTCCCACAAGGCTTCACACAGGTAAGTACCGTCCATACGGCGCACGATAACCTTGCTGGCATCGTGAATGTCGTAACTCACCAGCACCTTGCGGTCGTGCTCATCGGCCAGTTTGGCGGCATAATAAATATTGTTAAGGAAACGGATTTCACAGCGCCTGACCGTGCGCTCGGTCTGTGGCATAAACAGGTCACGCAGTTCAAACTGTGTCAGCCATTCCAGCTCGGTGGCTTCGTTTTCCAGCTTTCAGCGGCGAAACTCGGCCGGACTGTAATGCTGGCCATCGGGGCGTTTGGGTAATTCACTGTGCGGACGGGCGTTGTACCACTCGACCCCGGCCTTGATTTCATCAATCAGCATCTCCCAGGAGGGCAGCTTGCGTAGCGTGCTCTGCTGGGCGACGGTCAGTGCATGGCCCTTTGCCTGGGCATTTAAGGCGGATTTAAGCGCCTTGCCAGTCTTGCGCACGGTTTCCCGATCAGCGCCGGTACCGTAATAAGTGGCAAAGCGGCGGGCAATGTACATGGGCAAGGTACGGTTAAGGCGTTCAATAATGCCGCGCCCCTGGGGATTGCCGGCGATACCGGTCGGGTGGTCAATCTCGAGCCGCCGCAGAATACCGGTCACGTCTGCATCCAGGGTGAGATTGGTTTCCCCACTGCCGTTATCTGAGTAGTAGAGAAACGGCTTGCCGTGAGTGGCAATGCCATAACGTAGGGCATCGGTGACGGCAATCACGTTTTCAGAGAGCGAGAGGCTCCAGCCGGTGATATAGCGGCAGCTGCCATCGAGAATAAAGGTCACTTCCGGCGAAAAAGGTTGACCGTGGTCGGGATGGGCGACTTTCATCTTCATGCCGTGACCGTCTCCAATCCAGACGTAGTTAACCGGTAAACTGCTCCAGTCGCGGCGGACAAACCCTTCCAGCTGGCGATATTCGCTGCCGGTTTTGCGCCCGCGCTGTTTGACGATTTCGGGGAGTTTATCCATCGCATACAGCACCGCATCATAGGACGGCTGCGCGGCCAACATCAGCGGCTCATCGGCATAGCGTTGTTGCCACTCGGCGCAAAAATCTACATAGGCCTCTTTCATGCTGCACCCGTTTGGCTTGCGATAGTGCGCCAGATAGTCATGTAACCAGGCGATTTGCTCCGGCTTAACGACTTCACGCTTACCCGGTGCCAGCACTATCAGACGTTCGGCGGGGGTAGTGGCCTTTCTGTAGTCGGCCAGCCAGCGCTTGAGGGTGATTTCGCTGAGCTGACGGCTTTTACCTTTCTTGGCATTGGCTACCTGTGCCGCCTGGGCGATATTCTCGGGCAACTGGCCAGTTTTCGCCTGCTGGACAATAAAGCGGATGGCCTGCGCACAGCTATAACGGGGCTGTTGGCCTATGGTGAGGATATGCTGCACCAATAACATGCGTGCATCGGCAATCTGGCGCTGCTTGTCCGTCAGATCGGCCAGTTTATTGCCAACCAATGCCGGGCAACGCCGGTAAACGTCCAGCTTGCCAAGCTTCTCCGGATCGGTGCTGACCTTTGATACAGTGGGTTGTTTGGCTGCATCATCCACCGGTGCAGCAATCATCAGTTGTTGAAGATGACGCTCACGGATCGCGCACTGGGCTTCAATGGGCAGACAATCAATGTGGTATTCGTAAGCCTTGGTGCCGGGACGTTTACGTACCAAATCGGGCGTATTTTTCGTTAAACGCGCCAATATCTCTCTAATGCCTTTAGTAGTTTTAGGGAGACCCATTACGCCAATAAGTTCTTTAGCAACAACAAACATAATTATGATGCCTTACGTATGTAACTTTTAATCTTGTAACGGCTGGGCCAAATAGCTTCCGGCTCGATCCCCAGCGCTTCGGCAATAATCTTCTGATAGGTTTTACAGGGCGTCCGTAAAACCGTTTTGAGTGAATCCTTGCTGTAACCGGCCTGCAAGGACAGTAAGCGAAACGACAACCCTCGCTTATGGATCTCCGCTTTAATGATCTCAGGGTGCCAATCAGCACATATGTCTTCTTTTTTAGTCGTCATTCGTCTATCCTAAAAAGTTATCCGTATGGGTAATCAGATGGTTATCTCTACGGATAGAATGATAAGAACAAAAAGAATTAAAATCAAGTGTTTTTGTTAGTTCTTTTGGTTATTATCTTTTAATATCAATATATTAGGTGTGATTATGTCTAGTTTTAAAAAAGAACCGACCCGTTCTTTTTGCTCCAAAGGAAAAGAAACTGTCATCGATCGAATTTTTCAGTTAGTAGATCGTTATCCGTCACGCTCTCAAGCAGCAAGAGCTTGGGGCATGAACATTAGTACCCTACAAAATTATTATAAGCGTAAGGATATAGAGCCTACGCCACGCAAGGCTCATCTGCTTAAAATTGCAGAAAAAGAACAAGTATCTTTAGATTGGTTACTCACAGGAGAAGGTGAAATCCCAGATTTCAAAAAGAGCATAAAGAACGAAATGAACAAAAAAGAATTGATTCTAAAACAAGGAGTTAGCAACGAATTGATTGACTTGAAAATTATGGAGTTATTATCCTTTCTATCCAAGGATGAAAAAGAAAGAATCATGGAGGTTTTAGTTAGAAAGGGAGTAGAAACGGTTCTATACCTTCTAGATCCTGCAAACCAAGCGCTTCTTGAGCTAAGAGAAGATAAAAAACGAGTCGCTTTGCGGATGGACTCCATGTCAGAAGAACAGTTCAGAGAGATTTTGTCCAAAATTGAAATCAGTACCGAAGACACCATTTCAAAAGTAGAGCACTCTAACGCTAACATCCGGGCCAGAGCCTAAGAAGCCCTGGCCCAAGTAAAACTATTTATAAATGCAACTTAAAGGACATTAAAGCTCGTTTGTATTGGTATCAAATATTTTACTTCTAGATGAAGGGTTGTTTGTTTTTTAACCGTTGGTATCAAATCCCAAAATCACCCCTAACCTCAAGAAATCCCATGAGTTCCCGCCAGATCCCGCCAATTCCCGTAAGTATCAAATAAACTACTTCTGTATATAAAACAGACTCTAGAAAGTCAGCGTGTGTACCGTTCTTGTCGACAGTTCCTTGCGCTACAGCTGGCCACTCTGTGCTTAGTCTGTCCAGTTTAAGCTGCTGGCAGAATTTTTCGATGCGTTCATACTGAAGATTCATATCGGCATCTCCAGAATCGACTGATAGACGGACAAAGGATGTTGTAGGCTCTCGATAGGAATGGGGCGAGTCTGATGTATCGGTAAAGGAAATGCTTGCATGACTTTCGGCAGCGGCAACAGTGCCAAGCGTTCTTGTAGCATGCGCTCTTCCGGCGATACACCCGTAGTGCCGTGTTTACGTACATTAGCTATTGTACTCAGCCAGTCTCCAATACGTGAGTTGGCGGCGGTAGCATCCAAAGTAAGCCCTGCCTGACGAAATAACGCGGTTAGTGGAACAATGAAACTGTTCTTAAGATAGTGATTAAAAGGTTCAACCTTACCTTTAGTCTTCGCCCTGTATGGACGGCAGACTTTCGGACTGAAAGCATATTTTTCGGCAAGCTTGATAAGCTCTGGGTTCCAGCGGTGTTTACCAGGACCATAAACATCACGCTCAATGATAATGGTCTTCGCATTATCAAATAGCAGCTGACGAGGGGTACTGCCAAAATACTGTAGGGCTGACTCAATCCCGTCGCCCCAGGCTGCTGAATTTTGACAGGTGTAAAACCTAACAAAAGTGGAGCGACTCCAGCCTAACGTGGCAACGAATGCCATCAAAGGATTCTTCCCCTGTCTGATAATCGTGAAGTCAACCTGCATCTGTTCACCGGGTTCAGTCTCAAAACGGACAACATCTTCAATAACGGTTTTTTTCATAGGATGAAGAAAAGCGGTCAGCAAGCTATAGCTGCCTGTGTAGCCTCGTTCACGGATCTCCCGTAGCAATACGCAGGCCGGTATCCAATCAGGTCTGGCCGCCTCTACGCGTTCGAAAATATATACCTTGAAGGGATCCAACTTACCGGGTCTAGGCGCTCTCGATTTATAACGCATATTCGCCGCCGCTTCAGTGCTACGAAGATATCGCCTCCCGGTTACTCTTGAGCATGAAAGCCGTCGCGCAATCGCACGTATAGACATACCCTGGCGATGTAAAACAGAAATTTCCACTCTGATCTCCAATGTTATCATCGGCAGTACCTTAAAACTGCCATATTTACTCTTAGTGGATCAGTTTTACATTGGTAGCGACACCACGGGTATTGCAACTGTTCCTTTCGGGCTGGCTAAACTTGCTGGCGGTCTATGTTTTTCGTTAGGACTGATGCTGGTGGTTGTCTGTGGGGCTGATCTTTTCACTTCTACCTTGTTAACCATTGTAGCAAAAGCAACTGGCAAAGTCTCTTGGAAACAGATGTTTGTTAATTGGTTTCATGTCTACATTGGTAATCTTGTTGGTGCGTTGTTGTTCGTTGTATTAATCTGGTTTGCCGGACAGTACATGGTGGCTAATGGCCAATGGGGACTTAATGTTTTACAAACACGAGTTTCGCACCAATAAAAAAACGCTCTATTTTTAAGTTTAATTCAGCATAATATGTAAATAGATAAAACCTTATAAATTAAATATAACTTATTGTAAATTAAGTGAATTTATGCATTTCAGTAACTTGCAGATTAATCATTACTTTTAAGCCATTTCTAGAATTTTATAGGCCTGTGCGAAACTCGTGACAAACTGCAAATCATAAACTTGATCACACTTTTCTCGAAGCACTTTGTTTAGGTATTTTAGCCAACTTGATGGTTTGCTTGGGTGTCTGGATGAGTTATTCAGGTCGTAGCTTGCTAGATAAAATTTTTGTATTAATTTTACCAATAGGCATGTTTGTTGCCAGTGGTTTTGAACATAGCATTGCCAACATGTTTATGATCCCGTTAGGCATCGTGATCAAAAATTTTGCATCACCGGATTTTTGGCTGATGACCGGAGTAAATGAAAGCCAGTTTTCTCATTTAACTGTGGCCAATTTTATTACAGAAAATCTTATACCTGTCACTATTGGTAATATCATCGGCGGCGCTTTGTTAGTCGGTATGACATATTGGTTAATATATTTACGTGATGGATGTCAACATTGATCGATCGCGTACCGGTTGTCAGCATTTTATTATTTAAAAAATTAAAGGTAAAAATATGATATCCAAGTTAAATGAAAAATTCTCTGCTGCATGGCAAGGATTTAATCAGGGGAACTGGCCAAAAGACGTTGATGTGCGTGATTTCATCCAACACAATTATACTCCTTATGAAGGTGATGAATCATTTTTAGCCGGTGCAACCAAAGCGACTGATACCTTGTGGGAAAAAGTGATGCAAGGGATCAAGATCGAAAATCGTACTCATGCCCCTGTCGATTTTGATACTGCTATTGCTGCCACTATTACTTCCCATGATGCCGGTTATATTGAAAAAGAGTTAGAGCAGATTGTAGGTCTACAAACCGACGCACCACTTAAGCGCGCATTGATCCCCTTTGGTGGCATCAAAATGGTTGAAGGTTCATGTAAAGCCTACGATCGTGAATTGGATCCAGCGTTGAAAAAAATCTTTACCGAATACCGTAAGACCCATAATCAAGGGGTATTCGATGTTTATACGCCCGATATTATGAAATGCCGTAAATCAGGTATTTTGACTGGACTGCCAGATGCCTATGGTCGTGGCCGTATAATCGGTGACTATCGTCGGGTAGCACTTTACGGTATTGATTTTTTACGTGATCACGAGTTTCGCACAAAACTAATTTGGGTACGCTAATAAAACACGGATTTGCTCAGTAATAGCACTTTTGATTACGTCCCAATTTTGTTGATAAAGGGTTATTTTT
The DNA here is from genome assembly GCF_036919435.1 of Arsenophonus sp. PmNCSU2021_1. Classification (NCBI taxonomy): domain Bacteria; kingdom Pseudomonadati; phylum Pseudomonadota; class Gammaproteobacteria; order Enterobacterales; family Morganellaceae; genus Arsenophonus; species Arsenophonus sp. PmNCSU2021_1. Next base: position 57,469 of record NZ_JAZHPL010000009.1, on the reverse strand, counting down.
TCAGATATACGACGTTTATGTTGTTCAAACCACGCAGAAATAGCGAGAAAAATATGATTTCTTTGCGCTCGGCTCGTGCGAGCCTGACAGCGTTCAATACCACATAGATTTGAGGTATTGACGGGTGGGATTCTCTTTGTTTCACGAGTTTCGCACCAATAAAAAAACGCTCTATTTTTAAGTTTAATTCAGCATAATATATAAATAGACAAAACCTTATAAATTAAAAATAACTTATTGTAATTTAAGTAAATTTATACGTCTTAGCAAGTTACAGATTAATTATTGTTCTGAAGCCATTTCTAGAATTTTATATGCCCGTGCGAAACTCGTGTGTTTGTTACTATGTAATCAATACGGCCGTTTTTGGCTGTAAATTTGAAAACGGTTACCCAACCATATCCTCGCAAGTGTATTGACGTTCCTTCTTCTGAGATGTCTAACTTGTTCAGTTGTTTGTTATGGTTAACAATCCTATTTTTCCTCAGCGTGGTTACCCAGATCCAACCATGAGAGCGAATTGATTTCAGGTTATCCAGGCTAGAATACCAAGCATCCATCACTACCGCTTCTGGCATGATCCCTCTTTTTTTAGCAAGAGTGAGCATTTCGGAAAAGTGCGTGTTTTTTGTTTTTCCATCAGAATCTTTATCATAAATACGATAATTGACACGAGTTTCGCACCAATAAAAAAACGCTCTATTTTTAAGTTTAATTCAGCATAATATGTAAATAGATAAAACCTTATAAATTAAATATAACTTATTGTAAATTAAGTGAATTTATGCATTTCAGTAACTTGCAGATTAATCATTACTTTCAAGCCATTTCTAGAATTTTATAGGCCTGTGCGAAACTCGTGATTGATAGGAATTGATTCAACCTTCGTCAGATCATGCCAAAGCAAATTAACTAAACCTATGCCAGCAATAACATCATGTTCATTACCTGAATATTGATAATGGACCATCTCTATTTTTTTACTACGTGTTTTGGCAATCAATGTATTATCGGCAATTAGTACGCAAGGGCTTTTTTTGTCTATAGAAGGTTCAACTAATCGCCATAGGTCTTTAGGTCTAAAACATCTACTTTTTAGCCATCGGCTAACAGTGTCATGAGATAAAGGCGATGGGCTTACTTCTGATAACGCTAAACCAGAGTATCTTAAACTGCTTACTTGTAAGAATGTTTTATAGATATCTTTAATACATGGATAACCCGACAAAATATGAACACCCTGATTTTTTCTTGTTTTTAAATTTATACTTCTTTTTTGGAGATTGCGAAACTCGTGGTGATGACAAACTAGCTCAGTTCAACTCTCTGCAAAGTAAGCTAGAGCAGGGTGAAGAACTGGAAATGACCATTCAGTTACGTGAAGAGATTGCCGAGCAACACCGTGCCTTAGGTCAAATGAAAGAGATGGCGGCAAAATATGGCTATGATATTTCAGGCCCGGCAACCAATGCGAAAGAAGCGGTTCAATGGACCTATTTTGCCTATCTGGCGGCGGTTAAATCGCAAAATGGCGCCGCTATGTCTTTTGGCCGTGTTTCTACTTTCCTAGATATTTATATTGAACGCGATCTAAAAGCTGGTCTCTTAACCGAGCAACAAGCACAGGAACTTATCGACCACTTAGTCATGAAACTGCGTATGGTGCGTTTTCCTGCGTACCCCTGAATATGACGAGCTATTCTCCGGCGATCCTATTTGGGCAACCGAGTCACTGGCTGGTATGAGCGTCGATGGACGTACCTTAGTGTCGAAAAATACTTATCGTTTCCTCAATACGCTATATACGATGGGCCCTTCTCCGGAACCCAATATGACAATTCTTTGGTCAGAAAAGCTGCCACTGAATTTCAAAAAATTTGCCGCCAAAGTGTCTATTGATACTTCATCAATTCAGTATGAAAACGATGATTTGATGCGGCCAGACTTTGACAATGATGACTATGCGATTGCCTGCTGTGTCAGTCCGATGATCGTCGGTAAACAGATGCAATTTTTCGGCGCGCGCGCAAACTTAGCCAAAACATTGCTATATACCATTAATGGTGGTATCGATGAAAAATCTAAATTGCAAGTTGGGCCTAAAATGCCTGCCATTACCGATGATGTACTCAATTTTGATGTAGTAATGGACAGAATGGATCACTTCATGGATTGGCTAGCCACGCAATATGTAACTGCGTTGAATGTCATTCACTATATGCATGATAAATATAGCTACGAAGCAGCCCTGATGGCACTACATGATCGCGATGTTTATCGTACCATGGCCTGTGGTATTGCGGGTCTTTCCGTTGCCGCTGACTCATTATCAGCGATTAAATATGCCAAAGTTTCGCCTGTTCGTGATGAAGATGGTATTGCGATTGATTTTAATATTACCGGTGAATATGAGCCTGTACATAAATTTGTGTAATTGCCTGATTTTGATATGTTCAATCCAGCATCAAATGAAGGTTAATTTATGGACGAAAAACAATTGCAGGCTCTGGCTAATAAATTGGCCAAAAATCTCAAAACCCCTGACGATCTCAGCCAGTTCGATCGTCTGCTGAAGAAAATCAGCGTTGAGGCGGCTCTCAACGCCGAAATGTCCCACCATCTGGGCTACAAAATCAGCCCAAACCGGGTGCCAACTCCCGCAACGGCTATTCCACAAAGATCGTTACCACCGGCGATGGTCCTCTGGAACTACGCCCTCCGCGCGATCGTGACGGTTCTTTCGAACCGCAACTGGTGAAGAAAAACCAGACCCGGATCACCGGGATGGATAACCAGATTTTATCGTTGTACGCCAAAGGGATGACCACCCGCGAGATAGCGGCTGCGTTCAAAGAACTGTATGACGCGGATGTCTCACCGGCGCTGGTCTCGAAGGTCACCGATTCCGTGATGGAGCAGGTTACCGAATGGCAAAATCGCCCACTGGATGCAGTCTATCCTATTGTTTATCTTGACTGTATCGTCCTGAAGGTCCGGCAGGACAGTCGCGTCATCAATAAATCCGTGTTTCTGGCCCTGGGTATCAACATCGAAGGTCAGAAAGAACTGTTGGGTATGTGGCTGGCCGAAAACGAGGGCGCGAAGTTCTGGCTCAGTGTGCTGACAGAACTAAAAAACCGTGGTCTGAACGATATCCTCATCGCCTGTGTCGACGGTCTGAAAGGCTTTCCGGACGCCATCAACACCCTGTATCCGGAAGCCCGCATTCAGCTGTGCATCGTGCATATGGTGCGTAACAGCCTGCGGTTCGTCTCCTGGAAGGACTACAAAGCCGTCACTCGCGACCTGAAAGCCATCTATCAGGCTTCCACGGAAGAAGCAGGCCAGCAGGCGCTGGAAGCGTTCGCCAGCGCATGGGACAGCCGCTACCCGCAGATAAGCGGACACGAGTTTCGCACAGGCATATAAAGTTCTAGAAATGGCTTAAAAGCAATGGTTAATCTGTAAGTTACTAAAACACATAAATTTTATTAAATTACAATAATTTGTATTTAATTTATAAGGTTTTGTCTATTTATATATCATGCTGAATTAAACTTAAAAATAGCGCGTTTTTTTATTGGTGCGAAACTCGTGGCGGAGCTGGCAGACAAACTGGGCCAACCTGGCGACGTTCTTCGCTTACCCGGCAGACATCCGCAAGGTGATCTACACAACGAATGCCATAGAGTCGCTGAACAGCGTGATCCGGCATGCCAAAAGCGTAAGGTGTTCCCGACGGATGACGCAGTGAAAAAGGTGGTGTGGCTGGCAATCCAGGCGGCGTCACAGAAATGGACAATGCCGCTGAGGGACTGGCGTATGGCGATGAGCCGCTTTATTATCGAGTTCGGTGACCGCCTGGACGGTCACTACTGAGAAAAGGCATTTACACAGAATCGTGTACAGGGTCGTGAATCACAATTTGGTAATAATGATAATCGGGTCGACGATATTGCTTGCGATTTAGTCGAACGCTTCATGAAGAAGATCCAGCAATTACGGACTTACCGCAATGCGGTGCCAACACAATCAATTCTAACTATTACCTCCAATATGGTCTATGGTAAAAAAACCGGTAATACTCCTGATGGCCGCCGCGCTGGTGCACCTTTTGGCCCAGGCGCTAACCAAATGCATGGCCGTGATCAGAAAGGAGCGGTAGCCTCTCTGACTTCGGTAGCAAAATTACCCTTTGCTTATGCCAAAGACGGGATCTCTTATACTTTTTCTATTGTGCCTAACGCATTAGGTAAAGATGATGAGGTACGTAAAACCAATCTGGCTGGACTGATGGATGGCTATTTCCACCATGAAGCCAATATTGAAGGTAGTCAGCATCTAAACGTTAATGTCATGAATCGTGAAATGCTATTAGATGCGATGGAAAATCCAGAGAAATATCCTCAGCTAACTATTCGTGTTTCAGGTTATGCAGTGCGTTTTAATTCTTTGACCAAAGAACAGCAGCAAGATGTTATTACCCGTACATTTACGGAAACTATGTAACAATTTGCCGTTGGACTAAAATAGTAGTGTATAAAAGCCCCGCTTAAAATGGGGCTTTTTAACTCCCCACGAGTTTCGCACCAATAAAAAAACGCGCTATTTTTAAGTTTAATTCAGCATGATATATAAATAGACAAAACCTTATAAATTAAATACAAATTATTGTAATTTAATAAAATTTATGTGTTTTTGTAACTTGCAGATTAACCATTGCTTTTAAGCCATTTCTAGAACTTTATATGCCTGTGCGAAACTCGTGCTCCCTTCAATTTTGGAGATGTTATGTCGCTAGTTGGGCGTATTCACTCTTTTGAATCTTGTGGTACGGTAGATGGCCCGGGTATTCGATTTATCGTTTTTTTTCAGGGATGCCTGATGCGATGTCTGTACTGCCATAACCGAGATACCTGGGATACCCACGGTGGTAAAGAAATTACCGTCGAAGAATTGATGAAAGAAGTGGTTAGCTATAGCCATTTTATGAATGCTTCCGGTGGCGGAGTGACCGCTTCTGGCGGTGAAGCCATTTTGCAGGCTGAATTTGTTCGAGACTGGTTTCGCGCTTGTCAGCAACAAGGCATTCATACTTGTCTTGATACTAATGGTTTTGTCCGCCGTTATGATAAAGTGATCGATGAGTTACTGGATGTCACCGATTTAGTGATGTTAGATCTAAAACAACTGGACGATAGCATTCATAAGAATCTAGTTGGCGTTTCCAATCATCGCACCTTAGAATTTGCCCGCTATCTGGCGAAACGTGGACAGAAAACCTGGATCCGTTATGTAGTGGTACCCAGTTGGTCAGATGATGACCAATCCGCCCACTTACTAGGCCAATTTACCCGTGATATGCCCAATATCGAAAAAATAGAGCTGTTACCCTACCATGAATTAGGCAAGCATAAATGGCTAGCGATGGGGGAAGAGTATCAGCTGAGCGATATCAGACCACCATCAACGGAAACCATGGAGCGAATTAAACATATTCTGCAAGGTTATGGCCATAAAGTGGTTTATTAATTTATTCGATGGGCGATAAAAAATTTTGTGACTTAATTTTTCAGTTTTAATAAATCGGGCTTTTTTCGACTAATATTTCAGCGAAAAAAACCCGATATTTAACATCACGCGACTAATTTATCATCGCATTAAAGACGGTTTTTTAGAACCAGCAGATCATTTTGTCTGCTGATTTTCCTCTCCAAATTACCTAACAATTTATTACTTAAAACGACTACTAACCATAGACTTAAATTGGTCTTGCCGGCTACTTTTTTTAGACGCTGAATAAGCTAATAATTGAGTAGCATACGCAAAGGAGTCTGCATTGTTATAAGGCAGCTCTAGATAATCCTCAAATTTTAAATCCTTCAAACTACTTTTGCCTTTAATGAATTCATCAAAACTATAATGTAATGCACTTATATTATTAAAAGTTTTGTCAACGCCTAAAAAATAAAGCTTTTGTAGATTTTGCGAAGCGCTACCACCGGCACTTGAATAAGCAACATCAAGAGTACCTAATACTATATGAGAAAATTCGTGGATCAAAGTTATCTCTACTATATGCTCCTCTCCACGATTTTCAAATTTAAACCATGGTTGCGCAAAAACCTCTAAATATTTCTCATTCTTAAAAAAGTCAGACGCTTCTTTAAAGATTTTTGCCTTAGAAATTTGATTCTCGCCAGCGGACATGGCTTTATTATAATTTAACACTTTCTTATCAGGAAAAAAATATGCTGTTTGTGCTATTGTATTTGGATCATGCTCAGAAACAACCTGTTCAATCAAATTTTTATTAACATCGAATGATTTCATCAAATTCTGAATTGCGGTTAAATCCTGTTTCCAAGTTTCTTTAAGCTCGTCAAAAGCATGACCAAAAAAAGTACTCATTACCTGTTGAACCGCTTCACTATTACTTTGTAGTACATTTAACGCCTTATCAATCGTTTCTATTGTATGCTTTACTGTTTTTTTGATACTTTTCTGCAACGGTGTCGGTGCCATCCCTTTTTCATCAATTAAGGTGACTGGGTTATTTCTACAGAATCGATAGAGATTTAGCCCATCAACCGTGCCGGCCGGATCAGCGCTCAACCAACGCCCCACCCAGGGCTGGTAGTAGCGATAACCGTAATAATAGAGCCCGCTGGCATCCAATTCTTTGCCTGAATAACGGATAGTTTTATAATTGACTTCTAACTGACTGACGGCCAGTAATACCGAGGTACCACCATAGGGATAATACTCCTCCTGACTTATCAGTAGCCCGTTTTCATCCACCTCTAGCCGACTGCTGCCTAGCTGATCATCATAACTGTAACGCAGCTGATCGTTGTTGATCTCCGTTGGCTTACCTGTTGTCCAGTGCAGCGCTCGTACTTGCGCACGTCCTGCCTCACCCATGGTTGTTATCTCCAGCAGCTCTTGCACACCATTGCCATTGGTTTAGTACGCAGTTCAGCACCTGTCAGGTAAATCACTTGCTGTGTCTGATCGGTATTACTCTGCTGTCTGACGGTAGTTTTAACCAGTCGTTGACTACTGGCATCGTAACGATACCATTCCGTGTCTGCGGGTTGGCCATTATGCTCGACTAATGTTACCGTTAATAACTCTCCACGCGGCGTCCACGTTAGCGCTTGCCCCAATAATAATTGCTGCTGCTGTCCACCTGGGGTAAACAGCCTGTCTACCATAGCCGGATCTTCGGTTAAGCTACTTAATACCGCCCGATTAGTGCGATCAGATACGGTAATATTGACGGTATAATTATTGTTACTGGTCGGGGCACTATGGCGTATTTGCGATAAATTACCACCACTGTCGTAAGTGTAGGTTCGGCTATAATTGGCGAAGGTATTACTATCGATGGGAGATGCTGGCGGTAACTGCGTAGTTTGTTGACCAATATTGGCCATTTCTCGGCCGGTAGCTTGCACCAGCTGGTAGAGACTATCATAGCGATAGTGATTTTCCGGCACAATTTTTCTGATTACGCCAGAAGCGGGTCGCCTCAGCATCATTGGTAATACGTAACACATTACCTACCGGATCATAGTCATAACGCAGATCTTGCAGTATCTTGGCGCCTGCCATATGACCAGCCAGTCGTTCCGTTTTGATATTAAGCAGACGCTGAGTTTCTGGCTCATACCTATAGCTAGTCACTATCCCATTGCCGTGCTCCTCACGTAATTTTTGCCCATTGGCGGCATAGGTTAACGATTTGACAATGACCTGTTCACGGCCTGATTTTAGTGTCAGCCAGCTACTCATTAACATACCAGCCACGTCATAGGCCTGCCGCTGGCGATTACCGATCGCATCGGTACTCGTCAATATCGCACCAGTTGCATCACGGGTATACTGGTTAGTATAAATCACTGCCGATAACTGCGCATCCCAGTCAGATTCATCCTGTCCCTGCCAGTTAGCAACCAGATTATCTTGTAGTAAGCGACGTGAAGTGGATAACATGGCACCGCTTAAGGCGATGCTATTGATTTGTTCAAGTCCCGCCGTATCATAATGACGAATACAGGCACCGACTAAATTTAGTCTTTTCTCTGCCTGGCTATTACCAGCCCAGATAAAACGTTCACTGATCTGAGACTCTTTACCTGGCTGTTGTTCGGTGATCGACAACAATCGCCCAAGCGAGTCACTATCTTCATACTGCCAGTGACAGCGGTATGAGGTGGCATTGACCGCAAAATGGGGCCTTTGAGCAATATCTTTCATCGTCACCGTCATTCCTGCATCAACACTCTCTACCGACAATACTTCACCACTAAGCGATGTTATGTAGCTGAAATTTGGTGTAACGGTATTATCGGTTTGCCGCTGTTGATATAAACGAGGATCTATGCTGTGGGCCAAAAAGTCCAGCGCATTATTTTGATATCGCGTGATTAACGTCTCGGTATTCTCAGGTGTATCCGGATGGCGATTATATTGAATTTGTCTGATGGCCAGCCCACGATTATCTTGTACTAAGATGGTGGGGGTACTTTTAAATGATGCTGTGTCCATACTGCCTCCTTGGTTTTTGAGTGTTAGGTTAACTCAGTAGTAAGGGAAACGTATTTCTTAAACATATTCAATTGATATTTTTTTATTAACTAAAGCATAAATAGCAATAAACTTAATTTAAGCGATTAGTAAGAAAAAATTATCTTATTTGGCTCAGGAAATAAATAGAAAATTCACCAGCAAGATTAAAATATGATATCTACTCAGCACTTTTGTCATGGCCGGTCTGCAGCAATAAATAAAGCTACTTTTAAACAGTAGCTTTATATTATGTCTGCTTACATTTGGCTGATATTCGCTGAATATTACCGACAAGTTTATTTGTTGATCACAAGCATCGCTATTTCAATAACATCACTCCTTGCGTTAACCAATATACTCTAACCCCTTCATGTAAGGACGTAAAACTTCAGGCACTTCAATTCGTCCATCAGCTTGCTGATAATTTTCCATTACCGCCACCAAGGTACGACCAACAGCCAAACCAGAGCCATTTAAGGTATGCACTAACTGTGGTTTTTTATCCTCTTTATGACGGAAACGTGCTTGCATGCGACGTGCCTGGAAGTCCCAAGTATTTGAACAAGAAGAGATTTCGCGGTAGGTATTTTGGGCCGGTAGCCAGACTTCCAGATCGTAGGTTTTACAAGCTGCAAAACCCATATCGCCAGTACATAAAACAATTTTACGGTAAGGCAATTTTAACAATTGCAATACTTTTTCTACATGGCCGGTTAATTCTTCCAGTGCTACCATCGATTTTTCTGGCTCTACTATCTGCACTAATTCAACTTTATCAAATTGGTGCATACGGATCAGGCCGCGCGTATCGCGGCCATAAGAGCCCGCTTCAGAACGAAAACAGGGAGTATGCGCTGTCAGGCGGAGAGGTAAACTTTCTGCCGCTAAAATTTCATCCCGAACTAGATTAGTCACCGGCACTTCAGCGGTTGGGATCAACGCATATTGCTGATTTGATGCCTGTTCTTCCAATCGTTTGGTATGAAAAAGATCTTCACTGAATTTGGGTAGCTGGCCGGTGCCATAAAGGGTGGCATGATTAACTAAATAGGGAACATAAGTTTCCGTATAACCATGTTGTTCGGTGTGTAAATCTAACATGAATTGCGCCAATGCCCGATGCAAGCGCGCAATTTGGCCTTTCATGACCACAAAACGGGAACCAGTAATTTTTACCGCAGCCGAAAAATCCAAACCATCAGTTAATTCACCTAATGCCACATGATCCTTAATGGTAAAATCATATTGACGCGGCTCACCCCAACGACTTATTTCGACATTGTCGGTTTCATCGTTGCCGTCTGGTACACTGTCATCAGGTAAGTTGGGTAAACTTAAAGCAATATTACGAATGTCATCCTGTATTTGCGTTAGTTTACTTTTAGCACTATCCAGCTCTTCACCTAACTGGTTAACTTGCTTACGTAAAGCTTCAACATCTTCACCGCGCGCTTTTGCTGCACCGATGGTCTTCGAGCGGGAATTTCGTTCTGCCTGCAAGCTTTCTGTTGTAATTTGTAAATCTTTGCGTTCTTGCTCTAGTTTACGCAACATATCTACATCGAGAATAAATCCCCTACGAGCCAGTTTTTCAGCAACTACCTCTAGCTCATTACGCAGTAAATTTGGATCAAGCATGCTTAACCTGTAAAATTATTATGGTTCAAAAATAAAAACAACCTGCCAGTCTTCTCTGACACTTAACACTTTTTTAGCCTGATCTGGCTACATTACCCCATTGAGATTTTTAACGATAGCGTTTTGTTAAGCTATTTTGATCCAATTCAGTCAGCCAGGATAATTTTTCGCCAATTTTTCCTTCTAAACCACGATTTGATGGAAAATAATAACGTGTTTCTTGCATCTCGGCGGGAAAGTAATTTTCACCAGCAGCATAAGCATTGAGCTCATCGTGAGCATAGCGATATTCTTGACCTAAGCCCATCTCTTTCATTAACTTAGTCGGTGCATTACGTAAATGAGGAGGGACATCATAATCTGGCTGTTGCTTTGCGTCTGTTATGGCGGCCTGAAAAGCCTTATAAACGGCATTACTTTTAGCAGCACAAGCTAAATAGACAATTGCTTGGGCAATGGCTCGCTCTCCTTCCGCTGGGCCAACACGGGTGAAACAATCCCACGCCGCTATCGCAACTTGCATTGCTCTCGGATCAGCATTGCCTATATCTTCAGAGGCAATAGCCAGCAGTCGACGAGCAACATATAAAGGGTCACCGCCAGCAGTGATAATTCGGGCATACCAATAAAGCGCTGCATCGGGGGCAGAGCCACGGACAGATTTATGTAGTGCGGAAATGAGATCATAATAACGATCGCCTTTATTATCAAAACGAACGCTTCTTTCACCACTAACTTCTTTTAATAAATTTACGGCTAATATTCGCTGATCTTTATCATTGATCTCAGCCATATCGACCATCATTTCCAGTAAATTTAATGCTCGTCTGGCATCACCATTGGCTAATTGGGCTATCATGTCACAGGTGTCATCGGGCAAAATAATTTTCTGGCCACCATAACCACGTTCTCTATCCTCCATTGCTTGCTGCAAAACCATGACAATTTCTTCATTAGAAAGCAGTTTCAGTAGATAAACCCGCGCGCGTGAAAGTAAGGCTGAGTTGAGCTCAAAAGAAGGATTTTCTGTTGTGGCGCCAATAAACGTTACCGTACCATCTTCTATATGAGGTAAAAAGGCATCTTGTTGACTTTTATTGAAGCGATGAACTTCATCAACAAATAAAATCGTTCTTCGCCCTAATTGCCGATTTTGGCGAGCAATTTCAATCGCCTCGCGGATCTCTTTGATACCTGAGGTTACCGCTGAGATCTTTTCAATGGCGGCATCCGCATAGTGACCGATAATTTCAGCCAGGGTCGTTTTTCCGGTACCTGGCGGCCCCCACAAAATCATGGAATGCAGTTGGCCTGCACCAATAGCACGCGCAAGTGGCTTGTCCTTAGCTAATAAATGGAGCTGGCCAATATATTGCTCTAAGTTGATTGGCCGCATTTTTGCGGCCAATGGTTGAAATTCATTAGATGAAAAATCAAGTGGCAAATTAGTCACCTCACCTCCTTGACCTTTGATCATCAACAGTTACACCTTGTGGTGGATCAAATTTAAATTTGTTGTCATCAACATGGCTATTTTGCTGGCCTTTGAGCTGATATGAACTCATTTGGCCATCTTGCTCTACCGCCGTAAATTGTTGAATAGTGCCATCAGGCTGAACAGTAATGGAAAAATGTTTCAAATTTCCCTTATTTTGGGTAGCTGTTAGCAGAAAATCATTATCATTTTGACTAATCTGATAACGTTTCCAATCCTGCGGAGCATTACGGGTTATCAACATAAACGGTGTATCCGTCGTTGCCTGACTCAATAAAGTTACCGTAACTTGCTCAACAAAAGGATTATAAAACCAAAGATTAGTACCATCAGAAACTAACCAACTTTCATCTGGTGCTACCATATGCCAGTTAAATAAATTTGGCCGTTTGATCCATAGCTGGCCTTCACCTTGCTGAATTAAATCACCATCAGCACTGGTCACCTTTTGTGTAAAATTGGCATGAAAACTATTTATTTTATTTAGGCGCATTTGCAGTTCAGAAGCGGCATCTGCCCATACCTGGCTAATATGAAAAGTTATCGCTAACAAGCCTAGCATTATCAATTTTTTCATTAAGTAATGACCTTTTTATCCATCATATTTATTGGTTTTAAGATAATATGTTAAATCAATGTCCTGTCGGTGGTGGAGTTAAGACTTCGCGATTACCATTGTGGCCTGGTTCACTAACGATCCCTTGCGCTTCCATCTGTTCAACAATCCTCGCGGCACGATTATAACCAATGCGGAATTGTCGTTGAACGCCAGATATTGAGACGCGTTGCTTTTCCGTCACAAATTCAACCGCTTGATCAAATAGTGGATCAAGCTCTTCATCACCATCATAACCACTATCACCCTCATCGCTAGCCTTAGTAATGTTATCAATATACTCGGGCTTACCTCTAGCTTTCCAATCTTTAACCACATCATGCACTTCCTGATCGCGAACAAACGCGCCATGGACACGAATTGGAATAGAGGAGTTAGGCGGTAAGTAAAGCATATCGCCCATGCCTAATAAAGATTCAGCGCCACCTTGATCAAGGATGGTGCGAGAATCTATCTTGCTTGATACAGTAAACGCAATCCGAGTCGGTATATTCGCCTTAATTAAACCGGTAATAATATCAACCGATGGCCTTTGCGTCGCCAAAACAAGGTGAATACCGGCTGCCCGCGCTTTTTGTGCCAAACGCGCAATTAGCTCTTCAACTTTCTTGCCAGCGGTCATCATGAGATCGGCAAATTCATCAACCATAACAACAATATAAGGCTCTTTTTTTAGTACCGGGTGACTACTATCCATGTTATCACCTGGCTTCCAAAATGGATCAGGTATCGGGCGCCCCATACGTTCAGCAGCATTAATTTTATCGTTATAGCCCACTAAATTTCTTACCCCTAAAGCAGACATTAGCTTATAGCGACGTTCCATTTCATTAACACACCAACGCAGTGCATTAGCTGCATCTTTCATGTCGGTGACAACCTCGGTCAGCAAATGAGGAATGCCCTCATAAATGGAGAGTTCCAACATCTTAGGATCGATCATGATAAAACGAACATCCTCAGGCTTTGCTTTATACAAAATACTGAGGATCATGGAGTTAACCCCAACCGATTTACCCGAACCAGTGGTACCGGCAACCAACAAATGGGGCATTTTTTCTAAATCGGCGATAACCGGTTCACCTTCAATATCTTTACCTAATACAATGGTTAATGTTGAGGGGTTGCGCCGAAATTTATCACAATCAAGCACTTCGCGTAGATAAACCGTCTGACGCTTTCTATTGGGCAATTCTAATCCTACATAAGGTTTACCCGGTATCACCTCAACAATACGTACGGCAGTTGCTGATAAGGAACGGGCTAAGTCCCTTGATAAATTAGAAATACGTGCCGCCTTCACGCCAGGAGCTAACTCCAATTCAAAGCGGGTAATAACCGGCCCTGGAGAAAAACCAACGACTTCCGCTTTTACCCGATAATCGCTTAAACGCACTTCAATTAAACGGGATGTTTGCTCCAGTGCAAACATATCAACCGGCTCATTTTGGGCGGGTGGACTGGCAAGTAGATCTAATGATGGCATCGGTGTCGTGGGTTTTGGTAATGGTTGATCACTACGTACCAGAAAAGGATGAAAAAGACTTCCCTGCTCGGGTAATGTTTGTTCGACGTTTTGCTTTTTATCCTTAGTAGATAGCGGTATTTCGCTGACCTCTTTTGCTAGTTGCTCCTGCGATACCTCTCTATCTTCTGCCAATGGCCATTTATGCTCTATATGCGGCTGGCTTTCAACTGATGTATTTAATTCTGCCTCATCTGATGTAATCGGTTTGTCTTTGTCATCGATTCTATCTGTTGGCGGATTAAGATTGTTAGTTATATCAGTGTCATAACGTTTATTTTGCTGCTGCAAAAACTGTTCACGTAATTTATCTTCATTCCAATCATCAATACTAAACTCAGCACCATCCGGTTGCGTTACTGAATTTTGATAAGCGTTTTGTTCAGCAGCCAATTCCTGCTCTTTTTGTGTCGTTAGACGATTGCCGTAAAGTTCACGTCGCGTTGGTAAACGAACAGGATTAGGACGTGGAAATTCTGGGCCAATTCCCTTTTTAATTTGCGATTTCACTGGCGTGAAAGCAGTACTAGGGTCAACCTCGGCATCTATTTTTGTTACCGATGATATTAATGTTTCACTTAAATTTGCGGTTTTATCTTGCTCGCTAACTTGAGTAACGGTATTAGCATCTATCGATTTATTTAGATTAACATCATTATCCATTGGAACAGGTATATCTGAAGGTTTGCTAAAGATATCTTCATCATATTTGTCCAGCGTTGCTGATTGAATATCAAAACCAACTTCAGTTTCATCAGGCATCAGAGTGGATCCCTTTTCACCATGCAATTCATGGTTTTTATTATTGCTCAATTCCTCTTTCGCTAGCTGACTAATTGGCGAAGCTGAAAAAAGTACATCATCGGGATCGATATAATCTACATTGGTGCCATCGTACAATTTAGCCGGATGAGGTGAAACATAAGCTTCTGTTGTCTGACGCTTGTTATTTCTACGAGTACGATTAGTGATTAGTGACATGGTTGCTAAAACTAGTGCGCCAATCTTTTCCGCAATCATCAACCATGACCAACCGGTAAATAAGGTGAAACTAACTGCCCATATACAAAGTAACGCTAAGGTTGTTCCTAAAATATTAAACCAAGGCAAGATGGCATTACTAAAAACACTACCAATAATTCCGCCAGAGGAAAAATTAGGTAAATCATCAATATTAAGTGATGCAAGAGCACACGATGTAATTATTAGCGCCAACCCACCGATCAGACGTAAGGAAAGGACAAAAAAATTCAGACAATTCTGGTTATCAATATCTTTAAATACATTCCAACATCCTAACAACATAACTAATGGTATAGCATAGGCTAAAATGCCAAAAACAGAGAAAAGAATATCCGCTGACCAAGCACCAATACCACCAGCTAAATTTTTAATCGGTTCATTCCAGGTGGTCTGCGACCAGCTAGGATCGGAAGGATGAAAACTTATCAGGGCCACCACTAAAAAAATCGCCCAGATAGTAATTATAAGTAAAATAATCTCTGTCAGTATCTTGCCATTACTGATCTTTTTTAACTTAATATTTTTGTCTTCTGTATATTCCTGGCCCAAAACTAACACTCCAGGTTTTTCCTGTTGATTGAAAGGAACAACGCTGAGTAATGCTCAGCGTTGAAACTGTATGCATAAACAGGAGTGTACCTAACTTTTTCCAGTTTTGCATCTATTTGATTAGCGTGTCTTAATGACCAAACGATTACTCTGTTTTACCTCTTCCATTACTACATAAGTACGGGTGTCATTGACACCTGGAAGACGAAGTAAAGTCTCTCCTAACAATTTACGATAAGCAGACATATCAGGAACACGTGTTTTAAGTAAATAATCAAAATCCCCAGAGACTAAATGACATTCCTGAATTCCCTCCAGTTTTTGCACAACGGCATTAAACTGTTCAAAAACATCCGCAGCACCACGGTTCAAGGTAATCTCAACAAAAACCAACAAAGATGCATCGAGATAGTGTGGATTTAATAAAGCAGTATAACCTGAAATAAAACCTTGACGTTCCAACCGGCGCACGCGTTCCAAACAAGGTGTTGGTGATAACCCTACTCTCTTAGAAAGCTCTACATTAGAAATACGACCATCCTTTTGTAATTCATTCAGTATGTTCCTATCTATACGATCAAGATCTTTTCCTGGACGCTTTTTGTTATCAATCATTTCGTTATCTCTCTTTTATCTATTTTTTTATACCCATTACATTCCCTATTTTCTTTTCTTATGATTGAATTGGAAAAGATGCAATAAGGTTAAACTCCGCCTGACCATTAGTATTTAGTAGTATAATTCATCTTGTAGATAAATCATCTGGTTAGTTTTCAATTTGATAATGAAAAGTAGGATATTTATCTATTTGTTTAAATGATGTTCAATTTCAATTAATCAAATGAGGTAATTAATCCTACAAGATGTTTTCTCAAATACACAACCGATTGTCAAAGATTATGAATAAAAATCAGAACATCATATGGAAACGAATGTATTATTAACTAATTGTCAATAAGACATAAGGAAAATTCTCAATTTAAAACGTTATTTCACGAAAAATAATCTTTTTTCATGACTTGCTGCCTTAATAAAATGTTAAAGACAAGCTAATAAAAATGACTATTACTTATCATCTTTTAATTCAATTTACTTTTTTTAATTTTTCTAATCTCCTACAATCGCCACATTGAATAAATATTCTTAAAAAATGGAGCATCTATGAACACCACCAATCATAGTAAAGTTGTTATTCTAGGATCTGGCCCAGCTGGCTATACAGCAGCAATTTATGCCGCCCGAGCAAACTTAAGTCCGGTATTAATCACCGGCGTTCAACCAGGCGGACAATTAACCACAACCACCGAAGTTGAAAATTGGCCTGGGGATCATTCCGAATTAATGGGGCCAGTGTTGATGGAACGCATGCTGCAACATACTAAAAAATTTGCGGCAGAAGAAAACATTATTAATGATCACATTCATAAGGTTGATCTGCAGCAACGGCCGTTCCAACTGACTGGCGATAACGGAATATATAGCTGCGATGCACTTATTATCGCTACCGGCGCCTCAGCTCGCTATCTGGGTTTACCTTCTGAAGAAGCCTTTAAAGGTCGTGGTGTTTCAGCCTGTGCCACCTGTGATGGTTTTTTCTATCGCAAACAAAAAGTTGCTGTTGTGGGGGGTGGAAATACCGCTATTGAAGAAGCTCTTTACCTATCAAATATCGCTTCAGAAGTCCATGTTATTCATCGACGTGAAACATTTCGAGCCGAAAAAATCCTTATTCAGCGGATGATGGAAAAAGTAAAAACTGGCAATATTGTATTACATACCAATTTTACTCTCGATGAAGTATTAGGTGACAATAGTGGTGTCACTGGAATCAATTTACGTTCAACCCAAAATGACAACATAGAGATGCTTTCCGTGACTGGCGTATTTATCGCTATTGGCCATACGCCCAATACAAGTATCTTTGCCGATCAGTTAGTGTTAGAAAATGGCTATATTCAAGTGCAATCTGGGACTAAAGGCAATGCGACCCAAACCTCAGTTGAAGGTGTTTTCGCTGCCGGTGATGTTATGGATCATATCTATCGTCAAGCGATTACCTCAGCAGGTACTGGTTGTATGGCCGCCCTTGACGCCGAACGTTATTTAGATGCGTTATACCGCAAATAAATGTTACAAATTATAATAATTTAATAAAGTTCTTTAGCAGGCGCTGTCGAAATAGCGCTTTTTTAGCTGTAACATACCTCTAAAGTTGATATTAGATAAAATTAACATCAACCCGTTGTAATAATTAACTTAACGCCGGTATATAAAATCATCACTATGGATAAACAAAAACAAACTGAACTGGTCAAATGGTTGAAACAACAATCAGCACCAGCAAAACACTGGCTACGCTTATCCATGTTACTGGGAATTATTAGTGGCCTACTTATCGTTACCCAAGCCTGGCTTTTAGCCACCATTTTACAAGCATTAATTATAGACAATGTACCGAGAGAACAACTACTTGTTCAATTTTCATTACTCATTTGTGTATTTATTGTAAGAGCAATAATTAATTTTATACGAGAAAGTGTTGGATTTATTTGTGGCAAAATTGTTCGCCAGCAGATCCGTAGCATGGTACTAAATAAACTTAACCAATTAGGACCTATTTGGGTTAAAAATAAACCCGCTGGTAGTTGGGCTACTATCATCTTAGAACAAATTGAGGACATACAGGATTATTACGCTCGCTATTTACCTCAAATGTATTTAGCCGCTATGATCCCGATTATCATTCTGATTGCAATTTTCCCCCTTAACTGGGCCGCTGGCTTAATTTTATTTATCACCGCACCTTTAATCCCCTTATTTATGATATTAGTTGGGATGGGCGCCGCTGATGTTAATCGACGAAATTTTGTTGCTTTAGCCCGATTAAGCGGCAGATTTCTCGATCGTTTACGTGGACTGGATACCTTACGACTTTTTTTCCGTGCCAACAAAGAAATAAAAGATATTGAACAAGCAACCGAAGAGTTTCGTAAAAGAACCATGGAAGTCTTACGGATGGCATTTCTCTCTTCGGCAGTGTTAGAATTCTTCGCGTCAATCTCCATCGCCATTGTCGCGGTTTATTTTGGTTTCTCTTATTTAGGCGAATTGCATTTTGGTAATTATGGCATACCGGTTACCCTTTTTGCTGGTTTTTTAGCTTTGATACTCGCCCCGGAATTTTTTCAGCCACTACGTGATTTAGGCACTTATTACCATGCTAAAGCACAAGCAGTAGGCGCAGCAGAATCTCTATTTACATTATTAGCCAGCATAGAACAACCATCGCCACTATCGCAAAACAATCAGCTAATGACGCCGGCTCAACCATTAACTATTACAGCACAGCAACTAGAAATTTTTTCTCATGACAATGTACGCCTGGCTGGCCCGTTAAATTTCACCCTATTGCCAAACCAACGCATCGCGTTAGTCGGCCAAAGCGGAGCTGGCAAAAGTTCACTATTAAATGCATTACTGGGTTTTCTACCCTATCGTGGATCGCTAACGGTTAATGGAATCGAACTTAGGGATCTCGATATGGCTGATTGGCGCAAACAACTTAGCTGGGTTGGCCAAAATCCCCATTTACCGGCACAAACCATCATTGACAATATACGTCTCTATTCAGCCGAAGCTTCTGCAGCCGCAGTCAATATTGCAATGGAAAATGCTTATGTAACCGAGTTTATTAAGCATCTACCCACGGGGGTTGATACCCAAATTGGCGAAAATGGCGCTCGCTTATCCGTTGGACAAGCACAACGAATTGCTGTCGCCCGTGCGTTATTAAACCCCTGTCTTTTGCTTTTATTGGATGAGCCTGCAGCAAGTCTTGATATGCAAA
This sequence comes from Arsenophonus sp. PmNCSU2021_1, assembly GCF_036919435.1. Lineage (NCBI taxonomy): Bacteria > Pseudomonadati > Pseudomonadota > Gammaproteobacteria > Enterobacterales > Morganellaceae > Arsenophonus > Arsenophonus sp. PmNCSU2021_1. The sequence goes on along the minus strand of NZ_JAZHPL010000009.1, from coordinate 38,202 downwards.
GTGAGCAACGGGTGATGACAGCACTTAATGCGGCTTCGACTAAACAAACAACCTTGCTGGTTACACATTTATTAGCAGAAGCTGCCGCATATGATCAAATATGGGTGATGGAAAATGGTTTAATTATTGAACAAGGCACATACAGCAAGCTAAGCCAGACTAAAAGAGCTTTTAGCCGCCTGCTAACTTATCGCGCAGAGGAGATATAATATGCGTGTACTACTCCCTTTTCTTGCGCTATATCGTCGTCATTGGTTACTACTTAATCTTGGCATTATATTAACCATTATTGCGGTACTGGCGAGTATTAGTCTACTAACTTTATCAGGTTGGTTTTTAGCCGGAACGGCACTTGCAGGCGCTGCCGGACTGTATACCTTTAATTATATGCTACCAGCAGCAGGCGTTCGTGGCTCAGCAATTATCCGAACTGCCAGCAGTTACGCCGAACGGTTGGTTAACCATGATGCAACTTTTCGTATCTTAGCACATTTAAGGATATTTACATTTCAAAAACTATTCCCGCTTTCACCTGGCGGTATCGCACACTATCGCCAAGGAGATATTCTTAATCATCTGGTAGCTGATGTCGAAAGCCTTGATCATTTGTATCTACGGGTGCTTTCTCCCATTTTTGCTGCTTTGGTTATTACTATTTTACTCACTTTGGCATTAAGCACATTAGACTCATTTCTTGCCCTTACTCTGGGCACAATTATGCTGTGTTTGCTGATTACCTTACCCTGGTTTTTTTATCAGGCGGGAAAATCTATTGGACACGATCTCACTATATTTCGCAGCCAATATCGAGCTTGTTTAATCAATATTATTCAGGCACAAGCGGAACTAACTGTTTTTGGGGCATTACCTCGTTTTCGGCAAGTATTGACCGATCTAGAAACCAACTGGCTAAAACGCCAACAACAGCAATCTAACTTAACCGCGCTATCACAATCTATTATGATTTTTATCTCCGGCCTTACCGCAACCCTATTAATGTGGATGGCAGCAACTGGTGTTGGTGAACAGCATAAACCCGGTGCGCTTATTGCTCTGTTCGTCTTTTATACCTTAGCTGCGTTTGAAGTTCTTGGGCCGGTGGCGGTTGCATTTCAATATTTAGGGCAAGTGGTTACTTCAGCAAATCGCTTAATGGAGTTAATTAATCAGGAGCCAGCCGTGACATTTCCCGCTTCAGATATAACAACGAATAATCAGGTTGACATCAAATTGCAAAAAGTGCACTTCAGTTATCCCCAACAACCGCAACCGACATTAAAAAATATCTCTTTAACACTCAATGCCGGTGAACATGTTGCGCTACTAGGTAAGACAGGTTGTGGTAAATCTACGCTGTTACAATTATTAACCCGTGCATGGGATGTCAGCTCAGGCCAGATCTTGATAAATGGCCACCCAATTAATCACTATAATGAGAAAACATTACGTAAATTAATGGCGGTAGTTCCACAGCGAACACATATTTTTAGTGATACTTTACGTAATAATCTGCTAATAGCGAAAGATGATGCAAGTGATACCTTACTGACAAAAGTAATAAAACAAGTCGGTTTAGACAGCCTGATTAAAAATCAAGGGCTCGATAGTTGGATCGGTGAAGGTGGCCGACAACTTTCAGGTGGCGAACAACGGCGATTAGGTATCGCAAGAGCCCTACTTTATGATGCGCCAATAATTTTATTAGATGAGCCGACTGAAGGATTAGATGTAAAAACTGAAAAACAGATACTAATTCAGTTGCAACAGCACTGCCAGGACAAAACCTTGTTAGTTATTACCCATCGCTTACAGGGTCTGGAAAAAATGGATCAAATATATGTGATGGATGATGGAAAAATTATTGAGCAAGCGACCCATGCAGAATTATTACAATTGAAAGGGGCTATTTTCAATATTATCAAGCTCAAATAGTACTAGCATAATTACAAAATTAGTTAATAGGACGGTTATATGTTTCAGCTTGATGATGGATCTTATATCTTTCCAGCGCCCGAATATGCTCTACATGAACCCAATGGTTTACTAGCCATCGGCGGTGATCTGGCTGTTGGTAGATTACAATCTGCCTATTATGAAGGGATTTTCCCTTGGTTTAATCCAACGGAAATTCGATTATGGTGGTCGCCAGATCCACGTGCAGTTCTCTTGCCAGCAGAAATACACATTAGCCGAACAACTAAAAAAAGAATGAGAAAAACCGCTTATGCCATTACGCTAAATCATGACTTTGAACAGGTTATTGCCGCCTGCGCACAACGGCAAGAAGGAACCTGGATCACCCACCAAATAATAGAAGCCTATACTGCTTTGCATCAACTGGGCGTTGCTCATTCCGTTGAAGTTTGGTACAACCCAAAATTAATTGGTGGACTATATGGCGTTAATGTTGGTAAAATTTTTTGTGGTGAATCGATGTTTAGCCGTGTTAGTGACGGTTCTAAATATGCACTTATTGCTTTTTATCACCATTTCCTGCGTTTCGGTGGAAAACTGTTTGATTGTCAAATAATTAATGCATATAACGCCTCTTTAGGTGTGAAAGAGATCCCGCGAGTACAGTTTTTAAATTATCTCTATCAATATCGCGATCAACCTATCGATAAAGCATGTTGGCTAAAGCAAACCATAAGTTTACCCAGTGTAGAAGAAATTAATCATTTTGAATGATTAACTGGAAAATATTTTTCTACCTAAACAAAGACAACAGATAGCTGATTTAGCATCAATTTGAAGATATAAGTGACAGAATCATTCATGCTATTGCAAACTAAGTTAGATAGTTTGCTATGATATTATTACATTTTATTTTTTTATCGTTCGCGTTGTTCAAACCGTATACTTGTTGTATATTTTTGTACTATTAAGCTTTAATGCTGTAATTTTCGTATCTTGATAAAAAGAAAAAGTGACTTTAAACTCGACACTCCTTTACATAAGGAGGGTTTTTCGGCATTATCTTGCCCGTAAAAAACTTGGTGATTAACTCAGAGGATTAGATGGCCAAAGAAGACAATATTGAAATGCAAGGTACAGTACTAGATACTCTGCCCAATACCATGTTCCGTATTGAACTAGAAAATGGATACGTAGTTACTGCGCATATTTCTGGCAAAATGCGTAAAAATTATATACGTATTCTGACGGGCGACAAAGTGACTGTCGAGTTAACACCTTATGATCTGAGTAAAGGCAGAATCATCTTTCGTAGCCGTTGATCGCCTCTTCTCTCAGGCTCTTGCCATAGACGATTGGAATATCGTCTATGGTTATAAACCATCTGTAATTAAATTATTGCATTCTCTGGTTTAGTTTTATGCATACCTTCAAAATGATAAGTTAATTTTTGCGTCTTCTTATTCAGATCGATCTTAACAGCACCACCGTGACTCAACTGCCCAAATAAAAGTTCATTAGCTAAAGGTTTCTTTAGATTATCCTGGATCACTCTTGCCATCGGCCTGGCTCCCATCGCCTTATCATAGACTTTAGCACAAAGCCATTGACGTGCCGCATTACTGATTTCAATTGATACACCTTTTTCATCAAGTTGCGCTTGTAACTCAACAATAAACTTATCAACAACTTGGGCAATAACTTCTGGTGTTAAACCATTAAACCAAATTATGCCATCCAATCGATTACGAAACTCAGGCGCGAAAATTCGTTTTATCTCTGATAATGCATCGGTACTATTATCCTGCTCAGTAAAACCAATCGATTTACGTTGTGTTTCTTGCACACCCGCATTAGTGGTCATTACCAAGACAACATTACGAAAATCAGCCTTACGGCCATTATTATCGGTTAAAGTACCATTATCCATCACTTGTAATAAAAGATTGAATACATCAGAATGTGCCTTTTCTATTTCATCTAATAAAACGACCGAATAAGAATGTTTTATAACCGCATCTATCAATAAACCACCTTGATCAAAGCCTACATATCCTGGTGGGGCACCAATTAGCCGACTAACTGTATGACGTTCCATATATTCTGACATGTCAAAACGCAACAATTTAATATCTAATGCCTTTGCCAGTTGCACAGTGACTTCTGTCTTACCGACACCCGTTGGCCCAGCAAATAAAAATGCACCAATAGGTCTGTGGCTACTACCTAACCCCGCTCGATTCATTTTAATCGCTTCGCTGAGGGTTTGAATAGCTTGCTCTTGGCCAAATACTAGCAATTTCAATCTATTATCTAAATTTTTCAATCGCTCTTTATCGCTAGAAGAAACTGTTTTTTCAGGAATCCGGGCAATGAGGGAAATAACTGATTCTATCTCCTGTACCCCAATTGTTTTTTTACGTCGGTTTTGTGGCATCAAACGCGTTCTTGCACCCGCTTCATCAATAACATCGATTGCTTTATCCGGTAAATGGCGATCTGTAATATATTTTACTGATAAATCAACCGCTGCTTTAATCGCTTTGGGACTATAACGAACATTATGGTGAGCTTCATACTTAGCTCGTAATCCATTAATAATCTGTACCGTTTCGTCAGCAGAAGGTTCGACGATATCAATTTTTTGGAATCGTCTTGCCAGCGCACGATCTTTCTCAAATATATGACTAAATTCTTGGTAGGTAGTTGAACCCATCACCCGGATCCGGCCACTCGATAGTAATGGCTTAATCAGATTAGCCGCATCAACTTGTCCGCCAGATGCCGCACCAGCACCAATAATCGTATGGATTTCATCAATAAAGAGAATACTTTTTTCATCTTTTTCTAACACATTTAATAATGCTTTAAAGCGCTTTTCGAAATCACCACGATACTTAGTCCCCGCCAGTAGTGAACCGATATCCAGGGCATAAATAGTGCAATCTTTCATTACTTCCGGGATATCATTTTGTATGATACGCCATGCTAGCCCTTCCCCAATCGCTGTTTTACCTACCCCAGATTCACCCACTAATAGAGGATTATTCTTTCGCCGCCGACAAAGAACCTGGATCGTTCTCTCCAGTTCCAGCTGACGCCCAATTAAAGGATCAACTTTGCCGGCTTTTGATAATAGGTTAAGGTTGGTAGTAAAGCTATCCATCCGTTTTTCAACGCCAATAGCTTCTTCATTCTGATAAGCGGCATTAATAGAATCAGAATGGCTATTATCAGCCTCACTACCTTTGACCATACCATGAGAAATAAAATTAACAACATCAAGCCGACTTACATCGTGTTTACGCAATAAATAGGCTGCCTGAGACTCTTGTTCGCTAAATATAGCAACCAGCACATTAGCACCAGTAACTTCATTACGCCCAGATGACTGCACATGAAACACTGCACGCTGCAATACTCGCTGAAAACTTAACGTAGGTTGAGTATCCCGACTATCATCCTCAGGCAATAATGGCGTTGTTTGTGAAATAAAATGCTCCAATTCCTGTCGCAATACCACAAGGTCAACTTTGCAAGCATCTAAGGCTTCCCTGGCCGATGTATTACTGAGCAACGCCAGCAATAGATGCTCAACCGTAATAAATTCATGCCTGCTATCTCTTGCCTTGGCAAAAGCTACATTAAGACTAAGTTCAAGTTCTTGGTTAAGCATAATCACCTCCCTATAAATTAGTCTAATCAGACTTCTTATATCGTGCAAAGTAATGGATATTCATGTTCTCTTGCATAAATATTAACTTGCGCGGCCTTTGTTTCTGCAACCTCAGCAGTATAAACCCCACAAATCCCTTTCCCGTGAAAATGAACATCCAACATGATTTGTGTGGCTTGCTCTTCATCAAATGAAAAGTATTTTTTTAACACTTGTATTACAAAATCCATTGGCGTGAAATCATCATTATTCAAAATAACCTTATACATTGAAGGTGGTTGTAAAGCATGTTCCACTTGTTCCTTGAGCCTGACATCCGTCTGATAATCTGATTGGCACTCACTCATTATGTAAAAATCCAGTTAAATATTTTAATTATACATTTTTCTTAATTATTCTTAGTTTATCACTTTGATCCCATTTGTGACCAATCATCCTTAAAAAAGTAATAATAAAAAAACAGTGACCTATAGCGTTATCTAAATCAAATTTTAGCAACTGAACCAGTTTCTACGAATAGAGTACACTTGACGCCATATATCTTTTTAATACAGTATATTTTATGAACAAGCAATTTTTAGTTAGCTGCAATATGAAATGAGCTGTTCACAGGCACTTGTTTGATAAAACCCCATTATGAAGGATGATGTATGGAGACAGGTACAGTTAAGTGGTTTAATAATGCTAAAGGTTTTGGCTTCATCTGCCCCGAAAATGGTGGCGAAGATATCTTAGCACACTATTCCAGTATCCAGATGGAAGGGTATCGTACATTGAAAGCTGGACAAAAGGTCAATTTTAGTTCAACTAAAGGGCCTAAGGGTAACCATGCCAGCCTTATTATTCCTGTAGAAAATGGATAGGTTGGTTTTCATTGCCTTTAATCATTTGCTATTTTAATTATTGCTCCCAAGCTTCTTTTGGGAGCATATAAATATTTATTACTCATTCCCTTGCCAAAGCATCTACCGGTTTCAACTTTGCCGCGTTGCGGGCGGGTAAAAAACCAAAAATGAGGCCAATGATGGTTGAGCAAACTAAAGCGCCAAACAGTGGCATTAGGCTAAAAGCAAACTGCCAATCCGGTAATAGTAAGCGCGCAATAAGCGCCACGATATAAGAGAGTAAAATCCCTAAAAAACCACCAAACAAACAAATAAAAATTGCCTCTATCAAAAATTGTTGCATAATATCGCTATTTCGAGCACCGATTGCTATGCGAATACCAATTTCTTTCGTCCGTTCGTTACTGAAACCAGCATGATATTCATCACACCGATACCACCGACTAGCAAGGAAATAACCGCCACTAATGTTAAAAAAAACTGTAGCGTATTGGTCGTTTTTTCTATCGTTTTAATCAATGTATCGAAGTTATAGGTAAAAATATCCTTTTTACCATGCAATACCGTTAACAATCGCGTCAATTGTTGTTCTGCTTCTAACGAGCTATACCCCTGTTTGATCCTAATATAAAGATTATCAAAATAAGAGCGATTCATCAGACGACTACTCATCGTAGTATAAGGCATCCAGATCTGTAGCATATTGCTATTGCCATAAACTGACTTCTGCTCAGCCGCCACCCCAACAATAGTAACAGGCATATTGCCGACTAATATTATTTCACCAACAACCTGTTTCTGCTTAGGAAAAAACATATCCTTGGTATTTTGATCAATAACAATCACCTGTCCATGGTGCTTAACCATATCGCTGGTCAAAATTATACCTTCGCTCATTGACATGGCATAAACATCGAAATATGACTCTCCAACGCCAAATGCACTGGCTGCTGAATTCCGATTACCATAACGTAAGCGAACATCAGTACTCATTTTACCTGATATAGCAAAAACATATGGCTGCTTTTGTAGCGCATCCACATCGCTTATGGTCAGCGCCCGCCTATCTTCTGGGCTGACGTCGCTAAATCCTTTACCAGGAAAAACTGTGATAGTATTTGTCGCAATTGACTGAATATCGGCTAATACCGACCTTTTGGCCGCATTACCAATAACAAGAATACTAACGACCGAGGCAATACCAATAATGATGCCAAGCATAGTGAGTAATGTGCGCATTTTGTTAATTAATATTGCTCTCCATGCCATTAGTAACGGTTCTCTAAACTGATTAAGTCGTTGCGTTATTGAAATTTGCTGCTTTTTAGCAGAGAAAATCGGCGGTAATATTTTTGTTGGCTCGCGTTGCACGGAATGATGGATAATTTCGCCATTTTTAATTTCAATTATCCGCTCTGCCTGCGCTGCGATCTGCATATTATGGGTAACCAGAATAACAGTATATCCCTGTTGGCATAGCTGTTTAAGAATAGCAATACTTCATCACCAGAATGGCTATCCAATGCCCCCGTTGGCTCATCAGCTAAAATAATTTGCCCACCATTGATCAATGCCCGAGCAATGCTGACCCTCTGCTGTTGGCCACCAGATAATTGCGTCGGATAATATTTAATTCGGTCACTCAAACAAAGGCGTGCTAATAATCCAATTGCTCGTTTACGGCGCTCTTGCTGGCATGTACCGGCATAAATAGCCGGAATTTCAACATTCTGTTCGGCAGTCAAATAAGGTAACAAATGATAACGTTGGAATATAAAGCCAAAATATTTGCGGCGTAAAACAGAAAGCTGCTCGTCATCCAGTTGAGCTATATTTTGACCAGCCAGATAGTATTCACCATAACTTGGTTTATCTAAGCAACCAAGAATATTCATTAAAGTTGATTTGCCAGAGCCTGAAACGCCAACAATCGCTACCATTTCCCCTGCGTTTATGGTCAAAGAAATATTTTCTAGTACCTTTACCTGTTGTTCACCTGTTCGATAATTACGACCGATATTACTCAATTCAAGTAATGCACTCATTCCTTCATCCTTTTGCTATCTCAGAGTTAGTAATTACTAAGTCACCTTCAGCAAGACCGGAAACAATTTCTGCATCAATATAATTTTGAGTAGCAACTTCGACTCTCCTTTCCACTTGTTGCCCATTTTGTAGTAGTACAATAATATATTGATTATTAGCAATATTTTCTCTCAAGGCAGATAGTGGTAAAAGTAATACATTTTTATGTAATGTAAGTTGAATTTTAATTTGTGCAGTCATTTGTAGTTTTAAAATATGATGCGGATTGGGTACTTCAAAGCGTGCATAATAAAAAATTGCATCATTAACTTCTTCCGGCGTAGGTAAAATATCTTTCAAAACTCCAGCAAAAGTTCTATCCGGTGCACCAAGAATAGTAAAAGAAGCTTTTTGCCCCGGTTTAAGATTAATAATGTCAGCTTCAGAAACTGGTGCTTTTCTAACATTGTATCCAAATCAGCTAATGTGATGATAGTTGGCGCTTCTTGAGAAGCGATTACCGTTTGTCCCTGCAACGTTTTAATGTTAGTAACAATCCCACTTAATGGCGCAGTAAGATAGGTATATTTCAAATTAGTTTTAGCTGTATTTAACGAGGCTTGATTACGATTAATTTGGGCAATATAAATTTTTACCCGTGCTTTTTTAACCTCCACATCAGTTTTAACTCGATCAAACTCCTGCCGCGAAATAGCCTGATGCTTTGCCAAATCGACATAGCGCTGATAAGTCATTTCGGCTAACTTCAATTCAGCCTGCGCTAAGGCTAAATTAGCTTGATGTTCACGCAGCGTCGTATCCTCTGATTCTTTAACAACATTTTGCGCTTTTTGCGGATCGATTACCGCTAACAAATCCCCTTTTTTTACCATATCCCCCTCTTTTACATAAAGGGTCTGTAACTGGCCACTAACCTGAGCGCCAACATCTACCTTACTCAACGCGTCCAGCTTACCCGTGGCAAGTACATGTTTTTCGATATTTCCTCTGATAACGGGTACAGTCTGATAATTTATTTTTTTGGGTAAATTGATTATATAAAGCATCACAGCGGTGATGATAATAATTAATATCAACATCAGAAAAATTAATAAACGCTTTTTTTGATTGGGAAGAAATTTCATACTAAAAATACCTTTTTTTAATATGGAATAGGTTAAAAACCGTATAAGAGCCACGGCTGCCTCGACTAAAACCAGCAGACAAATACTACAATATTTTTATTGCTTACCTGTTTACTAAGATTGCCCTCTGGCTAGCCATGCAAAACGTGAAAACATATGGCGCAGCAAAGGAGGAATTGAATTAACGCCTTTTTCTGCCGCTCTATTGGCGACTTCAATTGCTAAATCAGGTTTAGAAGTTCGATGAATTGCTTTAATAATGACACGACGCGGTGATATTTTACCATTATCAGGAATAGCGGCAATCTGATGATAAATATCGCTGAAACCTTCACGGTAAAAAAAATGCTCCATATCTGACGCAGGTAATGTAGTTAGTCTATCTCGAGGAGTATCATTGATTCTTTCAGCATAAGCAATTGCTGAATCAGCATACTGTTTCCATGCATTATCGCCATCAACCAAAGTATGCCACTCGATCCCCATACTATTAGCAAACTTTAATAATGGCTTAAGACCGCATTGCGCAAACTCAATCACTTTAACACCTTCTGACTCAAAATGATAATTACATTGGCGTGCTAATTCATTAACCAGATTTCAGTCTCACCTTCAACCAATAACCAGCAGCGTGCAAATAGTGCTGATGGGCGATTAATGCGTATGTGAAATGAAAGACGACGCATATCCTCCAGTGATAACCTGTTCGTCTTTAACCGATAAGCAACCACTTGATTTGAATTACGTACTAAGCGGCATATATTTTCCAGTGGAACTTGTGAAAGCAATTCGCCTGAATTAGTTGAATTAATACGCTGCAATGAAAAAAGATTTAATAGTCGCCAAGCAACCGAAAGCATAATAGGATGTAAACGAGTTTCTGGATCTTCGATAATCAGGATAGGCCGAGTATCGCTATTTAGTTGAAAATCGCCCTGTAATTGTAAAAATGATGAAAAAAGCTGCCAAATAATTAACCGAATAGAATGCTGTTCCGGTTTACCGACTATACGATTGATATCTTCCAGCACTCGCCAGCCTCTTCTATTAGGTGAGTGATAGGCAATATTTGACTTATGTGGTCGATTAAATAAGCGCATATTTTGTTCGGCAAAATAATAACCGAGCAACTGTTGCATTGCCACAAAGCCATCTTCAATCTCTTCATGAGACAATTTTGGTGATGCTTTTATTAATGCCTGGGTCAATTGTTGTAATTGGCTGGCAAATTTAACAGAGGTTTTTTTATAGTCAGCATCATAAGATTCAGCCGCTGTAGGGCGTGAAAAGCGGGCGTCTCTTAGACGTAGTACGGGATATAGTCGAATAATCTGCTGGATATATTTGCTATTATCATTTAAAACCAGCTTATTGCCGTCCTTATCTAAAAAACATCTTTCGGTAGCCACAATATTATTTTGTCGTTCAGCACTCACACGATAATAAATATGTTTATATTTATCATTTCCTTCAATCCATAATGCAGATAAGGACTTAAATCGATTAGCGTTGTCACTATTTGACTGGTTTTCACAAAAAACTAAAATAATTTGTAGATTATTGACTTGTTCATCTGTATCTACCAAGTGATGGAAATCATGTTGGCTAAATTGATATAACGGCTGCTTAGGTGATAATAAAATAGTCAGCACATCTAACAAACTTGACTTACCCCAGGTATTTTCACCAATTAACACAGTATTATGATCTAAGGTCAATGAAAGCCGATTGATGCCGCGAAAACCAGAAATCTCCACTTGTTGCAAATACATGGTTAACCTCTTTTTATGCCTATCAGTAATAGTTACTGGATTATCCTGTGAGCAAATGAATTACATTTAAATATTATTCTATGATATTGCGCCTAGTTTGAGTCTGTTATAAAATATTTCACGTTATTTCCACAAAATCATCGCCATAAAAGCGTTAATTGTAATAAGGATGGACTATGTATTCAGGACTACTTATCATTCTTTTACCGTTAACTCTAGGCTATCTGTTTCGCTTCAAGAATAAGAAGATTTTAGCGCTTACTCATCGCCTATTAGGTGTGATGGTTTACATTATTTTATTTTTAATGGGCATCACTTTGGCGTTATTGGATAATATTAGTACTCATCTTACTGCAATTTTTATCTATACCATGGTTTTCTTTTGCTGCACCTTTGCCGCTAACCTGATTGCTTTATTATTATTGGATAAACTTTTTCCGTGGAAAATTGCGAAACGGGAAACCAATAAACCACTCTCTCGGTTAAAAATGATTTTAAGTTCACTACCACTGTGTGGCGTGTTAATACTAGGTTTTCTGTTAGGATTAACAAAATGGCCATTTTTATCCTATGCCAAACATGGTACTGAAATTACCCTTATCTGTTTATTATTATTGGTGGGTTGCCATCTTCGTAATAGTGGGATGTATCTTCGGCAAATTTTAATCAATTTCAGAGGCGCAACGATTGCGGTAATTGTTGCCACCAGCGCGCTACTTGGTGGTATTTTGGCGGCATTTTTATTAGGGCTACCTACTAAAGTAGGTTTAGCGATTGCAGCCGGATACGGTTGGTATTCGCTAACCGGTATACTGCTTACCGACGCTTACGGGCCAGTCATTGGTAGTACCGCTTTCTTTAACGATCTAATGCGCGAATTAGCGGCTATTATGCTTATTCCAATTATTATCAATCAATTTCGTTCTACTGCATTGGGGATTTGTGGCTCAACATCGATGGACTTTACGCTACCCATATTACAACGTAGCGGGGGAGTGTCTATTGTACCTGCTGCCATTGTCCACGGTTTTGTACTAAGTCTATTGACGCCATTACTGATTGCCTTCTTCACCTAATAGATAACTAAATTTTCTGCCAACTACGCTGGTGCTAAATAGGTAACCAAATATGGGTAAAAAACGGATTTTAGTACTTGGTGCTAACGGTTATATTGGTCAAAATCTGATCCCCGCGTTAATCAAACAAGGACATATGATCACCGCAGCAACACGTCAACTTGATTGGGCTAGAGCACAAAATTGGCCAAATACTCAATGTTGTTATGTTGATTTACTCACAGCCAAAACCTTAAACAATATTATGACAAATATTGATATCGTTTACTTTCTTGTTCACAGTATGGCAGCTAATAATAATCTTATTGAACAAGAATGCCTGGCTGCTCTTAATGTTAAAAATGTACTCAAGCACTCTCAAGTAAAACAAGTTATCTATTTAAGCGCACTACAAAACCATTGCTGTCATTCACAACACCTGATTGCACGTAAACTGACCGGAGAAATTTTACGTGAAAGTAAAATTCCGCTGACAGAAATTCGGGCACCAATTATTATTGGTGCGGGCTCCGCGCCTTATGAAATAATTCGGGATATGACTTACAACTTATTCATTCTCACTCCCCCACGTTGGGTAAGGTCAAAATCTTGTCCTATTGCTTTAGAAAACATGCTGTACTATCTGACGCAATTGATAGCCCATCCAACTAATGAACATCGTATACTTGATGCTGGTGGACCGGAATATATTGATTATCAAACACTCTTCAAGCGCTTTATGCAGACAAGCGGTAAGTATCGACCGCTTATCCCGCTACCTATCCCAATTAGATTAATTTCCATTCAATTCATTAGCCTAATAACTTCAGTTTCTCCCTCTATTACCAAAAGGTTAATTCAAGGGCTACAGCACAATCTGCCAGCTAATGATCAAGCGTTAAAACAGCTTATCCACAAAAATTGCTTAGCGTTGATGAAGCAATCACACAAGCGTTTATTCACTCGCCTAATGCCATTAATAAAGCGGATTGGGGCTCAGATCCAATCCTAAAGACAAAATGGTGTGACAAATATAGTTATTATCCGAAAGATACCGGTTTTACGCTAACAACCCGTGCTACAAGCCAGACTATTTGGCAAATCGTGCAACAAATTGGTGGCAAAAAAGATATTTCTACGCCAATATTTTATGGCAATTACGCGCCTTGATTGATGATTTAATGCTCAACAAAGTAAAATATGGCCGCCCTATACGTGAGGAATTATATTTAGGCGACATGATCGATAGCTGGAAAGTGATTAATATCAAACCCGGACATCAATTAACTCTATTATTTGGTATGAAAGCACCGGGACTAGGGCGTTTAACTTTTACCATCAAGGATTGTGGCAAATATCGAACGTTAAATGTCAGAGCATGGTGGCATGCTGCCGGTTTTTCAGGACTAATGTATTGGCTAATCATGAGCCCAATTCATCGTTTTATATTTAAGGGCATAGCTAAAAAATTAATAAAATTGCATTAATAATGTATAAAAAACAATAAAAATTAGCTTAATAAAGCCAAAGTTCCTTATAAAACATCAATATTAGTCTATTTGCAGAAATTACATATTGCATAACTATTCCATTAAGATTATCATTGTTCAACTTGTTTATTTATTCATATTTTTAGCATGAGTATTCAATTAAAACAAATTAATTGCTTTTATGGTGAAGACCAAGCCCTACACAATATCAATTTGACATGTGAAACGGGTGAAACGATGGTATTACTTGGCCCAAGCGGTGCTGGCAAAAGCTCATTATTACGTGTCTTCAATTTACTAGAGATGCCCCGTTCGGGCCAACTGAACATCGCTGGGTACCATTTTGATTTTTCACGCCAAACCAAAAAAAATGAAATCAGAGCGTTAAGACAAAAAGTGGGGATGGTATTTCAACAATATAACTTATGGCCACATTTGACCGTAATGGAAAATCTGATTGAAGCGCCTTGTTTAGTATTAGGTTTAACTAAGGCAGCAGCTAAAGAAAAAGCAGCAAATTTATTGCACCGTTTACGGTTAACCGAATGTGCTAATCGTTTCCCATTGCATCTTTCTGGAGGTCAGCAACAGCGAGTGGCAATTGCCAGAGCATTAATGATGGAACCTGAAATTCTGTTATTTGATGAGCCAACAGCCGCTCTCGATCCTGAAATTACAACCCAAGTGGTTAATATTATACAGGAATTATCAAGAACGGGCATCACCCAACTGATAGTGACTCATGAAATTGATTTTGCCCGTAAAACAGCAAGCAAGATAGTTTATATGGAAAAAGGGGTAATTGTGGAGCAAGGCGATATTGATCGTTTCACTAGACCACAAACTCAAGGCTTGGAAAATTATCTATCCCATTCATCTCATTGAGAATAACGTAATGAAAAAATCACTGTTAACTATTATCTTATGCAGCCTATCCATATCAGTATTAGCCTCACCAAAAGAGACGATACGCTTTGCAACTGAAGCAACATATGCCCCATTCGAATCAATTGATGCCAATAATAACATTGTCGGTTTTGATATTGATCTGGCCAATACTATATGTAAAAAACTCAATGCCAACTGTACATTTACTCATCAATCTTTTGATAGCTTAATCCCCAGTTTGAAAATGCGTCGATTTGATGCTTTGATGGCTGGAATTGATATTACCCCAGAGCGGCAAAAACAAGTTGATTTTACTGATAGTTATTATAATAACTCAGCAACATTTATCGCAGTAAAAAATAAAATTAATAAAATATCATTATTAAAAGGTAAAAAAGTTGGCGTGCAAAATGGAACCACCCATCAAAAATATATCAGCCAACAGCATAAAGAGATGCAAGCTGTCCCGTATGATAATTACCAAACTGCTATCCTCGATTTACAAAATGGCCGTATAGATGCTGTGTTTGGAGATACCGCTGTTACAACGGAATGGTTAAAAACAAAAGGTAACGAAAACCTTGCCGCCGTGGGTGAAAAAATAACAGATGCTAATTATTTTGGTGTGGGTCTGGGTATTGCGGTACGCAAAGGAAACAAAGCGCTGCTAGATAAATTAAATAAAGCAATAGCACAATTAAAACAAGATGGCACCTATGATGCTATCTATCAAAAATGGTTGCAAAATAGTCGATTATCGTGATGAATAATCTGTTGTTTCTAATAAATGCCGCCGGTTTGACGATTACTCTTGCTGGTATCGCTTTGATACTAGGGCTATTATTAGCCCTGTTATTTACTGCTTGGGAATCTGCTCGCTGGCGGCCTGTAGCCTTGCTTGGTTCTTGCTGGGTGACTCTAATTCGCGGATTACCTGAATTATTAGTTGTGCTGTTCGTTTACTATGGCACATTACAATTTATTATGTTGTTAGGTGACGGCATTAATATTAATTTCATTTTCTGGCAAACAACCTGGCAAGTTGATCCTGAATGGTTCTTCCCACAAAATAGTGAATTCGATTTTATCCCTTTTTTATGTGGTGTTGTTGCTCTTGCTCTACTCTATGCC
This sequence comes from Arsenophonus sp. PmNCSU2021_1, assembly GCF_036919435.1. NCBI lineage: Bacteria > Pseudomonadati > Pseudomonadota > Gammaproteobacteria > Enterobacterales > Morganellaceae > Arsenophonus > Arsenophonus sp. PmNCSU2021_1. The sequence goes on along the minus strand of NZ_JAZHPL010000009.1, from coordinate 22,261 downwards.
GCCTATGCATCGCAAACCTTAAGAGGCGCCCTAAAAGCGATACCATCCTGCCAATGGGAATCAGCTCATGCATTGGGTCTCAATCGAAATATTGCTTTCCTACGGCTTATTATGCCCCAAATGTGGCGTCATGCATTACCTGGCTTAGGCAATCAATGGCTGGTATTGCTAAAAGATACTGCATTGGTTTCACTGATTAGCGTAAATGACTTGATGTTGCAAACCAAAACGATTGTCAATCGTACTCAGGAACCTTTTACTTGGTACTTAATTGTAGCATTAATCTACCTGGTTATCACCCTGGTAAGTCAATTTATTTTACGTCGCATTGAATTACGCACAACTCAGTTTGAACGGGGAGTCGCAAAATGATCGATTTAATCATGTCATTGCTGCCAGGCTTACCAACCAGTCTATCATTAACATTATGCGCGTTACTGATTGCCTTTTTGTTAGCACTATTTTTGACTATTATTTTATCGTTAAAAACAGCGATTTTTTCAGCTATTATTCAAGGCTATATTACGCTATTTACCGGCACTCCTTTGCTGGTTCAATTTTTTTTGATTTACTATGGACCCGGTCAATTTCCCGCACTAAAAGAGTACCCTGCATTATGGGCATTGATTTCTACTCCATGGGTTTGTACCCTGTTAGCGTTAGCGCTTAATAGCGCCGCCTATTCCACCTTATTATTTCATGGTGCAGTAAAAGCAATTCCTAAAGCTAGCTGGCAATCTTGTCAGGCGTTAGGTATGTCAAATTACCAAACCCTAAGAATTATTTTGCCTTACGCGCTTAAACGTGCACTTTCATCCTATTCTAATGAGGTGATCCTTATCTTTAAAAGCACTTCACTAGCAAGTACCATAACGCTATTAGAAATTATGGGATATAGCCAACAAATTTTTGGCCAAACTTATAATGTCGATGTTTTTATTGCAGCGGGAATTATCTATTTATGCGTGAATGGCATTTTGACTTTATTAATGCGTTGGCTTGAACAATACACTTTATCTTTTGAAAAAATTTAACCAAATAAATCTAGCCTTCTAATAAAGAAAACTATATTTATGGTAATTTTTTAACTAATTACGCAAAGACTTGATGTGTTCAATGTGTGCTAATCTTTAACGTCTAAAATCTATAATATGTAAGATATCAATAACACTGAACACCACTTGATAAATGTTTTTTTGTTTAATCCAATATAACCATCAAGAGACTGAGAGTTTTTACAATTAAAATAATCACTCCATTTTGTAAGATAGCAAACTACCCTAGCTATTAAGAATAAATGGCGGGCTAAATATATTGCCTTATTCGTTTATGTAAATCAGCTGAAGAGATTATTTTTATACTATATCTCTTTTGTATATTTTGTTTGTATTGAACATATTTCAGCCATTGTTTTTCCTTGCGCTAATTTACCGTCTAAATTAATTGGATCTGGCAAAAACTCAGGAAAAATTTTTGTTTTAATACCTTTGCCAGCCGCTTCTTCTAATTCACTTAGAGTAACACTGCCACCACCAAACGATAAAAAACATCCATTTTTACTTGCAGCGTATACCATACACGAGTTTCACACCAATAAAAAAACGCTCTATTTTTAAGTTTAATTCAGCATAATATATAAATAGAAAAAATCTCATAAATTAAAAATAACTTATTGTAATTTAAGTAAATTTATACGTCTTAGTAAGTTACAGATTAATTATTATTCTGAAGCCATTTCTAGAATTTTATATGCCCGTGCGAAACTCGTGCCATATAAGAATCACCAGAATCATCCAAAACTTTCCAGCTGTTATCTGGATCCTTTATTTGCATAACACTCTCACAATTTTTTGATAGGCTATTCGTTGAAGCTTGTTGTGAAACAATGCCAAAAGTGCTTACCCCTTTTAGCAATATCATAGACACAGCCAATACCTTCAGGAGTCGCGCCGGCAACAATAAGTAAATTATGAATCCCATGCTCATCAATATTTTGTTTTATCTCTTTTGTTATATAGTCTTGTAATTTTTCTGTCACGAGTTTCGCACAGGCGTATAAAATACTAGAAATGGCTTAAAATCGATGATTAATCTTCAAGTTACTAAAATACATAAATTTTATTAAATTACAATAAGTTGCTTTTGATTTATAAGATTCTGTCTATTTATATATTATGCTGGATTAAACTTAAAAATAGAGCGTTTTTTTATTGGTGCGAAACTCGTGTCTGTATTTTCATATCCCATGCCAGAAAATCCACTAAAAACCAATACAAATTTATTGTCGATTTTTTTATCGATTTCTACTTTTATCGGATCAAAATTAGGACTGGAAGCAACGGAAGATTCAATATTATTGACACTAGCAGATTGCGATGAACTGATCATATTCTAATTCCTTTTAGAAAGCGGTTATTATTCGAATATTATTTGGTAGATAAAATGCAAACGAAGCGGTTAACAGGAATAAAAAGAATCTAGCAAAATAGCCGGACCTTTTAAAGTAATAAATAGTCTGAGATTTATTGTTATTCTTTTAATCTTCATAAATGTAAAATAGATAATCCATTATCCATCCACATGAATGGCAGATGCCGATTGCATCTATTTTTATAACTTAATGTAGCAGAAAGCGGGCAGGTAAAGGTGGCTCTGATAGCTCTTCATCGTCAATATCTTCTTGACCGCTATACAGTAGATCATTGTTATAAACTTCGAAAATAATAGCCGCCATCTGCTCTTCTGCTTGCTGAAGGAAACTGGAGAATTGATTACAAGTCATGCCAGCCAATAACGAAAAAGATTGACTAACCACTAGTTTAGGCAAATTTTCATCATTAATTTCCATAAATGCTTTTGCCGTTAATGAGCTGGCATTAATTTGGCTTAAATTTGCTAATAGGGTAATAATCGATGTCGGTTTGAGTTCAGCCAAAATAGAGAAAACTAATATGTTTTCAACAATATCAACTTTAGCATCGAAAATACCATCAATATTTTGCATATGTGGCAAATGCAATGCCTGGCAATTATCACATTCAAAATATGAAGTTTTGAGTTGAACAAGCCACTCTCGCAATTTAGCTATGTCAGGGAAACAAATCGAATCCATTAATTAACCTTATTTTACACAAAATACTAACAATTCTACCTAAGAAAATTCGCTATCTATCATCTTAAACCAAAAACAGACCATATTTTATCATGTTAAATCATATTTAACGAGCCATTCCTACTCATAATTTAATCCATCTTGCGATGATTACACTGTTTAGCTTTTAGCTTGCGTTGGGGATGTTTCGAACTATTTTTTTGTTGGTCAATGCCGAAAAAACTAAGCTTAGGCAGCGCCCGCCAAACAATATGAACGATGGCCGGTATCATACAACCAATTGCTAGCATAATCATAGCAAGCAAAACACCTTTTTTCATAAATAAAGCAGCTAATTCAATATAGTTATTTATCACTAAATAGACCAATAACAGTAATAATAAACCAATAACTTCGAGTATTATCACAAATTTAGGCATATCACCGAAAGAACGCATAGCGGATAATTTTTTTTGCTCATAACAATCTATGTTTCCTGTTAAAAAACACTATCCTGTTATATTAGGTAATTGTTAACATTTCAAATAGCAATAAATATAAATTGTGCTTTTTTTTGACGCTAACTATAGGCATAGTAATTGAACTGTAGATAATAAATAAAATTTAGTTGAAGGAGATATGATGTTTACTGTCATTTTTGGTCGCTCTAGTTGCCCCTATTGCGTCCGAGCAAAAGAATTAGCAGAAAAATTAAAACATGAACGTGATGATTTTGATTATAATTATGTTGACATACAAGCGGAGGGAATCACTAAAGCTGACTTAGCTAAAAAAGCGGGTAAACCTGTTGAGACTGTTCCGCAAATTTTTATTGATGAGCAACATATTGGTGGTTGTACAGACTTTGAAGCCTACGCAAAAAAAACATCTACTATCTTAATTAACTGATTTTATTAAAATTATTTTCTGTTTTAATTTTATATGTTAAGTTTCAGGCACAAATGATAAAAGCATTTTTTGATCAAAAAATGCTTTTTTTCTTCTTTAAGAACTTTATGAATAATAAATAGTCTTAACTTATGCCACTGCTTTTCTTTGAATGTCCCCAAATTATTGAGAAATACGATAGTTTAAATTATGTCCTATTTAAACTATCGGTTTTTTATTCATACTATCTAATCGACCTCGCAAGGTTACAATAATTTGACGTTCACCACCGTGATTACCAATATGGATACAAATTGCCGCAAATTAGGTAAAAAAATTATAACCGCGTAGTAAGTATTAAATAATATCCATTAAGTCAGGATTTAAGTTTTACCTCAAATCTGATTGCCAAATAAATGACTAGTTGTTCATGAAGAAGGAAGTTAATGAAAAACGTAGCTACAGTTCTTCTTTCCTCGCTTGTTTTACTCTTATTTACCCCGTAATCTGGCTGCCGAATAAATGACTAATTGTTCATGTTCATAAAGGAGGTTGTCAATGAAAACGGTATATAAGGTCCTTCTTTCTTCACTTGTTCTACTCTCATTTTCTTCCATAGCAGCAAAAGATTTACATAATAAACTGATCATCCAAGCTATTCCCTCCTCAGAAGGTACGGTGGTGATTGAAGGGCAGCCGAAGTATGAAAAAACGTTTAATGTTGTTGTATATAGTGTAATTGATCAGCCAATTGAATTAACCGGTGATGTCGGCTGCTACAAAGCGTTCAATGAAAAAGGCAAAGAGTTTGATGGACGGCTGGTGCAGGCTGAGCTACTGGGAATATTGAAAGACAGCCCAAAAGCGGGAGAAGCCACCTTCGTCAGCGACGATGAATCTGTCTATAACGCCAAATTCGTAAAATGCTCTTCGCAATGCTAATCTCCGACTAAGCGCATACAAAAAGGGTATCATTTGCAAGGGCTATATGATATATAAAATCTTTTACTATCATATTGTTATTATGTAAATGTGGGCCGCTCTAGCGGCCTTTTCGTATTTCACAATTTTATAAACCGTAGATCAGGCAACATTGAGCTGACGGGCAATTTCTGTTGGCCAGTACCTTTCTGATGAAGGGCCAACACAATGTTGCTATCGATGGTACGCCTGCGGCCAAAACGATACTTTTAAACTTCCCCTCCTGTCTATCTTGATTCGTGCGCGCCAGTATTCTCCGTCGTTAAATTTGAGCCACGGTACAGAGAGTGGTGCCGACTATTTTTCCCATTTCACCATCAGCTGCTTGTCCCGTCATCAAAAAACCGGACGCCCACGCCCTGAGCATCGAATTCTTTTAATAAATGAATAAGTTTTATAAAAATATTACCAAACTTACTTTACCCTATGTAAAAGACATTTTACCCTTGGCTATCTAATATCACGAGTTTCGCAATCTCCAAAAAAGAAGTATAAATTTAAAAACAAGAAAAAATCAGGGTGTTCATATTTTGTCGGGTTATCCATGTATTAAAGATATCTATAAAACATTCTTACAAGTAAGCAGTTTAAGATACTCTGGTTTAGCGTTATCAGAAGTAAGCCCATCGCCTTTATCTCATGACACTGTTAGCCGATGGCTAAAAAGTAGATGTTTTAGACCTAAAGACCTATGGCGATTAGTTGAACCTTCTATAGACAAAAAAAGCCCTTGCGTGCTAATTGCCGATGATACATTGATTGCCAAAACACGTAGTAAAAAAATAGAGATGGTCCATTATCAATATTCAGGTAATGAACATGAGGTTATTGCTGGCATAGGTTTAGTTAATTTGCTTTGGCATGATCTGACGAAGGTTGAATCAATTCCTATCAATTATCTTATTTATGATAAAGATTCTGATGGAAAAACAAAAAACACGCACTTTTCCGAAATGCTCACTCTTGCTAAAAAAAGAGGGATCATGCCAGAAGCCGTAGTGATGGATGCTTGGTATTCTAGCCTGGATAACCTGAAATCAATTCGCTCTCATGGTTGGATCTGGGTAACCACGCTGAGGAAAAATAGGATTGTTAACCATAACAAACAACTGAACAAGTTAGACATCTCAGAAGAAGGAACGTCAATACACTTGCGAGGATATGGTTGGGTAACCGTTTTCAAATTTACAGCCAAAAACGGCCGTATTGATTACATAGTAACAAACAAAGAGAATCACACCCGTCAATATCTCAAATCTATCATGGATGCCCGTTGGGCTGTTGAAGTTTATCATCGAGAAGTTAAACAAAACTGTGGTATTGAACGCTGTCAGGCTCGCACGAGCCGAGCGCAAAGAAATCATATTTTTCTCGCTATTTCTGCGTGGTTTGAACAACATAAACGTCGTATATCTGAAAAAATAACCCTTTATCAACAAAATTGGGACGTAATCAAAAGTGCTATTACTGAGCAAATCCGTGTTTTATTAGCGTACCCAAATTAGTTTTGTGCGAAACTCGTGTAATATAAATAATCAGGATACATATTCAATGAGGGCTCTACCTTGCTAAACGATATTAACTTAAGTTTGTTTAGTTTTATTAATGCCACCCCAATTACATCCATTGGTACATTAACACTGGCAATTTTTTTGGCTAAACGACTCATTCTTATATTTCCCTTAATTACCATTGCTTGCTGGCCTTGGGGATCATCGAAAAATTTAGTTCGCCAAAGAGTGTTTGTCTGTAAAACCGCTCTCGCAGTTATTATCGGTTTAGCTATTTCTGGTTTTATTGGCGTAATTTTCCCACAAGAACGACCTTTTATGTTGGGGATAGGCCAACATTTTCTTGCTCATGCCCCAACACCATCATTTCCCAGTAATCATGCTACTATTGCTTTTACCTTCGCTTTTGGCTTTTTATTCTGGTTAAGAAATTGGATTGGGCTGTTATTATTTATACCGGCGTTCACAATTGCGTGGGCTAGAATTTTTCTCGGTGTACATTGGCCTTTAGATATGGCAGGCGCATTTTTGGTTGCGATTATAGCTTGTGGAGTTAGTCAAACAATCTGGAAAATTGGTGGCGATAAATTACTACCATATATAATAAAAGCTTATCAAATCTTATTTTCGCCTTTAATTAAAAAAGGTTGGATTAGAGGTTGAATACTAAGATAATTTAAATATATACATAAGTAGCCTCTGTTAATTCAATAAGTTATCAATTTTAACGAGGCTATTTTATCACTCAACATTTTTAATAAGTTAAATAAGCAGATAATTATTTATGATAAGCGTTACCTAAATAAAATAACATTATCTGATTTTACTAAAATAGAATTAAACATTGCTAGATTTAATATTTATGCCATTTATCATTTAAATTTAGGCTATTAATTTATAACGGTTATATCTTAGAATGAAATCATTTTACTATGAAATCTAAATGGCAAGTTAATAAAAATAAAGTATTTTTCGTACAAAAGTAAAAAAACAATAATATGATGTTTAAAATGGAAACAGCCAATAACCAACAATAAATCAATTAATGATTATAACTAAGTGAAAGCGGCAAATATTATCAGTAAATTCCCCGTTTATTTATATACATTATAAAAATTAATAAAAATATTTTTATCAAAAATTGAGCTTATTAACTGAATGATTAATCATATTTATTAAAACAACTTTTAAGTAAATATTAACTAAGAATAGCTAAATTTAACAAAATATAAACAAAAAAATTATACTAATTAACAAAAAGCTATAGATGATTATACTTTTGTGATGCTGATCACGGAACTTTATACCGATAAATAATATGATTTGCGTCTGAGAAACTAAAATATAATTTTGACATATAAAAAAACAAATAAAATTGATTCTAAACAGTATTGTGATAATGACACTAAACCATAATGTGGTATAGTATCGCAATTAACCTTTACTAGAATAATCAGTTACTTTATTTACATAAATTTTAACTATATATTTTGTTTATGTAGATAAAGAATATTGTATAAATATACCTGCAATCATAATTATATTGAGCGGTTTTCATACATTAAAAATTTACTATTTTTTGTTTCTCGTTTTATATTTTGGAGATTACCATGGATACAACTCGAGTTGATTCCATCACTTCCTCATATGCACACCAGGACGTAAAAGTTTGGCGTAAAAATGATACAGTTTGGATGTTAGGTTTATACGGCACTGCAATCGGTGCTGGTGTACTCTTTTTACCCATTAACGCAGGTATGAGTGGCCTATTACCCGTCATTCTAATGACGTTACTCGCATTTCCAATGGCCTTTTTTTCCCATCGCGGTTTAACCCGTTTTGTATTATCCGGCTCAAAACCTAATGGCGATATTACTGAGGTTGTAGAAGAACATTTTGGCCGTTCTTCCGGTAATTGGATCACACTGCTCTATTTTTTTGCTATTTATCCTATCTTATTGGTATATGGCGTATCAATTACCAATAATGTCGAGAATTTCATCGTTGAACTCCTCGGTTTTAATGCTCCACCGCGCTGGCTATTAGCACTTATTCTTGTCGGTGGTATCATGGCTATTGTTAGCCTGGGTGAGAAATATATAGTCAAAATAATGAGTATGCTAGTATTTCCGTTTATTGCGGTTTTGGTGATATTTTCACTCTATATGATCCCTCACTGGCATGGCGCTGCATTAGAAACACTTTCATTCTCCAATATTAATATGGATAGTACCGAAAATAACCAGAGTATGTTGGTTACGATTTGGTTAACTATCCCTGTTATGGTCTTTGCATTTAACCATTCACCTATTATTTCTGCATTTGCCGTTGCTAACCGTAAAGAATATGGCGAGCATGCGGATCAAAAAGCTTCTCGAATTTTAGCTTCAGCACATATTTTAATGGTTATAACCGTAATGTTTTTCGTTTTTAGCTGTGTATTTACTTTATCTCCTGCTGATTTGGTAAAAGCAAAAGCGGCAAACATCAGTATCCTCGACTATTTATCTGGCTATTCCGATAAACCTTTTATTAAATTTGCCGCTTCACTAATTGCCTTCGTCGCAATTATAAAATCGTTCCTAGGACATTATCTCGGTGCGCGTGAGGGTTTTAATGGTTTGGTTGAACGTGCTTATCGGGCAAAAGGTAAAACAATCAATATCCAAAAACTAAATAAAGCAACTGCGATTTTTATGTTAGTCACTACCTGGTTAGTTGCTACTTTAAATCCAAGTATTCTGAGCATTATTGAAAGTTTAGGTGGACCTGTTATTGCAATTTTATTATTCATGATGCCAATGTACGCAATTAGTAGAATACCCGCTATGCGTAAGTATTCTGGTCATATTAGTAATATTTTTGTAGTCATTGTCGGTATTATCGCTATTTCAGCTGCAGTATATAAATTATTTCTTTAACGTTTACACGAGTTTCGCAATCTCCAAAAAAGAAGTATAAATTTAAAAACAAGAAAAAATCAGGGTGTTCATATTTTGTCGGGTTATCCATGTATTAAAGATATCTATAAAACATTCTTACAAGTAAGCAGTTTAAGATACTCTGGTTTAGCGTTATCAGAAGTAAGCCCATCGCCTTTATCTCATGACACTATTAGCCGATGGCTAAAAAGTAGATGTTTTAGACCTAAAGACCTATGGCGATTAGTTGAACCTTCTATAGACAAAAAAAGCCCTTGCGTACTAATTGCCGATGATACATTGATTGCCAAAACACGTAGTAAAAAAATAGTGATGGTCCATTATCAATATTCAGGTAATGAACATGAGGTTATTGCTGGCATAGGTTTAGTTAACACGAGTTTCGCAATCTCCAAAAAAGAAGTATAAATTTAAAAACAAGAAAAAATCAGGGTGTTCATATTTTGTCGGGTTATCCATGTATTAAAGATATCTATAAAACATTCTTACAAGTAAGCAGTTTAAGATACTCTGGTTTAGCGTTATCAGAAGTAAGCCCATCGCCTTTATCTCATGACACTGTTAGCCGATGGCTAAAAAGTAGATGTTTTAGACCTAAAGACCTATGGCGATTAGTTGAACCTTCTATAGACAAAAAAAGCCCTTGCGTACTAATTGCCGATGATACATTGATTGCCAAAACACGTAGTAAAAAAATAGTGATGGTCCATTATCAATATTCAGGTAATGAACATGAGGTTATTGCTGGCATAGGTTTAGTTAATTTGCTTTGGCATGATCTGACGAAGGTTGAATCAATTCCTATCAATTATCGTATTTATGATAAAGATTCTGATGGAAAAACAAAAAACACGCACTTTTCCGAAATGCTCACTCTTGCTAAAAAAAGAGGGATCATGCCAGAAGCCGTAGTGATAGATGCTTGGTATTCTAGCCTGGATAACCTGAAATCAATTCGCTCTCATGGTTGGATCTGGGTAACCACGCTGAGGAAAAATAGGATTGTTAACCATAACAAACAACTGAACAAGTTAGACATCTCAGAAGAAGGAACGTCAATACACTTGCGAGGATATGGTTGGGTAACCGTTTTCAAATTTACAGCCAAAAACGGCCGTATTGATTACATAGTAACAAACAAAGAGAATCCCACCCGTCAATACCTCAAATCTATCATGGATGCCCGTTGGTCTGTTGAAGTTTATCATCGAGAAGTTAAACAAAACTGTGGTATTGAACGCTGTCAGGCTCGCACGAGCCGAGCGCAAAGAAATCATATTTTTCTCGCTATTTCTGCGTGGTTTGAACAACATAAACGTCGTATATCTGAAAAAATAACCCTTTATCAACAAAATTGGGACGTAATCAAAAGTGCTATTACTGAGCAAATCCGTGTTTTATTAGCGTACCCAAATTAGTTTTGTGCTAAACTCGTGGTTTAATGATTTTGGGATGGCTTTAATTTATTGGAATAAATGAATTAGTTTTCCCAAATATCGTAAAGCCGCAATATTAACTTCAACTCTTCGGCCAGCTTATTACTAAAAATTAGCGCCTTTAACAAGGAGGCGAATAAAATATGAGTAGTGTTTTTGATATTTTTAAAATTGGCATTGGCCCATCCAGTTCTCATACTGTCGGACCAATGAAAGCCGGGAAACAATTTGTTGATGATCTAATTGAAAAAGAGATTCTGACTTCTGTAAAGCGTATTAGCGTTGATGTTTATGGTTCATTATCTTTAACCGGTAAAGGACATGCCACTGATATTGCCATTATTATGGGATTAGCCGGTAATCTACCCGATACGGTAGCTATCGATTCTATCTCCACTTTTGTTAAAAATGTTGAACAAACTCAGCGCTTATTACTTGCCAATGGACAACATGTAGTGGATTTTCCTACACAAGGTGGTATGAATTTTCATACCACCAATCTACCACTGCATGAAAATGGTATGGTAATTACCGCTTTCGCAGCTGAAGATAAACTGTATAGTAATACCTATTATTCTATTGGCGGTGGTTTTATCGTTGATGAACAGCATTTTGGTCAAGAAAGTGGATCGCCGGTTAAAGTGCCTTATCCATACCAGTCAGCAGCTGATCTACAACGGCACTGTAAAGATACCGGCCTTTCACTTTCTGCACTGGTGATGCAAAATGAATTAGCGCTGCGGAGTAAAGAAGAAATCCAAACTCATTTCGATGCAGTTTGGCAGGTTATGCAGCAAGCTATCGAACGAGGTGTTAATACCGAAGGCCTATTACCAGGCCCACTTCGGGTACCACGCCGTGCAGCAGCATTAAGAAGAATGCTAGTCACCTCCGATAATACGACAACGGATCCGATGGCGGTTGTTGATTGGATCAATATGTTCGCCTTGGCAGTCAATGAAGAAAATGCAGCCGGTGGACGAGTGGTTACCGCACCGACCAATGGTGCTTGTGGTATTATTCCAGCCGTACTTTCTTATTATGATAAATTTATTCGCCCCATTAACGAAAATTCCTATACCCGCTTCTTTTTGGTTGCTGGCGTTATCGGCACCCTTTATAAAATGAATGCTTCAATTTCTGGTGCTGAAGTTGGCTGTCAAGGTGAAGTTGGTGTGGCCTGTTCTATAGCCGCAGCTGCGCTAACCGAATTAATGGGAGGTAGGTAGTCCTGCCCAAGTCTGTATCGCAGCAGAAATTGGTATGGAACATCATCTTGGGCTTACTTGTGATCCGGTTGGCGGTCAAGTCCAGGTTCCCTGTATTGAGCGTAATGCGATTGCAGCAGTTCAGGCGGTTAATGCTGCCCGAATGGCTTTACGTCGGGTTAGTGATCCGCGTGTTTGTCTGGATAAAGTAATTGAAACCATGTATGAAACCGGCAAAGATATGAATGCCAAATATCGTGAAACTTCACAAGGTGGGTTAGCGATTAAAATTACATATTGCGATTAAACTATTTAATAAACTGTCACAACAATTAAATAATAAGCCAGTTTTAACAACTGGCTTATTTAATGTTAATAAATTATTTTATTCGTTATTAAATAAGGACACGAGTTTCGCACCAATAAAAAAACGCTCTATTTTTAAGTTTAATTCAGCATAATATGTAAATAGATAAAACCTTATAAATTAAATATAACTTATTGTAAATTAAGTGAATTTATGCATTTCAGTAACTTGCAGATTAATCATTACTTTCAAGCCATTTCTAGAATTTTATAGGCCTGTGCGAAACTCGTGAAGGATATATATTAAATAGCCTGCGGTATATATAGAGTTGGTTTTTGACTGAATTCAGGTACTATATTACATTCAGTATAACCAAATTCTTCATCTTTTTTAAATGCCGACATCATGTTGTACAACCTGATAGGACGTGAGATATTTAAACGGGAAACGTGCGATAAATGTGGATCTACCTGGGACAAACTGGATCTATCTGGGACAAGTCAGAGGGATTAAGTTGCACATAGTGAAACAGAAATCATGTTTTAAAACCCATTAATTGAAACCATCCTCTTTACTGAACTATACTCAATAAACTTCAAGATGCAGGGAAAGGAAGCTTAACGGCCTTACTACCCGTGCTTTTTGCTGAATAGTCGCCTGCATCTTGAAGTATGTTGAGTATAGAATCGAATCTACTACGATTGATTTCATTTAGAGGAAGTTTCCATGACGACCAAGAACAACAATCATGATAGTTCCGACTTTACAGAGAATCCCAAAAATGACCGAGTAGTCACGTTTGAAAAAGATGCCAGCAAGGAGAATAAACCCACCCCATCGCAACAGTCAAATAACCCGCCTGGTATCCGTCCTAAAAAATGAGTGATAGCTAAACCTTAGGAGGCGTGGATGCAGTTTTAATCTTGTTCCTCCTAATTTCCACCCTAGCTATTTGCTCTGCAGGAATGTAGGTCGCCAGCGCCCCCCAGGAGTCATCGATCACACCAGCAAACTCGCGCCATTCATCACTATCTGGTGCGCTATGGTGTGTTACATAAAGAATGACGTCTCCCGTATTGCCCAGCGCAAACGGCCCATTAGGGAGCCCTTCAAAACGAGCCAGAGGCCGCGATAATAACCCGCTGCCATCCTTGAGAATAACAAACACTTCAGTGGCTCGGTACTCAATCTGCCCGAACAGCTGCTGCCACGCGGAATGGGTGCCATCAGACCATGAGATGTTTAAGGCGCGCATGAGCTTGTACATCCATCTACGCCCGTATTTACGCCATACGGCTCCTGTTATTATTGCGGTAACCAGCGCTACAAGGGTTGACCAGTAAACCGCATATACGGTGACGGATTCATAAGCGGTTGCAGATATAAGACCAAAAACTAATGTCGAAAACGTTATGTCAACGGTTTTGTGGTGCTCTTTCAGACCAACATTGGCAATAAAGTATCCAACATAGCCAGAAGCCAGCGTCACCAATGTTGCCCAGGGCAGATTTAGCAGTGATGAATCGAGCATATGAAATATCCTTCTATTGTTTGGTTAGCATTAAACCAATGCTCACTATCTGGTGTATAGGTTATATTTTTCTCTCCGACGTTTCACTATGTGAAACGAGAAACAGTCATCGAGACGGCTTATCTTCATCTTCAAACAGATTGCCCTGGATGCGAGCAATTTCTTCTTTTTTAACCCGTTTTATCACGGAATAAATCCACTGTAGCGAGACTTCGTACTTGCGTGCCAGGGCGCGGTGGTTATGGCCATTGAAGTCGGCAAATATCTCCCGGTCGCGCTGGTTTATTTTCCACATCAGCCCCATCGGGAAATAGACATTTTGCCCGCCCCATACCGCCATCATTTGACTGGCGACGGCATCGCCTATCTGGCTGGCAACAGCGGGGTCAACATCGATAATCTGTCTGACGATCTGCGCCGTGTGGTCGGCCAGCTCAACCAGTAACTCCGGCCCTTTACTGCGAAAGGTATGCTCTAGCATGAGGTTGTCCTTGCCACGCGTTTTTGCCACTGCTTGAGTTTCTCGATAACCTGGCTGGCCTGTTGGCTATCTAGCCAGTAAGGCGAATCACCGCCGGTTTCCCGTTTAACAAAGTGGGCCAGGGCTGTTGCTGACGCATCCCGGACAATGCCCTCATCGGCCATTGCCTGCCACAGGGCCTGCATTTTCTGGATTTGCGGACGGTCGGTCTGCTTTTTCGTCGTGGGTTGAGTCGGCTGGATACGAAAACCTTTGGCTTTTAGGGCGTTTAACACTTGCGCCAGTTGACCGATATTCAGGGCTTTTGCTGATGTTTTCCTCGTTAGCCTGTGCAGCATCTGGCGGTAAGTCGTGTCATCCAGTTTGAGGTGGTGGGCGGCAATATGGATTAACTGCAGGTATTTTTGTCGGGTCATCGGAGGCGTCCTTTATCGTTGTGGTCGGGGTCAGGATTCCTTATGCCATGAATAAAAAAATAATCCTTCGGGTTTTGAAGGATTATAAAATGAATATCGTTATTATACAATTGAATGCAGTAAACGCCGCTTTTCCGCTATGACTTCTTCACGCAAATCGCCTTGGCATCCATATCCTTGAAGGTTTCAAATTTTTCTGCGAACTGTTTGGCGGCCTGTTGACAGGCGGTTGCCGTGTCAAACGCCTGTGTATGCAGCGTGGAAAAAGCATTACCGGCATAGGGACTGGCGTATAGGGCTAAAATTAATATCCACATGATAATTTATCCTCTTTCACTGAATTAAGGTCGGATGTTCAATAAAACAAAGGCTGACCGCAATGAACACCAAGAAACCGGCAAACAGGCGGTTTTGTTGTTTGCGGGTTTCGGGCGATTGAAAATAAGGCCGCAAGCGGGCGGCAATGAGCGCGTAAAGCGTCATCATCAGCGCATCGACCATTACCATCGTCAGAGTCATAAGGGTAATTTGTGGCCCTAACGATTGGGACGGATTAAGAAAGACCGGTAGTGTGGCAAGTAGGAAGGCGAGCGCTTTGGCGTTGGTGATATCGGTCAGAAAACCCCAGCAGAACCGTTGCGCACAGCGGGTCAATGTCACGACATCGTAAGCATCCATGATGACTGGTGCGCGCCAGGTTCGGTAGGCGGCAAACAGTAGCCAGAGTACGCTAATGCCTTTCAGTAACAGCCAGGCTGTCGCTGAAGCGCGCAACGCTTCCGTGCCTAGTGCCACAATGGGTACCATCAAGCCTAATGCGGTCGCCTGACCGGCAATAAGCGGTAGCGTCTTGCACCATCCCCGCTGGAAGGCATGGTTAAGCGTGAGGATAGCGCCAGCGCCGGGTAATACGGCACTGAGCAAGGCACCGCCTAAAAAAACTAACCAAAGGTCAAGGTTCATGGTTTATTTACCTCGTGCGTTTGATGATGGGGTGGTGTTGATGGCGACTTTGCCGTGATACCTTTTAGCGGCACGACATCCCAATTAAGTACCCAGGCGCTATACCGCTGTCCGCAGTGTGGACAGGTCAGTAACAGGTCAATCCCCCACTCGCCGCTTTCCGGTTGTTGGATGATCTCGGCCTGGGTAGGATTCAGGCGTCGCGTTGCCTGATGGCAGCTGATGCAGGTAATGGTCATAACGTGTTTTCCTTATCTAAGGCGACGATGAGTTCGGCCAATATCTCGAAGGCATTTTGAAATTCACAATACGCGGCGGCAGAATGGTCTGCCTGCAGGTGATGCATGGCGCGGTTTATGTGCCTTTCAATTTGGCGGCGCAGAGGTTTTATTTCCTGATAGCTCATGAGGTCACCTCCTGCTCGAAGGGCGTAATAATGAAATCCTCAAGCTGATTGCGAAACGTAATGCCGGGAATATTCAGTCGCTGGATAGTGTCCTGATTTTTGAGCAGGGCATTTTTATCAAGCTGTGCTTTGCGAATAATGCAGTCGGTCTGTCCGTTTTCTTCCAGCGCCTGAATGATATCATCCACCCCTTTTACCGAAACGGACGGTGGGCGGTTACGCCATGACACCTCGCCGGTTATCAGGTTGGCGGTTTTGGTTTTGCCGTTTTGGGTAAGCGCCTCACGGTTGGCCTCGCACCAGGTCTGGATACCTCTTTGCAACAGGGTGATGCGGGCTTTCCTGGCTTCAATATCAGCCGCATGTTGATGGGTTAACCGCGCAATTTCATCATTAATCTCTGTCTCCAGTCGGGTCATTTCCCGCTGGATATCGCCCAGATTTTTAATATCGTTTATTACCTGCTCACGGGTTTGCGGCGTGCAGGCACCCGCCGCGGCTTTAAGCCGCGTTATTTTCTTTGCCATCTTTTTTACCTTTTCATTAACAACGTCGGGAATTAAACGCGCTCGAAAATAATGTCTTCCAGGGCGTCACTGTGTTGAATATGCTCAAATAAATTCATGTTGTATCGGGTCGCGATTTCACCAAGACGCTGGTCTTGTTCATCAAAATCACGGCAGTTCTCGCAAATCGACAAATAGGTTTCATCGTCCTGTTCCGGCATATCGACGGTCTTTGCCAAATAAACCGATTGGCGAGCGGTAATACGGACAGGGCGTGTTGTCATGATTAACGTACCTCCCAGGTGATTCGGCAGTTATCTTGCAGGAACTGGTATTTTTCCCAGCGGCCCTGACGGTCAGTACCCAGGGCATAGCGAACGGCATGGCCGTTTTTATATAACGCATCACACCGTCGGTCATGCAGCAGGGTAAGGGTCGGACGGCTATAGCCATCAACGGTAAACTGACTGACGATAAAACCTTCCTGGCTGAGTTTATCCATCACCGACAGGCATTGCCTGAACTGCTGCTGGATGGCCTGGTAGGTCATCGCTGACGGGTTTTTAATGGTCACGGCGGGGTTCAGCATAAAAGCCTCCTTTAATGCACACTGTGAATAATATTGGCGTCGATAACCGGGATGGCGTTTTGCGCGGCCAGGTTCATGGCGGCGGTCAGCAGGTTGCCGATAGCCAAGGGGTAAAGCAGGCTGACCGGCGTGTCTTTTTTCGGGCGCAGCCAGCTTAGGCGTTGACGCAGTGCCGGTATCGCATCCGGGCCAAGGACTTTGCTAAGGTCGCCGCCGACGCGTTTAAACTTGAAATCAAGAAAGTCGTTCAAGTGTTCATCTAGCGGCGGCAGGTCAATTACCTCGCAGCGCTGTACCACTTCCCTGACCGCTAACAGGCGCTCGGATAACTTGTCGCCCAGTTCGGGTTGTCCCAGCAGGACGATGGACAGCAGTTTTTTAAAGCCGTCTTCCAGCTCAAAGAAGCGTTTAAGGTGCTTTAAGGTCGGGATGGGCAGGCAATGGGCTTCTTCAATCACCAGTACATGGCTGTACCCGGCGCGGCTGCTCTCTTTTAATAGTCGGTGTAGCTGACGAAAGCGGGCCTCCGGCGAGCGTTTGAGTTTTTCCAGTGGGGCCAGGGTATGGACAATAGCCTCGGCGAGACTGGCGGCTTTCAGGGTTTTGCCCTGATGGTCGTTGTCTTCCATCGCCAGCACGTAGGGTTCAATCACCACCACCGGGGCGTTTTCCCGATAGATGCGGTCAGTCAGGTCACGTCGCAGCGTGCTTTTACCCGAGCCGGATTCACCGATAACCGCGATAAAGCCGCCATAGCTGGCGGTCTGGTACAACGCCTCGCGCACATAACGACTTTCAGGGGTTAAAAACACATCTTCATGACCTTGTACCGCGTTGTCGTCAAATGGGGCACGAAACAGCCCAAAATGCTTTTTGGTGGCAGTCAGTAATACCTGTTTTTTCAGTAACATGGTGTCTTCCTCGTTGCTAGGTGGTGTGTGCTTTTCCTTGCTGCTGGATGTGACCCCGTCAAAGCAGTCGTCCGCCGCGATGCCCTGGTCACTTAGCCAGCCACGGATGCGGTGTTTTAGTGCGTCGGTATCCTGTTTCGGCCACTGATGGTGATTGACTATTTGCGCCAGCGTCGCCTCGGAAAGGTCAAGCGCACGGGCCAGTGCTGCCTGGGTCAGGTTGTGGTGTTGTAACAGGGTTTTGAGTTTCAGCATGATGGCCTCCCGTTAACCGTGACTGGCCAGACTGACCACCACCTCGGTGGACTGGGCCATCAGCTCATCACCCAGCGCGTCGACCTGGTCAGCGGGTATGCCGTCCGGGAAGCGTTGGGTTAGCGTGGTGTAAAATTCACTGCGCCAGGTCTTGCCCGCCGCCTGGAAACGCGCGCGCAACTGTTGAACCACCACGACCGGGTTTAAACGTTCTTCAAAACGTGGCGCGCAAACCGTGGAAGCCTGGCCCTGTTTGGGCAGGTAAATGGGTGGGGTATCGCGTTCATTGTCCAGATAAGGGTTAAAGCGACCGCCCAGTGGCAGCGCTTTGGCTTTTTGCGCGGCAGCGGTTTCGGTGGGACAGGTGGTGCCATACATCGCCTGCTCGACTTCCGCCAGATGGTGTTGCGCCGGGGTGTGGGGTAATGCCTTGAAGGATTCGCCTAATGTTGGGGCATTGAGGGGAAAACCGTACTCGTCTTTCACCACTTCCGGTACCCGGTAAAAGACTTCCATGCCGTCCTCATTGATTATCACCACCTGTGCTTCACTGTCGCGCCAAGGGTTACGGACTATCTGTAGCCAATCGTTGTTACAAACACCCGGCACACCCCTAACGTCATATTCTTTGCTCCCAAATGACACGCGAAGATAGTCATTGACCTTACGGTTTTCCGGCAGACTCACCGCCAGTTCGCGGCACACTTCAACGGGTGGTGCCTTGATTAACTGCTGCGGAGTGATCCGTAGCCAGCTGTCGGTACGGGTCATGCCGGTACGGCGATGCAGCGCGGTACGGTTATACTTTTTACGCCATAACCCGACCCGGTGGTTCAGTTCATCAATATTATCGACTTGCACAAACCGCAGGCCGGATTCAAAACTACACTCCAGAATATCGCGCGCCTTTTCCACTGAGCCGGTGGCGCGGGCATTACGGGCTTTATGGGCGATAAGTTGAATACCGAGGGTTTTGCACAGGTTGCGCATCGTGGCTGAGACCAGCGCGCAGCCGGGGTCGGTATAAAGGATACGCGGTACACCATGTAATACGTCGGCCCCACTGCGCTCCTGCATGGCATTAATCAGCACATCGGTAAAGTTTTGTGCCGTTTCGCCGCCGAAGCGGTACTCGGCGTAAATCCAGCCGCTGGTGTGGTCGGTCAGTTCAAATGACCAGACGCGGTCATTGACAATACGGGCCAGATTTTTGGGCTTGTTCTTGTTAAACTCGGCCTCACTCATCATGCGCAGGCCGCTATCGCGCGTGGTGCGCCCTTTGGCGGGATTTTTCAGGTAATAGAGCACACACAGCGACGCATCCAGCTGCCAGACATGATTGGGATGCCCGGTTTTTAATTGAACGCACGGGGCAGGTACCCGTAACTGGTTGGGATGCAGGCGATAATGGTACAGTGCCCGGCTGATGGCATCGACCGACAGCGGAAACCACTCGCCAGTTTCATTATCAATATACCCGGCATCAATCAGGTTGTTCGCCCGCAGGTCATTAACCGTTTGCTGTAGACTGTAGAGGCGTTTACCATTATTGCGTTCAGATTCCATGATGACGCCGGATATCAGCAGGGCTTCGTCGCGTGTCAGGGCGCTGGTACCATAATCCACCCGCTGCTTGCGCGGCGGTTTATAACTGACCTGTTTGATTTTTCGCAGCAGCGTGGCTTTGGAAATACCGAGTGCCTGACAGCCTGTCTGATACACCGCGTCTTTGCCGCCATGCCCGGCTCTTTCAGCAGTCTGGGCAATGGTTAACAGACGTTCGGTCAGGATGGGGTTCATTGCACCACCTCCTCGACATTATCCTGTCCGGTGCCGCGCAGGTGTTCCGGTAACTGAAAATCCGCATCGTCGGCATCCGCATCGGCTTTTGTCCAGTCAGGCACCAACGCTGATACTGCGTGGTGGGGTAACGAAAAATCACTACGTAACACATTGATTTCAAACTCAATATCATTAAGCAAGCCCGCTAAATAGTCGGCGTGGGATGTGATATCACCACTGTGGCTGCTCAGTTTTTCCAGCCCTTCCCGAAAGCGCCCCATTAATATGGCTTTAACATCAAAGCCCACCAGGCCAATTTCTTCACGGAGCTGGCGTATGCCTTCTTCCCCTAACGGGCGATGCTGATTAAGCAGGCGTTTTTCGCTCAGTTCATTGATCTTTTGATCTTTCTCATTGGCCAGACGGCGGCTGGCTTCAAGTGACTTTTCCGTTTTACGCAGTTTTGCTTTTAGTTCCCGCACCGACATGCGATCAACTTCGTCTAGCGTCAAGCCCGCAATGGTGCCGCCTTCGGCCAATTCCGCCAGATCATCGTCGTCTTCCAGCATGAGTTCATAGAGTTTTGAACGGCCTAAACCTGAAAACGTATTCACCTTTGACTCAAGTGTCGGTGAAAGATATTTCAATGCTGCTTGTGCCATTTTTCGTGCTATTCGATATTCAAGACCTAACTGCTCTTGTACTATCTTCATGAATGTTCCATGTGGCTCATTCTCCTTAAGAATAATCAGCCGTTTCCCCGCCTCCAGCATGGCTTCGGCACTTTGTGCCATATAGAAGCGCGCTTCATGCACAATGCGCTCGCGTTCATAGGGCAACCCCTCGCCGTACTTATCCATAATGGCCTGCTGATGTTCAGCCAGGGCATTAAGGTTGTTCATTAAATCCGGTGCCAAAGGCTGTTCGGGGGCAATTTCAGCCGTTATCGGTAACGCTTTTCTACCCATTATTTTTTCCTCTTACGGTTTTGACGCTGATGCTACGCAGCGGCCATGCCTTTCTGCCATCTTGATTTGCGCCCGTTCGGTTTCATCAAAAAAGGCCAGGGCAATCTGTATCAATTCCTCACCGAGGCCGTAATTCCCATTGAAGCGCTTCTCAATCATTCCTTCTTCCACTAAAAATGGCAGGGTGCGACTGATATTGGCCGCAGAGTCATTGATTAGCGCCGCCAGGGCTTTATTGGACAGGCCATCGCGGTAATGCCCTTTCATGGCTTTCAAAATACGCAGCGCCCGTCGTGTGCGTGAAGAAGGGTGCAGTAATAAGGTGTTTTTCATCGGATGCCTCTTTTTCATTAATGGAAATTGTGTTACCGTCAGTGAAACGGGCGAATGTTATTTTTTATGGCGCTTTTTTCCCGATGGCATGGGAGAACCCATTATCTGTTCAATCGCCTGTTTGATTTTGCGGGCTTCCCCGCGCCAGCCCTGGCAGGAGCCATCAAGCAACATATAAACCTGATAGGGTTTGAAGCCGGATTGGCGTGCCCACGCCGCCACCGTCGGGTAGTTCTGATAGACACGATCATAAAAATTGCGCTTAAAGTCGGCGGGGTGTTGCAGTGACATGGTGTTACCTCCGTCATAAAAAGTTAAAAATAAATATACAATGGCATTCAAAATAATGTAAAGTCTTTTTTGTTTGTTTTTGTATGTTCTTTATTGCCGTAAAAAACCACTGGCTGTTATCGGCCTAAAGGAGACCTGTATGGCAAAGAAAAAAGCGGCAACCAGCCTGTCTGTAACTACGGCGGACAATATCACGATTGCGGGGGGGGGGGGGGCAATTGCATACCCTGAAAAAAATGCAGAAAACAGCGCCCAACAGGAAGTAATGGCACGTTTTGGGGATGGGCTACCCTATGAACGGGAAAGGATTGTGCATGAAGCCCGCTTCTATATGGCGCAAAGTGCCGAAGCCATGCTGGAGGCGGGGAAACGGCTGATTATTCTTAAGGAGAATGAGCCACATGGAACATTCATGAAGATAGTACAAGAGCAGTTAGGTCTTGAATATCGAATAGCACGAAAAAT
>NZ_JAZHPL010000008.1:0-54879 GCF_036919435.1 Arsenophonus sp. PmNCSU2021_1 | reverse complement strand
GAACACGCCCCCTTAATCAGGAGGTCAGCCAGTGAATATCAAACTTGATGAAAACGGTATCACGATTGCGACATTACCTGAACTGATTGAAATATTCATTGCCGAGTTTAAGACAATTTACGGCAGTGATATTAATCTTTCACAAGATACGCCTGACGGGCAGCGCATTGCTATTTATAACCGAATTGCCCATGAATGTTTGGTATTGGTCAAAAAGCTCTATCAGAACCACGAGTTTCGCACAGGCATATAAAATTCTAGAAATGGCTTAAAAGCAATGATCAACCTGCAAGTTACTAAAACACATTAATTTTCTTAAATTACAATAAGTTGCATTTGATTTATAAGGTTTTATCTATTTATATATTATGCTGAATTAAACTTAAAAATAGAGCGTTTTTTTATTGGTGCGAAACTCGTGAGAACTTGAAGCCGGAGCAAGCCGAAGGACTCCACCTTGATTATCTAGCCAGAATCAACGGGCTGTTACGTAAGGAAAACGAAAGTGATAGTCATTTACGGCGAGACGGTTAAAAACCTTTGCGAATGCCAGCCAAAGCACGATTGGCGGTATGGCTGCCCGTTTGAATCTGGTTAAAGGCGTTAATGATGCAGTGGTATACGAAAACACCACCAATGAGACTGATGCGCTGAATATTCCGCCTCATTCGATTTGGGTAATAGCAGAAGGGGGTGAAAATCAGGCAATTATTGATTGTATCGCCCGCAACAAAACAGGGGGGACGGGACTTAAAGGCACTATCACGGGAAAATACATTGACAAGATAGCCCAAGCAGACGACACGTTTTTTGAGGTAGTGCATGAATACCGATTTGACCGTCCTAAAATCACCACAATTTCAATTAAGCTCACCGCCACGCGTGAAAAAGCCAATGAGCCTGTGCCGATACAGGAGATTAAAGACGAACTGGTTAAATCCCTTATCGCATTGGCGAAAACATCAAAGTGACTGCGCTTTATTGCATTTTGAACCGCATTGCACGTACTTACTATGTCTCTGACCTTCAAATATCAAAGGACGGCAACACGTGGACGAGTGCCATTTTAAAAGCCGATGTTGATGAGAAATTCAACATCGTCAGTGACAACATCATCGTTAATGAGGTAGTCACATGAGTCTCAAAGAAGAATATCAAAAACTGCTAATCAAGCAGTATTACACCAAACCCAAGGCAAGGGCGGAGATTTCCGCCCTTTTTAATGGGTATGCGGATTGTTTTGATACCGTTAATGCCTTTCGGGAAGCGTTTAATCTCGAAACGGCGCAAGGTGACCCGCTGGATATCATCGGCAGTTGGGTAGGAATCAGTCGCTTTCAACCCAGTGGTGAGCGCAAAGGCTTTTTTGGCTTTAAAAATCACGCCAAAGCGTTGCCGTTTGGTCAAAAGAGCGGAAAAAACAAGGGGGCTTTCGCTCCAAATTTGCACAGGATTTTTTGCCATTGAAATTACCCGATAAGCAATATCGCAGCCTGATTAAGCTCAAAATCATCAAAAATACCGCCCTTGCTACCGCCACCCAAACCGGTGATGTGAGCCTGTTATCACTGCAACAGGCGGTCAATTTTGCCATAGAAGGCGAAGGCTATTTAATTGACCGCCAGAACATGAGCCTCACCATCGTTATTACACAAAGAGCCGATAGGGAGTGGCTGGAATTCATCTTACGGCTTGATTTACTGCCCCGTCCGCAGGGCGTGCAAATTAATTATGTAACTCAGGAACCGAAAGGCACGTTTGGCTTTAAGGGACATCAAAATGCCATTTCGTGGTACAGCCGTTTTGACGTTAACCCAGAAGCAAGCATTGGTTACTTTGCCAAGAAAACTTTTTTGAATAACAGGAGATAACTTTGAAAATAGACAGACCGAATATTGATATTCAACCGTTTGCAGGGGGCAGCAAAACGGAAGAAAGAACCGCGTTTGGTTCGAAAGAAATCACCGACAATCTTGAGAAAAATCTCAATGCCGATTTTGAGCGTGGATGGGGCATTTTGCCCGTGTCAGAATTGCCCACCATGCAGGATTTTAATGCGGTGGGATTTACCGTTAGCGCCCTTGTGACCCACCTTTACCAAAACGGGATTGCTGAATATGCCGAAAAGCAGATTTACAACAAAGGGGCGGCATGCCTGTCTGACGGTAATATCTATCTCTCAAAGACCGAAAACAACGCCGGCAATCCCTTAACCGATACCACCCAGTGGCAGTCGCTAAAAGACGCTATTTTATCCGCAAATATCGTGCAGCAAACAGGTAACGCCACTGATAAAGTAATGAGCCAGAAATCGGTGACAGATGCATTAAACAGCAAGCAGCCAAACGGAGACTACGCTACAAAAACAGAATTAACCCAAGGACTCAATACCAAGCTCAACAGTTCCGCTGTAAAACAAACAACGGGTAATTCGACAACCGACGTGCTAAGCCAAAAAGCTTCTAACGACAATTATGCCAAAAAGAATTCAGAAGAGCCCCTAAAAGTAGGCAGGCTTAACGTTGAATCACCAACGTTGTCACCGATCATGCAAAACTGATCCACTAACGATCATCTAAAACTGATCCACTTGGTATTATTCGCACATTTTTGTACGGATAATTTATGTTAACCAAGGAGATATTTGTGGATATTCATGTTCGCTTTGCACAAGGACAAAGCCTTCGAAAAATTGCCCGTGAATTGGGCATATCCCGTAACACCGTAAAACATCATTTACAACAACAGACAATGCCAACTTATGCTAAAAGAAGTCAACAACCGACTAAATTAGCACCCTTTAAACCTTATTTGCTTCAGCGAATTGAACTGGCTAAACCTGATTGGATCCCTGCAACAGTCTTATTTGATGAAGTAGTTGAAAGCGGCTATCAAGGCGGTATTGCTCAATTACGCCGATTTGTTTGTCAATTTAAACCAAGCATTGTTCCCGAAGCTGTCGTCCGTTTTGAAACACAGCCAGGTCAACAAATGCAAATCGACTTCACCAGCATCCGGCGAGGTAAAAAATCACTAAAAGCGTTTGTTGCAACGCTAGGCTATTCGCGTGCGAGTTATGTAAAGTTCTTTGATAATGAACGAGCAGAATCCTGGCAACAAGGTTTACGAGAAGCTTTCGACTATTTTGGTGGTGTACCACAGGAAATATTGTGTGATAACGCAAAATTCCTCATCATCGAACGGGATGCTTATGCAGAATGTGAACATAAATTACATGTCGAAAGATTACGGGTTTAAATTGTGTGCTTGCAAGCCCTACAGGGCAAAAACTAAAGGGAAAGTAGAGCGCTTTAACCTCTATTTAAAAAACAGCTTTATCGTACCATTAAATACCGACCTTCGTGCTCATAATCTTGAACTGGATATTGAGATAGCTAATGCAAGAGTGGGGCCCTGGTTACAACGCGTTGCCCATCAGCGGATTCATGGAACAACGTTAGAGAAGCCAGCAGATAGACTAGCTAAGGAAGTTAAGTATCTTCTACCCTTACCAGCAAGGGTTTGCCAATCTATCCCGCAGACTGATACGCTTAATATCCGTATCGTACCGCCCCTTGAATCTGTCAGTTTGCAACACTCAATCAGCGTATACGAAGCATTGCTGGGAGGTGAACATGTTATTGCATGAACAAATTGAACACCTGTGTGAGTCATTGAAATTAAATTCTATTCCGACTCATTGGTCATCACTTGCCGAACAATGCATTGCCCAAGACAAAAGCTACGGAGAGTTTTTACTGTCCCTATTAAAATGTGAGCAACAACAACGAGATGAACGAACCCGTAATCTTTTGAGTCGGATGGCAGGATTCCCAGCACATAAAGAACTTAATACGTTCGATTTTAAGTTTGCAACGGGGATCCCCAAACAACACATACACGAGTTTCGCAATCTCCAAAAAAGAAGTATAAATTTAAAAACAAGAAAAAATCAGGGTGTTCATATTTTGTCGGGTTATCCATGTATTAAAGATATCTATAAAACATTCTTACAAGTAAGCAGTTTAAGATACTCTGGTTTAGCATTATCAGAAGTAAGCCCATCGCCTTTATCTCATGACACTGTTAGCCGATGGCTAAAAAGTAGATGTTTTAGACCTAAAGACCTATGGCGATTAGTTGAACCTTCTATAGACAAAAAAAGCCCTTGCGTACTAATTGCCGATGATACATTGATTGCCAAAACACGTAGTCACGAGTTTCGCACAGGCATATAAAGTTCTAGAAATGGCTTAAAAGCAATGGTTAATCTGTAAGTTACTAAAACACATAAATTTTATTAAATTACAATAATTTGTATTTAATTTATAAGGTTTTGTCTATTTATATATCATGCTGAATTAAACTTAAAAATAGCGCGTTTTTTTATTGGTGCGAAACTCGTGGTAGTAAAAAAATAGAGATGGTCCATTATCAATATTCAGGTAATGAACATGAGGTTATTGCTGGCATAGGTTTAGTTAATTTGCTTTGGCATGATCTGACGAAGGTTGAATCAATTCCTATCAATTATCGGATTTATGATAAAGATTCTGATGGAAAAACAAAAAACACGCACTTTTCCGAAATGCTCACTCTTGCTAAAAAAAGAGGGATCATGCCAGAAGCCGTAGTGATGGATGCTTGGTATTCTAGCCTGGATAACCTGAAATCAATTCGCTCTCATGGTTGGATCTGGGTAACCACGCTGAGGAAAAATAGGATTGTTAACCATAACAAACAACTGAACAAGTTAGACATCTCAGAAGAAGGAACGTCAATACACTTGCGAGGATATGGTTGGGTAACCGTTTTCAAATTTACAGCCAAAAACGGCCGTATTGATTACATAGTAACAAACAAAGAGAATCACACCCGTCAATACCTCAAATCTATCATGGATGCCCGTTGGTCTGTTGAAGTTTATCATCGAGAAGTTAAACAAAACTGTGGTATTGAACGCTGTCAGGCTCGCACGAGCCGAGCGCAAAGAAATCATATTTTTCTCGCTATTTCTGCGTGGTTTGAACAACATAAACGTCGTATATCTGAAAAAATAACCCTTTATCAACAAAATTGGGACGTAATCAAAAGTGCTATTACTGAGCAAATCCGTGTTTTATTAGCGTACCCAAATTAGTTTTGTGCGAAACTCGTGACATACAGGAATTAAGCGCATTAACGTTTATTGAACGTAATGAAAATGTCGTGTTGCTTGGCCCAAGCGGTGTAGGCAAAACGCATTTAGCTATTGGGTTAGGATTAAAAGCAGTACAGGCCAAGAAGAAAACCCGCTTTACCACGGCAGCTGAACTGATGTTGCAACTCTCAACTGCCAAACGACAAAATAAGCTCAAACAATATCTATCACGTTCGGTGATGGCCCCGAAATTGTTGATTATCGATGAGATTGGATACCTGCCGTTTGGGCGAGAAGAAGCAAACCTGTTTTTCAATGTGATTGTCAAGCGTTATGAGTATGGCAGTGTCATATTGACGAGTAACTTATCATTTGGGCAATGGCCAAATGCTTTTGCTGATGACGCAACATTAACTGCCGCTATGCTTGATCGTTTACTTCATCATTCGCATGTACTGCAATTAAGCGGTGAAAGCTATCGATTGAAAGATAAGCGGCGCTCAGGAGCAATGACTGAGTAAAAGTGGATCAATTTTGATTGATCGGATTTAGCTAAAAAGTGGATCAGTTTTCGGTGATCGTTGACAACGGGTGATACGATTTTCAATTTAGGTGGCACTAACGGTTCCAGTGGTGCTGAGTTTGCTTATGTCAGAAATTCCAAAAGAACCCAGGTTCACGATACAAACACAAAAACAACGGTTTTGTTTCCTCCAAAATCAGGCACGCTCGCATTAACCTCCGATGTTGAAGCAATCGATAATTATCCGGTTGGCGCGCCTATTCCTTGGCCTCAAGCTGCACCACCAAAAGGTTATTTAATTTGTGACGGTCAACCGTTTGATAACCTGAGTTCGGGATAAGAAATAAAGAGAAAGTCTTGATATTCAAATAGTTGAATGAGCCTGTTTTGTTAAAATACTCTAACAGTCTGGTTAAAGAGTAGAGCATTGTTAAACAATTATGGAAAATCTTACTGAACTTTATTGCCTGATGGATGATTTTTGCAAAGACTTCGAGCCAAAAATGCATGAATATTTGCTGACTAACGGTACTAAGCGTCGTAGACGGTCTACTCAGCTTTCGTTGGCGGAAATGATGACACTGGTTGTGTTGTTTCATCAACTCCGATTCAGGCAATTCAAGGTATTTTATCTCTATTATGTCCGCTTATATCTCCGGAAGGAATTTCCTAACTTGCCATCCTATTCACGCTGTGTAGAGTTACTTCCGCGTAGTGCCTTAGCGTTAACGGCACTGTTTGAGTCAATTAAGGGAAAATGCACGGGGCTATCGGTTGCCGATTCTACTCCGATAGCGGTGTGTGATAACTTACGGATCCGCAGACATAAAGTCTTCAATGGGATAGCTGAACGGGGAAAAAATTCAACAGGTTGGTTCTTTGGTTTCAAGCTTCATGTAATTATCAATCATTTGGGGGAAATACTCAGTTTTCGACTCACACCAGGAAACACCGATGATCGGAAACCATTGCCTGAGCTGACAAAGGATCTTTCTGGTTGTTTGTACGCAGATAAAGGGTATTTATCGGCTTCACTGAAACAGCAACTCAAAACGATGGGAATTAGCCTTATAACGAATATCAAGAAGAAAATGAAGCCTATTAAACAGACTTGTTTCGACAAAGCCATCTTGCGTCATCGTTCTGTCATTGAAACGGTATTTGATGAGTTAAAAAATCTTTGTCAAATAGAGCATACGCGACATCGCTCTCCGGCTAACTTTGTAGTGAATTTATTAGGCGGACTGGTTGCATATTGTTTAATGCCATCTAAACCAAAGATACCTGTTGCAGGTACGTATCTTCAAGTATAATTGATAATGCTTATCCCGAACTCAGGTTTTGATAAGGTTAAATGTCCAAAATTAGCTTTAGCTTACCCATCAGGAAGACTACCTGAGTTACGTGGTGAATTTATTCGAGGACTTTCCGCAGGTAGAAAAGATGTTGACGTAGGAAGAACCGTATTGAGCGAACAAGGTGATGCTAGTCGCAATATCAAGGGGCGTATTGGGTATGTTCGACAAGGCGAGGCGATTCCGCCTATTGCAGCGGATGGCGCCTTTAAAGTAGACGGGAACTACAACGTGCAAGTCGCACAAGGCAATCGTGATAATTG
This sequence comes from Arsenophonus sp. PmNCSU2021_1, assembly GCF_036919435.1. Lineage (NCBI taxonomy): Bacteria > Pseudomonadati > Pseudomonadota > Gammaproteobacteria > Enterobacterales > Morganellaceae > Arsenophonus > Arsenophonus sp. PmNCSU2021_1. The sequence continues at coordinate 47,598 of NZ_JAZHPL010000008.1, read as the reverse complement.
GGGGTCAATTTCTTCTTTTGATGCTTCAAGAGTTGTTCCTACCGCAAATGAAAACCGACCGCGAAATATCGCGTTTTTATACATCGTGAGTGCAGCATAATGAAATACAGCTTAGAAATAACAAATAAGAATGACATTACTGAAAGTTCGATTACGAAACTTGGCGAAAGCGGTTTTGCTATATCGGATGGATATATGTTGGTTTATGAATATTTGGCTGATTCGACGAGAGAATACTTTGGAGCAAGGTATAGGTACGTCAGTCAGAATACAAGGCCGGGTTACGGCTATGCCCTAGATACACCTGTGATACCAGATAATGACGAATATGCGCTTATTCGTAGTGAAGATCACAAAAGTTGGTTATATGTGCCAGATCATAGAGGAAAAACAGTATACAAAACTGATGATCGCTATCAATACACTATTGATTACCCAGGCGAAATAAAAACGGGTTTCACTTTTTTAGCGCCAAAAACGCCTTTTGATTATTGGGACGGAGAAAAGTGGATCACCGATAAAGAAGCTCAGAAACAAGACGCTCTCCAGAATGCGGGGTATGAAAAACAATCTCGCATTAATAGAGCATCAGAGATTATACAGCCGTTGCAAGATGCGGTTGATTTGGATTTGGCAACAGCGGACGAAATCAAACAACTCAGGAATTGGAAACTCTATAGGTTAAACCTTCATCGTAAGGATATTTCGACAGCACCGGATATTGATTGGCCGAAAAAACCGGAAATAAGCAACATTATCGATTTCGGTGCGCCAAACGTTGCAGATTATCGTCAACATCGGCTTGGATGACCTCGCCAACTATCTGACCATCTTTATCATAACGAAACGCGCCTAACTGGATAAGGGCGCGATAATCAGCATGATAACCAATACTGCCTAAACAGGCTCTCAACCGCCTTCTCGTTATTGGGAAACTTCTTTCCTTCACCTCTTGCCACATATCCTGCTGGATGCCAATTTTCATTGGGCACAACTTGCCATCGGGAAAAAGATAAGGCCAAAAGGTGCTTATCTGGGAAATTGCCTCATCTAACAGCAATCGCTTTTTAGGCGGTGTGGGTGGTTTTGGGATTTTAACCTTCACTGCCTGTTTAGGTTTAACAACCGATTTCTTGGGCTGCTGTTTTGCTACTTTCGGAGGATGAGGCTTTTTTGCATGTTTTTTAGGCGTAGCATTCACCCAGACCTTTTTACCGTAAACAGGGTTACTTTGGGGCTGCTCTTCTTGTGAAGCCTTTCTAGGGCGATTGAGGCTTAATTTCTGGCGTTTCGTCATAATTTAATCTTTAAACAGGTTACTCATTTCGGCATCAGTTAACCCCGTAAATTTCATCACAGATTGTCTGTCCATACCACTTTCTAGCATTTGGCGCGCTATCTTCATTGAAGCCTGTTTTTCGCCCTCTTGGATGCCCTCAATTTTCCCTTGTTGTATGCCTTTCTTGATTCCAATTTCTTCAATCTGTTGAGCAATAGTCATAAATGCCCCCTCGTGTTTTTCTGATTGTTTCGCTATCTCATTGATAAATTCCATTGGCTTTGTGGTGTTACCTTCTTGGATGAGATAGTTAAACATCGTGATAACCTGATTATCGGTATAATAATTATACGACAACAGTTTAACAATACTATCCAGTAGCTCGGTCATATCCCGTCTTCGAATGTGCTTTTGAAGTAACTCAAGCAACGCTATTCGCTTGTGTTGCATGATGTCACCATCATCAAGCGTGGTGACATCAACCAGCTTAAACGGTTTGGTATATATTTCTTCTGCAATATCTCGCCCACTAAAGCAATCAAGCCAGTCAGTACTGTATGGGTGTGGGCTTTTTTCACCACAATAAAACAGGATGGGGAAAACGAGTGGCAGCTCTTTGTGTCCCGCTTCCAGATGCTTCTGCATGGCAGCCATACAGTAACGCATGAGTCGCCAAGCCATCAATTTATCAGGCGTTGACTGGTGTTCAATCAGCAGATAGAAATAACCGCTTCCCTTTTCTGTTTTGACAGAATAGAGAATATCGCTCTGATAGTTTTTCATTTCACTATCGACGAATGAGCCTGATTCCACTTTTAGGCTATCCAAATCACACAAGGCTTTAATCTCATCCGGTAGCCAGATGTCAAAGAAATCTTTTGCCGTCTCTTTTTCACTTAAAAATTGCTTGAATATGGCATCATGGGGCGTTGGGGTAAATTTTTTACTCATCCGATATCTTCAATAATTGTTAATAAGGTATTGAGTTATTAGAAATAAGTAAATTATATTAAATGTGATACTCATTTATAACCCAACGTTAACATACGCGCCCCTATTTACATCGGGGCATTTTTTTAATGACTCGGACTAAATCGGTATTGTTTCTGCTTTTCAAGCACCGCGCCTATCTCTTTAGCTTTTTTCTCAGCCTCAAAAAAACCGTGAACGATTTCACCGTTTCGAAATCGCCAAGCATCGCCTGTGCCGTTCACCAGTCTTGCCATCCACACTTCGCTATCTTTATTGGGTGGCATTAACCGCTTTTTGCTAGCCTTAATCTTTTCACGGAGTTGTATTTTTTCATCCTCAGACAACTCGGCGGACAATAGGGTACAATGCTCAACGATTTCAGCAAGGCTTTTTTCGTCGGTGGCATCGTCGAGGGCGATTAATGCCGCTTCCAGTTTTGGATGGGTTGCTGGTTGTTTTTCTGGTGGTGACGTTGTCACTGTTTCTGCTTTTTCACGCATTTTTTCATTGCGTTCACGGATGACATCCCTCAGTGATAGCCGTTTAAACGAAGCAGGAGCCATTTTGAGCGGTTTTTCCGTTAAATTTGCATCTTCTGTATATCTCAAACATCGAAAATAGCTCAGAGGCGCAAGGAAGCCGTCTAGCAAGGCGATGAATCACTGTTTTGAGTGCCATTCTGTCAAACCACTTCACCCACGGGCTAGAATCGTATTTTGCGCTTTGTACCGTATCCCGTATCTTTTCCACGTCAGCCCGACTCATCACTTCCATTAAAAATTCGCCATTTTTCAGTTTAGCAACAGCATAAACCAGTCGAATTTCACCGCGCTCTTCTGTGTCGTTCGAGATGTGCTTGAAATGTTTCCCTCGCTCATCCGCCCAACGTTTGAATTCATCGGCTTCATAAACCACATCAACAAAAATACTGGAGACCTGACCCGATTGACAGGCACATTTGATAACGCCGTCCACCATCGGCATGTAGACGGCTTTTTTCACAAACTGATTATTCACTTTGGTACTGCGAACAACCAAGGCTGCTTCTCTCCCGTCAGGCATCAGTCCGTCTTTGGCGCAGCGGGTTAAGGCGAGCACCAGCGATTGCTTGTCGGCTTTTTGCAACTCCGCATTTTCAATCAACGCGGTAGCTGCGGTTCGGGTGAACTGCTCAGGGGTAACCTGAGCAGGTAACAGGGCGGCGATTCCTTACTGCATAATGACCGATTGTAGATTTGTATAGACGTTATTCATCGTTTGTAATTCGGTATTCATGACACACCCCCTTCCAACATCAACGCTTCTCTGCGTTTTCTGTCCGCCTGTTTTGCCCAGAAAGGACGGGATATTTTGACTATTGGGTAGGTTTCTATGACACTTTCTAGCATATCAATCACCCGATTTACTTCGTATACGCCCTGTTCGCTATCTTCGTCGTCTGGCTCACAAAGTATCACCGGAAAACGCCCACAAACTGTTTTTTTCCAATCGCGCAGAAAGTGAAAGTCATCGCTTGACCAAAAACCCAATAGGCAACCAGACGGTAAAATTCCGCCTGTATGTGATAGCTATATTTGTTAACGGAATTGCCAAAATCAAAAACATCTTCTGTTGTTTTCACATCCAACAAGGAGGGTTTGTCGGAATATATGCCGAAAAAATCAGGGCGGATTTTCAAGAGTGTTCCCTTTTCCGTACGATAGAAAATTGAAACCTCTGGTTCGCCGTTTTCAAGCAACTCCTCAACCATGGGGTAAGCCAGTGCAGAATCTCGCATCATTTCAACTTGCTCAAAGTCGTCTTTTTTGAGCACGATTTGATTTTTGGCCACGGCTTGCGCCTCAAAATCCGCCAATGTTTGCCTGCCGTCCTTTGCTCTCAAATCAACATCTGGCGCACAAGTGTACTGTTCACCGAAGCGCTCCGGCTCAAGAATAGCGGCATGTACAGCCGTACCAATCACAAATGCACCGTTTTTAGTCTCTTTGTAGGGAGCGTCCTTGTTTGAATTTACGACAGCTATTGTTTTTGCCTTTTGAACCAATCGTATTTGCGTACTCGAATAGCCGTTTGCCGCATGATAGGTGCCGTTTGACAGACGGCGAACAATCAAGCTCTCTGTTGATTTTAATGCATCAATACAGCCGTTCAACATCTCAAGCGTGATACCTTCACCGCTCATGATTTTCCCGTTAACGGGTGGGAAAGCAGAGAAGATAGAGTTATTGTCAATGTTTTTGATGACTGAGCCCATTAGCTCTTTTTCTTCTGTGCAATTATTAATCAATTCTTCAAGTGCGACATTCGTCACGCTTTTTTCGACTTCTCCCACGTTTTCCACAGGGATAACGACAGATTCAGTGGATAACTCTGTTGATTGCGTTAATAACTGATTATCTTTTCCACAATCAAAAAGTTGAATCGCTATTCCCTTGATTTCGCTTAAAGAGATGGTTTTGTATGTTTCCTCAATTTTTGAGGTTACCGCGTCACGTAATTCAGTATATTTCTCAAAAATCTCAGGCTCTTCTGACGGATTGGCTAGCAAATCATCCGCGTCTCGAATCTCGCCTTCGTCGTATTCTTCCTGAACACCAAAAATCGTTAGCAAAGCGCAGAACTGGTCTATTTCCTGTTCTTCGGTAATATCCGTCTGTTTTTCGGTATGAGCGAGATATTCATCAACACTGATTTCTTCCAATCGCGGCGATTTGTAAAAACAGCAATTTGCGCCGTCAGTTTTAAATATATGCCCAGAAGCCTTTTTTTTAGCGGCAATTTTTGTCTCAGACGCAAGATAGATGAAATTTGTTGTCTTGCCCTTCTCGTGGTCAACGGTTGTGATGATGGTTGCCTTGAAGTATTTCATTATTTCGCCCCCTCTATGCGGTTATTCGCCTGTTGTTCCAATCTCCGTAAAATGCTGCCTCTGGCTTTGGGTAATGCCTGTTCTCGCTGCTCATCAAAGCAGTGACAGCAAGCACTCGAACACGCTTTCATCGTTGAGGGTTTGTAAAAAAGCAGCTTGAATTGTTTACGGTTAATTTTTTCAACAAACTCAGTACACGCTTCTTCAAGATAAACGCAGGAGCGGTTATCCAGTCTTGCACGCCAGAAAAAACTCACGAGATTTAAGGAAAGTTTGCCACAGTGACAACAGGTGAAACGCACATCAGGGCGCCCCTGAAAGGTTCGCCGAAATCCATTGAGGGTATACCCCAATATGACACACAAAATCGGCTACAATGTATCCAAAAAAGAGACTGAACCTTTGATATATCCATCAAGTGAATAACGCACTGCATCCCAACAGTGATTGTGAGCATCAACGATAACAGGGAGCACGTCACCCGTATTGCGGTCAACTTTGTACGAGTACAAACGCGCCTCATCAATCGTATGTCTGCAACGTGGGTGAATAATGATTTTTTTGAAGCCTCGAAGGTGCGCTATACCATCTTCTACGCTACCATTCCATTTTGATGCCGGAGCAATATTAAAGCCCTGTCGTTTTAAGTAGCTAATAGTCTCTGGTCTGCTTTAATTGGCCAACGTTTTGCTTCCAGTATTGCTTGATAGAAATGAGGTAGTGCGTCCAATTCCACACCTACTTTGTAGGCTTCGTATTCGACGTACAGACAGTCACCAAGGATGAAACTACGGATCAGGGTGCTAGGGTCATTTGAAAATCCAAAATCGGCGCCAAACAAAAGTCTGTCTGCTTTTTTCCAGAGATCATCATCAAACTCAACAACATCATATTTACCGTTCAATACTTGCTTATTGGCATTTTCCAAATAATCCCCTTCCCAAATCCACGCATAGGTATGGGCATCAAGCCTGATCCGGTCGTTTTTCCGGTCTTCCTCCAAAACATCAGGAAACCACGGGTTGTCATTGTAGTTAAGTTCAACCGAAATACAGTTACTTGGCTTTTTTTGTCTAAAGCGAACATCGGTTGCGCTCCCTTTTCGCTCTGGATTCCACGTCACCCAAATTTCAGAGCCTTCTTCTCGTACCGTGGGAATTAATTTTTGCCATGCATACTCTGGTACGTTTTCAGCCTCATCTATCCAGCAGAACAAAATTGAGGATTTTGATTTTAGGCTATCCAAGTTATGCCTTAATCCACAAAATACAAAAAAAACCCACTTGTCTTTGGTACGAATATATCTTTCACCAATATCAAAAAAGGCATTGAGCCAGTTGACGCTTTGTATTGCCTGTTTGACTTCCTGCATACTGGAGTCTTCAAGTGAGTTCATGAATTCACGGGCGCAAAGTATCACGCCTTTTTTACCGATCCTTGCGGCATTGAAAGCGTTAACCGCCAACATCAACGCAAAGGGGCGTGTTTTGCCACTTCCGCGCCCACCGTAACCACAGCGATAACGGGCACAACGGTTAAAAACCTTAACAAGTTTTGGAGGAACTTTAACGGTTGCTACTTTCATCATTTTTGAATTTTCCGCCGATGACTTGAATAACAGAAGGGAAAATATCTTGTGATTCATCAAGTCCCGATGCTTGTTTAATTTCTAGCAATAGCGTGTTAGGGACGGGTATACCTTCTATCTCCATAAATTGCGCTGCTTCCAGTGAAGTCATTTCACCCGCTTTTTTGCGCTCAAGTATCGATCTTAAATATTCTTTTTGTTGCTGCTTTTCTTCGTCAAAGAAGACTTCGCTTACCCCCATTTTTTTGTAAACGGCAATATCATTGTGGCTAGGCAATCCTTCTTCTATCGTGGTCGTTTCGCCGTCCGGTGTTTTCTTAATGACACGAGTTTCGCACGGGCATATAAAATTCTAGAAATGGCTTCAGAACAATAATTAATCTGTAACTTGCTAAGACGTATAAATTTAATTAAATTACAATAAGTTATTTTTAATTTATGAGATTTTTTCTATTTATATATTATGCTGAATTAAACTTAAAAATAGAGCGTTTTTTTATTGGTGCGAAACTCGTGAATCACTGTCAGTAACTGCTCATTGAGTATCAGACTATCACGCCATGTCATCATACTCGTGATTGCTGGCGGTAAGCAGTCAGCGAGTAGGTGAGAGGGTATCGGAATGCGAGGTGTCTGAACGTATTCGGCTCGTGTGCTGCTGCAACTCGACAACAGCACCATGAGGGATAATGCGATTGGCGCAATCCTGATTGACGACATGCGTTTTAATTGCTGCTTGTGTTGCCTCAGAGTCAACCACTTTACGTTGGCGGGTTTCAACTATTAATTCGTGCAATATCATTGATTACCCTCATTGACTGAAAAGCATTAGTGGTGATGGCTATCTGTTTATTGAGGTCAACGGTGAGTTTTTTATTCAATGCCCTGACTTCGTTTAAGGATGTCAACAACCAAGATGCACATAAGATTAATCCTGCAATAATCACTACGATAAATATGTAAGGTCGCCATAACATATTAGGCTCTCTATCTCTCGACGGGTCATTAGTCCTTTCCAAACTTCGCCTTTTACATAAACCCACCTTTTCATCTCATCACAAACGCCCTTTCGGTCATTGGCGTTGAGCTTTTTGAGTAATGTGGATTTCGCAAAATTCCCCACGCCCACGTTGTAAGCAAATGAGTAAAGCGCTGCTTGAGTCAGTGTATTGATATTGACCTTAACCAGCGGGTCAACATAGCGTTTAACTGTGTTTAAATCGTCATTAAGCCACTTATCACAATCTTCTTCCGTGTACGTCAGGTTACGTTCAATATCGCTGCCTGTGTGCCCGTAGCAAACAGAGAGAATACCGCCCCCATCGAAATAGGGTTTAAATTTCAATCCCTCAAAATGCGTTATCATCGCTGAGGCTAAAAACAACGCACTACCGCCCGTTGCCATCAATATTTTTTTCGGTATCTTCATGGTGATGTTCCTTGAGTTCAAATTCCTTTTTGCGGTAATACCAATTAACAAAAAATGTCCCTATCGTGCAGACAATACCCACTACGGCTACCCACTGCTCAAGCGTGAGAATGCCAATAGCGGTTGTCGCCCCAGCCCATAGGTACGACAAGGGGCTGGAATACTTTTCCATCATGTGATTTTTTCCGGTGAGGTTTTTGGGAGGTAGTGAAAGTTGAGTTTTTATTTACTGCAAATGACCCGACAAAAACGCCATTAATTTTTCCCAATTGCTAAGCTCGTTTTTGACAGGCTCACCCAGTATTTGCCTTGTTCGAAGGTCTGCTACGTTACTCAAAGAGAGTCAGATATTAGGGTCTTCTTTTTGGATACACATCAAATCTTCTGTTAGCTGGGATTCAGGGGCGGTCAATGCTTGGGATGTATAGAGATTAAGATAATTGACCGCTTGCTTTCTGGCTGACTCTGCTATTTTTTCAAATGAAAATGCCATTCTGACGGCGGTAATAACAGCAATACAAATACCCACAAAAATATGATTTCCTAAATTACCAATGACAGATGAACTGAGCAGAAGCAGCAAAAATGATAAAAATTTATCGACTCGTCCAAGTAAAACACTAAACATACTGTTTAATTGATATGAATAATAAATTTGATACAACAATTGTTCCCGATTCATAGTTCCTCACTGCTTTTTACGGTTTCCTCCACCGGAATACGTGGATTGCTTTTCTTGTTTATTTTGTGAAATTTGTTTTGCCTTCTCATATATCTCTCTTGCAAGACTAGTAGGCATGCTGTCACCTAAATTTGTACTTTTCTTACTCATTGTATTTTCCTTATTTGAATCGTTAATTTTTATCGATTTAACAATATCAAATAAGGATCAAACCAAAAACTATTTAACCTTATGTCGACAAAGATTTCTTACTTCCGGTGAGATTTTGAGGTGGTGAGGTGTGAATTTTTGTTTAAAAACGCCTGTCTTTTCACCACGTCAGGCTCGGTGGTATCCTTATCACTCTTCAACTTATAAGGAATTTTTTATGTCTAAAAAATATGAAAAAATCGGATTTTATCCATACGACGCTCGTGCTTTGGCTGTTGAATATTTAAAACGCAGCGATAAAGAATTTACGCCGGAAGAATATATTAATGAGATTTTGAAATTTGAAGAAACTTACAAAATCTGTCTTGAAAAAATGAGTAATAATTCTTGTAACTTCCTCAATACTCTTAACGACGAAAAATAGACGTCATCCCTTCAACTATCGCCTCGGCGGTCGTTCTTGCTGCTTCGATGACCTCCGCTTTTTCGCACCGTTCTTTGACCAAATGTGTCACCACCTCAAAAATAGCGGGCTCCACTTTTTCGAACCATTTTATTATCCACGAGTTTCGCACAAAACTAATTTGGGTACGCTAATAAAACACGGATTTGCTCAGTAATAGCACTTTTGATTACGTCCCAATTTTGTTGATAAAGGGTTATTTTTTCAGATATACGACGTTTATGTTGTTCAAACCACGCAGAAATAGCGAGAAAAATATGATTTCTTTGCGCTCGGCTCGTGCGAGCCTGACAGCGTTCAATACCACAGTTTTGTTTAACTTCTCGATGATAAACTTCAACAGACCAACGGGCATCCATGATAGATTTGAGGTATTGACGGGTGGGATTCTCTTTGTTTGTTACTATGTAATCAATACGGCCGTTTTTGGCTGTAAATTTGAAAACGGTTACCCAACCATATCCTCGCAAGTGTATTGACGTTCCTTCTTCTGAGATGTCTAACTTGTTCAGTTGTTTGTTATGGTTAACAATCCTATTTTTCCTCAGCGTGGTTACCCAGATCCAACCATGAGAGCGAATTGATTTCAGGTTATCCAGGCTAGAATACCAAGCATCCATCACTACGACTTCTGGCATGATCCCTCTTTTTTTAGCAAGAGTGAGCATTTCGGAAAAGTGCGTGTTTTTTGTTTTTCCATCAGAATCTTTATCATAAATAAGATAATTGATAGGAATTGATTCAACCTTCGTCAGATCATGCCAAAGCAAATTAACTAAACCTATGCCAGCAATAACATCATGTTCATTACCTGAATATTGATAATGGACCATCTCTATTTTTTTACTACGTGTTTTGGCAATCAATGTATCATCGGCAATTAGTACGCAAGGGCTTTTTTTGTCTATAGAAGGTTCAACTAATCGCCATAGGTCTTTAGGTCTAAAACATCTACTTTTTAGCCATCGGCTAACAGTGTCATGAGATAAAGGCGATGGGCTTACTTCTGATAACGCTAAACCAGAGTATCTTAAACTGCTTACTTGTAAGAATGTTTTATAGATATCTTTAATACATGGATAACCCGACAAAATATGAACACCCTGATTTTTTCTTGTTTTTAAATTTATACTTCTTTTTTGGAGATTGCGAAACTCGTGTTATCCTGGAAGCCCTCAAGATATCTTTATGAAAATTTGTACCAATCGACTATTTATTCTCGAAATAATTCTTTATGAGCACCGGAAGAAATACTCAACTATATTTCAGCCTTTAATTGGTAAAGAAGCGCTTAACCACATGATTTTTATCCAAACCCGTTGGAAACCCGCAGAAATACGTAGCTTATCACTTGCGGATAGCTTATTTGTTATTGATGAAGAACTCCAAATTGACAAACTGCCAGAAGACGCAAAGTCATTTATCGAACAGTTTGAAATTCCTGAAAATCCGATTATGGCTTATTCGCTTTTAGAAGCGGACTGGGATCCCAAGGAAAACTCAGTTTATCTGATGTAAAGAAATTATTAGCACTCTCCAACATCCTTTCTACCTCTGATAGCTGCTTGCTCAAGGCAGCTTTTTCTCGTTTTAAATTATTGTAATGCGATAAGGCGGTTTTTTGCTCAGCCAACCAATCCTCAAGCTCTTCACTGCTTAAGTTTGGATTGAAAAAATAAGGTTTTTTATTCATGTTTGACCTCGTGTTTGTTATTGAATTTTCCGGCGGTAGCTTGACCAGTTGAAATTGAGCCAAATCCCATTGCTCATCATCATTCTGTCGATAACTCTATCGCCCAAGACTTGTCGAATTTGTTCACTGCTCAGATTCGTGAGCATGCCAAGCGTTTTTTTGTGGGAAGTTCGCCTATCAACCAGTTGATTTACAATAATCTTCGTGTTTTCGCTATGCTGATACTGAATACCTCACGAGTTTCGCACAGGCATATAAAATTCTAGAAATGGCTTAAAAGCAATGATCAATCTGCAAGTTACTAAAATACATGAATTTTCTTAAATTACAATAAGTTGTATTTGATTTATAAGGTTTTATCTATTTATATATTATGCTGAATTAAACTTAAAAATAGAGCGTTTTTTTATTGGTGCGAAACTCGTGTACCTATCTCGTCTAGAATCAACAAATCAACTTTGCAAAGTTCATCGAGTAGTTGTTGTTCGGTCACTTTTGTGTTTTTTTCGTAGGTTGCCCGAAAGCGCATCATCAAATCGGCTACAGTGATACACAATACGGAACGACCTTTGCTCATGAGATAATACCCTATCGATGCCGCAAGATGATTTTTGCCCGTTCCGCACCCACCACTGAAAACAAATCCGCCAAATCCTGTACCAAAACTCTTTGCAAATGCGACAGATTGATTCAACGCATTTTTCTGACCCACGTTGAAAATGCGATAGTTTTCAAATCGGCAATGTGCATGCAGTGGAGCAATACCCGAGCGACCAAATAGGTTTTCTATCCGATGTTGCTTGCGAAAAATGGTATCTTGCAAGCTGGCTTCCTCGGATATTTTTTGCATTTTGGCTAAATGTTCTTCCCAACTACACGCAATTGGCTTGATATTTTCGGGCATGATTTTTTGTAGCCGTTGAATAATATCCATAGTTTTGTTCCAAAAAAATTAACCGTTGATAACCACAAACCCCTCAGGATTGCTGGGACGAGTAGCTATTTCATTGATGAGACTGTTTCGCTGATAGTTTTTCTGCTCAAGCCAAGAAACCTCAAAGCCTTGCCAGTTTCTGAGCATACATTCAGCCAGTATGTCATCGGTTGCATAGCCCAATTTGTTGGCGGCATTAATTTTTTGCACAAGTCGGTTAAGTGCCGTTTCGGTCAGTTTGGCTTTTTTGTTTTTTCGATGCTCAAGATAATCTTGCCAAATGTTTTGACTTGGAGGCTGAAAAAATTTTGGGCGTTGGTCACTAATATTATTAGGTTCTATTTTATGACTGGTTCTATATGACAGATTCGGGTGACACTGTGTCACCATGAGGTTGTCGTTTTTGTTACCATCACTTGCCAAATTGTCACCATCATTTTTTAGTTTTTTCGTTTCTGGATTAGGTGCCAAAGATTGGCTATTATTTAATCGCAAAACATACTTGTTTGATTGATTATGGTGATGCCCATTTCGCTCTCTTTGAAAAACCTGAACGAGTCCTTGTTTTTCCAGTTCGGTAATATGCCGAATGACGGTTCTTTTTGAAATTTCACACTGCTTGGCAATAGATTCATACGAAGGCCAACAGATACCTTCATCATTAGCGTGGTCAGCAAGTTTAAGTAAAACGAGTTTTCGAGCGGGATTTCCTACTTGGGTATTCATGGCTTCTACCATTAGCAGCATACTCACTATCGCTATCCTCCAAAATTTTTTCAAAAAGAAGTTCGCCATCAAATTAATTGACGGTCATTTCACGTGTGATTTCCCTGATGTGGTTGAAAAAATGACAAAGAAAGGCTTTAATTTAAAAAGAGCACGTCAATATGCGCTTTCTGTTCGATGATTTTTTGTTTTTGCTGTTTTTTTTCGGTGATTCATGAACAGAGTGGCGTAAACTACTATCTTTCGTTGAAAATCCCGTAACTGCTGGCGTGGATTTTCGTGTCGCCAAAAGGCTTTTTTGAGCTTTTGGTTAAATTCACGTTCAGCGTCTTTTCTCTTTAAAATCTCTCCAAAACGTTCATAGTCTCTAGATTTCGCATTACTTTTTTTCTGCAAAAAAATAATTTCTACTGTTTTGCTCTGCTTTTTCAAAATGGTTCCTCCTCAAATGTCTTGTGTTGATACTTTTTGTATGAGTTATCCACGCATAGCACAGAAGTAAAAAACATCAAAACAGAACACTCAAACTTCTGTGTTCTGTCTTCCAGACACACTGGAAGAAAACCAAATTTTATAAAGAGCGAAAGCCGTACAAAAAACAGCTAAAAATCGACTTTTAAATTGTAACCAGAAATTTCACTATGTCAAATAGTTGATCAAAGTCAATAATTTAGATAAAAAATAAAACGATCAAAATCAATAGGTTGCGACTCAAAAAATAATCGTATTTTTTGGTGGGATGAGTTGAATTTTTCGCTAATTTAGCAATTTTTTGGCGCGTATATTCGGGTGCCGCTTTCTCCTATCAAAACGCCGTTGCCACCGATGACATCAAAGTGGTACATCAACCCTTTTTCGGTCATTTCGTGCTTTCTCAATTTCACGATTTTTAACGTTTCGTCGTTGTGAAAAACCGACATGCCAGCCTTTAAATGTCGAAAGGTTGTTCTGTATTTTTTTGGCTGAATCATGAGTATTTCCCCTTGTTTTCGAATGAAAAAATAGAAATATCAGAAATTTTTTGCTTTATTGAAAAAAAGGGAATATGCTTTGCCGATGCTACATATTCCCTTTTGGGTTTACCTGGTGTTGGCATGATGTCCAATTGCGAGTTGGACTATTAAAAACAAAATTTCAAACAAATATAGTTATTATTGTATTTCCCTGATATTGGCCAGTTTGCCAGCCAAAACTAACTCTCAAAGCCCCATTTATTCGGGGTTTTTCATTATAAAATTCACGTTATTTTTATTTAAAATAATCTAAAGTATCTTCTGTAAGAAATTTCACTGTAAAATAAAAAACATCAAATAAAAAAATTAAAAATTATAGATAGCAATATAAACCACTTATACTTATAAAAATTCAAATAAAAAAACGCAACTTCTTATTTTTCTATATTTATTACTATGAAATAAATAATGGGTAGGTAATTTAATTACTATTTAAGTATTTCTCTGGTGTTGAAATGAAATTTTTATTTTAATTATTCTTAATATGACTTAAGTATAGATAAATACATCTAATAGTATATACCATATTTTATGGGTATAAATTTAAGCTATAAGCTGTACACCTTTGCGAATAAAATTAGCAGGAATATATCTATCAAGTCCTGTATGTTTACAATATTCATTCAGTTGAATAACACTATGAACATCTGCTTTTTTATAGATATGCTTAAAATGCATTACCACCGTTTGTGTAGCAATATCTAACCTTCTGGCAATTTCCTTAGCACTCAGTCTTTGCTGAGCCCAAAATATAACTTCCAATTCTCTTTTGGTGAAAATGTCATTAGGGGCATCGATTTGTATCGTCTTTCTATTAAGTTTATTTATATAAAATAATAATGCTGGTGCATCAATACGCCTACCATGACTGACAATACCAATTAATTTATTTTCTCCGTCGTAAAGCGGTGTTCTTTCCAAATAATGCGGAACTAGAACACCTGTATTTCCTTTTCCGTAATGATGAATTGCTATAGAAGTTACTTTTTTATTTTCTTTAATTGCTTTTTGATCAGTTTTAATAAACTCTGGCCAGAGTTCTTCACATATCTCAGTTGGAACTTCTTTATCAGATTTTCCTTCCGGATTGAATTTTTTAGGAAATCTGAAAAATTCAAATGCAGGGTCATTTACAAAAATATATCTAGCTTCTAGGTCTTTTATAAGCCAATGGTCTGAACTTTTCCTGATAAAGGATATTAATGATTGAGGTGATGACACATATGATTGTATCTTGTCTCGACTATTGTTCATGTTTTTTACCTTCTAATTTTAAAATTAATTAGATAACTTAATAGTAAACTTACAATGGATATAAATGAAGGGAAATTTATGAATGTTTCCAAAGATGAATACGCATTTAGACGATTACCAAAAGAAAAGAAAACTAGTTTATTTAACGTGACAGTCGTCCGTATGGGTATGGCTACTTCCTTAGCTCAATTCATGTTGGGAGCGACATTAGGACATAGAATGACATTTATTGAAGCAATGATAGCTACTTTTTTAGGTAGTTTAGCTTTGACTTTTGTTAGTTTTGGTTTGGGTTATGCTGGCATGAAAGAAGGGGTATCCACTAGTATTTTAGCAAAATTTTGTGGGTTTGGAAAAATAGGGTCAATGTTAATAGGTGTTGTTATTTCTGTAAGTCTTTTAGGGTGGTTTGGTATTAATGTTTCCCTTATTTCTCAAGGTTTCGTTAATACAATTATTCCAAATGTTAATGTGATTTGGATTACCGTTATTACTGGTTTCTGTTTTTCTTTACTTGTTGCGTTTGGATTTAAAGCATTAAGTATTACAGCTAAGGTAGCAGTGCCTTTATTTTTGATGGTAATACTATTTGTTAGTTTAAATGAAATATTTTTAAAACCAATTAATAGTTTTAGTTTTTCACATCATAATGGTGAATTACTCTCTGTTGGTGATGGCGCTACAATGGTTGCCGGATTATTTATTATTTTCGCTTTATTAACGCCCGATATAAGTCGCTATTGTAAAAATGGTAAACATGTTTTTTGGATGATATTCAGTTCTATTATTATCGGTGAATTTTTTATTAATGGTATTGCTATATTAGTTGTTCATGCAGTAGGTACTGATGATGTAGTGAAAATAATGTTACATAGTGCGGGGTTTATTGGCATTCTTACCATTATTTTGTCTGCAATAAAGGTTAACGACATAAATCTTTATTCTTCATCTCTTCATATTTTAGGATTTTTAGAAACTCTCTCAAATCGAAAATTTAATTATGCAGCAATAACTGTTTCTTTGGGGTTATTCGGAACGTTGTTGGCATCATTGGGTATTTTAGAACATTTAGTTTCATTTCTATTGCTGCTTGGCGTCATTTTCCCTCCTATCGCTGGCGTAATGCTGGTTGATTACTACATTCTGAAAACGAGCAGAAAAATTCTAGACGAAACGAGAGAGAAAGGATTATTGCCGGATGACTCAGCTACGCCACTCATTGGCTGGTCTGCTATTTTTGCCTGTATTGTAGGTACACTTGTCGGCGTATTCTTCACATTCGGCATCCCTTCTTTGAATTCTATTCTTGCGGCTGGAGTGGCTTATTGGGTGTTGATGCAGTTTAAGCTGCGCTATACTTAAATTAAATTGCTGATATTAATCTTTTGAATCTCTTCTAGCTCTGTACGCCGGGTATTGGATATCTGGCGTTTTTTTCGCTATTAAATAGAATATCTCAACAAGTTCTCATATTTATCTCAACTTACCGGAATAAATTCATGTTTTCTCTTAAAGTTATCATTTAAGAGATTATATTGAGATTAATTTGAGAAAAAAGGTAATTTTAAACCTTAATCTACTATATAATTCTCAGTTTAAGACTTTAATTATCTCTTATTTTTCTCAAAGGTGACTCATGAAAATATATATCGATGATGGTTCGACAAATATCAAATTATCATGGAGTGAGGAAGGAATTCAGAAGCACTTCATTAGCCCAAATAGCTTTAAGCGTGATTGGTCAGTTTCTTTTGGTGACAGCAATAGTTCAAATTACACCATCAATGGCGAAATGTACTCTTTCGATGCGATAAGTCCTATTGCCGTTACGACAACCAATGTGGGTTATCAGTATAGCGATGTGAATGTGATTGCAGTGCATCATGCCTTACTCCAGTCAAAATTAACACCTCAAGATGTGGAAATCATCGTCTCTTTGCCGATTGCTGAATATTTCGATACCAAAAATCAGCCGAATTTTGCAAACATACAGAGAAAAAAAGACAATTTTAAAAAATCGGTTGAAGTTAAAGGTGGACGAGCTTTTAACATCATAAATGTTGAAGTAATGCCGGAATCAATCCCTGCTGGTTTTTCAATAGCAAAAGAGCTTGATGACCTAGACTCGCTTTTGATTGTGGATTTAGGTGGCACAACGCTGGATATAGCTCAAGTGATGGGAAAAATGAGGGGTGTATCAAAAATATACGGAAACTCTCATCTAGGTGTATCAATGATTACGCAATCTGTCAAAGAAGCACTTAGTTTGGCAAAAACCAATGGTAGCAACTATTTGGCGGATGATATTATCATCAACAGTCACGATATGAATTATCTAAAACGCCGTATCAACGATGCAAGCCAAATAAATCAGGTTCTTGCTGCACTCAAGGAATCAAGACATCGACTGATTAATCGTGTACTGGACGCTGTCAATACATTCAGTGGGTATACCCATGTGATGGTGATAGGTGGAGGTGCAGAAATTATCGCTGATGCAATTAAATCCCTCTGTGTAACGAGGGAAGACAGGTTTTTTAAAAGCGAAAATCCTCAGTTTGACTTGGTTAATGGCATGTTTTCTATAGGGTGAAATCGATATGGACACACGTAGAAAAATTCAATTTTATATCAATCCTGATAGACATAGCGCTGACAAGTACGTAGGTGAAGTATTGGAAAAAATGCCTCAGGGAGAGAGAGGTAAGTTTATGCCTGGAGCATTTTTATCCGGTGTGGCACTGTTCAAACAAGAGCCTAGATTAATTTACACGAGTTTCGCACGGGCATATAAAATTCTAGAAATGGCTTCAGAACAATAATTAATCTGTAACTTGCTAAGACGTATAAATTTACTTAAATTACAATAAGTTATTTTTAATTTATGAGATTTTTTCTATTTATATATTATGCTGAATTAAACTTAAAAATAGAGCGTTTTTTTATTGGTGCGAAACTCGTGATTTATATGCTCAGCGAGCTTTTGACAGATAAAACCACACTAGAAGAAATCACGACAGTGATGGAAACCGTGTTAAAAAACAAAATGTCTGATTTTAATGATGAGTATGTTGAATTGGAGCCATTGAATTCAATCGACGATTTGAGGGCATTTGAAACCCGAAAAAACGCCAAAAATATTTTTGGTAATTAGTGACGATTTGAAATTTTCAGATTAAGCGCCACACTAAACGAGTAGTTAGGATTTTTAGCTCAAACATGATTACATCTTTTTGCCAACTTTCGGGGTTGGCTTTTTTCTTTTCTGAAATCTGAAAACTAAAAAATTCATCAAACTCATTATGAGCGGCGATAAATTTTTGGCTGTACGAATTACGTTTTTATCGAGAAAGTTGCTCATAAATTGATTACAGGAGCTTTTAAAAGGTATTTTGACTCTTCTTTCTGTCTTCCTTTAGCACTTCAATGAAGACTTGTTCGAATTCGTCATTTTTGGGTAGGTCTTGTTTGAGGAGATATTTGCTGACGAAGAATTCTGGTTCAATACCGAGTCGCCTTGACCCTTCAAATCCGCGTTTGACCCAATCTAGGGGCAAAATGTGTTCGTGGGCTAATTCCTCAGCCCAATGCCAGTCAAACTGTTTGATTTCGTCTTCACGTAGAATGCGAATTGACTTTGCGTCGTAGGTCATGAATTACTTCACTGCCTCTTTGAGTCTTTGACCCGCTTTAAAACTCGGTACGTTTGCAGCAGCAATTTTAAGTGTCTCGCCCGTTTTTGGATTGCGTCCATCTCTAGCTGCTCGATGCTTAACTTGAAAGCTACCAAAGCCAATAAGTTGTACGTCATTTCCAGCCTTTAGCGCTTCTGTCACGGTTTCAATGAAAGCATTCAGCACCTTCTCTGAATCTTTTTTGGTTAAGTCGGCTTTTTCAGCAATTTGATTGATGAGTTCTGTTTTGTTCATGGTGTGCCTGAATTAATGGATACGTTAATCCTAGTGATGCTAGCTGGAGCAACTGAATAGTGCAATGTTTCGGGTTAATTAACTCAAAAAAATCTTTTTTATTAAAATCCCGCCGCTCGCCACAGTCTGTGACCGAGCGGAGCGAATGAGCAGACGAGGAAGCGGAATGTCATCTGTAGTCAAAAAGAAATTTGGTCACTCTGTAGTAACATATTTTTCGATTCAGGGTTTTTGTTAGAAACAAATTTATCCACAGGTGAATTGCGGTAAATAAAGGTATATTTTTAGGTAAAGGTCAAAAGAAGGTAAAGGGGTGGGACATTTTTTATTTTAAACAGAACGTTAGAGCAACAAATACCACCTAGTTTTTGCTAATATCACACCTTAAAGTTTACTGATACCCCACCTAGTTTTTACTAATATCAACATAGTCAACTAGTCTCTGCAGGTTACACAGGCTGTATCTTACTTTTTCATATTCTAGAGCAATTAAAAATGAATTTAAAAGCTATATTAGCCACCTTGACATGCCACCTTTTTATTTTATAATAGATGTTATGTTGTTATTATTAGGGTGGGATGAATGACATCCATAAAAAAATCGCATCACTTTATTTCAGCAAGAATGAGTCTTTCACCAAGAGAGCAAGATTTACTTAGTCTTATGATTTTAGGATTAAAAAAAGAAGCAGATAAAATAAAGTTCACAAAAGCTAATGAAAAAATACCAACTTCATTCATTTTTCATACAAACGAGTTATGTGAGCATTTCTCTATGACTAGACAGGGTTTATATAAAACCCTTGATGATGCAACTAGTTCAGTTATGGGACGATTTTCTGAGATTAAAAATGATGAAATTCAATCATTTGAAAAAGTATCATTATGCAGTTATGCAGAGTTTAAAAATGGAGTTTTAAGACTTTCTGTGACAGAAGAAGCTGCTCATTACATGCTTGATTATTCTAAAGGATTTGGTGAAATAGATCTTAAATTGTTGTTGTCTTTTAAAGGTGGCTACGAAAAAAGGATTTTAGAACTTATCAGTAGATTTAAGACTATAGATTATTCCACTTCCTTAAGCGAACTTTGCTTTATGTTAGGTACAGACTTTAGGAAGTTCAAAAGATTTGATGTATTCAAAAATACCGTATTAATTAAGCCTATAAAAAATATAGTAAAAAACTCTAATGGAGTTTGGAAAGTAAAAGAAGGTTTTAGATATGGATTTATTATTAGCAAAAAGGGCAGAAGTTATCAACCAGAAGATAAATTAACTTTTAAGATGGCTTGTTTTACACAGTCAGTTAACAAAGCTTCTGATGTAATAGAAAATAAAATTGATGAACGTTATAAGTTTGTTGATTATTTATCTGAAAAAATAGAAGCAAATGAGAGTTCGTCATCTGAAGCCTCAGTTTTCTTATCCTTAATTGATGAATTGAATATTATTTACAGTCCAAGTTTTATTGAAAAAGCAAAAAAGATAGCAGTCAGCAAATAAATACAGCGCTCTACGCCAGTGTTCCAGCACTAACGCAGAGCTAACCCTAAACCTACGATACTAGGAGTAAGGCTATGAAAAAGTCTACCTTCCGTGTGCTTGTCTGTGAAGCACCGAATTACACAATTAAGCAGTTTGTTGAAAAATCCCGCAATTTAACCCTACGTCAGCGTGCACGAATTCTGAATAGAGTTGGAGGTGGGGTATGAACTCTGATTTGAAATTATTCAGAAGATTAACCAAGCGTGAAAACGAGGTACTTCATTGGGTGAGTGCGGGCAAAACGTATTGGGAAATCTCAGTAATATTGGGAATCAAGGAAGGCACGGTCAAATTCCACATGGGCAACGTGGTACGTAAGCTGGATGTATGCAGCGCAAAACAGGCGATAAGAGCCAGTGTTGAGTTGGAATTTAGCAAAAGCGTTGGAGGTGCAGCATGAAATATACCTATACCCTCAATGGATTTCGGCGAACCTTTCAGGGGCGCCCTGATGTGCGTTTCACCTGTTGTCACTGTGGCAAACTTTCCTTAAATCTCGTGAGTTTTTTCTGGCGTGCAAGACTGGATAACCGCTCCTGCGTTTATCTTGAAGAAGCGTGTACTGAGTTTGTTGAAAAAATTAACCGTAAACAATTCAAGCTGCTTTTTTACAAACCCTCAACGATGAAAGCGTGTTCGAGTGCTTGCTGTCACTGCTTTGATGAGCAGCGAGAACAGGCATTACCCAAAGCCAGAGGCAGCATTTTACGGAGATTGGAACAACAGGCGAATAACCGCATAGAGGGGGCGAAATAATGAAATACTTCAAGGCAACCATCATCACAACCGTTGACCACGAGAAGGGCAAGACAACAAATTTCATCTATCTTGCGTCTGAGACAAAAATTGCCGCTAAAAAAAAGGCTTCTGGGCATATATTTAAAACTGACGGCGCAAATTGCTGTTTTTACAAATCGCCGCGATTGGAAGAAATCAGTGTTGATGAATATCTCGCTCATACCGAAAAACAGACGGATATTACCGAAGAACAGGAAATAGACCAGTTCTGCGCTTTGCTAACGATTTTTGGTGTTCAGGAAGAATACGACGAAGGCGAGATTCGAGACGCGGATGATTTGCTAGCCAATCCGTCAGAAGAGCCTGAGATTTTTGAGAAATATACTGAATTACGTGACGCGGTAACCTCAAAAATTGAGGAAACATACAAAACCATCTCTTTAAGCGAAATCAAGGGAATAGCGATTCAACTTTTTGATTGTGGAAAAGATAATCAGTTATTAACGCAATCAACAGAGTTATCCACTGAATCTGTCGTTATCCCTGTGGAAAACGTGGGAGAAGTCGAAAAAAGCGTGACGAATGTCGCACTTGAAGAATTGATTAATAATTGCACAGAAGAAAAAGAGCTAATGGGCTCAGTCATCAAAAACATTGACAATAACTCTATCTTCTCTGCTTTCCCACCCGTTAACGGGAAAATCATGAGCGGTGAAGGTATCACGCTTGAGATGTTGAACGGCTGTATTGATGCATTAAAATCAACAGAGAGCTTGATTGTTCGCCGTCTGTCAAACGGCACCTATCATGCGGCAAACGGCTATTCGAGTACGCAAATACGATTGGTTCAAAAGGCAAAAACAATAGCTGTCGTAAATTCAAACAAGGACGCTCCCTACAAAGAGACTAAAAACGGTGCATTTGTGATTGGTACGGCTGTACATGCCGCTATTCTTGAGCCGGAGCGCTTCGGTGAACAGTACACTTGTGCGCCAGATGTTGATTTGAGAGCAAAGGACGGCAGGCAAACATTGGCGGATTTTGAGGCGCAAGCCGTGGCCAAAAATCAAATCGTGCTCAAAAAAGACGACTTTGAGCAAGTTGAAATGATGCGAGATTCTGCACTGGCTTACCCCATGGTTGAGGAGTTGCTTGAAAACGGCGAACCAGAGGTTTCAATTTTCTATCGTACGGAAAAGGGAACACTCTTGAAAATCCGCCCTGATTTTTTCGGCATATATTCCGACAAACCCTCCTTGTTGGATGTGAAAACAACAGAAGATGTTTTTGATTTTGGCAATTCCGTTAACAAATATAGCTATCACATACAGGCGGAATTTTACCGTCTGGTTGCCTATTGGGTTTTTGGTCAAGCGATGACTTTCACTTTCTGCGCGATTGGAAAAAAACAGTTTGTGGGCGTTTTCCGGTGATACTTTGTGAGCCAGACGACGAAGATAGCGAACAGGGCGTATACGAAGTAAATCGGGTGATTGATATGCTAGAAAGTGTCATAGAAACCTACCCAATAGTCAAAATATCCCGTCCTTTCTGGGCAAAACAGGCGGACAGAAAACGCAGAGAAGCGTTGATGTTGGAAGGGGGTGTGTCATGAATACCGAATTACAAACGATGAATAACGTCTATACAAATCTACAATCGGTCATTATGCAGTAAGGAATCGCCGCCCTGTTACCTGCTCAGGTTACCCCTGAGCAGTTCACCCGAACCGCAGCTACCGCGTTGATTGAAAATGCGGAGTTGCAAAAAGCCGACAAGCAATCGCTGGTGCTCGCCTTAACCCGCTGCGCCAAAGACGGACTGATGCCTGACGGGAGAGAAGCAGCCTTGGTTGTTCGCAGTACCAAAGTGAATAATCAGTTTGTGAAAAAAGCCGTCTACATGCCGATGGTGGACGGCGTTATCAAATGTGCCTGTCAATCGGGTCAGGTCTCCAGTATTTTTGTTGATGTGGTTTATGAAGCCGATGAATTCAAACGTTGGGCGGATGAGCGAGGGAAACATTTCAAGCACATCCCGAACGACACAGAAGAGCGCATGCTACAAGAACCCTTGGCACTGTTGCCGCTGCCGAAAGTCATGCAAGCATTTCCTTTACCGATACATCAGACTCGCCCCATTCCTATCGAGAGCCTACAACATCCTTTGTCCGTCTATCAGTCGATTCTGGAGATGCCGATATGAGTCTTCAGTATGAACGCATCGAAAAATTCTGCCAGCAGCTTAAACTGGACAGACTAAGCACAGAGTGGCCAGCTGTAGCGCAAGGAACTGTCGACAAGAACGGCACACTCGCTGACTTTCTAGAGTCTGTTTTTCGACTCCAGTATGAAGGACTTACTGAACGTCGGCGTCAAACAATACTCCGTTTATCTGGGCTGCCAGTGATAAAGACGTTGGAGCAGTTTGATTACAAATATGCCAGCGGTGTTCCCCGTAACCAAATACAGGAACTGGCTGGACTGGCTTTTATTGAGCGCCAGGAGAATATCGTGTTGCCTAGGTCCGTCTGGTGTCGGTAAGACCCACCTTGCTACTGCCATCAGCTATAGGGCTGCGATGCAGGGATTAAGCATCCGTTTTCTAACTGCGGCGGACATGATGTTGCAGCTGCTTAGCTCTCATCGACAAGGTGACCTTAAAGGATATCTTACCCGAGTTATCAGTAAACCTAGACTATTGATTATCGATGAAGTTGGCTATTTACCTTTTGGCAAGGAAGAAGCAAACCTGTTCTTCCAGGTGGTGGCAAAGCGATATGAAGCGGGTAGTGTGCTCTTAACTAGTAATCTGTCTTTTGCTCAGTGGTCAAGTACATTTGGTGACGATGAGACGCTAACAGCGGCTATGCTGGATAGATTGCTGCACCATGCACATATTGTACAGATTAGTGGACAAAGTTATCGGTTAAAAGACAAGCTAAAAAGCGGTCAGCTACATAAAAAATTGAAACCGGAACTTAACGAGTAAATTAAAGGGGGTGGATCAGTTTTACTTTAGCAAAGTGGATCAGAATTCAGTTGGCATTGACATTTACATCAAGATGAGCGCTTGCCGGGGGTCCCATTCGCTGAGTTGCACACCAATCAAAAGCAAGCTCGCGACCATGACGTGCCTGCGGATCAAAAGGCAATACATCATCAGTTAACCATGTAGCCAACCGTTTAAGATCAACCGCTGTTATAGGGTGAAATCTCAAAAAAACACGGATAGTGCGTCTATGTCGCCTGCTCTGACGACCGTGAAAATAATACGAAACCAGTAGTCAGGTGTAACTTTTATCTGTGTTGCTAACCATTGAACGGCCTGTGGATCAATCTCATTGTGGTGTTCAGGGAAACGTCCATGAATATCAATGAATTTAAGTTGTGTGGCAAAACCCAAACGACCTTTATCTGTCATGCCAGGCAATAATGTGCTTTCTTCCGCAGTGAGTGTCCAAAAATCTCGAATGGTTTGATCATAGTATGAAGACACCAACTATCCCCTTGGACTGTTTTATATGGATGTATAATATCAGTATTGAGATAGGTTTTGGGAGATGAGCGGGTGATTTTTTCATGCGAGAAATTTGTTTAAAAATCAAATGGCCTCAAATTGTAGCTTCGCTTCCACTGGGCCAAATAGATTGAATTCCGCACAGAAATAAGATTTATCAATTTCATTAAGTTTTTTGAAGGACTACCTCACCGCCCGATGCCAGCTTGCCATACGCCAATTTTGCTGGGACGGCAAGCCTTCAAGTGGCTTTCTAGGCATATCCTCGCCACATGTGGCTCCGGTATTCCACGTTCCACTTGACGTCTAAGAATTTGAAAAGTAATTTAACATAAAATCAACAAATATTATTAAGCCGGGGTCTCCTCAGAAAACGGAACATAAAGCACGCTAAGCTAGTTGTAGTGGTCGTAGCGGCCTGAACTTACCTGCACCGATCTTGACACTATTGCGCCACAGGTAATCCCCTGTGAGGTTAATGTGCCCAGCCTAGCCGCGACAGATGTTGTAATAACTCATCATCGACGGTATACCCCTTGGCTCGTAATCCATTAGCCACCATTTCCAGATTGTAGTGGCCAAATTTAGTTGACCACTACAGTTCTTGAGGAAGTGGGCACTTGCGGCCTGCTTACCTAATCAATGGCAACTTTATACGAAGGAAAACAATTTTAGAGAGAAAAAGATTTAAATCACATTTAGCCTGACAGATACTGTATAAATAATCTGTAACTGTCAGATCTAGTCTGAACTACTACAAATATGCTTTCTTTAAATTTTATGCACTTAAGAAATCTGATTGACTAACTTGTCCTGCAATTTGAAGTTCAAAGTCGGGAGTATCGTCTATATCTTTTTTTAATAAGAAGTCACTTATATTGTTTTTTTCATCATATTTCAAAATAGCTTCTCCTGAATTATGTCGAAAAACATCTACAAAATGAATTTTTTCATTAGATAACTCTTGATTAATCAATGAGATATCAATTTTGTCAAATCCTGTCTTGAAATCCATAATTTTATCAGCTTTACCATATTCTGAATCTTTAATGCTCTTAAACACAAAAGTATTTGATTCTTCAGAAGGGGTTGAATTACGAGGATAAATAGGTTTTTCTAAATCATCTGAAGTATCAGGATAAATAGGTTTTTCTAAATCATTTGAAGTATCAGGATAAATGGGATTTGTAACGTTAGTTGGAATACATGGTCGAATTGGAACACATGGATTAATACAAGTAATATTTTGCATCCAAGGGTTATTTTGTATGCAATGATTAGTTTCCATCGAATTATTATTGGGACCGTAAATCTCAAGAAGGTCATTTGATAAATCTTGTTCTACACTAGTAATATTGATTTTTGGTTCTTCAATACTGTCAAACACTTTAAACTGTTCTTCCACATTTATGTTTTGCTCATTTTTAGAGCCATATAATTTTTGTAAAGCAATGCCATCCGCAATTTGTAATTTTTGTGGATGTTCAGAACTAGAAGGAGACATGATAGTATATTTATGTATATCGTTTATCTCGTGAGACATCTTTAGATCCGCTAATTGTAAAATATGACCAAATTGATGCATGATTTTTTTCAAACCGTTGTCATTAATATTAAGAAAATATTTACCATCATGGTATTCGTGTTCAATATAATGGTCGTCAGAGACGAAAACTATTTTCGCCTCTGAGGAGTTGTTAACAAGCTCAAGGGTAACATTCACAACTTGCCTGCATTCCTTTATAGCTTCTTTTATTATTTTTTCTTGTTTTTCAGATATACTGCCGATTTTTTCGTCAATTAAATATTTCAATTTAACTGGTTTATTATTTATTTGACTCATTTCTTTGGTTATCTTTTCCGCTATATATTCGGAAAACTCTAAATCAAAAGGATCTACTTCTATAGTATTTTCATGACTAAAAATATCCTTTTTTTCTTCAACTATTACTACTCTGGATTGTTCTTCTTTATCTGGCTTATGTATTTTAGAACCATATAGACTTTGTAAAGCGAGGAGATCAGCATCTTGTAGTTCTTGTTCATATTTAGAACTTAAAGGCGACATAATAGTGTATTTATGTACATCAGTTCTGTTTGAAGGCACAACCAGATCATTTAGTCCCATTACGTGACCTAACTGATGCGTAATACTTGTCGAGTTGTCATCACGAATATTAATGAAGTGCTGTCCATCTCGTTTTTCGTTATCAGTATTATAATTATAAGAACCAAAAATTATCTTTGCCTTTGATGGATTATCAACTAGTTCAAAAGTAATATCGGTAACTTTTGCGTACTTTTCAATAGATTCTTTTATAATTTTCTGCTTTTCAGATACATTTTCCAATTTTTCATCGAGGAAATAAGTTAATTTCATACCTCTAACAAATATATCTTCACCCATTTTATAAGAGGTTGTTGTAATATTATTTGCAACATATTCATTCATAGCCGCATTATATTTTTTCACACTATTGTCATACTCTAAATTATAATCGTTTTCTTCAGTGACCTTTTTGACTTGTTCTTCTACATTAAGGTCTTGTTTACTAATGTTAGAATCATACAGTGTTTTTAAAGCGAGGAGATCAGCATCTTGTAGTTCTTGTTCATATTTAGAACTTAAAGGCGACATAATAGTGTATTTATATACATCAGTTCTGTTTGAAGGTACAACCAGATCATTCAGTCCCATTACGTGACCTAACTGATGCATAATACTTGTCGAGTTGTCATCACGAATATTAATGAAGTGCTGTCCATCTCGTTTTTCGTTATCAGTATTATAATTATAAGAACCAAAAATTATCTTTGCCTTTGATGGATTATCAACTAGTTCAAAAGTAATATCGGTAACTTTTGCGTACTTTTCAATAGATTCTTTTATAATTTTCTGCTTTTCAGATACATTTTCCAATTTTTCATCGAGGAAATAAGTTAATTTCATACCTTTGATAAATTGTTCATTACTGCTTTTATCTTCTACTGTCATAATATTATTTGCAACATATTCATTCATAGCTGCATTATATTCTTTCGTGCGATTCTCATATTCTAATTTGCTATTTTCTGCTTCATTTTTTTCATATTTTCCCTCTAAATTAATGACTTGATTTTTAATATTTTTTCCACTTATTTTCTGTAAAGAACTCTGGTTTAACTGTTTTTTCTCAGGAGAATCGATATCTTCAAAATCTAATATTGAATTACTATTTATTTCTTCATATACTTTTTTTATGTCTTGAGTATTTTTGTTAGCTATTATCTTGTTATGATTATGTCTGACCCATAATTGGTCTTGTCCTTCGCCACCATAAATAACATCGTTACCCCTCCCCCCTTTTATAATATTATCTTCTTTATTGCCTACGATTAAATCGTTTCCTGATCCGCTAATTACATTCTCAATAACTGTTCCTTTAGCTATGCTAATATTTGATGTTAATCCACCTACATCAGAAAATGAGTTTTCATTCAAATTAATACGTTGGTCATCATCATAGCCCGACAAATCTAATGTATCATCGCCCCCAGCATCCCATATGCAGAAAATATTTTTTTGTTCTTTTTCTGTTATTGTATAAAATTTTCTGTTTGTATTTGAGTTAAATCCATAAATAGAGTCATCAATTCTAGTTTTAGTATTTGCTCCATGAGTTTTTTGTGCAGATGCAATGTCATCAAGAAGAGGTGCAGCACTATACAGACCGCCATGATTAGCCCCAGTCTCGGATGCATCAAAATAACTCATAACGGTATATTGTTTTGAACCTTCAGCATACTCGGCTTGTGAATCATAACTGTAATAGCTATTATAGTCGCCAGGATGTCTAAGACCTAATGCGTGCCCTAATTCATGGACTATGGCTTGTCGAGGATAATTTCCAATTGCGGGATTATGAGAATCACCATTAAGATTAACTAAAATATCAGAATGAGTATAATTATCTCTATATCTATAGTTAGTTATTGCATCATAACTTCGTCCTGAATACTGATTAGAAAAAGTAATATCAGATTCATCAACAGAATCAACTTTATTAAATTTAATATTAGCTACATCTTCCCATGATTGTAAACTTTCTTCTGCTTGTTTTTTTTGTAATGGGGTAAATGTTTTGTCTCCGCCAAAATTAGGAAAAGAATAGTTGATTACTAAAGGTTGGGTACTTTTATGCTGACTCTCCCAGGCGGTGTGATTATCAGCTTTAAGGTATTCCGCAGCTGTATCAACACTAAAAGATTTTTTCCCATTTTTAATTAATCCACTTCCCCGCATATTTGAATTAAGAAATTTATCAATTTCATCATTGGAGTTACTCTTTTTATTAAAAATATTATCCATAATTTTTCTCAGTAATTTATACTTGATTAACTCAATATGTAATAATGTGTTTTATTCATGAATTACGCAATGCTTCATATCTGTCCTTCCACAAAAATCGGTGCTCTTTATAGATAATGTTAGTTTTCACAGACGTGAGGATATTTTACAAGCCATATAAGGGGTCTGAAGCCCAATCGTACGAAAACGTACGTTAAGTACATTTTTTATACAATTGCGAATTATGGCCCCACACAAATATGACCGTCACAGCGGCCATTCATCCGTTTCTTCCGCTTGCTTCAGTGGTCTAAGTTGACCTTTTGTTACCTGCTCTACAAGCATGAATGTGTAGTGCCCCAGCATGTTTATATGCGCATGTCTCAGTGGCGAAAGTCTGGCTTCTTCCTCTTCATTGATGGTTTTACCTTCATTGCGCAAATGATCTAGCGCAGCTTGCATGTAGATGGTATTCCAGAGAACAACTGCATTGGTCACCAACCCCAGCGCACCCAGCTGATCCTCCTGCCCGTCCTGATAGCGTTTTCTGATTTCACCTTTTTGTCCATGACAGATGGCTCTGGCGACGGCGTGTCGGCTTTCTCCCCTGTTGAGTTGAGTCAGAATACGGCGGCGATAATCTTCATCATCAATATAGCACGAGTTTCGCACAAAACTAATTTGGGTACGCTAATAAAACACGGATTTGCTCAGTAATAGCACTTTTGATTACGTCCCAATTTTGTTGATAAAGGGTTATTTTTTCAGATATACGACGTTTATGTTGTTCAAACCACGCAGAAATAGCGAGAAAAATATGATTTCTTTGCGCTCGGCTCGTGCGAGCCTGACAGCGTTCAATACCACAGTTTTGTTTAACTTCTCGATGATAAACTTCAACAGACCAACGGGCATCCATGATAGATTTGACGTATTGACGGGTGGGATTCTCTTTGTTTGTTACTATGTAATCAATACGGCCGTTTTTGGCTGTAAATTTGAAAACGGTTACCCAACCATATCCTCGCAAGTGTATTGACATTCCTTCTTCTGAGATGTCTAACTTGTTCAGTTGTTTGTTATGGTTAACAATCCTATTTTTCCTCAGCGGGGTTACCCAGATCCAACCATGAGAGCGAATTGATTTCAGGTTATCCAGGCTAGAATACCAAGCATCCATCACTACGGCTTCTGGCATGATCCCTCTTTTTTTAGCAAGAGTGAGCATTTCGGAAAAGTGCGTGTTTTTTGTTTTTCCATCAGAATCTTTATCATAAATACGATAATTGATAGGAATTGATTCAACCTTCGTCAGATCATGCCAAAGCAAATTAACTAAACCTATGCCAGCAATAACATCATGTTCATTACCTGAATATTGATAATGGACCATCTCTATTTTTTTACTACGTGTTTTGGCAATCAATGTATCATCGGCAATTAGTACGCAAGGGCTTTTTTTGTCTATAGAAGGTTCAACTAATCGCCATAGGTCTTTAGGTCTAAAACATCTACTTTTTAGCCATCGGCTAACAGTGTCATGAGATAAAGGCGATGGGCTTACTTCTGATAACGCTAAACCAGAGTATCTTAAACTGCTTACTTGTAAGAATGTTTTATAGATATCTTTAATACATGGATAACCCGACAAAATATGAACACCCTGATTTTTTCTTGTTTTTAAATTTACACGAGTTTCGCACCAATAAAAAAACGCTCTATTTTTAAGTTTAATTCAGCATAATATATAAATAGATAAAACCTTATAAATTAAATATAACTTATTGTAAATTAAGTAAATTTATGCATTTCAGTAACTTGCAGATTAATCATTACTTTTAAGCCATTTCTAGAATTTTATAGGCCTGTGCGAAACTCGTGATTTATACTTCTTTTTTGGAGATTGCGAAACTCGTGTATAAGACTTAGTTTTCGTAACCTGGCACGATTTATTCTGATCCAAGAAAACGAAATTCAAAAAAAAGACTCACCTTTTTGTAGTGGACAATACACTACAAAAACCTCTGAGTTGGCAACCATAAAACTTTTACTGACGGGTATTGATGATTCTGCGGTCAACGTAGTGAATGAAAAAAGTTCTAACAATACAGCTCAAATTGAGCTGATTGATGAATTACTAGCAGAACTGTTTATTGAAAATATGGCTAAAGATCGTAAGGAATTAACCTCTCAATCTACCTATCTTGAAGATTCAATTGAGCATCAACGCCAAACTCTTATCTGTGCACAACAGCAACTGGATCTACTACTGCAACAAAGAAAACAAGCTTTTGAAGAACAAAATAGAATTCAAGAACGTCTTGATCAAATATCTGAATTACTTGCCAGATTTACTCTTTTACGTAAACATTATGTTGTAGATATTGATCGCCTGAAATCCATCCAGGAAAGTGGAATTATTTTCAAATATATCGATGTGATGCCTTGTCCGCATTGTGGAGCAAATCCAGCTCACCAAAATTCAGAACAAACATGTAACGGGGATGTAGATTCAATCGTCACTTCAGCAACAGCTGAAATAGAAAAAATTGAGCAACTTTTGATAGAGCTAAATGGTACTATCTCTGATCTTCTCAATGAAGCAGACGGACTTAAAATCCATTACAGAAATTCTGAAACAATTTACCAGAATTTAGATAAAAATATTCGTGAAATTATTGCTCCTAAAATTGATGGTTATAGAAGCTCTTATACTGAATTAATTGACAAACGTGCAGAAGTTCAAAAGTCCGTCGATTTGTTCTCACAATTGGATCGACTAGAAAGTAAAAAAACCACATTACAGAGAAATGTACCCATAAAAAAAGAGAACAAAAATTCACTAGTAGATATGTCCAACTCTATAACTCATAAACTTTCGTTAAAAATATCCTCTATTCTTAAAGCTTGGGATTTTCCCGGTGATTGCCATGTGTATTATGAAAAAAAGGATTCTGATTTTGTGATTGATGGAAAACCTAGAGGAAACCAAGGTAAGGGGCTACGGGCCATTAGTCATGCAGCGGTCAGTATAGCACTACTTGAATTTTGTCAGGAAAATGAATTACCACATCCTGGCTTTTTGGTTCTAGATTCCCCTCTACTTGCTTACTATAAACCAGAGGGTAAAGATGACTTTGCCTTACAATGTACAGATTTAAAAGTGAAATTTTATGATTACCTTATTCACCAGCACTCCCAAAATTGGCCGTTTTGGATTACTTTAATTAAAGTTTTTTATTAAAAAGCAATATTAAATAAAGTACATAAAATAGGGTTGCTCTAGATATTAAAAAGAATTTGTCGTATCTTATTTTTTCAGTTTTTAAGCTAAAATTAAATTATAAAACACTTTATAAACTGTTGAATTCGAAATCTTTAATTGACCGACAATTACTCTTACCCCCATTCCATAAGAACACAGTTGTCTTATTTCTTCTTATAAACACTGTGCTTATGCCCAAAAACTAAATATTATTTACTTTCGCTTCCAATAAACTTTCGTTTGTACGCTCTAGAATATGTTCACGTTCGGCTTGAGCAATTGCTGATAAGATAGTGACTATCATTTTGCCCATGGTACCTTCGATGTTGATACCATCATCTAAAAATCGTATCGCTACCCCCTTAATAGATATACAATAATCTCATTTAGATCATGAATTTTAACAAAAATAAAAGTTACTAAAATTAAATAAATTACGCAGAGATTCATAGTAATAATAAAATCAATATTTCGTCTTAAGCCATTGGGATACAAGGGATTGAAGCAATGAGTCGTACAAACCGTTCTTTAAGTCAAAACACCCCATGAACAGCTCCGAAGTAGCGTAGCTGTGCCGCTCACGCCATAGCGTGCTACGTTCTCTGATGGTACAATTATAAACCTGTTAACAAGTTTTAAAGCCAATCGGCGTAAGATGGCGAAGCTTCAGCGCCAGTTAAGCCGTAAAATAAAATTTAGCGTAAATTGGAAAAAGCAAAAACGTAAAATACAGTGCTTGTATTCTCACATAGCCAATATTCGTAAAGATTACCTCCATAAAACTACAACGGAAATCAGCAAAAACCAGGCGATGATAATCATTGAGGATTTGAAGGTCAGCAAAATGTCGAAATCGGCGAAAGGTACGGCGGAACAACATGGACGCAATCTACGCGCAAAATCAGGGGTAAATCGCTCGATACTCGACAGCGCTGGTACGAAATGCGGCGTCAGCTTGAATACAAGCAGCTATGGCGTAGTGGTCAAGTTTATCCACCTGCATATACAAGTCAGCGATGTGCCTCCTGTGGTTATATAGTGAAAGAAAACCACTTATCACAAAGCAAATTCGTGTGTTAGTCATGCGGCTCGTTGAAGCAGAAACCCACTGAAATGATTCAGACTGAAGTCTGAATGTAGTAGAAATCCTCGGCCTTTAGGACGGGGAGGATGTCAAAGACCAGTCATTGAGGAAGTGAGAGTGTGCAAAATGAGTAAAAATAAACAGGTTTTATTTCCAACTGTTAAGGAAAACCTAGTTCTAAATATGTCTTCGTTGGAGGCTAAGAAACATGAAGCTATGTCCTTTTTTGAACCTGTAAAACAAGGTTTCCAACTACAGTATGAAAATCTTAATGGGCGCTTATATCAAGGTAATTCATTTGACTGGCTTGAGTCTCTTGATGATGCGAGTGTCGACCTAGTTTTTGCTGATCCACCATATAATATAAAAAAAGCCAATTGGGACAATTTCGATAGCCAAGAAAAATACATTGAATGATCTATCAAATGGATCAAGCAATCATCACGAGTCTTGAAACCTACAGGGTCTTTGTATGTATGTGGTTTTTCGGAAATCCTTGCTGATTTGAAGCACCCGGCATCAAAGTATTTCAAGCATTGTAGATGGCTTATTTGGCACTACAAAAATAAAGCCAATTTAGGAAGTGATTAGGGACGTTCACATGAAAGCATAATTCACTTTCGTAAGTCTGATGCATCAAAAATCAATATTGACGATGTAAGAATACCTTACGGTGCACACACACTGAAATATCCATCTCACCCGCAGGCGGAGACAAGCGCTTATGGCAAGAGTACAAATAAATCACGAGACAATTCGACTCCTCACCCAAGAGGGGCAAAGCCAAAGGACGTGATAGATATTCCGACCACCTGCAATGGGATGGGCGAAAAAACACCTCATCCAACACAAAAGCCTGAAGAATTGGTGCGTAAGTTTGTTCTAGCATCCTCGAATGAGGGCGATCTAGTTATAGACCCATTTTCCGGATCTGGTACAACCTCTGTTGTTGCCGAGCAGCTTAACCGTAAGTGGATGGCTTGTGATCTCGATCCACAATATAATCAGTGGGCTATAGACAGGCTTAAAAGTGTTCGACGTATGACAAAATATGAATGGATAGCGCACGACCAAAAAATAGCAAAACAAAGGGAATCTATCCGATGAGTCTTTCTGATTTAGTAAGTCACGTAATAAATAAAGAACGATTTCACACCATCGAGCAATATATTGATTTTTGTACCAGTTACTTAGAATTCGTTGATACAGGATTGCAAGCGCGGATAGTGTCGCAAAACGAAGTCCACTATCAATTTTTCCAGTACCGAGAAGATGGAAGTTTCAATATCACTCGGCAACTGAATTCTAGCTTGATGTATGATGCTGAAGGTTTCGCCAAAGCTGAAAATCAGTTCCGCATGGCTTTTAGGCAATGGCGAGATGGTCAAATGCCATCCGACGACCTGCGTGAAAATTTGATTCGCACTATCTACACTATTCAACAATCCATTGGTGCCGCGCTCGATGCTTTCCTGCAGGGAAATCAAACCAAGCTAGAAAGGTGAATGGTGATTTATTTGAGCGACTTATTCGCTTGCTAAGTATCTGGAACGATGCAAGTTCCAGTAAAAGATAGTGATGATATTGAGCTTTTCAAATCCAGCTATCAGCATGATTTGCTGTTGAATAAAGATAATGAGTTAAAAATTATTGGCTCGGTAAAAACGTCCAGTAAAGACCGAATTGATAAGATTTTCATGGATAAATTTCTTTATAACCGTCTCACTGATACTGCTCTACCTCATATCGCTATTTTCTTGAATGATGTACAGCGAAAAAAGACAAAGCACAAAAATAAGTATGGAGTCAATGGTACGTTTTTACCAGGGCATTTCAAAGCATACACAGTCAAATTAAACCCATTAGACGGAGTTTATTACTGCGATATTCGTCCAAATATGGTCAG
This sequence comes from Arsenophonus sp. PmNCSU2021_1, assembly GCF_036919435.1. Classification (NCBI taxonomy): domain Bacteria; kingdom Pseudomonadati; phylum Pseudomonadota; class Gammaproteobacteria; order Enterobacterales; family Morganellaceae; genus Arsenophonus; species Arsenophonus sp. PmNCSU2021_1. The sequence continues at coordinate 12,232 of NZ_JAZHPL010000008.1, read as the reverse complement.
TGATCCATTACTTTCACAGCATATAAAAACAATTGACCATTTTTTCTATACTGATCTTTGGGAGCTACTAGATAGACCTAGTCAGACTCTGAAAGAAGTAGCTATCAAAGACTAAGACAAAAAGGCACTGTTGCAAAGATCGGGTCACTGATAATCTTCTCTGACAATTTAACCAACAGTGCCAAAAAATTAATAAAATTTGTGTTATGGGTTATTTAAATTAAATATTAATCATTAAGTGCTTTATAAACTGTTGAGCGCGCAATCTTTAATTGACGGGCAATTGCTGTCGCTCCTATTCCCTGGGAGCATAGTTGTTTAATTTTTTCTCGATCAACACTGCGCTTACGTCCAAATTGAACGCCTTTTAATTTCGCTTCCAGGCGGCCTTCGTTTGTTCGTTCTAAAATACGTTGGCGTTCTGCCTGAGCAACTGCTGATAAGATGGTGACTATCATTTTGCCCATCGTACCTTCGGTGCTGATACCATCATCTAAAAATCGTATCGCCACCCCTTCTTGGTCAAACTCTTTTATCAATTGGATCATATCAGCGGTATCACGGCCCAGGCGATCCAGTTTTTTAATCAAAATAATATCGCCCTCTTCGACCTTCAAACTCAATAGATTGAGTCCATCCCGATTAGTATGGCTGCCTGAGACCTTATCAGTAAAAATTCGATTTGCTCTTACACCGGCTTGTTTAAGCGCTTTAACTTGAATATCGAGCGATTGTTGACTGATTGAAACTCTGGCATAGCCAAAAAGCCGCATTAAATGTCTCCTTAATCGATTTAAAGACACAGAATGTCTTTTATTTTTATGAAACGATTTAATAGACATTTTAGAGCAGATATTTTTCCCTGTCTAAAAATTTATAACTTTGTCCACTAATCTGTACAATATGAGCATGGTGCAGCAATCTATCCAGCATAGCCGCTGTTAGCGTCTCATCGTCACCAAATGTACTTGACCACTGAGCAAAAGACAGATTACTAGTTAAGAGCACACTACCCGCTTCATATCGCTTTGCCACCACCTGGAAGAACAGGTTTGCTTCTTCCTTGCCAAAAGGTAAATAGCCAACTTCATCGATAATCAATAGTCTAGGTTTACTGATAACTCGGGTAAGATATCCTTTAAGGTCACCTTGTCGATGAGAGGTAAGCAGCTGCAACATCATGTCCGCCGCAGTTAGAAAACGGATGCTTAATCCCTGCATCGCAGCCCTATAGCTGATGGCAGTAGCAAGGTGGGTCTTACCGATGTCAGCGATCATGCAAAACTGATCCACTAACGATCATCTAAAACTGATCCACTTGGTATTATTCGTACATTTTTGTACGGGTAATTTATGTTAACCAAGGAGATATTTGTGGATATTCATGTTCGCGTTGCACAAGGACAAAGCCTTCGAAAAATTGCCCGTGAATTGGGCATTTCCCGTAACACCGTAAAACATCATTTACAACAGCAGGGAATGCCAACTTATGCTAAAAAAAGTAAACAACCGAGTAAACTGGCACCCTTTAAACCTTATTTGCTTCAGCGAATTGAATTGGCTAAACCTGATTGGATCCCTGCAACAGTCTTATTTGATGAGGTAGTTGAAAGAGGTTATCAAGGCGGTATTGCTCAATTACGCCGATTTGTTTGTCAATTTAAACCAAGCATCGTTCCCGAAGCTGTCGTCCGTTTTGAAACACAGCCAGGTCAACAAATGCAAATCGACTTCACCACCATCCGGCGAGGAAAACAACCCCTAAAAGCGTTTGTTGCAACGCTCGGCTACTCGCCTGCGAGTTATGTAAAATTCTTTGATAATGAGCGAGCAGAATCCTGGCAACAAGGTTTAAAAGACGCTTTCGACTATTTTGGTGGTGTACCACAGGAAGTATGGTGTGATAACGCAAAAGCTCTCATCATCGAACGGGATGCTTATGCAGAAGGTGAACATAATTAAATGTCGAAATGCTTCAGATGTCGAAAGATTACGGATTTAAATTGAGTGCTTGTAAGCCCTACAGGGCAAAAACAAAAGGGAAAGTAGAGCGCTTTAACCACTACTTAAAAAACAGCTTTATCGTACCATTAAATAACGACCTTCGTGCTCATAATCTTGAACTGGACATGGAGATAGCCAATGCAAAAGTGGGGCCCTGGTTACAACAAGTCGCTCATCAGCGGATTCACGGAACAACGTTAGAGAAGCCAGCAGATAGATTAGCTAAGGAAATTAAGTATCTTCTTCCTTTGCCAACAAGGATTTGCCAATCTATCCCGCAGACTAATGCGCTTAATATCCGTATCGTACCGCCGCTTGAATCTGTCAATTTGCAACACTCAATCAGCGTATATGAAGCATTGCTGGGAGGTGAACATGTTATTGCATGAACAAATTGAACACCTGTGTGAGTCATTGAAATTAAATTCTGTTCCGACTCATTGGTCATCACTTGCCCAACAGTGCATTGCCCAAGACAAAAGCTACGGAGAGTTTTTATTGTCCCTATTAAAATGTGAGCAACAACAACGAGATGAACGAACTCTCCATCTCTTTAGTCGGATGGCAGGATTCCCAACGCACAAAGAACTTAGTTCGTTCGATTTTAAGTTTGCAACGGGTGTTCCTAAGCAACAAATACAAGAATTAAGTGCATTAACTTTTATTGAACGTAATGAAAATGTCGTGTTGCTTGGCCCAAGCGGTGTAGGCAAAACGCATTTAGCTATTGGATTAGGATTAAAAGCAGTACAGGCCAGGAAGAAAACTCGCTTTACAACAGCGGCTGAACTGATGTTGCAACTCTCAACTGCTAAACGACAAAATAAGCTCAAACAATATCTCACGAGTTTCGCACCAATAAAAAAACGCTCTATTTTTAAGTTTAATTCAGCATAATATATAAATAGAAAAAATCTCATAAATTAAAAATAACTTATTGTAATTTAAGTAAATTTATACGTCTTAGCAAGTTACAGATTAATTATTGTTCTGAAGCCATTTCTAGAATTTTATATGCCGGTGCGAAACTCGTGTATCTATCACGTTCGGTAATGGCCCCGAAGTTGTTGATCATAGATGAGATTGGATACCTGCCATTTGGGCGAGAGGAAGCAAACCTATTTTTCAATGTGATTGCCAAGCGTTATGAGCAGGCAGTGTCATATTGACGAGTAACTTATCATTTGGACAATGGCCTGGTGCTTTTGCTGATGACGCAACATTAACCGCCGCTATGCTTGATCGTTTACTTCATCATTCGCATGTACTGCAATTGAGCGGTGAAAGCTATCGATTGAAAGATAAGCGGCGATCAGGAGCAATAACCGAGTAAAACAGTGGATCAATTTTGATTGATCGTATTTAGCTAAAAAGTGGATCAGTTTTCGGTGATCGTTGACACTGTGTTTGATTTCATGGTGAGACGCCTTTTTCCTGGTGTTGATTAATAAACTGACGTGGGTCGAATTCCCCTAGCTGACTAAGCATGTTGTCGGTATTAAACCCGTTTAAGTTACTGCCTTGGGGCACAGTCCGTTTATCCGTCCTTTCCCTGTTACCTGCTTCTGCTTGCATTTCTTCAATGATTTTTAGCTGAAACCCTTCCTAGAAAACCACCGTCACTTCATTGCCTGCGCCGATAGGGATAATCGGGTGATATTGTCCAGCGCGTTTGATGTAATAGTTACACGAGTTTCGCAATCTCCAAAAAAGAAGTATAAATTTAAAAACAAGAAAAAATCAGGGTGTTCATATTTTGTCGGGTTATCCATGTATTAAAGATATCTATAAAACATTCTCACGAGTTTCGCACAGGCATATAAAATTCTAGAAATGGCTTAAAAGCAATGATCAATCTGCAAGTTACTAAAACACATGAATTTTCTTAAATTACAATAAGTTGTATTTGATTTATAAGGTTTTATCTATTTATATATTATGCTGAATTAAACTTAAAAATAGAGCGTTTTTTTATTGGTGAGAAACTCGTGAAGATTCAGAGAAGGCACTGAACGCTTTCATCGAAACGGTGACAGAATCTTTGAAATCCGGCAGTGACGTACAGCTGATTGGCTTTGGTAGCTTTCAAGTTAGGCCAAGAGCAGCTAGAGATGGACGAAACCCAAAAACGGGCGAGGCACTTAAAATTGCTGCTACCAACGTCCCAAGTTTTAAAGCGGGTAAAACTTTGAAAGAAGCTATTAATTAAAAATTCAGGCAAAAAAATAGCCAATAGGCTGGTGTTGGCTAGAAACAATGAGTAAAACTCTTTATGTAATAAGATAACATATAGTATTACAATTGATAATAATTATCAACAACTATGCTTCAATACCTCATCTTCGACAATTAACATCATCATCGCTGTTAATCCGGTGTCTTTAGTTCGCTTCGTTCACAGCTTAGCAAGAACGCTAACGCAGTATTCCATATAATATATTCGTTTCTCACCGCTTCCCGGGCTTCCGTGATTAAACTATTGGCATTCTCTATCACTATTGAACCTGAGTTCGGGATAAGAAATAAAGAGAAAGTCTTGATATTCAAATAGTTGAATGAGCCTGTTTTGTTAAAATACTCTAACAGTCTGGTTAAAGAGTAGAGCATTGTTAAACAATTATGGAAAATCTTACTGAACTTTATTGCCTGATGGATGATTTTTGCAAAGACTTCGAGCCAAAAATGCATGAATATTTGCTGACTAACGGTACTAAGCGTCGTAGACGGTCTACTCAGCTTTCGTTGGCGGAAATGATGACACTGGTTGTGTTGTTTCATCAACTCCGATTCAGGCAATTCAAGGTATTTTATCTCTATTATGTCCGCTTATATCTCCGGAAGGAATTTCCTAACTTGCCATCCTATTCACGCTGTGTAGAGTTACTTCCGCGTAGTGCCTTAGCGTTAACGGCACTGTTTGAGTCAATTAAGGGAAAATGCACGGGGCTATCGGTTGCCGATTCTACTCCGATAGCGGTGTGTGATAACTTACGGATCCGCAGACATAAAGTCTTCAATGGGATAGCTGAACGGGGAAAAAATTCAACAGGTTGGTTCTTTGGTTTCAAGCTTCATGTAATTATCAATCATTTGGGGGAAATACTCAGTTTTCGACTCACACCAGGAAACACCGATGATCGGAAACCATTGCCTGAGCTGACAAAGGATCTTTCTGGTTGTTTGTACGCAGATAAAGGGTATTTATCGGCTTCACTGAAACAGCAACTCAAAACGATGGGAATTAGCCTTATAACGAATATCAAGAAGAAAATGAAGCCTATTAAACAGACTTGTTTCGACAAAGCCATCTTGCGTCATCGTTCTGTCATTGAAACGGTATTTGATGAGTTAAAAAATCTTTGTCAAATAGAGCATACGCGACATCGCTCTCCGGCTAACTTTGTAGTGAATTTATTAGGCGGACTGGTTGCATATTGTTTAATGCCATCTAAACCAAAGATACCTGTTGCAGGTACGTATCTTCAAGTATAATTGATAATGCTTATCCCGAACTCAGGTTATTTATAAATGTAATATCCACTTGAGAACTTTTTGGTTATCAGCCAAGTTTGTGATAAGTGTGAAATTAAAAAAATTATTAGCCTCGCTTTTGCGAGGCTTTTTGCTATTTGCTATCAAGGAGTTGATTGGTGAAGTTTTACGTTATTGATGATGCTTAGATAAAATATTTAAAAAGTTGCGATGAGAAAGTGTGAGAGATCAAAGAAAGACCGTATATTGGTGTTGTGTTTGAGGTAAATGGAATAGTTTAGTAATTAAAATAGCAACGTTAAAAAATAAATAGATGCTGGGGAAGTAGGAAATATGCCAGCCCAATATACAAAATTAGATTTTAAAAGGGGTATATTGTGAGAATTGAAGAAGAATACAAAAAAATTGGCTATTTTTGGCTACCGGGAAATGGAGAAAAGAATATCCCCGGCATATTATCAATCAGCGATGGTGGAAAAATTGAGTTAGAAATCGCAGGTCTTTTCGATGAGGGTGCGAAATCTTTCCTGGAAAACATTAACATAGATAGAATAATAGGCCATGTTGAACATGATGGCCTAGTAACTCTTGATAACTGTTTTTATATTAAAAAAAGCTTCCCGTTTGGAGGTATCTCAAAATCAAAAATTTTTGTTCATCGAATGTTAAGTGGGGCAGCTTGGGATCAAAATGAGGCCGTAACATTTAATACTTTTTCCTTTGCAGTAGACTGCCTGGATGAATGAATTGGGAGCAGTGGAATAAATGTAGATCACGACTGGAAAGGCAAGACCGCAACGATTAGTTATAACCCTCCTGAAAAAATAAGCTTTATTCTTGATAATGGAATGAAGCTTGAAATTTGCTTCACATATACTCTTCCTTGTTTTCCAAGTTTAAAAGAGGCAAAGATCACTCAGAGACACGAGTTTCACAATCTCCAAAAAAGAAGTATAAATTTAAAAACAAGAAAAAATCAGGGTGTTCATATTTTGTCGGGTTATCCATGTATTAAAGATATCTATAAAACATTCTTACAAGTAAGCAGTTTAAGATACTCTGGTTTAGCGTTATCAGAAGTAAGCCCATCGCCTTTATCTCATGACACTGTTAGCCGATGGCTAAAAAGTAGATGTTTTAGACCTAAAGACCTATGGCGATTAGTTGAACCTTCTATAGACAAAAAAAGCCCTTGCGTACTAATTGCCGATGATACATTGATTGCCAAAACACGTAGTAAAAAAATAGTGATGGTCCATTATCAATATTCAGGTAATGAACATGATGTTATTGCTGGCATAGGTTTAGTTAATTTGCTTTGGCATGATCTGACGAAGGTTGAATCAATTCCTATCAATTATCGTATTTATGATAAAGATTCTGATGGAAAAACAAAAAACACGCACTTTTCCGAAATGCTCACTCTTGCTAAAAAAAGAGGGATCATGCCAGAAGCCGTAGTGATGGATGCTTGGTATTCTAGCCTGGATAACCTGAAATCAATTCGCTCTCATGGTTGGATCTGGGTAACCACGCTGAGGAAAAATAGGATTGTTAACCATAACAAACAACTGAACAAGTTAGACATCTCAGAAGAAGGAACGTCAATACACTTGCGAGGATATGGTTGGGTAACCGTTTTCAAATTTACAGCCAAAAACGGCCGTATTGATTACATAGTAACAAACAAAGAGAATCACACCCGTCAATACGTCAAATCTATCATGGATGCCCGTTGGTCTGTTGAAGTTTATCATCGAGAAGTTAAACAAAACTGTGGTATTGAACGCTGTCAGGCTCGCACGAGCCGAGCGCAAAGAAATCATATTTTTCTCGCTATTTCTGCGTGGTTTGAACAACATAAACGTCGTATATCTGAAAAAATAACCCTTTATCAACAAAATTGGGACGTAATCAAAAGTGCTATTACTGAGCAAATCCGTGTTTTATTAGCGTACCCAAATTAGTTTTGTGCGAAACTCGTGAGAGAGCTTATTTTAAGCTTGAATCAGAAGAGTTGCTTGATCTGAACGACTTTACAGCTGTTGCTTTTAAGATTACCCACCTTATGTGCTTTGCCATGGATGACGTTGTTGCTATGAAAAACGTTTCAGCAACGTCATGCGAAATACCACGTGATCTTGGAGATGGTAAACAAGACTCTGTTCCAATCAAAATCTATTATCAAAGTATTCCATATTCTGAAAAAGTACCCAAACGAGATTCGCATGACATGCTATTTAATTATGGTGCTATCAAGGATAAGGCTCATCAAGTATTCAACAATTGGATAAATGCTTATGAATATTTATCTCCTGCATTTGGTTTATATTTCTCAACTAAAATGGGGGCTCGAAAATACCTTGATGGTAAGTTTTTAGCTTTTGCACAAGGGTTGGAAATCTTTCATAGAAGAACTAGCGATGAAAAGTTAATGGAGCCAGAAGTTTTTGAGTCATTGGCAGTGTGCCCAGATGATCATATTGACTGGTTAAAAGGCAGATTAATGCAGGGAAATGAAATTAATCTACGTAAAAGGTTAAAAAGGCTTATTGAGCCGTTTAAAGAGCATCTTGGAACAAGTGAAGAACGAAATAAGTTTATAAGAAAAATTGTAGATATGAGGAATTATTTGACTCATTACAATGAAAACTTAGAAGGTGAATTTGTTAAGGAACGAAATCTCTATATTCTCTGTTTAAAAATGGAATTTATATTAAATTTACACTTTTTGAACGTTATTGGTTTCACTGTTGATGAGGTTAAAAAAATAGTTAAAAATTGTGAACCACTGAAACGAAAATTACAAAAAAATTAATAAATAAAGCACTGACATGCAATGGAGCTGCGCGAGCCTGTACATAAATTTGTGTAATTGCCTGATTTTGATATGTTCAATCCAGCATCAAATGAAGGTTAATTTATGGACGAAAAACAATTGCAGGCTCTGGCTAATGAATTGGCCAAAAATCTCAAAACCCCTGACGATCTCAGCCAGTTCGATCGTCTGCTGAAGAAAATCAGCGTTGAGGCGGCTCTCAACGCCGAAATGTCCCACCATCTGGGCTACGATAAAAATCAGCCCAAACCGGGTGCCAACTCCCGCAACGGCTATTCCACAAAGACCGTTACCACCGGCGATGGTCCTCTGGAACTACGCACTCCGCGCGATCGTGACGGTTCTTTCGAACCGCAACTGGTGAAGAAAAACCAGACCCGGATCTCCGGGATGGATAACCAGATTTTATCGTTGTACGCCAAAGGGATGACCACCCGCGAGATAGCGGCTGCGTTCAAAGAACTGTATGACGCGGATGTCTCACCGGCGCTGGTCTCGAAGGTCACCGATTCCGTGATGGAGCAGGTTACCGAATGGCAAAATCGCCCACTGGATGCAGTCTATCCTATTGTTTATCTTGACTGTATCGTCCTGAAGGTCCGGCAGGACAGTCGCGTCATCAATAAATCCGTGTTTCTGGCCCTGGGTATCAACATCGAAGGTCAGAAAGAACTGTTGGGTATGTGGCTGGCCGAAAACGAGGGCGCGAAGTTCTGGCTCAGTGTGCTGACAGAACTAAAAAACCGTGGTCTGAACGATATCCTCATCGCCTGTGTCGACGGTCTGAAAGGCTTTCCGGACGCCATCAACACCGTGTATCCGGAAGCCCGCATTCAGCTGTGCATCGTGCATATGGTGCGTAACAGCCTACGGTTCGTCTCCTGGAAGGACTACAAAGCCGTCACACGCGACCTGAAAGCCATCTATCAGGCTTCCACGGGAGAAGCAGGCCAGCAGGCGCTGGAAGCGTTCGCCAGCGCATGGGACAGCCGCTACCCGCAGATAAGCCGGAGCTGGCAGACAAACTGGGCCAACCTGGCGACGTTCTTCGCTTACCCGGCAGACATCCGCAAGGTGATCTACACAACGAATGCCATAGAGTCGCTGAACAGCGTGATCCGGCATGCCATCAAAAAGCGTAAGGTGTTCCCGACGGATGACGCAGTGAAAAAGGTGGTGTGGCTGGCAATCCAGGCGGCGTCACAGAAATGGACAATGCCGCTGAGGGACTCGCGTATGGCGATGAGCCGCTTTATTATCGAGTTCGGTGACCGCCTGGACGGTCACTACTGAGAAAAGGCATTTACACAGAATCGTGTACAGGGTCGTAGCTGGGGATTTCATATTACACCAGAAACCCTAATCAACATTGCTAACGAAGTTGGAGAACAATCTATTATTTCAAGAGCCGGTGGGGCACCAACCCTGGCTGTTGGGATGGCTTATCTACTACATAGTGCATTTAGCGGCTTACTCAATGTCTCTTTCTGGTACCATTTCGCGATCTTGTTCGAAGCGTTATTCATTTTAACCGCTGTCGACGCTGGAACAAGAGCTGCACGCTTTATGTTGCAAGATTTATTAGGTGTTATATCACCACCGCTAAAAAGAACTGATTCATTACTTGCCAATGTTATTGCCACAATACTTTGTGTGTTAGCGTGGGGATATTTTCTTTATCAAGGTATAGTAGATCCATTAGGCGGTATCAATACATTATGGCCACTGTTCGGTATTGCCAATCAGATGCTAGCAAGTATGGCGTTAATGCTCTGCACCGTCGTTTTATTCAAAATGAAACGACATATTTATGCTTGGGTAACCCTATTACCACCTGTTGGCTGATCATTTGTACGATGACAGCGGCTTGGGAGAAAGTATTTAGTAAAAATAGTAGTATCGGTTTTTTGGCCATTGCCAACAAATTTCAGTCGCTGATTAACAGCGGTAATATTCCGCCACAATATAACCAATCTCAGTTAGTGCAATTAGTTTTTAATAATCGTGTCGATGCAGGATTGACCAGTTTTTTTATGATCACGGTGGTGATTTTAGCATTGTTTTCAATCAGAACGATTTTAAGCGCGCTCAAATCAGCCACTCCAACCAGCCGTGAAACACCCTACTTAGCAATAGCGGCAAATGATAAGAACATTATTGTGAATCCACAGCGAATTATTAATACCTAAGTCCTAAATCACTAATGGCTAATAGAAAACAGATAAATCAATAGCTAAGATAATAGAAAATATTGAGGAAACAATAATAGCCTGAAATTTTCAGGCTATTATTAGCAATAAAAAATAATGCTCCTATCACTCCATTCATTGTTAACAAACAACCTTTAATTAAAAGCGATAGATTAGCTAAATATTATTTCACCCGAGAAACATATTCACCGGAGCGGGTATCAACTTTAATTACCTCACCAATTTGAACGAATAGCGGAACTTTTACCACCGCACCGGTACTTAATGTTGCCGGTTTTCCGCCCGTACCTGCGGTATCCCCCTTTAAACCCGGATCGGTATCAACCACTGCCAGTTCAACAAAATTCGGTGGCGTGATAGCAATAGGCTGTCCATTCCATAATGTAACAATGCAATCAGCTTGATCGATTAACCATTTTGCATTATCACCGACCGCTTTTTCATCAGCAGCTAGTTGCTCAAAAGTCTCATTATTCATAAAATGCCAAAACTCACCATCACTGTATAGATAGGTCAAGTTCAGATCCATAACATCAGCACTTTCGACAGAATCAGTTGACTTAAATATTTTTTCTAATAACTTATTAGAAATTAATTTACGGATCCGTACGCGAGCAAACGCTTGTCCTTTGCCTGGTTTGACAAATTCGCTTTCCACAATTGCACAAGGCTTGCCATCTAACATGATTTTAAGACCTGAGCGAAATTCATTGGTACTATAGGTAGCCATAGAAATCCTCTAAATTTTTTAAGTAAAAATGGCATAGCCAAAAAATGTTTAATATTGTAACTCAAAAAAGCCCTGCCAGAGAAGTCTGGCTACAACAACTTGCAGAAGCTGTCACTGATCCTGACGAATTGCTACGATTACTGTCACTACAAAATGATCCGGAATTGCGTGCTGGAAGTGCTGCTCGTGCTTTATTTCCGCTGCGCGTACCTCACCCTTTTATTGCAAAAATGCGGATCGGTGATGCCAATGATCCCCTTTTACGCCAAGTTATTACGCTAAAATCTGAATTTAATATTACGCCAACATTTTCGACTGACCCGTTAAATGAGCAAAATAGTCCAATTCCAGGATTATTACATAAATATCAGGATCGCGTCCTACTATTAGTTAAAGGAGGTTGTGCCGTTAATTGCCGCTACTGCTTCCGGCGTCACTTTCCGTATGAAGAAAACAAAGGCAACAAACAAAATTGGCAGACTGCATTAAATTATATTCAACGCCATACTGAGCTTAATGAAGTTATTTTTTCAGGCGGCGATCCTTTGATGGCAAAAGATCATGAGTTAGATTGGCTGATGTCACAGTTAGAAACTATCCCTCATATCAAACGGCTTAGGATCCATAGCCGATTACCGGTGGTTATTCCTGCTCGCATTACCACAACACTTTGCCAACGTTTCAATATTTCTCGATTACAGATTATTATGGTGACTCATATCAATCATGACAACGAAATTGACAGTGAGTTTAGTCGCGCGATGGAACAGTTAAAACAGGTAAGTGTTACCTTATTAAATCAAAGTGTACTTTTGCGCGGTGTGAATGATAATGCTGACTGTCTCGCTAAATTAAGTAATAAACTGTTTGAAAACGGCATACTACCTTATTATTTACATCTATTAGATAAAGTCCAAAGTGCCGCGCATTTTATGGTAACGGATGAAGAGGCTCGCA
>NZ_JAZHPL010000007.1:0-292295 GCF_036919435.1 Arsenophonus sp. PmNCSU2021_1 | reverse complement strand
TTTAAAGCGGTTTACTAGTGGGGATAGCCGGTAGTCGCTAGATTACGCTCAGCAATTGCCCCGAATGGGGCAAGGGAAAAAGCGCGACCCGCCCTGTGAGTCAACCGTGGCGCTTTCCGTTCTCGAGAACAGGAAAGAGTCTACACGAATTTCCATTAGTGAAAAAGGCTTACAGTGAATGCAACAATATTTTTTACCGATACTGCCCTGGATGGGCGGTAAACGGCGGCTGGCAAAACAGATTTTACCGCGCTTCCCGGCGCATACCTGCTACGTCGAGCCGTTTTGTGGCGCAGCGGCGCTCTTCTTTATGAAGTCACCCAGCAAAGCGGAGGTCATCAACGATATCAACGGTGAGCTGGTCAATCTCTATCGGGTGCTGAAACACCATCTGGAAGAGTTTATGCGCCAGTTTAAATGGGCGCTGGTCAGCCGGGCGATGTATCACTGGTTGAAAATGACCCCGACCGAGACCTTAACCGATATCCAGCGGGCAGCCCGCTTCTACTACCTGCAAAAACAGGCGTTCGGTGGTAAGGTGGCGGCGCACACCTTTGGCGTGACTACCACCACGGGGCCACGCCTGAATCTGTTACGCATGGAAGAAGAGCTGTCGCTCGCGCATCTGCGGTTATCACGCACCACCATAGAACAGCTGGACTGGGCCAGCTGCATTGCCCGTTATGACCGTCCGCACACGCTGTTTTACTGCGACCCGCCGTATTGGGGGACCGAGGGCTATGGCGTGGATTTTGGTCTGGCGCAATATGAAAAACTGGCGGGGATGGGACGAGACCTAGCGGGCATGATGATTATTTCGGTTAATGATATTCCCGAGATGCGGGCAGTGTTTCGAGGCTTTGCGATGGAGAGCGTCCCGATTCGGTATAGCCTTAGCAGTAATCAGCCCACCCAACGACGTGAGCTGATTATTACCGTCAAATAACCCTCTCCACTGCAACGGAGAGGGATGGGTCATGCGCGGCTGCGGGCGGCTTTTTTCTCTGCCATTGCTGTCAGGGTGCGTTTAGCCACTTCGCGGGTTTCACCCGGAATATGTCGAAAGGCAGTTAATACCTCTGCCTCTTCCTCATCCCGCACTACATCGAGCGCACTGGCTTCATCGCTGCGCTCACCAGTCATCACATAAAGAAGATCGACTCCTAACGCTTTCGCCGCGATTAAGTAGCCCGCATCAGGATGTCGTTCGCTTTTTTCATAGTTGTATTGAGTGAGCTTTTTAACCCCGCACCGTTCGGCGAAGATTTCCTGGCTAAGCCCCAATCGCAGGCGCTCGGATTTGAGGCGTTCTCCCACGCCTTCTAGCGTCAGCGTGACCCACTGCTGTGCATCAACGGGTGTTTGTTCATCGCTTGCAGCAACCGACGAGGTTTTGCCCGCCAGTTGCTGGCTTAGCTGTTGCAGTTGCTTCTCTTTTTCGGCGACCAGTTGTTGACTGCGTTTAAGGGCTGCCTCATCTTTACGTAACGCTGCCTTTAACTCCCTGACTGACATGCGGTCAACATCATCCAGTGTCAGACCCGCGATGGTGCCGCCTTCGGCCAATTCCGCCAGATCATCGTCGTCTTCCAGCATGAGTTCATAGAGTTTTGAACGGCCTAAACCTGAAAACGTATTCACCTTTGACTCAAGTGTCGGTGAAAGATATTTCAATGCTGCTTGTGCCATTTTTCGTGCTATTCGATATTCAAGACCTAACTGCTCTTGTACTATCTTCATGAATGTTCCATGTGGCTCATTCTCCTTAAGAATAATCAGCCGTTTCCCCGCCTCCAGCATGGCTTCGGCACTTTGCGCCATATAGAAGCGGGCTTCATGCACAATCCTTTCCCGTTCATAGGGTAGCCCATCCCCAAAACGTGCCATTACTTCCTGTTGGGCGCTGTTTTCTGCATTTTTTTCAGGGTATGCAATTGCCCCCCCCCCCCCCGCAATCGTGATATTGTCCGCCGTAGTTACAGACAGGCTGGTTGCCGCTTTTTTCTTTGCCATACAGGTCTCCTTTAGGCCGATAACAGCCAGTGGTTTTTTACGGCAATAAAGAACATACAAAAACAAACAAAAAAGACTTTACATTATTTTGAATGCCATTGTATATTTATTTTTAACTTTTTATGACGGAGGTAACACCATGTCACTGCAACACCCCGCCGACTTTAAGCGCAATTTTTATGATCGTGTCTATCAGAACTACCCGACGGTGGCGGCGTGGGCACGCCAATCCGGCTTCAAACCCTATCAGGTTTATATGTTGCTTGATGGCTCCTGCCAGGGCTGGCGCGGGGAAGCCCGCAAAATCAAACAGGCGATTGAACAGATAATGGGTTCTCCCATGCCATCGGGAAAAAAGCGCCATAAAAAATAACATTCGCCCGTTTCACTGACGGTAACACAATTTCCATTAATGAAAAAGAGGCATCCGATGAAAAACACCTTATTACTGCACCCTTCTTCACGCACACGACGGGCGCTGCGTATTTTGAAAGCCATGAAAGGGCATTACCGCGATGGCCTGTCCAATAAAGCCCTGGCGGCGCTAATCAATGACTCTGCGGCCAATATCAGTCGCACCCTGCCATTTTTAGTGGAAGAAGGAATGATTGAGAAGCGCTTCAATGGGAATTACGGCCTCGGTGAGGAATTGATACAGATTGCCCTGGCCTTTTTTGATGAAACCGAACGGGCGCAAATCAAGATGGCAGAAAGGCATGGCCGCTGCGTAGCATCAGCGTCAAAACCGTAAGAGGAAAAAATAATGGGTAGAAAAGCGTTACCGATAACGGCTGAAATTGCCCCCGAACAGCCTTTGGCACCGGATTTAATGAACAACCTTAATGCCCTGGCTGAACATCAGCAGGCCATTATGGATAAGTACGGCGAGGGGTTGCCCTATGAACGCGAGCGCATTGTGCATGAAGCGCGCTTCTATATGGCACAAAGTGCCGAAGCCATGCTGGAGGCGGGGAAACGGCTGATTATTCTTAAGGAGAATGAGCCACATGGAACATTCATGAAGATAGTACAAGAGCAGTTAGGTCTTGAATATCGAATAGCACGAAAAATGGCACAAGCAGCATTGAAATATCTTTCACCGACACTTGAGTCAAAGGTGAATACGTTTTCAGGTTTAGGCCGTTCAAAACTCTATGAACTCATGCTGGAAGACGACGATGATCTGGCGGAATTGGCCGAAGGCGGCACCATTGCGGGCTTGACGCTAGACGAAGTTGATCGCATGTCGGTGCGGGAACTAAAAGCAAAACTGCGTAAAACGGAAAAGTCACTTGAAGCCAGCCGCCGTCTGGCCAATGAGAAAGATCAAAAGATCAATGAACTGAGCGAAAAACGCCTGCTTAATCAGCATCGCCCGTTAGGGGAAGAAGGCATACGCCAGCTCCGTGAAGAAATTGGCCTGGTGGGCTTTGATGTTAAAGCCATATTAATGGGGCGCTTTCGGGAAGGGCTGGAAAAACTGAGCAGCCACAGTGGTGATATCACATCCCACGCCGACTATTTAGCGGGCTTGCTTAATGATATTGAGTTTGAAATCAATGTGTTACGTAGTGATTTTTCGTTACCCCACCACGCAGTATCAGCGTTGGTGCCTGACTGGACAAAAGCCGATGCGGATGCCGACGATGCGGATTTTCAGTTACCGGAACACCTGCGCGGCACCGGACAGGATAATGTCGAGGAGGTGGTGCAATGAACCCCATCCTGACCGAACGTCTGTTAACCATTGCCCAGACTGCTGAAAGAGCCGGGCATGGCGGCAAAGACGCGGTGTATCAGACAGGCTGTCAGGCACTCGGTATTTCCAAAGCCACGCTGCTGCGAAAAATCAAACAGGTCAGTTATAAACCGCCGCGCAAGCAGCGGGTGGATTATGGTACCAGCGCCCTGACACGCGACGAAGCCCTGCTGATATCCGGCGTCATCATGGAATCTGAACGCAATAATGGTAAACGCCTCTACAGTCTACAGCAAACGGTTAATGACCTGCGGGCGAACAACCTGATTGATGCCGGGTATATTGATAATGAAACTGGCGAGTGGTTTCCGCTGTCGGTCGATGCCATCAGCCGGGCACTGTACCATTATCGCCTGCATCCCAACCAGTTACGGGTACCTGCCCCGTGCGTTCAATTAAAAACCGGGCATCCCAATCATGTCTGGCAGCTGGATGCGTCGCTGTGTGTGCTCTATTACCTGAAAAATCCCGCCAAAGGGCGCACCACGCGCGATAGCGGCCTGCGCATGATGAGTGAGGCCGAGTTTAACAAGAACAAGCCCAAAAATCTGGCCCGTATTGTCAATGACCGCGTCTGGTCATTTGAACTGACCGACCACACCAGCGGCTGGATTTACGCCGAGTACCGCTTCGGCGGCGAAACGGCACAAAACTTTACCGATGTGCTGATTAATGCCATGCAGGAGCGCAGTGGGGCCGACGTATTACATGGTGTACCGCGTATCCTTTATACCGACCCCGGCTGCGCGCTGGTCTCAGCCACGATGCGCAACCTGTGCAAAACCCTCGGTATTCAACTTATCGCCCATAAAGCCCGTAATGCCCGCGCCACCGGCTCAGTGGAAAAGGCGCGCGATATTCTGGAGTGTAGTTTTGAATCCGGCCTGCGGTTTGTGCAAGTCGATAATATTGATGAACTGAACCACCGGGTCGGGTTATGGCGTAAAAAGTATAACCGTACCGCGCTGCATCGCCGTACCGGCATGACCCGTACCGACAGCTGGCTACGGATCACTCCGCAGCAGTTAATCAAGGCACCACCCGTTGAAGTGTGCCGCGAACTGGCGGTGAGTCTGCCGGAAAACCGTAAGGTCAATGACTATCTTCGCGTGTCATTTGGGAGCAAAGAATATGACGTTAGGGGTGTGCCGGGTGTTTGTAACAACGATTGGCTACAGATAGTCCGTAACCCTTGGCGCGACAGTGAAGCACAGGTGGTGATAATCAATGAGGACGGCATGGAAGTCTTTTACCGGGTACCGGAAGTGGTGAAAGACGAGTACGGTTTTCCCCTCAATGCCCCAACATTAGGCGAATCCTTCAAGGCATTACCCCACACCCCGGCGCAACACCATCTGGCGGAAGTCGAGCAGGCGATGTATGGCACCACCTGTCCCACCGAAACCGCTGCCGCGCAAAAAGCCAAAGCGCTGCCACTGGGCGGTCGCTTTAACCCTTATCTGGACAATGAACGCGATACCCCACCCATTTACCTGCCCAAACAGGGCCAGGCTTCCACGGTTTGCGCGCCACGTTTTGAAGAACGTTTAAACCCGGTCGTGGTGGTTCAACAGTTGCGCGCGCGTTTCCAGGCGGCGGGCAAGACCTGGCGCAGTGAATTTTACACCACGCTAACCCAACGCTTCCCGGACGGCATACCCGCTGACCAGGTCGACGCGCTGGGTGATGAGCTGATGGCCCAGTCCACCGAGGTGGTGGTCAGTCTGGCCAGTCACGGTTAACGGGAGGCCATCATGCTGAAACTCAAAACCCTGTTACAACACCACAACCTGACCCAGGCAGCACTGGCCCGTGCGCTTGACCTTTCCGAGGCGACGCTGGCGCAAATAGTCAATCACCATCAGTGGCCGAAACAGGATACCGACGCACTAAAACACCGCATCCGTGGCTGGCTAAGTGACCAGGGCATCGCGGCGGACGACTGCTTTGACGGGGTCACATCCAGCAGCAAGGAAAAGCACACACCACCTAGCAACGAGGAAGACACCATGTTACTGAAAAAACAGGTATTACTGACTGCCACCAAAAAGCATTTTGGGCTGTTTCGTGCCCCATTTGACGACAACGCGGTACAAGGTCATGAAGATGTGTTTTTAACCCCTGAAAGTCGTTATGTGCGCGAGGCGTTGTACCAGACCGCCAGCTATGGCGGCTTTATCGCGGTTATCGGTGAATCCGGCTCGGGTAAAAGCACGCTGCGACGTGACCTGACTGACCGCATCTATCGGGAAAACGCCCCGGTGGTGGTGATTGAACCCTACGTGCTGGCGATGGAAGACAACGACCATCAGGGCAAAACCCTGAAAGCCGCCAGTCTCGCCGAGGCTATTGTCCATACCCTGGCCCCACTGGAAAAACTCAAACGCTCGCCGGAGGCCCGCTTTCGTCAGCTACACCGACTATTAAAAGAGAGCAGCCGCGCCGGGTACAGCCATGTACTGGTGATTGAAGAAGCCCATTGCCTGCCCATCCCGACCTTAAAGCACCTTAAACGCTTCTTTGAGCTGGAAGACGGCTTTAAAAAACTGCTGTCCATCGTCCTGCTGGGACAACCCGAACTGGGCGACAAGTTATCCGAGCGCCTGTTAGCGGTCAGGGAAGTGGTACAGCGCTGCGAGGTAATTGACCTGCCGCCGCTAGATGAACACTTGAACGACTTTCTTGATTTCAAGTTTAAACGCGTCGGCGGCGACCTTAGCAAAGTCCTTGGCCCGGATGCGATACCGGCACTGCGTCAACGCCTAAGCTGGCTGCGCCCGAAAAAAGACACGCCGGTCAGCCTGCTTTACCCCTTGGCTATCGGCAACCTGCTGACCGCCGCCATGAACCTGGCCGCGCAAAACGCCATCCCGGTTATCGACGCCAATATTATTCACAGTGTGCATTAAAGGAGGCTTTTATGCTGAACCCCGCCGTGACCATTAAAAACCCGTCAGCGATGACCTACCAGGCCATCCAGCAGCAGTTCAGGCAATGCCTGTCGGTGATGGATAAACTCAGCCAGGAAGGTTTTATCGTCAGTCAGTTTACCGTTGATGGCTATAGCCGTCCGACCCTTACCCTGCTGCATGACCGACGGTGTGATGCGTTATATAAAAACGGCCATGCCGTTCGCTATGCCCTGGGTACTGACCGTCAGGGCCGCTGGGAAAAATACCAGTTCCTGCAAGATAACTGCCGAATCACCTGGGAGGTACGTTAATCATGACAACACGCCCTGTCCGTATTACCGCTCGCCAATCGGTTTATTTGGCAAAGACCGTCGATATGCCGGAACAGGACGATGAAACCTATTTGTCGATTTGCGAGAACTGCCGTGATTTTGATGAACAAGACCAGCGTCTTGGTGAAATCGCGACCCGATACAACATGAATTTATTTGAGCATATTCAACACAGTGACGCCCTGGAAGACATTATTTTCGAGCGCGTTTAATTCCCGACGTTGTTAATGAAAAGGTAAAAAAGATGGCAAAGAAAATAACGCGGCTTAAAGCCGCGGCGGGTGCCTGCACGCCGCAAACCCGTGAGCAGGTAATAAACGATATTAAAAATCTGGGCGATATCCAGCGGGAAATGACCCGACTGGAGACAGAGATTAATGATGAAATTGCGCGGTTAACCCATCAACATGCGGCTGATATTGAAGCCAGGAAAGCCCGCATCACCCTGTTGCAAAGAGGTATCCAGACCTGGTGCGAGGCCAACCGTGAGGCGCTTACCCAAAACGGCAAAACCAAAACCGCCAACCTGATAACCGGCGAGGTGTCATGGCGTAACCGCCCACCGTCCGTTTCGGTAAAAGGGGTGGATGATATCATTCAGGCGCTGGAAGAAAACGGACAGACCGACTGCATTATTCGCAAAGCACAGCTTGATAAAAATGCCCTGCTCAAAAATCAGGACACTATCCAGCGACTGAATATTCCCGGCATTACGTTTCGCAATCAGCTTGAGGATTTCATTATTACGCCCTTCGAGCAGGAGGTGACCTCATGAGCTATCAGGAAATAAAACCTCTGCGCCGCCAAATTGAAAGGCACATAAACCGCGCCATGCATCACCTGCAGGCAGACCATTCTGCCGCCGCGTATTGTGAATTTCAAAATGCCTTCGAGATATTGGCCGAACTCATCGTCGCCTTAGATAAGGAAAACACGTTATGACCATTACCTGCATCAGCTGCCATCAGGCAACGCGACGCCTGAATCCTACCCAGGCCGAGATCATCCAACAACCGGAAAGCGGCGAGTGGGGGATTGACCTGTTACTGACCTGTCCACACTGCGGACAGCGGTATAGCGCCTGGGTACTTAATTGGGATGTCGTGCCGCTAAAAGGTATCACGGCAAAGTCGCCATCAACACCACCCCATCATCAAACGCACGAGGTAAATAAACCATGAACCTTGACCTTTGGTTAGTTTTTTTAGGCGGTGCCTTGCTCAGTGCCGTATTACCCGGCGCTGGCGCTATCCTCACGCTTAACCATGCCTTCCAGCGGGGATGGTGCAAGACGCTACCGCTTATTGCCGGTCAGGCGACCGCATTAGGCTTGATGGTACCCATTGTGGCACTAGGCACGGAAGCGTTGCGCGCTTCAGCGACAGCCTGGCTGTTACTGAAAGGCATTAGCGTACTCTGGCTACTGTTTGCCGCCTACCGAACCTGGCGCGCACCAGTCATCATGGATGCTTACGATGTCGTGACATTGACCCGCTGTGCGCAACGGTTCTGCTGGGGTTTTCTGACCGATATCACCAACGCCAAAGCGCTCGCCTTCCTACTTGCCACACTACCGGTCTTTCTTAATCCGTCCCAATCGTTAGGGCCACAAATTACCCTTATGACTCTGACGATGGTAATGGTCGATGCGCTGATGATGACGCTTTACGCGCTCATTGCCGCCCGCTTGCGGCCTTATTTTCAATCGCCCGAAACCCGCAAACAACAAAACCGCCTGTTTGCCGGTTTCTTGGTGTTCATTGCGGTCAGCCTTTGTTTTATTGAACATCCGACCTTAATTCAGTGAAAGAGGATAAATTATCATGTGGATATTAATTTTAGCCCTATACGCCAGTCCCTATGCCGGTAATGCTTTTTCCACGCTGCATACACAGGCGTTTGACACGGCAACCGCCTGTCAACAGGCCGCCAAACAGTTCGCAGAAAAATTTGAAACCTTCAAGGATATGGATGCCAAGGCGATTTGCGTGAAGAAGTCATAGCGGAAAAGCGGCGTTTACTGCATTCAATTGTATAATAACGATATTCATTTTATAATCCTTCAAAACCCGAAGGATTATTTTTTTATTCATGGCATAAGGAATCCTGACCCCGACCACAACGATAAAGGACGCCTCCGATGACCCGACAAAAATACCTGCAGTTAATCCATATTGCCGCCCACCACCTCAAACTGGATGACACGACTTACCGCCAGATGCTGCACAGGCTAACGAGGAAAACATCAGCAAAAGCCCTGAATATCGGTCAACTGGCGCAAGTGTTAAACGCCCTAAAAGCCAAAGGTTTTCGTATCCAGCCGACTCAACCCACGACGAAAAAGCAGACCGACCGTCCGCAAATCCAGAAAATGCAGGCCCTGTGGCAGGCAATGGCCGATGAGGGCATTGTCCGGGATGCGTCAGCAACAGCCCTGGCCCACTTTGTTAAACGGGAAACCGGCGGTGATTCGCCTTACTGGCTAGATAGCCAACAGGCCAGCCAGGTTATCGAGAAACTCAAGCAGTGGCAAAAACGCGTGGCAAGGACAACCTCATGCTAGAGCATACCTTTCGCAGTAAAGGGCCGGAGTTACTGGTTGAGCTGGCCGACCACACGGCGCAGATCGTCAGACAGATTATCGATGTTGACCCCGCTGTTGCCAGCCAGATAGGCGATGCCGTCGCCAGTCAAATGATGGCGGTATGGGGCGGGCAAAATGTCTATTTCCCGATGGGGCTGATGTGGAAAATAAACCAGCGCGACCGGGAGATATTTGCCGACTTCAATGGCCATAACCACCGCGCCCTGGCACGCAAGTACGAAGTCTCGCTACAGTGGATTTATTCCGTGATAAAACGGGTTAAAAAAGAAGAAATTGCTCGCATCCAGGGCAATCTGTTTGAAGATGAAGATAAGCCGTCTCGATGACTGTTTCTCGTTTCACATAGTGAAACGTCGGAGAGAAAAATATAACCTATACACCAGATAGTGAGCATTGGTTTAATGCTAACCAAACAATAGAAGGATATTTCATATGCTCGATTCATCACTGCTAAATCTGCCCTGGGCAACATTGGTGACGCTGGCTTCTGGCTATGTTGGATACTTTATTGCCAATGTTGGTCTGAAAGAGCACCACAAAACCGTTGACATAACGTTTTCGACATTAGTTTTTGGTCTTATATCTGCAACCGCTTATGAATCCGTCGCCGTATATGCGGTTTACTGGTCAACCCTTGTAGCGCTGGTTACCGCAATAATAACAGGAGCCGTATGGCGTAAATACGGGCGTAGATGGATGTACAAGCTCATGCGCGCCTTAAACATCTCATGGTCTGATGGCACCCATTCCGCGTGGCAGCAGCTGTTCGGACAGATTGAGTACCGAGCCACTGAAGTGTTTGTTATTCTCAAGGATGGCAGCGGGTTATTATCGCGGCCTCTGGCTCGTTTTGAAGGGCTCCCTAATGGGCCGTTTGCGCTGGGCAATACGGGAGACGTCATTCTTTATGTAACACACCATAGCGCACCAGATAGTGATGAATGGCGCGAGTTTGCTGGTGTGATCGATGACTCCTGGGGGGCGCTGGCGACCTACATTCCTGCAGAGCAAATAGCTAGGGTGGAAATTAGGAGGAACAAGATTAAAACTGCATCCACGCCTCCTAAGGTTTAGCTATCACTCATTTTTTAGGACGGATACCAGGCGGGTTATTTGACTGTTGCGATGGGGTGGGTTTATTCTCCTTGCTGGCATCTTTTTCAAACGTGACTACTCGGTCATTTTTGGGATTCTCTGTAAAGTCGGAACTATCATGATTGTTGTTCTTGGTCGTCATGGAAACTTCCTCTAAATGAAATCAATCGTAGTAGATTCGATTCTATACTCAACATACTTCAAGATGCAGGCGACTATTCAGCAAAAAGCACGGGTAGTAAGGCCGTTAAGCTTCCTTTCCCTGCATCTTGAAGTTTATTGAGTATAGTTCAGTAAAGAGGATGGTTTCAATTAATGGGTTTTAAAACATGATTTCTGTTTCACTATGTGCAACTTAATCCCTCTGACTTGTCCCAGATAGATCCAGTTTGTCCCAGGTAGATCCACATTTATCGCACGTTTCCCGTTTAAATATCTCACGTCCTATCACCAGCAATCAATTTATCGATAGCTGTAATTACGATATTATTATGGGTCATAACAGTAAAGTGTCTACTTCAGATAAAGCTCATCCGACAGATCGTGTCTATCGCGTGGTATGGCAAAAAATTTGTGAGGCACTGTGGGAAAGAGGTTACACTTTTGGCACGCTTCCGGTAACTAAGGGTTGTAATCATAGTGATACTCAATTTTGCACTCGTCTTTGATTGAGCTAGCATAAAAAATTAACACGAGTTTCGCAATCTCCAAAAAAGAAGTATAAATTTAAAAACAAGAAAAAATCAGGGTGTTCATATTTTGTCGGGTTATCCATGTATTAAAGATATCTATAAAACATTCTTACAAGTAAGCAGTTTAAGATACTCTGGTTTAGCGTTATCAGAAGTAAGCCCATCGCCTTTATCTCATGACACTGTTAGCCGATGGCTAAAAAGTAGATGTTTTAGACCTAAAGACCTATGGCGATTAGTTGAACCTTCTATAGACAAAAAAAGCCCTTGCGTACTAATTGCCGATGATACATTGATTGCCAAAACACGTAGTAAAAAAATAGAGATGGTCCATTATCAATATTCAGGTAATGAACATGAGGTTATTGCTGGCATAGGTTTAGTTAATTTGCTTTGGCATGATCTGACGAAGGTTGAATCAATTCCTATCAATTATCGTATTTATGATAAAGATTCTGATGGAAAAACAAAAAACACGCACTTTTCCGAAATGCTCACTCTTGCTAAAAAAAGAGGGATCATGCCAGAAGCGGTAGTGATGGATGCTTGGTATTCTAGCCTGGATAACCTGAAATCAATTCGCTCTCATGGTTGGATCTGGGTAACCACGCTGAGGAAAAATAGGATTGTTAACCATAACAAACAACTGAACAAGTTAGACATCTCAGAAGAAGGAACGTCAATACACTTGCGAGGATATGGTTGGGTAACCGTTTTCAAATTTACAGCCAAAAACGGCCGTATTGATTACATAGTAACAAACAAAGAGAATCCCACCCGTCAATACGTCAAATCTATCATGGATGCCCGTTGGTCTGTTGAAGTTTATCATCGAGAAGTTAAACAAAACTGTGGTATTGAACGCTGTCAGGCTCGCACGAGCCGAGCGCAAAGAAATCATATTTTTCTCGCTATTTCTGCGTGGTTTGAACAACATAAACGTCGTATATCTGAAAAAATAACCCTTTATCAACAAAATTGGGACGTAATCAAAAGTGCTATTACTGAGCAAATCCGTGTTTTATTAGCGTACCCAAATTAGTTTTGTGCGAAACTCGTGATTAAGCCATAATCAATAGAAAATCCCACGCAAATTGCGTGGGATTTTAGTGTTTTTGCGGTCTTTATAGATTGTGTTGAGATGTCATAAAGCCGGCCAGAATGTATCAAACATTAAACAAAAAGTTCATTACATCGCCATCTTGCACAATATAATCTTTCCCCTCGGCGCGCATTTTGCCGGCTTCTTTGGCGCCTTGCTCGCCGTTATAGTGAATAAAATCGGCAAATGAGATTGTCTGGGCGCGGATAAAACCTTTTTCAAAATCGGTATGAATTTTACCGGCCGCTTGTGGTGCGGTGGTACCAACAGGAATGGTCCAGGCGCGAACTTCTTTGACCCCGGCAGTGAAGTAAGTTTGTAAATTAAGTAACTTATAACCGGCGCGGATCACACGATTTAGTCCCGGTTCTTCAATACCTAACTCAGCCATAAATTCGTCGCGTTCATCTTCATCCAGTTCGGCGATATCGGCTTCAACGGCCGCACATAATGGCACCACCACCGAGCCCTCTTTTTCAGCAATGGCCCGCACTGCATCTAGGTGGCGATTGTTGTTAAAACCATCTTCACTCACATTAGCAATATACATAGTTGGTTTGAGGGTTAAAAAGCTGAGATAGCGGATGGCGGCTTTTTCTTCTTTACTTAACGCTAGAGTTCGTAGCATCTCTGCGTTTTCAAGATGCGGTAAACATTTTGTCAAAATGTCTAATTCAATTTTTGCTTCTTTGTCGCCACCTTTAGCTTTTTTCTGAATGCGATGAATAGCGCGCTCACAGGTATCTAAGTCAGCTAATGCCAATTCAGTATTAATGGTATCAATATCTGCTAGTGGATCAACCTGGCCGGCAACATGGATGATGTTATCATTGTCAAAACAGCGAACAACATGGCCGATCGCTTCAGTTTCACGGATGTTAGTTAAAAATTGATTGCCTAAACCTTCGCCTTTAGATGCGCCTTTTACCAGTCCGGCAATGTCGACAAACTCCATTGTTGTCGGTAGTACTCGCTGTGGTTTGACAATTTGCGCCAATTGATCAAGACGAGGATCGGGCATCGGTACTACACCGGTATTAGGCTCAATAGTACAAAAAGGGAAGTTTGCTGCCTCGATGCCGGCTTTGGTCAGAGCATTAAAAAGCGTTGATTTTCCTACATTGGGCAGACCAACGATACCGCATTTAAATCCCATAAAGATGTTACCTTAGTTTTTATCTGTTCAATCGCGTATCGCTAATTGATAAATATGAATGAATTTATCGATGATTATACACGTAAAAGTTAGCTTGCCGAAGATATGATGTAATAGTATTAACTCGATGCCTTAAAAGCGTGCAACTGATTTACTGCTTTATTAACGCCTTCATTAAGCAGGATTGGTGTACAACGTATTGCTTCATCAATGGTATCATCGATTAATTTTTGTTCCCGGAGGGTGGGTTTATTCAACACAAAGCCGACAACTTTATTTTTATCACCGGGATGACCAATACCAATGCGTAAACGATAAAAATTAGGGTTGTTGCCTAGTTTATTTTGAATATCTTTAAGACCATTATGTCCGCCATTGCTGCCACCTAATTTTATTTTGGCAGTGCCTGGCATTAAACCTAATTCGTCATGGGCGACAAGAATTTCAGCTGGCTTAATACGATAAAAACTGGCTAATGCTAACACTGATTTTCCACTAAGATTCATATATGTTGTCGGTATCAGTAAGCGAACATCATTATTTGCCAAGTTGATCCTGGCGGTATGACCAAAAAATTTACTTTCTTCTTTTAGTAATTGATTATGTTGTTTGGCTAATAATTCGACATACCAGGCGCCTGCATTATGCCGAGTTAACGTGTATTCAGAACCTGGGTTAGCCAGACCGACGATCAGTTTTATGTTACTCACCATATTCTTTCACTATTGAGTGGTTTTAATTAAAGAACATAGCTTACCTTTTCTGACAACCGACTACAAAAAGTTAAATTTGATGACAGTAGAATAGGTTGATCAGGTTAGCTGCATAATGGCTACTATTTTTTCAATAAAAATAGTTTTATGTATAGATTTGTGAATAAAATATTATCTAATGTGATCATTTCCTCAATCTGAGTCGGAAAACTATTACTATAATATAGCAAAGGAGTAGGTATTTTTATTATTCAATATTGTACATAGTGATAAGTATTTTGGAGGGTATGATATGAAAAGAAAACAGTCTTTTTTATTAGGTAATTGCTTGATGGTAACTGGCATGGCAATTATGGTGATCAGTATTGCATATAATATTTGCAATCATGTTTTTCAATTAAATCTACCCGAATATTTAGCACGAGTTTCGCACAAAACTAATTTGGGTACGCTAATAAAACAGGGATTTGCTCAGTAATAGCACTTTTGATTACGTCCCAATTTTGTTGATAAAGGGTTATTTTTTCAGATATACGACGTTTATGTTGTTCAAACCACGCAGAAATAGCGAGAAAAATATGATTTCTTTGCGCTCGGCTCGTGCGAGCCTGACAGCGTTCAATACCACAGTTTTGTTTAACTTCTCGATGATAAACTTCAACAGACCAACGGGCATCCATGATAGATTTGAGGTATTGACGGGTGGGATTCTCTTTGTTTGTTACTATGTAATCAATACGGCCGTTTTTGGCTGTAAATTTGAAAACGGTTACCCAACCATATCCTCGCAAGTGTATTGACGTTCCTTCTTCTGAGATGTCTAACTTGTTCAGTTGTTTGTTATGGTTAACAATCCTATTTTTCCTCAGCGTGGTTACCCAGATCCAACCATGAGAGCGAATTGATTTCAGGTTATCCAGGCTAGAATACCAAGCATCCATCACTACCGCTTCTGGCATGATCCCTCTTTTTTTAGCAAGAGTGAGCATTTCGGAAAAGTGCGTGTTTTTTGTTTTTCCATCAGAATCTTTATCATAAATACGATAATTGATAGGAATTGATTCAACCTTCGTCAGATCATGCCAAAGCAAATTAACTAAACCTATGCCAGCAATAACCTCATGTTCATTACCTGAATATTGATAATGGACCATCTCTATTTTTTTACTACGTGTTTTGGCAATCAATGTATCATCGGCAATTAGTACGCAAGGGCTTTTTTTGTCTATAGAAGGTTCAACTAATCGCCATAGGTCTTTAGGTCTAAAACATCTACTTTTTAGCCATCGGCTAACAGTGTCATGAGATAAAGGCGATGGGCTTACTTCTGATAACGCTAAACCAGAGTATCTTAAACTGCTTACTTGTAAGAATGTTTTATAGATATCTTTAATACATGGATAACCCGACAAAATATGAACACCCTGATTTTTTCTTGTTTTTAAATTTATACTTCTTTTTTGGAGATTGCGAAACTCGTGTTTAGCAGAAATATCACTGATTAGTCTTTTTATTGGTGCTTTGATTTGGTTAGCTGGTGCCAGAGTGAGTGGTCATGAGGGCATTGCTGATCGTTATTGGTGGCTGCGAAATTTTGACGAGCGCCATCGTCGATAATCTATCTTAAAGTAAAGAAAAACCCCGTGATAAATATCAAAGGGTTTTCGGTAGTACTAAGTTAATAAATGCGGCAGCTAAACATTTAACTGAGCGTAATTTATTATTTAGTGTTCAAACATCGCTGAGATTGACTCTTCGTTGCTGATCCTGCGAATGGCTTCAGCCAACATGCCTGATAGCGTTAATGAGCGAACCTTATTGAGCTGTTTGATTTCAGCTGATAAGGGAATAGTGTCACAAACAACCACCTCATCAATGACTGAATCTTTAATATTAGCGACGGCATTACCAGAAAATATGGGATGGGTAGCATATGCAAAGACCCGTTTAGCGCCTCGTTCCTTAAGTGCTTCAGCGGCTTTACACAAGGTACCACCGGTATCTATCATATCATCAACTAGTACACAGTCTCGATTGGCAACATCACCAATGATATGCATAACTTGGGAAACGTTTGCGCGTGGCCGACGTTTATCAATAATGGCCATATCGGTATCATTTAATAATTTGGCAATGGCGCGGGCGCGTACTACTCCGCCTATATCTGGTGAAACGACGATCGGATTGTCTAGATTTTGTTGTAGCATATCTTCTAACAAAATCGGACTACCAAAAACGTTATCTACCGGCACATCAAAAAACCCCTGGATTTGCTCGGCATGCAGATCGACAGTTAAGACCCGGTCAACACCGACACTGGAAAGAAAATCGGCCACTACTTTAGCGGTAATAGGCACACGTGCTGAACGTACACGGCGATCTTGACGTGCATAACCAAAATAGGGAATGACAGCGGTGATCCGACCAGCAGATGCACGGCGTAGTGCATCAACCATGACAACAAGCTCTATTAAATTGTCGTTTGTTGGGGCACACGTTGATTGTATGATGAAAATATCACCACCACGGACATTTTCATTAATTTGTACACTAACCTCACCATCACTAAAACGACCAACCGCAGCGTCGCCAAGGCTCGTATACAGTCGGTTGGCAACACGTTGAGCAAGTTCCGGTGTAGCATTACCAGCAAAAAGCTTCATATCAGGCACGTAAAAAACCTCAGGCTTGCGTCTATAAAGATATTATCGACCAAAAAATATTATTATTGATGATCTCGATATCAGGAAATCCCAGCGCGGAATGTATGCAAAGGAGACTGGTTAACGCCTTGCGCAACGAAACCCTGCACCCACTCTGGGGCTTTATTTAACACCTTACGGGCAGCAGCTTCAGTTTCGAATTCAGCAAAAACGCAAGCACCTGTGCCGGTAAGGCGTGATGATGTATATTCTAGCAGCCATGAAATAAGCTCTTCAACCTCAGGGAAACGTTTTCTTGCGATTGGTTCACAATCATTTGCGTATGGCCCTTGTAACAATGCGCTTAATGAGCGTTTTGCTGAATTACGTTTTAATTCCGGATCAGCAAAAATTTGTTGGGTAGCAATATTTATTCCAGGGTGGGCCACTAAATACCATTTTTCTGCAGGACTGGCTGGCAAAAGTTGATCACCGATGCCTTGCGCGAAAGCGGCATGACCTATTACGAATACCGCAACATCGGCGCCGAGCTGACGGCCAAGCTCGGCTAGGGTATTATCATCAATACGAGTTTGCCAATGGTGATTTAAGGCAATCAATGTGGTTGCTGCATTAGAAGAGCCACCGCCTAAACCACCACCGGTGGGTAATCTTTTCTTAACATAAATATCGGCACCTTGATGACTATCAGCGCGATCTACTTCAATGCAATAGCGTTGTAATAAGCGCGCTGCTTTAACAATAAGGTTATTTTCTGCTGACAGATTAGTAAAGGGTGTAAGCAGCCGAATTTGATTATCTTCACGTGGTTTGATGGTAATTTCATCACCATAGTTAAGAAATTGGAACAGAGTCTGAAGTTGATGGTAACCATCAGCTCGACGGCCGGTAATATAGAGAAATAAGTTAAGCTTTGCTGGAGAGGGCCAGGTTAATGTCATTCGTTTAGCGTCCAACTGTCCATTTTTAACTTAATACGTTGTTTACCTTGTGTTAATTCAATCCGGCTAGGTAGTTTAGGCTGACTATCCTGATGATAAGCAAGGTAGTTCAAATGCCAGGTTTCGCCATTTTGCCTATATTCGATGGTTTTTAACAGCCCATTTTCGTCTAGTGTGAATGATGTGGCATTAGTGGGTAAACCGATTAACCAATAGGGCAGGTTTTCAATCGGAATTTCCATACCTGTTAATTGATAAATCATCTGTGCTGGATGATGGTTGACATATTTTTTACCTTCTCTATCCATTAGCTGGGTAACGCCAGGGGTTACATTGAGCTCTAATTCTGTTGTTCCTAATGGATTGGTCAGTAACAGGCGGTAATTAGACAGCGTATATTGTTGCCAAAAGAATTTGGCATAGGTTTTATTATCTGGGCCAATATAGGCAAAAGCACCACGGGTTTGAAATTTTGTCAACTTGACCAGTTGCTGCTGGTGGTTTATCCATAATGGATTGGTTATTGAGCCGTTTTTTTCAGTTGTTAATTGTTGATTGAATGTACAGGCGGTCAAAAAAACAGCAATTAGTGGGATAAATTTGTAACAATAGTGACGTAAACTGGCAAACTGCTTGGCAATGAGTATCATTAAATATTTCCTATTCACACAAGTGGTATTAATTTGTTGATATCGATCAGAAAATTATTAAGGTGAATGTAACTACAATTGGGAAAAAATGCCCGAATTATTCATTTGCTTAGTTTAACATCTTTAATTGCCTAGTTGCATAAAGTAGAATACTACCTCAAAATTTCCTTATTAAAGTTATTGGTTTTATTTTTGTGTGCTTAACAGATGTTTAGAAACCATTTAGTTACTTGATTTAGTGAATATGACATTACTTGCACTCGGTATAAACCATAAAACCGCGCCTATAACGTTACGTGAACGGTTAATTTTTGGGCCGGAAAGAATTGAACACGCACTGGATAATTTACTTCAGCAGCCACTTGTTCATAGTGGCGTTGTGCTCTCTACATGTAACCGTACTGAGCTTTATCTATGCGTTGATTCACAAGAATCCCTACAAAATCAATTAATTGATTGGTTATGTAACTATCATCGTTTAAATTTAAATGATGTTAAAACAAGTATTTATTGGCACCAAGATAATGCTGCTGTTAGCCACTTAATGCGTGTTGCCAGTGGATTAGATTCATTAGTCTTAGGTGAGCCGCAAATTTTAGGTCAAGTTAAACAAGCATTTTCTAAATCTCAGCACTATACAAAGTTATCTAGTGAGTTAGAGCGTTTATTTCAACGCTCATTTTCAGTTGCTAAACGTATTCGTACGGAAACCGAAATTGGCGCTAATGCGGTTTCGGTTGCTTTTGTCGCTTGTACGCTAGCTCGTCAGATTTTTGAATCACTGTCTGAATTGCATATTTTACTGGTAGGTGCTGGCGAGACTATCGAACTGGCTGCGCGCCATCTGCGTGAACATCATGCTAAGCATTTGATTATCGCTAACCGAACTCGAGAACGCGCTGCACGTTTTGCTAATCAAGTTGGTGCGGAAGTTATCACTTTAGCTGAAATTGATACCCGTTTAGCCGACGCGGATATTGTGATTAGTTCTACTGTTAGCCCTTTACCGATCATTGGTAAAGGGATGGTTGAAAGGGCAATGAAAGTCCGCCGTAATAAGCCGATGTTGCTGATTGATATTGCTGTTCCGCGAGATATTGAACCTGATGTTGACAGATTAAATAATATTTATCTCTATAGCGTTGATGATTTGCATGCGATTGTGCAACGCAATGTCGAACAACGCAAAATGGCGGCAGTTCAGGCTGAGCTTATTGTTGAGCAAGAAAGTGCTTATTTTATGGATTGGTTGCGTTCTCAGTCATCAGTCAATACAATTCGTGATTATCGTGGTCAGGCAGAGCAAATTAGGGCTGAAATGGCAGAAAAAGCACTTGCTTCGCTGCGAAATGGTGCAGATAGCGAGCAAGTGATAAATCAATTGACCTATCAGTTAATGAATCGCCTGATCCACACACCAACCAAATCACTCCAGCAAGCAGCGACAGATGGTGATATTCACCGTCTTAATATTTTAAAAGATAGCTTAGGACTGGAGCAAAATTAAACTATCTTTAGTAAGGTCTAACATAACGAATGAAGTCTTCAATAATTGCTAAGTTAGAAGCATTGCAGGAACGCTACGAAGAAATTCAAGCACACCTGGTTGATGCTGAAGTGATCGCAGATCAAGAGCGTTTCCGGGCGTTGTCTAAGGAGTATGCACAGTTAACAGATGTAACCAAATGCTTTCAGTTATGGCGCACTGTTCAGCAAGATATTGAGACGGCTGAAATATTATTGCATGATCCTGAAATGCGCGAGATGGCTCAGGACGAATTAAAAGAAGCGAAAAAGCGTAATGAGGAATTTGAACAACAATTACAGATTTTGTTGTTACCAAAAGATCCCGATGATGAAAAAAATTGCTTTTTAGAAATTCGGGCCGGTACCGGTGGTGGTGAGGCGGCAATATTTGCCGGTGATCTTTTTAGAATGTATAGCCGCTATGCTGAATCCCGTCGCTGGCGAATTGAAGTTATGAATGCCAGTGAAGGAGAACACGGTGGTTACAAAGAAATTATCGCCAAAGTTTCTGGTGATAGTGTGTATGGCCGTCTAAAGTTTGAGTCAGGGGGACATCGTGTCCAGCGCGTACCGGAGACTGAATCTCAAGGGCGTATTCATACATCTGCTTGTACAGTAGCCATTCTGGCTGAAATTCCAGCAACAGAGCTACCGGATATCAACCCTAGTGACTTAAGAATTGATACTTTTCGTTCATCAGGCGCTGGCGGACAGCATGTTAATACCACTGACTCCGCGATCCGTATTACCCATATTCCAACTGGAATTGTGGTCGAGTGTCAGGATGAACGTTCTCAGCATAAAAATAAAGCCAAAGCGCTGTCAGTTTTAGCTGCCCGTATTCGTGCATCGGAAGTGCAAAAACGCCGTGAAGCAGAAGCGTCTGAGCGCCGTAATTTACTCGGCTCAGGTGATCGTTCCGATAGGATCAGAACTTATAATTTTCCCCAAGGCCGCATTACTGATCATCGTATCAATTTAACTCTCTATCGTTTAGATGAAGTGATAGAGGGAAAATTAGATATGTTAATTCAACCGATTATTAACGAATATCAAGCAGATCAACTCTCTGCTTTATCAGAGCAGGATTAATGAATTATCAGCATTGGTTATCCTATGCGGCTAATAAACTTTGTCATAGTGATAGCGCTAAACGTGATGCTGAAATTTTGTTGCAATATATAACCGGCAAAACACGGACTTTCCTTATTGCATTTGGCGAAACAGAATTAACCGTTAAGCAACAACAACAGCTTGAACATCTATTAGCTCGTCGGGCTAAAGGTGAGCCTATCGCCCATTTAGCAGAAGAAAAAGAGTTTTGGTCGTTACCAATGAAAGTTTCACCTGTTACGTTAATACCTCGTGCGGATACAGAGTGCTTAGTTGAGCGAGCATTACAATTATTACCAGAAAAGCAAGCAGTAAAAATATTAGATTTGGGGACGGGTACCGGTGCTGTGGCGTTAGCTTTAGCATCAGAATGTCCACAAGCGCAGATAGTTGGTATCGATATTAGTGATGCGGCAATTACGCTAGCCCAGCTTAATGCAAATAATTTGGTAATTAATAATGTCCAATTTTGCAAAAGTAATTGGTTTAGTTCACTACCTATTCAGCAATTTGATATGATTGTCAGTAATCCACCTTATATTGATGAATGTGATCCACATTTACAACAAGGTGATGTGCGTTTTGAACCTAAAACAGCATTAATATCGGCCAATCATGGGTTGGCTGATATTCAATTGATAATTGAACAATCGCGTAACTATTTAGCTAATAAGGGATGGCTTTTACTCGAACACGGGTGGTTGCAGGGAAGGCAAGTAAGGCAGTTATTTTCCTGTCATCATTATCAACAGGTAGTAACTTTTCAGGATTATGGTGGTAATGATCGTATTACAGTAGGTCAATGGAAATGTGATGAAAACCATAGCTGATTTTGAATTTAATAAAGCACCACTGAGCGAAGGTATTATACTTGTTTCACGGATTATTCGGCCAGATTTTCCTGTTGAACAAGTCAATGCACAACTTAGGCTTCTGGTTGCCGAAGCAAGACAAACAATACAAGCTGGTGATGGTATAGAAACGCAAGTATCTATATTACTAAAGTTGTTTTATCGAGACTGGCTTTTTAGCGGTGTAATGGGGGTTTATTCGCTTTCTGAGGCCCTTTGGCTGGATAAAGTGCTAATAGCAAGACAGGGGGCACCTGTTTCATTGGGAACAATTTTTTTGCATGTTGCCACTGAATTGCAGTTGCCGGTGATACCGATTATTTTTCTGACTCAGCTTATTCTATGTGTTCGCCGAGAAGATGGTACTTATTGGTATATTAACCCGATAAATGGTGAAACGCTCACCGAGCAGATGCTTGATTTATGGGTCAAGGGAACAATTAGCCCTTTTGCTCATTTGACGCGAAAAGACATAGAAGAAACTGCGCATAGAATTATCATACGAAAAATGTTTGATACAATAAAAGCAGCGTTGATGGAAGAAAAAAAATGGAACAAGCGCTAAGAGTTTGTGAAACATTATTAATTTTTGATCCGAAAGATCCTTATGAAATACGTGATAGAGGACTTATTTTTGCTCATCTTGAATGTAATCATGTTGCCATTTCTGATTTAAATTATTTTGTTGAGCAATGTCCAGAAGATCCTGTTTCCGAAATGATAAAAATGCAAATCTATTCAATAGAAGGGCAGCAGATTATATTGCATTGATCATTAAAAATCGTCACTAATTTGCTGTCATAGAAAAGGTAAAAGCATGCAATATAAAGTAGTCGCCGTTGATGATATCAAAGTGGCAAATAATCTACCATTTGTATTATTCGGTGGTATGAATGTGCTTGAATCGCGCGATTTGGCAATGAAGATTTGCGAACATTATGTCACCGTAACGGACAAGCTTAACATTCCTTATGTTTTTAAGGCTTCCTTCGACAAAGCGAACCGTTCTTCGATTCATTCTTATCGCGGCCCTGGGCTTGAAGAAGGAATGAAAATTTTTCAAGAAATCAAACAAACATTTGGCGTTAAAGTAATTACGGATGTTCATGAGCCAGCGCAAGCGGCACCGGTTGCTGAGGTGGTTGACGTTATTCAACTACCGGCTTTTTTAGCCCGGCAAACTGACCTGGTTGAAGCGATGGCCAAAACCGGTGCAGTCATTAATGTTAAAAAACCCCAATTTGTAAGCCCTGGACAAATGGGAAATATTGTTGAGAAATTTAAAGAAGCAGGTAATGAAAAAGTTATTCTCTGTGATCGTGGGGTAAACTTTGGTTATGATAATTTGGTTGTCGATATGTTAGGCTTCAATGTCATGATGAATGTATCAAAGGGTTCTCCGGTTATTTTTGACGTTACTCATGCATTGCAATGTCGTGATCCTTTTGGTTCTGCTTCCGGCGGTCGCCGTGCACAGGTTGCTGAGTTGGCGAGAGCGGGTATGGCAGTCGGTTTAGCGGGATTATTTCTGGAAGCACATCCTGATCCGGCTAACGCAAAATGTGATGGGCAATCAGCACTGCCATTAGCAAAATTAGCGCCATTTCTTGAACAGGTTAAAGCTATCGATGATTTGGTGAAAAGCTTTGCCCAATTAGATACCGCTAATTAATTGTTATTTTATGCAGTTAAATGATGTTGTTACTATGTTTGGGGCTGATCTTCAGCGCCGCTATGGTGAAAAAATTCATAAGATCAGTTTGCACGGTGGTTTTAATTGCCCTAATCGTGATGGCTCCTTAGGACGTGGCGGCTGTACCTTTTGCAATGTTGCTTCTTTTTCCGATGAGCAGCAACAGCAATTTTCCATCCAGCAACAGATAGCGCAAAAAGTAAAAAAAATCCATCGTGCTCAACGTTATCTGGCTTATTTTCAAGCTTATACCAATACTTATGCTGAAGTTTCAATTTTAAAGGAGTTATATCAACAGGCATTAAATCAGGCCAATATATTACGCGACCAGATTGTGTTTCGCAACCAGTATTGGATTTATTAGTAGAATATCATCAGCAAGGATATGAAATCTGGTTGGAACTAGGTTTACAAACATCCCATGATAAAACCCTAAAAAAGATCAATCGAGGCCATAATTTTGCCAGTTATCAAAAAATTGCTCAGATTGCCGGCAAAAAGGGATTAAATGTTTGTGTTCACCTAATTGTTGGCCTACCAGGTGAAACAGCTAGCGAAAATCTGCAAACAATATCTCGTGTTATCGATACTGGTGTTGATGGTATTAAATTGCATCCATTACATATTGTTGATGGTAGTATAATGGCGAAGGCTTGGCGTGCTGGGCGTTTGTTATAACTTGAGTTAACTGAGTACGTGGAAATGGCCGGAGAAATGATCCGTCACACACCAAAAAATATTATTTATCATCGTATTTGTGCCAATGCGCGTCGGCCGACTTTACTCGCGCCAGATTGGTGTGCAAATCGTTGGTTAGGCATGAATGCGTTATATCAATATCTCTGTCAGTATGGCGGCCAGGGCTCTGCAATTTAAGTTTGTGGAGGGAACTAAAATAGGTTGTTGGCAGATATTTTATATGGCGGTGAGGGAGGGATTCGAACCCTCGATACGTTTTCACGTATACACACTTTCCAGGCGTGCTCCTTCGGCCACTCGGACACCTCACCGGTTATTATTTTAATATAGTAGGATACTAGAATGATGGGGCGCTACTATAGGAAAAAGCAGACTAACCGTCAATAATATATTGCAACTTTTGTCTTTTTTTGCAGTTAATAAGATAAATAAAGAACAATTTGTTGAAAATATATTCGATATTACCGCCAAGGTTTTATTGTTCTTACTAACAAGTAAAATTATTAAATGCATAGCATAAGTTGGAAAAAATAATGAATGAATTTTCCGTGATTTGCCGAATACTAGGAACATTGTTTAATCGTTCCCCAGAGGATCCTATTACTAAACCTTTATTTGAATTGATTAGTCAAAATCAATTGAAATTATCTTGGCCTTTAGAACAAGATGAATTATTAACGCAACTAGCCGCTAGTAGCCAGGATTTAGCGTTAGTAATTAAAGATTTTAAGCAATTGTTTCTTGATCCTACCTCAGCTATTGCTAACGGCATTAGTCAATATAGTGAAATATCAGCAACGGCGGTTAATGAATTTTTAGTGGCAAATGGAATACCATTATCAGCGGAAAAAGCTGATCGTTTTGCAGCTTTATTATTGGCAGCATCTTGGTTGGAGGATAATGCAGCGCAGGATCCGCTATTAACACAAATTCAATTATTTGATCAGTTTATTTTATCTGCGAGTGAATCATTTTTTAGCCAAGTGGAAACCCATGCAGTAAGTGATTTTTATCCTACACGAGTTTCGCACAGGCCTATAAAATTCTAGAAATGGCTTAAAAGTAATGATTAATCTGCAAGTTACTGAAATGCATAAATTTACTTAATTTACAATAAGTTATATTTAATTTATAAGGTTTTATCTATTTACATATTATGCTGAATTAAACTTAAAAATAGAGCGTTTTTTTATTGGTGCGAAACTCGTGTCCTACACGAGTTT
This sequence comes from Arsenophonus sp. PmNCSU2021_1, assembly GCF_036919435.1. Taxonomy (NCBI): domain Bacteria; kingdom Pseudomonadati; phylum Pseudomonadota; class Gammaproteobacteria; order Enterobacterales; family Morganellaceae; genus Arsenophonus; species Arsenophonus sp. PmNCSU2021_1. The sequence continues at coordinate 266,556 of NZ_JAZHPL010000007.1, read as the reverse complement.
CGCAATCTCCAAAAAAGAAGTATAAATTTAAAAACAAGAAAAAATCAGGGTGTTCATATTTTGTCGGGTTATCCATGTATTAAAGATATCTATAAAACATTCTTACAAGTAAGCAGTTTAAGATACTCTGGTTTAGCGTTATCAGAAGTAAGCCCATCGCCTTTATCTCATGACACTGTTAGCCGATGGCTAAAAAGTAGATGTTTTAGACCTAAAGACCTATGGCGATTAGTTGAACCTTCTATAGACAAAAAAAGCCCTTGCGTACTAATTGCCGATGATACATTGATTGCCAAAACACGTAGTAAAAAAATAGAGATGGTCCATTATCGATATTCAGGTAATGAACATGATGTTATTGCTGGCATAGGTTTAGTTAATTTGCTTTGGCATGATCTGACGAAGGTTGAATCAATTCCTATCAATTATCGTATTTATGATAAAGATTCTGATGGAAAAACAAAAAACACGCACTTTTCCGAAATGCTCACTCTTGCTAAAAAAAGAGGGATCATGCCAGAAGCCGTAGTGATGGATGCTTGGTATTCTAGCCTGGATAACCTGAAATCAATTCGTTTTCATGGTTGGATCTGGGTAAACACGCTGAGGAAAAATAGGATTGTTAACCATAACAAACAACTGAACAAGTTAGACATCTCAGAAGAAGGAACGTCAATACACTTGCGAGGATATGGTTGGGTAACCGTTTTCAAATTTACAGCCAAAAACGGCCGTATTGATTACATAGTAACAAACAAAGAGAATCCCACCCGTCAATATCTCAAATTTATCATGGATGCCCGTTGGTCTGTTGAAGTTTATCATCGAGAAGTTAAACAAAACTGTGGTATTGAACGCTGTCAGGCTCGCACGAGCCGAGCGCAAAGAAATCATATTTTTCTCGCTATTTCTGCGTGGTTTGAACAACATAAACGTCGTATATCTGAAAAAATAACCCTTTATCAACAAAATTGGGACGTAATCAAAAGTGCTATTACTGAGCAAATCCGTGTTTTATTAGCGTACCCAAATTAGTTTTGTGCGAAACTCGTGTCCTACTCTCGTTATGATAACGGGTGAAGCTTTAGTTGCATTGCGAGAGGAGCTGGCTGACAATTAGTGACGCTGTAACTTATTCTTTAAATCTAACAGGCGAGTACATAGCGCCTGTTATTTCCTATTGACTACTAAGTTATTTATTCTACTAATGGAATAACTAACTTACCCGGTTTGACTTCAAGTCCTTTAGCGATTTTCTTGGCCAATGCTTCTGCTTTACTTTTTTCTGGTTGCAATAAATAGACAGGATTTTTTTCAAAATAGGCTTTTAAGGAGTTATTAACAATCGGCAGTATTGTGGTAATTGTACTGGCCATTTTTTCCGGTGTAATTTTTTGATCAGAGATTGTCAATTCTTTTAAATAGATAGCACCGGTAGCTACGTCAAAATAGGGCAGTGAAGTGATAGCTAAAGAGACTTCTGCATGTGTTGAACCTAATAGTGTTTCAAGCTTAATTTTAGCTACTCCCGTTAAGGTAATTTTATTCGGTTCAGTCCGACCAATTTGAGTAGCAAGATTGGCTAGATCGATACTAGCATCAGCAAGTCCGGCAATACCTATTTTTTTACTATAGTGGGTATGTTTGCTGAGATAGTTATTAATGGTATCTTCACTAATACTGAATTCGGTTAATTGATCGCATCCGGCTATCACTCCAGATAGTAACAATAGTGCTCCGACAAAAAAGTGCTTCATGTTTTGTTTTTCTCCTGTAATTTTGGTAGCAAGATTGTACACAACTATTTATCGTTATAAATGATAGTTTTTTTCTGCTGATTAAATTGTTGGTGCAAAGCCCATAAGGTTAATAATCCTATTATGGTTAACAGATGCCAAGGTAGTGCCGGTAAACCCCACCGATGTCCGATATCATATAGCCAGCCACCACCGATAAAGCCTATTGCACCACCTAAGGCATGGCCTAATCGGCTAAAACCCATATAACTGCCACGAGCATGAGGATCTGCCAGTGATGCGCTCAATGTTTCACGTGCTGGCTCAGCAGTGATGGTACCTAAATAAAACAGACTAATCAGGGTAAAAAGTAGCGTCAGTGAATGGGTAAAACCAATAGGAAGCATGGCCAGGTTCATCAGAAGTAAACCGGTCATTAACCGTTGTTCGAGGCGAAAATGCTTTTCACTCCAACGGGCGATGGGATAAAGTAAAGTTAAAGAGATAATGGCTTCAATGGCATACATCCATTTAATAGCCGTCGGTGAGCCGGCTATCTCATTAACGACAATCGGAAACATTAACATAACTTGTACGTATAAAATAAAATAGCCAGTCAGAGTAAGCACATATTTTAAAAAACGTTGATCGCGAAAAACTTTACCCATCCCGGTACGAATCGATATCCGGCTAGCCGAGATACGGTAAGCAGGCAACAGCCAGGCGTTTGAAATGGCTGCGATAATGAAAATTATCGTACCTGCCCAACAAACAAACTGAAAATCATACAGTAAAAGCCAGCCACCGAGCAGGGCTCCGAGAACAGCGCCGGCACTATCTTGCATTAATAATGAATAAAAACGCCCTCGTTCATGTGGTTTGGTCAGTTTAATGACTAAGGCGGTACGAGGAGGATCAAATAAAGTCCCGCCTAGGGCTGACAGAACGCAAGATAGCCACAAAATCCATGGAACGGTAGCCATGGCCATTAAAGCGAAACCGATAGCACGTAATAACATGCCTAGCACTATCATTGGCTTAGCGCCGAAACGATCGGCTATAGCACCGCCAAAAATGCTTAAACCTTGTTGAAATAATTGTCTAAGGGCAAGGGCAAAACCAACCACCAAGCCAGGCCAACCTAATTGCTCAACAAAGTGGATCGATATCAGTGGAAAGACGACAAAAAAACCCAACACGACTAACATATTATCGAGTAAAAGAAAATATTTACCGAGGGTTCGCGCTTGCGTTACCGGAGACATTGAACACCATTTGGCATCATACAGTGATATTTTGTAAATATAATACTAGTAAATTAACCTGAGTTCGGGATAAGAAATAAAGAGAAAGTCTTGATATTCAAATAGTTGAATGAGCCTGTTTTGTTAAAATACTCTAACAGTCTGGTTAAAGAGTAGAGCATTGTTAAACAATTATGGAAAATCTTACTGAACTTTATTGCCTGATGGATGATTTTTGCAAAGACTTCGAGCCAAAAATGCATGAATATTTGCTGACTAACGGTACTAAGCGTCGTAGACGGTCTACTCAGCTTTCGTTGGCGGAAATGATGACACTGGTTGTGTTGTTTCATCAACTCCGATTCAGGCAATTCAAGGTATTTTATCTCTATTATGTCCGCTTATATCTCCGGAAGGAATTTCCTAACTTGCCATCCTATTCACGCTGTGTAGAGTTACTTCCGCGTAGTGCCTTAGCGTTAACGGCACTGTTTGAGTCAATTAAGGGAAAATGCACGGGGCTATCGGTTGCCGATTCTACTCCGATAGCGGTGTGTGATAACTTACGGATCCGCAGACATAAAGTCTTCAATGGGATAGCTGAACGGGGAAAAAATTCAACAGGTTGGTTCTTTGGTTTCAAGCTTCATGTAATTATCAATCATTTGGGGGAAATACTCAGTTTTCGACTCACACCAGGAAACACCGATGATCGGAAACCATTGCCTGAGCTGACAAAGGATCTTTCTGGTTGTTTGTACGCAGATAAAGGGTATTTATCGGCTTCACTGAAACAGCAACTCAAAACGATGGGAATTAGCCTTATAACGAATATCAAGAAGAAAATGAAGCCTATTAAACAGACTTGTTTCGACAAAGCCATCTTGCGTCATCGTTCTGTCATTGAAACGGTATTTGATGAGTTAAAAAATCTTTGTCAAATAGAGCATACGCGACATCGCTCTCCGGCTAACTTTGTAGTGAATTTATTAGGCGGACTGGTTGCATATTGTTTAATGCCATCTAAACCAAAGATACCTGTTGCAGGTACGTATCTTCAAGTATAATTGATAATGCTTATCCCGAACTCAGGTTAGTAAATTAGATATACTTACTATTGTAAAAACAAAATATATTTATATTCAGCACCCAATATTCTGGAGTTGGCCGCGATGTTTGGATATCGAACCAGAAAGCCTGAATGTTATTCTGTTACTGAACGTTTGCTCCTACGGTTAGCTTGTGAAACCGATGCTTATCGTCTGGCTGATTATTATTACCGAAATGAAAATTTTTTAAAGCCATGGGAGCCTATTCGTGATAGCAGTTATTATCAGCCTGCTGCCTGGAGTAAACGTTTGCATATTATGGCAGAAATGCATCGTCGTAAAAGTGCTTTTCATTTTATATTATTAGATAAACGGCAAACTGAAGTTATTGGTGTAATTAATTTCAGTAATATTATTAGAGGGGCTTTTAAAGCTTGTTATCTGGGTTATTCAATCAGTGAAATGTGGCAAGGAAAGGGCTTGATGTATGAAGCATTAATGCCAACGATTCATTTTATGCAAGAACAGCAGCAGATGCATAGAATTATGGCAAATTATATGCCGCATAATCATCGCAGTGGTAATTTACTGAAAAAAATAGGTTTTAAGCCAGAGGGATATGCAAAAGCTTATTTACAAATTAATGGTGAATGGCAGGATCATATTTTAATGTCACTCATTACAAAAAATAATCAGAGTTGAATTATTTTATATAAAAACAGAATACTAAGTGGACAAAAATCAACAGATTTAGACTTACTTTTAATATATTAAATTTTACTTGTTAATCATAATTTGCTTACTATTTTTTATCTTTAAAGAAGGCATTAATATGATAGGACAAGTCACGAATCATCAACCGTTTGTTACTAAAATTGGTCGTATCGAAGATTTGTTTTACTGCCATTTAGATATACATACGAACAATGTTCTGGCAAATGTTAAACAATAAGGTAAAAGCTCCATTAAATGATATTATTGTAAAAAACAACGAAATGTTTGGTTTTAATTATTACCAGCAAAATCCATATGAAGAAAAAATATTGCTGGAAAGTAGAAAAGGTTATTGTGGTGAATGTTGCGATGAAGTATTAAAACATATTAATAATTATTATTATGAAAAAGTTAACCCAACAAAAGAACACTTTTTTGTTTTAAGTAAGGATCAAGCTGAAATTATTGAACTATCTTATAAGCAAATGTTTTTTAACGCAAATGCATTAGAAATGGAGTTTGATAAAATCAATGACATTCTAAAAATATTTCCTGATGTCTTTGTTGGTAATAAAAATGATTTTAATAATATGATAATGCTAATTTGTGATATTTTAAACATTAGTAAACCACAGACCCTTCAATACTGGAATATATCAGATACAACGCGCCAATCGGATGATAAATACATGTTTCGACGAGAATCAATCTCAAAGCCCGAAAGCATAATTTACCAGACTCACTTTGTTTAACGGGTAATTAAAACATCGTTGGAAAATCTGAGCTACATCGCTTTGCTTTGGTAAAAATAGTTATTCTAATTCATGGTCATGCTCACAGGTCGCTGATACACTTTATCAATCTATTATGGCCATCATTAATAAAGATATTGCATGAATTTACTAAAATCGTTAGCAGCGATAAGCTCTATGACTATGTTTTCCCGCATCTTAGGATTTATTCGTGATGCGATTATCGCGCGTTTTTTTGGTGCTGGAGCGGCGACAGACGCTTTTTTTGTTGCTTTTCGATTACCAAATCTTTTGCGCCGAATTTTTGCCGAAGGCGCATTTTCCCAAGCATTTGTCCCTATCTTAGCAGAATATAAAAACCAGCAGGGTGATGAGGCTACTCGCACTTTTATTGCGTATGTTTCCGGTTTATTAACATTAATTTTGGCCATCGTTACATTGGCAGGAATATTAGCGGCACCATGGATTATTTATATTACGGCCCCCGGTTTTACTGATACACCGGATAAATTTGATTTAACCGTTCGTTTATTTAGAATCACTTTTCCTTATATTTTATTGATCTCTTTAGTATCGTTGGCTGGTGCTATTTTAAATACTTGGAACCGTTTTTCTGTTCCTGCTTTTGCGCCTACTTTACTTAATATCAGTATGATTATATCAGTACTGTTTTTGGCGCCATATTGTGAACCACCTATTATAGCGTTAGGGTGGGGAGTTTTTGCCGGTGGTATTTTACAGTTGCTGTATCAATTACCTTATTTACAAAAAATTGGCATGTTAGTTTTACCGCGTATCTCTTTTCGCAATAGCGGTGTGTGGCGAGTATTGAAGTTAATGGGGCCGGCGATTATTGGTGTTTCTGTAAGCCAGATTTCATTAATTATTAATACTATTTTTGCCTCATTTTTACAATCAGGCTCTGTCTCGTGGATGTATTATGCTGACCGATTGATGGAGCTCCCTACCGGTGTTTTAGGAGTAGCACTTGGTACTATTTTATTACCTTCGCTGGCGAAGAGTTTTTCAACCGGTGATCATAAAGAATATCAGCGCCTAATGGACTGGGGGTTACGGCTTTGCTTTTTATTAGCGCTACCATGTGCGATTGCGCTGGCTATTCTAGCCGAACCGTTGACAGTGTCGCTTTTTCAGTATGGCAATTTTACCGCCTACGATGCGGTAATGACTCAACGGGCATTAATTGCTTACTGTGTCGGCTTAATGGGGTTAATTGTCGTTAAGGTATTAGCGCCAGGGTTCTATTCGAGACAGGATATTAAAACACCGGTTAAAATCGCGATTATTACCTTAATTTTGACACAATTAATGAACTTTGTCTTTATTGGTTCGCTCAAACATGCAGGATTGGCCTTATCAATTGGCTTAGCGGCATGCTTTAATGCTTTGATGCTGTATTGGCAGTTACGTCGCCAGGCAATTTTTTCTCCCTTAGCTGGTTGGGGAAAATTTTTGCTCAAGTTAATCGCAGCTTTAATTGTTATGGTAGCGGTATTGTTGTTGCTATTAAATTTTATGCCGCCATGGGAGCAGGGAAATATGCTGATGAGGATCACGCGGTTGTTACTGGTGGTTTTTGCCGGTGCAATGAGTTACTTTGCTGCGTTGTTTATTTTTGGTTTTCGTTTGCGAGATTTTTCACAGCGGGCTATTTAATACAAATAAATCTGGTTAAGTGATCATTTGTTGGATGAAAAAGCGTAACCGCGCTTTTTCATTACCAATCGAAGCAGGCTGGCTGACTTTACAATTTGAAAACGGTATTGGGAATAAACAGAATTGGTGCGTCCGAGTGGACTCGAACCACCGACCCCCACCATGTCAAGGTGGTGCTCTAACCAACTGAGCTACGGACGCAATAAAAATTGCTATGGCGATAATGTGGAAACGAATATTAACGGGTAGTTGCCATTCTGGCAAGGGAAAAAATGCAATTTTACGTCTAACTGCTCGTATTTAATGCTATTTAGCATAAAAGCGCAATTTTTAATTTTTTATACCTTATACCCGTTTGACAACATAGCTATCTAGAGGAATGTCGTAATACAAATTCGTTTGGCTGACGTTGAAGCCATAATATGCGAGAAAGTATCATGATAGCTGATGCCGTTAAGCCAATAATAAAACCGCTCCAAAAACCTTTTGGTCCCAGATGCGGCACAATAAAGTCAGTTAAACCAAGTAGATAACCTGTTGGTAGGCCGAGCAGCCAGTAAGCAATGAAAGTGATAAAGAAAATTGAACGGGTATCTTTATAACCGCGTAATATACCGGCGCCAATGATTTGAATAGCATCGGAAATCTGATAGATAGCAGCGAATAACATCAATTGTGAAGCCAATAGGACGACTTCCGGATTGCGATTATACATTAATGCGATCTGCTCTCTAAGTGACACTGTCACAATTGCGGTGCAGCAAGCTATCGTTAAACCTACCATAATGCTGGCATAGGCGGATATTTTTGCCTTTTCCGTTGAAGCGCTACCTAAATTATAACCGACCCGGATCGTTGCTGCGATACCAAGAGAAATAGGAAACATAAACATTAACGAACTAAAATTTAAAGCTACCTGGTGTCCTGCGACAGCGATAATACCTAATGGCGCGACCAGTAAGGCGACAATAGCAAACAGAGTGACTTCGAAGAAATAGGCTAGACCAATAGGTAAACCTAACGCGAACAGGCGCTTTAATAAAGAGAAGTCAGGTAATGCAAACTGTTTATTAGCACGGATATCACGTTGTGAAGGAGTATGGCGTATATACCCGCGCATCAAAAGAAACATAGCCCAATATACCGAGGTAGTCGCTACCCCACAGCCGACGCCACCAAGAGCTGGTGCCCCAAAATGGCCATAGATAAAAATATAGTTGATAGGTATGTTAATAAATAAACCAAGGAAACCAATAAACATGCCGGGTTTTGTTTTAGATAACCCATCGCACTGACTACGTAAAACTTGATAAAAAAGATAACCTGGTGCTCCCCACATAATAGCACGCAGAAACCGCACCGCTTTATTTGCCAGTTCAGGATCAATATTAGGCATATTATTTATAATATGGTGAGCATTATAAATAACAGCCATGACCAAAAGTGATAAAAAGAAAGCTAGCCATAAGCCTTGTTGTATATGATTGCCGATAACTTGGCGTCGGCCTGAACCATTTAATTGCGCTACCACTGGTGTTAAAGCCATTAATAAGCCGTGGCCAAACAAAATAGCAGGTAACCAGATAGACGTTCCTACCGCAACGGCTGACATATCTATTTCACTGACTTTGTCAGCCATTACTGTATCGACAAAACCCATTGCGGTTTGTGAGAATTGAGCAAGAATAATTGGAATACCTAATGCTAATAGGCTGTGTGCCTCTTTAAAATATTTATTCACCCACCATATACCTTATTGAAAATGAATAGAAAACGAAAAGAATTGAACCCTTAAAAATTTGCTTATTGTATCGATTTGGTGAAGTTATAGCTATAAATAGATAGAAAGCTGTCATATTTATTGTTTCTAGAGTGCTTATCTAGCATAACTAGCGTAGAACGAGTTTTAATCTTTTATTAAAATAGGGAACTCAATATATGTATACAGGCATTGTGAAAGGAAAAGGAACACTAGTTGCGGTGGAAGATAGCGTTAATTTTCGTACTTATACTGTCCAATTTCCCACTGAATTACTCGCAGATTTAGAAACAGGTGCTTCTGTTGCTAATAATGGATGCTGTTTAACTGTTACCCATATTGATGGCGATAAGGTGAGTTTTGATTTAATGAAGGAGACTTTGCGACTGACAAACTTAGGCAGTTTAAAATTAGGCGATATGATTAATTTAGAAAGATCAGCAAAATATGGTGATGAAATTGGTGGCCATGTTATGTCGGGTCACATCATTACTACTGCCGAAGTAGCCAAAATTTTTAAAGCTGAAAATAATCTCCAAATTTGGTTTTATGTGCATGATAAACAATTAATGAAATATATTTTGCATAAGGGCTTTATCGGCGTTGATGGAATTAGCTTAACTGTAGGAGATGTTGTCAATAATCGTTTTTGTGTCCATCTGATCCCGGAAACCATTGCGCGCACCACAATTGCAGAAAAGCGTCTTGGAGAAAAGGTTAATATTGAAATTGATGCCCATACCCAAGCGATAGTTGATACTGTTGAGCGAGTGATGGCCCAAAAAATATAATCATAGAGCGTATTTTAAATAGTCGTCACGCTATTTTAATTAGGTTAAGTAATAGCTAAAAGAAGAAACAGGATTTTATAAACAATTGACCAAGGTTTCTTCTTATTAGAAAAGTGTTAATGTCAAAAGTAGTTTCCTATGTCTAATTTACTTATCTGTAACTAAGTGATATCTGCAAATAAGCTCTTCGATAAACATCAAATCACTTCACTCAAAATGGCTCGCCAAGACAAATTGGCTAATTCACGAGTTTCGCACCAATAAAAAAACGCTCTATTTTTAAGTTTAATTCAGCATAATATATAAATAGATAAAACCTTATAAATCAAATACAACTTATTGTAATTTAAGAAAATTCATGTGTTTTAGTAACTTGCAGATTGATCATTGCTTTTAAGCCATTTCTAGAATTTTATATGCCTGTGCGAAACTCGTGTAATTGTTTTATCTTTCCTTTCCTGGCTCAGGCTATTGCTCATTCAAAAGCGTCTTTATAGAAGAAGTATGACTGAGCTATTGAATGAAATTGTCAAATAACTGCTATTTCATTTTGTCCATAACCAATTGATAGTGATTGTAAATTCCCTCATTCAGCAAGCTAATGCAAAAAAACAATAGAATTTATCATTGAGATAGAGAACCATAAGCAACGCTAATGACAATAGTGTGACAAAAAGAAAAACAAGAATTCAAAAAGGTAACGTGAACGCATTCAGCAACGGATACTAAAGTGGTGTGGTTTTATCATAATTTTGAGTTAAAGCGTGAACATTTTAATCTATACAAATTATTTGAGGTTACAATGAAGATAACAATTGTCCGTGATTTGGTAGAATTTATCGAGTTTTTAGGCGTTGATTTAGCATTTGGGGTATCTGGCGGTTTTGTAATGCCGATATGGCAAGAACTTACTAGATCAAAAAAATAAATGTTATACATTGCCGCACCGAGGCGGGTAGCGTGTTTTGCGCTTCAGAATATAGTCTTTGTCATAATAAAATATCTATATCTTTTGCGACAGCAGGCCCGGGAATAAGTAATGCATTGACAGGGTTAAAAACGGCAAAGCTTGATGGAGCCAGACTAATCTTTATCTCAGTGATTACCACAGAATATCATGATGCATTATGGAGTTTGCAGGAAACAACGGCGATAAACGTGAGTACCCTCGTACAAGATGATGGGCAAGGATATTTAGATAAAGTATTTGCTATCAAGAATGAAGATGAATATTTACAAGCTAGAAATGATATTCAGAAACTAATTTCATCAAATAAACATTTTGTTATCGGTGTTTTTTTAATACCAGTGGTACAAACATTAACCATAGAAAAACGTATATTAGCTAATTTTCTAGCTCCGGCTAATCTTACCAACTTAGTTTCTTCTGCGGATTTTTCTATGCTTATAGAACTTTTATTAGCAAAAAAATCTTTATTCTGGCTAGGCTTTGGAGCCAGGTATGCAGGGAGCAATATCCAAAAAATTATCCAACTAACTAACTCTGCTGTTATAACAACGCCGAGAGGCAAAGGTATCATTTCCGAATATAGCCTGGCCTCCATAGGAACAACTGGGATAGGTTCTATTAGTAAAGAAATAGCTAAGCAGATAACTGGTGATAGCTCTCGCTATGTGGTCGTAATTATGGGGACGCGTCTCGGAGAATTCAGCTCATTTTATTTACAAAAAAATTTTAGCAATATAGATTTATTTTATATTGGTCTGGAGGCAGATAAAGTAAGAAATAACCTTCCTTCTAATGCGATTGTTTTTAAAAGTGACATTCAATGCTTTACTGAAACTTTGCTTAGTGCACTTCAGAATAAGGTGATTCATAAACCAGCTGTTCAATACCCAGCGCTGATGGTTGAATTTGTTGATTATATTATTAAAGATAATAATGATTCTGATAAAGTTATCCATCCATTAGCGGTTATGAAGATTATTTAGCGTATCGCAATTAATAAGAATAACTGTTACATAGCTGCTGACGCTGGAAACTCATTTTGTTGGGTAAGTCACTACCTGAAATTTTCCCAATCTGGGCGTTATCGGCTAGGAACTGCATTTGCGGCTATGGGGCATTATGCCTGTGGATTAGTTGGTATTGCAGCTGGTTTTAAAGAGTGTGCGATTGGGATTATTGGTGATGGTGCTATGTTAATGGCAAATGAAGTCAGCACAGCAGTGCACTACCATCTTCCTGCCATTTGGTTGGTGATGAATGACAGCAGCTATAATATGTGCCGTCAAGGGCTGGAAATGTTAAATAGCGACCCACTCGATTGTGATATACCAGTGACTGATTTTGCCTTGTTTGGTCGTGCGTTAGGGGCAGATGGCTATCAGGCCAATAATTCTCGACAATTAGAGGATGCTATTGTTGAGGCGATCAAAAATAGAAACCCAGCAGTAATTGATGTCAGAATTGATAAAAATGCGGTTCCCCCGCTTACAGATAGGAATGAAACGATTAAAGGATTTATAAATGATTAATAATATTTCGTTAATTTCCTGTGCTGGCGCATTACCAAATCAGCAGCTAAGCATATTGAGAGAAAATAATAAAAAGACAATACTTTCAACAAATGACAATTATTTACCAGGTAAACGTAGTTTATGGCGACTGGATGAGAAGGGCGCGGTAACTAAATTCATGGTAAATTGCTTATCTAAAGCTCTAGACCAGGTGAATATGAATATCAATCAGCTCGATTGTATTATTATTAATCTGGTTTGGCCTGGGAACATCCTGTATGAAGAAGTTATTGCTATTGTTCAGCAGTTAAACACGAGTTTCGCACAGGCGTATAAAATACTAGAAATGGCTTAAAATCGATGATTAATCTTCAAGTTACTAAAACACATAAATTTTATTAAATTACAATAAGTTGCTTTTGATTTATAAGATTCTGTCTATTTATATATTATGCTGGATTAAACTTAAAGATAGAGCGTTTATTTATTGGTGCGAAACTCGTGTTAAATATTGTTTGTCCGGTTATTCCTGTCAATTTGGGCACGTCTGGTGGAATGACTGCACTTGAGTTAGGTTGGAGCCAGTTTTCTAATGCAAAGTATAGGCAAGTAGCAGTACTCGCTGCCTGTAATTATGCTCATTGGTTTTCTGCTGAAGACCCAGTAAGTTCTTTATTAAGCGATGGTGCTGCCTGCTCTATCCTTGGTTACGACTCAGGTATTTCCCTTGTCCATAGTAAGACAATTCAAACCTATGATTATGATCCATTAATATTTATTGATAATCATGTCGAATCTATCAAGGGATCTGGCAGATCTATATTTTCTAAACTGCCTAAAACAATTTTTAATAGCTGCTATCAATTGTGTCGCGATGTTGGTAAAGATATTAGTGATATTCGATATTTTCACATTTATGATCCAACGTCTTGGGTCGCTGAGGTAGCAGCAAAAGTCCTTCATGTAAGTGAAGATAAAATTTTAACCCTATTTGATAAATATGGTGGTTTGGGGCCTGCGCAAAATTTTTTCGCACTGATAGAATTGAATACGAGTTCAGATCTTTTTCCTGAGGATTTGATTATTCTGTTCGGATTTGGGCCCTCATCCACATCAACTTCTTTCCCATTGAGTTGGAGGGAAATTCCTACCGTTATTGATTTTATCTCGGTTTAAAATAACAGCTTAATATTTTGTTTTGTATCTTAAGATGGATGATATTGTAATTTTAAGCCGACCAATCTTCGTTGAAATGGGAAAGTTGGACTTTCCCATTTGATCAATGAATAAAATTTTACTCATGACTAGAATATACGCTGTCAGTTGACGTCAGAGATTCTCACATGGGTTTGTTTAAAAATTTTTCTTACTGTTCGAAGGCTCCCGACTTGGTATTAATTGAAGCTTTTCTCTTTTGCAGCCAGTAACCAATTAACAGAGGAATAATAGTGGCAACCATAACACCGCTTGTTGCTAATAAAGGATTGGCAATGAGGCTAGATACTGCCAGACTTGCGGCAAAACATAAACCAAGCTGGAGAGTATTTTGTAAAGCGGCAGCTTTACCACTGTCTTTAGGAAAGACACTTAATGCATTTGATACCACAATAGGATAGCAAGCTCCGTTCATCGCCGCCATACAACAGAAAGGCAGTAATAGAGCAAATAAATTAGGTTGTGAATAGATAGCAAGGATAAAAATGACAAATACACTTATTCCATAACCGATAAGAATAATTGGTAGCAAGATTTGGTTTTTTATTTTGGCTATTAAATAACGCCCACCATAGCCACCGAACATAAAAGCGATAGTTTGTGGTACATAACTGATGCCTATATCCTGCGGATCATATCCCATTTGAGTTAAAATAAAGGGGGATCCCGTTAGCCAGGCAAAAAAACCGGCGCTACAGGCGGCATAAATTAATACATTACCGCTAAAAATAGCAGAATGTAGAAAGGTGATAAATGTGGTGGTGGATTTTATTTTGTCAGTTTTCTCAGAATATTTTTTTCCTGTAACAAAATTGTGGCCAGAAAAAGCAATATCCCAATGATAGCTAAGGCAAAAAATATCATTTGTCAGTTGTTACCAGTTAGAAGCCAGGCACACCTACCAGGGGAGCTAATGCCGGCGACAGTGCAACTAAAGGCATGATGGTAGCAAAGACCCGTTTAGCATATTGACCGCTAAAACGATCGATGACCAAAGCTTGCCAAATTACTGCGGTTGAGCAAACTCCAACACCTTGAATAAATCGCACAATAAGTAATTGTGTGCCGTTAGTGATCCACAGTGTTGCCAAACAACTAATAATAAATAGAGACAAGCCAATTAATAAAACCGGTTTTCTACCAATACGGTCGGAAAGCGGCCCCCAACTAAGTTGCGCAAAGGCAAAGCCACATAAAAATAGGCTAAGACTTGCACTAATGGTATTTGCTGAGGTGTTGAGTTGCTGTTGCATTATACTAAAAGCTGGTAAGTACATATCAATGGCCAAAAAGCCGAGCATACTTAAACCAGCAAGATAAAGCATAAAGCCAAAATTGGCTTGATTGGGGTTATTTTTATTGATATGGTATCAATAAATTAAATAATATTTAACATCGCTATTTATTGTATAAGAGATGAATTTTTGTTGTGAAGCGTTCACGAGTTTCGCAATCTCCAAAAAAGAAGTATAAATTTAAAAACAAGAAAAAATCAGGGTGTTCATATTTTGTCGGGTTATCCATGTATTAAAGATATCTATAAAACATTCTTACAAGTAAGCAGTTTAAGATACTCTGGTTTAGCGTTATCAGAAGTAAGCCCATCGCCTTTATCTCATGACACTGTTAGCCGATGGCTAAAAAGTAGATGTTTTAGACCTAAAGACCTATGGCGATTAGTTGAACCTTCTACGTACTAATTGCCGATGATACATTGATTGCCAAAACACGTAGTAAAAAAATAGTGATGGTCCATTATCAATATTTAGGTAATGAACATGATGTTATTGCTGGCATAGGTTTAGTTAATTTGCTTTGGCATGATCTGACGAAGGTTGAATCAATTCCTATCAATTATCGTATTTATGATAAAGATTCTGATGGAAAAACAAAAAACACGCACTTTTCCGAAATGCTCACTCTTGCTAAAAAAAGAGGGATCATGCCAGAAGCGGTAGTGATGGATGCTTGGTATTCTAGCCTGGATAATCTGAAATCAATTCGCTCTCATGGTTGGATCTGGGTAACCACGCTGAGGAAAAATAGGATTGTTAACCATAACAAACAACTGAACAAGTTAGACATCTCAGAAGAAGGAACGTCAATACACTTGCGAGGATATGGTTGGGTAACCGTTTTCAAATTTACAGCCAAAAACGGCCGTATTGATTACATAGTAACAAACAAAGAGAATCCCACCCGTCAATACGTCCAATCTATCATGGATGCCCGTTGGTCTGTTGAAGTTTATCATCGAGAAGTTAAACAAAACTGTGGTATTGAACGCTGTCAGGCTCGCACGAGCCGAGCGCAAAGAAATCATATTTTTCTCGCTATTTCTGCGTGGTTTGAACAACATAAACGTCGTATATCTGAAAAAAATAACCCTTTATCAACAAAATTGGGACGTAATCAAAAGTGCTATTACTGAGCAAATCCGTGTTTTATTAGCGTACCCAAATTAGTTTTGTGCGAAACTCGTGGCGTTATTATTTGCATATTGTTATCAAATATTTTGATAGGTGAAGGGCTATGTGGTCAGAGTATTCCCTGGAAGTGATTGATGCCGTTGAGAGAACGGGCAGTTTTAGTGCAGCTGCCACTGAGTTACATAGAGTTCCCTCTGCGGTCAGTTATACCGTAAAGCAACTGGAGGAGTGGTTGGCGGTTCCTTTATTTGAACGGCGTTATCGTGATGTTGTACTTACTGATGCTGGTAAATTCTTCGTTAAAAATGCGCGTAATATTATTAAAACAATGCGTGAAACTCGTCATCAGTGTCAACAAATTGCAAATGGTTGGCATGGACAATTTAGTATTGCCATTGATCGGGTAGTTAAACCAGATAGGATATTGCAATTAATATTAGATTTTTATCGCCATTTTTCTGATATCGAACTTTTTATTCAGCAGGAAGTTTATAATGGTGTATGGGAGGCATTAGTCGATGGCTGAGTGGATATAGCAATTGGTGCAACCCGTGCGTCACCGATTGGCGATAGATATAGTTTCCGCGATATGGGATTTATGCCCTGGTCATGTGTTGTCAGTATCAATCATCCTTTAGCACACATAAGCGGGCTAATTAGCGATCAACAATTACGTCTCTATCCCAGTTTATGTTTAGAAGATACTTCTCGCTACTTACCAAAACGAGATACTTGGGCATTAGATAACCAAAAAAGGCTTATTGTGCCAGATTGGGAAAGTCGTTTAGCATGCTTAAAAAATGGATTATGTTTAGGATTTGCGCCTAAACATCGGGTAGAGCAACTTTGCCGCAAAAATGAATTAAAGACATTGCAGATTAAGCAACCCTTACCTGATAGTCCGTGCTGTATCATATGGAATGAAGAAAAACGTTCCCCGACATTGAGTTGGCTACTGGATTATTTAGGTAATAGCGAAACACTCAATGCTGAATGGTTAACTGATTGATAGCGTTTAAATCTGGGGATCATCTTCGGTAGTCAATAAATGGACCATCGACAACTGAACGACGTTCAATAAGCTCTGGGTGTATTTCAATCGTTTGCGCATCTTGGCGTTTATTAATAATGCGATCAAGCAGCATGGTAAAGGCCATTTGACCTAGACGTTCTTTGGGCTGATGAATGGTAGTTAATGCTGGGGTAAAAAAACGCGCATTACGCACATTGTCGTAGCCAATAATAGATATATCTTGTGGCACTCGAATTCCTAATTCATTTGCAGCGCTGATAGCCCCCATCGCCATAATATCACCGCCACAGAGAATGGCAGTCGGTTTTTGTTGGTGACTTAATATTTGTTTCATCGCCTCGTAGCCGGAAGCTGGTTCGAAATCACCCTCGACAATCCATTCGTTATGTGGTTGGATGTTAGCTTCCTGCATGGCATTGAGAAAACCTTGCCGCCGGCCATTGCCGGTATTGCGTTTTAATGGTCCAGAGATAATACCTAAATCACGATGACCTCGTTCTATAAGATAAAGCCCGGCAAGATAGCCACCATAAACTGCATTATCAATGATGACATCGGTAAAATCACTATGGGCTTGCCCCCAATCCATCACCACCATTGGAATATTGCGGTATTTCTCTAACATCTGGAGTAGTTGGTTGGGGTATTCTGAGCACATGACAAGTAAACCATCAACCCGTTTTTGCGCTAACATTTGTAAATAGGCTTGTTGCTTATTTAGGTTGTTGTGCGAATTGCATAGGATCAATGTATATCCTTGGCTAAAACAGTTGTTTTCGACTGATTCAATGACTTCTGCAAAGTAAGGGGCTTCATTAGATGTGGCTAATAAGCCAATGGATTTAGTATGATTAACTTTCAAACTACGAGCAACTGCACTGGGAGAGTAATTAAGTGTTTTAATGGCTGCCCTGACGATCGTTTTTGTCTCTTCGGCGACAAAACGGGTATTGTTAATTACATGTGATACGGTGGTAGTTGAGACACCCGCAAGCTTTGCCACATCCTTAATTGTTGCCATGATTATAAAGACTCCTGAGTCATTCCCAATTCCTTTACTATTGTTTAAAAATTACTGTTATTGATCTATAAAAATAGATAATTAAGTTATCAGTAAACTGATCATTTTGTCTGATTTGCAGTAAAGACAAAAGTATTAATCAATCTTTACTAGATGATATAATAGAAAATAGCTTTTATTGTTGTATGATATTATGACATTTAATGATTTTTCATTAATTAATTTATGACTAAGACAGTGAGAATAGTGAGGTGAGGTTATGGATACCGATTTTAAATATGGTTTATGTACTGCGATAGTTGCATTATTAATGATCGTATCGTTTGTTTCTTTTATTTTATGAGCATCATATTAGATTAACTGTCTGCATTTTATCGCTACAATATTTTGTCTTAAGCTGCATCATGGACAGCAGGCTGCACTACTGGCAGCCTATAGTCTAATAAGGGATTACATTTTTTCTACCGTTTCAATCCCTAATGTGTCTAAACCAATTTTTAAGGTTTTTTGCGTCAGTAATGCTAGTTTTAATCGACTTTCTTTTGATGCGTTATTTTCTGCACCTAAAATTGGGCAATGTTCATAAAAACTAGAAAATAAACCTGCCAGATCATATAAGTAAGCACACATAATATGGGGTAAACCGTCGCGAGCAACGGTTAGTATTGTTTCTTCAAATTGTAATAAACGAGTCGCTAAGGCTTGTTCATACTGATTTGCTAAAATCACCGGCTCGCTTAGTGCTGTTGGATTAATATTAGCCCGTTTAAAAATGGAGGCCACACGGGTATAAGCATATTGCATATAAGGCGCGGTATTACCTTCAAACGCTAACATATTGTCCCAGTCAAAAATATAATCAGTGGTACGATTTTTCGATAGATCGGCATATTTTACTGCACCAATACCCACCGCCTGACTAATTAATTGTAACTCGTTTTCTGGCATAGCTGGATTTTTTTGCCGGATAAGATCACTGGCACGCTCAATTGCCTCATCAAGTAAATCGGCGAGCCGGATCGTTCCGCCGGCTCGAGTTTTAAACGGTTTACCATCTTTACCTAGCATCATACCGAACATATGATGCTCTAATGACATTGTATCGGGAATATAGCCGGCTTTACGCACAATAGCCCAAGCTTGCATCAGATGTTGATGTTGTCGTGAATCTATATAATATAACACCCGATCAGCGTGTAACATTTCATGACGATATTTAGAGCAGGCAATATCTGTTGTCGTATAAAGATAACCACCATCTTTTTTCTGGATGATAACCCCCATGGCATCACCGTCTTTATTCTTAAATTCATCCAGATAGACAACCATAGCTCCATCACTTTTAACGGCTAACTTTTTAGCTGTTAAATCAGCGACAATATCAGGCAGCATATTATTATATAAGCTTTCACCCATCACATCGTTTTCCGTAAGTGTGACATTTAAACGATGATAGGTGTGTTGATTTTGCGCCATGGTAATATCGACCAATTTGCGCCACATTTTCCGACAATATTCATCACCAGATTGTAGTTTAACCACATAATTACGTGCAAGTTCAGCAAAATTTTCATCTTCATCATAATGTTTTTTAGCTTCACGATAGAAAGTCTCAAGATCAGCTAAAGCCATATCGGTAGCATTTTCTTGTTGAACTTTTTCCAAGTACGCAATTAGCATACCGAACTGGGTACCCCAATCGCCGATATGGTTAGCACGTATTACTTTATGACCTAAAAACTCTAATGTACGAGCAACAGCATCGCCAATGATAGTAGAACGTAAATGACCAACATGCATCTGCTTTGCTACATTGGGAGCGGAATAGTCAATAATGACGGTTTGTGGCGTAACGGTGCTAATTGCCAATTTTTCATGTTGCAAGGTAAGTTCAATTTGTTCGGCTATCCATTGCTTATCAAGAAAAATATTAATAAAACCGGGTCCTGCTATTTCAACTTTACTGGCAATATTTTCCAGATTTAGTAGCGGCAGCATTTTTTCAGCTAATTGACGTGGAGGAATGCTGATTTTTTTAGCTGCAGACATGACACCATTAGCTTGGTAATCACCGAATTGGGCTTTTGTTGAAGGGCGGATATGAGCCTCACTACCTTTAGGAGCCCCTGCGGCAATTAATGCATTACTAATTTTTTCTGAAAGAAGAGCCTGAATATTCACTTGATTACCTTAATGATGAAGATAGCTGTCGTATTCAACTTAGTTAGATACAGCTATGAGGATCGTGATAAAAATAGCTGGCTTTATACCATAATTAGCTATTCACATGCTACTATCAACTATTTGATCGATAACTCTATTGTAAAAATAATATCAGATAGGATCGCTTTTTATCATCTTGCTAAATGACAATAGAGGATTTTTGATTTATCTAACTTTAAAAAATTACACGGCTGCTAAAATTGCAATTTTGATTAGAAATATTAATTTAAAAAAGGGCTATGTTAAGTCTCTTTATTTTCCAGATTAAAATTTATCTTCATGAAAAGTTAAAAATATATTGAAAATTTGTTATCAAAAGTTAATGGTCTTTTATAATAAAATATTATCCTTTTCCATTAAAATTAATTACTTGTATCAATTACTGTTTGAAAAACGGGTATTTTATTTGCAGAATAGTATGCTTATTAATTGATAATTAAAAATAGAAATAACAATAATTAATCAGAGGTGGCAGTATTATGATAACCCTGGAAATTTGCTGCTATGGAGCTGAATGTGCGCTAATTGCGGAAAAATGTGGCGCAGATCGTATTGAACTTTGTTCCAGTTCAGCTGAAGGTGGATTAACGCCTAGTTATGGTTGTTTAAAACATACTAAAGATACGATAAAGATCCCCGTTCATCCAATTGTACGTCCTAGAGGAGGGGATTTTTGTTACAGCGATAGTGAGTTTGAAACTATTAAACATGATGTTAAATTTATCAGGCAGTTAGGTTTTCCTGGTGTGGTATATGGCATATTGAATCGAGAAGGGCATATTGATATACCGCGTATGCGTATTTTAAAAGCATTATCTGGAGATATGGCGATTACTTTTCATCGTACGTTTGATATGTGCATTAGCCCCAAACAGGCCTATGTACAGCTGACAGAACTAGGTATTGCCCGTATATTAACCTCAGGCCAGCAGCAGAATGCGGAATGTGGTTTACCGTTATTGAAAGAATTAAATGCATTATCTAGTAAAACTCCAAATGGGCCGATAATCATGGCGGGTGCTGGGGTGAAATTGTCAAATTTGCAGAAATTTATTGATGCAGGTTTACCGGAAGTACATACATCTGCTGGGAGAGTAATGCCATCGACTATGAACTACCGCAAAGCAGGGGTAACGATGAGTTCCAATATGGATATGGATGAATTTACTCATTATTGTGTAGATAGTGATGTGGTGGAAGCAATGAAAAATTTATTAGCGATTGCTAATAATGACTGATTATAAGTTTAGTGCAATGACGGTATTCAATACCGTCAAGTTTACCTTTTTTTGGCAACTAAAGTTGCGCGTAGAGGAGTCGGATAACCTTCAACTGTCAAATGTATGTTATTTGGGTCAAGAGAATTTGCTAATGATTCGGTTTCCATCCAGGCTGTTTTTCGCTGTTCTTGTACGGTTGTTACTGTTTGATCAACAATATGCACATCGCAAAAGCCACACTTTTCTAGCCAGATTTTAAGCATTTTGGCTGAGGGAATAAAATAAACATTACGCATTTGAGCATAACGTTCTTCAGGTATTAAGCATTGGTTTTCATTACCTTCAATAACTAAACTTTCCAGTACTAGCTCACCACCGGAAACTAATTGATTTTTTAGCTGATAGAGATGATCTAACGGTGAACGCCGATGATAAAGTACACCCATTGAAAATACAGTATCAAAGGCAGCTAGCGTCGGTAGTTGTTCGATACCTAGAGGCAATAGATGTGCTTGTTGATTATTGCCAATTAATTTACGTATGGCTTCAAACTGACATAAAAATAGTTTGGTAGGATCAATACCGATGATAGTTTTTGCGCCTTCACCAACCATTCTCCACATGTGATAGCCATTACCGCAGCCGACATCAAGTACCTGTTTATCTGTTAATGGTGAAAGATGAGGCAGTATACGTTGCCATTTCCAGTCCGAACGCCATTCGCAATCAATATTAATATCGTAAAGGGAAAATGGGCCTTTACGCCAGGGCATTAGGATTTTTAGCAGTAAAGTGATCCGTTGCTTATCTTTTAAACAAAGTGGTAACTTATTTTTGGCTATTACTGCGGTTTTTAGATCTAAGTGAGCGGGTGTCATAGCGGGCAGATTTTGCACTATTTTTTGCCAACAATTAAATTGCCCATGTTGAGTGGTTTTTTTCCATTGTTCAATTTGGCATGGCAGCGTTTCTAACCAATGGCTAAGTGATCCTACGGCGATTTGTTGATAAAAATGGCCAAAATCTATCATAAAACTTGTTCCTTGATAGCGAGTAGTGAACCGAAATTGAAACATTGAAACCATAAGTCACAATGATTAAACCCAGCTGCGAGCAAACGTGATTTATGTTTGCTAATCGAGTCCGTTAACATGCTATTTTCTAGCATATTGCGTTTTTGACTTATCTCTAATTCACTATAGCCATTGGCACGCTTGAAATCATAATGCATTTTAAACAGTAAATTGCCAATTTTCTCGTCGCTAAAATTAAATTTTTCTGATAACACTAAGACACCCCCAGGATTTAGTCCTTGGTAGATCCGGTTAATTAATTGTTGTCGAACGTTTGGCGCAATAAATTGTAAGGTAAAATTTAATACCACCATTGAGGCATTTTGTATGTTGATATCGAGAATATCGCCTTTAATGATTTCAGCCGGCGTATTCGCTTTGTAAGCATCAACATTTCGTTGGCAACGCTCAATCATGGCCGCTGAATTATCAATAGCAATTATTTTACAATTTTTAGCCTCAATATTACGACGAATTGATAATGTCGCTGCGCCTAAAGAACAGCCCAGATCATAAATAGTGCTATTGTGTGTGACGAAACGTGTCGCGAGCATACCAATCATAGTAATAATATTTGAATAGCCAGGAACAGAACGTTTGATCATATCAGGAAAGACTTCGGCAACTTTTTCATCAAATTGCCAATCACCTAAATTGGCAATAGGAGTGGCAAATAAGGTGTCTTTCTGTTTATCTAAAATGTGGCTGGACATAACCTGTGAATTAATTAAATAGCAAACGGTGATTAATTCTAACAGATTTTATGTTAGGACATAAATTAAAACTCATTAACATGGCAAAGCGTATAATGATGACCATGTTAATGAAATAAACCTTGTATTAAAGATCAAACGAAAAAATTTGTATCCAAGGCAAATAATAAATGTTAACCAGGATCATCAAAATCATAGAACTATAGGTCGTTATTTGGCCAAAATGGCGCCAAGTTCGTTCTCTATGTTTTAGGCCAAAGTAATGAAAAATTCTGGCGATGATAAAAATTAACCCACAAAGATGAATAGCCCAAACGGGTGCACCATTCATCTCCATCATCAATAATAACAGCATAGAGATAGGAATATACTCAATCGCATTACTCTGAACGCGTAATGCTGTTTGTAATTCACAAAAACCAGCATCACCGTAAGTAACTTGATACTGAGTTCTGAGTTTAATGACTTCCAAAGATAACTTAAACAATATTAAAGCACTAAATACAATGTACAGAGAACTAACCATTTTTTTCCCCAATTTTATTAGGCAAAACAGTGAAATAATGATACATCTCAAAACTTCAACAGTTACCATAAATATAGTATTTAAATCAATAAAAAGCTTTCAGATTGCGAATACGTTAAAAGTTATCTGGCCAATATGATAAGGCGTACTTATTTCCCAGTAGAAATTTCTGTATAATAGCGATATTTTTTGATTATGTTTAAATTAATAGCACTAAAACGGCTAGTGCAAGCGACTCTGTATGATGAGTAAAAGGATATCGTATGCGGACAAATTATTGTGGGCAATTAGGTGTTGCTCACGGCGGACAAAAAGTGACTCTCTGTGGCTGGGTTAACCGCCAGCGTAACTTAGGTAAATTAATTTTTGTCGATATGAGAGATCGCGAAGGTTTAGTTCAAGTTGTTTTTGTGCAGGAAAATCATGCCGAACTTTTTACCCAAGCGTCACAGTTACGCAACGAATTTTGTATCCAGATCACAGGTATGGTACGAGAACGTGAACAAATCAATAAAGAGATACCGACCGGTGAGATTGAAATTGTTGCACAAGCATTGACGATTATTAATCGTTCTGAACCATTACCGATAGATAGCAATCAACAAAATTCCGAAGAAATAAGATTAAAATATCGTTATCTTGATTTAAGGCGGCCGGAAATGGCAACGCGCTTAAGAGAGCGAGCCAACATTACTAGTTTTGTGCGTCGTTTTATGGATGCAGAAGGTTTTGTTGATATTGAAACGCCCATTTTGACCAAAGCAACACCAGAAGGTGCGCGTGATTATCTTGTTCCAAGCCGCGTTCATAAAGGTGAGTTTTATGCTCTGCCGCAATCACCACAACTTTTTAAACAATTATTGATGATGTCGGGCTTTGATCGCTATTATCAGATAGTAAAATGTTTTCGTGATGAAGATTTACGAGCTGATCGCCAGCCTGAATTTACTCAGATCGACGTAGAAACCTCTTTTATGACTGCTGAGCAAGTTCGTGAAGTGATGGAGCGTTTGATCCGTCAATTGTGGCAGGAAAATAAAGGTATTGAGTTAGGCACTTTTCCGGTAATGACTTTTGCTGAGGCCATGCAACGTTATGGTTCAGATAAACCAGACTTACGGAATCCATTAGAATTGGTTGATATTGCTGATTTGGTCAATGCCGTTGAATTTAAAGTTTTTGCTGAAGCTGCCAATGATCGAAAAGGCCGTGTGGCTGCACTTTGTGTTCCAGGCGGGGCCACATTAACGCGTAAACAACTTGACGGTTATACTGAATTTGTTGCTATTTACGGCGCCAAAGGATTAGCTTGGATGAAGGTTAATTCGCTGACTGAAGGCCAGGTAGATATTCAAAGCCCGATAGCTAAGTTTTTACCACCATCGGTGATTGATAATTTGTTAGCACGTACCCAAGCTAAAGCGGGTGATATTTTGCTATTTGGTGCTGGTAAACAAAATGTTATCAATGATGCAATGGGAGCGTTACGGTTGAAAGTAGGGCGTGATTTAGCAATCACACAAAATAATAGCTGGAAACCGTTATGGATTGTTGATTTTCCAATGTTTGAAGAGGATGAAAATGGTGAGCTTCATGCTATGCATCATCCTTTTACTGCACCGAAAGATTTTACCCCGGAGCAACTACAAGCCAATCCTCTAGCGGCCGTCGCTAATGCCTATGATATGGTCATTAATGGTTATGAAGTTGGTGGCGGTTCAGTGCGTATCCACCATAATAAGATGCAACAAGCTGTTTTTGAAATTCTTAATATTAGCCAATCAGATCAGCAAGATAAATTTGGCTTCTTGCTTGAGGCATTACAATATGGAACACCTCCACATGCCGGTTTAGCATTTGGTTTAGATAGACTTGTTATGTTATTAACGGGAACAGAAAATATTCGCGATGTGATTGCGTTTCCAAAAACAACCGCAGCAGCTTGTTTGATGACCGATGCACCCAGTGTGGCCAATCCGGCCGCATTAGCGGAATTGGCGATAACTGTTCCTCCAAAACCTAAATAGATACTATGCAATATAAACGGCCGGAATAAGTATTAGTTGTAGTTTATGTGCAATCGAGTCGCTAAGTATTGATGCTACAGCGGCGTGATGCTCCTGATTTTTGGCAATCAGTTACCGGTAGTCTTGAGGATAACGAAACACCAAGAGAGACGGCATTGCGTGAAGTTAAAGAAGAGATAGGCATTGATATTATCGAACAGCATTTGACGTTAGTTGATCTGCAACACAGTTTCTATTTTGATATTTTTTTAAAATTTCGCCACCGCTATGCTCCGGGTATAACTCAATGCAAAGAGCATTGGTTTTCTTTGGCCTTACCGCAAGAGCAGGATTTTTTATTGAAAGAACATTTGGCTTTTCGTTGGTTACCTGCTGTTCAGGCAGCAGCATTGACCAAGTCACGAGTTTCGCACAGGCATATAAAATTCTAGAAATGGCTTAAAAGCAATGATCAATCTGCAAGTTACTAAAATACATGAATTTTCTTAAATTACAATAAGTTGTATTTGATTTATAAGGTTTTATCTATTTATATATTATGCTGAATTAAACTTAAAAATAGAGCGTTTTTTTATTGGTGCGAAACTCGTGCAAGTCATGGAGTAACCGTCAGGCGATTGAACAATTTGTTCTAAAATGATTTTTATTGACGTATTTTGGGAGATATTTCATGGCAGGTCATAGTAAATGGGCCAATACTAAACATCGAAAAGCGGCGCAAGATGCTAAACGTGGTAAAATTTTTACTAAAATTATTCGTGAACTGGTAACAGCGGCTCGTTTAGGTGGCGGTGACGCTGCATCAAACCCACGATTGCGTGCGGCGATTGATAAGGCATTATCTAATAATATGACGCGAGATACGTTAAATCGAGCAATCGCACGTGGTGTAGGTAGTGATGACAATGATAATCTAGAAACGATCATTTATGAAGGCTATGGCCCAGGCGGTACGGCTGTTATGGTTGAATGCTTAAGTGATAATCGTAATCGTACACTTTCTGATGTCCCCCACGCCTTTACTAAGTGCGGTGGTAATTTAGGTACCGATGGTTCGGTTGCTTATTTATTTACTAAACGTGGCGTGATCTCATATGCACCAGGCATTGATGAAGATAATTTAATGGAAGCGGCATTAGAAGCGGGTGCAGATGATGTCGAATCTTATGATGATGGTGCCATCGATGTTTATACTACGCTGGAAAGCTTTGGTGATGTAAAAGATGCTTTAGATGCGGCCGGTTTTAAGGCTGAAGCCGCCGAGGTGACAATGATCCCGTCAACCAAAGCAAATTTAGATGCTGACACTGCACCTAAACTTTTACGTTTAATCGACATGCTGGAAGATTCTGATGATGTACAAGAAGTGTATCATAATGGCGAAATTTCAGATGAAGTTGCGGCTCAGCTATAATTAAATCAACTTTTTATATTAAGAGATAGCATGCTGATTATCAGTATGCTTTTTCTTTGCATGTTTAACCTACTCAGTGAGTCAAGAATATGGCAATTATTCTTGGGATTGATCCTGGTTCGCGTATTACCGGTTATGGTGTTATTCGTCAACAAGGTCGACAGTTGATCTATATAGGTAGTGGCTGTATACGTACTCAGGCAGACGATCTGCCAACACGCTTACAACGTATTTATGCAGGTGTCACTGAAATCATTACCCAATATCGACCGGACAGTTTTGCTATCGAACAGGTGTTTATGGCAAAAAATGCCGATTCTGCTCTAAAATTAGGTCAAGCGAGAGGTGTGGCGATTTTAGCTGCAGTTAATAATCAATTACCAGTTTTTGAATATGCGGCGCGACAAGTAAAACAATCCGTTGTTGGCACGGGAGCGGCGGAAAAAAAACAAGTTCAGCATATGGTCTGCTCAATATTGAAATTGTTATCGCATCCTCAAGCTGATGCTTTAGCTATTGCGATCACGCATTGTCATTTTAATCAAAATTTGGCTCGAATAGGTGAGCCAGAACTATCATTGGCTAAAAGATGATTGCGTTAATAACTGGATATAAATCCAGTATTTTTTTATAATATAAGCATTAGCAGAATAACCTAAAAGAGGAAATCGATGTGATTGGTCGCTTGCGAGGCACTATTTTGGAAAAACAGCCGCCTATTGTTTTACTCGAACTAAATGGTGTAGGTTATGAAGTTCATATGCCAATGACCTGTTTTTATGAATTACCAGAAATTGGTCAGGAAGTGATCTTATGGACTCAATTTATCGTGCGTGAAGATGCGCAGCTACTATATGGCTTCAATGATAAGCAAGAAAGGGCATTATTTCGTGAGTTAATTAAGGTTAATGGGGTAGGTCCTAAATTAGCGCTGGCCATTTTATCCGGTATGTCAGCTTATCAATTTGTTTCTGCGATAGAACAAGAAGCGATTTCTAGCTTGGTAAAATTACCGGGTGTTGGCAAAAAAACCGCAGAACGGCTGGTGGTTGAAATGAAAGACCGCTTTAAAGGACTTAATGGCGATCTATTTAATAATAGTGTGATAGATTTACCTGGCTCATCAGCGGCAAAACAAAATAGTCATGATATTGAAGCAGAGGCAGTTTCGGCATTAATTTCTTTAGGCTATAAACCACAAGATGCGAGCCGTATGATCGGCAGAGTTGCTAATGGAGCTACTAACTGTGAAGCATTGATCCGCGAAGCATTGCGAGCTGCATTATAAATAATAAGTAAGGACCAAACCTATGATTGAGGCTGATCGTTTAGTTTCTGCTGATAATTTACCTGATGAAGACGTGATTGATCGCGCTATTCGACCAAAACTCCTTACTGAATATGTCGGGCAACCTCAGGTTTGCCAACAGATGGAAATCTTTATTCAGGCAGCTAAATTACGAGCTGAAGCACTTGATCACTTGCTGATTTTTGGTCCACCTGGGCTTGGTAAAACGACATTAGCGGGTATTGTGGCGAATGAATTGGGCGCAAATTTACGTACCACCTCCGGCCCAGTGTTAGAAAAGGCAGGGGATTTAGCGGCAATGCTAACTAATTTAGAATCGCATGATGTACTCTTTATTGATGAAATACATCGTTTATCGCCAGTTGTAGAAGAGATCCTTTATCCGGCAATGGAAGATTACCAACTGGATATAATAATAGGAGAAGGGCCTGCTGCGCGTTCAATTAAAATTGATCTACCTCCTTTTACTCTAGTTGGTGCAACAACCAGAGCCGGCTCACTGACATCCCCGCTTAGAGATCGTTTTGGTATTGTTCAGCGTCTTGAATTTTATAATGTCGATGATTTACAGACGATTGTATTACGTAGTGCTCACTTTATGGGGTTAGAAATTTCTGATGCCGGTGCGAGACAAATTGCGATGCGCTCACGGGGAACGCCGCGGATAACTAATCGTTTATTACGGCGAGTAAGAGATTTTGCCCAAGTTAAAGGCGATGGTATTATTGATGGCAACATCGCTTCACAGGCATTAGATATGCTTAATGTTGATTCAGCCGGTTTTGACTATCTTGATCGTAAGTTATTGATCGCTATTATTGATAAATTTATGGGGGGACCGGTAGGATTAGACAATGTGGCTGCTGCAATTGGTGAAGAAAGGGAAACCATAGAGGATGTTCTTGAACCTTTCCTGATTCAACAAGGCTTTATTCAGCGTACTCCCCGTGGTCGAATTGCGACTGATCATGCCTACCGCCATTTTGGGGTTAATAAAGATCATGATGATGCTAATTAAGTTTATTAATGGGGTTAAATTTATTGCTTGTAATTTGCTAATATAATCATGCTAATTATTTTCAATGCAGCTTAATACTGGGTTAGGTTGCTATTTATAATATATGAATAAATAATAATTTATTTATGATTATTGTTTGTTATTTTTATTAAACATTTTTATTATCAATGAACTTCTTATTTAATTAATGCATTATTAATATAAATTGATGATATTTAACTCTCAAAAATAAGTAATAGTTTAATATTAATATAATTAATAATTATTTTTTATTGATTAATTATATTATTTTTATTGATGTTTTTGCCGTGGTTAAATAATAATTTTACGGTAGTTTTCATTATGTCTACTAACTATTTTTTAATAAATAAAATTAGCTAATTACGGAATAAACTGAATGAAAATAAAATTATTATTATCAATGTTATCATTAGCAATATTAGTATTGATTAGTATTATAAGTTTTGCCAGAGCAAATACTCTCCTCAATCCTATGCATGGTTATATCGATTTTCCTACTAGTCGAGCTTATCTGTGTTCGTTAGGTAAAAATGGTAATTGTGGTGCGGTTATGGTTGAACCACAATCGGTTGAAGGTCGTAAAGGTTTTCCTCGGCGTGGGCCAGCTGATGGTAAAATTGCCAGTGCTGGACATCGTTGGTTTGGTGAGTTAGATGAACAGACTGCTACTCGTTGGACTAAAGTTGATGTTTCACCCGGTAAAAAAAAATAGACCCTGTACACGATTCTGTGTAAATGCCTTTTCTCAGTAGTGACCGTCCAGGCGGTCACCGAACTCGATAATAAAGCGGCTCATCGCCATACGCGAGTCCCTCAGCGGCATTGTCCATTTCTGTGACGCCGCCTGGATTGCCAGCCACACCACCTTTTTCACTGCGTCATCCGTCGGGAACACCTTACGCTTTTTGATGGCATGCCGGATCACGCTGTTCAGCGACTCTATGGCATTCGTTGTGTAGATCACCTTGCGGATGTCTGCCGGGTAAGCGAAGAACGTCGCCAGGTTGGCCCAGTTTGTCTGCCAGCTCCGGCTTATCTGCGGGTAGCGGCTGTCCCATGCGCTGGCGAACGCTTCCAGCGCCTGCTGGCCTGCTTCTTCCGTGGAAGCCTGATAGATGGCTTTCAGGTCGCGAGTGACGGCTTTGTAGTCCTTCCAGGAGACGAACCGCAGGCTGTTACGCACCATATGCACGATGCACAGCTGAATGCGGGCTTCCGGATACAGGGTGTTGATGGCGTCCGGAAAGCCTTTCAGACCGTCGACACAGGCGATGAGGATATCGTTCAGACCACGGTTTTTTAGTTCTGTCAGCACACTGAGCCAGAACTTCGCGCCCTCGTTTTCGGCCAGCCACATACCCAACAGTTCTTTCTGACCTTCGATGTTGATACCCAGGGCCAGAAACACGGATTTATTGATGACGCGACTGTCCTGCCGGACCTTCAGGACGATACAGTCAAGATAAACAATAGGATAGACTGCATCCAGTGGGCGATTTTGCCATTCGGTAACCTGCTCCATCACGGAATCGGTGACCTTCGAGACCAGCGCCGGTGAGACATCCGCGTCATACAGTTCTTTGAACGCAGCCGCTATCTCGCGGGTGGTCATCCCTTTGGCGTACAACGATAAAATCTGGTTATCCATCCCGGAGATCCGGGTCTGGTTTTTCTTCACCAGTTGCGGTTCGAAAGAACCGTCACGATCGCGCGGAGTGCATAGTTCCAGAGGACCATCGCCGGTGGTAACGGTCTTTGTGGAATAGCCGTTGCGGGAGTTGGCACCCGGTTTGGGCTGATTTTTATCGTAGCCCAGATGGTGGGACATTTCGGCGTTGAGAGCCGCCTCAACGCTGATTTTCTTCAGCAGACGATCGAACTGGCTGAGATCGTCAGGGGTTTTGAGATTTTTGGCCAATTCATTAGCCAGAGCCTGCAATTGTTTTTCGTCCATAAATTAACCTTCATTTGATGCTGGATTGAACATATCAAAATCAGGCAATTACACAAATTTATGTACAGGCTCTAAAAATACCTTCCATTGGACGTTGAACGCACCTCATCGAACTACCGGTTGAGAGTATTTCATCACTAAACAAAATTGGGATCCTAAAAATGCGCCTTAGTTGCCACAATAATTTATTATTTAAAATCAATATAATAAAACAATATTATCACTATATTTCACCATTTATTCACTATAAATCAAAGCTCAATCCAACCATTGCTTCTATCATCTTGATATTTAGCTGTCATTGCGGCCGACTTATGTCCAAGCAACTTCTGCGCAAAATCACTACCCATTTTTTCAGTGTAGAGTCTAGCAGATAAACTTCTAATTTCATGAAAAGAGGGTGGCTCACCTTTCCATTTTAATTGAGAAATATCTCTAAACCTTCTAAATTCTTTTGATATCCTTTCTACTGTAATTTTATTTCCATTATTATTAATAACAAACTCTGAATTATTTTTACAATCTTCAACAGTCTCTGATAACTTTATTCCGTAAAGTTTAATATCAAGAGGTATTGCTACTTTTGCTCCTGTTTTTTGTTGAACTATCCATAATTTCCCATCATGAATATCTTTATATTTTATTTTAGAAACATCAGATACTCTTTGCCCTGTCACTAAAGCTAATTTCATGGCGAGAGTTAACCAATGGTGGTCATTATTTATTAAACCCAAAATAGCATTAAAATCATCTAAAGATAATCTTGCTCTTTGTATTTTTATTTTTGGTGTCTTTGTTGATATAACTGGATTTATTTGTATTAACCCCAATGATATTGCCTCTTTAAAACAATCATTTAATAAACTGCGCATTAGTTTCGCAGTTGTGATTTTTTTTTCATTAATAAATATTTGAAGAAAATCAGCGATATGTTTTGTGCTTATATCTTGGATGAGTGTATTTAAAAATTCGTTTTTAATTGCCAATATCCTATATTTACACGAGTTTCGCACCAATAAATAAACGCTCTATCTTTAAGTTTAATCCAGCATAATATATAAATAGACAGAATCTTATAAATCAAAAGCAACTTATTGTAATTTAATAAAATTTATGTGTTTTAGTAACTTGAAGATTAATCATCGATTTTAAGCCATTTCTAGTATTTTATACGCCTGTGCGAAACTCGTGATTTATAATCGTTTAATGTTTTTTCTCTTAATCCCCTTGTTTTCAATATTTCTTCATATCTATCTAAAAACTCATGGAAATAGACAGATCCCTGTCCATCGATCCTTTCTGTTAGTGTTTTTACCTTGTCTGCATTGAGTAATAACTGATTAGCACTGATAGCCTCGCTAATTGCATAGGCTTTGTTTCTCCCTAAACCGTATTCTTTACGGGTACGTGGGTCTCTATACGAATAGTAGCCATTTCTTTTATACAGGTTAGGGGGTAAATCCCGATTTTTTATCTTTCTGGTTCTGGTCATGACCTATCCTTCTTAGCAACAAACTCTGATGGCTAATTTCGTTAAGACTGTTGACCTTGACGGCATATTCTTCGACAAGGTACTCTCTACCATCCTTGATGGGTGGGGGCTGTATAAGTCCGTTTCTTGCCCAAATTCTGACGGTATCGATCCGGCGTGGCCTATCCCTTCGAGCGTTCCATTCCGCTAAAGTAATAATGTTTATTTATCCTCATTCCACGAGTTTCGCACAGGCGTATAAAATACTAGAAATGGCTTAAAATCGATGATTAATCTTCAAGTTACTAAAACACATAAATTTTATTAAATTACAATAAGTTGCTTTTGATTTATAAGATTCTGTCTATTTATATATTATGCTGGATTAAACTTAAAGATAGAGCGTTTATTTATTGGTGCGAAACTCGTGTCAAAAACTCACACTATTCTCAGGCGCTTCATTGCCCGACAAAAACAGATAGCCTAAGCACGAATGATTATCTTCGTGCTTTGTTAGGTTATGGCATATGATTTGTGGGGAAGCGTATTAGGATTTATTTGCTGCGTCGTTTGATGCTTTGTTTTGATATTGCCAGGGTGGGTCTGCGAGTATCAGGTCATACTTCACTTCATCTCCTAAACATACCCGCTTTTATTTTTATGCAAGTCGTCTATTTTTTCTAACACAGTGATTTTATTACCGCCATTTCCGGTTAATGTTCCGTTTTCTCCATCGGTATCAAATTGATATATCAATCCTTTGTTTGTTAATTTTTTCTCCCTCAATCTAATTATTTTCATCATTTCACCATGATAAATAACCTGCATCCCTGCTTTGACATGATGTAACGTTGTTCTGTATTCATGGGTGTTATTCATAGGATTTCTCCGGTTATTGATTAAATAAATGTAAGTTTTGATCAAAAAGTGATCATTTATGAATTATTTGTGGTAATATCATTGCCGTTGTGTGTTGGTTAACAGCAACATTTTCCCTGGTGTTGGCCAGCCTTGTGCTGGTCTTTTTTATTGGTATTATTCACTAATAAGAGCAGATAATTTGCTAAGTCCTTTTGGCGTAATTCTTACCTGCTCAGTTAATTTTTCTGAGCCATCATTTCTGGCAACGACAGTGACTTTATGCTCAATCAAATCTTGCTTAATTTTATCCTGATAACCGACCCAATTTTTCCCGCCAACCCGCCGATAAATCCAGTCATGTCCTTGTAACCATGAAAAAAGGGCTTTCGGTTTCATTTGGAGTGATTTAGCCGCATCAGTAATACAAAGCGAGCCCTCTGAATAGCTGATTCGTTTTAAAGCATCTACTTGTGGCTTCATCTCATCGACTTTATGTTCAAGTTCAATGACTTTCTCTGTATAACACGAGTTTCGCACCAATAAAAAAACGCTCTATTTTTAAGTTTAATTCAGCATAATATATAAATAGATAAAACCTTATAAATCAAATACAACTTATTGTAATTTAAGAAAATTCATGTGTTTTAGTAACTTGCAGATTGATCATTGCTTTTAAGCCATTTCTAGAATTTTATATGCCTGTGCGAAACTCGTGTATAAGTTAGCAATATTCCGCGCATTGCTGATGGGTCATTTAATATCTCAATCGGACTAACAGTTTCTAATGCTTTCTTTTCGCATTCAATGAAGTACTGCCTCGCCTGTTTCCCTTTTTCGTTACGCTCAACCATTGATAGCTCTTTGGCCATATTGATAGATATTGAGTATTCCTTAATCATTTGTTGGCGAGATTTTGCGCTCCCCAAAATGGGGGGAGCTCAAATTTTCAACGATAATAAAATCATCCCCCTCTACAAATCCATATTGCTTAATTCTGTTTTTAATCAATGTAGTGAAATCTTTCCCAATATCCAAAAACGCATGTAGATCACGAGCATTTACCGTCTGGATTAATTCACCGCTAATGTTTTTTGTTTCGAGATTGATTAAATTTTGCATATAAGAATACCTCAAAGTTAATTGATGAAATGAATAGTGATGTTGATTCAGTGAAATAGGTTAGGGTGGGTAATGACTTCTTGTTCTGTAACTATTTCTTGAATGTGTCGAGGAATATCCCCAAATAGATTAAGAGTGCAGGCGCTATCATAACGCCAATAACCAGTAGCTCTTGCCCACCTAAATGGATATTGCCTAATTCACCACGTTTAAACCTGATTTGCGGGTCAATGACGGTATCGGCGTGCGTAAGATGTCCCACTATCAGTTCGAAGGCGAACGCTGCACTGATAAACAATAATGTCGTGATTAGTAATTTGATGATGTTAAGTTTCATGGTTGAACCTCGGTAAAATTAGCTTATTTCTTAACGCAAATCGCTTTGGCGTTAATATCCTTGAAAGTTTCAAATTCCCGCTGAAACTGTTTAGCGGCGAATTGGCACATATTTTCAGTGTCAAATTCCTGAGTATGAACACTTGCAAAGTCATTTGATGAGTAAGGGCTGGCGTACATGGTTAAGATTAAAATCCACATGGTGATTTCTCCTGCGTCTAAAAGGGGATAGAATCATCAAAATCGGGCTCGATAATTGTGTTACTGTTTGGCTGGTTAGTGGTTGGTATACCCGTTTTACCTTGGCTTTCCTGCGGTTTCTTCTCTTACCGGTTGCCCAATATTTCAACGTCGTTGACTAAAAATTCGGGTGATATCCTGTGCTGACCGGATTTATCCGTCCATTTATTCTCTTGATAGACAGTGGTAACACGAACAAAAGTGCCTCTTTGTGCATGATTATGGATATATTCGGCTGTTTGCTTAAATGCCTTGCAGTTTATCCATGTTGTGTCATCAATCCATTGACCGCTGTTGTCTTTTCTTGATTTGCTGATAGCGAGAGAAAATACGGATATGGGATTTTTATCCTGGGTGTAGCGGATTTCTAATTTACCGATGCGTCCGGTAAAGTGACACTGGTTCTGGTTTGCCATGGAGCCTCCACGTATTGATTAATTTTGTTGATTTCTGATTTCAATTTTTCAATAAATGCCTGAACAGCCTGTTCAATCTCGTTAATTAAATTGTCATCCTTGATAATTCGGATTTTGTAGTAGGCCAGGTTAGGGGGAGTCTGTCATCATAGCTGACAAAATCGCACCAGTTTCTCCCTGTACACATCATTTGCTCATGCATTTGTAACAGGTATTCGTGTTTGGGTTTTCCTGTGATAATGGTTTCAATGTGGGTAGTGGTGTTGGGGCATTTTATTTCGATAAGTCCATCATCATTCACCAAACCGTCAGGACTGGCACCAAATAGCGCAATAGTCGGGTGGGGAATAAAGCCCACTTCGGTAACTGTGACATCAAACTCATTGAGGCAATATCGTGCTCTGGCTGTAGGTTCAAGGGCAATGCCCCGTTCAATGGCCTGATTGGTTTTAATTTCTTCTCGTCGTCCGGTGAGCGTTTCACAGACTAATTGCATGAGGTAATTTCGTTGTGTTGTTCCCTTGCCTTTGGATAACACCTTGTGTAAATTGCTGGCGGTGACTTTCCCAAGTCTTGCCTGAAACCACTCGTCCGTTCTCTGCTTCATGATTAGCCTCATTTTTCATTGCAATGTTGCGATAAATAGCCATTTTATTTTCTTCGCCAATGATATCCGTCTCTTCTGGTTTTAATTGCAGCCAATGGGATTTCATTGATTCAACACCGCCTTTTGCTGCTATTTCTAATTCCTTGATTAATTGATTGTAACGAGCCTTTTGTTGGGCTTCTTCTTTCTGCATCACAACTTTTTCCTGCTCAGGTAAATCTTCACCCGCATAGATATAAAATCCTAATCCAAACATCGAAATGGCTTTAGTGAGGCAGCGCATCAGCGCTTTGTTGATATCAACGGCGTTAGGATTGGAAATAGCCTGATTCCGGTAATCCATAACGGGTAACCACATTTTGCGGGGACATTCGTTATTACCCTGTTTGACGGTGAGGGTTAATGACACCATCGCACTGCCATCATTGTTATAGCTAACGGCATCAATGACATAGTAGGATTCTGGGTAATGTGCCATTAATACGCCCCACGCCCACGCCCATGAGAGATAAGAAAGGCCGCTTTTCTTTTCAACTTTATCGTTAACATTAATCGCCGACAGCGTTTCCCAAACCTGTTGTTGAAAACTGCTCTCTTTTTCGGTATGTTGTGTTTCGCTCATAGATATTTCCTCTTAGGCGCTCGAAGTGCTTTGTACTGATGGATATTCTCATTTTTGAAATGGTCAAACAGTGCCTTCCAGATATCGTCAAAATCCTCAATACTGAGTTTTCGCATCACTGAGGAAGGCAGGCAGTCATAAACAGGCTGGACAAGTTCGCTGATTTCGTCGTCCAGCCTGTCCTCCCAATAAGCAATTTCTTGCTGTTGTTCGTACCAGTAATCTTCCATGGCGTAAGGGTTCATTTGACCTCCTCGAACTGAAATAGCATCCTGTTTTTTCTGGTTTTAATCTCTGCAACTAATAACTCGATTTCATTTTGTGAAAAGTGTGAGTTCAGTAGCAGGGTGATAATTTTTTCTTTAATATGACGTTTTTTCGCCGTTTCTGATTTAAGTGGCATGATGATTTTTCCCATAAGCCTTTAGTTGCAATGATAAAGCGATTAGCCATATATCTTGTCGATGTGTATCAATCGCTAACTTTGCTGCCTGTCTTGCCAGTGCTAGCAGGATGTTGTCTTTGTTCATAGTTAGCCCTTATGCCACCTGACTATATTTGTCGTGGGTGAATTCACCATTCCACTCTTTCTTCATCGGTAGCTTACTTTTGAGGTATTGGTTATATAGCCATGAGGCGCCCTTTTTTAGCAGAACGATTTTGTAACACTGACGTTGCCCGTAATCGTTTGTCATGATGAAGGGTGATTCGGTTAAATATTTATCTCTTGCATAAGAATGAACATGCCAGACATGAGCCTTGCTGATATCCTTTTCTGCATCGTAGAGAAAATGACGCGATTCTAGAAAAAGGTTAACCTGGTTAATATTTACGCCATTAAGTTGTTTGCAAAACTGAACGGGTGTCATGCCAACCTGAAACAGGTTTTTTAGGCTATCGATTTCTGTTGTGAGGTTCTTGTTTTCTAGTAATAGCTTTTCTTTATCTTCCTCAGCCCGAACAACCATGAGTGCCAGTTCTTTGGTTGTTGGTAGCAATGTTTGAGGTTGTAAAACCCGTCTTTCGCATTCAATAAAATACTGTCTGGCCTGTTTCCCTTTTTCATTGCGTTCAACCATGGATAGTTCTTTCGCCATATCGATGCTGATATAGTAGTCTTTCATCATACGTTGGCGAGATTTTGCACTACTCAAATTTGAGTAGCTCAAATTTTCAACAATAATATAGTCAATGTTCTCTTCAAAACCATATTCTGCTATACGCCTATTTATCCAATCATTAAATCGTGTAGTAATTTTCAAAAACGCATGCAAATCACGAGCATTTACCGTTTGGATTAATTCATCATTGATATTTTTTGTTTCGATCACGAGTTTCGCACAAAACTAATTTGGGTACGCTAATAAAACACGGATTTGCTCAGTAATAGCACTTTTGATTACGTCCCAATTTTGTTGATAAAGGGTTATTTTTTCAGATATACGACGTTTATGTTGTTCAAACCACGCAGAAATAGCGAGAAAAATATGATTTCTTTGCGCTCGGCTCGTGCGAGCCTGACAGCGTTCAATACCACAGTTTTGTTTAACTTCTCGATGATAAACTTCAACAGACCAACGGGCATCCATGATAGATTTGAGGTATTGACGGGTGGGATTCTCTTTGTTTGTTACTATGTAATCAATACGGCCGTTTTTGGCTGTAAATTTGAAAACGGTTACCCAACCATATCCTCGCAAGTGTATTGACGTTCCTTCTTCTGAGATGTCTAACTTGTTCAGTTGTTTGTTATGGTTAACAATCCTATTTTTCCTCAGCGTGGTTACCCAGATCCAACCATGAGAGCGAATTGATTTCAGGTTATCCAGGCTAGAATACCAAGCATCCATCACTACGGCTTCTGGCATGATCCCTCTTTTTTTAGCAAGAGTGAGCATTTCGGAAAAGTGCGTGTTTTTTGTTTTTCCATCAGAATCTTTATCATAAATCCGATAATTGATAGGAATTGATTCAACCTTCGTCAGATCATGCCAAAGCAAATTAACTAAACCTATGCCAGCAATAACATCATGTTCATTACCTGAATATTGATAATGGACCATCACTATTTTTTTACTACGTGTTTTGGCAATCAATGTATCATCGGCAATTAGTACGCAAGGGCTTTTTTTGTCTACATGAGTTTCGCACAGGCATATAAAGTTCTAGAAATGGCTTAAAAGCAATGGTTAATCTGCAAGTTACTAAAACACATAAATTTTATTAAATTACAATAATTTGTATTTAATTTATAAGGTTTTGTCTATTTATATATCATGCTGAATTAAACTTAAAAATAGCGCGTTTTTTTATTGGTGCGAAACTCGTGTCGATATTAATTAAATTTTGCATAAGGGTATCTCTCAATAGTTAAATTGATGAATGATTGCCCCTGTAAAAAGGGGCGTTAGGATTATTTAGTTACGTTGGAGGAAACGATTGATGTTCGCCTGTTGCCACTTTTCAAGTGATTGGCTCATGACGCTATCGTGTTCGTGAGTACTGGCTTCTAACAGTTGTTGCATTTCACGAAGTACCGTCTCGACATTTTCCTTATGGCGGAGTAGACGACGGATAACTTGTTTTTCAGCATCAAAAATAGCGGATTTGAGCGTACTGGTCATGCCGTAAATTCGTCGGCATTCTTCTGAGATTATCGATATTTGATTAACTTCAAAATGTTGAGGGGATGCAACTCCTGTCGCATACCAGATACCTTGCGTCCATGCTTTCTCAAATCTGAATCCGTCACGAGTTTCGCACGGGCATATAAAATTCTAGAAATGGCTTCAGAACAATAATTAATCTGTAACTTGCTAAGACGTATAAATTTACTTAAATTACAATAAGTTATTTTTAATTTATGAGATTTTTTCTATTTATATATTATGCTGAATTAAACTTAAAAATAGCGCGTTTTTTTATTGGTGCGAAACTCGTGTCCGTTAGCCATGCTCCAAACCAAATGAGCCAGATTGCGTGTGTCGTTATCGTTTAAGAGTTCAGGTGCTTCGGGTCTGGGTTGTGGATGCTCATATTTGCCAGTTTTGCGGATGGATGGTAAAACTTCGTTAAATACCCAATCTTGAAATTGTTTTGGTTCAGGCTTATTACTGCGGAAAATAACACGATAAAGGTTGGGCTCGTTTACAAAAGCAAATTGCCGCCTTTGCCCATCGGACCTAAGGTAGATTTTTTCTACCCCAGCTTTATCTAACTGTTTTGAAAGCAAATCACTTGAGTTTATGACTGTTAAAGCTTTACAAACGTCATTAAGGCAGAACCATGGTTCAGAATTAATAAGCTGAACACGTACATCGTAGATACTGTTAAAATAAAATGATCTGAGTTGAGTATTCATTTTTACATCCTATATCAATTGTTCAATATGACCCATTGTTCGGATGGGCGGTCGGGTACTTGGACACCGGATATAGACGGCCAACAGTTTTCCCCAATAGGGTGTTGTATATACTGTTCGCTACACGACCATAACAGTCTATGGACGTAAAAAAACCGCATTACTTTCGGGAGCGGTATCCGCTATATCAAAAGGTGTGTTCAGCACCTGATGGAAACTATAGCGCATGATTTCTTCTTTCGTCAATGGGTATTTTGGAAACTAAAATGCCAGCTCTACTGGCTGGCTTAGGTTTCCCTGGTGTTGGAATCTATTTTTATGATTAATGATGAAGCTAAAAGGGTATGGCTTGTTTTATCTGTGAAAGTATTATTATCTCAATCAATAATCCAAAATAGATCGCTTAATGGGATCTAGGCATTCTCAATATTCTATTGCATTCAATTATTTTCTTTTACCTCCATATAGTGCAAATAACATCAAACGAATATGAAATACGGTCAATAATTGATTCAATGAATTTGTTTCAAACTTTAATTTAGCTGCTGCGATATCGCGCTGAACCAATCGGTAGTTGACTGAACGTAACACTGAAATTTGCTTTTGCGGAATACCAAAAGCAAAGAGTAATGATGTTTCAAATTCAACAGGGGTTAACTCTGGAAAAAGATTACGTAATTCTGGATATTGGGTAGGGTCAATAATTCTCATGCGATACCTTCCATTGTATACAGACATTAGCATGTGATATTAACGATTGTGCTTCACAAATGGGCACAGGAAATCTAGACTTTTTCATTAGCCTTACTCCTAATTAACCTGAGTTCGGGATAAGCATTATCAATTATACTTGAAGATACGTACCTGCAACAGGTATCTTTGGTTTAGATGGCATTAAACAATATGCAACCAGTCCGCCTAATAAATTCACTACAAAGTTAGCCGGAGAGCGATGTCGCGTATGCTCTATTTGACAAAGATTTTTTAACTCATCAAATACCGTTTCAATGACAGAACGATGACGCAAGATGGCTTTGTCGAAACAAGTCTGTTTAATAGGCTTCATTTTCTTCTTGATATTCGTTATAAGGCTAATTCCCATCGTTTTGAGTTGCTGTTTCAGTGAAGCCGATAAATACCCTTTATCTGCGTACAAACAACCAGAAAGATCCTTTGTCAGCTCAGGCAATGGTTTCCGATCATCGGTGTTTCCTGGTGTGAGTCGAAAACTGAGTATTTCCCCCAAATGATTGATAATTACATGAAGCTTGAAACCAAAGAACCAACCTGTTGAATTTTTTCCCCGTTCAGCTATCCCATTGAAGACTTTATGTCTGCGGATCCGTAAGTTATCACACACCGCTATCGGAGTAGAATCGGCAACCGATAGCCCCGTGCATTTTCCCTTAATTGACTCAAACAGTGCCGTTAACGCTAAGGCACTACGCGGAAGTAACTCTACACAGCGTGAATAGGATGGCAAGTTAGGAAATTCCTTCCGGAGATATAAGCGGACATAATAGAGATAAAATACCTTGAATTGCCTGAATCGGAGTTGATGAAACAACACAACCAGTGTCATCATTTCCGCCAACGAAAGCTGAGTAGACCGTCTACGACGCTTAGTACCGTTAGTCAGCAAATATTCATGCATTTTTGGCTCGAAGTCTTTGCAAAAATCATCCATCAGGCAATAAAGTTCAGTAAGATTTTCCATAATTGTTTAACAATGCTCTACTCTTTAACCAGACTGTTAGAGTATTTTAACAAAACAGGCTCATTCAACTATTTGAATATCAAGACTTTCTCTTTATTTCTTATCCCGAACTCAGGTTAATTAGGATAGGTTTAGGGTTAGCTGGCTGTTGGGATTCACACTCCTTTCAGTCAGCGATGATTTCTCACTGAGTTCACAATGAAAATGGTTGTGTTATACTTCCATAAAAAGGAGGTATGGTTATGGGTCAGGTTGCATTTGATACACAAGAATTTGTCGAAACATTAGAGAATGCAGGTTTGCCAAAAGAGCAGGCTAAAGCGATTTCTATTGCTGTACGTAAGTCACATGAGGTTGCTGATGTAGCCACCAAAAGAGATTTAGAAGATGTACGTAAAGATATGGCTGCGCGTTTCGAAAAAAACGAAGCTCAAATCGCTGATGTTCGCAAAGACTTGTCAGCTGAGATGAATTTACGTTTCGAAAAAACTGATGCTCAAATTGCAGATGTCCGTAAAGATTTATCTGCTGAAATTTCTAATGTTCGCAAAGATTTATCTTCTGATATAGCATTAGTCCGAAAAGATGTTGAAGCTTTAACTAATAGTCTCCTTATAAAGCTAAGTGCTGTCATGTTAGGGATTGTTAGTGCTGCAACAGCAATACTCAAATTCTTCTAATTATTGCACTATAATTACCATAGGGCTGTTAGCTTAATGGATGGAGCATTTGATATAGATTAGATGTTTACTTATTTCCTATTTAATTTCGCACTCTTTAATCATTTTTAGGGTATTTTTCCAATCAATGCCGTTTAAATCGACTATTCCAGCATAATCACGATAGTAATATACATTAGGCCCGCATACCCACTCATCCCTTGTTGAGTTTGGTTTTTCACGAAAAGTGCAAACCCATCCTTTCTTATCTGTAGCCATATATTTATGAATACGAATCACTGAAAATTTGATACCAAAATAAATAATATCTTTTCTATCTGCAAAAGGGTCAACAGAACGCAATTTCATTTCCATAATTTATTCCTTCAACGCAGGTTCAAGCCCTGCACAGCCCACCAATTTCACGGTATATCTTCATGAGTCTTCGATTCTCTTTTTTAAGACGCTTATTTTCTTTTGTTAAGCACTGTATAATTTCTTTGAAAGTTCTTGTTTCCATGTCGTCGTCATTCCATATATCAATGCTGCTTAAGTATTTCGCATCGCTCAAATCACGACTGCCATTAGTTACTCCAACCAAATTACCCATATTGAGATGCTTTGCTGTTACAATGCGTGGATTATCCAATCTCATCATGTGTACTCCTTGTTAACATTTGCTGAAAAGATAGGATGTGTGCCAAGTGCCACTTGGTGTCCGATTACAGTCATCACGGACGGGTAAACGCAATCAAACTATATTTAGCTATTGAAACCTGAGTTCGGGATAAGAAATAAAGAGAAAGTCTTGATATTCAAATAGTTGAATGAGCCTGTTTTGTTAAAATACTCTAACAGTCTGGTTAAAGAGTAGAGCATTGTTAAACAATTATGGAAAATCTTACTGAACTTTATTGCCTGATGGATGATTTTTGCAAAGACTTCGAGCCAAAAATGCATGAATATTTGCTGACTAACGGTACTAAGCGTCGTAGACGGTCTACTCAGCTTTCGTTGGCGGAAATGATGACACTGGTTGTGTTGTTTCATCAACTCCGATTCAGGCAATTCAAGGTATTTTATCTCTATTATGTCCGCTTATATCTCCGGAAGGAATTTCCTAACTTGCCATCCTATTCACGCTGTGTAGAGTTACTTCCGCGTAGTGCCTTAGCGTTAACGGCACTGTTTGAGTCAATTAAGGGAAAATGCACGGGGCTATCGGTTGCCGATTCTACTCCGATAGCGGTGTGTGATAACTTACGGATCCGCAGACATAAAGTCTTCAATGGGATAGCTGAACGGGGAAAAAATTCAACAGGTTGGTTCTTTGGTTTCAAGCTTCATGTAATTATCAATCATTTGGGGGAAATACTCAGTTTTCGACTCACACCAGGAAACACCGATGATCGGAAACCATTGCCTGAGCTGACAAAGGATCTTTCTGGTTGTTTGTACGCAGATAAAGGGTATTTATCGGCTTCACTGAAACAGCAACTCAAAACGATGGGAATTAGCCTTATAACGAATATCAAGAAGAAAATGAAGCCTATTAAACAGACTTGTTTCGACAAAGCCATCTTGCGTCATCGTTCTGTCATTGAAACGGTATTTGATGAGTTAAAAAATCTTTGTCAAATAGAGCATACGCGACATCGCTCTCCGGCTAACTTTGTAGTGAATTTATTAGGCGGACTGGTTGCATATTGTTTAATGCCATCTAAACCAAAGATACCTGTTGCAGGTACGTATCTTCAAGTATAATTGATAATGCTTATCCCGAACTCAGGTTAAATTACATGTCGAAATGCTTCAAATGTCGAAAGATTACGGGTTTAAATTGTGTGCTTGCAAGCCCTACAGGGCAAAAACTAAAGGGAAAGTAGAGCGCTTTAACCACTATTTAAAAAACAGCTTTATCGTACCATTAAATACCGACCTTCGTGCTCATA
This sequence comes from Arsenophonus sp. PmNCSU2021_1, assembly GCF_036919435.1. Lineage (NCBI taxonomy): Bacteria > Pseudomonadati > Pseudomonadota > Gammaproteobacteria > Enterobacterales > Morganellaceae > Arsenophonus > Arsenophonus sp. PmNCSU2021_1. The sequence continues at coordinate 221,796 of NZ_JAZHPL010000007.1, read as the reverse complement.
ATCTTGAACTGGATATTGAGATAGCTAATGCAAGAGTGGGGCCCTGGTTACAACGCGTTGCCCATCAGCGGATTCATGGAACAACGTTAGAGAAGCCAGCAGATAGACTAGCTAAGGAAGTTAAGTATCTTCTACCCTTACCAGCAAGGGTTTGCCAATCTATCCCGCAGACTGATACGCTTAATATCCGTATCGTACCGCCCCTTGAATCTGTCAGTTTGCAACACTCAATCAGCGTATACGAAGCATTGCTGGGAGGTGAACATGTTATTGCATGAACAAATTGAACACCTGTGTGAGTCATTGAAATTAAATTCTATTCCGACTCATTGGTCATCACTTGCCGAACAATGCATTGCCCAAGACAAAAGCTACGGAGAGTTTTTACTGTCCCTATTAAAATGTGAGCAACAACAACGAGATGAACGAACCCGTAATCTTTTGAGTCGGATGGCAGGATTCCCAGCACATAAAGAACTTAATACGTTCGATTTTAAGTTTGCAACGGGGATCCCCAAACAACACATACAGGAATTAAGCGCATTAACGTTTATTGAACGTAATGAAAATGTCGTGTTGCTTGGCCCAAGCGGTGTAGGCAAAACGCATTTAGCTATTGGGTTAGGATTAAAAGCAGTACAGGCCAAGAAGAAAACCCGCTTTACCACGGCAGCTGAACTGATGTTGCAACTCTCAACTGCCAAACGACAAAATAAGCTCAAACAATATCTATCACGTTCGGTGATGGCCCCGAAATTGTTGATTATCGATGAGATTGGATACCTGCCGTTTGGGCGAGAAGAAGCAAACCTGTTTTTCAATGTGATTGCCAAGCGTTATGAGCATGGCAGTGTCATATTGACGAGTAACTTATCATTTGGGCAATGGCCAAATGCTTTTGCTGATGACGCAACATTAACTGCCGCTATGCTTGATCGTTTACTTCATCATTCGCATGTACTGCAATTAAGCGGTGAAAGCTATCGATTGAAAGATAAGCGGCGCTCAGGAGCAATGACTGAGTAAAAGTGGATCAATTTTGATTGATCGGATTTAGCTAAAAAGTGGATCAGTTTTCGGTGATCGTTGACACTAGTGAAAGAAAAAGGCGCAGAATCTGTTGTAGGCAAATGCGTTGATACTTTGTTTGCTAATGCTGGTACAGTGACTAAAGTTCTTTCTGAATTAGCTAAAAGTCAATTTAACTCTTAATTTATTTGATTGCCTGATTATTTAGCCACCTCAGGCGGCAGTGGTACACTTGGTGTTTTCCACAACAACCAAGAGGTAGAGTAATGAATGATTCATTAGCTAATTTCGATAGAAATTTATAATTTGAACTGCTTGAGTTAGCGGTGTACGATTATCCCGATGTTATTGAAACAGAAAATATTCCTGATCATTCACGTTTAGTTGATAAGAAAAAGCTTCTTCAAAACATCGCTTATTTGCAAGAAGAAGGACTGGTTAAGGGAGGAATTCTTGAATGCCTTTCAGGAAAAGAACCTGCAATACATCTGATTAAAGCAACCAAAGACGCCATAAACCTTCTTACTGAGGAGGGTAGTATTTCAGCCTCTTTAAAGATCGTTACCGTAAAACTCCATAATGAATCTCTAGCGGTTATTCGAAAATTTATTCATCAAAATATTAACGATTCGGAAGAAAAAAAAGCTGTTTTTACAGCAGATAAAACAGCTTCCCGCTGACGCCACAAAACACATCGTGCTTGAATTATTGGGTAAGGGGTAAAATCACATGCCGAACGCAATTCAGTGGCTACAAACAGTGCTCCATTTGGGATAAATTCATCCTCCGTGCTGTGTTTTTCAAACTTTATCCAGCCAATGGTGGGAGCGATTTCTAGCCAAAAATCTTTTCGGTCATTGGTTGATAAAGTCAATTTGTTATTGAAAAAAGTTAGCGCATAAATACGAAAATCTAATCGGTCGTCAGTATTTTGACTCCCCATTAATTCAGGTTCGTTGTTTTCCATGTTTGACCTCGTGCTTGTTATTGAATTTCAAAATCATTTTAATACCTTTAACAGTTAGCGGTTACTCCAAAATGTGATTTTGGTTTTTTGTTAACCCGTCTGGAAGTGTATAAAGCTGCAATAGGAAGACAGCAGTTATTAAATGTGTCATACACTTTAGTAGGACGAATTGATATTGCTTTTTCTACACCACAAGTTTCGCACCAATAAAAAAACGCTCTATTTTTAAGTTTAATTCAGCATAATATATAAATAGATAAAACCTTATAAATCAAATGCAACTTATTGTAATTTAAGAAAATTAATGTGTTTTAGTAACTTGCAGATTGATCATTGCTTTTAAGCCATTTCTAGAATTTTATATGCCTGTGCGAAACTCGTGTCAAAGACAGGTGGCGTACGCCTATTGAAGTATTTAAAGCGCTGGATGCAGAATTTGGCTTTAAACTGGATGTCGCCGCCGATGAAAGCAAAGCGCTATGCAAAGCCTTTTTAACAGAAAAGCACGACGCACTGACCTGCGAATGGAATAGCGAGGGGGCCATTTTCTGCAATCCACCATACAGCAAGATTATGCCCTGGGTTAAAAAAGCCGCCGAACAATACCGGAAACAGAAAAAAACGATTGTAATGCTACTGCCTTCCGATACTTCTACAGCATGGTTTTATGAGGCCTTAAAAACATCTGATGAAGTGCGTTATCAGACCCTGTACACGATTCTGTGTAAATGCCTTTTCTCAGTAGTGACCGTCCAGGCGGTCACCGAACTCGATAATAAAGCGGCTCATCGCCATACGCCAGTCCCTCAGCGGCATTGTCCATTTCTGTGACGCCGCCTGGATTGCCAGCCACACCACCTTTTTCACTGCGTCATCCGTCGGGAACACCTTACGCTTTTTGATGGCATGCCGGATCACGCTGTTCAGCGACTCTATGGCATTCGTTGTGTAGATCACCTTGCGGATGTCTGCCGGGTAAGCGAAGAACGTCGCCAGGTTGGCCCAGTTTGTCTGCCAGCTCCGGCTTATCTGCGGGTAGCGGCTGTCCCATGCGCTGGCGAACGCTTCCAGCGCCTGCTGGCCTGCTTCTTCCGTGGAAGCCTGATAGATGGCTTTCAGGTCGCGTGTGACGGCTTTGTAGTCCTTCCAGGAGACGAACCGCAGGCTGTTACGCACCATATGCACGATGCACAGCTGAATGCGGGCTTCCGGATACACGGTGTTGATGGCGTCCGGAAAGCCTTTCAGACCGTCGACACAGGCGATGAGGATATCGTTCAGACCACGGTTTTTTAGTTCTGTCAGCACACTGAGCCAGAACTTCGCGCCCTCGTTTTCGGCCAGCCACATACCCAACAGTTCTTTCTGACCTTCGATGTTGATACCCAGGGCCAGAAACACGGATTTATTGATGACGCGACTGTCCTGCCGGACCTTCAGGACGATACAGTCAAGATAAACAATAGGATAGACTGCATCCAGTGGGCGATTTTGCCATTCGGTAACCTGCTCCATCACGGAATCGGTGACCTTCGAGACCAGCGCCGGTGAGACATCCGCGTCATACAGTTCTTTGAACGCAGCCGCTATCTCGCGGGTGGTCATCCCTTTGGCGTACAACGATAAAATCTGGTTATCCATCTCGGTGATCCGGGTCTGGTTTTTCTTCACCAGTTGCGGTTCGAAAGAACCGTCACGATCGCGCGGAGTGCGTAGTTCCAGAGGACCATCGCCGGTGGTAACGGTCTTTGTGGAATAGCCGTTGCGGGAGTTGGCACCCGGTTTGGGCTGATTTTTATCGTAGCCCAGATGGTGGGACATTTCGGCGTTGAGAGCCGCCTCAACGCTGATTTTCTTCAGCAGACGATCGAACTGGCTGAGATCGTCAGGGGTTTTGAGATTTTTGGCCAATTTATTAGCCAGAGCCTGCAATTGTTTTTCGTCCATAAATTAAGCTTCATTTGATGCTGGATTGAACATATCAAAATCAGGCAATTCCACAAATTTATGTACAGGCTCGTTTTACAGAGGGTCGATTGTCATTCATCTCTGCTGAAACAGGGAAGGAAGGAAAGGCGGGCAATAGCAAGGGCAGTGTGTTATTTATCTGGCGACCGTGGAGAAGACTTGGGTGCAGAATGACATATGTCCAAAGAAAAAAACTATTAAAAAGAGCGTGAAGCATGAGTAAATATATCAACATTTTTATCCGGTTTTTATTTATTATCCTTGCTCTCCCAATCATTTTTTACCTGGGTGTAGTTCAAAATACTGATTTGAGTTTTTTTATTGGTAGATGGGAAGCCAAGGCTGAAAAGCTCCTTTCATTACTGCAAACATTCTTAGATAAATATTTCCCAGTAAGGTTTGAATGAAAACATGATAATCGAACTCCCTTTCCCGCTCAGCGTTAATACCTATTGGCGACATAATTCAAAACGCCCCTACTTAAGTGATAAAGCTAAAGCATTTAAAGCAACAACGGCAAAAATTGTCAACGAGATGCGCCAGAAATCTGACTGTCAAAAATTTAAAGGTGAGGTCTCTGTATTGATGCAACTCTATCTACCCAACAAGACACGAGTTTCGCAATCTCCAAAAAAGAAGTATAAATTTAAAAACAAGAAAAAATCAGGGTGTTCATATTTTGTCGGGTTATCCATGTATTAAAGATATCTATAAAACATTCTTACAAGTAAGCAGTTTAAGATACTCTGGTTTAGCGTTATCAGAAGTAAGCCCATCGCCTTTATCTCATGACACTGTTAGCCGATGGCTAAAAAGTAGATGTTTTAGACCTACACGAGTTTCGCACCAATAAAAAAACGCTCTATTTTTAAGTTTAATTCAGCATAATATGTAAATAGATAAAACCTTATAAATTAAATATAACTTATTGTAAATTAAGTGAATTTATGCATTTCAGTAACTTGCAGATTAATCATTACTTTTAAGCCATTTCTAGAATTTTATAGGCCTGTGCGAAACTCGTGACCTAAAGACCTATGGCGATTAGTTGAACCTTCTATAGACAAAAAAAGCCCTTGCGTACTAATTGCCGATGATACATTGATTGCCAAAACACGTAGTAAAAAAATAGAGATGGTCCATTATCAATATTCAGGTAATGAACATGAGGTTATTGCTGGCATAGGTTTAGTTAATTTGCTTTGGCATGATCTGACGAAGGTTGAATCAATTCCTATCAATTATCGTATTTATGATAAAGATTCTGATGGAAAAACAAAAAACACGCACTTTTCCGAAATGCTCACTCTTGCTAAAAAAAGAGGGATCATGCCAGAAGCCGTAGTGATGGATGCTTGGTATTCTAGCCTGGATAACCTGAAATCAATTCGCTCTCATGGTTGGATCTGGGTAACCACGCTGAGGAAAAATAGGATTGTTAACCATAACAAAACAACTGAACAAGTTAGACATCTCAGAAGAAGGAACGTCAATACACTTGCGAGGATATGGTTGGGTAACCGTTTTCAACTTTACAGCCAAAAACGGCCGTATTGATTACATAGTAACAAACAAAGAGAATCCCACCCGTCAATACCTCAAATCTATCATGGATGCCCGTTGGTCTGTTGAAGTTTATCATCGAGAAGTTAAATAAAACTGTGGTATTGAACGCTGTCAGGCTCGCACGAGCCGAGCGCAAAGAAATCATATTTTTCTCGCTATTTCTGCGTGGTTTGAACAACATAAACGTCGTATATCTGAAAAAATAACCCTTTATCAACAAAATTGGGACGTAATCAAAAGTGCTATTACTGAGCAAATCCGTGTTTTATTAGCGTACCCAAATTAGTTTTGTGCGAAACTCGTGTACACGACTCATCACTTTTCTTTTTAGTGAAAGAACAGGGCGTTTAGGTTTTTCTTGTTGCTGAGAGGGTTTGCTTGGATTTAACGCTGCTTTCAATGCCATATTAAGCGCTTTGTTATAGTTATAGGCTGCTTGTTTAGCTTTTCTACGCTCTTGTCTTCGACGGCGAGCATTATCATAACCATGAAAGTTACACATATTACCTCCTACAATGGGTTTTGGGGTGTGTGTCGGAGGTATCCGGATTATATTTACAGTCATATTGGTAGTACCCTGGTGTTGGTTTTTAACTTAATGACTGTATTTTGGTTATTTCACACACCCCAAAACCAACTGTTTGGGTGTTTTATGGTTACGCTTTTTCAGCGAAAGAGTGTTAAAGAGCGGTACTTCTTAACTGTTGTCACTTGCCTTCATGTTCATACGCCTCGGGCTGGCTACTTAGCAACGTCTGGCAAAGTTTCAGATAACTCGGAGTCTTGTCTGGCGTTTGCCTGTTGCAGTGAGTTGATTTATCTTAATGATAAGCTAAAGTCAACGTAAAATTGATAAATAATTTATCAAAAAAGATAATGGAATCTTAAGCCATTGAATAATAAATGGAAGTTGAATGTTAAAAATTTTATCATAAAAAAGCCAGCTATTTAGCTGGCGTTGGTTGTGGGTGATTGTTGTATAAGTGTGTATAAGCCGCTACCCTAGCCTAGAGTAATTTATATTCCATTTACCTATTACAAATCCATTTATACTCAATAGCTCCTCGTTATTGAAGTTTATTTCCCATTTTTCATACAGGCTGTTATCACTAATAATTTATCCCCAGCTAATTGCAGTCGTTTTATATGCATATTTTCACCAAAAGTGAATGCATATATTCCATCGCCTATATATTGTTTAATCGTTTTGTCAATAACTACAAGTGAACCAGGATCTATTGTACCCAACATGCTATCACCTACAGCTGTAATAATAGCTAATGATTTAGACGGTCTTTCTCCAAACATTTTCAAGGCATGATCTGGATTTATTTCAACTGCCTTTATAATATCTGGATACTCACTATGCACTCTACCTCCCCCACAGCTATACTCTATGTCGTAATGGCTTATCCTGTATATATGATCAGTATAGTTCTTTGAGGTATTTTGCAAAATAAAACTATTATCTTTTTTAGATGGATTTAAAGTCTTGGTATGAATAACATCCATCCACCCAATAGGAAGGTTTAATGATTTTTCAATACGACGGGCAATTTTATCGCCGATATTACGTACTGGATTATTACCGCTAATCTGACTAAGTTGAGCAGCAGGTATGCCAATTTTATCAGCTAACTGAGATTTCTTATTTTTTCCTGATACAGTGAAATCCTGAATCAAGGCATGCAAATTAGCACGTCTAATGTCTTTTGTTTCCATATTTACATATTGGCATCTTTTATCAATTTGATAAATATACAAATTGGTAAATTACTCTTGTCATTTGTTTATCTTTAAGATAAATCAATCTTGTTTTATTTAACTTTAAAGGTAAATTGTATGACAAACGATTTACTCCGTTGGAGAAAAGAATCTACCCAAGATGATTGGGTACGTCTTGCTCGACTAGCAGGGACAAGTGTCGGTTACTTAAATCTAGTAGCTTATGGCTACCGCAGGGCATCTCCCAAAAAAGCTGAGCAAATCGAATTAGCAACTAAGCATTTTAATTACTTACCCGTAAAAAAAGAATTATTAGTTTTTACTACTTTAAAAACTAGCACAAATTAGGACCATCGCTCTTTAACAACCTGGCCTCCCTGAAATTGGGAGATTTCAAATTCCCAGCCTATCGGGAGGGATAACTATTATCTGAAACTTATGGAATTAAGTGTAAGATAAGATTGCTGCAAAGACTATCAAATCATTACGCAATTCTTAATTTAGTAGCTCTTGTCCGTGATACTGCAAAGATTGATGTTTGAGGAAGTAGAGCCGCATTTTTATGTTTTACTGGCTTACTCTGTCCATAACACTTACGGCGAGCATCACGAATAATAGCTAATTGATAATCACTTGCTGTAGGGTGAAATTCGTTAATGTGCTCGTAAGATTTATTCGGATTGAAACGTTTAGAACATATAGGGCATATAGCAGATGTTTTCTTCATAATATTTTTCCTTAACAAATTTAGATGAATAAATAGTCCTGTTTGTAATGGAAAATGTGTTCTGCCACTTCGGTACATTGTCTCTTAAGAGATACGCCGTCCGCCCGTGCGTTAGAGTGCGCCGTTCACTTTTTTCAATCTCTGGCTGTTTGCCTTTGATGAACACTGTATTGAGCTATAAGTACAATAAATTCAAATACCAAAAGTACATTATTTTGGTAAAAATTTTTAAGGAAGATTATATTTTTGATTTATAAAGGATTATTTCTTTTCTTTTTTAACATTTCATTGAAAACAGAATCAAAATATTTTTTTGCTTTCTCATTTCTTCAAGGAAATATAAAGCTTTTTCTTCTGGAAGATCATTAAATAATTCGATTACACGAGTTTCGCACAGGCCTATAAAATTCTAGAAATGGCTTAAAAGTAATGATTAATCTGCAAGTTACTGAAATGCATAAATTCACTTAATTTACAATAAGTTATATTTAATTTATAAGGTTTTATCTATTTACATATTATGCTGAATTAAACTTAAAAATAGAGCGTTTTTTTATTGGTGCGAAACTCGTGGATTAATTCAATATGTTCTGGAGTTAAAGTTTCTTGAAATGATTTTAGATTTTTATCAAAGATGATATGTGAAGCAGGGTTTATTTTACCATGTTGCAACCAAATAGGATCACAGTTTAAAAAATTAGCAAGAGCATAAATTTTATCTTGTCTTGGCAAAGACTCTGCATTGAACCATTTACTAACAGCCTTAGAAGTGACACCTATAGCTTTAACTATAGCTGCACCTCTACCGTGTTGGCTTAACCCAGCTTGTTCACAGGCTTGTGCTAGCCTCTGGGCAAATTCTTTACGCACTTTTTCACTCTGTACCATAGGTACAATATAAACCTCTTGCAAAAAACTATCAGTACGATAATATGCGTACTGTAAGTACATAAGGAGAATGTCATATGAACAATCTATATGACCCAATTAAGAATATAGGTATATCTAGAGTTGCTAATGCATGCGGTGTTAGTGATAGAGCTGTTTATAAGTGGTTAAAAAACGGATTTTTACCTAAAACAGAATTTTTTGGTAAAACGAATTATGCCCAAACGATACAAACAATATCCGATGGAAAATACAAAGCAGAAGATTTACTTAATTTGAGTAAGAAAAATCTTCTTTCAAATTGAATAATATATCTATATTTCACCGAACGATGCGGTATACCATCGGGCGACCGGATAGCACTCTGCTAAATGGCTGAAGCGGCAAAACCCACTTAATCACTCACAATCTCACTCTATCTATTATTTTTTCACAAACCTCATAGGAATATCGAGGTAGGGAATTTTATTACTTAAGGATTATAACCATGGAATATTCAAATACTATCAAAATCACCTGCAAACCAGAGCATTTAGAATCTTACTTCTACCAGAAGAGGTCATCAGAAGGGGGTAATAACGGGTTTGCTAAATCACTAGGGATCCACCCCTCAACAGCGAGTCGGGATAAAACCAGAATATTTAAATTAGCCTGTCAGGTCGTTTCAGAATACGGCTTGCCAAGGCATGTGGTGAGTGTGCCTGATTCATCATCACAGGGAGTTGTTATTACGAATATCTCAGGTGAAGAAATACGCAAGCTGATTGACATGCTAGAGCATTTGAGATTGCCAAAAAAAGAAGCTTCAGAGTTAAAAAACAATGAAGCCTCTAAATGTCAGATCGAGCTTTGCTTTTGATTAATATTTCAGCAAGTTTAATTAGAAGGGAAAGTCGAATTTCCCTTTTTTCTTTCAATTTCAGCGAGGTCATTATGCCAAAAAATCGCCGATTTTACCAGTCAAATATTCATAAAAACATTATTCGAGAGAGAGTCAATCGCTCTTTCACGGAGTTAGCCGCCAAGAAGCTAAAAGCCGCATTTGAAGATGCCAAATCAAAGCTTAATCATCGTAAAAATCAATCATGGGGGAATTAAAATGAAGCGTGCCGAAACATTGAGGTTAATAGGTAAACCTCATGCGTATTATCCAAACTTAGCTAAGCCACTTGGCGGATTAACTTCAGCGATTATTTTTTCCCAGATTTTTTACTGGCAAGACAAAGCAACTTCTGAATTAGGTATATATAAAACCCGTGATGAGTTTGAAGAAGAAACCGGATTAACACACAACGAACAAAGAACCGCAATAAAAAAATTACACGAGTTTCGCACAAAACTAATTTGGGTACGCTAATAAAACACGGATTTGCTCAGTAATAGCATTTTTGATTACGTCCCAATTTTGTTGATAAAGGGTTATTTTTTCAGATATACGACGTTTATGTTGTTCAAACCACGCAGAAATAGCGAGAAAAATATGATTTCTTTGCGCTCGGCTCGTGCGAGCCTGACAGCGTTCAATACCACAGTTTTGTTTAACTTCTCGATGATAAACTTCAACAGACCAACGGGCATCCATGATAGATTTGAGGTATTGACGGGTGGGATTCTCTTTGTTTGTTACTATGTAATCAATACGGCCGTTTTTGGCTGTAAATTTGAAAACGGTTACCCAACCATATCCTCGCAAGTGTATTGACGTTCCTTCTTCTGAGATGTCTAACTTGTTCAGTTGTTTGTTATGGTTAACAATCCTATTTTTCCTCAGCGTGGTTACCCAGATCCAACCATGAGAGCGAATTGATTTCAGGTTATCCAGGCTAGAATACCAAGCATCCATCACTACGGCTTCTGGCATGATCCCTCTTTTTTTAGCAAGAGTGAGCATTTCGGAAAAGTGCGTGTTTTTTGTTTTTCCATCAGAATCTTTATCATAAATCCGATAATTGATAGGAATTGATTCAACCTTCGTCAGATCATGCCAAAGCAAATTAACTAAACCTATGCCAGCAATAACATCATGTTCATTACCTGAATATTGATAATGGACCATCTCTATTTTTTTACTACGTGTTTTGGCAATCAATGTATCATCGGCAATTAGTACGCAAGGGCTTTTTTTGTCTATAGAAGGTTCAACTAATCGCCATAGGTCTTTAGGTCTAAAACATCTACTTTTTAGCCATCGGCTAACAGTGTCATGAGATAAAGGCGATGGGCTTACTTCTGATAACGCTAAACCAGAGTATCTTAAACTGCTTACTTGTAAGAATGTTTTATAGATATCTTTAATACATGGATAACCCGACAAAATATGAACACCCTGATTTTTTCTTGTTTTTAAATTTATACTTCTTTTTTGGAGATTGCGAAACTCGTGATAAAGATGCATTAATTAGGGAGTTCTCTATGGGTTCTGTTGTTCAAGATAATAAGAGTAGCACTGCTGGCACGAATGTAATATTGACACGAGTTTCGCACCAATAAAAAAACGCTCTATTTTTAAGTTTAATTCAGCATAATATGTAAATAGATAAAACCTTATAAATTAAATATAACTTATTGTAAATTAAGTAAATTTTTGCATTTCAGTAACTTGCAGATTAATCATTACTTTTAAGCCATTTCTAGAATTTTATAGGCCTGTGCGAAACTCGTGATTGAGTCAAATTACTCATGTTGTACCAGGTACTGAAGACACTGATGCGGTTAATCTTTATCAATTAAATAAAGTAAAACGGGACGTTGATGAGAGAATCGGCGAAGTAGACAAAATCAAAACGACCAAAAATAAGGTAGAACAATTCGAAAATGGTGCTAAGGATGCATTGGATGTAACAACTCAACACCGTGATAATGCTAATGCAGCGCTAACAGAAACTCAGACGCATCGAGATAACGCTAAGGTTGCATCTGAGGCAACAGCCCAACACCGTGATAATGCTAATCTAGCGCTAAAGGAAACTGAGAAACACCGTGATAACGCCAATAGTGCATCTGAAATGGCTAAAACAGCATTAACCGAAACTCAGACGCACCGTGATAATGCCAATGTAGCGCTAACAGAAACTACAGGATATCGTGATAAGGCTAATCTAACCTGAGTTCGGGATAAGCATTATCAATTATACTTGAAGATACGTACCTGCAACAGGTATCTTTGGTTTAGATGGCATTAAACAATATGCAACCAGTCCGCCTAATAAATTCACTACAAAGTTAGCCGGAGAGCGATGTCGCGTATGCTCTATTTGACAAAGATTTTTTAACTCATCAAATACCGTTTCAATGACAGAACGATGACGCAAGATGGCTTTGTCGAAACAAGTCTGTTTAATAGGCTTCATTTTCTTCTTGATATTCGTTATAAGGCTAATTCCCATCGTTTTGAGTTGCTGTTTCAGTGAAGCCGATAAATACCCTTTATCTGCGTACAAACAACCAGAAAGATCCTTTGTCAGCTCAGGCAATGGTTTCCGATCATCGGTGTTTCCTGGTGTGAGTCGAAAACTGAGTATTTCCCCCAAATGATTGATAATTACATGAAGCTTGAAACCAAAGAACCAACCTGTTGAATTTTTTCCCCGTTCAGCTATCCCATTGAAGACTTTATGTCTGCGGATCCGTAAGTTATCACACACCGCTATCGGAGTAGAATCGGCAACCGATAGCCCCGTGCATTTTCCCTTAATTGACTCAAACAGTGCCGTTAACGCTAAGGCACTACGCGGAAGTAACTCTACACAGCGTGAATAGGATGGCAAGTTAGGAAATTCCTTCCGGAGATATAAGCGGACATAATAGAGATAAAATACCTTGAATTGCCTGAATCGGAGTTGATGAAACAACACAATCAGTGTCATCATTTCCGCCAACGAAAGCTGAGTAGACCGTCTACGACGCTTAGTACCGTTAGTCAGCAAATATTCATGCATTTTTGGCTCGAAGTCTTTGCAAAAATCATCCATCAGGCAATAAAGTTCAGTAAGATTTTCCATAATTGTTTAACAATGCTCTACTCTTTAACCAGACTGTTAGAGTATTTTAACAAAACAGGCTCATTCAACTATTTGAATATCAAGACTTTCTCTTTATTTCTTATCCCGAACTCAGGTTAATCTAGAGCTAATTTAATCGTTAAACGACTAAAAAGAGAGGCATCATTGGTAGACGGGGAAATTACTCAGAGTTCCGATGGGACAATGTATATTGGCAAGGAGTTAGAAGGCAGTCAAATTTTTGTCTCTGGCAAGCAGGGTGACAGAGTGATAAGCGGTGTGGCTAGTGGTGCAAGAAACAGTGATGCAGTGAATGTTTCTCAATTAAACACGGTCAGAACCACTGCCAATTATGCAAGCCAACTGGCGCAAAAAAACAGCTCACGGATAAATCATCTTGAGGATAAGTTATCGAAAACTAACACGAAAATTGAACGAGGACTCGCGACCTCTGCGGCGCTGACCGGACTTTTCCAGCCTTATGGGGTCGGTAAAGTGAATTTCACGGCAAGTATTGGGGGGTATGGAGCTTCTCAGGCCCTGGCTGTTGGTACAGGTTACCGTATCACTGAAAATGCCGCCGTTAAAGCGGGGGTTGCTTATTCTGGCGGTAATCATGTGATGTATAACGCGTCATTTAATTTCGAGTTTTAATTATACACGAGTTTCGCACAGGCGTATAAAATACTAGAAATGGCTTAAAATCGATGATTAATCTTCAAGTTACTAAAACACATAAATTTTATTAAATTACAATAAGTTGCTTTTGATTTATAAGATTCTGTCTATTTATATATTATGCTGGATTAAACTTAAAGATAGAGCGTTTATTTATTGGTGCGAAACTCGTGTTATATTCAGGTTTTTACTACAGTCCCCAGAAAAACGCTGAGGACTTTTATCTTTTCTCAATTACCCCATTCAAGGGGCATCCTATTAGCAGCGTTGGAGGAAATGGGTCAATTCCGCTTTATGCCAGTTTGAAAGGGCACCATTTAGCATTAACTGGTATCCTGTGTAGTCTGAGATAACAAAGTTTCTATCTCAGCAATAACTCTATCTGCATTTTCGCGTTTGCGGATAATCTGTTTAATTGCTAATTTCTCTGCATCGGCTATTTTATCTTGAAGCTCTTCCGTTACATGCCAGATACGCTCACACTCAGAAGCGATAGAAGGGACTAGTTAAAGATGAAGAATTTCAGGATAAACCAAAGGGTATTAATATTAAATATCGTTATGAAATTGATAATCACTGGGGTTTTATTGGTTCGTTGACTTATACTAATCAAGAAGATTATTTGAAAATTTATGATATTAAAGTTGCTAATGTAGATATAATTTATTCTTCATTAAGTTTTGGTCCTAGCTATCGTTTTAATCGCAATATTAGTCTCTATGGCTTAATTGGAGCGGCACGTGGTAGAGTTGAGGCAAAATCACCATTCGCAAATGCTTTTAAAGACACTGAAATTGAATTAGTTTATGGTGCGGGTTTACAAATTAATCCGGTGGAGAATTTAGCTATTGATGTTACATATGAACATACCAAATTATCTTTCGAACATACTAATTTAAAAAATATAAAAGTCGGCACATGGATGCTTGGTGTCGGTTACCGGTTCTAATTTGATTAGCAAAATAAAAACTCACTACAAGTCATAATTGATGGATTTGTAGTGAGGGAATAGGGTGTTTAGCTAATTTTAAAAATAATTTATTTTATCGTATGAATAGATTAGTTTTTTATTTTAATAAATAAACTTAATACAAATAAAGCACTGGCACAGATCACAACCGAGGGCCCTGCTGGTGTATCGTAATAGGCAGACAGAGCAAGTCCAGCCGTCACCGCAAACATACCGATAATAATAGCAACTACTGCCATTTGCTCAGGTGTTTTGGCAAATCGTCTACCAGTAGCGGCAGGAATAATTAATAATGATGTAATAATTAAAGCCCCAACAAATTTCATGGCAATACCTATGGTAAGGGTAGTAACCAACATTAATAATACCTTAAGCTGCTGTATTTTTACGCCATCAACAAAAGCTAAATCCTGATTAACTGTTATTGACAGTAAATTACGCCATTGCCAGACAATTATTGAACAAACAATAGCAACACCTATCGCGATTGAAAAAACATCCTCGTTAGTTACCGATAATAGATCACCAAATAAATAAGCCATCAAATCCATACGAACATTGTCCATTAAACTGACGACGACTAATCCAAGTGATAGGGCACTATGCGCCATTATGCCTAATAGGGTATCGATGGCCAGATGTGGGCGCTTTTCTAGCCAGGCTAATAAAATGGCAAGAAGAAGGGTGATAGCAATAACGGCATAAAACAGATTAACATTGAGTAATAAACCAAAAGCGATACCAAGTAATGAAGCATGAGCGAGAGTATCACCAAAATATGACATACGCCGCCAGACAACGAAAGAGCCTAGTGGTCCTGCGGCAATGGCTAACAGCATACCAGATAACCACCCAGGTAGTAATAGTTCAATCATGATGACAGTTCCCTGTAGGTTTATCATCAATCTCATTATTTAAATCGCATTGATGATTATGATGATGGTGGAGATAGATACCGATCTGTTCTATCCCACGATGGCCGAACATAGCAATAAATTCGGGATCTAAAGCCACATCCTCTGGCCGGCCAGAGCAGCATATTTGTTTATTAATACAGAGTACTTTATCAGTTTTTGCCATCACAAGGTGGAGATCATGTGAAATCATAAAAACAGCACAATTTGATTCGGTACGAATATTATCGATTAGATTATATAAAGCGACTTGACCATTGATGTCTACGCCTTGTGTAGGTTCATCTAAAACAAGTAATTGTGGTTGATTCAGTAAAGCACGAGCAAGTAGAACACGTTGAGTTTCCCCGCCTGATAGTTTTTGCATTTGTTGCTCGATAAGATGATCGGCGCCGACACGTATTAAAGCAGGAATAATATTAGTAGTTTTTACCCCAGGTTTTAATGTCATAAAACGTTTAACGGTCAAAGGCATTGTCATATCCAGCGATAATTTCTGTGGCACATAACCGATGCGCAATTTGGCTTGGTAAATTATTTCTCCTTCACTAGGGGTAATTAGGCCGAGGAGTATTTTAGCTAGCGTAGATTTACCAGCACCATTTGGCCCCAATAGTGTTAATATTTCTCCAGCATATAGATCAAAGGAGATGTTTTCGACAATTTGGCGTGAACCAAAACTAACAGCAATATTTTTTAAGCTTAATAGCGTTTGCATGGTAAATAATTCTTGCAGGATGGTTAAAATGTTATAATATAACATTATTAAAATTAGTCTATGGAAACTATTCTATGTTACACAAAACAAAAAAAATTGTTCAAAAAATTATGGGAAAAAAATACATTCTTGCTGGACTATTACTCAGTTTCATATCTACTACTCAAGCTGATGTAGTTACGTCAATTCGTCCGTTAGGTTTTATTGCCGCAGCCATTACTAATGGTGTTACTGAGGTACAAATATTATTACCTGATGGTGCTTCACCCCATGATTATGCTTTAAAACCTTCCGATCTGGAAAAAATCAAAACTGCTGATCTTTTCATTTGGGTTGGCTCAAATTTAGAAACTTTTTTAGAGAAACCATTAGCACAATTACCCACTGAAAAACGGATCACATTAGCTGAAGATCCAGCTATAAAAGCACGCTTACTGAAAAGCAGCGAAGATAGCACAGCGGTAAATAATAAAAATTCTCATGGTCATCATCATGAGCATCATTCACATGGTGAGTATAATATGCACATCTGGTTGTCACCAGACATTGCACGTATTGCTGCTAACATTATCCACCACCGATTAGTCGCTTTATATCCTAAATATAAAAAACAGTTGGACGTAAACCTTCGTAAATTCGATGAGAAATTGACGCAAACTGATCAAAATATTGCTAAGATGTTACAGTCGGTTGGAGATAAGCGATATTTTGTTTTTCATGATGCTTATGGTTACTTTGAAAAACGCTATCATTTAGCCTCATTAGGTTATTTTACTATTAATCCTATCATTCAGCCTGGCGCCCAAAGACTATATCAAATAAGAACAATGTTGGCTCAGAAAAAAGCAGTTTGTGTTTTTGCTGAACCACAATTCAGGCCAGCGGTGATTAAAGCTGTTATAAAAGATACCGATGTATATATGGAGACATTAGATCCATTAGGGAGCGGCATCGGATTAAGTAAGGATAGCTATGTGGAATTTTTAACAGCGTTATCTAATCAATTTAAAAGCTGCTTGGATAAGAACTAGAAGGAATTTAATACGTGCAGCAGATGGCGAAGACTATCGTTCAGGTATATGGCAATTTGCCTAAACCGCATAAAATTATGCTAGGCACATTAACCATAGCAACATTGGCTGTCGCAATTTGGCGGCCTGTTCAACCCGATGATAAAGATGAAAATATTTCTCAAGAATCATCGCCAATAAAACCAGGTATTATTCTTGGTAGTAAAGATAAAAGTGAAACTAATACCAGCCAAGTAGATAACTCGGATACTGATGATATTATCACCGATAGCAGCGAACAGTTACCTGATGAAGGGGTAACTGATGAAAAGGGAGCTGATACACCTGATGAACATGTTGTTTCAAACGGTGATAATCTGACTAGTATTTTAACTCAGTATGGTTTAGATGCTGGTGATGTGGCCGCTCTTTCTAATCAACACCGAGCGTTAAGGAATTTGCAAATAGGGCAAACGTTAAGCTGGGAATTGAATAAAGATGGAGAATTACAGACACTGACATGGATTATTTCACAGCGTGAAACACGTGTTTATACTCGCCAAGGTGCCTCTAGTACTTTTAATGAAGAGAAGCAAATTCGTCAAGGTGTTTGGGCTGATAAGGTTATCCAAGGTAAAATAAACGGTAATTTTACCTCTAGTGCAGTTAATTCAGGCTTAACATATAACGAAGCACGTGAAGTGTCTAAAGCTCTACAATGGCAGATCGATTTGCGTAAGCTAAAGTCAGGTGATAAATTTTCGGTCTTGTTAAGTCGTGAAATGCTTGATGGTCACAGTGAACAGAGTCGTTTGTTGGGGGTTCATTTATTAACTAATGGTAAGAATTACTATGCCTTTCGAGCTGAAAATGGTCGCTATTATGATAGTGAAGCTAATAATGGCTTAGAGCGCGGTTTCTTACGTTATCCTACAGCCAAAACCTTTAGAGTCTCTTCTCCTTTTAGTTTGCGTCGTATAAATCCGGTAACAGGGCGTCCAGCTCCTCATCAGGGAGCTGATTTTTCTATGCCCGTCGGGACACCAATATTAGCGGTTGGTGATGGTGAAGTTATTGTGGCGAAATATAGTGGAGCGGCCGGTAATTTTATTGCTATTCGTCATGGGCGTCAGTATACCACTCGTTATATGCATCTACGTAAATTATTGGTTAAACCAGGTCAGAAAGTAAAAAGAGGTGAACGCATAGCATTATCAGGTAATACTGGACGTACTACCGGCCCTCATCTTCATTATGAGTTATGGTTTAATCAGCGCGCAGTTAACCCATTAACAGCTAATTTACCTCACTCAGGTGGATTAACAGGTAAAGATCGTCAACTCTTTCTGGCATCCGTTAAAGAGAATAAATCGAAGCTGGCAAGCGATTAATATGATTTTTGTTAGCTAATTAGGTTGTGAACTAGCATTTTATTTACTGCCATAATTATTTTCTGTAAATCATAAGGTTAATATTATAATGTATCTTAGATTTTTATACGTTGTATTTGAGTGTACTAATGAATAAAGAACAGGATACAGATAGTAAACTTGGTTATATTCCTACCTTTCACCGTATTTACCTACATCCCAGATATTGGGGGATGTGGGTTGGTGCATTGCTATTAGCTGGAACAGCTTATTTGCCTATTAAGTTACGCGATCTGTTACTGGCAAAAATGGGTAAGTTAATTGGTAAGTTAGCAAAAGGCTCGCGTAGGCGGGCAAAATTTAATTTGCTTTATTGTTTTCCAGAATTGACGGAGCAGCAAAGAGAGAAATATGTTGATGAAATGTTTGCTGTAGCACCGCAATCTTTTGCAATATTAGCCGAATTAGTTTTACGCGGCGTAGATAAAACTTTAACACGAACTCATTGGCATAATGAACAAATTATTGAACAATTAAAAGAGCAACAGCGTAATATTATTTTTATGGTACCTCATGGTTGGGCGGTTGATATTCCAGCCATGTTATTAGCGGCTCGAGGCCAAAAAATGGCAGCCATGTTTCATCATCAAAAGGATCCTGTGGCTGATTATTTATGGAACAAAGCGCGTCATCATTTTGGTGGTCGTTTACATTCTCGTGAAGCGGGCATTAAACCTTTTATTACTAGTGTCAGGCAAGGTTATTGGGGATTTTATTTACCAGATCAAGATCATGGTGAAGAACATAGTGAGTTTGTTGATTTTTTTGCAACTTATAAAGCAACCTTACCGGCAGTAGGGCGGTTGATGAAGGTTTGTAAAGCGGATATTGTGCCATTATTTCCGGTTTATGACTATAAAACTCACCAATTACATATCTATATTCGTGAGCCAATGGCTGATATTGCTGGGCAAAGTAATCACTATATTGCCAGGCGCATGAACGAAGAGTTGGAATATTTAGTTAAACCTTATCTGGCACAATATACCTGGATATTAAAATTATTAAAAACGCGCAAAACCGGCGAGATAGAACCTTATTGCCGCGATGATCTTTATTGATAAAAAATACCGCTTGATAGCTAATCAAGCGGCGTAAGATAGCAATAAAATTATTTATAATATATTTTTACTTTTTTTATTTCATAATGAATGTAATAAAAAAATAATATTTTTGATGAAATAAGACCTATTAATAAAAACAATTAGATATTTTGTTAGTCAGTTAAATTATGGCTAAGCAACTAATTAATTAACTTTATGAAAATATTGTTTTATATTTTCGTTAAAATAACCTTTTCCTTTATAAGTCTCAAGTGTGACGATCCCTTCGGATGCTTTAATGCCTGCATCCTGCATCCTGGTGGTTAATTAAATGTTTAGTGGTAATGTTTATTGCAGATGGAATAGTATATTCATCATCTTCAATAGCGGCATAAGCTGCAATTGTATGTTTATTAGAGATACGTTCTGCTTTAATCGACATATTACCTATATCACACTTATTAGCAGCAACGGCAATTGTACCTTTATTATTTAAATATGTGCCTTTACTCGTAAAAATTATTAGTTGATTCGCGTAAATTTGGCTATTTTTTGCAAGTGAAAATGTTGTTTTCTCTTCTGCCAATTCTAAAATTTTTCTATTACCATAATGACAAGCATCGATTTCAGTTTCAACATTGCCAATAGTATAATATTGCTTAGCGACATTAACTTTGGCGCCATTATTAAAGCGCACTTTACCTGCGTATACAGCTAGGTTGGATAAAAATTTGTTCTTTTCATTTATTGACGAACCTCCATTCCCCCATATTCCTAAACCAGTAAAAATTATTTTTCCTTTATCAGTCTGGTAGTTTATTGTGTTATTGGTATAATTCATTTTGCCAGCAACCAAATCAACTCCGGTTGTATTGCTAAACTGGCAGTCATCGCAGGTAATACCATTAGGATTGGCAATAATAACTTTTGCTGGAGCTCCTTTTATATTTAGCAAACCATGTAAATTTGTTTTTTCGCTAGAATTAATTTGATTAATAATTAATTTTGCTGATTGTGCGCCTTGAGCAAGCATATTTTTATTTGCATCGTTATTAAGTTGTACTATTACGCCTTTATTAGTATTAAATCACCGATATTGATTATATGATATAGCATTATTATCAGGTGCTTTAATGTCGATATTAACTTCACCTTGATCAGATATTGTAAACTTATTTAATTTGTTTTTTTCTATTGTAGAATCAATTATTATTCCGTTATATTTTATTCCTTGATTAATTGCTAATGTTGGTGCTGATAATAAACTAAGAGCTAATAAACAGTAGCTGAAATTATTTTTTTTATGCATACCAAACCCTTTAATAAATAAATGCTAAAGAATCTCTTTTTCTTTACTGGGAAGAAAAGTAAAAAAAGTTAGATATTTTGTCAATTAAAATCTAAATTTTATTAGTTTAATTAATTTAATATTCAATTAATTTATATTATTTTTTTCTAATTCATTTATTAGAAAGAATAATGACTGGGTCATAAAAAAAAGAGGTAAAAAATGATAGTAATATTTTAGGTAATTAAAAACCCCGTGTATATAACGGGGTTAAATGTATTTATGATGTGAAATTATTCGACTTTTAATATTCGGCAGGTATTGGTGCTACCAATCTGACCCATTTGATCGCCCTGGGTGACTAAGACTAAATCAGCTAGCTCAATATAATTTTTTTCCAGCAGGCATTGAATGGCATTTTTAACAGCATTAATCGTATTAGTCTCTTTATTACAATAAATCGGGGTTACGCCACGGTATAGAGCACACTGATTTAATGTCTTTTCATGATATGAGATAGAAAATATTGGTAAACCTGAACTGATCCGAGACATCATACAAGCGGTACGGCCTGATTCTGTCATAGCAATAATCGCTTTTACTCTTTTTAAGTGATTGGCGACATACATAGCTGACATCGAAATCGCTTCTTCAACGCTGTCAAATATAACATCGAGCTGATGTTTGGCAATATTTATGCCAGCCATTTTTTCTGCTCCAAGGCAAACCTGAGCCATGGCTTCAACGGTTTCAGCAGGATATTGGCCTGCTGCTGTCTCGGCTGATAACATAACGGCGTCAGTGCCATCCAGCACAGCATTAGCAACGTCCATTACTTCAGCTCGGGTAGGCATCGGATTAGTGATCATCGATTCCATCATTTGGGTGGCAGTGATGGCAATACGGTTTAGTTGGCGTGCCCGGCGTATTAGTTTTTTTTGTACGCCGACCAGCTCAGGGTAGCCAATCTCAACACCTAGATCACCTCGAGCAACCATGACCACATCTGAGGCTAAAATAATTTCGTCAATAACTTTGTCATTGGCAACCGCTTCAGCTCGCTCTACTTTAGCGACAATTTGACAATCACAACCCGCTTCACGAGCCAGGCGTCGGGCATAATTTAGATCTTCTGCTGAGCGGGGGAAAGAAACTGCTAAAAAATCGACACCGATCTGAGCTGCGAGCAAGATATCGGCTTTGTCTTTATCTGTTAGTGCTTCTGCGGATAGACCACCACCAAGCTTATTGATCCCTTTGTTGTTTGATAGTTGTCCGCCAACAGTTACTTCAGTAAGAATTTGCTGATCTCTTACCGTAAGTACTTTTAATTGAACGCGTCCATCATCGAGTAACAGAATATCACCTGATGCCACATCATTGGGTAAACCTTGATAGTCAATGCCGACTTTTTCTTGATTACCTTCACCTTTGGCTAAATTGGCATCTAAGATAAATTTATCGCCGATATGAAGAAAAATTTTTCCTTCTTTAAATGTTGAAACGCGAATTTTAGGTCCTTGTAGATCACCAAGAATAGCCACATGTTGTGCTAATGATTTCGCAAGTTCACGTACTTTTGTTGCGCGTTGTATGTGATCTTCTGCTGAGCCATGAGAAAAGTTTAGACGAACAACGTTTGCGCCGGCTTTAATCACTTTTTCCAGGTTATTATCACGATCAGTCGCGGGACCGAGAGTAGTAACAATTTTCGTTCTTCTAAGTCGTCTCGACATTTATGACTCCGTTACTTATTAAAATTGGTGTTGGTTGATAGGTTATTACATAGAAATGAAATTAATCCCTTTAGTAAAGTGTGCTGTTGTATCATTTAAATGCCTTAGCTAGAGAGAATATTTTTTGCAGTAAAACGAACGGATCTATAGTTTGCTGATATTGATCTGTTTGCTAAAGGTAAATAGCACTAGAGTTTATCAGGATATACATCATGTAATATATCTTTTACGCGCTTTAAGTTATCTCTAAAATTTTGCCCTCGACGTAAAATAACCTGAGTTCGGGATAAGCATTATCAATTATACTTGAAGATACGTACCTGCAACAGGTATCTTTGGTTTAGATGGCATTAAACAATATGCAACCAGTCCGCCTAATAAATTCACTACAAAGTTAGCCGGAGAGCGATGTCGCGTATGCTCTATTTGACAAAGATTTTTTAACTCATCAAATACCGTTTCAATGACAGAACGATGACGCAAGATGGCTTTGTCGAAACAAGTCTGTTTAATAGGCTTCATTTTCTTCTTGATATTCGTTATAAGGCTAATTCCCATCGTTTTGAGTTGCTGTTTCAGTGAAGCCGATAAATACCCTTTATCTGCGTACAAACAACCAGAAAGATCCTTTGTCAGCTCAGGCAATGGTTTCCGATCATCGGTGTTTCCTGGTGTGAGTCGAAAACTGAGTATTTCCCCCAAATGATTGATAATTACATGAAGCTTGAAACCAAAGAACCAACCTGTTGAATTTTTTCCCCGTTCAGCTATCCCATTGAAGACTTTATGTCTGCGGATCCGTAAGTTATCACACACCGCTATCGGAGTAGAATCGGCAACCGATAGCCCCGTGCATTTTCCCTTAATTGACTCAAACAGTGCCGTTAACGCTAAGGCACTACGCGGAAGTAACTCTACACAGCGTGAATAGGATGGCAAGTTAGGAAATTCCTTCCGGAGATATAAGCGGACATAATAGAGATAAAATACCTTGAATTGCCTGAATCGGAGTTGATGAAACAACACAACCAGTGTCATCATTTCCGCCAACGAAAGCTGAGTAGACCGTCTACGACGCTTAGTACCGTTAGTCAGCAAATATTCATGCATTTTTGGCTCGAAGTCTTTGCAAAAATCATCCATCAGGCAATAAAGTTCAGTAAGATTTTCCATAATTGTTTAACAATGCTCTACTCTTTAACCAGACTGTTAGAGTATTTTAACAAAACAGGCTCATTCAACTATTTGAATATCAAGACTTTCTCTTTATTTCTTATCCCGAACTCAGGTTAAAATAAAGCCAGTTGCTAGCACATTTATTAATGTCAACTGTGCTAGTCGTGATACCATCGGCATGTAAATATTGGTATATTCAGGTACAGTAATTGCGATAGATAAGGAAGCGATTTGTGCCAGAGAGGAATTAGCGGTAATAATAGTAATGATTATAGCATCATTGGCTTTAGCAACTTTAGCTTGTTCAACCAAGTTTTGCGTGCGCCCAGTAGGCAAAATGCAAATCACAAGGTTACCATAGCGATAGTTAATACAATATATGTGTTGCATCATGACATCAACGAAATAGAGCACTGGGATATAAAAACGAAAAAATTTACTCATAGCTACATGGGTAACTGCTGCTGAAGAAGCTAAACCAAAGAAAGGGATCTTCTTTGCTTGGGTTAATAGATCGATAGCACGATTAATGTTTGTGGTATTTAGGTTATCTTTTACAATACCTAATTGCGCGATGGCAGAATCAAAAACTTTTTGCGTATGGCAACTGACAGTATCATCTTGATCAACCAAACGATTAACATAGGATGCTCCATTGACGAGGCTTTGTGCTAATTGTAATTGAAAATCAGGAAAACCCTTGGTATTTATTCTACGGCAAAAACGATTTACAGGGGGTTCGCCCACCTTAGCCAATTTAGCTAGGCTTGCAATACAAAGGTGAATCGCTTTTTGCAGGCTTTCAAGGATTGAATTGGCAACTTTCTTTTCTGATTTACTGAAATACTCAAAGTTATTATTTATTTGTTCTAATGTGTTCATACTGAAAAGCTACCCGTTTTACTAATATTGCCAAAGGGGGAATCTTGTTACTTAAGTCAAAATATACTACGCGTTGTTAGGTCAGTAATGAAAAAAAGGAAGTTATTAACTGAATTTTTATTAAAAATATGACGGGCGTCTAATTTACTTTGCATTTTAGTTTAATAAATATGAAGAATTAAAAATTATATATAACTAATCAAATTTGTTGCGAATTATTTTTTGAGCAAAATAAAATATCGTGGCTTTGTTTACCTGGTCGAGTCAAAAAGGTACATTTATTTTCTCGATTGAAGCTATCATAGCACTATAGAATTGGTATTTAAGGAGAATCCCACATCATGGCAATTAATAAAGCTGTTCAGGCATGTAATTTAATTATTTTCGGCGCAAAAGGAGATTTGGCTCGCCGCAAATTATTGCCTTCCCTTTATCAATTGGAAAAAATGGGCTATATTCATCCTGATACGCGTATTATAGGTATTGGTCGGGCTGAATGGGATGCTGCCGCCTATATAAAAGAAACTAAAGATGCGTTAGAGACTTTCCTAAATGAGGAAATCGAGCCCAGTTTATGGCAAAAATTAAGTAAGCGCCTTGATTTTTTCAATTTAGATGTTCAGGATCTGAACAAATTTAATTCACTAGCAAAATATCTTGAGGGTGATAGTAAACCCGCTATATATTATTTTGCTATGCCACCAACGACTTTTGGTGCGGTTTGCCATGGCTTAGGCCATGCTGGCCTCAATAAAAAGCCCAACCGGGTTGTTATGGAAAAACCATTAGGCAGTGATCTTGTCTCTTCTCAAGATATAAATAATGAGGTTGCTAAGTATTTTAAAGAGAGGCAGATTTATCGTATTGATCACTATTTAGGTAAAGAAACAGTACTCAATTTATTAGCTTTACGTTTCGCCAACTCTTTATTTATTAATAATTGGGATTATCGAACGATTGATCATGTACAGATCACAGTTGCTGAAGAGGTTGGTATCGAAGGACGCTGGGGTTACTTTGATCAAGCTGGGCAGATGCGCGATATGATCCAAAATCATTTATTACAGATCTTGACTATGATTGCTATGTCACCGCCTGCGGATTTAACTGCAGATCGCATACGAGATGAGAAAGTTAAAGTATTGCGCTCATTACGTCGGATTGATTACCGTAATATACATGAAAAAACTGTCAGAGGTCAATATACATCAGGCTCTATTCAAGGCAAAAAAGTGGCTGGCTATCTTGCGGAAGAAGGGGCAAATAAATCCAGTAAAACGGAAACTTTTGTAGCAATTCGAGTTGACATTGATGATTGGCGTTGGGCTGGCGTGCCATTTTATTTAAGAACTGGCAAACGATTAGCGGCAAAATACTCTGAAGTGGTGATTTATTTTAAAAAACCGGCGTTAAATATTTTTTCTGATTCTTATCAGGATCTACCACAAAATAAATTAACTATTCGATTACAACCTGATGAAGGAATTGATATTGAAATTTTAAACAAAGCGCCGGGCCTTGAGCATAAACATCATTTACAGACGACAAGATTAGATTTGAGTTTTTCTGAAACATTTAATCAAATCCATTTGGCTGATGCATATGAACGTTTATTACTAGAAGCTATGCGTGGCATTCAAGCTCTGTTTGTCCGTCGGGATGAAGTAGAAGAAGCTTGGAAATGCGTGGATTCTATTATGGACGCTTGGGCAAAGGATGATCAGCCACCTAAACTTTATCAGGCGGGTACATGGGGACCTGAGGAATCTGATGTGATGATCGCCAAAGATGGTCGTTCATGGAATGAGTTCGAATAGTTTTTGTCTACGTAATAGGGTAATGTGTTTAGGTTTATTACCCTTATTTTGGTAGCTTTTTGCATTTTAGCTGGAATTTATTATAATTATTTGAGTAAATACAATGGCTATGATATAAATAGCTTTGTATTTATTATATCAATAGTGAGGATTCATAGTATATCATACGGATTGGCCGTGTGATGCATGAATAAAATATCATGTGTAGCGCCAAAATCGTCAAAAATCAACGTAGTAGCTATCATCTTTTCTTATTAAAAATATCTATTATTTCTAGTGAACATCACTGGTGTGGTGCATTGTAGCGTCTCCTGTTGCTAATCGGTTTTACCGTAAATGGGCTTTTAATTTAAATCATCACTTAGTTATTACCAATTTAGGTATTTATCTATTGCTTTGATGATTGCCAATAACAGGGGAATATAATGATTTATTGGATATTTTTAGCATCAGCGATTGTCACAGAGGTCATTGGTACTTTATCAATGAAGTATTCTAGCGTCAGCGGTGATATGACTGGCTTATTGGTAATGTATTTTATGATTGCTTCATCTTATATATTATTGGCAATGGCAGTAAAAAAAGTTGCTCTTGGAGTAGCTTATGCTCTCTGGGAAGGTATTGGGGTAATTTTTATAACAGCATTTAGTGTTTTGTTATTTAATGAATCATTAACACCAATGAAACTTATTGGATTAGCGTTACTTATTGTGGGTATAGCGCTAATAAAATCGGGTACTAAAAAAACTAGCACACTACATTCGATAAAATAGGGAAAAAAAATTATGCCAAAAAGGCCATTAAATAAAATGACTAAAGTTGTTAAGGAGGCATAATATGTTAGCGGAATATCAATGGTGGCATGGTGCTTTTCTATTTCTGGCCGTTATTTTAGAAATAGTGGCTAATATTTTTTTAAAGTTATCAAATGGATTTAAGCGACTGTGGATAGGTGTATTATCTTTAATTGCCGTTTTAGGTGCTTTTAGTGCATTAGCAGTAGCGGTGAAAGGTATTGAGCTTTCGATAGCTTATGCACTTTGGGGGGCTTTTGGTGTTGTAGCCACGGTTGCCGCCGGTTGGATTTTGTTTAATCAACGGCTAAATTATAAAGGTTGGGGCGGTATTATTTTATTGATTACCGGGATGGTCGTTATCAAACTGGCATAATTGTATTTCAGATGCTAGGACATAACACTGATTAGTAATGGCTAATAGAATAAAATAAAGGATTTATTTTTACCGCCCTCTATGTATCGACCCTTTTTTAACCATAAATAACCCCATCCATGATGGGTTATTTGTATTAATTCATGCCTAACACTCAGTGTTGGCGCATAGTTGCGAGAGGATAACAGCAGGCCGATTATTTATGCAGATTTAATAGACTATTTTCTGTTTTGTCAGATATTAATTGCATCGTTAAAATTTGAATTGTTTACTGATATAATAATTTTTAATTATTTATTCCCAATTTTTTAAGCTAAATATTTTTCTATGTTTCAGCAGATGTCAAATTTAAATATTGTTTATTCTACCTATTTAGTAACAAACCTTTTTTTAATATGATAATAGCTAGTCACAGTAATTGCTATTATTTCAATATGATATATGACCTATATTTAGCATTATATCTAATTCCAAATGCTTAACTGTAGGATTATATTTCAATATTTATAAAAAATAATAATGGGATTTTATTATAATATTTAGTTTTATTTTAAAATTTTTTATAAATGAGGCTGAGATTTTTCTTTATTTATATTCCAAAAATATAAGCAATAATATGTTTTATAACTTTTTATTTATAATATAATTAATATGTGATTTAAATAATGAAATTGAATATCATAAACGATTTAAATTACTCTGTAACTTACATATAAAATTAATAATAAATGAATAATAGGATATTAAAGATGGAAAAAATATATACGCAAGTAAAAGAATTTAGCAATAATAATTTTAAACACTATAATGTAGGTATGGCAGTTTATGATAATGCCTTAAATATTTGGCAAGGATTTAACGTAAAAATACATAGAGATGGTATTGATGAACCTGGACATGATTTCCTCGCCCAGCCCAAAAAAGATAACGGTCCAATCAAAATTAAACTGTTTAGTATTGAGTACGGAAAACCTGCATCTTTCGATTTTGCTATTAGTACACAATATAATCCTAATGGTAATAACTTAATTACTGGCAGCTATACCTCTGCAAAAAATAAAAACACTGGTAAAGTTGAAATTATTGATTTCAAATACGATACTAATAGTGGACTTAAACTTGATTTAGCTCCACTGTTTGAAGGTAGCGATGAAGATCCTACCTGGAATTTTTTAATGACAATAACAGCGTGTTAAAACAGATAATTTATTTTTAATGAAATAAGTATATTCAATGTTATAACAATATAAAAAACCAATTGGCATAATAATTAATCCTGGCCATAAAGTATAATGTTATTATAATGGCTAGGATTTATTTTATTTAGCTTGTCAATTTTACTAATTATATCAGCAGATGATTTAAATTAATTTAATGCAATAAATTAATTATGCCATCAACGAGCTAATTATCACGCTAATAACAATCACCTAGTAATAAATTTAGTAATAGTAACTGTTTAATTAGGAAAAATAGTATTAATGATCAGGATTTAAATAATTAGTCTATAATGTAATTAAATGGAAAAATTTTCTTCTATAAATTAAATAAAAATCCATAATAGAATTTTTATTATAGATATAATATTTTATAGCTGTGTGTTTTATAGGGATTTCTTTTGAAACTTTAAAGGCAATATATTAGCAAATAATAATTTTGAAAAAATTATTATTTAATATATTTAACTAATTTAATGTTTAAATAGGAAAAACCTATGAAATTAAAAAAATTTATTATAATGTGCTTGATATTAACTGTATCTTCAAATCTATTGGCTCATGGATATATAAAATCCCCTGCAAGCCGGGCATATAAATGCGTAAAGAAAAAAAACGAAATAAAAGCATTAAATGAAAATTGTGGTGATATAAAATATGAACCGCAAAGTGTAGAACAACGCACCGGATTTCCTGACAACGAGAATTTCCCTAAGGATGATAAATTAGCTAGTGGGGGTATTGCAAGATTTAGTAAATTAGACGAAGCGGGTAAAGATAGATGGCATAAAACTGAAATGCAAGTAGGAAACAATGATTTTTTATGGCATCTTACCGCTCGACATAGTACAGCAAACTGGCGTTATTATATCACTAAAAATGGTTGGAATAGTGGCGTACCTTTAGAACGTTTGTCATTTGATTTAGGACCTTTCTGCTCCCAATACGATTATGGAGCAATACCAAAATCAGACGTTACTATGACTTGTAAAGTACCTGAAGATCGTACCGGTTATCATGTAATTTATGGCGTTTGGCAGATTGCTGATACCAGCAATAGTTTTTATCAAGTGGTAGATGTGGTTTTTTCTGATAATGATAACAAACAACCTACCGAACCGGTTATCACAGAACCGACAGTGACAGGAACCAGCCAACCTGGCGAGCCCGTTGTTACCGAACCGACAGTAACGGCAACTTTTTATATTTGGGATTCATTAAAATTGCTTGTACTGTACAGCGAACGGGGGCTTTACCAGCGACAACCCAGCTATCCCAGACTTGGTTCATGCCCGCCAGATCCGCTTTATCAGCGAGAAAGATAGTCGCATCAAGGATACGGCTTTTATTTGAACCGACGCGAGCTAAAATGTTATCAATAGCATGCAAAGCGCTGGTTGTTTGTTGATGAATATCACCTTCAAGATTTTCAGGAACGCTGGTGTAATAGAGGGTATTGTTAAATATGGTAGCTTCTGACCAGCGATTTTCTGGATCAATATATTGAATAGACATTGTTATTCCTAATTTTTTAAATATAAAGTCATGGCTATATTGTCTACTAAAATCTATTTTTTGTCATGGTAATAGGTTATTTAATATAATCACGAGTTTCGCACAGGCATATAAAGTTCTAGAAATGGCTTAAAAGCAATGGTTAATCTGCAAGTTACTAAAACACATAAATTTTATTAAATTACAATAATTTGTATTTAATTTATAAGGTTTTGTCTATTTTATATATCATGCTGAATTAAACTTAAAAATAGCGCGTTTTTTTATTGGTGCGAAACTCGTGGGATTAATACAAAATGGTGATTACATCGGTTTAACCGATAAATTACCCGAAACCTGTCAATCAACACCTGACATTATTTTTTTACCGCTAGATGAGCTTAGCATGACAAATAGCTGTTATTTTTATAAATCTAAAGCACATGGTAGTATTTTGAATCGATTTATTGATGCAATTGAAAAAATATATTAATCAATAGGTAAAATATAAATTGGGCAAAATTATGGTTGATCTGATGCTAGTAACCACAGGGTTGGTAACTTGCGAGTTTACGCTAGTGAATAGACAGAGCAAGCGTTAACTGCTCTAAGTACCTATCTATTTGATATTTAATCGATTAGTCAGAAGTGTTATCCTTGCTCATTAGTTCATTAGGTAAAATTTAAATGTAATAACGATGTCAGTTTTTTTTAAATATAGTTAATAATAAATAATCATTTATCATGATAAATAATTATAATTG
Organism: Arsenophonus sp. PmNCSU2021_1; assembly: GCF_036919435.1. NCBI lineage: Bacteria > Pseudomonadati > Pseudomonadota > Gammaproteobacteria > Enterobacterales > Morganellaceae > Arsenophonus > Arsenophonus sp. PmNCSU2021_1. Next base: position 190,618 of record NZ_JAZHPL010000007.1, on the reverse strand, counting down.
TTTAAAGGTAATATTATGTACTCTGTATAATAATTACCTTTAAAATAAGTCAGGCTATTTTATTAAATATAGGATAGGTTAAAGAATAATCGTGCGGTTGCCATGAACAAAAACGCGTTGTGCTAATACCCAGTATAAAGCGTGGCTTAAGACATTTTTTTCAACGTCTTTACCTGCTCGTATCATATCCTCAGCAGTATAACTATGATCAACGTTAATCACATTCTGAGTAATAATAGGGCCTTCATCGAGATCATTATTGACAAAGTGCGCCGTTGCTCCAATGATTTTGACACCACGTTGATAAGCTTGATGATAAGGTTTTGCACCAATAAAAGCTGGCAAAAAAGAGTGATGGATATTAATAATTTTATTGGGATAATGTTGAACGAAATCAGGCGTAAGTACGCGCATATATTTTGCTAAAACCACATAATCAGGATTATAATGGTCAATTTGTTCTTTTAATAGATGATCATGTTGTTCTCGGGTTAGATTTTCATGGCTAATATAGTGAAATGGGATATTAAATTGTTCAACGAGTGATCTTAATGTCTCGTGATTACCAATTACAGCAGCAATTTCCACATCAAGACCATCATAGGCGCTTTTCATTAATAGATCACCTAAGCAGTGTGCTTCTTTGGTTACCATAATAACAATGCGTCGTTGATTTGCTGTACTTAATTCACGTTTAGACCCTGATGGTAAAGCATCGTCGAGATCAGCTAATAATGTATTATCGTTGAAAATACCCTCAAGTTCAGTACGCATGAAAAAGCAGTTCGTCTGATGGTCAACAAATTCATTATTTTGAATAATATTTAATTGATGTTTATAACAAATATTTGTGATTTTAGCGATTAACCCTTTTGCATCAGGGCAGATGGTGCGAAGAATTTTTTTTTTGTATCTTGTTGCATTAATGGTCTTTTCCTTCAAATTTTTTTGTTACAAATATCGCAAAATAGGAAATTTTAATCTTGTTACGATAAAATGTGGCAATTCTGACGCTTTTAGGACTGTTATGGCAATGGTTTTTTCAAAATTTCATTAAAATTATTTAAAAAAACATCTTTTTATTATTGTAAATCACATTTTTATCATTTGGAATATTGATTAATTAAAAGCAAACAAGCGCTATAATAGATAAATATGAGTTATTTATGATTAATTTATCTGAAAACTTTAACAAAGGTTCATTTTTATCTTTATATTCACTTTTAATTGGGTAAATAATGTTACTCAATAGTGACTGAATCATCCTCAGTGCTATTGATCATTTATCTACTTTGGTTTACTGATTTGAATTTTAGATATTGATAATAAAGTAATAAATAGTTTTTTAGTTGTTAGATTCAGGATGAAAAAACATAAGATAATTTTGATTAAAGAAAAAAGGAACAAAATTAAGAAAGTAATTTCTAATTACAATAACTGTATAAAAGTAACCAATTGATTCCAATAAATGAAAAATAATTATATATTTCAATACAAAAAAATATATAACTTTAAGTGTAAATCCGTAAAATATTTGTTCTATCATAAGTACTATTTTCTAAAAAGATAATATCGTCAATGGCATTTTATGTAATGTAAGGCTGGCATATGAAAGGGAAGAAAATATTAATTGTAGAAGATGAGGTGGTTTTTCGCTCTGTATTGAGAAATTACCTTAAATCATTTGATGTGATTACTTATACAGCCAGCAATGGGCAGGAGGCGTTAGATATTATTAATGCTGTTGAGCATCTTGATTTGATTTTATGTGATTTAAGCATGCCTGTGATGAGTGGTGAGACTTTAATGCAGAAACTGGTGGAAATGAAGTGTGAAATTCCAGTTATTGTTATTTCAGGAACAAATAGAATTAGTGATTTGGATAGAATGCTGCGACTTGGGGTAAAAGATGCATTATTAAAACCGATTGTTGATTTTGATGATGTTAAAGAGACGATTATCCGTAATTTGTATCCAGATATTGTAGAAACAACCACTCGTTTATCTGCTGAGCTTTCTCATATTCAGCAAATGATCCAGCACGAAAAGCATGATATTTTGCCAGTTTTACTTGAGCTACAACCCAAAGTAAATCAAACACTAGCAAATTATAAAATTAATTATCGGCAGCTAAAAGATATTAATAAAATTGGATTATTATTTGATTTGGCAGAACTTTCTGATAAACAAATAGGTTTTTATTGCCTTGATATTGAGTATTCTTCGGGTGATGGCGTTATGGCTGCATTATTACTTAGAGTTGCATTTAATGAATTATTGCAAACTTATCTTAATAGCCAATCAAACAAATTATTTAATATTAGTGAAATGCTTGAGCAAATAAACACTTTATTAATGGATTTAGGTATTAAAGGACAATTCCCAATTTTATTAGGTTATTTTCATACTGAAAGTAAAACAATTGTATTAGCTTCAGCAGGACTTAATGTAAAATTAAAAACCGAGAATAAAGAAGTCGAATTGTCATCAAGTGCACCATTGGGTAGCTTACAATCAATTGCTTATCAGCAAATAATGGAAAAAGGAATAGATTGGCAATGTAAAATATGGAATCATAAACATCGAATGACTTTAATGTTTAATTCATTGGTAGAAATATTATAATTATTTACTTTTTACATGATTGTTAACCTAGGCCAATTTTCTCTAGTTTGCTATTTATTTGGTACATTTTACTGCTATACTCGCCACAAAAGTTGTTGAAAATCTGTCTATCACATTTCATTAGTATATTGTACACGAGTTTCGCACAGGCCTATAAAATTCTAGAAATGGCTTAAAAGTAATGATTAATCTGCAAGTTACTGAAATGCATAAATTTACTTAATTTACAATAAGTTATATTTAATTTATAAGGTTTTATCTATTTACATATTATGCTGAATTAAACTTAAAAATAGAGCGTTTTTTTATTGGTGCGAAACTCGTGTTGTATTTAGGTAACTTGGTAGAAAAAATGAAATTAAAAAAAGCGGAAAAAAAAGTTAGCAAAGCTGTTATTCCTGTCGCCGGATTAGGAACTCGCATGTTGCCGGCAACCAAAGCGATCCCTAAAGAAATGTTACCTTTAGCGGATAAACCACTTATTCAGTATGTAGTAAATGAATGTATATCTGCTGGTATTCATGAAATTATATTAGTCACTCATTCTTCAAAGAACTCAATAGAAAACCATTTTGATACCAGTTTTGAATTAGAAGCAATTTTGGAAAAGCGCGTTAAACGGCAATTATTAAATGATGTACAATCCATATGCCCAAGTCATGTCACAATTATGCAAACGAGACAAGGTATCGCAAAAGGGCTTGGACATGCCATTTTATGTGCAAAACCCTTGGTAGGAGAGGAGCCTTTTGCTGTAGTTTTACCGGATGTAGTTATTGAACAATATTCTTCGGATTTGAAACAGTATAATTTAACCGCGATGCTGAAGCGTTATCATGAAACATCAGCCAGCCAAATTCTTGTTGAGCCGGTACCAAAGGAGTCTGTATCCAATTATGGTGTTGTAGATTGTGACAGTTATCAATTAAAAGCCGGTGAAAGCAAAATTATTAAAGGCGTTGTTGAAAAACCTAAAATTGAACTGGCACCATCTAATTTATCTATCGTGGGGCGTTACGTATTGTCAGAGAAAATTTGGCCTTTATTAGAGAAAACACCAATGGGGGCAGGCGATGAAATCCAGTTAACTGACGCGATTGAAATGTTAATAGAAGGAGAACCTGTTGAAGCCTATCATTTACAAGGTAAAAGCCATGATTGCGGTAATAAATTGGGTTACATGAAAGCATTTGTTGAATATGGTATGCAGCATGAATTTTTAGGTGATGAGTTTTCCGCGTGGGTAAAAAAAATATCTTAGATTGCTAATTGTCGATAAATTTGATTCAAATCAATAAAAAAATCTGCATGGTATTTTTATACAAAATTGCCTATTTGTTATTACAAATTTATTTTAACAAGTTCTATTTATGCGTAAAATTAAAATGAGATTTATTAATTATATAAGTAGGCAAGGATGTTGTTTAAACGGAGATATTACAAACTATTTCAAATAATAATAATTTGATTTTGCTGATCATATATCACTTTAGTTGCTAGCTAAAATTTCTTGTGTTGGCGCGTGAGTTTCTATCAATAATATTTACGTTAACACTGATCATAATTATGATAAAAAAGTATAGTAATTATATTTAATTGATTTAGCTTGTATCAGATTAGCAGTTTATTTTTTTGTTTATAAAGTAATCTGTTTATTATTTCTATAGTAAATTTTTTCATAATGAATAGAATGAAATTTAACAACCTCTCTAACAAAATAAAATAGAGAGAAGTCTAATAATGAACATTGAATGCATGATTTTATGGCAATAAAAAACAACGATACTATTTCTTGAAGGAATAATTTGAAATGTTTAGACAACAAAAGTTTACATTACATGGTGTATCGCTGATAACAAAATATTTATATTAATAGAAGTTGTACATTTTTATGTCGGTTTCTTTATTATAGGAAAAGGTATGGTTAGTTATTAGTGAAAAGTGGCTGGCATGTAAATGTATTAAGTATTTATCTTAGCGAGCAGAGTTTTACGCTTTGATATATTTTAGACCTTTAAGATTGGTTATTTATTGTGTAATAAATGTTAATGATATGTGTAATAAAAATACCCTTTATATAAAGGGTATTTTTAAAGTAGGGAAAGGATATTTAGATTAAAAAATCATCCATATTTTTACCATTCGTTAGTGCCTTTTTGATGACAGCAGGTGTGCGACCTTGGCCGGTCCAGGTTTTGATTTCACCATTTTCATCTTTATATTGAAATTTAGCCGGTCTTGCTGCGCGCTTAGTACGGTTAGATGTTTTTGAAGGAGTTTTTGCAGTAACTAGATCATCTAGACTGAGTCCTTCTCCTTCCAGCAATTTAATATATTTTGCAATTTTTTGACTATGAGCTTCTAATTGTGCTCTCGCTTGATTTTCATCTTCACGACGTTCATCTACAACGGTATTAAATTTATCATGTATTTCTTGCAATGATTCTAACGGCATTTCTCTTGCTATCGCACGTAAGGTACGAATGTTATTTAATGATTTAAAATATTTCAATGAATCGCTCATTTTCCTGGTCTCGAATTAAAATGAATGTTGGCTGATGTCTACTAATAATAGAATGCTATTTTATTTTCTGCAATAGTGAAGTTACAAAATAAGGTTAAATTTATTGTTTTTTTAAACTTAAACTTCTTTGCAAAAGCAATATAAGCTTTCATTGTAAAAATATTATATATCTTATATTAGATACCCTGGATACTTAAAAATCTATACCAAAATGATAGAACTGCTTTTATATTTGAATTTCATTCAGATGTAAAGATGATGTTTTTTATTTTTATTCAACTTTATGGTATGTAACATAAACTAAATTTTTACTTAATATGTGTAAAAGAGTTTGCTTATTAAGCTTTTGTTGAGTTATCACTACTGGGTATCTAAGTTTTTTGATGAATGTTAGCTATTAATAATCTTTTCTTATCACATACTTTGTTAAAATAAAGATGTTGTTTGTAGAGCGTGACATTTAAACATACGAATTTTTTCATGACTATAAACATTACTAAAAAATCTGTTATGTTAGTTATCAATATTTATAATCAAATGAAATGAAAAATAATGTTTGATAATGTATGTGGTAAACTTTCAAAATATTTGTCTAAATAGGTAAGAGGAAAGGGCTAATGGCTCAGTTTTATTTCTATTATTCAGCAATGAATGCTGGTAAATCAACTTCACTACTTCAGTCTTCATATAATTATAATGAACGGGGAATGAATACGCTTATTTTCACCGCTGAGATTGATACCCGATTTGTTCAAGGTAAAGTAACCTCCAGAATTGGTTTAGCAGCAGATGCAATATTATTTTCGCAACAGACAGATATGGGGAGATTAATAAAAGAAAAAAATAGCTGTCAAAAAATTCATTGGGTGCTTGTTGATGAGTGTCACTTTTTAACTAAAGAGCAAGTTAGTCAGCTTTGTGAAATTGTTGATTATGCCAATATACCGGTTTTGTGTTATGGATTAAGAACAGATTTTCGTGGTGAGTTATTTATTGGCAGTAACTATCTGTTAGCTTGGGCAGATAAACTTATTGAACTAAAAACCATTTGTTATTGTGGTCGTAAAGCAAGTAGGGTTTTGCGATTAGATGATAATGGGCTTGCTGTCTATCAGGGAGAACAGATTGAAATTGGTGGTAATGAAAAATATATCTCAGTCTGTCGTAGGCATTATATGGATGCAATCAATCACACAAAATGTATTGAGGCGGGTGAAAAACCTTTTTCCGTTGTTCCATTTAAATAATTTTTAACTCCCCATATTAGATTATTATTCTTAAATGAAAATTAATTACGTAAAATAACTATTTTGGTTTTAAATTATTTTCAAATAAGGATTGGTAAAATATTTTGCGATTAAAAAAGCACCGAATATATATTCAGTGCTAATTATTAAATAAATGGTTACAAATAAAATGTTTATTAAGTAGATTCTTTTACTAGATGACTTTTTTCCTCTGTTTGCAGAAATATATTTTTCTCTTCAGTAAAATTATTACCATAACCTGAGTTCGGGATAAGCATTATCAATTATACTTGAAGATACGTACCTGCAACAGGTATCTTTGGTTTAGATGGCATTAAACAATATGCAACCAGTCCGCCTAATAAATTCACTACAAAGTTAGCCGGAGAGCGATGTCGCGTATGCTCTATTTGACAAAGATTTTTTAACTCATCAAATACCGTTTCAATGACAGAACGATGACGCAAGATGGCTTTGTCGAAACAAGTCTGTTTAATAGGCTTCATTTTCTTCTTGATATTCGTTATAAGGCTAATTCCCATCGTTTTGAGTTGCTGTTTCAGTGAAGCCGATAAATACCCTTTATCTGCGTACAAACAACCAGAAAGATCCTTTGTCAGCTCAGGCAATGGTTTCCGATCATCGGTGTTTCCTGGTGTGAGTCGAAAACTGAGTATTTCCCCCAAATGATTGATAATTACATGAAGCTTGAAACCAAAGAACCAACCTGTTGAATTTTTTCCCCGTTCAGCTATCCCATTGAAGACTTTATGTCTGCGGATCCGTAAGTTATCACACACCGCTATCGGAGTAGAATCGGCAACCGATAGCCCCGTGCATTTTCCCTTAATTGACTCAAACAGTGCCGTTAACGCTAAGGCACTACGCGGAAGTAACTCTACACAGCGTGAATAGGATGGCAAGTTAGGAAATTCCTTCCGGAGATATAAGCGGACATAATAGAGATAAAATACCTTGAATTGCCTGAATCGGAGTTGATGAAACAACACAACCAGTGTCATCATTTCCGCCAACGAAAGCTGAGTAGACCGTCTACGACGCTTAGTACCGTTAGTCAGCAAATATTCATGCATTTTTGGCTCGAAGTCTTTGCAAAAATCATCCATCAGGCAATAAAGTTCAGTAAGATTTTCCATAATTGTTTAACAATGCTCTACTCTTTAACCAGACTGTTAGAGTATTTTAACAAAACAGGCTCATTCAACTATTTGAATATCAAGACTTTCTCTTTATTTCTTATCCCGAACTCAGGTTACCATAGTATGAATCTAACATAATTTGTTTTAGTTCAGCGATCAATGGAAAGCGAGGATTCGCACCAGTACATTGATCATCAAACGCATCTTCAGATAACTTATCCTCTTTAGCTAAGAAATCCTTTTCTGCGACCCCAGCTTCACGAATAGATTTGGGGATACCGAGCATAGTTTTAAGTGTTGCTAACCAATTAAGCAGTTTTTCAATTTTGTTAGCTGTGCGATCAGCTGGTGAGGTTAGTCCTAAGTGATCGGCAATCTCACCATAGCGACGACGAGTTTGAGGGCGAGCATATTGGCTGAATGCGGTTTGCTTTGTTGGATTGTCATTAGCGTTATAGCGAATGACATTTTCAATTAGCAGCGCATTGGCTAAACCATGGGGTATATGAAATTCGGAACCTAATTTAACCTGAGTTCGGGATAAGAAATAAAGAGAAAGTCTTGATATTCAAATAGTTGAATGAGCCTGTTTTGTTAAAATACTCTAACAGTCTGGTTAAAGAGTAGAGCATTGTTAAACAATTATGGAAAATCTTACTGAACTTTATTGCCTGATGGATGATTTTTGCAAAGACTTCGAGCCAAAAATGCATGAATATTTGCTGACTAACGGTACTAAGCGTCGTAGACGGTCTACTCAGCTTTCGTTGGCGGAAATGATGACACTGGTTGTGTTGTTTCATCAACTCCGATTCAGGCAATTCAAGGTATTTTATCTCTATTATGTCCGCTTATATCTCCGGAAGGAATTTCCTAACTTGCCATCCTATTCACGCTGTGTAGAGTTACTTCCGCGTAGTGCCTTAGCGTTAACGGCACTGTTTGAGTCAATTAAGGGAAAATGCACGGGGCTATCGGTGTTGCCGATTCTACTCCGATAGCGGTGTGTGATAACTTACGGATCCGCAGACATAAAGTCTTCAATGGGATAGCTGAACGGGGAAAAAATTCAACAGGTTGGTTCTTTGGTTTCAAGCTTCATGTAATTATCAATCATTTGGGGGAAATACTCAGTTTTCGACTCACACCAGGAAACACCGATGATCGGAAACCATTGCCTGAGCTGACAAAGGATCTTTCTGGTTGTTTGTACGCAGATAAAGGGTATTTATCGGCTTCACTGAAACAGCAACTCAAAACGATGGGAATTAGCCTTATAACGAATATCAAGAAGAAAATGAAGCCTATTAAACAGACTTGTTTCGACAAAGCCATCTTGCGTCATCGTTCTGTCATTGAAACGGTATTTGATGAGTTAAAAAATCTTTGTCAAATAGAGCATACGCGACATCGCTCTCCGGCTAACTTTGTAGTGAATTTATTAGGCGGACTGGTTGCATATTGTTTAATGCCATCTAAACCAAAGATACCTGTTGCAGGTACGTATCTTCAAGTATAATTGATAATGCTTATCCCGAACTCAGGTTAATTTATGGGCCATTGAGTGGCAAATACCTAAAAAAGCATTAGCGAAAGCAATACCAGCGATGGTTGCTGCATTATGCACCCGTTCGCGGGCAATCGGATCTTTCGCTCCATTCAGATAACTGGTTGGCAAATACTCTTTTAACAACGTTAAAGCCTGTAAAGCTTGTCCATCAGAGTATTTACTTTCCAGAACTGAAACATAAGCTTCTAATGCATGGACGATAGCATCTAGTCCACCCAATGCTGTAAGTGATTTCGGCATATGCATAACAAGATTGGCATCAACAATTGCCATATTTGGCGTAATTGCATAATCGGCTAAAGGATATTTTTGGCCGGTAGCATCATCAGTAACAACAGCAAATGGCGTGACTTCTGAGCCTGTACCTGATGTTGTGGTGATGGCAACCATTTTGGCTTTAACACCCATTTTAGGGAATTTATGAATACGTTTACGAATATCCATAAAACGTAGAGCAAGCTCTTCAAAATGGGTTTCAGGATGTTCATACATTACCCACATGATTTTAGCTGCATCCATAGGAGAGCCACCGCCTAAAGCGATAATCACATCTGGTTTAAAGGTATGCATTAAAGCGGCACCTTTACGAAAATACTCAGCGTAGGATCGGCTTCAACTTCAAAAAATACTTCAGTTTCAACGTTAAAAGTCTTCAATACATTAACGACTTCATCAACATAACCATTATTGAATAAGTAACTGTCAGTAACAATAAAAGCCCGTTTAGCACCGTCAGTAGCAATTTCTTCCAACGCTAATGGTAGGCAACCACGACGAAAATAAATAGAACTAGGAAGTTTATGCCACAACATATTTTCTGCTCTTTTCGCTACTGTTTTATTATTAATTAGGTGCTTAGGACCCACGTTTTCAGAGATAGAATTTCCACCCCACGAGCCGCATCCTAATGTTAATGAAGGAGCCAATTTGAAATTATAAAGATCACCAATCCCACCCTGTGATGCCGGAGTATTAATTAAGATACGTGCGGTTTTCATTTTCTCGCCGAAATAATTAACTCGCTCAGTTTGATTGTCTTGATCAGTATAAAGACATGAAGTATGGCCAATACCACCCATCTCAACCAATTTTTCTGCTTTTCCAACGGCATCAGCAAAATCTTTACTATGGTACATGGCAAGTAATGGTGAGAGTTTTTCATGGGCAAAAGGTTGGCTCTCATCTGTGGCTTTTACTTCTCCGATTAAAATTTTAGTGTTTAACGGCACTTGTATGCCGGCTAGTTCAGCAATTTTTACCGCTGGTTGACCAACAATAGCCGCATTTAAATTACCATTTTTTAAAATAATGTTTTGTACTGCTTTAAGCTCTTTACCTTTTAATAAGTAACCGCCATGAGTGACAAAACGTTCGCGCACTTGATTGTAAATTTCGTCCACAATGATAACTGATTGCTCTGACGCGCAAATAACACCATTATCAAAAGTTTTTGACATTAAAATTGAAGCAACTGCACGTTTAATGTCGGCAGAACTGTCAATCACGACAGGTGTATTACCTGCACCTACACCGATGGCAGGTTTTCCTGAGCTATAAGCTGCTTTCACCATACCAGGTCCACCGGTTGCTAAGATAAGGTTAACATCAGGGTGGTGCATTAATGCATTTGAAAGTTCGACCGAGGGTTCATCTATCCAGCCAATGATATCTTTTGGTGCACCAGCAGCAACAGCGGCTTGTAATACGATTTTGGCGGCGTTGTTAGTGGCATTTTTAGCGCGAGGGTGAGGGGAAAAAATAATCCCGTTACGCGTTTTTAGACTGATTAAAGATTTAAAAATGGCTGTCGATGTAGGATTAGTTGTTGGAACAATACCACAAATTAAGCTAATAGGTTCGGCAATAGTGATAGTACCAAAAGTAAGATCTTCGGACAGAATGCCACAAGTTTTCTCATCTTTATAAGCATTATAAATATATTCCGAAGCAAAATGATTTTTAATCACTTTATCTTCTATAATTCCCATGCCAGATTCTTCAACTGCTAATTTTGCTAAAGGAATGCGAGAGTCAGCAGCAGCACGAAAAATTTTATCAACTTGATCCTGGGTAAAATTTGCAAATTGTTGTTGTGCTTTTTTTACACGCACGACAAGTTCATTGAGTTCAGTAACATTAGTTACAGATATAAAGATTACTCCTAATAAATGTTAAATTTTTTTAGTCAATTAGCCTAGATTAGGAGCAATATAATTAAATATGAAGTGTCATATTATATAAGTGCTAATTTGTTTTTAGTAAGCTAATTGACTTAAAAAATTCACATTATAAAAATAAGTAAAAACGCTCATTATATTTATGAGAACTCAATAGATATATAGCTTACCATTTATAAATAGCGCTAAAGTGATCTTTATCAAAAAAAGTGCATAATGAATCAATTCAGTAATAAGTTATATAAGCATAATTTCAATTAGCAATATAAGTAAATATTGAAGAATTAAGTTAGCAAAATTTTGTATGGTATTTAATTTAGAAGCTTATTTTGTTATTGAATTAGTTTTTGAATTTTAGCTAGATAAGTATGCTACGCTAAGATAAAGTGTTTTCCCTGTTAGGCTAAACATTATTTGTTTTGAATAATTAATTTTTAGCTAAGCGTTAATATTTGATTGAGGGACTCAATTGTGGTTGGTACTTTACTGGATCTTCCTAATTATATTAAGTTTTTTTTAGGTCTTTTTGCGTTAGTTAATCCGATAGGAATTTTGCCTGTATTTATTAGTATGACTAATTATCAATCTGTGACAGAAAGAAACCGCACTAATTTAGTGGCTAATTTTTCTGTGGCAATTATTTTATGTATTTCGTTATTGGTGGGAGAGGTTTTTTTAAAATTATTTGGTATCTCTATTGATTCTTTCCGTATTGCTGGCGGAATAGTTATTGCAGCCATTGCTATGTCTATGATTAGTGGTCGAATAGGTGAAGATAAGCAGAATAAACAGGAAAAATCAGAAACTGCCATTCGTGATAGTATTGGAGTTGTTCCTTTAGCATTACCATTAATCGCAGGGCCTGGAGCAATTAGTTCATGTATTGTCTGGTCTTCTCGTTGGTTAGGATGGCAAAATTTAGTTGGTCTATCGCTAACGTGTATCTTTTTTGCTTTGTGTTGTTGGTTACTTTTTCGCTCAGCAACAATTCTCGTTAAATATTTAGGTCAAACGGGAATTAGTGTTATTACTCGTATTATGGGATTATTATTAATGTTACTTGGAATTGAGTTTATCATTACAGGCACTAAATCTGTTTTCCCAGGATTACTTTAAACGAGCAATAACATCATAACTCAGTGATATTTATAACGTATTCATAAAATTTTAGGATATTGATATTGTCATAAAACCTATATTAATAAATTTATTTATCTAATAATTGTAAGTTTTATGAATTATTAATCCATCATAAAATCAATTTCTATAGGCTAAAAAACACTTTTTTACTAAGGATTGCAATAGCAATATCCATTTTAATTTATGGTCTAATAGGGTAATTAATAATTTAAAATTGAAATTTTTCCTGTTAGCTAATCCGCTTGATTATAATACATAAAGGCAAGTTATGGTGCTGGAAATCTGCTCAATGAATTAATTTTGTTATTAACTATGTGCAGCCTTATTTATAAAAATTAGCCTTATTTTTATAAATAAGGTGTATATATGAATATCATTATCTGACAATTATGGGAAATAAATGTTATTGGTTGATTTATTAGTATTGGCTTAATTTAACAAAAATAATTTTTTGGCGCTGATAATTTTATAAAAATATTACAATAATGGACTAAAAAAATAGCAAATACGTTCGATAACACGGTTCCATAATGGGCGTTTATTCCAATTCTTCTGCATCAAAGGTGTAGAGCGAGCAATGTAATCATATTGAACTAATATTAGATCGCTACCAAAGCTTTTATCATCAATTACAACAGTAATTTCAAAATTAAGCCAAAGGCTTCTCATGTCTAGATTAACAGACCCAATTAAGCTTAACTCACCATCAACAGATAGGCTTTTAGTATGCAAAAGCCCATCATTGAACTGATAGATCTTAACGCCCGCTTCTAACAATTCAGAGTAAAACGCTCGGCTTGCCCAACGAACTAAAAAAGAATTATTCCGATTAGGAATGACCATTAACACTTCGACACCCCGCATCGCTGCAGTGCAAATAGCATGGATGAGATCATCACTGGGAACAAAGTAGGGTGTGGTAAGGATCAGCTGTTTGCGGGCAGAAAAAATTGCGGTCATTAAAGATTGCTGGATTAATTCTTCCGGAAAGCCAGGCCCTGAAGCAATGACTTGAGTTGTATGTCCAGTAGCTTGTTCAAACGGCATAATATTGGTGTCTGGAGGAGGAGGAAGAATGCGTTGACCGGTTTCCATTTCCCAATCAAATGCATAAACAATGCCAAGGGTTGTTGAGACTGGTCCTTCCATCCGAACAACAATATCTACCCACTGTCCCACACCGGCATTTTGCTTAAAAAAGCGAGGGTCAACCATATTCATACTACCAACATAGGAAATATAATTATCAATAATAATTATTTTTCTATGTTGGCGTAGATCCATTCGTCGTAGAAAAAAGCGGAACAAATTTACTTTTAGTGATTCTATTAGTTCTATTCCGGCTTCACGCATTTTTTTTGGTTGATGGCTGTGAAAAAAAGACCAGCTACCGGCAGAATCAATCATAATTCGGCATTTTACACCACGTTTTGCTGCATTGATCAGAGCTTCGGTAACCTCATCAACTAACCCTCCGTCTTGCCAAATATAAAATACCATTTCGATATTGTAATAGGCTGAATTAATATCGCGTATAATGGTATTTAAAGCGTCTTGATAATTGGTTAAAAGTTGAATTTTATTTCCTTTAACGCCGTCAATTCCTTGTCTTTTTTCGCAGAGTTCAAATAAAGGTTCTGCCACTCGGCTATTACTTTTGCAAAAAATATGTTTAGATTGTTTGAGTTTTTCAAGCCAGGTTTCGACTGAAGGCCACATATTCTTTGCTTTAATTACTCGTCGCTTGCCAAGGTGTAACTCACCAAAAGCCAGATAAGCAATAACGCCAACTAGTGGGATGATGTAAATAATCAATAGCCAGGTTAGGGCAGAAGTCACCGGACGGCGTTTTAATAAAATGCGTATAGTAACCGTGGCAATCATTAGCCAGTACAGAAAAAGCACAGCCCAGTTTAATAGTATATAGAGGGTTGCCATAGGCAAAGATGTTCCTATCTTAGAGTTGGTTCGATATTATTGATTATCTGGTTATTCACTATAGCAAAATAAAATTTGTTATGAATATGAAAAGTACGATTTTTAGCTTAAGTGAAAGTAATTTAATGTATTTTATGAATATTTTAATTATTTTTATATTTTTTTTGCTATATCCATGAATGTTAATTTGTCAGATTAAATAGTCACTTATTATTATACACTTCAAATGCTAAGCTTGGTTACTTTAAATAAATTAAATATGTTAATAATTGGTTTGCTTTTATGGATTACTATGTTGATATTATTAATAAAAAACTAGATCATTAGCTAATTTTATTGTCAACAAGATACTTTTTTAAACTTAGCAGGCTATCCTTATTGAATATGATTGCTATTTGCATTTAGAATAGAGCTTATTTAATTTGCTTATTTTAAGAAAGAATTTTCTCATGCGTTGGATCCGTTCGGCATCATTTATTGCCTTATCATTATTCCTTCATGCTTCGTTAGCGGTATCTTGGTTTTTATTACAGCCTACATTATCAGCTTCCTCAGCTGAATCTATGTCAGTAACCATGGTCGCTTTAGCTGCACCTAGTGATATTAACCAGTCGGTAAATGTTAAACAGCCAGTAACGGAAATCGCGCCTAAAATAGAGCCTGATGTTGAAGCCAAACTGGCGTTACCTATGAAAAAAAAGGTCACGCAAAAAAAATCGATCGTTAAACAAAATTCTAAATCTAAGCAGTTAGTAGAAAATCATATTAAAAAAACTATTACCGAACAGTCAAATCAATCACAAGCTAATGTCGTGAGCAAATTAGCAAGCGATGATCATGTTGGTGTTAATAACAATCAGCAGACTAATCAAATGGCTTCCTCATCAATTGCTATAGATGGCCCCAGAGCATTAAGAATTCAACATCCAGATTACCCTGATCGCGCTCGTAAACTCGGTAAAGAAGGTTATGTTAATGTTCTATATGATATTGATGAAAATGGTAGAGTTGTTAACTTAGAAGTAGTTGATTCATCACCTAGAGGTTTGTTCGAACGTGAAGTTAAGCGGGCAATGAATCGTTGGTATTATGAAAAAATTCCGGCTAAGGGATTAAAAAAGACATTCCTGTTTAAAATCGATGGTTCAATTAATCTTTCTTAAATTGCTTTAGTCATAAAGCTTGCTTAAAGGCCAAGGTAAATTGGCCTTTAAAAATAGATTAATTGGGAGATACGTTATCAGAGTTAGATAATTGGTAATGACGTTTTTCTTCAGGTAAACAACGGGGAGAATTATCCTCATTAACAGCAACATAAGTGAAAATGGCTTCGGTGGCTATAACGTTGGCCTACTGGCTCACTGGAAACTTTCTTGACCCAAACTTCAATATTGATGGTAATAGAGGTGTTACCTGTTTTAATGCAGCGAGCATAACAACAAATTACATCGCCGACTGAGACTGGTTTTTGGAACGTGCTCCCATTGACGGCGACAGTAACAACACGACCAAGTGCAATTTGTTTTGCTAAAATTGCACCGCCAATATCCATTTGTGACATTAGCCATCCGCCGAATATATCACCATTAGCATTTGTATCGGCCGGCATTGCTAATGTACGGAGAACTAATTCTCCTTGTGGTAATTGTTGTTGTGTCATGAAAAATTTACTTCTGTTATTTGCCACAATATACCTGCTGGAAGTAGGTATCCGTTGTTATCATATCAATTACTTTTGTTCTTTAGGTAAATGTTTATAGATATACACCATACTAAGTATTGTAAATATTAGTGTGACCGCGGTCAAACCAAAAACTTTAAAGTTAACCCAGACATCCTGAGGTAGCCAAAAGGCAACATAAATATTTACTAGTGCACAGATAGCAAAAAAGATTGCCCATGATAAATTTAATTTATGCCAAATCTCATCAGCTAAATGGATCTCTTTACCCAGCATTCTCTGGATTAATGGTTTTTGGGTAAAATATTGGCTGACTAACAGTGCTAATGAAAAAATAGCGTAAATAACTGTCACTTTCCATTTAATAAAAAGATCACTGTGGAAAATCAACGTCAGTCCACCAAAAATGATCACGATGACTAAAGTAATTAACGAACTTTTTTCAATTTTTTTGTAGATAAGATAAATGGCTAGCATCGATAAAGCGGTGGCAATCATTAATGCGCCAGATGCGTAAAAAATATCTACTTTTTTATATACAATAAAGAAAACAATGAGAGGAATAAAATCTAATAGTTGTCTCATGAGGGCGCTTATCCTGATCCTTTTCGAGTAAATATGAATTTTTATAATTATTTGATTAATAAATTATAAAATATCCTATTGCCAATTTGTTTTATATTATATTACCTTATTTGATAATAATGTTACACAGTGAGTAGGTGTATATTTTTATCAATAAAATTATCTACTGAGCAATAAAATTCACTATTAATATATTGAAGTAATTAACTTGTTATTACCAATACAGTGCAATTTTGAGTCAGCACGTTGGTTCTGTAATTAATGTTTAATTGTTTAAGTTAATAGTAAATTTTTACCACGCCATCTAATGGTAAATAATAGCCGTGGTATTTTTATTTGGTTAATTTGTTGTTTTTCCAACTAACATGTAAAGGCGGAAAAAATAGATCAATGTAAAAGAGGTAAATAAATTATTCAATGTAAAAGAGATAATATTATTCACCATACTCGGTAAAAAACGAAATTGTCCAAGTAGCATAGTGAGTAACATTTGCAATGCTAGCCAAAGTAATAAAATTGCTAGAATTAACCACCAATGACGAAATGCTATTTTCCAACTTTGACTCATGGCTCGTAGCGGCATAATGTTTTTGACGGTTATTAAGATGATGGGTGATAAGGAAAAACCGATAGCTAAAATGATACCGGGTAAGATGAATAGCATAAAGCCAAAATAAATTATAATTGTGCATATAACTAACAAAATTAACATGTTAGGTAATATACGTAACGAAAGCACAAAAGCTTGCCCTGCACTGATGCTATTGCCGGTACTGAATTCTGACAAATAAGTAACTACTGAAGAAACTAATAATATTAATCCGATAAAAACCGCAGCCAATGAGAGTAGTGAGACTCTCATCATTATCGATTTTTCTTCATCAGATAATTGACTTACCCAGGTTAAAAGTGAAGTTGAGTCATTTTGACCACCAAGGGTTTTGACAATGGTTGCCATTTCATCGATGGGAACCAGAAAATAATAAAGTATTAGACTGATGGTAGCTGAAATGAATGACAGGATAAAAAGGCCGCTCAGCTGATTTTTAAAAAAATTAAAGCTATCGCTGATAAGTGAGTTGGCCGTAATGGACATGAAAACTGCTCCTATAACTGGTTTTTATCATCACATTTTAATTGTATATTGTAACTGACAGTGAAGAGAGCGTATAGCTTTTCTATGGTAAAGCTATTGCTATATCAGTAAATTTTGTGGTTATTCTATAAGTAAGGATAAAATACTAAAAATAGAGTGATATTTATATTATAGTAATTTTGAATATAACAATGTAATGATTGGTTTTAATAATTGATATAGTAATGACTTTATGGTGATAAAAGCGATTATTTTATTATCTGATTTGAGGAGCCAATGGCGATAAATTATATTTATTTCAGCCCCTATATTGGGGCTGAAAAGTAAAACAATCATCGTATTTTCATCGAATCAATGACTGATTCTACACCTGCTACACCTTGTGTTACTTGAATTGCACGCTGAGCGTCGGCACGCGAACTGACAAAACCGCTCAATTGCACACGACCTTTAAAGGTTTCAACATTGATTTGCGTTGATTTCAAGTTTTTTTCTGCCAATAATGCTGTCTTCACTTTAGTTGTAATAACCGTATCATCAATATATCCACCAGTTCCTTCTGTTTTTGCTGTTGGAGCACAAGCAGAAAGGAATAATGCCATAAATAGCACGGTACAGAGCGCTGTCATTGATTTAAGATATTTCATTATTCAATTCTCCATTAATACGAGGGTTATTTTTATTTATCGTATATGAGTGCTAAATGAAAATTTCATCGCAGTCAATATACTGATTATTGATGAAATATAAATAAATTACAAATGAATAGCTGGTATCGATAGCGACTTGTTAATTACAATAGTTTATTAGAATCGATAATTAGTAATTACAAAATAGCAAGACAAACTACCATTTTCGCTAGCTTTAAATTGACTATTTTTGCGTAGCCATTTTCATCTGTGAAACAAACTGTTTTAATTTGGCTAGTAATATATCAGATTGCTGATGATGAATTTCAATTAATCACGAGTTTCGCACCAATAAAAAAACGCTCTATTTTTAAGTTTAATTCAGCATAATATATAAATAGATAAAACCTTATAAATCAAATGCAACTTATTGTAATTTAAGAAAATTCATGTGTTTTAGTAACTTGCAGATTGATCATTGCTTTTAAGCCATTTTTAGAATTTTATATGCCTGTGCGAAACTCGTGTTAATTTTACAACCGCAGAGCCAGATATTGCGCCAACTACCCCATTTTTGATTGCTTCAGTGACTTGTTTTGGTTTAGCAATACCAAAACCTAACAGTGGTGGGGCGGCATGGTAGGCTTGTAGCTTGGTTAATAACTGGCTAGCAGGAATATTGGCTTTTTTTTCTGTGCCTGTTACACCTGAACGCGAGAGTAGATAAGTATAGCCACGACCATATAAAGCAATTTGGCGTAGAAGATCGTCATCAGCATTAGGAGGACAAATAAATATTGGTGCAATATTATGTTGCAACGCTGAAGTGCGAAATGGCAGGGACTCATTCATCGGTACATCGGCGATTAAAACGGAATCGATGCCGGCATTCTGACATTGAGCGTAAAAGTTATCAATATCATAGTTAAAAATCAGATTTGCATAAACTAATAAGCCAATAGGAATCAAAGGGTGCTTTTTGCGGATCTGTGCTAATAACTCAAAACAGGATGTTGGTGTGATGTTGGCATTAAGTGCGCGTAAATTGGCCTTTTGAATCGTTGGACCATCAGCCAATGGATCAGAAAAAGGGATACCAATCTCTAATGCATCGGCTTTTGCTTCAATTAATGTATCAATAATTTTTAATGACATTTCTGCATTGGGATCTCCTAAGGTGATGAATGGGACGAATGCTGCCTGATTTTTAGCATTTAAGGGCTGATAACGCTCCATTAGATCTCTCCTTTGGCTTGCAAAATAGCCTGTACAGTAAAAATATCTTTATCTCCACGGCCGGAGATATTAACAATCAGTAGTTGTTCTTTTTCCGGTTCTGCTTCAATCATTTTTAAGGCGTAAGCCAGGGCGTGTGACGACTCTAAAGCTGGGATAATACCTTCATGATTAGCCAGTTTTTTAAATGCCGATAACGCTTCATTATCGGTAATTGAGACATAATCAGCACGGCCAATACTATTTAAATAAGCATGCTCTGGTCCGACTGAAGGAAAATCTAACCCGGCAGAAATAGAATAAGACTCTTTAATTTGGCCTTCATCGGTTTGCATTAGATGAGATTTCATACCAAAGTAAATACCAAGCCGACCATGTTTTAATGGTGCACCATGGGCGCCAGAGTCGATACCTAGACCGGCTGGCTCAACCCCAATTAGACGTACATTTTGCTCTGATTTAAACGCTGTGAATAATCCGATAGTGTTAGAGCCTCCGCCAACGCAAGCAATTACGGCATCGGGTAGTCGTCCTTCTCTAGCTAAAATTTGTGCTTTGGCTTCATCGCCAATCATACTTTGAAACTCGCGTACTAGCGTTGGATAGGGATGGGGCCCGGCTGCGGTGCCAAGTAAATAGTGGGTGTTGCTATAACTGGCTGACCAATCTCTCAAGGCTTCATTGCAGGCGTCTTTTAAGGTTGCTGAGCCATTATTTACCGTAATAACTTTAGCTCCCAATAATTGCATCCGAAATACATTGGGCAATTGGCGTTGGACATCTTTCTCTCCCATATAGATGCGACATTATAGATGCGACATTTAAGCCCAAGTAATGCACAAGCCAGTGCTGTAGCAACGCCATGTTGTCCAGCGCCAGTTTCTGCAATAATTTCAGTTTTGCCCATCCGTTTGGCTAATAAAGCCTGGCCTAACACTTGATTTGTTTTATGTGCGCCGCCATGCAATAGATCTTCTCGTTTTAGATAAAGTTTAGTTTTAGTACCGATGGTTAAATTGCGACATAGCGTTAAGGCGGTGGGACGGCCAGCGTAATTTTGTAATAGATCGTGAAATTGTTGTTGAAACGTATCATCTTGCTGGGCTTCGATGAAAGCCTGTTCCAGTTC
Source organism: Arsenophonus sp. PmNCSU2021_1 (assembly GCF_036919435.1). Classification (NCBI taxonomy): domain Bacteria; kingdom Pseudomonadati; phylum Pseudomonadota; class Gammaproteobacteria; order Enterobacterales; family Morganellaceae; genus Arsenophonus; species Arsenophonus sp. PmNCSU2021_1. The sequence continues at coordinate 169,881 of NZ_JAZHPL010000007.1, read as the reverse complement.
GTTAAGTGCGGGAATAAGAATTTCAGGCACATATTGACCACCAAATTGACCAAAATAGGGATTTAATTTACTCATTACTTTATTCCGTTGTTCTGATCGTTAAATTGTTAATTTGATTGTTACGCTTATAAATAATCAAACAATTTTTCAAAGGTAATCTGTAATTTATGGCAACTTTTTATGCCAGGCCGCTGTTCAACACCAGAACACGAGTTTCGCACAAAACTAATTTGGGTACGCTAATAAAACACGGATTTGCTCAGTAATAGCACTTTTGATTACGTCCCAATTTTGTTGATAAAGGGTTATTTTTTCAGATATACGACGTTTATGTTGTTCAAACCACGCAGAAATAGCGAGAAAAATATGATTTCTTTGCGCTCGGCTCGTGCGAGCCTGACAGCGTTCAATACCACAGTTTTGTTTAACTTCTCGATGATAAACTTCAACAGACCAACGGGCATCCATGATAGATTTGAGGTATTGACGGGTGGGATTCTCTTTGTTTGTTACTATGTAATCAATACGGCCGTTTTTGGCTGTAAATTTGAAAACGGTTACCCAACCATATCCTCGCAAGTGTATTGACGTTCCTTCTTCTGAGATGTCTAACTTGTTCAGTTCACGAGTTTCGCACCAATAAAAAAACGCTCTATTTTTAAGTTTAATTCAGCATAATATATAAATAGAAAAAATCTCATAAATTAAAAATAACTTATTGTAATTTAAGTAAATTTATACGTCTTAGCAAGTTACAGATTAATTATTGTTCTGAAGCCATTTCTAGAATTTTATATGCCCGTGCGAAACTCGTGCAGTTGTTTGTTATGGTTAACAATCCTATTTTTCCTCAGCGTGGTTACCCAGATCCAACCATGAGAGCGAATTGATTTCAGGTTATCCAGGCTAGAATACCAAGCATCCATCACTACGGCTTCTGGCATGATCCCTCTTTTTTTAGCAAGAGTGAGCATTTCGGAAAAGTGCGTGTTTTTTGTTTTTCCATCAGAATCTTTATCATAAATAAGATAATTGATAGGAATTGATTCAACCTTCGTCAGATCATGCCAAAGCAAATTAACTAAACCTATGCCAGCAATAACCTCATGTTCATTACCTGAATATTGATAATGGACCATCACTATTTTTTTACTACGTGTTTTGGCAATCAATGTATCATCGGCAATTAGTACGCAAGGGCTTTTTTTGTCTATAGAAGGTTCAACTAATCGCCATAGGTCTTTAGGTCTAAAACATCTACTTTTTAGCCATCGGCTAACAGTGTCATGAGATAAAGGCGATGGGCTTACTTCTGATAACGCTAAACCAGAGTATCTTAAACTGCTTACTTGTAAGAATGTTTTATAGATATCTTTAATACATGGATAACCCGACAAAATATGAACACCCTGATTTTTTCTTGTTTTTAAATTTATACTTCTTTTTTGGAGATTGCGAAACTCGTGCACAATTGAAATCAAGGCCTACGCAGCTGCTTGTTGGCAGTTGTCTGCATTTAATCCACAGGCTAACATAATTTTATCAAGATGTTTCTCAGGTAGTTTGGATCAATCAAAAGTTTTGCCTGTGCCACCTTCACCATGATCAAGTAAATAGCGATCGATATTTTTTGCGTTGAAACAAGGTGGTGATTGAGCCATATTAACTGCTTGCCATATTTCGCAATTTGTGGGTAATAAAGAACGAAGTTGCTGAATGTCAGCAGCTGTTTTATAACCATGCAACTGGACGGCAAATAAATTTAACTGATGACTAATTTCAGCGATTAATGAATTTACCTGGTGTTGAAAAACGCCAACATAGTTAAGAGGGGCTGCGGTTATAACGGCTCTTGCTTGCTCAAGTGTTACTTTGCGTGGCGATTTGTCTGCAAAAATTAAACCGCCATAAATCGCCCCAACTTGATAAGCGCTTTGGGCATCTTGTGGGCGAGTGAGACCACAAACTTTATTGTCACCAATAATTAGCCGACGAATAGCTAACATTAAATTTTCTTCACCCATTAATGCGCGGCCGATCAAAAAACCATTAACTTGTTTACTGAGTTGACGAATTTGTTGGTGGCTATCAATACCGGATTCACTGATGACTAATGTTTTTCCGACTAATTGTGGGGCAAATTGTTTAGTGCGATTTAGATCAATTGACAGATCGCGAAGATCACGATTATTGATACCGACAATATTGGCTTTTAACCTAACCGCTCGTTTTAGCTCTTCTTCGTTACTCACTTCAGTAAGAATGCCCATCTTTAATTTATTCGCCAGTGCCGCTAAAGATTGATAGGTTTGGTCATCTAATATTGATAGCTTCAATAAGATAGCGTCAGCCTGGTAAAAGCGAGCTAAATAGATTTGGTAGGGATCAATAATAAAGTCTTTGCACAAAATTGGTTGTGGCACAGTGTTACTCACCAGGCGTAAGTAATCAAAACTGCCGTGAAAATATTTTTCATCAGTTAACACTGATATTGCTGTTGCATAATGTTGGTAATCTTTAGCAATTTGTACAGGATCAAAGTGATGACGAATAATGCCTTTCGATGGTGAAGCCTTTTTACATTCCAGAATAAATGCCGGATAGCTTTGCGAAAGAGCAGTATAAAAATGGCGTTCACTTGGCGTAATTTGCCCAATAAAGCTAATTAATGGTTGCTTTAATTTTCTTGCCGCTAAATATGTCATCTTATCTGCAATAATTTTTTGTAAAATAGTCGCTTGCATTAGTGAAACTTCCTCCTGTTGGCTAGTGTGGTTAACCGTTGATAGGCTTTTCCAGTACCAATAATCCGCAAAGCAAAATCGGTATTGGTTTTTAGATCTTCATGGTTATTAAGCTTCATCAGTAATGCGACATTGGCAGCAACGGTGCTAGCATGAGCTGGCTTCCCGTGACCCTGTAACAATGTGGTAATAAGTTGATAATTTTTATCAACAGAGCCGCCAGTTAATTCTGATAGAGAGTAGGTTGGTAAGCCAAAATCTTGAGCCGTTAGCTGGTAAGTTAAAATTTCATCTTGTTTTAATTCAGCCACTTGAATAGGGGCATGTAAGGCAACTTCATCCATACCGCCACTATGAACAACAGCAGCACGTTTATATCCTATTAATTGCAATGTCTTAGCAATAGGTAAAATTAGCTTAGGATCATAAACACCAATAAGTGAAATTGGCGGTTTAGCTGGATTGATTAGCGGGCCAAGAATATTAAACACGAGTTTCGCACCAATAAAAAAAACGCTCTATTTTTAAGTTTAATTCAGCATAATATGTAAATAGATAAAACCTTATAAATTAAATATAACTTATTGTAAATTAAGTGAATTTATGCATTTCAGTAACTTGCAGATTAATCATTACTTTTAAGCCATTTCTAGAATTTTATAGGCCTGTGCGAAACTCGTGATAATAATGAATAATGCTAAGTGAGCTTTTATTACCTAGGCTAGTGTAACCATCAGCAAAATATTTTCGCTAATTAAAATAATGAGACTAAAGTGTTAGACGATTTTTCTATTAATGGCCCATTGGTTAGTGCCATCCCTGGATTTCGGCCACGTGATGCGCAAATTGAAATGGCTCGCGCCATAACGACGGCAATTCAATCTCAACAAACGCTTGTGGTTGAAGCAGGGGCAGGAACGGGTAAAACTTATGCTTATTTAGTGCCGGCCTTACGTTCTAACAAAAAAGTCGTGATCTCAACCGGCTCAAAAACTTTGCAGGATCAACTCTATTATCGTGATTTACCGATTATTAAAGCGGCTTTAGCCTATTCAGGTCATGTCGCTTTATTAAAAGGGCGGGCTAATTATTTGTGTTTGGAGCGGCTTGAGCAGCAATCATTAGCTGGATAGCAACTAGCCGCTGAAATGATTGCTGATATTGTTCGCTTACGTAGTTGGGCAATAGAAACTGAAGATGGTGATATCAGTAATTGTCATCAGGTAGCCGAAGATAGTGCTGTTTGGCCATTAGTAACCAGTACTAATGATAACCTGAGTTCGGGATAAGGAATATAAAGTTTTTCATTATATATTCAATTACTTAAATTAAAATTTTTACATAAAACAGTGCTAAGTTTTGGCTTTTTTCATGATTTTAGCAGAGAAAATAGCTTATTTTTTAACCTACAACCAACTAAAAATATTCCCTTTTTTATCATTTTATTGATTTTAAAAGGTTTTTATTGATAAATGAGCTATTTTTATTTTCTCATAACTAACGCTTATCCCGAACTCAGGTTAATGATAATTGTATCGGCAGTCATTGTCCCCATTATCAGCGTTGTTTTGTACTTAAAGCGCGCAAAAAAGCGTTAGAAGCCGATGTAGTGGTTATCAATCACCATCTATTTATGGCTGATAAGGTGGTAAAAGATACTGGATTTGGCGAGTTACTTCCGTCAGCGGAGGTAGTTATTTTTGATGAGGCGCATCAGATCCCCGATATTGACAGTCAATACTTTGGCCAACAGCTTAGTAGCCGTCAATTATTTGAACTTGCACGTGATATTACCCTCGTTTATCGGACAGAAATTCGTGATCAGATACAATCACGAGTTTCGCACAAAACTAATTTGGGTACGCTAATAAAACAGGGATTTGCTCAGTAATAGCACTTTTGATTACGTCCCAATTTTGTTGATAAAGGGTTATTTTTTCAGATATACGACGTTTATGTTGTTCAAACCACGCAGAAATAGCGAGAAAAATATGATTTCTTTGCGCTCGGCTCGTGCGAGCCTGACAGCGTTCAATACCACAGTTTTGTTTAACTTCTCGATGATAAACTTCAACAGACCAACGGGCATCCATGATAGATTTGAGGTATTGACGGGTGGGATTCTCTTTGTTTGTTACTATGTCACGAGTTTCGCACCAATAAAAAAACGCTCTATTTTTAAGTTTAATTCAGCATAATATGTAAATAGATAAAACCTTATAAATTAAATATAACTTATTGTAAATTAAGTGAATTTATGCATTTCAGTAACTTGCAGATTAATCATTACTTTTAAGCCATTTCTAGAATTTTATAGGCCTGTGCGAAACTCGTGTATGTAATCAATACGGCCGTTTTTGGCTGTAAATTTGAAAACGGTTACCCAACCATATCCTCGCAAGTGTATTGACGTTCCTTCTTCTGAGATGTCTAACTTGTTCAGTTGTTTGTTATGGTTAACAATCCTATTTTTCCTCAGCGTGGTTACCCAGAGTCCAACCATGAGAGCGAATTGATTTCAGGTTATCCAGGCTAGAATACCAAGCATCCATCACTACGGCTTCTGGCATGATCCCTCTTTTTTTAGCAAGAGTGAGCATTTCGGAAAAGTGCGTGTTTTTTGTTTTTCCATCAGAATCTTTATCATAAATACGATAATTGATAGGAATTGATTCAACCTTCGTCAGATCATGCCAAAGCAGATTAACTAAACCTATGCCAGCAATAACATCATGTTCATTACCTGAATATTGATAATGGACCATCTCTATTTTTTTACTACGTGTTTTGGCAATCAATGTATCATCGGCAATTAGTACGCAAGGGCTTTTTTTGTCTATAGAAGGTTCAACTAATCGCCATAGGTCTTTAGGTCTAAAACATCTACTTTTTAGCCATTGGCTAACAGTGTCATGAGATAAAGGCGATGGGCTTACTTCTGATAACGCTAAACCAGAGTATCTTAAACTGCTTACTTGTAAGAATGTTTTATAGATATCTTTAATACATGGATAACCCGACAAAATATGAACACCCTGATTTTTTCTTGTTTTTAAATTTATACTTCTTTTTTGGAGATTGCGAAACTCGTGACAATTACAAAAGTGTGCCGATAGCATTAGCCAGGCTACTTTAGATTTTCGATTAGCATTAGGTGAAAATGGATTTAGAGGGAATTTGCAGCAATTACTTAATCAACAGTCTGTTAGCAGTGTGTTGCAGCGTCTTGAGGATGCATTGGAATTTAGCTATGAGATGATGAAACTGTCGCTGGGGCGTTCTATCGCGTTAGATGCTATTTTTGAGTCGAACAACGACTTATCGTAATCGTTTAAATCGGTTAAAAGAAACAACAATACCTGGGTTTAGCTATTGGTTTGAAAGTTTTGGCCGCCATTTTTTATTAGCATTAACACCATTAAGGGTGGAGGATAAATTTCATGATATGATAACCACTGAAAAAGGCAGTTGGATCTTTACTTCAGCTACCTTAGCAATCAGTGATAAATTAAGTTATTTTAGCCAGCGTCTAGGATTGGAGAAAGCCAATAATTTAATCTTACCAAGTCCATTTGACTATCAGCGCCAAACATTACTTTGTGTGCCCCGTTATTTGCCAGATATTAATGAAGCTGGCTTTGCTCAGCAATTAGTTGTCATGCTAAAGCCAGTTATCGATCATAATCAGGGGCGTTGTTTCTTTTTATGTACCTCACTTCATATGATGCGTGAATTAACAGCAATGTTTCGCGATTGTTTGAATTTACCTGTTTTGATGCAGGGAGAAACCAGCAAAGCGCGATTGTTGTCACAATTTATAGCAGCAGGTAATGCATTATTAATAGCCACCAGCAGTTTTTGGGAAGGTGTTGATGTTAAAGGCGATGTTCTTTCTTGTGTCATTATCCACGAGTTTCGCACGGGCATATAAAATTCTAGAAATGGCTTCAGAACAATAATTAATCTGTAACTTGCTAAGACGTATAAATTTACTTAAATTACAATAAGTTATTTTTAATTTATGAGATTTTTTCTATTTATATATTATGCTGAATTAAACTTAAAAATAGAGCGTTTTTTTATTGGTGCGAAACTCGTGTATCGATAGATTACCTTTTACGTCGGCTGATGAACCATTATTGCGAGCGCGTATGCAAGATTGTCAGCTCCAAGGCGGCAATGCATTTTATGATGTCCAATTACCTGATGCGGTACTTAATTTAAAGCAAGGGGCTGGCCGGCTTGTGCGTGATGTTAATGATTCAGGGGTTATTATTATTTGTGATAAACGATTAGTATCGCGACCTTATGGTGAAATTTTTTTAAATAGTTTACCGCCTTCGCCTAGAACACGCAGTTTGCAAGCGTCGATTGACTTTTTAGCAAAAACGTCCTTAAGTAATTAATTAAATAGTGGCGATAACATATAAGTTTTTTCTTATTGATACCTTCCTATTCAACAAAATATGTTAGTATTAGCAATTATTTAGTCATAAAAATAGCCAGGATCTAAAATATGGCAACCTATATATTAGCGATTGATACCGCCACTGAAGCGTGTTCTGTCGCCCTATGGCGCGATGGAGAAATTTTTACTCAATTTGCCGTTTCACCGCGGGAGCACACCAAAAAAATATTACCGATGATAGAGCAGTGTCTTATTGATGCGCATCTGGATTTACAACATATCGATGTTTTAGCTTTTGGGCGTGGGCCAGGCAGTTTTACTGGCGTTCGTATTGCTGTCAGTATTGCTCAGGGATTGGCATTTGGGGCTAATTTACCGATGATAGGTATCTCTTCGCTGTTAACTATGGCGCAAGGAGCTTATCGTCAATTAGGTGCAAAAAAAGTACTGGTAGCGATAGATGCCAGAATGGGCGAAATTTATTCTGCTTGTTATGAACTTAAACCAGATGGGTTTTGGCAAGGTGCAGAAAGTGAGGTAGTACTCAAGCCAGAGCAGTTTTTAGCCAAAATAAATGGCTTAACTGGACAATGGGCTATTGCCGGGACAGGTTGGTCAGCCTATCCTATATTAAGAGCGACAAATTTAAATTTATTGGAAAGTGGTATTTCTTTACCTGATGCGCAAGATATGTTGCTGTTAGCTCTACCAGAGTGGCAACAAGGTAAAACAGTTGACGCTGAAGAAGCCCAGCCGGTTTATTTACGTAATGAGGTTAGTTGGAAAAAATTACCCGGCCGTTGATACTTGTTTAAAATTATTATGCCGTTTTAAGGGGTGGTTTATGAAAATAAAGTTAAACTACCAGGCTGCCATAAAGGTTGCTCTGTTGGCTGGTGTTGTTTTATTAGCTGGCTGTGTTTCAATTCCCGCGTCAATTAAGGGAACGACACAAACACCGGTTGAAAGTTTATCAGCAGTGAGTGAGGGGCCCCTGAGCTTTATATTGGTCAAGAAGGGCGCTTTGGCGGTAAGGTGATCTCTGTTTTAAACAACAATAACCAAACTCGGCTTGAAATAGCAGTGATGCCATTAAGTAAATATGACGCTGCGCCAAGGTTAAATACACCATCGGTAGGACGTATCTATGCTTATATTGGCCGTTTTTTGGAGCCATCAGATTTTAGCGGTCACTATATTACTGTCGTTGGGACAATTACTGGCATTGAAGAAGGCAAAATTGATTTAGTTTCCTACCAGTATGTCAAGATTGTTGTATCAGGTTATCAACGTTGGAATCAAATGCAATCAGTTGTATTACCACCTTCAGGTTGGGGATATGGATCGCCATGGTATCCAAACTATCCTAATTCGCCTTATTATTGGAATTGGGGCCCTTGGGGTTATCCTGTTGGTGAGGCTGAAATACGAACTTATTTAACCGAATAATTATTAGTTTTATCAATCAGTCAGGGTAAATATTTTGCCATATTTACCCTGATTGGTTTTTAGGCTGAGCAGATTTTGCGCTGCTAAAAGGTGCGGTTATGCGCTAATATGATAAAAAGCATTGTTTTTTCGAAAAAAAGTCGAATGATATATAATTAATCTTATATATAATTATTACGCTAATTTTTATAGCTAACTGAAAATTAATCAAAATTTAGAAGTTCACGAGTTTCGCACAAAACTAATTTGGGTACGCTAATAAAACACGGATTTGCTCAGTAATAGCACTTTTGATTACGTCCCAATTTTGTTGATAAAGGGTTATTTTTTCAGATATACGACGTTTATGTTGTTCAAACCACGCAGAAATAGCGAGAAAAATATGATTTCTTTGCGCTCGGCTCGTGCGAGCCTGACAGCGTTCAATACCACAGTTGTTGTTTAACTTCTCGATGATAAACTTCAACAGACCAACGGGCATCCATGATAGATTTGAGGTATTGACGAGTGGGATTCTCTTTGTTTGTTACTATGTAATCAATACGGCCGTTTTTGGCTGTAAATTTGAAAACGGTTACCCAACCATATCCTCGCAAGTGTATTGACGTTCCTTCTTCTGAGATGTCTAACTTGTTCAGTTGTTTGTTATGGTTAACAATCCTATTTTTCCTCAGCGTGGTTACCCAGATCCAACCATGAGAGCGAATTGATTTCAGGTTATCCAGGCTAGAATACCAAGCATCCATCACTACGGCTTCTGGCATGATCCCTCTTTTTTTAGCAAGAGTGAGCATTTCGGAAAAGTGCGTGTTTTTTGTTTTTCCATCAGAATCTTTATCATAAATCCGATAATTGATAGGAATTGATTCAACCTTCGTCAGATCATGCCAAAGCAAATTAACTAAACCTATGCCAGCAATAACCTCATGTTCATTACCTGAATATTGATAATGGACCATCACTATTTTTTTACTACGTGTTTTGGCAATCAATGTATCATCGGCAATTAGTACGCAAGGGCTTTTTTTGTCTATAGAAGGTTCAACTAATCGCCATAGGTCTTTAGGTCTAAAACATCTACTTTTTAGCCATCGGCTAACAGTGTCATGAGATAAAGGCGATGGGCTTACTTCTGATAACGCTAAACCAGAGTATCTTAAACTGCTTACTTGTAAGAATGTTTTATAGATATCTTTAATACATGGATAACCCGACAAAATATGAACACCCTGATTTTTTCTTGTTTTTAAATTTATACTTCTTTTTTGGAGATTGCGAAACTCGTGAAGTTGATAAGTTAGCTTAGTTTAAACTTATTCTAGATTTGAAATTAAATAGTGATACATATCTCAGCATTAGCACAGAACGGTTCTCAAACTAGTATGCTGAGTTAGTATTTTGTTAACAAATTAATTTTTGTCGGTTACTTCACTTAGTTTCAAATCAGGTGTGTTACAGTGGAAAAAATCTGGCTAAAAAATTATCCATCTGATGTACCGGCAGAAATAGGACCGGTATCTGAAACATCATTAGCAGACTTACTAGAAAATGCGGTTACAGCATATGCTGATCGTCCAGCTTTCATTAATATGGGTGAAATAATGACCTATCGTAAGCGGGAAGAGCGTAGTCGAGCGTTTGCGGCCTATTTACAAAATGGCTTAGGTCTGCAAAAAGGCGCTCGTATTGCGCTGATGCTACCTAATTTATTACAGTATCCGGTTGCACTTTTTCGTATTTTACGTGCAGGTGTGGCTGTCGTTAATGTTAATCCGCTTTATACCCCAAGAGAATTAGAACATCAACTTAGTGATAGTGAGGCTATTGCGATTGTTATCGTATCAAATTTTGCCCATACATTAGAAAAAGTCGTTTTTAATACCCAAGTTAAACATGTTATTCTAACCCGTTTAGGCGATCAACTGTCTCGGCCAAAGGGGACGATTGTTGATTTTGTTGTTAAATATATAAAACGTCTGGTACCTAAATATTATTTGCCACAAGCGACTCTTTTCGTCGTGTTATGCAATTAGGCTATCGTATGCAATATGTGAAACCTGATATTTCTGGCGAAGATTTGGCTTTTCTCCAGTATACCGGCGGAACCACTGGCTCAGCAAAAGGCGCAATGCTTAGCCATTATAATATGTTGGCAAATGTTGAGCAGGGCAGAGCTACTTATTTGCCTGCCATGCAGTTAGGTAAAGAAATTATTGTGACGGCGTTGCCGCTGTATCATATTTTTGCTTTGACAGTAAATTGTTTGTTATTTGTTAAAATTGGCGGTACTAATTTGCTGATCACTAATCCGCTGGATGTTGCCGCAATGGTTAAAGAACTTGCGCGTTATTCTTTTACTGGCATTACAGGTGTTAATACATTATTTAATGCTTGGTGGCATAATGAAGAATTTAGAAAACTTGATTTTTCCCATTTGAATGTTTCTATTGGCGGTGGTATGCCGGTACAAAAAACAGTAGCGGAAGAGTGGCAACAACTGACGGGCAAGTGTTTACTGGAGGGCTATGGTTTAACTGAGTGTTCGCCATTAGTGACGGTTAACCCATACAATTTAAGTAAATATAATGGTAGCATTGGGTTGCATATGCCTTCAACTGAAGTCAAGTTTATTGATAATAGTGGTAATGAAGTTCCAATTGGCCAGCCCGGTGAGATGTTGGTACGTGGTCCTCAAGTCATGAAGGGTTATTGGCGCTCTCCTGCTATGACCGACGAAGTGATGAAAGATGCACGAGTTTCGCACAGGCCTATAAAATTCTAGAAATGGCTTAAAAGCAATGATCAATCTGCAAGTTACTAAAACACATGAATTTTCTTAAATTACAATAAGTTGTATTTGATTTATAAGGTTTTATCTATTTATATATTATGCTGAATTAAACTTAAAAATAGAGCGTTTTTTTATTGGTGCGAAACTCGTGAGATGGTTGGTTAGCGACCGGTGATATTGCCAAGATCGATGAAAAAGGCTTTATTAAAATTGTTGATCGCAAAAAAGATATGATTTTAGTTTCTGGTTTTAATGTATACCCGAGTGAAATTGAAGAAGTTATCTCTAATCATCCCAAAGTCATTGAAAATGCAGCAATTGGTGTGGTAGATGAAAATACTGGTGAAGCGGTCAAAGTCTTTGTGGTATCGACTGATCCTGCTTTGACTGCTGAAGAATTAAAAATTTATTGCCGTCAATATTTGACTGCCTATAAAGTGCCTAAGTTTTTTGAGTTTCGCTCTGAGTTACCTAAATCGAATGTAGGTAAAATTTTACGACGACAATTAAGAGAAGAAGAGCAGAAAAAATATCTGACAGCGACAGAAAATCATCAAGTAACACAAACATTAGATAGTAAATTTTGATAAACAGCATCGCTAAAATGGCGGCCAAGAGTGATGTTGTTAAAAATAAATCACAAAGAGAAAGACGTTTTGAATTATCAGTTGATTACCACAGATGCTCAACTTAAGAAAGTTTGTCAAGCAGCAGCGAAGGCTAACAAAATAGCTTTAGATACAGAATTTGTACGAGTAAAAACTTATTATCCACAGTTTGGTCTTATTCAGCTATATGACGGTGAGCAACTGTCATTAATTGATCCTATTGCCATTACTAATATGGAGCCGTTTAGAAATTTATTAACAGATGGCAAAGTGACTAAAATCTTGCATGCTGGTAGTGAAGATATAGAAGTATTTTTACATCATTTGGCTTGTGTTCCACAGCCGATGTTAGATACCCAGATTATGGCAGCACATTTCTAGCGGGTTTGCAAGCTTAGTGAATGAATATTTAACGATTACGTTAGATAAGAGTGAATCAAGAACAGATTGGCTTATGCGGCCGCTGATGTGTTTTTTTATTATCTTTAGCCGAAAAACTACTGTCGTTGATTAATCAATTAGGCTATTTACCGGCGGTAACCGATGAATGCCAGCGGATTTTGTTACGTCGACAAGAGATATTATCACCCGCAGATGCATATAAAAGTATTAAAAATAGTTGGCAATTGCGGGCTCAACAGCTTGCCTGTCTTAAACAATTAGCAGCCTGGCGTCTTAATCAGGCTCGACGGCGTGATTTAGCGGTCAATTTTATTGTTAGATAAGAACATCTATGGAAAATAGCGCGTTATTTGCCTAATTCATTGACACAACTGCATACTCTTGGTTTAACTGGGCAGGAGATCCGCTGCCATGGTCAGGATGCGTTGCAAATTGTCTCAAACTGTTGTGATATTGAGGAAAATGCCTGTCCACAGCTGCTTTATCATCTTATCAATCATCCTCAATATCGAGAGGCATTTAAGGCGGTTAAAACTTTAACTAAACAAATTGGTGAACAAGCAGAGTTGAATTCAGAGTTATTAGCTTCTCGACGTCAGATTAATCAACTGCTAGCGTTCCATTGGGGGTTGAAAAAATCAGACTATAAGCCCGACTTGTTGGCTGGCTGGCTGGCGTGGGCAATTATTAAGTGTTCCTTTAAAGCGATTATTGGAATTATATTGTTAGCTGATTTATTTTTAAAATGTATTTTTTGTTATCTTTTTATTAATTGAACTAATTCATTGATTTGTAATAAATCTTTGAATTAGTTTGTCTGAGGTATAGTGTAATTAATTTAAAGCTGTATCTTGAGACATGAGATTAAAAATATCTTTTCTTTCTGGGTTTCTCTTTCTATTAATTTAAATAAGTTATTTTTTATAACAATATAAATAATTTTATTTTATTATAACCAGGTTATTACGAGGCTGGAATGAAAACAACACTGATATTTATAATGGCGATAACAATAATTTTTAATAGTTATGCTGATGATCTCCATCTTATAAAAGATAGGTTACCAACGGAAAATTAAAAATCAATAATAAATAATAAATATAAAGATGATGGTACATATATCATTATTGATGAAAATAATATAAAAAATTCTACTGCTAGTATCACTAAATATAAAAGCTATAGTAAATTAAATAGGTTAACCTGAGTTCGGGATAAGCATTATCAATTATACTTGAAGATACGTACCTGCAACAGGTATCTTTGGTTTAGATGGCATTAAACAATATGCAACCAGTCCGCCTAATAAATTCACTACAAAGTTAGCCGGAGAGCGATGTCGCGTATGCTCTATTTGACAAAGATTTTTTAACTCATCAAATACCGTTTCAATGACAGAACGATGACGCAAGATGGCTTTGTCGAAACAAGTCTGTTTAATAGGCTTCATTTTCTTCTTGATATTCGTTATAAGGCTAATTCCCATCGTTTTGAGTTGCTGTTTCAGTGAAGCCGATAAATACCCTTTATCTGCGTACAAACAACCAGAAAGATCCTTTGTCAGCTCAGGCAATGGTTTCCGATCATCGGTGTTTCCTGGTGTGAGTCGAAAACTGAGTATTTCCCCCAAATGATTGATAATTACATGAAGCTTGAAACCAAAGAACCAACCTGTTGAATTTTTTCCCCGTTCAGCTATCCCATTGAAGACTTTATGTCTGCGGATCCGTAAGTTATCACACACCGCTATCGGAGTAGAATCGGCAACCGATAGCCCCGTGCATTTTCCCTTAATTGACTCAAACAGTGCCGTTAACGCTAAGGCACTACGCGGAAGTAACTCTACACAGCGTGAATAGGATGGCAAGTTAGGAAATTCCTTCCGGAGATATAAGCGGACATAATAGAGATAAAATACCTTGAATTGCCTGAATCGGAGTTGATGAAACAACACAACCAGTGTCATCATTTCCGCCAACGAAAGCTGAGTAGACCGTCTACGACGCTTAGTACCGTTAGTCAGCAAATATTCATGCATTTTTGGCTCGAAGTCTTTGCAAAAATCATCCATCAGGCAATAAAGTTCAGTAAGATTTTCCATAATTGTTTAACAATGCTCTACTCTTTAACCAGACTGTTAGAGTATTTTAACAAAACAGGCTCATTCAACTATTTGAATATCAAGACTTTCTCTTTATTTCTTATCCCGAACTCAGGTTAGGTTACTATCCGACTCTACTAGTAAAAATAAACCAGTTATTAATATTAATCTTGTTGATAATAAAGGAGTATCCCATATTTTTTTTAACAAAATGGATATAGGCAAAAAAGGGATTTATTTTAATAATAATATTGAGTACAGTGCTAAATTGATTATTGCTGAAATTGATAGCAATGAAAAAACCAGGCTGTTGGGAGAATTAGCTATTCTAGGAACAAAAGCAGCTATTCTGATTGCTAACCAGCAGGGAATTAGTTGCATAAGCTGTTCATTTTCTGGCACTGATCGGGTAACTTTGCTGGCTGGCAAAATTAATCTTGGGTTATATGAAAAAATTGATAATATTAAATTAAATCAATCAATAAGTCGATTAGTTTTTCCGGAAATATTAATTTTAATAATATTAAAGATATTGAGGTATCGGCTTATAATAATATTATTAATGCTAACACGCAAATTAAAGCAGATAGAATAACTTATCGAACAGGTAATATGCCGTTTTTTATAGAGTATAATAATATTAATGATAAAAATGCTCATATAAATTTATCTTATTTTAAACCTTGGTTAGTTGATGATTTTGGTTATTCAAAATTTCAAATAAAACAAGGTAGTCAATTAAGTGCTAATGAAATGAATGTTTATGTAACAGGTGGTTCATTTAGAAATGCTGCTGAGATAGATATTAATTCATTATTTTATTTTAATGTTTATAAAGTAAGAGATATTAGCGAAGTCATTAATCGAATAACAAAAAATTATCAATTTAATAATCAAATAAAAAGTGAGTACCAGATCTTAAAGCAAGCCAGGAAAAATTATCTTATTGTTAATAGGGGAAAAATAATCACAGGTGATTTTGTAAATGGAAATGCTTTTACTAGTGAAATGATAAACAAAGGAAATGGAATTGTTAAAATTAAGCAATGAAAATATTTATTTTTAAGTCATTATGGCACAAGCCCATCATTATTGATGGGCACTTGGTGTTAAAAATTAGCTATTTTATTTTTTTCGTCCGTTTCAGGTAAAGTTACATTTAACTCTAAAACCGAGATATCATCATTTTTTTGTTCAAATTGTACTGTGAGCATTTCTGGATCAATTTGGACGTATTTACAAATGACCTTTAAAATATCACGTTTCATTGCGGGTAGGTAAGCCGGCCCACAGTCATTACGTCGGCGTTCGGCAACAATAATTTGTAGCCTTTCCTTGGCAATATTGGCCGTTGATTTTTTTTTCGACAGGAAAAAATCTAATAAGACCATATTTTATCCTCCAAACAAGCGCTTTAAGAAGCCTTTTTTTTCTTCTTCAATAAAACGAATAGGGCGGTTTTTACCTAAAATTCGATCAACGCAGTCACTGTATGCTTTGCCTGCATCAGATTTGGCATCGAGAATAACAGGCTCTCCTTGGTTAGAGGAACGTAAAACGGATTGATCTTCAGGGATCACACCAATCAGTGGGATACACAGAATTTCAAGTACGTCTTCCATACTCAGCATATCACCATGAGTGACACGACCTGGATTATAACGGGTAAGCAAAAGTTGCTCCTTGACGGGTTCTTCGCCACGTTCTACACGGCGTGATTTAGAAGCGATAATACCGAGTATGCGATCTGAATCACGTACAGAAGAGACTTCAGGGTTGGTGGTAATAATTGCTTCATCGGCGAAATAAAGTGCCATCAATGCACCACTTTCGATACCTGCGGGTGAATCGCAGATAATGAATTCGAAATCTAATTTTTTCAGTCCATTTAGCACTTTTTCAACGCCTTCGCGTGTTAATGCATCTTTATCACGCGTTTGTGAAGCAGGAAGTATATGAAGATTTTCAGTCCTTTTATCTTTAATAAGTGCTTGGTTGAGTGTGGTATCACCTTGGATCACATTCACAAAATCATACACTACCCGGCGTTCGCATCCCATAATTAAATCGAGGTTACGTAGACCAATATCAAAATCGATCACAACGGTTTTTTTTCCTCTTTGGGCCAGGCCGGTAGCGATGGCTGCGCTGGAAGTAGTTTTGCCTACGCCACCTTTACCTGAGGTTACAACAATAATGCGTGCCATGAAGTCATTCCTGTAATAAGGTCTAAATGATATTATTAATCGTCAATTCATTATTTACCAAACAAAGTCTAGCTGCTTTCCCGATAAAATCTGCAGGAATTTGTTCACTTAACCAAAATTGTCCAGCAATAGAAACTAATTCCGCTTGTAAGTGTGTACAGTAAATTTGACAATCATTATCGCCAGATGCGCCAGCAAGTACTCTACCACGCATCATGCCATAAATATGTATATTGCCATCAGCAATCAATTCAGCACCAGCACTAACATTAGCGTTAACAATTAAATCACAATTAGCGGCATATATGCGTTGTCCTGAACGAACATGGGTGGTAATAATACGCGTCTTACCATGTACAGTGGTAGCGATATTGGCAGTTTTTTTATTTTGTGTTTTTTGATTTTGACCTTCACGAAGTAAAGGTAGGCAAATATCAGTGATAGCCTGGCGCAATTTAGTATTGGTACACCCACTAACACCAACTATCTTTAAACCTGCCTGACTAATAATTTTATAGCAGGATAAAATAGTATTTACATCTAATAGACCAGCAACATTGAAGACAACAGGGGCATTTCTCAAAAAATCAGGCGCTTGGTCAATTTTTTCCTGAATTGCTTTTTTAATAGCTTCAGTATCTTCATTATGAATATGAAGAACGGTGAGAGTGAAGCTACTGCCTTTTAGTTCGATTGGTGATTGTGCCATCTGCATTCGACTCAGCATGTTGAACTGACCCATAGTGGAATTTTGGACGATGATATAAGGAAATACAATATTATGTTATAGTTACTTAATTAGTCAGGCAAGTCAAAAGTGTTAATAAAAAAGAGCTAAATTGAATGTTTTGTGTCATTTATTGTAGTGCAAAGAAGGAACAAACTTATCTTTTTGTAGAAAAAAAGACAATTTTTCCCGCGTTCCCAAACCATTATTACAGCAATTTGGTACTCCCCGATTTGTCATGACTCTCAGTTTGACAGATCGAAAAAAATTAGCCAATGCTGATATTGATAGGGTTAAACGGGAGCTTATCGAGGTTGGTTATTATCTCCAGTTTCCGCCTCCGGTTGAAAATATAATGGAAGATTATCGCTATCTGATTGACAAATTGGAAAATCAACTACTGGCAGAGCAAAAATAAGATAATACTGAATTAAAAATTTTTGAGGATTATCGCTATGAGACTCAAACTTATTTATACAGTAATTGGTAGTTTCTTATTGATAGGTGATTTGCTCATCGCAATGATGCCTAAAGTGATTTTCTTGATATCAGTACCGCAAGCAATAGCAGCGCAATCTAGTGAAGTTTCTTTAAGTAAGGTATTTCCGCATAAAAAACGTAGTTTGGCGCAATTTCCAGCTTATGTTCAATATTTAAAGCAAATGGCAAGGCAACAAGGAATAAGTGAAGCAACGATCGCTAGGGCTTTTGCCAATATTTCACGAGTTTCGCACGGGCATATAAAATTCTAGAAATGGCTTCAAAACAATGATTAACCTGTAACTTACTAAGACGTATAAATTTACTTAAATTACAATAAGTTGTTTTTAATTTATGAGATTTTTTCTATTTATATATTATGCTGAATTAAACTTAAAAATAGAGCGTTTTTTTATTGGTGCAAAACTCGTGTATTTGTTTTGTTCAGCGAATTGTGGCCGCAGATCGTAGACAGCCGGAAAAGCGTGCTAACGTCAATTTAGAAAATTATTTACAAAAAGTTTTACCATCATCCCGTATTAGCATGGCAATACAGCAATATCATAATAATAAGCATCAACTGGATATAACCAGTAAGCGGTTTGGTATTCCGGTGCAATATATTGTTGCACTTTGGGGATTAGAGAGTAAATTTGGTGAAATCCAAGGGCAAGAAGATGTGATTTTCGCCTTAGTCACTTTGTCCTTTGATGGCCGCCGAGAACTTTTTTTTAGTAAACAACTGATGGCCGCACTCAAAATTATGGATAAAGGCTATGTGTCGAAAAACCAGCGTTTAAAAGGCTCTTGGGCCGGTGCAATGGGACAAACTCAGTTTATGCCCACCTCTTATCTACAATATGCTATAAATGGTAGTGGTAAAGGTCAGATTGATATCTGGCACAATAAAGCAGATGTTTTTGCTTCAATTGCCAATTACCTTAGGTATGAAGGTTGGCAAACTTATTTACCTTGGGGCACACAGGTTAAGTTACCAATAGGTTTTGATGTTGGTTTCGCAGGGATAAAGAAAAAAGGAAAATCGGTAGAACAATGGAAAAAGCTTGGCATAGAAGTTCCTGTGATGGCTAATTTGGCGTTAACTACACAGACTTGGTTAATTATTCCAAAAGATCCGCAAGGCAGGATCTATCTGGGGACCGATAATTTTCGCACCATTATGCATTGGAATCGTTCTTACTATTTTTCATTATCTGTCTGTATAATGGCTGACGGTATTGCTCAACAAATATAATAAATTGAGTAGTATAAGCAACAATAAATAAGAGTAAGACTATGTATCAACACCATGATTGGCAGGGCGCTTTGCTGGATGTATCTGCTAATAAAGTGGTTTGTGTAGGCAGTAATTATGCCGAACATGTGCAAGAAATGAACGCAAAGCAGCATAAAGAGCCGGTCATTTTCATTAAGCCGGAAACTGCGCTTTGTGATATCACTCAACCTATTTTGTTGCCAAAAGGGCTAGGCACAGTACATCATGAAATCGAGTTAGCTGTTTTGATTGGCACGACGCTGAAACAGGAAAATGATCAAGAGAGAATTAAATCAGCAATTAAAGGGTTTGCCGTGGCACTTGATTTGACTTTACGTGATTTACAGCAAACATTAAAAACATCTGGCCAGCCATGGGAAAAATCCAAAGCTTTTGATGGTGCTTGCCCAATATCCGGATTTATTGCTGCTCATGAGTTTGGTGACCCACAAAAAGCGAGCTTAAGTTTATTGGTTAATAACGAAATACGGCAGGAAGGAAACACCGCCGATATGCTGACAGCCATATTACCTTTGATCAGTTATATATCGCGTTTTTTTACTTTACGCCCTGGGGATGTTATTTTAACAGGCACACCCAAAGGTGTTGGCCCACTAGAAGTGAACGACGAGCTTACTCTTCATTTAAATGATCGAATTTTAAAAACACGAGTTATCTAATAAGAGGATTTTTATTTTATATGTCTGAGTCTTTTTGGCAGCGCAAAACGTTAGAACAGATGACCGATGAAGAGTGGGAATCATTATGTGACGGTTGTGGGCAATGCTGTATGCATAAGTTACTGGATGCCGATATCGATGAAATTTATTTCACCAACGTGGCATGTGATCAATTAGATCTTAAAAGCTGTCAGTGCAAAAACTATGCAGAAAGATTTCGTTATGAACCAGATTGTATCAAATTGACAAGGGATAATTTGACTACCTTCCGTTGGTTACCTAACACCTGTGCTTATCGTTTAATTGCTGAAGGAAAACCGCTGCCAGCCTGGCATCCATTAAAAACCGGTTCAAAATTAGCCATGCACCAAGCTAAAATATCCGTTCGGCATATTGCGGTTAGAGAAATTGAGGTGATGGATTGGGAAGATCATATTATTAATACCTTTTGATCCTAGAGAAAAAAATGGAAAACTATTATTTAGAACAACATGTCAGATTAGCTAATGTTAATGATATTGCATCACTTTTTGCTATTCGAACCAGTGTAAAAGAAAATCACCTTTCCAAAAAACAACTCATTGATAAAGGAATTACACCTGACGCATTACGCGATATTTTGTCTGTGTCACCTTGTGCCTGGATTGCGGAAATAGCTGGCAATCCTATCGGTTTCTCTATGATGGATATGGAACAAGGCAGCATTTTTGCTTTATTTGTTCGTCCTGAGTTTGCCGGGCAAGGTTTCGGCAAAATTTTATTAACCAAAGCTGAAACGTTTCTTTTTCAACAATATAAAAAAATTTGGTTAACGACTGATGCTGCGAGTCGTGCCTGCGGTTTTTATCAAAAACTGGGTTGGTTGCCGGTTGAAAATTTGCAAAATGGAGAAATACGACTGGAAAAGTTGATTAATTAATATTATTAACTTGATTATTTTATTAGTCATCTAAAATTGGTTAATAGTATCCGTTGTGATGGCTAATTCACTCAAGTTAACTAAGAAACCAATTAGCAATTATGGCGGTTATATTCAGTAATCGACAACTGGAAGTTACTAGGCCGTTGGCGGCAGTTGCTGGTGGTATTCCATTTTGGATTATTCATTGGTTAATTAGCGATAGTTTTGTGCAATAAGCGCCCTAAAGCACTCATGGCAATCAGCTGCCAGAAACCCTAGCAATAAATATTGTCTTAATGTTAAAGATTAACCTTCAATTTTATTAGCACACGGTTCTCCTTGAGCAATCTGTTTAATATTTTGTAGCGTTGTTTCGCTAATATTATTGAGCGCTTCTTCGGTTAAAAAAGCTTGGTGTCCAGTGAATAGGACATTATGGCAGGCAGATAAGCGGCGAAAAACGTCATCTTGGATCACATCATTCGATTTATCCTCAAAAAATAACTCACGTTCATTTTCGTATACATCCATCCATAAGGCGCTAACTTTTTGTTGTTTTAGTGCTTCGATTGCTGCATTAGAATCAATTAAACCGCCGCGGCTGGTATTGATCACCATAACCCCATCTTTCATTTTATTCACGAGTTTCGCACAAAACTAATTTGGGTACGCTAATAAAACAGGGATTTGCTCAGTAATAGCACTTTTGATTACGTCCCAATTTTGTTGATAAAGGGTTATTTTTTCAGATATACGACGTTTATGTTGTTCAAACCACGCAGAAATAGCGAGAAAAATATGATTTCTTTGCGCTCGGCTCGTGCGAGCCTGACAGCGTTCAATACCACAGTTTTGTTTAACTTCTCGATGATAAACTTCAACAGACCAACGGGCATCCATGATAGATTGGACGTATTGACGGGTGGGATTCTCTTTGTTTGTTACTATGTAATCAATACGGCCGTTTTTGGCTGTAAATTTGAAAACGGTTACCGAACCATATCCTCGCAAGTGTATTGACGTTCCTTCTTCTGAGATGTCTAACTTGTTCAGTTGTTTGTTATGGTTAACAATCCTATTTTTCCTCAGCGTGTTTACCCAGATCCAACCATGAGAGCGAATTGATTTCAGGTTATCCAGGCTAGAATACCAAGCATCCATCGCTACGGCTTCTGGCATGATCCCTCTTTTTTTAGCAAGAGTGAGCATTTCGGAAAAGTGCGTGTTTTTTGTTTTTCCATCAGAATCTTTATCATAAATACGATAATTGATAGGAATTGATTCAACCTTCGTCAGATCATGCCAAAGCAAATTAACTAAACCTATGCCAGCAATAACATCATGTTCATTACCTGAATATTGATAATGGACCATTACTATTTTTTACTACGTGTTTTGGCAATCAATGTATCATCGGCAATTAGTACGCAAGGGCTTTTTTTGTCTATAGAAGGTTCAACTAATCGCCATAGGTCTTTAGGTCTAAAACATCTACTTTTTAGCCATCGGCTAACAGTGTCATGAGATAAAGGCGATGGGCTTACTTCTGATAACGCTAAACCAGAGTATCTTAAACTGCTTACTTGTAAGAATGTTTTATAGATATCTTTAATACATGGATAACCCGACAAAATATGAACACCCTGATTTTTTCTTGTTTTTAAATTTATACTTCTTTTTTGGAGATTGCGAAACTGGTGTTATTGAAAGATTGTTCATTGAGTAAATGATGATTTTCTTTTGTTAATGGGCAATGGAGGCTAATAATATCGGCATGCTTTAATAAAGCATCTAAATCAACATACTCAGTACCAAGCTTTAATGCGGCTTCACTGGGATAGGGATCATAGGCAAGTAGTTTCATGCCAAAACCTTTAAGAATGCGTAATGTTGCTAAACCGATTTTACCGGTACCGATAATGCCAGCAGTACGATTATGCATGTTAAAACCGGTTAATCCTTCCAGTGAAAAATTGGCATCCCGAGTACGTTGGTAAGAGCGGTGAATACGTCTATTTAGACAAAGCATTAAACCCACTGTATGTTCAGCAACAGCCTCAGGAGAATATGCAGGTACGCGCACAACTTGAATGGCCAATTTTTTTGCAGCAACTAAATCGACATTATTAAATCCGGCGCAACGTAAAGCTAAAATTTTAACATCCAGCTTTGCAAGCTCTTTAAGTACTGCGTGACTGGCATCATCATTAACAAATATACAAACCGCATCAGCACCTGCAGCATTTTTAGCAGTTTGTGGGGTGAGTGGAAAATCAAAGTACTCGATATCAAAATTAAAATGACCCTGTTTATTGATTTGATCGAAATGAATGCGGTCGTATTGTTTTGTACTATAAGAAACGACTTTCATTGGAGGCTCCAATATAAAATGAGTGTAACTTTTGCACCTATAGCGATAAATGTGCTTAGTGTTAATAGAATGGCACAAATAGAGGATTATATGAATCGATGGATAAAAATTTGTTGATAACATCGCTAATGTAGTTGTGTTGTAAATCTATTAATAAGATGGATCAATATTAAAGATCCATTATTATGGTTTTAATGAGGTTAATTAAAACAAAGGAATAGTAGAGTGCCTAAATTAATAAAATATATTATTTTGCTATTCATAATCTTGTTTTTTATTGTTATCACCAGCTGGTTTTCAATCCCGCATTGGTTACCTAGAGTCAGTCAATTATGGCTACCCAAAGGTGCAACATTGTCAATGACGTTACCGAAAATCACCGGCCAAGGGATTGTTGTAGCCGATATGAAAATTGCACTAGGCAGCTGTGAATGGGTCAAGGTGGATCAATTAACGGTTTCTTCAGCAACTAAATGGCCAACAAAATGGATAATTAATGCTCAATCGTTAGTGAGTGACAATAATTGCTTATCCCAGTTAACAGACGATCAAGCTACACAATCTGAAATAGATATAAAACAGATCTTAACCACAATCCCGTCAATGGAATTAACAATTGAACAACTCGTCTTACATCCTTGGCCATTTTTAGCAGGCAAACTTCAGTTACAAGTAAGTCAAAGTCATCACTTGCACATCGATTATCAAGGACAAAATGTGCAATTTTTGGCACGAACAACCATGGCAGATTATTTCAATATAGAGCATATGTTTCTTCGGCTGAATGAAGATACGGTTAATTTAACCGGTAATATCTCGCAACCCTTGAGTTCGACATTAATTCCCCAACAGGGAAAAATTGACGCGATTTTTACGACTAATCACTATACTAAACCGGTGATTGCGCAATTAAATTGGGCAAATCGCTCAGGGATTTTACAGCTAACAGAACAGCAGTCTCAAATGCCATTACTCTTTTTGCCCTGGCAATTAGATGACCAGTATTTGACTATTAAGCAAGGAAACTGGCGTTGGCAAAATGGTGATCAATTATTATCAGGAAAAATCGATCTTCGTCTGGCTAATTGGCGTGATAATTTAGCTGATATGCGTATTAGTGGTCGCGCTAATATGTTGACGACGGGCGGGGAAGGCAAAGCTAATTTGGTGCTGACTATTGAGCAGGGTAAATTAGATTGGCTAAATAGCCATATTCCATTTCAATTAATGGGACAGGTTAAAATTAATGATCTGATTATTGATATGCGAACCCCAACCCTGATTTCAGGTCCATTGCTCTCTCCGCGTATTACTTTTTTACCATCATCATTAATTAGAATGTATGGCAAGATAAATAAAACATTAATGCTTGATGAATTACGTCTGCCGTTAGCGGGTACTTATTTGACGGCACAAGGGGTAACTGGGCGTTTGCAGGCAATTGCTGATACAACTGATAGTTATTGGGGTAAGGTAAAATTACATTTTGATGGACAAGCCAATAATTTTAAACCAGACCAAGGTCAATGGCGATGGCGTTATTGGGGCCATGCACAATTACCCCCCCCCTTAATGCCAATTGGGATCTTAGCGGTGATGGTTACTGGATTAACTCTTTATTGGTGGTAAACAGATTGAATACCGGATTTGATAAAATTCAGTATGAGATGGTTAATATGTTTCATCCCCGTTTAACGCTATCAAAACCCTTAAAATGGCAACGTGATGCTAAGCGCGCTAATTTTACTGGTGAGCTTATTTTACGTACTAATCGAATACAGTTTGGTCAAGAGAGCTTTTTACCAGCAACCGCGATCACAGCTAAAGTAACTGGTCGCAATCCAGCAGATTTCCAATTATCCGGAGCACTATCAGCGCAACAAATAGGTCCAATTCCATTTTTTATCCGTTGGGATGGTATACGATTAAGAGGAAATGCACGTTGGCAAAATCAGAGTGTATTAGCATTTCAATCGTTGATCCCGGCAGATTTGGCTATCACCTTGCGAGAAGGTAATTTTTATGCTCAAGTTGCGTTTTCTGTGGCGCAAGGCCAAGGGGTGATCGCTGGTGGCCATTGGTCGGTTACTAATGCTGGATTGTGGTTA
The DNA here is from genome assembly GCF_036919435.1 of Arsenophonus sp. PmNCSU2021_1. NCBI lineage: Bacteria > Pseudomonadati > Pseudomonadota > Gammaproteobacteria > Enterobacterales > Morganellaceae > Arsenophonus > Arsenophonus sp. PmNCSU2021_1. The sequence continues at coordinate 144,628 of NZ_JAZHPL010000007.1, read as the reverse complement.
AAAGATGGTAGTGTTGATGGAGTTGATTTTATTTTACCCTGGCGTTTACAAAATAGTCGCTGGCAGCTGGGGACCAAGTCACCGATCCAAATTAGGATCAAACAGGTAAAAAGTCTGTTTGATATGCGTAATATAACGGCTGATCTTTATGGCTATTATCCAGCTAGCGCAAAATTCCCTTTAGTGTTACGGGCAGTTAATGTTGATTTGTTAGGCGGCGCTGTTCGGTTAGCTAAATTACGTTGGCCGCAAATAGAGCCAGCCATACTCACTATTGATCGAATAGATTTAAGTCAATTATTAACTCGCCTTAGAACCACGACTCAGGTTGCGATGTCAGGAAAAATAAGTGGTCAATTACCTTTCTTCCTGAATAACCCGGATTGGATTGTGAAAGAAGGGTGGCTAGCAAACTCAGGCAATATTACCTTAAGATTAGGAAAAGAGTTAGTGGATTCTATCGGTGAAAATAATTTATCTGCTAGAGTTGCTATGGCCTGGTTACGTTATTTGGAAATAAATCGTAGCCAAACCGAAATTAGTCTGAGTAATCTGGGGGATATCACGCTCAATGCTCAAATTCATGGCGTTAATCCTTTAGAAAGCAAAAATCGGCAAGTTAGATTAAATTATCGCCATCAAGAAAATATCTTTCAATTGTGGCGCAGTCTACAATTTGCTAATAATTTAGGTGATTGGTTAGAAAAAAATATTTCGCTAAAAAAAGGTGAAAATCAGTAATGAAAAGGCAAATTTGGTATATGCTGATCTTATCAGCGGCATTTTATTAACAAGTTGTGTTCGGTTAGAGGTGGCAACACCCGATAAGCCAATAAATATTAATATGAATGTCAAAATTGAACATGAAATTAAAATTAAAGTTGATCTCCAGGTTGAGGGGTTACTAAAAAATAATAGTGATCTTTTTGGATAACAAATGACATGATGAAAAAATATATTTTACCTTTTTTATTGATATTGATGAGTGTTGTTGTCAGTTTTTCCGCCTTGAGCTTATCAATTAGCGAAGCTAAGCAGCGTGGGCTGGTCGGCGAAACCTTAACCGGTTATCTGGCAGCAGTGGCAAAAGATAATGCTGAAGTGAACGCATTGGTTAACAGCATTAATCAGGCTCGTGAACAAAAATATGCTGAAATTGCGCAAAGTAATCAACTTAAAACTGAGCAAGTGGCCAAAATTGCTGGCCAAAAATTAATAGATGGTGCGAAAAAAGGTGAATATGTATTAGGTATTAATGGTCGCTGGACACAAAAATAAGATACTATAGCACTCTATTATTTTGGCAAAGAAGAGTATGTGTCAGTGACATCGTGTTTTGATGGTCAACTCAGCAAATATGCCCCTTCAGTAAGGTCTAATTAAACGTGAACTCTGATTTAATAGCATTATATGCTGATATTGGAAAGCTATTATTGCGTGATCAATTGGTATTAAAAAAACGCTTGGCAGGGATAAAGAAAATAAAAAATGTAAAATCCCGCCAATCGGTTATTGAATTAGTTAAAACAGATATTGCTGCCGGGCAGAAAAAAATTGCTCAGCGGCAAAGCGATCTTCCAGTAATTATTTATCCAGAAAATCTCTCTGTCATTGAGAAAAAACAGGCAATTTATCAGGCGATCCGTGATCATCAAGTGGTCATTATTGCTGGTGAGACGGGGTCGGGCAAAACAACCCAGATCCCCAAAATTTGTCTAGAGCTTGGCCGAGGGATAAAAGGCTTAATTGGTCATACCCAACCTCGTAGATTGGCTGCGCGCTCAGTTGCTAACAGGATCGCTGAGGAGCTTAATATCCCTTTAGTTAGTACTGTTGGTTATAAAGTCCGTTTTAATGATCAGGTAAGTGATAATACGTTCATTAAATTAATGACAGATGGAATTTTATTAGCAGAATTACTTAATGATAAATTATTACTGCAATATGACACGATAATTATTGATGAGGCGCATGAACGCAGCTTAAATATTGATTTTATTCTGGGCTATTTACGCCAATTATTACCTAAACGCCCTGATTTAAAAGTTATTATCACCTCCGCGACCATCGATCCCGAGCGTTTTTCCCAACATTTTGATCACGCGCCGATTGTTGAGGTATCAGGAAGAACTTATCCAGTAGAAGTTAGATATCGGCCAATTAGTGGTGACAGCAACGATAGTCATCGCGATCAGCTTGATGGCATAATCGATGCGGTTGATGAATTAAGTCAACATGCTATTGGCGATATTTTGATTTTTATGAGTGGTGAGCGTGAGATCCGGGATACAGCCGAAGCACTAAATAAGCTGAATTTAAAACATACCGAAATATTACCGCTTTTTGCTCGTTTGTCTAACAGCGAACAAAACCGTATTTTTCAATCTCATCCAGGCAGAAGGATCGTATTAGCGACCAATGTGGCAGAAACCTCATTGACCGTTCCTGGTATTAAATATGTGATAGATACCGGCTATGTGCGCATTAGCCGTTATAGTTATCGCACAAAAGTACAGCGTTTGCCAATTGAACCAATTTCACAAGCTTCGGCTGAACAGCGTAAAGGGCGCTGTGGCCGCGTCTCTACAGGGATCTGCATTCGTTTGTACTCGGAAGAAGATTTTTTAGCCCGCCCGATGTATACCGATCCTGAAATTTTACGTACCAATCTGGCTTCGGTTATTTTGCAGATGATGGCGATTGGAGTAGGTGATATTAATCAATTTCCTTTTATTGAAATGCCTGATAAACGTAATATTCAAGACGGCATTCGATTACTCGAAGAATTAAACGCTATTGCTAATAAAACCGCTACTGCTGGCGATTATCAACTGACTGAAATTGGTCGTCAGTTGGCACAACTGCCGCTCGATCCACGTTTGGGACGTATGGTTTTAGAGGCCAGAAAGCATGGATGTGTGCGAGAAATTATGGTGATAAGTTCCGCGCTTTCTATCCAGGATCCTCGTGAAAGGCCACTTGATAAACAGCAAATAGCAGATGAAAAGCATCATCGCTTTATCGATAAACGTTCGGACTTTCTGGCCTATTTAAATTTATGGGATTTTGTTAAACAGCAACAAACTATTTTATCCAATGCGCAATTTCGTAAGCAATGTAAACAAGATCTACTTAATTTTATGCGCTTAAGGGAGTGGCAGGACATCTATAGCCAGCTGCGGCAAGTGATTAAAGAGTTGGGTATTGCGGTAAATAGCGAACCTGCTGATTATCAGGCTATTCATATTTCGCTACTGGCAGGTCTGCTTTCTCATATTGGCCAAAAAGGGGTTGATAAAGCAGAGTTTTTAGCTGTCAGAAATGCGCGATTTATGATTTTTCCTGCTTCTGGCTTATTTAAAAAACCACCTAAGTGGGTCATGGTGGCAGAATTAGTTGAAACGAATAAGCTTTGGGGACGTACTGCGGCGATAATCGAACCTGACTGGATCGAGCCACTGGCTGGGCATTTAGTCAAATATCATTACAGCGAGCCGCACTGGTCAAAAAAGCAAGGTGCGGTTATGGCGTCGGAAAGTGTAACGCTATTGGGTTTACCTATCGTAATTGGCCGTCAGGTTAATTACAGTAAAATTGATCCGCAATTGTGTCGTGAGCTTTTTATTCGCCATGCATTGGTTGAGGGTGATTGGCGAACCAGCCACACCTTTTACCAACAAAACTTAAAATTATTAGCTGAAGTAGAAGAGTTAGAGCATAAATCCCGTCGCCGCGATATTGTGGTTGACGATGACACGCTGTTTGATTTTTATCTACAGCGAATTAGTAGTCAGGTTGTCTCTTCCCGTCACTTTGATCGTTGGTGGAAAGTGGTGAGTAAAACACAGCCTGAGCTACTGACATTTAACAAAAATATGTTAATGCGGGCAACAACTAATAACGTTAGCCTGGCAGAATACCCCAATTATTGGCAACAAGATGCGCTTAAATTGCAGTTAACATATCAGTTTGAGCCTGGTAGTGCGGTTGATGGCGTCACGGTTCATATTCCACTATCGGTACTCAATCAAGTGAAAGATGAAGGTTTTGATTGGCAAATACCGGGATTACGAGAAGAGTTAGTTATCGCGCTGATTAAATCCTTACCTAAAGTGTTACGGCGTAACTTTGTGCCGACCCCAAATTATGCTAGAGCATTTTTAGAGAGAATACCTGCGCCGCAAGGAAAATTGTTAGATTGTCTAACCCGTGAATTGCGTCGTATGACAGGTGTTACTATTGACGCCGACGCCTGGCAATGGGATCAATTACCTGATCATTTAAAAATGACATTTCATATTGTCGATGAAAATAACCAGACTATTGCCGCAAGCCGTGATTTAACATCGTTGAAAATACAATTAAAACAGCAAGTTCAACAAACATTAGCTGCGGTTGTTAATGAAAGTATTGAGCAAAGTGGGTTACACATATGGAATTTTGGTACTTTGCCTCAGCTTTATGAACAAAAGCGTGGTAGTTATCTGGTTAAAGCTTATCCGGCGCTGGTGGATGAAAAAAATAGCGTTGCAATTCGCATGTTTGAAACTCAACTAGAGCAGCAACAGGCGATGAATAAAGGATTAAGGCGACTATTGCTGCTGAATATTCCTTCACCGATAAAATACCTGCATGAAAAATTGCCAAATAAATCCAAACTCGGGCTTTATTTCAATCCTTTTGGCAAAGTTCTTGAGCTAATTGATGATTGTATCAGCTGTGGAGTGGATAAATTAATTGCTCAATTTGGTGGGCTGATATGGACAGCAGAAGATTATCAGCGATTGGAAATTTATGTTCGTGCTGAGCTTAATGAGGTAGTGGTTGAGATAGCTAAACAGGTTGAAATGATTTTAACTCGTGTATTTGCAATTAATAAGCGTTTAAAAGGCCGGGTCGACATTCATTTGGCACTGCCATTTTCTGATATTAAAACCCAACTTAGTGGATTAATATTTAAAGGTTTTGTTACATCTCATGGCTGGGAAAAACTGCCTGATATTATTCGTTATCTTAATGCGATAGAGCGTCGTTTGGAAAAGTTAGTCGCTGATCCAAACCGTGATCGCGCGCATATGCTGCGTATTGAGCATATTAAACAGCAATGGCAGGGTTGGTTAGCTAAGTGGTCTAGCGTACAAAGAAAGTTGCCTGAAGTACAAGCAATATACTGGATGATGGAAGAATTACGGGTAAGCCTATTTGCTCAACAACTGGGCACCCCTTATCCTATTTCAGATAAACGTATTCTACAGGCAATGGCGCAAATTTCATTACTGCCAGAGTAGGGTAAAAAAGTGGTGTTACCACCCCTTTTTAATGATATTTAATATGATAAGTGACTAGGGCGTTCGCTTGACCTGGTGTTACTCGTTCAGCAACTTGGATATACTGCGCGTAAAAAGGCAGTGGAATACTTTCGATATCAGGCACTTTTTTTAATGAAAACCAGTGGTTGAATTGGATGGGGTTATCTTCATATATAATCTGTAAGCCAATACCTTTTGCCGCATTATATTTATTTAACGCTAAAATTTTATCATCAGTTGACGGTAATGTATCTCCTTCCATTTTTATTTCAACTGTTGATGGTTGAGTACAGCTTAATTCGAGATAAAATGTTTTTTTGCTCGCCGTACTATACATGCCGTTAAAAACAGTTGTTTTTAGGCGACCTAAATTTATCTCTAATGCTTTATTATTGATAAAACAGCTTACTTTAGGAACGATAATTTTAACATTTCTCAATTTGAAATTTACTATCGGTAAATTACCAATAGTTGCTTCAGTGAGCTGATGTTGGGGAATATCACAGGCCTCTACCTGTTCAGCTGTTTTTATCAGTTGCACTTCGATTCTATAGAACACGAGTTTCGCACAAAACTAATTTGGGTACGCTAATAAAACACGGATTTGCTCAGTAATAGCACTTTTGATTACGTCCCAATTTTGTTGATAAAGGGTTATTTTTTCAGATATACGACGTTTATGTTGTTCAAACCACGCAGAAATAGCGAGAAAAATATGATTTCTTTGCGCTCGGCTCGTGCGAGCCTGACAGCGTTCAATACCACAGTTTTGTTTAACTTCTCGATGATAAACTTCAACAGACCAACGGGCATCCATGATAGATTTGAGGTATTGACGGGTGGGATTCTCTTTGTTTGTTACTATGTAATCAATACGGCCGTTTTTGGCTGTAAATTTGAAAACGGTTACCCAACCATATCCTCGCAAGTGTATTGACGTTCCTTCTTCTGAGATGTCTAACTTGTTCAGTTGTTTGTTATGGTTAACAATCCTATTTTTCCTCAGCGTGGTTACCCAGATCCAACCATGAGAGCGAATTGATTTCAGGTTATCCAGGCTAGAATACCAAGCATCCATCACTATGGCTTCTGGCATGATCCCTCTTTTTTTAGCAAGAGTGAGCATTTCGGAAAAGTGCGTGTTTTTTGTTTTTCCATCAGAATCTTTATCATAAATACGATAATTGATAGGAATTGATTCAACCTTCGTCAGATCATGCCAAAGCAAATTAACTAAACCTATGCCAGCAATAACATCATGTTCATTACCTGAATATTGATAATGGACCATCACTATTTTTTTACTACGTGTTTTGGCAATCAATGTATCATCGGCAATTAGAGGGGTCACTGTTTGTATATTAGATTCAATATCAACACCATCTGGTAGTGTTTCGGTTGCGAGAGTAATTTGGTTTGTCCGATAACTACTAATATTGGGAATGATAGCGATACCTTGATAGTCAGTTTTTATACCTGAATGATTTTCTAGTTTTACCTCAACTGCGTCCTTTGCAATCACTAATGCTGCTGTTTCACCGATAGGTTGGGCTAAGGTTAATCCATAAGGATGGGCAACCAAGCTGCCTTGCAGACCATAATTTAATTGGTTTTGATGGGGGTCGTGATTGTAGCCTAAATTGAGGATTGCATATTGATTTCGATATTGGCCATAAAGTGCACTACTAATAGAATTAGTATGATTTTCATACTGTCGTTCATAGTTTTGTTGAAGGGTTAAAAATAAGCTTTCATCAGCAAATGGAGAGTGGTGAATATTTATTTGCTGAAGAAGACGCTGATTAAAGCTATTTTGTATACCATAGCTTCCCCAGGTTCGCTTTAACCATCGCTTAAAGGGAATTTGCAAGTTGATAGACAGGATCTGATCAGCTGATTGTTCTCGTCTGGACTTAGTATAGCTATAGTTGATTGTATAATCTAAGTCCCAGATCCGAGAACTATAATTAATCGAGTAGCTTGCTTCTTTATCATCATAGTTCCAATAGTTTTTCTGATAAGCTGATAAATACACGAGTTTCGCACCAATAAAAAAACGCTCTATTTTTAAGTTTAATTCAGCATAATATATAAATAGACAAAACCTTATAAATTAAAAATAACTTATTGTAATTTAAGTAAATTTATACGTCTTAGCAAGTTACAGATTAATTATTGTTCTGAAGCCATTTCTAGAATTTTATATGCCCGTGCGAAACTCGTGAAATATAGAGTACCCCAACTAGCTAAAGATTGCCTAATATTAAATTGCAATTGGCTTTTCTTAGCGTGGTAATAAAGCGGAAAAGAGGCATTTTTAAGTTGATTAGCTTGACTAAATGTTAAGAAGTCTTTTTCACTATATCGGTAGCCTGCTAACGTTAATTGGGTACTGGTGGTAGAAAAATACTTGCCGTATTGAAAACGATAGGCGTAACCTCCGTCATATGAACCTATTACTTCCTTTGCTTTTGCATAGCTAGCATCGAAAGTAACAGCAGCCAGTTGACCGACATTAACACCAAATCCTAACGCATTTGAACAATAATTGTTGGCAATAATAATTCCACCATAATGAGTTAGGTAATTTGATAAACCATATTGATAATCAAACTGTATAAATTTGGCTTTATAGGCATTGATCTTCGAGGGGGAATATTGCCCAAGATTAAGTGCATAGCGAAAACGACCAACCCGTAGTATATTGGGTAAAGTTGCGTAGGGTTGATAAATTATTCTTTGTTTACCATTACTTTCATCAATAATTATCTTAAGTTTATCGTTAGAATAAGAGGGAAGCAGATCGTTAATGACAAAAGGGCCCGGCGGCACATAAGTTTGATAGATGGGAATATTATTTTGCAATACAGTGACAGTTGCATATGTTTCGGCAATAGCATGGATCACTGGAGCGTAACCTTTGGCGTTGTCGGGTACCATGCTATCGTCACTTTGTAATTGTAAGCCTTTAAATTGAAAGCGAGCAAACAGTATTGAAGAGGTATAATTTTCACCGAGATTTAATTGGCTATGGATTGCATGAATATCACGGGAAAGCGTGGTGCGATAATTTTGCCATCGATAATGAGAAGAGTAGCTACCATAATGGCGCAATTGCCAGGCTTGCCAGTTAGCGCCGATGAGCAAGCCAATAAAATGATTTTGCTTATCAGTACTTTTTTTATCCATGTATTGGCACCCTGATAACGATAATTAACAAAAAATACTGGCACCCCTGATTGCAATGATGATACCTGTTGGTTTTTTATAACTGCTATTTGTGGAAAAGTGAGATATAAACTTTGCTGATGAAAATCAAATTCAGCACTAATCGCTAGTTTATTTTGTTGCCAAAAATCAATCATGGTATCGTTAGCTAATTGATCGATAATTTTTTGCTTAATAAAATTAGCATCAATTCCCCAGCTATTTAATATACTACTATTGACAACAGGGTAGAGCTTACCTTGTTCATCATTGATAAAAGTAATATCTTGGGTGGCTACATTTTTGTTGTTAAGAAAAACATCAACTCTATATACACCAGGTAATTGATTTTCATCTTTCAGAAAGTGAGTAAGATTAATGGGCGATTTTTTATCATATTCTATTGCCTCCAAATCAAAATAATAGTCATCATTTTTAGCATGCAAATTAAATGAAATATTAAATAATAGACTAAAGTAGATTGGAGAAGTGTAATATTTAATTCTATTTTTTATATTCATCATTATTATCATTTAATAGGGTATGTGTTTCGATAACAGCACCGTAATCATTGATATATGACCAGTCAATTTTGTTATTACCATGTTGCTTAATTGGCCATTTTTTCTGGCTGTAAGGTGGCAACATACCAGGCGATTCAATTTTAAAGTTTCCTAATTTTATCGAATTAAAATTAATATAAAATGCAGTAGGATTATGAACAATAAGTTGTTTGTTTAGTCGTTTGAACTCTATTTTTTTATATGTTTCAGCCAATTCTGTAATTATTTCTTTAGGACGATAAAAAAGTTTAATTCGTGATTTTAATATAATGCTTAAGCGGTTTTGGTCGCTTTTTTTCAATGCTGGAATTGATTTTATATTTAACCAATAGACAGTCTCTCTATCATTTGGTAATTTATTCGTTGAATTTATAATTCTTATTTTATTTTCTTTTTTTGGCAATAATTTGAATAAAGGTGGTGTTATAATAAAATCATCTACCTTATTACCATTTTCGTCTTCAACCCATGATTGAATTAAAAATAAAGTCTCTTTGTCTAAATTGTTTATTGCAATAGAAACTTCACGCATATCAGAAGGATAAATAACGCGGGTACCTCCGATAATCACATTAGCAAATGATAACGAAGAAAACATGGCCATAATTAATGATAATAAAAAATATCGCATCTTTTTATCTCGTAAGATCGGAACAATAAAAAAATTTTTATTGTTCCTACTCTTAGCTTGTTAATAAGTTATGGTAAAGCTGACCGCTGAAGCGACTAGTCCTGCTTCAACTTTATCTGCTGTAGCTACGTATTTTGCGATAAGTGCTAAATTGTGGGTATTATTGTTATTATCTGTAAATATTTTTTCATTCATTTTGATAAGGTTATTTTTAGTATCATAAACACCAATTGCGATACCTTTTGCATAATCATCACCAGTTTGATTGGCTATCAACCCATCATCTGTAAGACCATGTGTAGCGTCATGGAATATAACACTGATATTGTCTGTTGATTGGCAATTGGATAGAGCAATATTGAAAGGTTTGCCAATAGATGTATCATTTTTCTTTTGAAAATTATTTATTGATAGTGTGTCTAAGATAACTGTTTGATTTTTACTATTTGCGGTGACCTGGCAGGTAGAACCAGTAAGTTCTCCATTGAAAACGATAGAGCCATCACTGCCATAAGCAGAAAATTGGCACAAAGAAACCACTGACAATGATAATGCCATAAATAACTTACGCATATTATTAACTTATCCTTTATTTAATAAAAACATAATTCAACTAAATGATTTATATTATATGATTACAAAACTAATTAATTTTGTAAAAACATAATAAATTATTTTCAATCAGGGGAATATTAATGTTTTTTTTTAAACAATAGATATTTTTTAATAGATCACAATTTTTATTTAATGATTAATGCTATTTTTCATAAAAAAATATAATTATAGAAAATAAAATTATAGCTAGATAGAGTAACATTAAATTTTAATCGTAAATTAATATTGAGTTATTTATTTTTTATTTTAATATTATTTTCTTTTTGAATTAAATTAACGTGTTTATATTCTATAAAATGATAAAATATGCAAATGCTAAAATAATCTTATTTCTATATGATAATTTTATTAGTTATATACTAATGTAAAATTAGCATTAGCTTCTACTTTCCCTGGTAAAACAATATTTTCTGTTGCAACATATTTTGCAATAAATTTTAAGATAGCTATTTTATCGGTAATAGGATAAACGCTAGTTTTATGATTCAACGGAATATAACGTTCACTATTATTATTATATATTCCAATAGCAACACCTGTTGCATAGCCATCTCCTTCCTTAATAGCTAGCAACTCATTATTTATTTCATCTTTAACGCCATCAAATATAACAAAAACCTCTTGACTATTATTAGGGCAATTATTGATTTCAATATTAAAAACGGTTGGTGAGGCTGTGTCATGTACTTTTTTAAAACTATTTGTTGCCACAGTGCCTAATGATACGGTTTGATCTTTAGTAAGTGCTTTAAACGTACAAGACGATTGAATAATTTCAGCGGTGAATTTTATATTTCCATCTGATGCATGAGCAGTAAATTGGGTCAAATAAAAAATTGATAAAAAGCTAGTCATTAGTAAGTTACGCATAGTTTTAACCTTTTATTTTTTGAATAAAAATATCATTGCTATTTTTCTTTTTAAGAATACTGTTATTTTTATTTTAAACAAGAGGTATTTTAGTATAGAAATAATAATTGTTTTTTCTTTAAGCTGAGTAAAATAAAGAATATAAGGTATTAAAATAATATTAAATACATTGAATTAAAAAACTAATTTTCTAATTATAAAATTATTTTTTTTCTGTAGTTATTAAACAATAGTTATTTTATAAAATATGCAAGATAGACATTAATCTATTTTAATTTTACTAAAAAATTATTTTGTTAATACCATTTATAATAGATAGCCAATTTTGCTTGTTATTAATAGAAGGCCTACAAAATCAGAGTTTAAGCTTTATTTAGTTACAACATGCTTTTGTAAATAAAAAAAATAAACTCCTCTCTAACCAGCAAGATAGAAGCTTTAAGTTGAAAATTTACCATATTAATAAAAAAACCAGCATAGTCACCTAATGGCAACTATATTGGTTATTGTTAAATCTCGTTAATTAAATATGAAGTAAATACCGAAATGCGGGGATAGAAGAGAAAATAATTATAATTATTGCATTTCTTTCTAATCGGCTGAGTGATTTTTTATTATTGTTTTGGGTTTGCGCATAGAGGAAGATAAATAAACCGGGCATGTATAGAATAACAGATAACAGTAGATTGATTGTTCCTGAAGCATAAAGTAGCCATAAGCCATATAAACTAGTTACTGCACCAATAATAAGTAATCCTTTGCTAGCACGCTCAAAAGAGATTTTGATTAGGAAAGCACCGACTAAAAAATAAGGCACCAAAATCATTTCTGAGGCTATCGTTAATAACATATTATAGTTACTGCCACTCAACCAAATTAATATTAACGCTAATTGTACAGCACCGTTTGTAAGCCAAAGAGATGAAGAGGGGGCATTATTTTTATTTTGAGATTTAAATATTTTAGGAAATGAACCATGAAGCGAAGCAATATAAGGAATTTCTGTCGCCATTATTGTCCAGCTTAAATATGCACCGCAAACAGAAACAATCAAACCCGCTGCAATAATAATCTCGCCATAATTTCCCATCATATGGATGATAAGTGATGCCATTGAGGGATTTTTCATTGCAGCAAGTTCTGCTCTGGGAACGATGCCTAAGGAGAGCAAGGTAACTAATATATAAATACTTAAGGCTGAGATTACGGCAAGTAACGTTGCTAAACCAACATCTTTACGTCTTCGAGCGCGTGCTGAAACAACCACAGCCCCTTCGATACCAATAAATACCCATAACGTAATTAGCATGGTATTTTTGACTTGTTGCCAAATTGGTATGCCCATTTCAGCACCACTAAAATCAAATTTAAAGATATCTATCTTAAACGCAAAAATAGCAAAGATGATAAACAGGCTCAGGGGAATTAATTTAGCTAAAGTCGCTAATTTATTGATACCGGCGGCAGTTTGTGTACCTCTTAATACTAACCAATGAATGATCCATAGTAAGATAGACTCACCGATCAAAGATTGCCAAGTATTACCATCACCAAAAACCACATTACCTGAGTGATCAGTAAAAAAACTCAGGGCTGCAAAGACGATCACCAAATAGGAAACATTAGCGATAACAGCACATAGCCAATAGCCCCAGGCTGAACAAAAACCAACTAGTTCACCAAAACCTTCTTTGGCGTATGTATAAATTCCTCCATCTAGATCCGGTCTAATACGTGAAAGTAATAGCAAAGATATGGCAAGAAATAGAATACCAATACCTGTGATACTCCAGCCTATCATAAGTGCTAGGGGGCTAGCGACTTCAGCCATATTTTGCGGCAGACTAAACACACCGGCTCCAACCATTGAACTTAATACTAATGCGGTTAAAGCCGTCAAATTTAATTTTTTATTGTTCAAAGAAAATATCCTAAAATCTATTTGCCATAATTTGGTTTATGCCATTAATAACAACTTGTTTAGATAGTAAAAAACCAAACTGACTTGAATTAGATAGAAAGAGAAAATTTAGCAGAATTTTACGGTTATGGAACATGATATGCAATCGTTGAATATGCATAAAAAAGAAAAAAATATTCGTTTTGTTGGTTATTAAAGCACAGTTATTTATTATTTTATCTCTTACTGAAAAGAAAAACGGACAATTGAGTCCGTTAAATACTTATTTATCTAACTATAAGATAATATTGTGATTTTTTATTATTTATAGAGATCTGCACTAATAGTAACGCTACCACCATTAGCTTGCCATTCACGTGTGATATGAAAATATTTTGCCCCTCTTTTCTCTGTACGTTTCGCAATTTGATATCTTATCTCTGGAGTGGAAGTATAGAAACCGGAGAAAGTAATTGAATCGAAAGGAACCATTTGCGCAGCTGCTGCTTTATTTACTTCTTCAATATGATATCCACTAGGTAGCGTTACGTCCGTTTTACCCGGACCTGACATTGACGTTTCAAAAAAGCGGCCTACGTTTTCCTTTGGCGCTGAAGATGAAGCCACACCAGGTATTTTAACTTTTTTAGCTTCTTCACCTCCTTTAGCTAATAAAGCTTTCCCCGTTTCTATATCGGCAGGTACTACGGCATTATCATTTTGCACTATTCGTTTTGGTGCATCTGCGGCATAAATATAAGCAGTAGCAAGTGTGTTACCGCCATCATTTAAAGCAACACTGCGGACGACATAAAAATAAGCAGCACCTTTTTGCTTGGCTTTTTTAGCTAGCGCCTCATTAAGTGCGGCTTCAGAGCTATACAAACCACTGACAGTAACAGTATCAAATGGCAATAATCTTACTGCTTCTGCTTTCGGCAATTCTTTGATGCCAGCAAAGATACGATAGGGGGGATTGGTTACTTTTACAGCATCTTTACGATACAAATCAGCAACTACTCGTAAATTACCACTATCGCCTACATCATCTAGGCTTTGAATATAGTAAGAGTAGGCGCCTTCTTTATCCGCTCGACGAGAAACTGCATCGGATGCTTCATAGATGGCATTAAAGCGGCCTGTGACAGCGATCCTTTGATAAGGCTTTAATTCTTGAGCTTGTTCCGGTGTTAATTCTACAGCGGCTTGCACAGTTATTATACTGCTTAGTGAAAGTACCGCAGTTGTGATGGCCGTTATTTTCAGCTTCATACAAAATCCTTCCGCATTACACAATTTACTATCAAAATGCTGAATTAATAGTCGTATCATACAGATAATAATTATTACATGTAATAACTGCAATTGTCCCATTGTTTTCTTATGAAACTATTAATTTAGTTGAATACTCACTACTTTTGCTAATTATTTTTATAAATTAATATCAAGTCTTAAGCTATTTGACTAATATCATTTTTTGACAAAAAAATTTAATTTAATGTCGTAGGAATCCGATAGATTATGGCTCATGATTACTATTTTCAGTAGGTTTCAATAATGTTTTTTCACTCAATATGACAGATATATATAATATAATTAGTTATGTTAGTAGGGAATAAACATCAAGCAATTTTGGACTAGATAAGGGATCATTATGCATATTGGTGTACCAAAAGAAAGAATTACCAATGAAACACGTATTGCAGCAACACCATCAACAATAAAGCAGCTAATAAAATTAGGTTTTTCTGTCATCGTTGAGCGAGAAGCTGGTCAGCTTGCTAGTTTTGAAGATACTGCTTTCGTGCAAGCAGGTGCTGAAATTGTCGAGCAACAATCTGTATGGAATGCAGATATTATATTTAAAGTTAATGCGCCGCTAGAAGCTGAAATTTCCCTTATTAAAGAAGGTGCAATATTAATTTGCTTCATTTGGCCGGCAAAACAGCCAGATTTAATGCAAAAATTAGCAGCTCGTAAAATCACTGTATTAGCAATGGATGCAGTGCCACGTATCTCCAGGGCTCAGTCACTTGATGCTTTAAGCTCTATGGCTAATATTGCAGGTTATCGGGCGGTGGTAGAAGCTGCTTATCAATTTGGACGTTTTTTTACTGGCCAGATTACTGCCGCCGGCAAAGTACCGCCAGCTAAAGTTATGGTTATTGGCGCCGGGGTTGCCGGTTTAGCAGCGATAGGCGCAGCGGGTAGTCTAGGGGCTATTGTGCGGGCATTTGATACCAGGCCAGAAGTAAAAGAACAAGTACAAAGCATGGGGGCTGAGTATCTTGAATTGGACTTTAAACAGGATCAGGCACGCAGTGATGGTTATGCTAAAGAGATGTCCGAGGCATTTATTCAAGCGGAAATGGCTTTATTTGCTAAGCAAGCAAAAGAAGTGGATATTATTATTACCACCGCATTGATACCAGGAAAACCTGCACCAAAGTTGATTACTAAAGAGATGGTTGACTCGATGAAGCCTGGTAGTGTAATCGTTGATTTAGCAGCGCAGTCGGGCGGTAATTGTGAGTTAACCGAGGCAGATAAACTGATTGTTACTGATCATGAGGTTAAAATTATTGGCTATACCGATTTACCCAGCCGTTTACCGACACAATCCTCACAACTTTATGCGACTAATATTGTTAATTTAATCAAGTTGCTTTGTAAAGAAAACAATGGGCAACTAACCATTGATTTTGATGATATTGTTGTACGCACAATCACTGTTATTAAAGAAGGTGAAATTACCTGGCCGTCTCCTCCTATTCCTGTATCTCAACAACCACAAACAAAAAATCAACTGATAAAATATGAAGAAAAACCAGCAGTAAAAAAAATCTCTCCTTGGTTAAAATATATTTCTCTTCTGTTGGCGATTATACTTTTTGGTAGTTTTGCGCGTATAGCGCCTAAAGACTTCCTTTCTCACTTTACCGTGTTTGCGCTGGCGTGTGTTGTTGGCTACTACGTAGTATGGAACGTCAGCCATTCACTGCATACACCGCTTATGTCAGTAACCAATGCGATTTCCGGTATTATTGTGGTGGGCGCATTGCTGCAAATTGGTAGTGGAGGTTGGGTCACTTTCTTCTCATTTATTGCAGTACTTATAGCCAGTATCAATATTTTTGGTGGATTTACAGTCACGCAACGTATGCTGAAAATGTTTCGTAAAGGATAAGGAGTTAAAATGATGTCGAGTGGAACGGTAACAGCTGCATATATCGTGGCGGCCATCTTATTTATTTTCAGCCTGGCAGGTTTGTCTCGTCACGAAAGTTCTAAGCGGGGTAATATATTAGGTATTACCGGAATGGCAATCGCTTTAATTGCAACAATCTTAGGTCCCGATGCGCATAATATTGGCTGGATTATTATTGCAATGGTTATTGGTGGACTTATTGGGGTGCGTTTAGCAAATAAAGTCGCCATGACTGAGATGCCCGAATTGGTTGCTATTTTACATAGTTTTGTCGGTTTGGCTGCTGTTTTAGTTGGTTTTAATAGCTTTATTGCTCACGATGTATTCTCAGATAGGATCATGGAGAATATTCATCTGACAGAAATTTTCCTGGGTATTTTTATTGGGGCGGTAACATTTACTGGTTCAATTGTTGCTTATGGTAAATTATGCGGCAAAATAGCGTCTAAACCCTTAATGCTTCCTAATCGTCATAAACTTAATTTATTGGCGTTATTAATTTCATTTATTTTGCTATTTATTTTCGTAAAAACGACAGCTACTGGTTTGCAAGTATTTGTCTTATTAATGATGACCATCATTGCGTTAGCATTTGGCTGGCACCTAGTTTCCTCAATTGGTGGTGCAGATATGCCGGTTGTGGTATCAATGCTAAACTCTTATTCAGGATGGGCCGCTGCTGCTGCAGGCTTTATGCTAAGTAACGACTTGCTAATTGTTACTGGCGCGCTAGTGGGTTCTTCAGGTGCTATTTTATCTTATATTATATGTAAAGCCATGAATCGCTCATTTATTAGTGTTATAGCCGGCGGGTTTGGCACGGACGGGATATTAGTCGATGATGAACATAGCTTGGGAAATTATCGGGAAACTACAGCGGATGAAGTAGCTGAGTTGTTAAAAAACTCCCATTCGGTAATTATTGCTCCCGGTTATGGTATGGCGGTGGCTCAAGCTCAATACCCGATTCACGATATTACGGCAAAATTACGCGAAAAAGGGATTAATGTTCGCTTTGCGATCCATCCTGTTGCCGGACGCCTGCCTGGTCATATGAATGTATTATTAGCTGAAGCGAAAGTACCTTACGACATCGTGTTGGAGCTCGATGAAATAAATGATGATTTTGCTAATACAGACACGGTATTAGTGATCGGGGCAAATGATACCGTTAACCCAGCCGCACAAGATGATCCCAATAGCCCAATAGCGGGAATGCCCGTCCTGGAGGTTTGGAAAGCGCAAAATGTTATTGTATTTAAACGCTCAATGAATACCGGTTATGCAGGCGTTCAGAATCCGTTATTTTTTAAGGAAAATACCCAAATGCTTTTCGGTGATGCCAAAGTTAGCGTAGAAGCTATTTTGCGCGCTTTATAAGTTTTTACTAATAATGGCCCTATTTGAATGGGCCATTGGGTCGTTAATTATTTGCTGGATTTATTGGACAGACAAAACCATCCGGCTTAATGGCCAATAAATCACATTTTAACTTATCAATGATCTGTTCAGCAGTATTGCCTAAAAACGCCGCTGAAATACCTGTTCTGCCTAAAATACCCAATACAACAATACCTGCATGTAATTCGTCACAGGTTTCAGGAATTTTTTTCTCAGCGGCCCCTTCAACAACATGGGTATATTTTTCATCAATGGTAAATTTTTGCCTTAATTTTTTCATTGCAACAAGATGCTGTGCCTGCAGAGCCTGATTATAGATATTTGGATCAAAATCTGGTAATTCAATAGCGATATTTATTGGCGCGACAGGGTAGGCACTAACGAGATGAATATGTGGATTTTTAACAATCTGATGGCTGATATTTTCCGTTTCCTTGATGAGTTTAATATTAAGTTTATCGTGATAGGATTCTTCATTAGATAAATTAACTGCAACAACAATAGCGCCATCATTAGGCCATACTTTATCTTTTACCATCCAGACTGGGCAAGGGCATTTACGAAGTAGATGCCTATCAAGGGAAGTGAATATCATGGCATCAAAACGATCATTTTGATGCGCCATTTTTAATAATAAATCATGTTTGTCAGCAATAACTTCTTGAATAATCGCTTCATATGGTTTGTTATGCCATATTACTTTAATTTCAATATCAATACCGGCTTCTAAATAGTAGTGTGCTTGCTGTTTTATCCATACTTTTCGCTGACTAATAACGCCTTTGCGCATAGCATTGCGTTCTCCAGGGGATAATAAGGTTGTCATATCATAAGAGAGATCATAGATGGGCAAGAAAGCCTTAATGCGTCCACCATTGCGTTGTACTATATATACAGCACGTCGAAGTGCAGGTTGGTCATCCTGATTTGGATAAATAGCAACTAACAGATTACGGTAATTAGCCATAATGGTTCCTCTTAGAGGCTAGGCAACATTTATATCACTAAATATAAACCAATATGAGTTGGGATAATAGATAGTAACATAGCCAAATCACAAAAAAATAATATGTTAATGTGATCTGACTTGCATTTATATTGTTGTTTAGGCTGAGGTTTTACCTTCAATTTGGGTCAGCTTATACATATCATTAATTGTAATATATTTACCTTTAACGCTGAGAGTATTATTTTTTTGGAAGCGACCTAACAGACGACTAATTGTTTCAACGGTTAATCCAAGATAATTACCAATATCACCTCGAGTCATTGTTAGGCGGAATTCTTTAGCTGAAAAACCACGTTGAGCAAAACCGAGTGACAGATTATAAATAAAAGCAGCTAATCTTTCTTCAGCATTTTTTTTCGAAAGCAGTAATATCATTTCTTGATCATCTTTAATTTCACTGCTCATTAACCTCATTATTTGCTGTCGCAAATTAGGCATTTTACCGGAAAGATCGTCTAGTGTTTCAAAAGGTATTTCACAAACCATTGAAGTTTCAAGAGCTTAGGCAAAACTTAAGTGTTTATGATTGATAATAGCATCAAAACCTACAAGATCACCTGCTAAATGAAAACCGGTAATTTGTTCATCACCTTCCTCGGTAAAATGGTATAGCTTTTTATGGTACCAGATCTAATGGCATACAGTGATTTTAACTCATCACCTGCTTTAAATAGAGTCTGTCCTTTTTGGATTGGTTTTTTACGTTCAATAATATTATCGAGTTGATCCAGTTCATGTTCATTCAATGTGAATGGAATACAAAGCTGGCTAATACTGCAGTCCTGGCAATGGATAGCGCAGCCACCAGACTGGATTCGGCGAACAACGCGTTTTTCTGGGATCAGATTACTTGACTCATTATGATAAGAAATATTGATTTTAGTCAATTTTAACACATATTCTAAGCTTGAGTAAAAGAATTAATAATTAGTTATATTGTTATTTAACTAATATTATCAATATATGCAGTTCACTTGACAGTCATTTATTTTACTTAAACTAATTGTATAACTTATAGAAAAGTAAAAATAAAATCAAATTTTGTCTAATAATATATTAAATTTTAATTAGTTTTAAAAATGTTATTATTTTTCACTTTAAACTTTATTTATTTGTTTTTAGTAAAATTTATTTTCTAATAATATTACTTAATAAAGTTTTTTATTATAAAACATATTGATATCGATAGATTTTATTAATCAATATATGATTAAAACCGACGTTTTTTTAAATTTTATCAATTAATAACTTATAGAAATAGTTTTATTGGTTTTTTATTATTTTTTTATAGAAAATAGCTAAGCATGTAGTGAAGAGTGAAAGGTTGGCAATTAGGCATTGCTATTATCATCGTGTTGCAGATTCACGAGTTTCGCACGGGCATATAAAATTCTAGAAATGGCTTCAGAACAATAATTAATCTGTAACTTGCTAAGACGTATAAATTTACTTAAATTACAATAAGTTATTTTTAATTTATGAGATTTTTTCTATTTATATATTATGCTGAATTAAACTTAAAGATAGAGCGTTTATTTATTGGTGCGAAACTCGTGAGATTAACAACTGCTATGCTGCAATGCTGTTTTTTTCTTCTGCGCAAACAATATCATGTCCATTCTCAGAGCGGCAACACTGGTCTGGTAATTTTGATCCTTCGATTAGTACACGAGTTTCGCACCAATAAATAAACGCTCTATCTTTAAGTTTAATTCAGCATAATATATAAATAGAAAAAATCTTATAAATCAAAAGCAACTTATTGTAATTTAATAAAATTTATGTGTTTTAGTAACTTGAAGATTAATCATCGATTTTAAGCCATTTCTAGTATTTTATACGCCTGTGCGAAACTCGTGTAGTAATGAAAAAGACATTTTTAGTCAAAAAAAAGGCTAATGCCAACTTTCCATACTAACCAAAAAACGCAAATAAATCCCATGTCAATGAAATGTTATATAAGTTATTTCATTGATATTAAAAACCAATATAATCTGCTATCCAGTTTAACAATAAATAATATATGTAACTCGGTAAGTGACGCCGTCACTAAAAGGAGTTTAAAACAACAAAAAAATAATATAAATGATAAGTTGAACGGCAATTTTATTACTACCAATAGCACAAAGAAATTTTATTTTAATAATTTAAGCCAGTTTTCTAGTCACAAAGAATTAAATAGAATGAAAAATTTTGATGCTATGGAGATTGAATTTAATATAAATTATAAAATAAATCATAGAGTTAGTTTTGGGACGAGATTTCTTAATGAAATAGATGGTATTAATTATAAATTAACTGAATTTGATTTAATTGCGCAGTGGTATTTCTAATCAAACTATTGTTTTATTTTTCTATTTTACCAAAATATTATATTAAATATTGGTTAAATTATTAGAGGAAAATTTTACGGCTCTCAAGTACAATAATTAGTTGATTGACTCAGCAATGGAGTTATTATTGAATGCCGCACCTCATAGACCCTTTACCAAAAACGATGCTTGCTATTGAAATTATTGAACCTGGCGGGCCGGAAAAGCTTAGTCCCACCCAATTACCACTAATAAAACCACCAAAATCACATTTACTTGTTAAAGTTGCCGCCGCGGGTGTCAATCGTCCTGATATTTTTCAGCGTATGGGGGTTTATCCACCACCAACGGATGCATCTCCAATAGCAGGATTAGAAATTGCCGGTCAGGTAGTTAGTGTTGGAGAAGGTTGTCAGCGTTGGAAAAAAGGCGATAAAGTTTGTGCTTTAGTTGCCGGTGGAGGATATGCTGAATATTGTCTGGTACATGAAGCAATCGCTTTACCTGTTGGTGATCTTAGTTATATCGAAGCGGCGGCATTGCCAGAAAACTTTTTTACTGTTTGGGCTAATGTTTTCCAAATTGGTCAACTCAAAAAAAATGAAACTGTTCTCGTTCATGGTGGCACCTCTGGTATTGGTAGTGTTACCATCATGTTAGCAAAAATTTTTGGTGCTAAAGTATTTACTACTGTTGGTTCAGTGGAAAAAATGAAGGTGGCATCTTCTTTAGGTGCTGATAAAGTTATTAACTATATGACAGAAGATTTTGCTGAAAAAATAGCTGAATATACCCAAAATAAAGAGGTCGATATGGTGGTTGATCTGATTGGTGGCGATTATGTTAATAAAAATTATCAAATTGCCGCTAAACATGGCCGTATCATTCAAGTTGGTATGATGCGTGGGGCACCTCAGCAGTTAAATTTAATGCCATTAATGGTTAAACAATTAGTTCATACTGGTTCAACAATGCGAGCAAGAACTTTAGCGGAAAAAATAGCGATTGCAACAGCGTTAGAAAATAAGGTTTGGCCGCTGATTAATTCAGGTAAGATAAAACCCATTATTGCTAAAACTTATCCATTAGAACAAGCAGAAAAAGCGCATCGTTTTATGGAGTCAGGAGCTTTAATTGGTAAATTAGTATTAGTTAATGAACACTTTTAATATTGGTATTTTAAGCATTATTTTCACTTTATTGAGAGCTACTCTGTAGTTAAAAATTTATGGTTAAATTATATGAATAAACAGTCTAATTACCTGAAATTAGTTCTAATATTATTACCTTTACCAGCTTTAGCCTATGATGAACAAGCTTCGTTAGAACAGTATCCAACTAAAGATATTGTGGTTTATTTCAAGCAAGCACAACAAAAAGGTTTAACTGGCATTGCTCAAAAAAGTAAGTCGGTCTATGCGCGACTTGCTGCGCCGGGTGAAATTATTAAGACAATCATTAAAGGTGTTGGAACTGAGGTAATATCGTCGCCCGCCGAGGAGGGTGATTGGGTGGTGGAAAATATTTGTCCTGCCACAGGTAATGAGCAATATTTGGTTGAAAAAGCAAAATTTCACCAGTATTATGATGATCCTGTTACCGTATCAAGTAAGCCCAATTATTTACGTTTTATTCCGACCGGTAAAATGATGAATTATTTTATTGTACCTGAAACCGAATCGGCGTTTACCTTTATTAATAGCTGCGGAAAAAAGCAATTATTGCGTGCCGGTGACATTGTTATTCAACCTGTTAGCCAGCCTCAAAGTTTTTATCATGTGCCAAAGCAGTCATTTTTAATATTCTGGTCACTGCACATAAATCGTCTAATAACTTTGCCAGTAATTAGTCATGTCTGCGCTGGCGCTTATCATGTTCTAATTGATATTCTTAAAGTTAATCTGATGCATTATTTCTCAAATCAAAATCGATTTATTCATCGGTTTTTTATATTATATTTATTTACAATAGGTAATACCTATTGAATTAATAGTAAAAAGGAATTAGACGTAATACTTTTATGTTTATATATTAAATACCTATCAAATAGAAGGGAGCAGCAAAATGTCTTTGGTTAATACAGAAATTAAACCTTTTCAAAATACCGCTTTTAAAGATGGAAAATTTATCGATATATCTGAAAAAGATATTAAAGGCAAATGGAGCATTTTTTTCTTTTATCCTGCTGATTTTACCTTTGTTTGCCCAACTGAATTAGGTGATTTAGCTGATCACTATGACGAGTTTCAAAAACTAGGCGTCGAAATTTATTCTGTTTCAACGGATACCCATTTTACTCATAAAGAGTGGCATAGTCATTCAGACACGATTGGTAAAATTAAATATACCATGATTGGCGATCCTAGTTGGACATTAACGCGTAATTTTGAAGTGATGCGCAAATATCAAGAAAATGATGAACAAAAAGAATTAGGATTGGCAGATCGTGGCACATTTATTGTTGATCCAAAAGGTATTATCCAGGCAGTTGAAATTACTGCGGAAGGTATTGGGCGTGATGCATCCGATTTATTACGTAAAATTAAAGCGGCGCAATATGTAGCAAGCCATCCAGGGGAAGTATGTCCAGCTAAATGGAAAGAAGGGGAAGCAACCTTATCACCTTCACTCGATTTGGTAGGAAAAATTTAATTAAAATTTTTTGTGAATAATTTTACTGTGTTCGGGTGCATTAGCACCCGTTTTTTTCGGGGATAAAGCAATGCTTGATAGCAACATGAAATCTCAACTTAAACTATATTTAGAAAAATTAACCCAGCCAGTTGAGTTGATAGCAACCTTAGATGATAGTGAAAAATCTACCGAGATAAGCACATTATTACAGGACATTAGTACACTGTCAGATAAAATAACTTTTAATAAAGACAATAATCTAACAGTACGTAAACCCTCGTTTTTAATTACTAATCCAGGTAAAGATAGCGGATTACGGCTTGCCATTATTGCAAGTTGGCGGCCATCCAGCGAAAGAAGCGGTAGAATTGTTAGATCAGATCCGTCAATTAGAGGGAAAGTTTCATTTTGAAACCTATTATTCATTGTCATGTCATAATTGCCCGGATGTAATTCAAGCTTTAAATCTAATGGCGGTCTTGAATCCTAATATTACGCATACTGCCATCGATGGCCCTATTTTTCAGTCTGAAGTTCAGCAACGGAATATTATGGCAGTGCCTGCTGTGTTTCTAAATGGCAAAGAGAGTTTGGGCAGGGGCGGATGACTTTAAGTGACATTGTCACTAAAATTGATGTTAATGCTGAAAAAAATACTGTCCAAAAATTAAATCAGCAACTGCCTTATGATGTCTTGATTGTTGGTAGCGGACCGGCCGGTGCTTCAGCCGCTATTTATGCGGCTCGTAAAGGTATTCGTACCGGTATTATCGGCGAACGCTTTGGTGGGCAGGTCTTAGATACTATTGATATTGAAAATTATATTTCTGTGTCAAAAACCGAAGGACCCAAATTAGCTACTGCACTACGTGGCCATGTCAATGATTATGATATTGATATTATTGACTCACAAATGGTAGCAAAATTCATTCCCGCCGATGCGGCTGATAAGTTGCATAAAATTGCAACAGTATCGGGTGCTACTTTGCGTTCCCGCAGCATTATTATTGCCACAGGGGCTAAATGGCGTGATATGAATGTGCCAGGCGAAAAAGAATATCGTACCAAAGGAGTAACTTATTGCCCCCATTGCGATGGGCCATTATTTAAGGGTAAACGAGTTGCTGTGATTGGTGGAGGTAATTCTGGCGTTGAAGCCGCGATTGATCTTGCCGGAGTTGTTGAGCATGTTACTTTATTAGAATTTGCTCCAGAAATGAGAGCCGACGCAGTATTGCAACAGAAACTAGCGAGTTTAAGTAACGTGGATATTATTTTGCAGGCTGAAACCCTCGAAGTCAAAGGGGATGGTATCAAAATGACTGGCTTACAATATAAAAATCGGCAGGATGGTTCAATCCATGATTTAGAGGTTGCTGGAACTTTTGTCCAAATTGGTTTACTACCTAATACCCATTGGTTAGATGGCGTAATTGCACGTAATGCAATCGGTGAAATCAAGGTTGATGAAAAAGGTGAGACCAATATAAAAGGTATCTTTGCTGCCGGCGATTGCACAACTGTGCCTTATAAACAGATCATCATTGCGGCAGGAGAAGGGGCGAAGGCATCACTTAGCGCTAGCCACTATCTGATGAATGTAATGGAATAAACAGTTATTTATATTGATAACGATATATCGACTAAATTTAACGATTGCCCCCTCGATGAGGGGGCTTTTTTTATTAAGTGTTTCATTAGCATTTAGCTTTAATAGCATTATCGCCAGGCGGGAGGAATAATTTTTTTAAACGTGTCATTACCACGAGTTTCGCACAAAACTAATTTGGGTACGCTAATAAAACACGGATTTGCTCAGTAATAGCACTTTTGATTACGTCCCAATTTTGTTGATAAAGGGTTATTTTTTCAGATATACGACGTTTATGTTGTTCAAACCACGCAGAAATAGCGAGAAAAATATGATTTCTTTGCGCTCGGCTCGTGCGAGCCTGACAGCGTTCAATACCACAGTTTTGTTTAACTTCTCGATGATAAACTTCAACAGACCAACGGGCATCCATGATAGATTTGAGGTATTGACGGGTGGGATTCTCTTTGTTTGTTACTATGTAATCAATACGGCCGTTTTTGGCTGTAAATTTGAAAACGGTTACCCAACCATATCCTCGCAAGTGTATTGACGTTCCTTCTTCTGAGATGTCTAACTTGTTCAGTTGTTTGTTATGGTTAACAATCCTATTTTTCCTCAGCGTGGTTACCCAGATCCAACCATGAGAGCGAATTGATTTCAGGTTATCCAGGCTAGAATACCAAGCATCCATCACTACGGCTTCTGGCATGATCCCTCTTTTTTTAGCAAGAGTGAGCATTTCGGAAAAGTGCGTGTTTTTTGTTTTTCCATCAGAATCTTTATCATAAATACGATAATTGATAGGAATTGATTCAACCTTCGTCAGATCATGCCAAAGCAAATTAACTAAACCTATGCCAGCAATAACCTCATGTTCATTACCTGAATATTGATAATGGACCATCTCTATTTTTTTACTACGTGTTTTGGCAATCAATGTATCATCGGCAATTAGTACGCAAGGGCTTTTTTTGTCTATAGAAGGTTCAACTAATCGCCATAGGTCTTTAGGTCTAAAACATCTACTTTTTAGCCATCGGCTAACAGTGTCATGAGATAAAGGCGATGGGCTTACTTCTGATAACGCTAAACCAGAGTATCTTAAACTGCTTACTTGTAAGAATGTTTTATAGATATCTTTAATACATGGATAACCCGACAAAATATGAACACCCTGATTTTTTCTTGTTTTTAAATTTATACTTCTTTTTTGGAGATTGCGAAACTCGTGATTACAATGCTGTCTTGCGTAAATAGTCATATTGTCAGATAAAATATTGGTACAAGTGGAATTGTTTGTTACTCCGATTCCGAGTGTCAACGATCACCGAAAACTGATCCACTTTTTAGCTAAATCCGATCAATCAAAATTGATCCACTTTTACTCAGTCATTGCTCCTGAGCGCCGCTTATCTTTCAACCGATAGCTTTCACCGCTTAATTGCAGTACATGCGAATGATGAAGTAAACGATCAAGCATAGCGGCAGTTAATGTTGCGTCATCAGCAAAAGCATTTGGCCATTGCCCAAATGATAAGTTACTCGTCAATATGACACTGCCATGCTCATAACGCTTGGTAATCACATTGAAAAACAGGTTTGCTTCTTCTCGCCCAAACGACAGGTATCCAATCTCATCGATAATCAACAATTTCGGGGCCATCACCGAACGTGATAGATATTGTTTGAGCTTATTTTGTCGTTTGGCAGTTGAGAGTTGCAACATCAGTTCAGCTGCCGTGGTAAAGCGGGTTTTCTTCTTGGCCTGTACTGCTTTTAATCCTAACCCAATAGCTAAATGCGTTTTGCCTACACCGCTTGGGCCAAGCAACACGACATTTTCATTACGTTCAATAAACGTTAATGCGCTTAATTCCTGTATGTGTTGTTTGGGGATCCCCGTTGCAAACTTAAAATCGAACGTATTAAGTTCTTTATGTGCTGGGAATCCTGCCATCCGACTCAAAAGATTACGGGTTCGTTCATCTCGTTGTTGTTGCTCACATTTTAATAGGCACAGTAAAAACTCTCCGTAGCTTTTGTCTTGGGCAATGCATTGTTCGGCAAGTGATGACCAATGAGTCGGAATAGAATTTAATTTCAATGACTCACACAGGTGTTCAATTTGTTCATGCAATAACATGTTCACCTCCCAGCAATGCTTCGTATACGCTGATTGAGTGTTGCAAACTGACAGATTCAAGGGGCGGTACGATACGGATATTAAGCGTATCAGTCTGCGGGATAGATTGGCAAACCCTTGCTGGTAAGGGTAGAAGATACTTAACTTCCTTAGCTAGTCTATCTGCTGGCTTCTCTAACGTTGTTCCATGAATCCGCTGATGGGCAACGCGTTGTAACCAGGGCCCCACTCTTGCATTAGCTATCTCAATATCCAGTTCAAGATTATGAGCACGAAGGTCGGTATTTAATGGTACGATAAAGCTGTTTTTTAAATAGAGGTTAAAGCGCTCTACTTTCCCTTTAGTTTTTGCCCTGTAGGGCTTGCAAGCACACAATTTAAACCCGTAATCTTTCGACATTTGAAGCATTTCGACATGTAATTTATGTTCACCTTCTGCATAAGCATCCCGTTCGATGATGAGGGATTTTGCGTTATCACACAATATTTCCTGTGGTACACCACCAAAATAGTCGAAAGCTTCTCGTAAACCTTGTTGCCAGGATTCTGCTCGTTCATTATCAAAGAACTTTACATAACTCGCACGCGAATAGCCTAGCGTTGCACCAAACGCTTTTAGTGATTTTTTACCTCGCCGGATGCTGGTGAAGTCGATTTGCATTTGTTGACCTGGCTGTGTTTCAAAACGGACGACAGCTTCGGGAACAATGCTTGGTTTAAATTGACAAACAAATCGGCGTAATTGAGCAATACCGCCTTGATAGCCGCTTTCAACTACTTCATCAAATAAGACTGTTGCAGGGATCCAATCAGGTTTAGCCAGTTCAATTCGATGAAGCAAATAAGGTTTAAAGGGTGCTAATTTAGTCGGTTGTTGACTTCTTTTAGCATAAGTTGGCATTGTCTGTTGTTGTAAATGATGTTTTACGGTGTTACGGGATATGCCCAATTCACGGGCAATTTTTCGAAGGCTTTGTCCTTGTGCAAAGCGAACATGAATATCCACAAATATCTCCTTGGTTAACATAAATTATCCGTACAAAAATGTGCGAATAATACCAAGTGGATCAGTTTTAGATGATCGTTAGTGGATCAGTTTTGCATGATCGGTGACACCGAGTAATTGTTTCTTCCATTCAGCAAACCTATCAGATAGTAAAGAGGGATCAATTTGATGGGCTTTTTCCATTAAAGCGTAGGCATAATATCTAAGTATTATTGGGGAGTTAACTTCGGTACCAAAGAATACCTTACTTGTATACCGGCTAAAAACAGTGGCTAATGAGAACAGATGTTCCGCTTTTTCTCTATTGGTACTAGATGTTAAATGAAATAAATTGATAATTTGGTCATAATTTTGCTCTTTTAATCGATACTCTTCGGCATCTATCACACGAGAAAATATTTTATTTAATTCCTGTTGAACAATATCATCTACTAGCTTGGTGTTATGGCTCTTGGAATTAAGCGCATCAAGAAATAGTGGCTTAAAGCGTTCACCTAAATCCAGTGTTTCAATCAGCTTATGCAATGGGGCCTGATAATGCCCATCTTTGAAGGGAATTGAGAACAGCGGAAATTCTTGTTGATAACATTATGTCAGATTGTATTCAGTCGGGCTTAAACATTTACCATCCTGAAAAAGAACGATGTTATCCCATTTAGTGTCCTGCTTAGGGTGTAGCATGTTATTGAGAATATTTTCAGAAACGATTAACGTTCTTCCTGGTTTTGTCGGTGATAAAAGTAGGTAATTTGCTGCATGTTTATCTGCCCAATCGGCATTGGCTTCATAATCACCAAAAACACCTTTAATTTCCTCTTGTTTGACTAGTTCACGAGTTTCGCACAGGCCTATAAAATTCTAGAAATGGCTTAAAAGTAATGATTAATCTGCAAGTTACTGAAATGCATAAATTTAATTAATTTACAATAAGTTATATTTAATTTATAAGGTTTTATCTATTTACATATTATGCTGAATTAAACTTAAAAATAGAGCGTTTTTTTATTGGTGCGAAACTCGTGTAGCTGCTGAATTTTTGGCAAGTTTAAATATTTTTCATATAGGCTATCGATTGTGATCCCATTTACTATATTAATCCCTTGAGTTCTGGCTGTCAGTAAGGCGGATATAAAGGTATTATTAAGTTCCTTGGATGCCATCAGTTGCGGCTGTTGGTTGAAATAATTGAGCAAGTCATTAGCCATGCCAGCTTGTTGTTCCAATGTCCTTAGCATGTTTGATGGATTGTTTTTTTGCTGCTCACTCATTAGTTGATTCACAAAGGTGCTAATGTTCTTATCGGTAGTAAACGGGGTTTTTATAAAAATGTTTAGTAGTGGTAGAGTAACTTGTTTTAGATCAACATTAGATGCTTTTAATGAACTGATTAACTGCCAAGCCAACTTGATTTTTAATTCATTATATCTATCGTCAATACTTCCGATACTGGTTAATAGACTACCTTGATAATTGAAGTGATTAAGTTTAGTCTCTAGGTTTCTTGCACTCCAATTGTTAGGGAGCGCTAAAGTTAACGTATTGTTTAAGCTAGCACCAGCAAAATTAGTGTTATTAATATCGAGCTTTTCTAAAATGGCCGAATGTAAATCAATATTGCTTAAGTCAACATTAGTTAACCTGAGTTCGGGATAAGAAATAAAGAGAAAGTCTTGATATTCAAATAGTTGAATGAGCCTGTTTTGTTAAAATACTCTAACAGTCTGGTTAAAGAGTAGAGCATTGTTAAACAATTATGGAAAATCTTACTGAACTTTATTGCCTGATGGATGATTTTTGCAAAGACTTCGAGCCAAAAATGCATGAATATTTGCTGACTAACGGTACTAAGCGTCGTAGACGGTCTACTCAGCTTTCGTTGGCGGAAATGATGACACTGGTTGTGTTGTTTCATCAACTCCGATTCAGGCAATTCAAGGTATTTTATCTCTATTATGTCCGCTTATATCTCCGGAAGGAATTTCCTAACTTGCCATCCTATTCACGCTGTGTAGAGTTACTTCCGCGTAGTGCCTTAGCGTTAACGGCACTGTTTGAGTCAATTAAGGGAAAATGCACGGGGCTATCGGTTGCCGATTCTACTCCGATAGCGGTGTGTGATAACTTACGGATCCGCAGACATAAAGTCTTCAATGGGATAGCTGAACGGGGAAAAAATTCAACAGGTTGGTTCTTTGGTTTCAAGCTTCATGTAATTATCAATCATTTGGGGGAAATACTCAGTTTTCGACTCACACCAGGAAACACCGATGATCGGAAACCATTGCCTGAGCTGACAAAGGATCTTTCTGGTTGTTTGTACGCAGATAAAGGGTATTTATCGGCTTCACTGAAACAGCAACTCAAAACGATGGGAATTAGCCTTATAACGAATATCAAGAAGAAAATGAAGCCTATTAAACAGACTTGTTTCGACAAAGCCATCTTGCGTCATCGTTCTGTCATTGAAACGGTATTTGATGAGTTAAAAAATCTTTGTCAAATAGAGCATACGCGACATCGCTCTCCGGCTAACTTTGTAGTGAATTTATTAGGCGGACTGGTTGCATATTGTTTAATGCCATCTAAACCAAAGATACCTGTTGCAGGTACGTATCTTCAAGTATAATTGATAATGCTTATCCCGAACTCAGGTTATTAATACGCTTTACGCTAGGCGAATCAACACTACAAGCGATTCCAGCTAATCCACAACCTTTTGGTTTATTTGAATTTTTATATTGATAGAAATAAGACAAAGCAACCCTTGACCAATCATAACACTGTATGATTTTCTTATTAAAATAAGTATAAAATCGATAAGAGTTATTTAATGAATCCGAAATAATGACATCGCCATTCTCTGTTGTATTTATTGTTATAAAAAAGGGATTATCTGGAGATGGCTCAAAATCTGAAATATAGTTTTTTCCATTTATAAAAACATCATACCGACCATCATCTCTTTTCTTACCAGTCGTAGCGACTTTAATTTCATCAAAAACAAAAGCATTTTCATTTATAGTCCCAATACTATGACCCACGCCAGCCCAACTCAACGCGCCGCCAACGGACTTATAAATTGATTTATCACTTATCTTTGATGAAATACGTTTCAACAGTGAACTTGAAATAGAACGGCTTGTGTTACTCACTAAGGATAAGTACACCGCATCATTAGCAGCAATAGCAGAAGCTCTTGTCGCTATTATTCTGGCTAAACCAGCACCAATAGCCGTACGAGCAAGAAGAATAGCCGGATTCGCATAAGAATAATAAACCGGAAAAAATAAAACGATAGCAATCAAATGATAAACACCTATTTTTTTCTTCAAAGAATAGCGATTCATTATCATTGCCTATTATCAATAAGTATTAAATCCCTGTATTACCGCCCAACCACATAATACACCGGTAAAAAAACTCATTAGTTCCCACATAAATACCTCTGAAAAGGGGCAATAAAGCCCCTGTCAGCTAAAACGCATTGAGCATACGAGCAACTTTTTTAATGCCCATAACAACCACAGCAACGCCCATAATTGTCCCCGCCACAGCAACAACGCCCGTAATAATCGGAGCGACATCAATCTTTTTTAATAATCCATCAAGATAATTAGCCGATACAGGCGCATCTTCAGCAAACGCAAAAGAACTTAATGCCATTGTTGCGAAAACGCCCGTTTTTAAATAAGCAGAAGAAATACTATTTGTAATATTCATAAAACACCTACAAATTTAACATTTTAATCATTCGTCCTAATCCGTAACCTAATACATAAAAGATTAAGACAAGCCCTAACCCAGCCCCTAAGATATTTACATTGAATTCTCCTAACGGCGGATTATTTGAAATAACCAAAGATTGAAGCTTAATAACTTCTGTTTTCGGTAATTTCAAAATTACGTCATTACAACTATTTTCATTCCCATCACTATTCATAATGGGATGACATAATTTAGTTGTAATATCGAAATCATCTTCCATACTAGCTACTCTGCTAAATCAAGGAACATTTCAACGTTATACCCAAGTGTCATTTGCCCTGTTTTTTTATCAGGATATCTAAAGGAACGCTCATAACTTGAAATACGACAAACCAGTTCATTGATTTCTGAGTCAATCGCACCCACACGTCGTTTAGAACGAATTTTGACTATAGGCGGTTTAGAATAAGGGTCAGGCGCAGGTAAAATAACCGTGGTATAAACGTGTCCATCATCAGAAGTACTGACACGGGTCACTTTTCCACTAATCACCGTTTGATATAAGGGCAATGCAGCCATAATGGTTCACCTTTTTTGATTTAAGCGTTTGCAACTTGTTTAAATGGATAAATATTATCTTGACGTTCAAAAACACTCACTGGCTCGACATACCAGTCAGGACGTTGTTGAGAAAAATCGATATGGATAACTTTATAAAAAGGAATGACGTTAGATTTATCGCCCGTGAGATTTTGTAATTGTGATTTGCTGAGGCCAATATCGGTTAATAAGGTCAAATAACGCCAAAAAGTAGTTCGTTCTAAAGAATTTAAAACATTAAAATAGCCTTCATTCACTAAACGACGATAAAAACCAAATATCCGTTGCGCTTTAGAGTATGAAATGTTGCCTTTGGACGTGGTAGAATAATAATGCGATTTTAATTGTTCAAAAATATGTTCATCATCATAAATATTCATTTCCATTCCCCTTAGTGCCGTCAGCAAATCATCAAAACTTTTCATCCACAGATCGTAAATTAAATTAGCCCCACCACGTTCATATTGTTGTTAATAAAGACAAAGCGCCGAAAAATTAACCGGAATCGAGTTATCTTTTAAAAAACGTTTTTTTAATCGCCCTTCTAATCTCAACAGGTTATTGGCAAAATCAAGCAGGCGTTTATCATTTAAAATGGCATACTGATTAAGCAATACGTCATCATTAGGATTAGCCCGCAATTTTCTTTGTATTTCACCCAAACGTTTTGCCAGTTCAAGCGCTTTATAATAAATACACAATTCCCTGTGTTTAGAACCACGATTAAAATAAACGGTGGATTCATGATCGTTTGATTTCGTGGCTTTGGTTTGTCCATGACTGATATTCTTAAAATAAGCAATCACCTGTTTACAAATACTTTCCGTTGGTAATCTCACTGATAACGTTGTATGAAGCTCAGAAACTTCGGTATTTGCTACATCTAACAAATTAAAAAGATGCGGCATGGAAACCGCTAGATTAGTCATTAACTCCAAACCACATAACGCAATATTGGTTGAACCAAACACGTTATGCCCCTGTAAGAGCTTGGCAGGTGAAGCCTTAAGATTGACACGCGGGAAAATCAAATGGGTTCCCTGATAAATCTTCATGCCCAGACTGGCAAAATGGGTTGGTAATGATTCAAAAGGATGGGTTAATCCCTGAACAGATAAATCCCCTTTTATCTCAAATTCCACGTCACGAGCAGACAAGCGAATACCGCTTAATTTAGCAATCTGCATAAAATCGATAGAACCACCTCCATGCTCTTTATCACGAGACGTTCTAATCACATACTCATCTTTAAATGGAATCTGCAACTCAAGTAAATCTATCATCGAAACACCATATAAGTAACGATATGATGTCATATATACATCACATAACTCATATATGCAACAAAAAGGCGTTAAAATGACATTAAAGTATTTTAGGAGGTAAAAATGCCTCATTTAGGTGAACGAATTAAAAACATCAGAGGAATGCTAAATCTAAGCCAACAAGATTTAGCAGAAAAAAGTGGTATTTCAAAAACACAAATATCAAGAATCGAAAGCGGAGAACAAAATAATCCACAAATAAGAACTGTTATATCAATATCAACCGCACTAAATCTAACAATAGAAGAATTGATATTTGGAGATGAAAGCACAACAAACAGTTATCTAACACAAGCTATAAACAGGCTGCCAAATGAAGACCAAAAAATGATAAAAAAACTAATAAAAATGTGGGTTCTCACAGCAGAATCAGAAAAACTAGATAAAGAATGATGTAAAATTAATGTTATTATAAATAATTAACAAGGTTAAAAAGTTGCAATTTGCAACAAGAGTACATAATTAAACTCCTCTCTAACCAGCAAGATAGAAGCTTTAAGTTGAAAATTTACCATATTAATAAAAAAACCAGCATAGTCACCTAATGGCAACTATATTGGTTATTGTTAAATCTCGTTAATTAAATATGAAGTAAATACCGAAATGCGGGGATAGAAGAGAAAATAATTATAATTATTGCATTTCTTTCTAATCGGCTGAGTGATTTTTTATTATTGTTTTGGGTTTGCGCATAGAGGAAGATAAATAAACCGGGCATGTATAGAATAACAGATAACAGTAGATTGATTGTTCCTGAAGCATAAAGTAGCCATAAGCCATATAAACTAGTTACTGCACCAATAATAAGTAATCCTTTGCTAGCACGCTCAAAAGAGATTTTGATTAGGAAAGCACCGACTAAAAAATAAGGCACCAAAATCATTTCTGAGGCTATCGTTAATAACATATTATAGTTACTGCCACTCAACCAAATTAATATTAACGCTAATTGTACAGCACCGTTTGTAAGCCAAAGAGATGAAGAGGGGGCATTATTTTTATTTTGAGATTTAAATATTTTAGGAAATGAACCATGAAGCGAAGCAATATAAGGAATTTCTGTCGCCATTATTGTCCAGCTTAAATATGCACCGCAAACAGAAACAATCAAACCCGCTGCAATAATAATCTCGCCATAATTTCCCATCATATGGATGATAAGTGATGCCATTGAGGGATTTTTCATTGCAGCAAGTTCTGCTCTGGGAACGATGCCTAAGGAGAGCAAGGTAACTAATATATAAATACTTAAGGCTGAGATTACGGCAAGTAACGTTGCTAAACCAACATCTTTACGTCTTCGAGCGCGTGCTGAAACAACCACAGCCCCTTCGATACCAATAAATACCCATAACGTAATTAGCATGGTATTTTTGACTTGTTGCCAAATTGGTATGCCCATTTCAGCACCACTAAAATCAAATTTAAAGATATCTATCTTAAACGCAAAAATAGCAAAGATGATAAACAGGCTCAGGGGAATTAATTTAGCTAAAGTCGCTAATTTATTGATACCGGCGGCAGTTTGTGTACCTCTTAATACTAACCAATGAATGATCCATAGTAAGATAGACTCACCGATCAAAGATTGCCAAGTATTACCATCACCAAAAACCACATTACCTGAGTGATCAGTAAAAAAACTCAGGGCTGCAAAGACGATCACCAAATAGGAAACATTAGCGATAACAGCACATAGCCAATAGCCCCAGGCTGAACAAAAACCAACTAGTTCACCAAAACCTTCTTTGGCGTATGTATAAATTCCTCCATCTAGATCCGGTCTAATACGTGAAAGTAATAGCAAAGATATGGCAAGAAATAGAATACCAATACCTGTGATACTCCAGCCTATCATAAGTGCTAGGGGGCTAGCGACTTCAGCCATATTTTGCGGCAGACTAAACACACCGGCTCCAACCATTGAACTTAATACTAATGCGGTTAAAGCCGTCAAATTTAATTTTTTATTGTTCAAAGAAAATATCCTAAAATCTATTTGCCATAATTTGGTTTATGCCATTAATAACAACTTGTTTAGATAGTAAAAAACCAAACTGACTTGAATTAGATAGAAAGAGAAAATTTAGCAGAATTTTACGGTTATGGAACATGATATGCAATCGTTGAATATGCATAAAAAAGAAAAAAATATTCGTTTTGTTGGTTATTAAAGCACAGTTATTTATTATTTTATCTCTTACTGAAAAGAAAAACGGACAATTGAGTCCGTTAAATACTTATTTATCTAACTATAAGATAATATTGTGATTTTTTATTATTTATAGAGATCTGCACTAATAGTAACGCTACCACCATTAGCTTGCCATTCACGTGTGATATGAAAATATTTTGCCCCTCTTTTCTCTGTACGTTTCGCAATTTGATATCTTATCTCTGGAGTGGAAGTATAGAAACCGGAGAAAGTAATTGAATCGAAAGGAACCATTTGCGCAGCTGCTGCTTTATTTACTTCTTCAATATGATATCCACTAGGTAGCGTTACGTCCGTTTTACCCGGACCTGACATTGACGTTTCAAAAAAGCGGCCTACGTTTTCCTTTGGCGCTGAAGATGAAGCCACACCAGGTATTTTA
Organism: Arsenophonus sp. PmNCSU2021_1; assembly: GCF_036919435.1. Taxonomy (NCBI): domain Bacteria; kingdom Pseudomonadati; phylum Pseudomonadota; class Gammaproteobacteria; order Enterobacterales; family Morganellaceae; genus Arsenophonus; species Arsenophonus sp. PmNCSU2021_1. The sequence continues at coordinate 107,999 of NZ_JAZHPL010000007.1, read as the reverse complement.
ACTTTTTTAGCTTCTTCACCTCCTTTAGCTAATAAAGCTTTCCCCGTTTCTATATCGGCAGGTACTACGGCATTATCATTTTGCACTATTCGTTTTGGTGCATCTGCGGCATAAATATAAGCAGTAGCAAGTGTGTTACCGCCATCATTTAAAGCAACACTGCGGACGACATAAAAATAAGCAGCACCTTTTTGCTTGGCTTTTTTAGCTAGCGCCTCATTAAGTGCGGCTTCAGAGCTATACAAACCACTGACAGTAACAGTATCAAATGGCAATAATCTTACTGCTTCTGCTTTCGGCAATTCTTTGATGCCAGCAAAGATACGATAGGGGGGATTGGTTACTTTTACAGCATCTTTACGATACAAATCAGCAACTACTCGTAAATTACCACTATCGCCTACATCATCTAGGCTTTGAATATAGTAAGAGTAGGCGCCTTCTTTATCCGCTCGACGAGAAACTGCATCGGATGCTTCATAGATGGCATTAAAGCGGCCTGTGACAGCGATCCTTTGATAAGGCTTTAATTCTTGAGCTTGTTCCGGTGTTAATTCTACAGCGGCTTGCACAGTTATTATACTGCTTAGTGAAAGTACCGCAGTTGTGATGGCCGTTATTTTCAGCTTCATACAAAATCCTTCCGCATTACACAATTTACTATCAAAATGCTGAATTAATAGTCGTATCATACAGATAATAATTATTACATGTAATAACTGCAATTGTCCCATTGTTTTCTTATGAAACTATTAATTTAGTTGAATACTCACTACTTTTGCTAATTATTTTTATAAATTAATATCAAGTCTTAAGCTATTTGACTAATATCATTTTTTGACAAAAAAATTTAATTTAATGTCGTAGGAATCCGATAGATTATGGCTCATGATTACTATTTTCAGTAGGTTTCAATAATGTTTTTTCACTCAATATGACAGATATATATAATATAATTAGTTATGTTAGTAGGGAATAAACATCAAGCAATTTTGGACTAGATAAGGGATCATTATGCATATTGGTGTACCAAAAGAAAGAATTACCAATGAAACACGTATTGCAGCAACACCATCAACAATAAAGCAGCTAATAAAATTAGGTTTTTCTGTCATCGTTGAGCGAGAAGCTGGTCAGCTTGCTAGTTTTGAAGATACTGCTTTCGTGCAAGCAGGTGCTGAAATTGTCGAGCAACAATCTGTATGGAATGCAGATATTATATTTAAAGTTAATGCGCCGCTAGAAGCTGAAATTTCCCTTATTAAAGAAGGTGCAATATTAATTTGCTTCATTTGGCCGGCAAAACAGCCAGATTTAATGCAAAAATTAGCAGCTCGTAAAATCACTGTATTAGCAATGGATGCAGTGCCACGTATCTCCAGGGCTCAGTCACTTGATGCTTTAAGCTCTATGGCTAATATTGCAGGTTATCGGGCGGTGGTAGAAGCTGCTTATCAATTTGGACGTTTTTTTACTGGCCAGATTACTGCCGCCGGCAAAGTACCGCCAGCTAAAGTTATGGTTATTGGCGCCGGGGTTGCCGGTTTAGCAGCGATAGGCGCAGCGGGTAGTCTAGGGGCTATTGTGCGGGCATTTGATACCAGGCCAGAAGTAAAAGAACAAGTACAAAGCATGGGGGCTGAGTATCTTGAATTGGACTTTAAACAGGATCAGGCACGCAGTGATGGTTATGCTAAAGAGATGTCCGAGGCATTTATTCAAGCGGAAATGGCTTTATTTGCTAAGCAAGCAAAAGAAGTGGATATTATTATTACCACCGCATTGATACCAGGAAAACCTGCACCAAAGTTGATTACTAAAGAGATGGTTGACTCGATGAAGCCTGGTAGTGTAATCGTTGATTTAGCAGCGCAGTCGGGCGGTAATTGTGAGTTAACCGAGGCAGATAAACTGATTGTTACTGATCATGAGGTTAAAATTATTGGCTATACCGATTTACCCAGCCGTTTACCGACACAATCCTCACAACTTTATGCGACTAATATTGTTAATTTAATCAAGTTGCTTTGTAAAGAAAACAATGGGCAACTAACCATTGATTTTGATGATATTGTTGTACGCACAATCACTGTTATTAAAGAAGGTGAAATTACCTGGCCGTCTCCTCCTATTCCTGTATCTCAACAACCACAAACAAAAAATCAACTGATAAAATATGAAGAAAAACCAGCAGTAAAAAAAATCTCTCCTTGGTTAAAATATATTTCTCTTCTGTTGGCGATTATACTTTTTGGTAGTTTTGCGCGTATAGCGCCTAAAGACTTCCTTTCTCACTTTACCGTGTTTGCGCTGGCGTGTGTTGTTGGCTACTACGTAGTATGGAACGTCAGCCATTCACTGCATACACCGCTTATGTCAGTAACCAATGCGATTTCCGGTATTATTGTGGTGGGCGCATTGCTGCAAATTGGTAGTGGAGGTTGGGTCACTTTCTTCTCATTTATTGCAGTACTTATAGCCAGTATCAATATTTTTGGTGGATTTACAGTCACGCAACGTATGCTGAAAATGTTTCGTAAAGGATAAGGAGTTAAAATGATGTCGAGTGGAACGGTAACAGCTGCATATATCGTGGCGGCCATCTTATTTATTTTCAGCCTGGCAGGTTTGTCTCGTCACGAAAGTTCTAAGCGGGGTAATATATTAGGTATTACCGGAATGGCAATCGCTTTAATTGCAACAATCTTAGGTCCCGATGCGCATAATATTGGCTGGATTATTATTGCAATGGTTATTGGTGGACTTATTGGGGTGCGTTTAGCAAATAAAGTCGCCATGACTGAGATGCCCGAATTGGTTGCTATTTTACATAGTTTTGTCGGTTTGGCTGCTGTTTTAGTTGGTTTTAATAGCTTTATTGCTCACGATGTATTCTCAGATAGGATCATGGAGAATATTCATCTGACAGAAATTTTCCTGGGTATTTTTATTGGGGCGGTAACATTTACTGGTTCAATTGTTGCTTATGGTAAATTATGCGGCAAAATAGCGTCTAAACCCTTAATGCTTCCTAATCGTCATAAACTTAATTTATTGGCGTTATTAATTTCATTTATTTTGCTATTTATTTTCGTAAAAACGACAGCTACTGGTTTGCAAGTATTTGTCTTATTAATGATGACCATCATTGCGTTAGCATTTGGCTGGCACCTAGTTTCCTCAATTGGTGGTGCAGATATGCCGGTTGTGGTATCAATGCTAAACTCTTATTCAGGATGGGCCGCTGCTGCTGCAGGCTTTATGCTAAGTAACGACTTGCTAATTGTTACTGGCGCGCTAGTGGGTTCTTCAGGTGCTATTTTATCTTATATTATATGTAAAGCCATGAATCGCTCATTTATTAGTGTTATAGCCGGCGGGTTTGGCACGGACGGGATATTAGTCGATGATGAACATAGCTTGGGAAATTATCGGGAAACTACAGCGGATGAAGTAGCTGAGTTGTTAAAAAACTCCCATTCGGTAATTATTGCTCCCGGTTATGGTATGGCGGTGGCTCAAGCTCAATACCCGATTCACGATATTACGGCAAAATTACGCGAAAAAGGGATTAATGTTCGCTTTGCGATCCATCCTGTTGCCGGACGCCTGCCTGGTCATATGAATGTATTATTAGCTGAAGCGAAAGTACCTTACGACATCGTGTTGGAGCTCGATGAAATAAATGATGATTTTGCTAATACAGACACGGTATTAGTGATCGGGGCAAATGATACCGTTAACCCAGCCGCACAAGATGATCCCAATAGCCCAATAGCGGGAATGCCCGTCCTGGAGGTTTGGAAAGCGCAAAATGTTATTGTATTTAAACGCTCAATGAATACCGGTTATGCAGGCGTTCAGAATCCGTTATTTTTTAAGGAAAATACCCAAATGCTTTTCGGTGATGCCAAAGTTAGCGTAGAAGCTATTTTGCGCGCTTTATAAGTTTTTACTAATAATGGCCCTATTTGAATGGGCCATTGGGTCGTTAATTATTTGCTGGATTTATTGGACAGACAAAACCATCCGGCTTAATGGCCAATAAATCACATTTTAACTTATCAATGATCTGTTCAGCAGTATTGCCTAAAAACGCCGCTGAAATACCTGTTCTGCCTAAAATACCCAATACAACAATACCTGCATGTAATTCGTCACAGGTTTCAGGAATTTTTTTCTCAGCGGCCCCTTCAACAACATGGGTATATTTTTCATCAATGGTAAATTTTTGCCTTAATTTTTTCATTGCAACAAGATGCTGTGCCTGCAGAGCCTGATTATAGATATTTGGATCAAAATCTGGTAATTCAATAGCGATATTTATTGGCGCGACAGGGTAGGCACTAACGAGATGAATATGTGGATTTTTAACAATCTGATGGCTGATATTTTCCGTTTCCTTGATGAGTTTAATATTAAGTTTATCGTGATAGGATTCTTCATTAGATAAATTAACTGCAACAACAATAGCGCCATCATTAGGCCATACTTTATCTTTTACCATCCAGACTGGGCAAGGGCATTTACGAAGTAGATGCCTATCAAGGGAAGTGAATATCATGGCATCAAAACGATCATTTTGATGCGCCATTTTTAATAATAAATCATGTTTGTCAGCAATAACTTCTTGAATAATCGCTTCATATGGTTTGTTATGCCATATTACTTTAATTTCAATATCAATACCGGCTTCTAAATAGTAGTGTGCTTGCTGTTTTATCCATACTTTTCGCTGACTAATAACGCCTTTGCGCATAGCATTGCGTTCTCCAGGGGATAATAAGGTTGTCATATCATAAGAGAGATCATAGATGGGCAAGAAAGCCTTAATGCGTCCACCATTGCGTTGTACTATATATACAGCACGTCGAAGTGCAGGTTGGTCATCCTGATTTGGATAAATAGCAACTAACAGATTACGGTAATTAGCCATAATGGTTCCTCTTAGAGGCTAGGCAACATTTATATCACTAAATATAAACCAATATGAGTTGGGATAATAGATAGTAACATAGCCAAATCACAAAAAAATAATATGTTAATGTGATCTGACTTGCATTTATATTGTTGTTTAGGCTGAGGTTTTACCTTCAATTTGGGTCAGCTTATACATATCATTAATTGTAATATATTTACCTTTAACGCTGAGAGTATTATTTTTTTGGAAGCGACCTAACAGACGACTAATTGTTTCAACGGTTAATCCAAGATAATTACCAATATCACCTCGAGTCATTGTTAGGCGGAATTCTTTAGCTGAAAAACCACGTTGAGCAAAACCGAGTGACAGATTATAAATAAAAGCAGCTAATCTTTCTTCAGCATTTTTTTTCGAAAGCAGTAATATCATTTCTTGATCATCTTTAATTTCACTGCTCATTAACCTCATTATTTGCTGTCGCAAATTAGGCATTTTACCGGAAAGATCGTCTAGTGTTTCAAAAGGTATTTCACAAACCATTGAAGTTTCAAGAGCTTAGGCAAAACTTAAGTGTTTATGATTGATAATAGCATCAAAACCTACAAGATCACCTGCTAAATGAAAACCGGTAATTTGTTCATCACCTTCCTCGGTAAAATGGTATAGCTTTTTATGGTACCAGATCTAATGGCATACAGTGATTTTAACTCATCACCTGCTTTAAATAGAGTCTGTCCTTTTTGGATTGGTTTTTTACGTTCAATAATATTATCGAGTTGATCCAGTTCATGTTCATTCAATGTGAATGGAATACAAAGCTGGCTAATACTGCAGTCCTGGCAATGGATAGCGCAGCCACCAGACTGGATTCGGCGAACAACGCGTTTTTCTGGGATCAGATTACTTGACTCATTATGATAAGAAATATTGATTTTAGTCAATTTTAACACATATTCTAAGCTTGAGTAAAAGAATTAATAATTAGTTATATTGTTATTTAACTAATATTATCAATATATGCAGTTCACTTGACAGTCATTTATTTTACTTAAACTAATTGTATAACTTATAGAAAAGTAAAAATAAAATCAAATTTTGTCTAATAATATATTAAATTTTAATTAGTTTTAAAAATGTTATTATTTTTCACTTTAAACTTTATTTATTTGTTTTTAGTAAAATTTATTTTCTAATAATATTACTTAATAAAGTTTTTTATTATAAAACATATTGATATCGATAGATTTTATTAATCAATATATGATTAAAACCGACGTTTTTTTAAATTTTATCAATTAATAACTTATAGAAATAGTTTTATTGGTTTTTTATTATTTTTTTATAGAAAATAGCTAAGCATGTAGTGAAGAGTGAAAGGTTGGCAATTAGGCATTGCTATTATCATCGTGTTGCAGATTCACGAGTTTCGCACGGGCATATAAAATTCTAGAAATGGCTTCAGAACAATAATTAATCTGTAACTTGCTAAGACGTATAAATTTACTTAAATTACAATAAGTTATTTTTAATTTATGAGATTTTTTCTATTTATATATTATGCTGAATTAAACTTAAAGATAGAGCGTTTATTTATTGGTGCGAAACTCGTGAGATTAACAACTGCTATGCTGCAATGCTGTTTTTTTCTTCTGCGCAAACAATATCATGTCCATTCTCAGAGCGGCAACACTGGTCTGGTAATTTTGATCCTTCGATTAGTACACGAGTTTCGCACCAATAAATAAACGCTCTATCTTTAAGTTTAATTCAGCATAATATATAAATAGAAAAAATCTTATAAATCAAAAGCAACTTATTGTAATTTAATAAAATTTATGTGTTTTAGTAACTTGAAGATTAATCATCGATTTTAAGCCATTTCTAGTATTTTATACGCCTGTGCGAAACTCGTGTAGTAATGAAAAAGACATTTTTAGTCAAAAAAAAGGCTAATGCCAACTTTCCATACTAACCAAAAAACGCAAATAAATCCCATGTCAATGAAATGTTATATAAGTTATTTCATTGATATTAAAAACCAATATAATCTGCTATCCAGTTTAACAATAAATAATATATGTAACTCGGTAAGTGACGCCGTCACTAAAAGGAGTTTAAAACAACAAAAAAATAATATAAATGATAAGTTGAACGGCAATTTTATTACTACCAATAGCACAAAGAAATTTTATTTTAATAATTTAAGCCAGTTTTCTAGTCACAAAGAATTAAATAGAATGAAAAATTTTGATGCTATGGAGATTGAATTTAATATAAATTATAAAATAAATCATAGAGTTAGTTTTGGGACGAGATTTCTTAATGAAATAGATGGTATTAATTATAAATTAACTGAATTTGATTTAATTGCGCAGTGGTATTTCTAATCAAACTATTGTTTTATTTTTCTATTTTACCAAAATATTATATTAAATATTGGTTAAATTATTAGAGGAAAATTTTACGGCTCTCAAGTACAATAATTAGTTGATTGACTCAGCAATGGAGTTATTATTGAATGCCGCACCTCATAGACCCTTTACCAAAAACGATGCTTGCTATTGAAATTATTGAACCTGGCGGGCCGGAAAAGCTTAGTCCCACCCAATTACCACTAATAAAACCACCAAAATCACATTTACTTGTTAAAGTTGCCGCCGCGGGTGTCAATCGTCCTGATATTTTTCAGCGTATGGGGGTTTATCCACCACCAACGGATGCATCTCCAATAGCAGGATTAGAAATTGCCGGTCAGGTAGTTAGTGTTGGAGAAGGTTGTCAGCGTTGGAAAAAAGGCGATAAAGTTTGTGCTTTAGTTGCCGGTGGAGGATATGCTGAATATTGTCTGGTACATGAAGCAATCGCTTTACCTGTTGGTGATCTTAGTTATATCGAAGCGGCGGCATTGCCAGAAAACTTTTTTACTGTTTGGGCTAATGTTTTCCAAATTGGTCAACTCAAAAAAAATGAAACTGTTCTCGTTCATGGTGGCACCTCTGGTATTGGTAGTGTTACCATCATGTTAGCAAAAATTTTTGGTGCTAAAGTATTTACTACTGTTGGTTCAGTGGAAAAAATGAAGGTGGCATCTTCTTTAGGTGCTGATAAAGTTATTAACTATATGACAGAAGATTTTGCTGAAAAAATAGCTGAATATACCCAAAATAAAGAGGTCGATATGGTGGTTGATCTGATTGGTGGCGATTATGTTAATAAAAATTATCAAATTGCCGCTAAACATGGCCGTATCATTCAAGTTGGTATGATGCGTGGGGCACCTCAGCAGTTAAATTTAATGCCATTAATGGTTAAACAATTAGTTCATACTGGTTCAACAATGCGAGCAAGAACTTTAGCGGAAAAAATAGCGATTGCAACAGCGTTAGAAAATAAGGTTTGGCCGCTGATTAATTCAGGTAAGATAAAACCCATTATTGCTAAAACTTATCCATTAGAACAAGCAGAAAAAGCGCATCGTTTTATGGAGTCAGGAGCTTTAATTGGTAAATTAGTATTAGTTAATGAACACTTTTAATATTGGTATTTTAAGCATTATTTTCACTTTATTGAGAGCTACTCTGTAGTTAAAAATTTATGGTTAAATTATATGAATAAACAGTCTAATTACCTGAAATTAGTTCTAATATTATTACCTTTACCAGCTTTAGCCTATGATGAACAAGCTTCGTTAGAACAGTATCCAACTAAAGATATTGTGGTTTATTTCAAGCAAGCACAACAAAAAGGTTTAACTGGCATTGCTCAAAAAAGTAAGTCGGTCTATGCGCGACTTGCTGCGCCGGGTGAAATTATTAAGACAATCATTAAAGGTGTTGGAACTGAGGTAATATCGTCGCCCGCCGAGGAGGGTGATTGGGTGGTGGAAAATATTTGTCCTGCCACAGGTAATGAGCAATATTTGGTTGAAAAAGCAAAATTTCACCAGTATTATGATGATCCTGTTACCGTATCAAGTAAGCCCAATTATTTACGTTTTATTCCGACCGGTAAAATGATGAATTATTTTATTGTACCTGAAACCGAATCGGCGTTTACCTTTATTAATAGCTGCGGAAAAAAGCAATTATTGCGTGCCGGTGACATTGTTATTCAACCTGTTAGCCAGCCTCAAAGTTTTTATCATGTGCCAAAGCAGTCATTTTTAATATTCTGGTCACTGCACATAAATCGTCTAATAACTTTGCCAGTAATTAGTCATGTCTGCGCTGGCGCTTATCATGTTCTAATTGATATTCTTAAAGTTAATCTGATGCATTATTTCTCAAATCAAAATCGATTTATTCATCGGTTTTTTATATTATATTTATTTACAATAGGTAATACCTATTGAATTAATAGTAAAAAGGAATTAGACGTAATACTTTTATGTTTATATATTAAATACCTATCAAATAGAAGGGAGCAGCAAAATGTCTTTGGTTAATACAGAAATTAAACCTTTTCAAAATACCGCTTTTAAAGATGGAAAATTTATCGATATATCTGAAAAAGATATTAAAGGCAAATGGAGCATTTTTTTCTTTTATCCTGCTGATTTTACCTTTGTTTGCCCAACTGAATTAGGTGATTTAGCTGATCACTATGACGAGTTTCAAAAACTAGGCGTCGAAATTTATTCTGTTTCAACGGATACCCATTTTACTCATAAAGAGTGGCATAGTCATTCAGACACGATTGGTAAAATTAAATATACCATGATTGGCGATCCTAGTTGGACATTAACGCGTAATTTTGAAGTGATGCGCAAATATCAAGAAAATGATGAACAAAAAGAATTAGGATTGGCAGATCGTGGCACATTTATTGTTGATCCAAAAGGTATTATCCAGGCAGTTGAAATTACTGCGGAAGGTATTGGGCGTGATGCATCCGATTTATTACGTAAAATTAAAGCGGCGCAATATGTAGCAAGCCATCCAGGGGAAGTATGTCCAGCTAAATGGAAAGAAGGGGAAGCAACCTTATCACCTTCACTCGATTTGGTAGGAAAAATTTAATTAAAATTTTTTGTGAATAATTTTACTGTGTTCGGGTGCATTAGCACCCGTTTTTTTCGGGGATAAAGCAATGCTTGATAGCAACATGAAATCTCAACTTAAACTATATTTAGAAAAATTAACCCAGCCAGTTGAGTTGATAGCAACCTTAGATGATAGTGAAAAATCTACCGAGATAAGCACATTATTACAGGACATTAGTACACTGTCAGATAAAATAACTTTTAATAAAGACAATAATCTAACAGTACGTAAACCCTCGTTTTTAATTACTAATCCAGGTAAAGATAGCGGATTACGGCTTGCCATTATTGCAAGTTGGCGGCCATCCAGCGAAAGAAGCGGTAGAATTGTTAGATCAGATCCGTCAATTAGAGGGAAAGTTTCATTTTGAAACCTATTATTCATTGTCATGTCATAATTGCCCGGATGTAATTCAAGCTTTAAATCTAATGGCGGTCTTGAATCCTAATATTACGCATACTGCCATCGATGGCCCTATTTTTCAGTCTGAAGTTCAGCAACGGAATATTATGGCAGTGCCTGCTGTGTTTCTAAATGGCAAAGAGAGTTTGGGCAGGGGCGGATGACTTTAAGTGACATTGTCACTAAAATTGATGTTAATGCTGAAAAAAATACTGTCCAAAAATTAAATCAGCAACTGCCTTATGATGTCTTGATTGTTGGTAGCGGACCGGCCGGTGCTTCAGCCGCTATTTATGCGGCTCGTAAAGGTATTCGTACCGGTATTATCGGCGAACGCTTTGGTGGGCAGGTCTTAGATACTATTGATATTGAAAATTATATTTCTGTGTCAAAAACCGAAGGACCCAAATTAGCTACTGCACTACGTGGCCATGTCAATGATTATGATATTGATATTATTGACTCACAAATGGTAGCAAAATTCATTCCCGCCGATGCGGCTGATAAGTTGCATAAAATTGCAACAGTATCGGGTGCTACTTTGCGTTCCCGCAGCATTATTATTGCCACAGGGGCTAAATGGCGTGATATGAATGTGCCAGGCGAAAAAGAATATCGTACCAAAGGAGTAACTTATTGCCCCCATTGCGATGGGCCATTATTTAAGGGTAAACGAGTTGCTGTGATTGGTGGAGGTAATTCTGGCGTTGAAGCCGCGATTGATCTTGCCGGAGTTGTTGAGCATGTTACTTTATTAGAATTTGCTCCAGAAATGAGAGCCGACGCAGTATTGCAACAGAAACTAGCGAGTTTAAGTAACGTGGATATTATTTTGCAGGCTGAAACCCTCGAAGTCAAAGGGGATGGTATCAAAATGACTGGCTTACAATATAAAAATCGGCAGGATGGTTCAATCCATGATTTAGAGGTTGCTGGAACTTTTGTCCAAATTGGTTTACTACCTAATACCCATTGGTTAGATGGCGTAATTGCACGTAATGCAATCGGTGAAATCAAGGTTGATGAAAAAGGTGAGACCAATATAAAAGGTATCTTTGCTGCCGGCGATTGCACAACTGTGCCTTATAAACAGATCATCATTGCGGCAGGAGAAGGGGCGAAGGCATCACTTAGCGCTAGCCACTATCTGATGAATGTAATGGAATAAACAGTTATTTATATTGATAACGATATATCGACTAAATTTAACGATTGCCCCCTCGATGAGGGGGCTTTTTTTATTAAGTGTTTCATTAGCATTTAGCTTTAATAGCATTATCGCCAGGCGGGAGGAATAATTTTTTTAAACGTGTCATTACCACGAGTTTCGCACAAAACTAATTTGGGTACGCTAATAAAACACGGATTTGCTCAGTAATAGCACTTTTGATTACGTCCCAATTTTGTTGATAAAGGGTTATTTTTTCAGATATACGACGTTTATGTTGTTCAAACCACGCAGAAATAGCGAGAAAAATATGATTTCTTTGCGCTCGGCTCGTGCGAGCCTGACAGCGTTCAATACCACAGTTTTGTTTAACTTCTCGATGATAAACTTCAACAGACCAACGGGCATCCATGATAGATTTGAGGTATTGACGGGTGGGATTCTCTTTGTTTGTTACTATGTAATCAATACGGCCGTTTTTGGCTGTAAATTTGAAAACGGTTACCCAACCATATCCTCGCAAGTGTATTGACGTTCCTTCTTCTGAGATGTCTAACTTGTTCAGTTGTTTGTTATGGTTAACAATCCTATTTTTCCTCAGCGTGGTTACCCAGATCCAACCATGAGAGCGAATTGATTTCAGGTTATCCAGGCTAGAATACCAAGCATCCATCACTACGGCTTCTGGCATGATCCCTCTTTTTTTAGCAAGAGTGAGCATTTCGGAAAAGTGCGTGTTTTTTGTTTTTCCATCAGAATCTTTATCATAAATACGATAATTGATAGGAATTGATTCAACCTTCGTCAGATCATGCCAAAGCAAATTAACTAAACCTATGCCAGCAATAACCTCATGTTCATTACCTGAATATTGATAATGGACCATCTCTATTTTTTTACTACGTGTTTTGGCAATCAATGTATCATCGGCAATTAGTACGCAAGGGCTTTTTTTGTCTATAGAAGGTTCAACTAATCGCCATAGGTCTTTAGGTCTAAAACATCTACTTTTTAGCCATCGGCTAACAGTGTCATGAGATAAAGGCGATGGGCTTACTTCTGATAACGCTAAACCAGAGTATCTTAAACTGCTTACTTGTAAGAATGTTTTATAGATATCTTTAATACATGGATAACCCGACAAAATATGAACACCCTGATTTTTTCTTGTTTTTAAATTTATACTTCTTTTTTGGAGATTGCGAAACTCGTGATTACAATGCTGTCTTGCGTAAATAGTCATATTGTCAGATAAAATATTGGTACAAGTGGAATTGTTTGTTACTCCGATTCCGAGTGTCAACGATCACCGAAAACTGATCCACTTTTTAGCTAAATCCGATCAATCAAAATTGATCCACTTTTACTCAGTCATTGCTCCTGAGCGCCGCTTATCTTTCAACCGATAGCTTTCACCGCTTAATTGCAGTACATGCGAATGATGAAGTAAACGATCAAGCATAGCGGCAGTTAATGTTGCGTCATCAGCAAAAGCATTTGGCCATTGCCCAAATGATAAGTTACTCGTCAATATGACACTGCCATGCTCATAACGCTTGGTAATCACATTGAAAAACAGGTTTGCTTCTTCTCGCCCAAACGACAGGTATCCAATCTCATCGATAATCAACAATTTCGGGGCCATCACCGAACGTGATAGATATTGTTTGAGCTTATTTTGTCGTTTGGCAGTTGAGAGTTGCAACATCAGTTCAGCTGCCGTGGTAAAGCGGGTTTTCTTCTTGGCCTGTACTGCTTTTAATCCTAACCCAATAGCTAAATGCGTTTTGCCTACACCGCTTGGGCCAAGCAACACGACATTTTCATTACGTTCAATAAACGTTAATGCGCTTAATTCCTGTATGTGTTGTTTGGGGATCCCCGTTGCAAACTTAAAATCGAACGTATTAAGTTCTTTATGTGCTGGGAATCCTGCCATCCGACTCAAAAGATTACGGGTTCGTTCATCTCGTTGTTGTTGCTCACATTTTAATAGGCACAGTAAAAACTCTCCGTAGCTTTTGTCTTGGGCAATGCATTGTTCGGCAAGTGATGACCAATGAGTCGGAATAGAATTTAATTTCAATGACTCACACAGGTGTTCAATTTGTTCATGCAATAACATGTTCACCTCCCAGCAATGCTTCGTATACGCTGATTGAGTGTTGCAAACTGACAGATTCAAGGGGCGGTACGATACGGATATTAAGCGTATCAGTCTGCGGGATAGATTGGCAAACCCTTGCTGGTAAGGGTAGAAGATACTTAACTTCCTTAGCTAGTCTATCTGCTGGCTTCTCTAACGTTGTTCCATGAATCCGCTGATGGGCAACGCGTTGTAACCAGGGCCCCACTCTTGCATTAGCTATCTCAATATCCAGTTCAAGATTATGAGCACGAAGGTCGGTATTTAATGGTACGATAAAGCTGTTTTTTAAATAGAGGTTAAAGCGCTCTACTTTCCCTTTAGTTTTTGCCCTGTAGGGCTTGCAAGCACACAATTTAAACCCGTAATCTTTCGACATTTGAAGCATTTCGACATGTAATTTATGTTCACCTTCTGCATAAGCATCCCGTTCGATGATGAGGGATTTTGCGTTATCACACAATATTTCCTGTGGTACACCACCAAAATAGTCGAAAGCTTCTCGTAAACCTTGTTGCCAGGATTCTGCTCGTTCATTATCAAAGAACTTTACATAACTCGCACGCGAATAGCCTAGCGTTGCACCAAACGCTTTTAGTGATTTTTTACCTCGCCGGATGCTGGTGAAGTCGATTTGCATTTGTTGACCTGGCTGTGTTTCAAAACGGACGACAGCTTCGGGAACAATGCTTGGTTTAAATTGACAAACAAATCGGCGTAATTGAGCAATACCGCCTTGATAGCCGCTTTCAACTACTTCATCAAATAAGACTGTTGCAGGGATCCAATCAGGTTTAGCCAGTTCAATTCGATGAAGCAAATAAGGTTTAAAGGGTGCTAATTTAGTCGGTTGTTGACTTCTTTTAGCATAAGTTGGCATTGTCTGTTGTTGTAAATGATGTTTTACGGTGTTACGGGATATGCCCAATTCACGGGCAATTTTTCGAAGGCTTTGTCCTTGTGCAAAGCGAACATGAATATCCACAAATATCTCCTTGGTTAACATAAATTATCCGTACAAAAATGTGCGAATAATACCAAGTGGATCAGTTTTAGATGATCGTTAGTGGATCAGTTTTGCATGATCGGTGACACCGAGTAATTGTTTCTTCCATTCAGCAAACCTATCAGATAGTAAAGAGGGATCAATTTGATGGGCTTTTTCCATTAAAGCGTAGGCATAATATCTAAGTATTATTGGGGAGTTAACTTCGGTACCAAAGAATACCTTACTTGTATACCGGCTAAAAACAGTGGCTAATGAGAACAGATGTTCCGCTTTTTCTCTATTGGTACTAGATGTTAAATGAAATAAATTGATAATTTGGTCATAATTTTGCTCTTTTAATCGATACTCTTCGGCATCTATCACACGAGAAAATATTTTATTTAATTCCTGTTGAACAATATCATCTACTAGCTTGGTGTTATGGCTCTTGGAATTAAGCGCATCAAGAAATAGTGGCTTAAAGCGTTCACCTAAATCCAGTGTTTCAATCAGCTTATGCAATGGGGCCTGATAATGCCCATCTTTGAAGGGAATTGAGAACAGCGGAAATTCTTGTTGATAACATTATGTCAGATTGTATTCAGTCGGGCTTAAACATTTACCATCCTGAAAAAGAACGATGTTATCCCATTTAGTGTCCTGCTTAGGGTGTAGCATGTTATTGAGAATATTTTCAGAAACGATTAACGTTCTTCCTGGTTTTGTCGGTGATAAAAGTAGGTAATTTGCTGCATGTTTATCTGCCCAATCGGCATTGGCTTCATAATCACCAAAAACACCTTTAATTTCCTCTTGTTTGACTAGTTCACGAGTTTCGCACAGGCCTATAAAATTCTAGAAATGGCTTAAAAGTAATGATTAATCTGCAAGTTACTGAAATGCATAAATTTAATTAATTTACAATAAGTTATATTTAATTTATAAGGTTTTATCTATTTACATATTATGCTGAATTAAACTTAAAAATAGAGCGTTTTTTTATTGGTGCGAAACTCGTGTAGCTGCTGAATTTTTGGCAAGTTTAAATATTTTTCATATAGGCTATCGATTGTGATCCCATTTACTATATTAATCCCTTGAGTTCTGGCTGTCAGTAAGGCGGATATAAAGGTATTATTAAGTTCCTTGGATGCCATCAGTTGCGGCTGTTGGTTGAAATAATTGAGCAAGTCATTAGCCATGCCAGCTTGTTGTTCCAATGTCCTTAGCATGTTTGATGGATTGTTTTTTTGCTGCTCACTCATTAGTTGATTCACAAAGGTGCTAATGTTCTTATCGGTAGTAAACGGGGTTTTTATAAAAATGTTTAGTAGTGGTAGAGTAACTTGTTTTAGATCAACATTAGATGCTTTTAATGAACTGATTAACTGCCAAGCCAACTTGATTTTTAATTCATTATATCTATCGTCAATACTTCCGATACTGGTTAATAGACTACCTTGATAATTGAAGTGATTAAGTTTAGTCTCTAGGTTTCTTGCACTCCAATTGTTAGGGAGCGCTAAAGTTAACGTATTGTTTAAGCTAGCACCAGCAAAATTAGTGTTATTAATATCGAGCTTTTCTAAAATGGCCGAATGTAAATCAATATTGCTTAAGTCAACATTAGTTAACCTGAGTTCGGGATAAGAAATAAAGAGAAAGTCTTGATATTCAAATAGTTGAATGAGCCTGTTTTGTTAAAATACTCTAACAGTCTGGTTAAAGAGTAGAGCATTGTTAAACAATTATGGAAAATCTTACTGAACTTTATTGCCTGATGGATGATTTTTGCAAAGACTTCGAGCCAAAAATGCATGAATATTTGCTGACTAACGGTACTAAGCGTCGTAGACGGTGAGGGTGTTCATAATTCTGTGTCAGGTGATTTTATATTTTCATTATACCATCCAGGCGACCTTTAAAATAGATGGACAATTGAGCAATGGTTAACGCCCAGTTACTAATCGGCATAGTCCATTTGTTGGATACCTGATTGATGCCAATATAGAGTAATTTCAATAAGCTATTTTCGTTAGGAAACGCCCCTTTAGTCTTGGTTAATTTCCTAAACTGCCGATGAACAGCCTCTACCGCATTGGTGGTATAAATCGGTTTCCTAATGGCTTTAGGGTATCGAAAATAAGCACTGAGCAAATCCCATTTTTTTCGCCAGGATTCTAGCACTATCGGGTATTTTTCACCCCATTTCGTTTCCAGTTCATCAAGGGCAAGCTCAGCCGCCGCTTTAGTATCTGCACGATAAACAAGCTTTAAATCAGCCATAAAGGCTTTTTGGTCTTTACTGGCAATATAACGTAAGCTATTGCGAATTTGATGAACTACGCATAGCTGAACTTCTGTTTGCGGGAAAATGCTGGCTATCGCTTCTGGAAACCCTTTTAATCCGTCAACACAAGCGATTAAAATATCTTGTATACCACGGTTATGTAAGTCAGTCAGAACACTCAGCCAATGATGTGCGCCTTCTGTTTCAGCGATATACAGTCCTAACAATTCCTTATGCCCATCGGTGGTTAATCCAAGTACTGTGTAGATTGCCTTATTGATATAGTGACCATCATGCTTTATCTTATAATGAATGGCATCGAGCCAGACAAAAGGATAGACCGCCTCCAGAGGGCGTTGTTGCCAAGCTTTTAATTCAGGGAGTAATTTGTCAGTAATATTCGTAATAGCGCCATCTGATATTTCCAGTCCATATAATTCTGCAACATGTTTTTGAATATCACCATAACTCATACCTAACGCAAATAACGAGAGGATTTTGTTATCAATATCCTCTGATAATTTTGTCTGATTTTTCTTAATAAGCTGAGGCTCAAAAGCACCTGACCTATCTCTAGGCGTTTTCAGTTCAAATTGACCTGATGTCGATTTAACCGTTTTTCGAGTATAGCCATTTTTACGCGTATCGATTGACGTTGTCAACAGGTAGTGCTCTATTTCTGCCTGTAGGGCAGCTTCGGTAAGCTGTTTTATGAGTGGTGTGAGTATTCCATCCGTACCGAGTAAATTTTTACCTGATTGTAATTGCTTCAACGCTTCATCAAAATTAAATGGTTGATTTCTCATATGTCATACCTCTCTTTTTAGAGTTTAAGATATGACACAGATTTTTGAACACTACCTAGACGGTCTACTCAGCTTTCGTTGGCGGAAATGATGACACTGGTTGTGTTGTTTCATCAACTCCGATTCAGGCAATTCAAGGTATTTTATCTCTATTATGTCCGCTTATATCTCCGGAAGGAATTTCCTAACTTGCCATCCTATTCACGCTGTGTAGAGTTACTTCCGCGTAGTGCCTTAGCGTTAACGGCACTGTTTGAGTCAATTAAGGGAAAATGCACGGGGCTATCGGTTGCCGATTCTACTCCGATAGCGGTGTGTGATAACTTACGGATCCGCAGACATAAAGTCTTCAATGGGATAGCTGAACGGGGAAAAAATTCAACAGGTTGGTTCTTTGGTTTCAAGCTTCATGTAATTATCAATCATTTGGGGGAAATACTCAGTTTTCGACTCACACCAGGAAACACCGATGATCGGAAACCATTGCCTGAGCTGACAAAGGATCTTTCTGGTTGTTTGTACGCAGATAAAGGGTATTTATCGGCTTCACTGAAACAGCAACTCAAAACGATGGGAATTAGCCTTATAACGAATATCAAGAAGAAAATGAAGCCTATTAAACAGACTTGTTTCGACAAAGCCATCTTGCGTCATCGTTCTGTCATTGAAACGGTATTTGATGAGTTAAAAAATCTTTGTCAAATAGAGCATACGCGACATCGCTCTCCGGCTAACTTTGTAGTGAATTTATTAGGCGGACTGGTTGCATATTGTTTAATGCCATCTAAACCAAAGATACCTGTTGCAGGTACGTATCTTCAAGTATAATTGATAATGCTTATCCCGAACTCAGGTTATTAATACGCTTTACGCTAGGCGAATCAACACTACAAGCGATTCCAGCTAATCCACAACCTTTTGGTTTATTTGAATTTTTATATTGATAGAAATAAGACAAAGCAACCCTTGACCAATCATAACACTGTATGATTTTCTTATTAAAATAAGTATAAAATCGATAAGAGTTATTTAATGAATCCGAAATAATGACATCGCCATTCTCTGTTGTATTTATTGTTATAAAAAAGGGATTATCTGGAGATGGCTCAAAATCTGAAATATAGTTTTTTCCATTTATAAAAACATCATACCGACCATCATCTCTTTTCTTACCAGTCGTAGCGACTTTAATTTCATCAAAAACAAAAGCATTTTCATTTATAGTCCCAATACTATGACCCACGCCAGCCCAACTCAACGCGCCGCCAACGGACTTATAAATTGATTTATCACTTATCTTTGATGAAATACGTTTCAACAGTGAACTTGAAATAGAACGGCTTGTGTTACTCACTAAGGATAAGTACACCGCATCATTAGCAGCAATAGCAGAAGCTCTTGTCGCTATTATTCTGGCTAAACCAGCACCAATAGCCGTACGAGCAAGAAGAATAGCCGGATTCGCATAAGAATAATAAACCGGAAAAAATAAAACGATAGCAATCAAATGATAAACACCTATTTTTTTCTTCAAAGAATAGCGATTCATTATCATTGCCTATTATCAATAAGTATTAAATCCCTGTATTACCGCCCAACCACATAATACACCGGTAAAAAAACTCATTAGTTCCCACATAAATACCTCTGAAAAGGGGCAATAAAGCCCCTGTCAGCTAAAACGCATTGAGCATACGAGCAACTTTTTTAATGCCCATAACAACCACAGCAACGCCCATAATTGTCCCCGCCACAGCAACAACGCCCGTAATAATCGGAGCGACATCAATCTTTTTTAATAATCCATCAAGATAATTAGCCGATACAGGCGCATCTTCAGCAAACGCAAAAGAACTTAATGCCATTGTTGCGAAAACGCCCGTTTTTAAATAAGCAGAAGAAATACTATTTGTAATATTCATAAAACACCTACAAATTTAACATTTTAATCATTCGTCCTAATCCGTAACCTAATACATAAAAGATTAAGACAAGCCCTAACCCAGCCCCTAAGATATTTACATTGAATTCTCCTAACGGCGGATTATTTGAAATAACCAAAGATTGAAGCTTAATAACTTCTGTTTTCGGTAATTTCAAAATTACGTCATTACAACTATTTTCATTCCCATCACTATTCATAATGGGATGACATAATTTAGTTGTAATATCGAAATCATCTTCCATACTAGCTACTCTGCTAAATCAAGGAACATTTCAACGTTATACCCAAGTGTCATTTGCCCTGTTTTTTTATCAGGATATCTAAAGGAACGCTCATAACCTGAAATACGACAAACCAGTTCATTGATTTCTGAGTCAATCGCACCCACACGTCGTTTAGAACGAATTTTGACTATAGGCGGTTTAGAATAAGGGTCAGGCGCAGGTAAAATAACCGTGGTATAAACGTGTCCATCATCAGAAGTACTGACACGGGTCACTTTTCCACTAATCACCGTTTGATATAAGGGCAATGCAGCCATAATGGTTCACCTTTTTTGATTTAAGCGTTTGCAACTTGTTTAAATGGATAAATATTATCTTGACGTTCAAAAACACTCACTGGCTCGACATACCAGTCAGGACGTTGTTGAGAAAAATCGATATGGATAACTTTATAAAAAGGAATGACGTTAGATTTATCGCCCGTGAGATTTTGTAATTGTGATTTGCTGAGGCCAATATCGGTTAATAAGGTCAAATAACGCCAAAAAGTAGTTCGTTCTAAAGAATTTAAAACATTAAAATAGCCTTCATTCACTAAACGACGATAAAAACCAAATATCCGTTGCGCTTTAGAGTATGAAATGTTGCCTTTGGACGTGGTAGAATAATAATGCGATTTTAATTGTTCAAAAATATGTTCATCATCATAAATATTCATTTCCATTCCCCTTAGTGCCGTCAGCAAATCATCAAAACTTTTCATCCACAGATCGTAAATTAAATTAGCCCCACCACGTTCATATTGTTGTTAATAAAGACAAAGCGCCGAAAAATTAACCGGAATCGAGTTATCTTTTAAAAAACGTTTTTTTAATCGCCCTTCTAATCTCAACAGGTTATTGGCAAAATCAAGCAGGCGTTTATCATTTAAAATGGCATACTGATTAAGCAATACGTCATCATTAGGATTAGCCCGCAATTTTCTTTGTATTTCACCCAAACGTTTTGCCAGTTCAAGCGCTTTATAATAAATACACAATTCCCTGTGTTTAGAACCACGATTAAAATAAACGGTGGATTCATGATCGTTTGATTTCGTGGCTTTGGTTTGTCCATGACTGATATTCTTAAAATAAGCAATCACCTGTTTACAAATACTTTCCGTTGGTAATCTCACTGATAACGTTGTATGAAGCTCAGAAACTTCGGTATTTGCTACATCTAACAAATTAAAAAGATGCGGCATGGAAACCGCTAGATTAGTCATTAACTCCAAACCACATAACGCAATATTGGTTGAACCAAACACGTTATGCCCCTGTAAGAGCTTGGCAGGTGAAGCCTTAAGATTGACACGCGGGAAAATCAAATGGGTTCCCTGATAAATCTTCATGCCCAGACTGGCAAAATGGGTTGGTAATGATTCAAAAGGATGGGTTAATCCCTGAACAGATAAATCCCCTTTTATCTCAAATTCCACGTCACGAGCAGACAAGCGAATACCGCTTAATTTAGCAATCTGCATAAAATCGATAGAACCACCTCCATGCTCTTTATCACGAGACGTTCTAATCACATACTCATCTTTAAATGGAATCTGCAACTCAAGTAAATCTATCATCGAAACACCATATAAGTAACGATATGATGTCATATATACATCACATAACTCATATATGCAACAAAAAGGCGTTAAAATGACATTAAAGTATTTTAGGAGGTAAAAATGCCTCATTTAGGTGAACGAATTAAAAACATCAGAGGAATGCTAAATCTAAGCCAACAAGATTTAGCAGAAAAAAGTGGTATTTCAAAAACACAAATATCAAGAATCGAAAGCGGAGAACAAAATAATCCACAAATAAGAACTGTTATATCAATATCAACCGCACTAAATCTAACAATAGAAGAATTGATATTTGGAGATGAAAGCACAACAAACAGTTATCTAACACAAGCTATAAACAGGCTGCCAAATGAAGACCAAAAAATGATAAAAAAACTAATAAAAATGTGGGTTCTCACAGCAGAATCAGAAAAACTAGATAAAGAATGATGTAAAATTAATGTTATTATAAATAATTAACAAGGTTAAAAAGTTGCAATTTGCAACAAGAGTACATAATTAAAGAGTCATGCACTCTTGATTGTGTAACATTTAATTAACAAACGGCTGATGTAAATGGAAAAGAAAAAAATAATAAAACAACTAAAAGAACTAGAAATTGAATTTAGAAAAAATAACCCTGACGTCATCGGTTATACCCTGTTTAATACCGTCAATCGACGTTTTGTGACAATGAAAGAAAATGGATTTGGAATGCCTATCTATACGGATAATCTTGAAATAGCTTATTTTGAAGATACAAAATTTCCCGCATTGATAAGTAGAGAATTGTTACCCGAACCTGATAAATTCGATATTGCGGTTGTTCCACTAATCAAAAACCCCCTATTTGGGCTTAGCGTCAAATCAGGCTACCTAGATCGACATAACCGCAGGTTCGCACAATAGCGTTATGTGTAAATGGCCGCCGTCTGCGAGGAGCTATTTTCGCAGACGGCTATTCAACATAACGGCATTGTACATTGTGCGAACCTTAATGGCATTTTACGGAATAATCAAACAACAAACAAAAGCAGATAAAAAATCAATCTGTCGCTAAACGATTCGCTTGTCTTCGACCCTTAAGCCCCTAAGTCGCTTTAGCTACCGTAAAAAGATGGCTTGGTAGGAGGCGCAAGCGCAGGGGTTCCTGCTACCCGATAAGTCCCCCCCTGGCTTCGGCGGTTTTGCAGTCGGTTATCTTTGCGATTTCAATCTGCCGCCTTCCATGTCCTGACGGACATTTTAAAAATATCCGCTATAATTTTAAAGCTGGATGCCCCAATATCTGACCTTGCCATATTTAGGGGAACACACATCCAGCCTCTCCAAGCATAAAAAAAGCCCGCCAAGAAGAAGCGGGCTTCCCTGATGTTGGTGTGATGCGACTCAAAATCAGAAGTGGCGGTATTTCATGATTGATTTTAGAAGTTATGACCTAATACCCAGTCAATATAAAAAATGACAATCAAAGATTGTACCCTACAAAATGTAGGGCACTTTAAAGAGAAAAACGGCTATTTTCTATTTGGCAAGGTGCATTGATAAAACGCGAACAAAACCAAACGGATATGAAACGTCGAAGTAAGGTTACTCAATGAATAAAATTGAAATTTATTCTTAATGTCTTGTAACGTATCTCTTACCACCGGATAAGACACATCACGCGCCCAGGCAATCTCTTTTTTAGTTAATCCTAAAGCATATAACATTGCCGTTTCAAACTGCACAGGCGTTAACTCAGGAAAAAGATTGCGTAACTCCGGATATTGAGTAGGATCGAACACAGTCATATAGACCTCCTCTTAAGGTTTATGTGATAGCTGTATAGTCAGATGGACGTCTGGCTATGCAGCGCTAAAAAACAGTTTAACGCATAACAAACAACATTTAACAACTGACTCCAACCATACCCCATCAGGCTGCGCCTGTTAGGGTATGGCCTTCCGTCAGTTAAACAACATTCAGTACCCGTGCTCTAATCAGAATATACATCACCGTATTATCCTTCGTATCTGACCGGGCATCGAACAACCAACCTATCAACGGAATGGCAGAAATAAAAGGAACCGAAGAAGTAGAGTTGACCGCATTATGCTGGATTAAGCCCCCAATCAACAACGTATCGCCATTTTTCAACTGAACCGTCGTATCAATTGAACGTTGATTAAAAACAATATCCGTTGCATTGGAAATATTTGAAACACTGTCCGCTTTCGATTTCACCGTTAACATGACACTGTCACCATTTAACACTACCGGTGTTACATCAAGCGAAATCCCTACATCACGTCGCTCAATGGTCTGAAAAGGATTTTTAACATCAACCCCCTGACCAATAATTTTACCCGTCACAATCGGTACATTCTGACCAGATGAAATCAATCCGCGTTTACCGGATAACGTCAAAATACGCGGCACAGATAATAACTTACTGTGCTTATCACCCTGAACCGCCGTTAATGCCAAACCTAAAACATTGCCTGAAAAAATGCCAAATGACCCACCGCTACTGGACAAAATATCGCCCAGCGTAGCCGTATTTACGCCCCCTACCACCGTTGACCCTGATTTTTTCCCTACGCCAAAAGAAAAATCAAAATTACTGCCGTTGGTGGTTTCAAACATAATGCTTTCAATTAACACTTGCGTTCGTTGTATATCAATAGACGGCACAAAAGATTGTATCTGCTTATGATTCTCTGGCGTTGTCGTCACAACCAAACGATTATTGCCCTCATCAATCACCACCTGTCCGCCTGAGTAAGGTGACGATTTCAGGAAGATGTCAATAACAGAAAAAACATCTTTAACCAGAACATGATGAAACGAATAGGTTTGCGTTTTTTGCGTGAAAAAATGACCCCGTTGTGGCGTAGGATAATCTGGCAAATAATGTAAACTTGACCCTTCCGGCAATGGATTCTCTAACGCCTTATCCAACGCAGAAATGCCATAATTGCCTTGATGACTTTTGGCAATAATCACCGGATTACCGGGACTGACCTCATAACCTCTAGACGCCATCACTGAAACAAAAAAAGCAGGTAAATTTTCAGGTGAAATATCAGCATTATAAACGGTGATTTTTTCATTAAAATCATTGGGTACAATCACACCTTTACCCGTTTTTCTCGAATACCAATCCACAAATTCAGATATTGGCACATTGGTCATGGCAATTTTTTCAGCAAACGTATTTAATGAAAATATCAGGATAAAACTAACAAGACACCAGCGCATTTCTTCCCCTCCCGTATATTCTCATTTTACAGGCACTCATCACTTCAATATTGTAACCTTGTTGAATAAGTTCACCGGATTCAATCATTTCATTATCCATTAAAAATAAAATCCGTGTTTCATCACCTAATAATTTAAATGATTTTATTTTTAATTTATTTATTTCAAATTGCTTAACTAGCTGTGTTTCTAATATTTCTTTTTGAGGATGATGAATAAAAAAATAACCGATAGAAATACCCAATAAACCGCCTAAAATTAATAATCTTAATTTTGAAAAACGTTTTAAATGAATACGTGTTAATCGCATAATTTTACTTAACGTTAAGGGTTGTTGATAGCGACCATAAATAGAATAAGGTGGTAAAAGACAATAAACGCCCTTATTATAAAAAGAAGAAAACTGTTGTTTGGTATCATAAGCATCATATAAATCCGTCCCACGATATATCCAACGTTCAACAACAGGCGATTGAATATTATCGCCATATTTAACTATCCCTAAATGAATTTTTGGCGCCGATATTTTGGCACCAAAAATAATACTCAATAATGAGCCAATCAATGGAATGGCAAAGCGGTCAAGCCGTCGGCAATAAACCACATGCTCAGCTAACGCTTCTCTGGCCTGTTTATCGACTAATGAAATATTTTGCACTAAAAAAATAATATCCCAGCCTAATTTACGGGCATGTAAAAACCTGTCTAAAACAGGCTGACGACTTTTATCATTCCAGCTGCGGGTATTTAACCAAGTGCCACATTCATCAAGCACTAATAACCCATTTAATTTTTCATCATACGTTTTATTACCACGACCAATGGCATTTAAATCAAATAACGTCGGTTTATCGGGTAAACGATAAATCATTATTTTCTTCGCCATTTTACCAACAGCGGGCATATTATGGGGTTTTAAATCAATATTTGTCGCCACCGGATAACCCTTTATTAATTTATCCTGAATCTTCGCCACGGAAATTAATGATTTTCCAGACCCTAATGCCCCTGTGACAAAATAAACCGCCATTTATAAAATCCTATGGGCATAATTTAAAAGCCTTTCTTTTAAATCAAATAAAAAAACCACAATTCGGGTTGACATAATCGCAATAATATAAGCATGAAAATTATCGGGTAAAATCGATGTCATTAAATGGGAAAAATCAGTCGGTAAATACGTCACTGCAATTTCAATAAAATAACCATACGCGGTTATCATTGTGGTCATAATAAGCGAAACTAAAGCCGTAACAATTAATCCCGTTCTCGTGATTAATTTAGTAAATAACACCGCGCTATAACTTAATACCAAAGGAACAAAACCCGTTAAATAACGTAATACTGCCGCAAATCCTAATAATACCGGCATTAATCACCTCCCTTGCGTAACAACGAAGTTAACGAAGTGAAAACATACCAAAACGTCAATGCTGCCATTACCCACGAAAGTAATGATTTTATTGCGGTTAACTTATCGCAACCAATTCTGATTTCATAAACGTCGTCCGCAAAAAGAATAAAATCAGAACAACCCTGACCATTAGGAAAAATAGACACATGACTAAAAATTGAACGCCAAAAAGACCCCTCTTTAATTTCTAACGGACTGGCAATCTTAACCGCTGTATCAAATACCGATTCTCCCTGACCGTATAAAGTCGTATCAGGATCAGCAAAATTACCCGCCCCTCTTAATAAATTATCAAACGATCCTGAAATACTTTTTAATGATTCATCGGTTTTTTTAGTCGCCTCTGAGGTATCCTTACCACTATCATATTCTTCAATTAACGATTTTTTTAACGCTGTTTCTACCGCAGAAGCGATATCATCCTCTTCATCTAAATCATTCCCACCCGAACCACCGCCGACACTACCGCTTCCTTCATTCCCGCCGGAACCACCACCCGGACTACTGCCGCCCTCATTCCCACCAGAACCCTTACCTTTACCTTCTTCAAGAACTTTACCCGTCGGTTTCCAATCCGCTGCAACCGTATCACCAATTGGTACAATCGTACCGGTTGCAATATACTGACAACCCTCAATATTGACATAATAATCACTACCGATTTTATAAGCATTAGCATAAGTCTTTGCTTCTATCGGTTTTGCTAAACAATCCTTTTCATCATCTTTACCCCAATAAACCGTAATGCCCCATTTAACATACACAAGATCTTTACTCGCAGAAGGCACTTTACAACTCTTATCTAACTCATATTTAATTTGATACCCTTGATTTACAAAAGAATCTTTAACACTCTCATAAAAATCTAAAGCCGCATCTTTCGCTTCCGCACATGGCCTGACAGCACTTTCTTTTTCAGGATCCCAAATAACTTCTAACTCATGATAAGATGTTTCCCACTCAGCATGAGCAAAAAAGGAAATTGAAAATAATAAAAAAATATAAGGCCAGTTGTTCATAAATAACCCCTAAAAGTGGGGGCATTACCCCCCAACAGGCTATTAAACTGCTTTTGAAGAAAATTTCTTAAATAAGCGAATCGCTAATCCTGCACCAACAACAGCAACCACAACAGGCCAAACTTTACCAATTAAGGTATTCGCTTGGGTAAGCAATGAATCCATCGCCTGACTCGCGTAATCAGTTGTCGTACCTGCACCACCTTCACCTGCCGCTAACGCGATTCCTGAAAAAAGAAAAAGTGATACTGCCAGATATTTATTTAAAATAAATGCCTTTGCGTTAGATAAAAATTTCATACTGAAACCTCCGCTAATTTTTTAAAAACCAAAATGGAGTATGAAAAACCCCATCCGATAGCAAAAGCCGAGAATAAATAAACGATCTCCATTACCTCTGTCCTCCTGCTATAAATCCAAGACCGAAACATAAGACAATTCCAATCTCGAAAATCAGGTTATATACTTCCGGTAACCCTACTGTTGCCATAGCGATTACCTATTCTGC
The DNA here is from genome assembly GCF_036919435.1 of Arsenophonus sp. PmNCSU2021_1. Taxonomy (NCBI): domain Bacteria; kingdom Pseudomonadati; phylum Pseudomonadota; class Gammaproteobacteria; order Enterobacterales; family Morganellaceae; genus Arsenophonus; species Arsenophonus sp. PmNCSU2021_1. The sequence continues at coordinate 80,274 of NZ_JAZHPL010000007.1, read as the reverse complement.
TAAATCAAGGAACATTTCAACTTTATACCCAAGTGTCATTTGCCCTGTTTTTTTATCAGGATATCTAAAGGAACGCTCATAACCTGAAATACGACAAACCAGTTCATTGATTTCTGAGTCAATCGTCCCCACACGTCGTTTAGAACGAATTTTGACTATAGGCGGTTTAGAATAAGGGTCAGGCGCAGGTAAAATAACAGTGGTATAAACGTGTCCATCATCAGAAGTACTGACACGGGTTACTTTTCCACTAATCACCGTTTGATATAAGGGCAATGCAGCCATAATGGTTCACCTTTCTTGATTTAAGCGTTTGCAACTTGTTTAAATGGATAAATATTATTCTGACGTTCAAAAACACTCACTGGCTCAACATACCAGTCAGGCCGTTGTTGAGAAAAATCGATATGGATAACTTTATAAAAAGGAATGACGTTAGATTTATCGCCCGTAAGATTTTGTAATTGTGATTTGCTGATGCCAATATCGGTTAATAAGGTCAAATAACGCCAAAACGTCATTCGACTCATGGAATTAAGAACATTGTAAAATCCTTCATTGACTAAACGGCGATAAAAACCGAATATCCGTTGGGCTTTGGCATAGGAGATGTTGCCTTTGGGCGTAGTGGAATAATAATGTGATTTTAATCGTTCAAAAATATGTTCATCATCATAAATATTCATTTCCATACCCCTTAGTGCCGTCAGCAAATCATCAAAACTTTTCATCCACAGATCGTAAATTAAATTAGCCCTACCACGTTCATAGTGTTGTTGATAAAGACAAAGCGCTGAAAAATTAACCGGAATCTGATTATCTTTTAAAAACCGTTTTTTCAATCGCCCTTCTAATCTCAACAAATTATTAGCAAAATCAATCAGTCGTTTATCATTTAAAATAGCAAACTGATTAAGCAAAACCTCATCATTAGGATTAACCCGCAATTTTTTTTGTATTTCACCTAATCGTTTTGCCAATTCAAACGCTTTATAATAAATACACAATTCCCTATGTTTAGAGCCACGGTTAAAATAGACGGTTGATTCATAATCGTTTGATTTCGTGGCTTTGGTTTGTCCATGACTAATATTTTTGAAATAGGCAATCACCTGTTTACAAATACTTTCCGTCGGTAATCTTACTGATAACGTTGTATGAAGCTCAGAAACTTCGCTATTCTCGACATCTAACAAATTTAAAAGATGTGGCATGGAAGCCGCTAAATTAGTGATTAACTCCAAACCACATAATGCAATATTGGTTGAACCAAATACGTTATGCCCCTGTAAGAGCTTGGCAGGTGAAGCCTTAAGATTGACACGCGGAAAAATCAAATGAGTTCCCTGATAAATCTTCATGCCCAAACTGGCAAAATGCGTTGGTAACGATTCAAAAGGATGCGCTAATTCCTGAACAGATAAATCCCCTTTTATTTCAAATTCCACATCGCGAGCAGATAGCCGAATACCGCTTAATTTAGCAATCTGCATAAAATCGATAGAGCCTCCTCCGTGTTCTCTATCACGAGATGTTCTAATTACATACTCGTCTTTAAATGGAATCTGCAATTCAAGGAAATCTATCATTTACAAATCTCAATATTTACATCATGCACACATGACATAAGAAACATTTGCATGTTGTAAATACGCATGCGTGAAATATTGAATAAAAAAAAGATATGATTAATAACTAAAAGGGGAAATTTGTTATGACATCCAAAAGAGCAGATACAACAGTAAGAATAAACGAAGAAAGAAAGCTAGAACTAAAAAGGAAAATACTAGAAATAGGAAATAAAACAGGAGATATACTAAAACAAACAGAATTAGTAAGTTATCTTATAGATAATTATCTTGATGATGCAGTAAAAGATATAATAGCTAAAAAAACTGCCAGGAAAGCATAGATAAAATAACAATATCATTGTTATTAAATGTGGAAATAAAAGTTAAATTTAAGTAAAAGTATATCAAAATGATACAAGAGTACATAATTTTAAGAGTCATGCACTCTTGATTACGTAACATTTAATTAACAAATGGCTGATATAAATGGAACAGAAAAAAATAATAAAACGACTAAAAGAAATAGAAATTGAATTTAGAAAAAATAACCCTGACGTCATCGGTTATACCCTGTTTAATATCGTTAATCGACGTTTTGTGACAATGAAAGAAAATGGATTTGGAATGCCTATCTATACGGATAATCTTGAAATAGCTTATTTTGAAGATACAAAATTTCCCGCATTGATAAGTAGAGAATTGTTACCAGAACCTGATAAATTCGATATTGCGGTTGTTCCACTAATCAAAAACCCCCTATTTGGGCTTAGCGTCAAGTCAGGCTACCTAGATCGACATAACCGCAGGTTCGCACAATAGCGTTATGTGTAAATGGCCGCCGTCTGCGAGGAGCTATTTTCGCAGACGGCTATTCAACATAACGGCATTGTACATTGTGCGAACCTTGATGGTATATTATGGAATATTAATCTAGGAATAATCATTTTATTGATTTGGTGTGAAATTAAAAAACAAACAAAATATCACTAAACGATTCGCTTGTCTTCGACCCTCAAACTACTCAGTCGCTTTATTTATCGTAAAAAGATGGCTTAGCAGGAGCGCTAACGCGTGGGTTCCTTGCTACCCGATAAGTCCCCCCTGGCTTCGGCGGTTTTGCAGTCGGTTATCTTTGCGATTTCAATCTGCCGCCTTACATGTCCTGACGGACATTTTAAAAATATCTGCTATAATTTTAAGGCTGGATGCCCCAATATCTGACCTTGCCATATTTAGGGGAACACACATCCAGCATCTCCAAGCATAAAAAAAGCCCGCTAATAAACTAGCGGGTTTCCCTGATATTGGTGTGATGCGACTCTAAATCAGAAGTGGCGGTATTTCATAATTGATTTTAGAAGTTATGACCTAATACCCAGTCAATATAAAAAATGACAATCAAAGATTGTACCCTACAAAATGTAGGGTACTTTGCAGAGAAAAACGGCTATTTTCTATTTGGCAAGGTACATTGATAAAACGCGAACAAAACCAAACGGATATGAAACGTCGAAATAAGGTTGCTCAAAGAATAAAACTGAAATTTATTCTTAGTGTCTTGTAACGTATCTCTTACCACCGGATAAGACACATCACGCGCCCAAGCAATCTCTTTTTTGGTTAATTGTCAACGATCACCGAAAACTGATCCACTTTTTAGCTAAATCCGATCAATCAAAATTGATCCACTTTTACTCAGTCATTGCTCCTGAGCGCCGCTTATCTTTCAATCGATAGCTTTCACCGCTTAATTGCAGTACATGCGAATGATGAAGTAAACGATCAAGCATAGCGGCAGTTAATGTTGCGTCATCAGCAAAAGCATTTGGCCATTGCCCAAATGATAAGTTACTCGTCAATATGACACTGCCATGCTCATAACGCTTGGCAATCACATTGAAAAACAGGTTTGCTTCTTCTCGCCCAAACGGCAGGTATCCAATCTCATCGATAATCAACAATTTCGGGGCCATCACCGAACGTGATAGATATTGTTTGAGCTTATTTTGTCGTTTGGCAGTTGAGAGTTGCAACATCAGTTCAGCTGCCGTGGTAAAGCGGGTTTTCTTCTTGGCCTGTACTGCTTTTAATCCTAACCCAATAGCTAAATGCGTTTTGTCTACACCGCTTGGGCCAAGCAACACGACATTTTCATTACGTTCAATAAACGTTAATGCGCTTAATTCCTGTATGTGTTGTTTGGGGATCCCCGTTGCAAACTTAAAATCGAACGTATTAAGTTCTTTATGTGCTGGGAATCCTGCCATCCGACTCAAAAGATTACGGGTTCGTTCATCTCGTTGTTGTTGCTCACATTTTAATAGGCACAGTAAAAACTCTCCGTAGCTTTTGTCTTGGGCAATGCATTGTTCGGCAAGTGATGACCAATGAGTCGGAATAGAATTTAATTTCAATGACTCACACAGGTGTTCAATTTGTTCATGCAATAACATGTTCACCTCCCAGCAATGCTTCGTATACGCTGATTGAGTGTTGCAAACTGACAGATTCAAGGGGCGGTACGATACGGATATTAAGCGTATCAGTCTGCGGGATAGATTGGCAAACCCTTGCTGGTAAGGGTAGAAGATACTTAACTTCCTTAGCTAGTCTATCTGCTGGCTTCTCTAACGTTGTTCCATGAATCCGCTGATGGGCAACGCGTTGTAACCAGGGCCCCACTCTTGCATTAGCTATCTCAATATCCAGTTCAAGATTATGAGCACGAAGGTCGGTATTTAATGGTACAATAAAGCTGTTTTTTAAATAGTGGTTAAAGCGCTCTACTTTCCCTTTAGTTTTTGCCCTGTAGGGCTTGCAAGCACACAATTTAAACCCGTAATCTTTCGACATTTGAAGGATTTCGACATGTAATTTATGTTCACCTTCTGCATAAGCATCCCGTTCGATGATGAGGGATTTTGCGTTATCACACAATATTTCCTGTGGTACACCACCAAAATAGTCGAAAGCTTCTCGTAAACCTTGTTGCCAGGATTCTGCTCGTTCATTATCAAAGAACTTTACATAACTCGCACGCGAATAGCCTAGCGTTGCAACAAACGCTTTTAGTGATTTTTTACCTCGCCGGATGCTGGTGAAGTCGATTTGCATTTGTTGACCTGGCTGTGTTTCAAAACGGACGACAGCTTCGGGAACAATGCTTGGTTTAATTGACAAACAAATCGGCGTAATTGAGCAATACCGCCTTGATAGCCGCTTTCAACTACTTCATCAAATAAGACTGTTGCAGGGATCCAATCAGGTTTAGGCAGTTCAATTCGATGAAGCAAATAAGGTTTAAAGGGTGCTAATTTAGTCGGTTGTTGACTTCTTTTAGCATAAGTTGGCATTGTCTGTTGTTGTAAATGATGTTTTACGGTGTTACGGGATATGCCCAATTCACGGGCAATTTTTCGAAGGCTTTGTCCTTGTGCAAAGCGAACATGAATATCCACAAATATCTCCTTGGTTAACATAAATTATCCGTACAAAAATGTGCGAATAATACCAAGTGGATCAGTTTTAGATGATCGTTAGTGGATCAGTTTTGCATGATCGGTGACAGTATTCTAGCCTGGATAACCTGAAATCAATTCGCTCTCATGGTTGGATCTGGGTAACCACGCTGAGGAAAAATAGGATTGTTAACCATAACAAACAACTGAACAAGTTAGACATCTCAGAAGAAGGAACGTCAATACACTTGCGAGGATATGGTTGGGTAACCGTTTTCAAATTTACAGCCAAAAACGGCCGTATTGATTACATAGTAACAAACAAAGAGAATCCCACCCGTCAATACCTCAAATCTATCATGGATGCCCGTTGGTCTGTTGAAGTTTATCATCGAGAAGTTAAACAAAACTGTGGTATTGAACGCTGTCAGGCTCGCACGAGCCGAGCGCAAAGAAATCATATTTTTCTCGCTATTTCTGCGTGGTTTGAACAACATAAACCTCGTATATCTGAAAAAATAACCCTTTATCAACAAAATTGGGACGTAATCAAAAGTGCTATTACTGAGCAAATCCGTGTTTTATTAGCGTACCCAAATTAGTTTTGTGCGAAACTCGTGTAGTTTTTTCTTTAATTCAAAGTTGTCTGGATTATTCAAATAGTTAGAACTATTTTCTATCGTATAACGAATAGCTACTTCTTTGAGATTATCTAATATATTGATATTAAAATATTTTAATTCACTTATTATTTTGTAATTGTTATCTACTATTTCTTTATAGCTATTGTATTCTTTAATTTCTGAGAATTTTTTTTTGAAGTTTTCAAAATATTCTCTTTTACTAAGGTTAGCCAGTTCGATACGTGAATCAATAATTTCATCACCGTTTCTGTCTAACTTACTAATATATATATTATACTCACATTGATATATCTTATATTTTCTACAAGGGGAAAAATCAACATAACGGCGTTGTATATTATGCCAATTTTTATTATGCAATCAATCTAGCAATTCAAACGGACAGCTACAGCTCTAGAAAGCCAAATGCCAATTAGGGCGTTAGTTGTATACTCAAGTATACTTAAGTTTTTTTGGAAATAGCCAACTAACAACAGTCCAACCAATAAATAACAGTTGTTAAAATAACGGCTTATCCATTTTGTTGGACTGTTTGTTATTTTATTTTTTTAAGTGAGTATATTTTTCGGCATAAGAAAAACAGTGATCAAACATATATCGTCCTAATGTAAATATTACAACTGGAAACATATTTAATGCTTCCAGTGATCCCTGTTCGATAAGTGATTAAGAAACTTTTTCTTTCTTTTCTTTTAGGGCAATCGCATTGGTAGCATCAATTTTTTGATGTTTTTTATGCTCTTGCACGTTATTTCCTTCCGGTATTTTTTTGTTTAGATCTACTGTAATTTTTTTCGATATGCCAATAAAGAACCCACCATCCTCAATAGACAGATTTTCACTATAAATCTCACCTTCGATCATGCCATTTTTTGAATTTCAATTAAATTTGACTCAACACGACCATCAATTTTTCCATCGATAATCGATTTTTTGGCTAATATACTGCCTGTTACTATACCAGTTCTTGTCACAATAACCGTGTTTTCTTTACATAAAATATTGCCGATATATTTAACCTGAGTTCGGGATAAGAAATAAAGAGAAAGTCTTGATATTCAAATAGTTGAATGAGCCTGTTTTGTTAAAATACTCTAACAGTCTGGTTAAAGAGTAGAGCATTGTTAAACAATTATGGAAAATCTTACTGAACTTTATTGCCTGATGGATGATTTTTGCAAAGACTTCGAGCCAAAAATGCATGAATATTTGCTGACTAACGGTACTAAGCGTCGTAGACGGTCTACTCAGCTTTCGTTGGCGGAAATGATGACACTGGTTGTGTTGTTTCATCAACTCCGATTCAGGCAATTCAAGGTATTTTATCTCTATTATGTCCGCTTATATCTCCGGAAGGAATTTCCTAACTTGCCATCCTATTCACGCTGTGTAGAGTTACTTCCGCGTAGTGCCTTAGCGTTAACGGCACTGTTTGAGTCAATTAAGGGAAAATGCACGGGGCTATCGGTTGCCGATTCTACTCCGATAGCGGTGTGTGATAACTTACGGATCCGCAGACATAAAGTCTTCAATGGGATAGCTGAACGGGGAAAAAATTCAACAGGTTGGTTCTTTGGTTTCAAGCTTCATGTAATTATCAATCATTTGGGGGAAATACTCAGTTTTCGACTCACACCAGGAAACACCGATGATCGGAAACCATTGCCTGAGCTGACAAAGGATCTTTCTGGTTGTTTGTACGCAGATAAAGGGTATTTATCGGCTTCACTGAAACAGCAACTCAAAACGATGGGAATTAGCCTTATAACGAATATCAAGAAGAAAATGAAGCCTATTAAACAGACTTGTTTCGACAAAGCCATCTTGCGTCATCGTTCTGTCATTGAAACGGTATTTGATGAGTTAAAAAATCTTTGTCAAATAGAGCATACGCGACATCGCTCTCCGGCTAACTTTGTAGTGAATTTATTAGGCGGACTGGTTGCATATTGTTTAATGCCATCTAAACCAAAGATACCTGTTGCAGGTACGTATCTTCAAGTATAATTGATAATGCTTATCCCGAACTCAGGTTATTTACCATCAATGAGTATATCTGCGTCTGAGACAATATCTCCGGTGAAACAAGTTTCAGAGCATATAATAGTTTTCTTGTCACTTTTGCTTTCAAGATTGTTTTCTGTGCTTTGCTTATTTTCTGTACTTTCAATTTCCCGTTTCTTAAACAAAATATTTCTCCTAAAATAATAGATAATTAGCCGGCTAGAAACTAATCCACTGCTAAAGCAAACCCAAAAGAATCCAGTGGAATACATGATGACACGAGTTTCGCACAAAACTAATTTGGGTACGCTAATAAAACACGGATTTGCTCAGTAATAGCACTTTTGATTACGTCCCAATTTTGTTGATAAAGGGTTATTTTTTCAGATATACGACGTTTATGTTGTTCAAACCACGCAGAAATAGCGAGAAAAATATGATTTCTTTGCGCTCGGCTCGTGCGAGCCTGACAGCGTTCAATACCACAGTTTTGTTTAACTTCTCGATGATAAACTTCAACAGACCAACGGGCATCCATGATAGATTTGAGGTATTGACGGGTGGGATTCTCTTTGTTTGTTACTATGTAATCAATACGGCCGTTTTTGGCTGTAAATTTGAAAACGGTTACCCAACCATATCCTCGCAAGTGTATTGACGTTCCTTCTTCTGAGATGTCTAACTTGTTCAGTTGTTTGTTATGGTTAACAATCCTATTTTTCCTCAGCGTGTTTACCCAGATCCAACCATGACACGAGTTTCGCACCAATAAAAAAACGCTCTATTTTTAAGTTTAATTCAGCATAATATATAAATAGATAAAACCTTATAAATCAAATACAACTTATTGTAATTTAAGAAAATTCATGTGTTTTAGTAACTTGCAGATTGATCATTGCTTTTAAGCCATTTCTAGAATTTTATATGCCTGTGCGAAACTCGTGCATGAGAGCGAATTGATTTCAGGTTATCCAGGCTAGAATACCAAGCATCCATCACTACCGCTTCTGGCATGATCCCTCTTTTTTTAGCAAGAGTGAGCATTTCGGAAAAGTGCGTGTTTTTTGTTTTTCCATCAGAATCTTTATCATAAATACGATAATTGATAGGAATTGATTCAACCTTCGTCAGATCATGCCAAAGCAAATTAACTAAACCTATGCCAGCAATAACCTCATGTTCATTACCTGAATATTGATAATGGACCATCTCTATTTTTTTACTACGTGTTTTGGCAATCAATGTATCATCGGCAATTAGTACGCAAGGGCTTTTTTTGTCTATAGAAGGTTCAACTAATCGCCATAGGTCTTTAGGTCTAAAACATCTACTTTTTAGCCATCGGCTAACAGTGTCATCAGATAAAGGCGATGGGCTTACTTCTGATAACGCTAAACCAGAGTATCTTAAACTGCTTACTTGTAAGAATCACGAGTTTCGCACCAATAAAAAAACGCTCTATTTTTAAGTTTAATTCAGCATAATATGTAAATAGATAAAACCTTATAAATTAAATATAACTTATTGTAAATTAAGTAAATTTATGCATTTCAGTAACTTGTAGATTAATCCACGAGTTTCGCACCAATAAAAAAACGCTCTATTTTTAAGTTTAATTCAGCATAATATGTAAATAGATAAAACCTTATAAATTAAATATAACTTATTGTAAATTAAGTGAATTTATGCATTTCAGTAACTTGCAGATTAATCATTACTTTTAAGCCATTTCTAGAATTTTATAGGTCTGTGCGAAACTCGTGAGAATGTTTTATAGATATCTTTAATACATGGATAACCCGACAAAATATGAACACCCTGATTTTTTCTTGTTTTTAAATTTATACTTCTTTTTTGGAGATTGCGAAACTCGTGGATGATAGAAACGCACCATGCAATAATTGCTACGTTGATTAATCGCACATAGTCCTCCACCGGATTTTAATTAATTAGCACAGCATTAAATTCAGAGTTTATGATGCGTAAAGTAAAAATTTTTTTTGTTATCTCCATAATAATTTTATGTTATTAATCGTTTCACTTAATTTAAAGTGGATGTTGGTGTTAAAATATTTGTTTTTTTGTTAATTGATGGTTGATTAAAATGTCACGTAGATTGATTTTTAAATTAAATCACTTTTTATGCTCTCGGATTGTTATTGTGAGAAAATAAATAACATTTTTTTGTCTATTATAAAATAGCTAAATTGCAACAAAATTAATCATTATTCATTATATTAGTTAGTTTCAGTATATTGCAATGCATCTTCGATCAAAAATATTGACTTATCTTATAATTTTTATACTTTTATTCTGATATGCAAATTTATAAATTATTATTTTATTGTTCAAGTTAATTTTTTAAAACTATAAAACATGAACCGTTACTATTTTGATAACAATATAAGCGTTATTTTGTTGTAGTGATATAATGAACTCGATAGCTATTTTAAATGATAATTTATATTAATAGCATATTAAAAGCGACTAATTATATATTACTTTAGCCACTTTTTTGTTAATGTTTAAGAATAGAATAGCTTTAATTATTGCTTAATTTACATTGATAATTTTGAATTATACCCGCTGATCCAAGGTTAAAATCGAGCAATTTTAATCGGCTCGCCAACAAAATAAATTCATTTTTTTGCGAGCTTGGTATCATCGCTAAGCCATAATAGGCAATATTATCACCCTGCTCTTCGGCATATTTTTCTAGATAATTAAATGGTGATATTTTATTTATGTCCGCCGCGGGAATTTTAATAGCTATGTATTGATGACTATTGATTCTTTGTTTTAATGGCCGCCAGCTTTTGGTTATAGTATCTTCATTTTCTTTTATTATTTGATACACTTCAGCTTTTAAACAGGCTAAATGAATATGCAATTGTTCTTGTGATCGACCATATTTTGAGTTTATAGCGAGAGAAAGATATTGCTCGTTAATGGGTTTATTTGCTGATTTAATAAATAGCTGCCGATTTTGCCATGCTAACATGAAATAATTTTCTGTGTTTTTTTGTTGCAAAATAGGACTTTCAATGCCAGAGATTTTGTCTAATGGTAATAATAAATCATGTAATGGCCCCTTTATATCCTTATAAATAACATATCGGTGTTGTTGATCAACTTTGATACATGGCGATTGTAAGCTGCCATTTTTAAACTCAGGAATACATTGTTGATTAATAGTTTGCCATAACTTATCACTGTTTATTTTTAAATAGGCAAAATAAATTAATATTGATAAGAGTAAAGCAAAAAATATCTTGAGCAGTAATTTGATAGTTTTTTTCATAAAAAATCCTATTATAAACATTTTCCTTGAAAGCATTTTAGAATGATTGATTTAGTGGTTATCTGCGTTTTTTACTCAGCTAGTATAAGGTATGTGTAAGTTTATTCTATCTATTTGTTAATTTAATGTTCTAAATGTTTTTCTTTTTTGACGGAATATAACTTTATTGAGTAGTTCGCATGTTTAAAAGATATCTCTTGACTCTTTTTATGTGAGGTTTTTTACTTACGTATAATTAGAATCAAGATAACAAAAGAAGGTTAATAATGATAATTTTTATCACTGGCGTTACTGCGGGTTTCGGCGAAGCAATAACGAAAAAATTCATTGCTAATGGCCACATTGTAATTGGTACAGGTCGACGGGAAGAAAGGTTAAAAAAATTGCATCAACAGTTAGGAAAAAATTTTCACCCTATCCTGCTAGATATAAGGGATAAGCAAGCTATTAATGATGTAGTGAACAACTTAAATTTCAAAAAAATTGATGTACTGGTAAATAATGCCGGGCTGGCTTTAGGCTTAGATACGGCTGAAATGGCTGATACAGATGACTGGGATATTATGATTGATACCAATGTGAAAGGATTAGTTCATATGACCCGCGCAATATTACCAGGAATGGTGGTGGCCAACCATGGTCATATCATCAACATTGGTTCTATTGCGGCTAACTGGCCATATAAGGGAGGAAATGTTTATGGTGCCACTAAAGCATTTGTGAAACAATTTTCTTTAAATTTGCGAGCTGATTTACAAGGTAAAAAAATAAGGGTAACGGATATTGAGCCAGGTTTGGTATCTGGAACAGAATTTTCTTATATACGGTTTAAAGGTAATTTAGAAAAAGTATCTGAGACTTATAAAGGCGCCGAGGCCTTAACAGCAGAGGATATCGCTGAGGCTGTTTTATGGGTTTCAACTTTACCTGCTCATGTCAATGTTAATATTTTAGAAATGATGCCTGTTTGCCAATCTTTTGCTGGTTTAAGCGTAGATAAAGAATTTTATAATGATAATTGATAATTTTTAAATATATTTTGTTATAATATAGTTCTCTTTAACCTAGGTAAATATTTTTGTACTAACAAGAAGGTGGTAAATTATGTCTAAAAGTATATCGATATTAGCCTTATTGGCTTGTTATTTGTGTAGTGGAGCTGTTTCTGCGGTAGAATTATTTCTTCACGATGGTAATAGTGCCTTAACAAAAGAACAAGCGCGTGAACAGAGTGAACAATGGAATGCAACAAAATCGTTACGTAAAAAAGTCAATCAGCGGGCAGAAAGGCAGTTTGATAAATCTGATAAAGCAGATAATGAAAGTGAAGCTTGCTATAAAAGCGGTAAATTAAATGCTTATTGGGAATCTAAGACTAAGCGTTGTTTGGACAGTAATACAGGGCAACCTATACGTCCTTAAATACGCGTTAAACATTAAGGGAATGGACATGAAAAAGATATTTTTATTAAGCTTATTGCTATGTTTTGCGGTATCAAGGATGGCATTAGCGTCATCTTGTGACGATGTTAAGAAAAATATTTCAGAAAAAATAGTTAAAAATGGCGTTTCCTTGGATGCATTTAAACTAGAAATTGTACCAACTGAACAGATAGACGTCACAAAAGATGAGGTTGTTGGTCATTGTCAGAATGATAAATTTAAAATTGTTTATACCCGTTTACTGCATCAGTAGTACTTAAATGATTAAGGGTGACATTGGATGCACCCTTTTCTTTAGTACTAGCAGCCTCTTATTATGTTTTTTATAAGCTTTTTATCCATATACTCTGATAAATCCCTTTCTTCCGGCCGTAATAAATAAGGGATTTCCCCTAGTTTAGGCGCCGGTATGTGACACTGTAACCTATTAATGATTTGCGCATAACATGTTAATCCAGGATTAATACGATTGGCTATCCATCGAACTAAACTAACGCCGTCTTGAATAATAGCATGCGCTGTTAAAACAGCATGGTTAATACAACCGGGTTGAATGCCAACAACTAAAATAACTGGCATTTCCTGTTGGATAACCCAGTCGGAATAAAATGTTTGCGAATTCACTAAGTGGCGCCACCCTCCACAACCTTCAATAAGAATATAATTGGCTTTTTGCTTTAGAATAGTTATTTTTTTATTAATTTGATTAAAATCAATAACAAGTTCTTTTTCATGGCTATTTTGAATGATCACCGGATTTATTTCATTAGCAGTTAGCGAAATTGGTGATGATTGTGAAATAGTACTAGTAAATTGGTTAATTTCATCCAGAACTGACGTCTCTTGAAATTTTGTTTTTATAATAGGTTTATAACCTATTGCACTACTCGAGTTATCATTAAGGATTGTAATAAGGCACGGGTAGCAATTGTTTTTACCTACATTGGTATTTGTTCCAGTTATAAATAAACTTGTCAACATATCTTAAATCCTATCTATAATAGATTAAGAAATTTTGATGGAGTTTAAGATATTGTAATTATTAGAAGATTGCGTTAGCTCAATTTTTTACTTAATTAGCATTTGTTAAATTTTATCCCGCCATTAATTTAGCCAGCAGAGAACCATTATATAAGGCATCTTTAATAATAGCGGTCGCCAATATTGTTCCTTCATTATTAAATTTAGTTGCTACTAGGGATACATTATTTTGGTAACAGGGTAAGGATTTTTGTCGAATTTGTTTGCTAATGACAGGAAATAGCTGATTTTTTACCTCGTTTAGCGGTGAGCCAATTAAAATTAATTGGGGATTGAAAATATTAACCATTACAGCAAGGGTATTACCGATTTGTTGCCCTACTTTTTCAAGAGTATCAACAGCAATTGGATCTTGTAGATTAATAGCCTGACAAAAATCATTAATAGAGATTTTTTCTTTATTAAGGCTAGAATCGGGATATTGTTTAGCGATGGATTGCGCTTTTTTTAATATTCGTGGGATCGCAATATGGGTTTCCAAACAGCCTTGATTACCACAATAGCAATCTAAACCCGCAAAATTGATATTAATATGACCAATTTCAATCGCATGACTATTACCTAAAGCTAGAATACTCCCTTGTATCTTGAAATTTGGTTATAATAATAGCGATTAGATTTGGCAAGGTGTATGTAATCCGATTGTCCCTGGGGTTTATAGCCCGTAGCAAAGCGAATGATGCATACACTTAGCCACTCATCTGAAACCCGAACAGTTGTCCGTAATTCATAACGTATTTGCAAGGATGGGTAATATGAGTCAGCTAAATCCAATTTGTGTAGGAATTGATGTTTCTAAAGCTTCATTGGATATTGCAGGCACCAATAACATTGAGCAGTTCAGAGTCAGCAATAACCCTGACGGGTTCGATACCATCATTTATCAACTGAAAAAGAACAACATAGCCTTGATTCTGATGGAAGCTACAGGTGGTCTCGAGGCAGCGATTGCATGCGCTCTTCAGGCTGAAGGTTTTGATGTTGCCGTTATCAATCCCAGGCAAGCCAGAGACTTTGCTCGATCCATGGGCTATCTGGCAAAGACTGATAGAATAGATGCCAGAGTTTTAGCTCAGATGGCTGATGTCATTAACCGCCATCCTGAGCGGTCACGTTTTATCCAGGCTATTCCCGATGCAGAGCGTCAGATTCTTGCTGCTATGGTGGTGCGCAGACGCCAGCTGATTGCAATGCTTGTAGCTGAAAGAAACCGGATGCATCCATCTCACCCGCAAAACAGAAAAAGCATCAGTAACATCATCAATGCACTAGAAAATGAACTTAAACGGATTGACGAGGATATGCATAAGCATATTACGGATCATTTCAACGAGCTTGCAGAGCGGCTAAGTACTATCAAAGGCATTGGTATGATGACTGCTGCTACATTGCTGGCAGAAGTCCCTGAGTTAGGGAAACTCTCGCGCAGGGAGATCAGTGCACTGGTTGGGGTAGCTCCTGTTAATAGAGACTCGGGAACCATGCGTGGCCGACGAACCATTTTTGGCGGTCGGGCCGGAGTTCGAACCTCTTTGTACATGGCTGCACTGGTTGCAACTCGTTTCAATCCGGTGATAAAAGCATTTTACACACGGCTGGTTGCAGCAGGAAAAGCCAAAAAAGTGGCGCTGGTTGCCTGTATGCGCAAACTGCTGACTATCCTGAATGCGATTCTCAGAAAGAACCAAGAATGGGATGAGTCGTATCATAACGTTGCTCCATAAATATACTGTTCAAGACAGTTGCTTTGGTAATGATACAAGCGTTAATATGATCATCAATCACAATTTGAATAATGTTTTTTCTATACTTAGATGCACCGGAAAAAAATTCACTCATAGTCCAGGCAGTACTTCATGTAAAAGTTTATTATTGAGTTCATATAGCGATAAAATTAATGAACCCTTATTAATTCTAACACATAAAAATTGCCAACCTTGGCTAACAATTTCTAAGCCAGTTATTGGTCTTCCTCTAAAACCTAAATCAGGAAATTCAACCTCCTTTATTAAGTGTGCATTGATAAGTTCTCTGGTAATTTTTGTGATACTCGCTGGCGCTAGTTGAGCTTTTTTTGCCAAGGAAATTCTAGAAATAGATCCAAGTTGATCGATAAGTCGATAGACAAGCTTTAAGTTAATCTGTTTTATTTCATCAGTATGCCCTACTTGCTCATTCATATAAATTTCACTCAATTTATTAAAACCAACTGCAATTATGAAGAGCATTTTTTTTTATATGTGAATTTGGGCTTATATTTTGTGATCTGGAGTGCAGTTATAAAAAAAACCACGAGTTTCGCACAGGCCTATAAAATTCTAGAAATGGCTTGAAAGTAATGATTAATCTGCAAGTTACTGAATGCATAAATTCACTTAATTTACAATAAGTTATATTTAATTTATAAGGTTTTATCTATTTACATATTATGCTGAATTAAACTTAAAAATAGAGCGTTTTTTTATTGGTGCGAAACTCGTGAAAACATCTTATAGAAACGACTATTGATAGCAATTATCTTAATCGTGCGTAGTGCTATCTTGGGCTGCAATTTATGGCATAAAGTATAAGTTTTTATGCCATAAATAAATATTATTCTAATAAAAACCTACAGCTTTCCACCATAATAAACCAATTGTAAGGAAAATAGCCTGATTGACTAAACTAATAATAAAGCCAACCTTCCACCATACACCTGTTGGTACGTAACCTGCGCCAAAAAGAATAGGTCCACGAGCATGAGAATATTGAGTTAAAGAGCAATAAAGGCTGCTAGTAAAGGCAAGCATCAATGCCGTTGGAACAGTCGGAATACCTAAATTGATATCGACTCCTAAGAAGACGGCATATAGTGCAGCTATTTGAGCATTACCGCTAGCAAAGAAATAGTGAATATAAAGATAGGCGGCATTAAGCATTAATAAAATAATAACTCAATTAGTATCTTGCATGCTATGACTAAGACTGTCACCAATAAGATTGCCGAACCAAGTTGTAAATCCCAGAATCTTTAGTTCATTGGCCATCATTAATAGCGCAGCAAACCAGATAAGTGTATCCCAAGCATCTTTTTCTTTTTTTACATCTTCCCAAGTTAATACCCCGGTAAGTAGTAATACAGATAAACCAGTAAAAGAAGCGGTTGTGGGATCAATTCCTAATATATCACCAAATATCCATAGTATAAGTAGTAGCAATACCGTAGCTAACATTAACCATTCATTACGTGTCACTGGCCCCATTTTTTTAATTCATCATGTGCAATTTTAGGTGCATCTGGAGTATGACGAATAGTTGGCCGAACTAACCAATAGATTAATAATGGAATAATAATGAATGAGATCAGGCAAGGAACAATAGCTGCTAATAACCAGCTACCCCAGGTTAAGGTAACACCTGCGTTGGCGGCTAGTTTGACAGCGAGTAAGTTACCAGTATAAGCAGTCATAAACATTGCCGCAGTAATATCATTAATATTGCCAATACAAGTGATCAGAAAAGTTCCTATTTTACGGCGTGATTCATTTTCTGGATGGGAGTCAAAACTACGTGCCAATGAATCAGCGATCGGATAAATAACACCCCCACAGCGTGCGGTGTTACTTCGCATAGCAGGAGATAAAATTAAATCAGCCACCGCCAGACCATATGCCAATCCTAGCGTTCTTTTACCTAATAGTCGGATCATCTGTAATGCAATTCGTCTGCCTAAGCCGGTTTTAATAAAACCTCTGGCAATCATAAAAGCAATTACGATAAGCCAAATTAAACTACTATTAAGTTCACTTAGTGCAGTCATAATGGCATCACTTGCACTTTCATCTCCAGTGGCGTGACTAAGAGCAAAAATGGTAATTCCAATTAGGCCAATTGCGCCAATGGGTAATACTTTAGCAACAATCGAAGCAATAGTTGCTACAAAAATAATTACGGTTTGCCAGGCAGCAATACTTAATTCTGTCGGTGGTTTTTGATACAAAAAAAATGTTGCGACTATAGTGATAATTACTAGGGGTAACCATTTTACTTGACTGGTTATTTTACTCGCCATAACTGCTCCTTCCTTCTGCTCAGTTCTATTTTCATCAATAGTATAATAGCGCAGTAAAAGTTTGAGAATGTTAAGATTTTAATGTATATCTTTTAATATAAAAATAAATAAGAAATTTATAGAAAAAATAATAATAAAAATTAAAGTATCTGAATATAGAGAATTTTACTTATGCTTGGTTAAATATTTTTAGTACATTTTAATTAAATGGCTAATAAATTGTTTTTGATGATTAAAAAATGATAAATATCTAGGTATTTTATGATGACGATTAATTAAATTTTATTCAAAGTTATTAACTTAATGGCTTATATTAAAATTAATTAGTAAAGATATAAGAAAACAGAAGAAAAATAGTATTCAATAAAAACTTTACCAGTTATTTTAATTGAGTTTTATTAAGTTAAATAACGTCGGATTTTTTATGTTGTTATTTTTAATAAGCTTATTCAATTTATATATTGGACAAAATATGCCGTTTTATTTATTCTGGTATCAATTATTAGTGAATAATTATCAGGTATTAGATGAAAATATCTCAACAAGATAACAAAGAGAACGTTGGTTGCCAAAAGGATAATTTTCAGCATCATATAAAATATCGTGATGCACTTTATATACGGGTGACTTTGTCATTCTTTATGGTGGGATTATCGACTTTTGCTTTACTCTATTTTGTGCAACCAATACTACCCATTTTATCAAGTGAATTTAAAATATCACCTGCTCAATCTAGCATGTCACTTTCACTTTGCACTGGCCTCCTCGCATTGGGATTGCTAGTAACTGGCCCTCTTTCCGATGCACTAGGCCGCAAGAATATTATGGTGATCTCTTTACTAAGCGCAGCTATTTTTACCTTTATCAGCGCTTTTATGCAAAGCTGGGATGGTATTTTATTAACTAGAGCATTAGTTGGATTTGCTTTAAGTGGTGTTGCAGCAGTTGCCATGACTTACCTCAGTGAGGAAATTCATCCCAATTATTTAGCACTTTCTATGGGATTATATATTAGTGGTAACTCTATAGGTGGTATGAGTGGACGATTAATTACCGGTATTTTAACTGATCATTTTTCTTGGCGGATAGCAACCATTGTATTCAGTTTGTTTGCGTTTATTGCCGCGATTATCTTTTGGCGCTTATTACCGCCTTCACAACATTTTAGAGCTTCTTCAGTCCGTCCACTTTTCCTATGGATTAATTTTAGAGTGCATCTTAGAGATAAGGGATTGCCTTTTTTATTTATGATTGGTTTTATCATTATGGGAAGTTTTATAACCCTTTATAATTATATAGGTTATCGATTATTGGAAGCTCCTTATAATTTTAGCCAGACTATGATTGGTCTATTAGCTTTTATCTTTTTAGCCGGTACCTATAGTGCTTCTAAAGCGGGATTTTTAGCATTAAAGTATAACCATTCAGATATTTTATTTATTGCAATTTGTTTAATGTTTATTGGTATCGCGATTACTTTTTTCTCTCCAATTTTACTTATTTTATTGGGCATGGTGATTATGACGGTAGGTTTTTTTGCGGCTCATGCTATTGTCAGTAGCTGGATTGGGAAACGTGCAAAGCGAGCAAAAGCCCAGGCATCTTCATGGTATTTGTTCAGCTATTATGGCGGATCAAGCATCGCGGGTACATTAGGTGGTATATTTTGGAGTAATTGGAAATGGAATGGAATTATTGGTTTTATTATATTTTTAACATCTCTAGGATTAATTATTAGTATCAAATTAAGGAAAATATAAACTGCTGGTCTTAATTAAACACAAAATCTTGTGCTTTAATTAAGACTTTTATTTAGATCAGCACTAATTAAATTTAATATCCATACTATATTCGCCCAGGTAAAGTTTGGCAGCTTGAGTTTTTTGCTGGAGGTGCAGTTACTGGAAATTTATCATCAGGCGTAATATATACCTGTGCTGTAGCAACATAACCGTCACTAAAAATAGCTTCAATATAAGTAGCTTGCCAACCCATTATTTTTGTATTGATGGCGACCGTTATATTTTCACCTGTGCCAATTTTAATTGATGATGGTAAATACCTGATACCACATGAGTAGCGAAAATCTCTAGCAACGGGATTTTTGGCTATCCAACGAGTAATTTTGACTGGTTTTTCTGAAAAGTGAACAGTAAGTTTATTTTTAAAAATGCAGGTACTTAATTTTGGTAAAGGTACATTTCT
The DNA here is from genome assembly GCF_036919435.1 of Arsenophonus sp. PmNCSU2021_1. Taxonomy (NCBI): domain Bacteria; kingdom Pseudomonadati; phylum Pseudomonadota; class Gammaproteobacteria; order Enterobacterales; family Morganellaceae; genus Arsenophonus; species Arsenophonus sp. PmNCSU2021_1. The sequence continues at coordinate 60,556 of NZ_JAZHPL010000007.1, read as the reverse complement.
ATTTAAGCGATTAACAAATGATATTAAAGAAGGTACAGTAAAAGCTAATATATTAATATGGTTGGTATTTGGTATAATCCTTAACGATTTAGTACCAGGTAATTTATCGTAATAAAAACGAGAGTTATCTGGGGTATAAAAGTCATCACTGCTAGCATTAATAATATATTTTGGTATGCTAAGTCGATTTTGATGATCTGAATTAAGATATTGTATAGGATCAACTATTTGCATTAGCTTTGAAAAACGATATGAGCCGATCATCTGATCAATTTTTTGATTATAAAAAGGAAGAAATGAGAACGGCCAATTTTTACCATAACTCCGATATACATGTTTTAGCATTTTGTCTGTATTAAGACCATCATTAGCAAAAGGAACGATGGCAGCTATGTCAGGATTGGCAATAGATGCTAACCATGCAGTACATCCTTGAGCTGACACACCAGAGACAATAAATTTTTTGATGTTCCATTTTTTTAATTCTTGTTTAGTAAACCGAATAGTTTGTGAAACAACGGCAGTCATAGGTATATCTAATGGTAATACCCTTCTTTCAGGATTATTCATAAATAACGACCAGTTCCGGGCAATAAAATCATATTGCTGATCATTTTCATGGGGTTATCGGGTCGCGCAAGGGAACTTCCCCCCTGCGCTCCCACGGAACCGGACGTGACAGTCTCCCGTCATCCGGCTCTTGTCGTTGACCGTTCACGCCGCGTACAAATTTCCCAGTGTGCAAACAGACAGGGCTTAGCGCTCTGTATCCTTCTCAACCATTCATATGCCTGAGCCAGGCTACCGTGTACCCGCTTATATTTGCGGGCGACCCATTTCGCAAGGTGCAGATCTATATGACTGGCTATACAGTCCATCGCTGACCGATAAAAGCGCCCATAATACTTAATCCAACCTCGTAACATGGGATTGAGCCAGCGTGCCATTACTTCCAAAGACAACGGAGTTTTGTGACTCAGATCGCAGCCCCGTACCGTCTGCCGGATTGCCTTCGCAGCTCTGGCGCTTATTGCTGGCAGGAAATTCACTGACAGCTCTCCCTCTTTCGATAATGACTTTCTTGGCCTGAATGTATAGCCCAGAAAGTCGAAGCTGATTTCAGGATATGCCCCCGTTCTTTCCCTGTCCTTGCAGTAGACGACTTTCGTCTTGCCCGGACTCATTTCCAGCTTACATTCACCCAGGCGCGCTCTGAGCCTGCCACGCAACATCATTGCCTGCGCATGGCTCTTGCAGTGGATGACAATATCATCAGCGTATCGCTCAAACCGGACGACAGGAAATTCCCGTTTCATCCACATGTCGAATGCATAGTGCAGGAACAGATTTGCCAACAACGGACTAATGACGCCCCCTTGAGGCGTACCTTTATCCCTTGTCTGCACAGTCTCATCCGGCATCTGTACCGAAGCGGTCAGCCATCGCTCAATGTAGAGCAACACCCACTTGTAATCCGTGTGCTTGCGCACCGCCTTCATCAGGAGCTCATGATCGATGTTATCGAAGAACCCTTTGATGTCTACATCCAGCACCCAGTCAGTGCGCCAGCATCGTTGCCGGGCTAGCTTCAGGGCATCGTGCGCAGATTTGTGTGGGTGGTAGCCATAGGAGTCATCGTGGAATAGTGGCTCCAGAATCAGCTCCAGCATGTTTTTGACCACCATCTGCGCGATGCGATCCGAGACCGTAGGTATCCCCAGCGGTCTCGTTCCACCCGTCGCCTTTGGTATCTCAACACGCCGAACTACTGGCGGCATATAGCTGCCCGAAGCCATTCGATTCCAGATTTTGTATAGGTTCCCCAAGAGGTTCTTATCAAATTCCTCGATCGACTGACCATCGATTCCGGCACTGCCTTTGTTGGCTTTTACCTTCTTGTACGCGCACCAGACAGCCTGTCTAGATAACGCAAACGGTTTGCACTGGCTCACAGGCTCCTCCCGCTTGCGCGGTTGACCTGTAATACAGCCCCAACGACTGCCCCCCTTCGCTCCACGCCCATTACAGGCGTTTCATCACTACTACGGAACCATCTGCCCCTGTGCCCCGCATTGGTACTTAGGCGCTCACAGGGCTTCTGTTCGACGCCGCTCCCTTCGCATCGGGACGACAGGTTCCCACGTTCCATGCCAGAGCCTGTGTTATGCTCATGCTGTCTATATGCCGGATGCCGACCAGCCAGTAACCAGATAACCGCTGGACTTATCACGCACCGCTTAAAAAGCGCGTTTTTGACATCATCTTGTTCCTTTCGACACTGCATCTACAGTTCACTTTCGTTCATCTTCACAACACATACATGACGCATCTGACTGCGCCTTTTCCCTGACGCTCACCACCACCGCTCTTAACAGCAGCAGCTCAGGGTAGTTTGAAGGCTGCGTCTGGACACCGCCTCCGAGGGGCCGACCCTCATCTCTCGCACAGCATTGCACCCTTATTTGCCACAGGGTGCATTCGTGGCACACCTACGCCGGAACCGCCGAAATTTCCGTTACCCCAGTTTCAGCCCGGCAACCAGCGCATCCATGTCAATAATTTCATCGCTGCTCTGGAAGGTATAATGTCCGTTCAGCAAAATGTGTTGCCAGGCCACCGGTGATATCTGGGTCAGAGACTTAATGCCCTTGGCATTGCCTTCCGCTTCCAGTCGTTCCAGCAATCGCGACAGGATCGCCGAGTTGTAAGACACGATCGCGTTGGAAATCAGCCGCCCGCACTGGTTACTGATGTCTGTTTCAATGTCATTTTTTCCGGTTAACTCCTTCTTTCCGCCGACTTTGGCCACTGCGGCACGCAGCTGGTGATAAGATTCAATCCGGTTCTGGGAACGCTGGATGTTGCGTTCCAGCTGCGGATCGCGCAGATACTTCAGCGTGTAGATGCTGCGTACCAGCCGGTTATATTCGAATAGTGCCTGCCGGGTCGGATTGGATTGGTCGTGGTCTACGTGCACAGTTTGCGGACCAGCGTCCCCTGCGTCATTTCTTTCAGCCCCAGCGTGGCGACTATACGATCGAGATTGCTTTTTTCGCGGATGATAAGGTCCCGGTCAATCTGCCCGGCGGGCTGGATCAGGCATTTTTTATAGGCCGACGGATCTTTGATGCAGTACAGCTCCTGTAACTGCCGGTTCAGGTCCGTAAAATGAGGCTCAAAGCGCAGGCCAAACCAGTGCAGAATCGCAAAGTTGGCTTTATTTATGCTGTGCATGTCGCCGGTGATGGCAGTGGGTTTCACCTCTGAGGTGTTGCGGTACCAGATATCAAAGACATGGTGGGCTTCATAGTCGTTCGTGCCAATCAGGTAACCGTTGATCGGGATGTGGTTACACAGCAGCGTGTAGGCCACCATGCCTTTACCGCGGCCGAAGTATTTACGTGAATGTCGGGCCCTTACTGTCGGCCGTTCAATGCCAAACTTCTGCCCGTCAACGGCACCATAAAGCGTTTCCGGATCAAACGAATAGTGCGGGAAAATCGGCAGTGCCTCTATGGCACCGGTGATACAGTCATTGGCCGTGACCAGTGACGCCAGGCGGAGGTACTGTTTGTACGTGGTTTCCAGAGCATGGAACGGTATATCGCTGGTTCGTGCCATCACATGATTACCATGATTCATCGCCTGGGCAACGATGACCGCCATCAGGCTGTCTGCATCGGCATTCTTTTTGGCATAAGCGGGGCTGCAGCGGCTTCATGGCATGAAGAAACCGGCACTGGCCGTTAACAAACCGGAAGACGTCGGTTACATCGCAGAATGGCAACTGCTTATAAAATCGCTTCTCCTGCGCCTTATGACGGCTGACCACGGACCTATGCCAGGTTAGTTTCTGCGTTACTGCATCGTATTCCAGATGTTTCAGCTTCCCCTGCTTCAGCTCACGGTTGAAGGCTTTCCACTGCCGGTGCAGTTCGGACTCCAGCGCCCTGAGCTGCGATTTAACCGGTTTTTGCAAAAACGGGATATTCATTTCAGCTAGCACAGCGGCCTGTACCCCTTCCGGTACCAGTTCATCAGAAAGATGGCGGTGGCGGAGACTGTCATTGAGGTGGAATTCACCCGCCTGAAAACGCTTTCTTATCTGGCGGTAGAGCCAGAACTCATAGCGCCCGGCGTTCAGGGCTGTGGGCTCGCCATCCTCGCCGAACTCCAACAGATACGGGCGCAGCCGCTCCGGTAATGTGCCGGGCGGGCATTCCGCCAGTGACCGCTGTGAAAGCGTCTGCTTTTTGCTGAACACCATTTTGAGCCAGCTCAGCGCTTCAGCCCACGGGCTGTCGTGGACCACGCTGGTGAGGTCGAGTGACAAAAATAATGGCCGCAGGTGACGCCGGATTAATGCCGTCATACCGTCCACAGCCTGCCACTGCAGCGCCAGTTTACTGACGGGTTTTACACTCATGCGCTGTGCGGTGGTTTTCAGCGCTTCCCGCGGCATGATTTTCCATGCTCGCTGACGGACTTCGCCAAAGGTGGTCGGGTCCGGAACGTTGTCATCAACGTAAAGCGATAACAGCCGTCCGATTTTGGACGTTTCCCGCCGGTGTTTTTCCCGGACGTCAGCCAGAAGCTGTTTGGCCACGCTGCGGCTCTCATCCTCGAGCTGTTTCATATGGAAAAACATCGCATCCACCAGGTTATCGCTGAACTGGCGGTAACGAACCCATGCATAGCACAGCAGGTAAAGGCGGGTCTGATCGGGCTTCAGTTCACGGAGATCATAAACGGTATAGAAATTTGCCAGGCTGGCGTAGTAAAGCAGATTCTGCTGAAAAATATTCAGTGCCGGCAGGATGTCGCAGGCTTTGCGGTGCAATGGCGCCAGTATAGCCCATTTTTCCCGTTCCTGTACCATCTGACGCCAGCCGAAATCACGTGCATCCTGTCTGAGGATCGCCAGCCGGGAAAGGGTATCATCGCGTTCAATCAGCGTGTTCAGACCATCGATGGTGGCGTCATCAAACCGCTCCATCAGGATACGCCCCAGCCGCTGCCTTTCATCAGAAAGCGTCCGGCTTACCAGCTCCTGAAGTGTGGTATAGCCGGGTCGGATGATTTTGTGCGCGTTGAGCCAGATGATCAACTCAGTGGCGACAAAGCCGGGAGTGACATAGCGGTGAACAATGTGAGCGGCCTGTTGTTCAAGCTGTGAAGACAGTGCCGATGACCACGGGCGGTAACCATACAGCGCGCAGATTTTTTCCCGCTGAGCATAGCGTTCGTGCTTATAGGGTATTTTGTCCGGCAGTGACTCCCCGGGGAAATAACGGCTCAGGGCAAAGCTGCAGTCGTCCGGAATATCATCCCACCCGAAGTGGAAAAACAGGTGCTTGGCTTTAAAGTAAGCGATCTGGATGATGCAATACATTTGAGCGTGAAGCCCCCGACGGCTGCATGCCAGCGCCAGTTCAGATTCATCCAGCGCCAGAAACTCCAGTCGCTGGGCATCATCGAAATCCGGGAGGCCATATAGCGCTTCCTGCTCGGCACTGTTTAAAACCGCTAATCGTTCACTTTTGCCTGTCGCTTTGTCACGAGCTGTCATCCTGACCCCGAAAATAATGTCCGTAAGAGGACGCTCTGCGGACAGTAAAAAATAATATTTGCGCTTCAGTTAAAATCACTGCTGACGTTGTCTCACATAACTGGTACGATATCAATCTCTTTCATGGCCCCTTAAACGTACACTTCTATGACTGAAATACGGATCGGGTATGCCCGATGCTCTACTGATAAACAGGATTTAACTGCCCAGCAGCAAACGCTAGTCAGACTCGGCGTCTCTCCGGACCGGATTTATCTTGATAAAGGGCTGACCGGATCAAACCGGCAACGGCCCGGACTGGATCAGGCGCTGGCTGCTGTGGGCAGCGGTGACACACTGGTTGTTCCCAAACTTGACCGTCTGGCGCGGTCAGTTCCTGATGCACGTGAAATAGCTGATCCACTAAAGGCTAGAGGCGTGAAGCTGGCGCTGGGAGCCAGCCTCTACGATCCGGCAGACCCTGTGGGGAAGATGTTTTTCAACGTGCTGGCCACTTTTGCTGAGTTTGAAGGAGATTTGATACGTCTGCGTACCCGGGAAGGTATGGCTATTGCACGGGCAAAGGGAAAACTGCGGGGAAAACAGCCTAAGTTGTCTGAAAAGCAACAAAAAGAGCTGTGCCGTATGCGGGAGACTGGACAGTACTCGATCAGCGATCTGGCGGAACTATTCGCAGTGTCGCGGCCAACAGTCTATAGAACGCTTTCACGAGGACAAAAATGATCGACTTAACCACAGAGCAGCAACAGCTGGCAAAAATAGTTCATGATTATGCCTCCCGATTTCCTCAGACAGAAGATGGTGATGCTCAGCTATTGCAAGGCTGTTATGACTATATGGATGCATTTAAACGAGTGATGGACAGCGCATCAAAAATCCAGATGGATTACATCTATCTGCAATATCCGAGATTTTTTCGCTTTGCAACATGGATGGAACGACTGGCACAAGGAATTGCCGATGGAGTTATCGAGGTTCCGAAAAATCACTAAAAAGTAGGCGGCAAAATTTCGGCGGTTCCGGCGTAGGTGTGCCACGAATGCACCCTGTGGCAAATAAGGGTGCAATGCTGTGCGAGAGATGAGGGTCGGCCCCTCGGAGGCGGTGTCCAGACGCAGCCTTCAAACTACCCTGAGCTGCTGCTGTTAAGAGCGGTGGTGGTGAGCGTCAGGGAAAAGGCGCAGTCAGATGCGTCATGTATGTGTTGTGAAGATGAACGAAAGTGAACTGTAGATGCAGTGTCGAAAGGAACAAGATGATGTCAAAAACGCGCTTTTTAAGCGGTGCGTGATAAGTCCAGCGGTTATCTGGTTACTGGCTGGTCGGCATCCGGCATATAGACAGCATGAGCATAACACAGGCTCTGGCATGGAACGTGGGAACCTGTCGTCCCGATGCGAAGGGAGCGGCGTCGAACAAAAGCCCTGTGAGCGCCTAGGTACCAATGCGGGGCACAGGGGCAGATGGTTCCGTAGTAGTGATGAAACGCCTGTAATGGGCGTGGAGCGAAGGGGGCCAGTCGTTGGGGCTGTATTACAGGTCAACCGTGCAAGCGGGAGGAGCCTGTGAGCCAGTCCAAACCGTTTGCGTTATCTAGACAGGCTGTCTGGTGCGCGTACAAGAAGGTAAAAGCCAACAAAGACAGTGCCGGAATCGATGGTCAGTCGATCGAGGAATTTCACGAGTTTCGCACCGGCATATAAAATTCTAGAAATGGCTTCAGAACAATAATTAATCTGTAACTTGCTAAGACGTATAAATTTACTTAAATTACAATAAGTTATTTTTAATTTATGAGATTTTTTCTATTTATATATTATGCTGAATTAAACTTAAAAATAGAGCGTTTTTTTATTGGTGCGAAACTCGTGAATTTGATAAGAACCTCTTGGGGAACCTATACAAAATCTGGAATCGAATGGCTTCGGGCAGCTATATGCCGCCAGTAGTTCGGCGTGTTGAGATACCAAAGGCGACGGGTGGAACGAGACCGCTGGGGATACCTACGGTCTCGGATCGCATCGCGCAGATGGTGGTCAAAAACATGCTGGAGCCGATTCTGGAGCCACTATTCCACGATGACTCCTGGCTACCGCCCACACAAATCTGCGCACGATGCCCTGAAGCTAGCCCGGCAACGATGCTGGCGCACTGACTGGGTGCTGGATGTAGACATCAAAGGGTTCTTCGATAACATCGATCATGAGCTCCTGATGAAGGCGGTGCGCAAGCACACGGATTACAAGTGGGTGTTGCTCTACATTGAGCGATGGCTGACCGCTTCGGTACAGATGCCGGATGAGACTGTGCAGACAAGGGATAAAGCTACGCCTCAAGGGGGCGTCATTAGTCCGTTGTTGGCAAATCTGTTCCTGCACTATGCATTCGACATGTGGATGAAACGGGAATTTCCTGTCGTCCGGTTTGAGCGATACGCTGATGATATTGTCATCCACTGCAAGAGCCATGCGCAGGCAATGATGTTGCGTGGCAGGCTCAGAGCGCGCCTGGGTGAATGTAAGCTGGAAATGAGTCCGGGCAAGACGAAAGTCGTCTACTGCAAGGACAGGGAAAGAACGGGGGCATATCCTGAAATCAGCTTCGACTTTCTGGGCTATACATTCAGGCCAAGAAAGTCATTATCGAAAGAGGGAGAGCTGTCAGTGAATTTCCTGCCAGCGATAAGCGCCAGAGCTGCGAAGGCAATCCGGCAGACGGTACGGGGCTGGGATCTGAGTCACAAAACTCCGTTGTCTTTGGAAGTAATGGCACGCTGGCTCAATCCCATGTTACGAGGTTGGATTAAGTATTATGGGCGCTTTTATCGGTCAGCGATGGACTGTATAGCCAGTCATATAGATCTGTGTCAATGCCAACTGAATTCTGATCCACTTTGCTAAAGTAAAACTGATCCACCCCCTTTAATTTACTCGCTAAGTTCCGGTTTCAATTTTTTATGTAGCTGACCGCTTTTTAGCTTGTCTTTTAACCGATAACTTTGTCCACTAATCTGTACAATATGTGCATGGTGCAGGAATCTATCCAGCATAGCCGCTGTTAGCGTCTCATCGTCACCAAATGTACTTGACCACTGAGCAAAAGACAGATTACTAGTTAAGAGCACACTACCCGCTTCATATCGCTTTGCCACCACCTGGAAGAACAGGTTTGCTTCTTCCTTGCCAAAAGGTAAATAGCCAACTTCATCGATAATCAATAGTCTAGGTTTACTGATAACTCGGGTAAGATATCCTTTAAGGTCACCTTGTCGATGAGAGCTAAGCAGCTGCAACATCATGTCCGCCGCAGTTAGAAAACGGATGCTTAATCCCTGCATCGCAGCCCTATAGCTGATGGCAGTAGCAAGGTGGGTCTTACCGACACCAGACGGACCTAGCAACACGATATTCTCCTGGCGCTCAATAAAAGCCAGTCCAGCCAGTTCCTGTATTTGGTTACGGGGAACACCGCTGGCATATTTGTAATCAAACTGCTCCAACGTCTTTATCACTGGCAGCCCAGATAAACGGAGTATCGTTTGACGCCGACGTTCAGTAAGTCCTTCATACTGGTGTCGTAAAACAGACTCTAGAAAGTCAGCGAGTGTACCGTTCTTGTCGACAGTTCCTTGCGCTACAGCTGGCCACTCTGTGCTTAGTCTGTCCAGTTTAAGCTGCTGGCAGAATTTTTCGATGCGTTCATACTGAAGACTCATATCGGCATCTCCAGAATCGACTGATAGACGGACAAAGGATGTTGTAGGCTCTCGATAGGAATGGGGCGAGTCTGATGTATCGGTAAAGGAAATGCTTGCATGACTTTCGGCAGCGGCAACAGTGCCAAGCGTTCTTGTAGCATGCGCTCTTCCGGCGATACACCCGTAGTGCCGTGTTTACGTACATTAGCTATTGTACTCAGCCAGTCTCCAATACGTGAGTTGGCGGCGGTAGCATCCAAAGTAAGCCCTGCCTGACGAAATGACGCGGTTAGTGGAACAATGAAACTGTTCTTAAGATAGTGATTAAAAGGTTCAACCTTACCTTTAGTCTTCGCCCTGTATGGACGGCAGACTTTCGGACTTGTCAACGATCACCGAAAACTGATCCACTTTTTAGCTAAATCCGATCAATCAAAATTGATCCACTTTTACTCAGTCATTGCTCCTGAGCGCCGCTTATCTTTCAATCGATAGCTTTCACCGCTTAATTGCAGTACATGCGAATGATGAAGTAAACGATCAAGCATAGCGGCAGTTAATGTTGCGTCATCAGCAAAAGCATTTGGCCATTGCCCAAATGATAAGTTACTCGTCAATATGACACTGCCATGCTCATAACGCTTGGCAATCACATTGAAAAACAGGTTTGCTTCTTCTCGCCCAAACGGCAGGTATCCAATCTCATCGATAATCAACAATTTCGGGGCCATCACCGAACGTGATAGATATTGTTTGAGCTTATTTTGTCGTTTGGCAGTTGAGAGTTGCAACATCAGTTCAGCTGCCGTGGTAAAGCGGGTTTTCTTCTTGGCCTGTACTGCTTTTAATCCTAACCCAATAGCTAAATGCGTTTTGCCTACACCGCTTGGGCCAAGCAACACGACATTTTCATTACGTTCAATAAACGTTAATGCGCTTAATTCCTGTATGTGTTGTTTGGGGATCCCCGTTGCAAACTTAAAATCGAACGTATTAAGTTCTTTATGTGCTGGGAATCCTGCCATCCGACTCAAAAGATTACGGGTTCGTTCATCTCGTTGTTGTTGCTCACATTTTAATAGGGACAGTAAAAACTCTCCGTAGCTTTTGTCTTGGGCAATGCATTGTTCGGCAAGTGATGACCAATGAGTCGGAATAGAATTTAATTTCAATGACTCACACAGGTGTTCAATTTGTTCATGCAATAACATGTTCACCTCCCAGCAATGCTTCGTATACGCTGATTGAGTGTTGCAAACTGACAGATTCAAGGGGCGGTACGATACGGATATTAAGCGTATCAGTCTGCGGGATAGATTGGCAAACCCTTGCTGGTAAGGGTAGAAGATACTTAACTTCCTTAGCTAGTCTATCTGCTGGCTTCTCTAACGTTGTTCCATGAATCCGCTGATGGGCAACGCGTTGTAACCAGGGCCCCACTCTTGCATTAGCTATCTCAATATCCAGTTCAAGATTATGAGCACGAAGGTCGGTATTTAATGGTACGATAAAGCTGTTTTTTAAATAGTGGTTAAAGCGCTCTACTTTCCCTTTAGTTTTTGCCCTGTAGGGCTTGCAAGCACACAATTTAAACCCGTAATCTTTCGACATTTGAAGCATTTCGACATGTAATTTATGTTCACCTTCTGCATAAGCATCCCGTTCGATGATGAGGGATTTTGCGTTATCACACAATATTTCCTGTGGTACACCACCAAAATAGTCGAAAGCTTCTCGTAAACCTTGTTGCCAGGATTCTGCTCGTTCATTATCAAAGAACTTTACATAACTCGCACGCGAATAGCCTAGCGTTGCACCAAACGCTTTTAGTGATTTTTTACCTCGCCGGATGCTGGTGAAGTCGATTTGCATTTGTTGACCTGGCTGTGTTTCAAAACGGACGACAGCTTCGGGAACAATGCTTGGTTTAAATTGACAAACAAATCGGCGTAATTGAGCAATACCGCCTTGATAGCCGCTTTCAACTACTTCATCAAATAAGACTGTTGCAGGGATCCAATCAGGTTTAGCCAGTTCAATTCGATGAAGCAAATAAGGTTTAAAGGGTGCTAATTTAGTCGGTTGTTGACTTCTTTTAGCATAAGTTGGCATTGTCTGTTGTTGTAAATGATGTTTTACGGTGTTACGGGATATGCCCAATTCACGGGCAATTTTTCGAAGGCTTTGTCCTTGTGCAAAGCGAACATGAATATCCACAAATATCTCCTTGGTTAACATAAATTATCCGTACAAAAATGTGCGAATAATACCAAGTGGATCAGTTTTAGATGATCGTTAGTGGATCAGTTTTGCATGATCGGTGACACGGACTGAAAGCATATATTTTTCGGCAAGTTTGATAAGCTGTGGGTTCCAGCGGTGTTTACCAGGACCATAAACATCACGCTCAATGATAATGGTCTTCGCATTATCAAATAGCAGCTGACGAGGGGTACCGCCAAAATACTGTAGGGCTGACTCAATCCCGTCGCCCCAGGCTGCTGAATTTTGACAGGTGTAAAACCTAACAAAAGTGGAGCGACTCCAGCCTAACGTGGCAACGAATGCCATCAAAGGATTCTTCCCCTGTCTGATAATCGTGAAGTCAACCTGCATCTGTTCACCGGGTTCAGTCTCAAAGCGGACAACATCTTCAATAACGGTTTTTTTCATAGGATGAAGAAAAGCGGTCAGCAAGCTATAGCTGCCTGTGTAGCCTCGTTCACGGATCTCCCGTAGCAATACGCAGGCCGGTATCCAATCAGGTCTGGCCGCCTCTACGCGTTCGAGAATATATACCTTGAAGGGATCCAACTTACCGGGTCTAGGCGCTCTCGATTTATAACGCATATTCGCCGCCGCTTCAGTGCTACGAAGATATCGCCTCCCGGTTACTCTTGAGCATGAAAGCCGTCGCGCAATCGCACGTATAGACATACCCTGGCGATGTAAAACAGAAATTTCCACTCTGATCTCCAATGTTATCATCGGCAGTACCTTAAAACTGCCATATTTACTCTTAGTGGATCAGTTTTACATTAGCAAGTGGATCATTTTTACATTGATAGCGACATCTGCACCTTGCGAAATGGGTCGCCCGCAAATATAAGCGGGTACACGGTAGCCTGGCTCAGGCATATGAATGGTTGAGAAGGATACAGAGCGCTAAGCCCTGCCTGTTTGCACACTGGGAAATTTGTACGCGGCGTGAACGGTCAACGACAAGAGCCGGATGACGGGAGACTGTCACGTCCGGTTCCGTGGCAGCGCAGGGGGAAAGTTCCCTTGCGCGACCCGATAACCCCTTCATTAAGAAATTTATTGTCATCATTCGATATAATGTAGTTATTTACGATATTATTAATTGAAATAACAATAACATTAGTTCTTTCTGCAATATCAATCAGCATTTTTTTATTAAAATCTGGTGAAAAATTCTTATTATTATAACTAGCTCCACTATTTATTATAATAAGAGCATATTTAGGCTTCCGTATTGTAGGAATGTATATATCAAGATTATGACGCCATGTTTGTGGGGAAACTAGTTTTTCAGGTAACCACTCTTGAGACACCATTTTGTATTTTATAAGTTCTATGTCGCCTATTTTCTCCTGCCCATATATAGAATATTTTAACGGATTGGAAGCTAATAATTGTTGATAATAGATAATAATATTTGAAAACTGAAAAAAATTTGCTGGTGATATCGAATGTTGCATATTTGAGGCAATGCTTTTAGTACAAAAACAAACGAAAAGAGTAAAAAATAGTTTTATAAGTTTCATTAATTACCTTTTGATAACAAGATGTACTACTTTGTTAATTTAAGGTCAGCATTAAATCAAATATGTGAGCTAAGGCAAATCCTACCTTTTGATTTTATCTATTCTGTAGAAATTTTATTTTTTTTAGTAGGTTAGGTGCTATTATGATTAGAATAAAAATTATGTTGTAACTAAATTGAGACTTTTATATGAAATATGATGCAAGATATAAATTATCAAAATGTTTTGATTTATTGAAAGCTGAACTAGCTTGTTTTTTAACTGAACTTAATACCTTATCTCTAACCTCAGCTATTGTATTTAAATTACCTGAAACCAAGAAAGGAGAAGAAAATAATGATATTAACCAAATAGCAATTAGCACTTTGACAGGAAAAGCTGCCTTAAACTTAGCATTAACAAACTACAATCGATTATTTATTCATGATAGCCCGCAACACATTAGTAATAAAACTGCAATAAGGTTACCTGGTGCCCTATGTTTTAATCTTTCAGTAGAAAATTATTTAGGCATAAAACAGCAACTGGAAACAATTAATAAGTTAAAAACAGAATTAAAAAATATTGTCACCCATCAATCGGGGATAAAAAAAGAGCAACGATTTGAATTTATTCACCAACAATTACATGGCTTAATTACTCTCAATGCCTATCGTAAAATCAATTATGTTGAGTCACCTAGTAGCATTAATTTTGGCTGGGCCAATAAAAATATCGTCAATAAAGTAACAAAAGAGCAAATCCTTGAGCGATTACATAAAAACTATCAATCTGAAAAAGCAATGTCGGCATATACTAAACAACAATGGCGTACTTTAATTGAAAAAGAGATCCAGGACTTAAATAGTATCTCTAATGCTGCCATATTAAAAATACAACGCCCCGTAAAAGTTCAGCCGATTGCCAGAGTTTGGTACGCGAATGAAAAACAACAAGTACAATACGCTTGCCCTCTTCCACTGTTATCATTTAGTAGTGATACAAACCATTTGACAAAATTAGGTACGCTTACTGACTATGATATTAATAATATAAAAATAAAACATAAGCCAAAAAATAAAAAACTAAAATTAATTATTGCTCGATTACATCTTTATCAAGAAATTTAAGTAAAAAAACCGAGATTATTAACTCGGTTTTCTTTTTTTATAAATATAAAAACTACTTTTTCATACTACCAACCATATTTTCAGGGCGCACCCAACTATCAAACTCTTCGGCTGTTAAATAAGCCAGTTTTAATGCTGCTTGCTTCAGCGTCAATCCTTCTTTATGTGCTTTTTTAGCAATTTCAGCGGCTTTATCATAACCAATATGGGTATTTAGTGCAGTAACTAGCATTAATGATTCATGTAATAATTTATCTATCCGTTGGCGATTAGGCTCAATACCTTTAGCGCAATGATCATTAAAACTAAGCATACCATCCGCCAATAAACGAATTGATTGTAAAAAATTATCAATAATCATAGGGCGGAAAACATTGAGTTCAAAATTACCTGATGCTCCACCAATATTAATAGCAACATCATTCCCCATAACCTGAGCACAAAGCATAGTTAAAGCTTCACACTGAGTCGGATTAACTTTTCCTGGCATTATCGAACTACCAGGTTCATTTTCTGGGATCATAATTTCACCAATGCCACAACGCGGACCTGATGCTAACCACCTTACATCATTAGCGATTTTCATTAATGAAGCTGCTAAACCTTTTAAAGCACCATGGGCATGAACTAAAGCATCACAAGTAGCTAAAGATTCAAATTTATTAGGCGCAGTGACAAATGGTAGGCCGGATAATTTTGCAATTTTACTGGCAACTTTAATCGCATATTCAGGATGGGTATTTAAACCGGTACCTACCGCCGTTCCGCCTAATGCCAGTTCAGATAGATGCGGAATACTCTCTTCGATATGGCGGACATTATGAGCTAGCATTGCTCCCCACCCTGATATTTCTTGGCCTAACGTTAATGGTGTTGCATCTTGAAGATGCGTACGGCCAATTTTGACAATATCATTAAAGGCATCAGATTTTTGCTTAAAAGTAGTTTGTAGTTCTTTTAATCTAGGTAACAGATGTTGATGTAAAGCAATAACAGCAGCTACATGCATTGCAGTAGGAAATACATCATTAGAACTCTGGCTTTTATTTACATCATCATTCGGGTGAATTAAGCGCTGCTGGCCTCTTTTCCCACCTAAAATTTCACTCGCTCTGTTCGCCAATACTTCATTTATATTCATGTTAGTTTGCGTACCAGAGCCGGTCTGCCAGACTGCTAATGGAAATTCAGCCATATGCTTATCCGCTAAGACTTCATCAGCTGCGGCGATAATAGCATTAGCCTTATCCTTTGCTATCAAACCTAAATCGCTATTTACTTCAGCTGCTGCTTTTTTAGTTAATGCCAATGCATGGATCAAGGCAACAGGCATTTTTTCCACTGAGATATGGAAATGTTGCAGCGAACGTTGCGTTTGAGCGCCCCATAGCCTATCTGCTGGGACTTTAATTTCACCCATTGAGTCTTTTTCAATGCGATATTCTGACACTATTATTATCTCCTTAGCATAAAATAATTGGATATACATAATCCATCTTTGCAGATAAACTGATTGTACTTGAAATCATGCACTATTTTTAATTTAAACACGAGTTTCGCACAAAACTAATTTGGGTACGCTAATAAAACACGGATTTGCTCAGTAATAGCACTTTTGATTACGTCCCAATTTTGTTGATAAAGGGTTATTTTTTCAGATATACGACGTTTATGTTGTTCAAACCACGCAGAAATAGCGAGAAAAATATGATTTCTTTGCGCTCGGCTCGTGCGAGCCTGACAGCGTTCAATACCACAGTTTTGTTTAACTTCTCGATGATAAACTTCAACAGACCAACGGGCATCCATGATAGATTGGACGTATTGACGGGTGGGATTCTCTTTGTTTGTTACTATGTAATCAATACGGCCGTTTTTGGCTGTAAATTTGAAAACGGTTACCCAACCATATCCTCGCAAGTGTATTGACGTTCCTTCTTCTGAGATGTCTAACTTGTTCAGTTGTTTGTTATGGTTAACAATCCTATTTTTCCTCAGCGTGGTTACCCAGATCCAACCATGAGAGCGAATTGATTTCAGGTTATCCAGGCTAGAATACCAAGCATCCATCACTACCGCTTCTGGCATGATCCCTCTTTTTTTAGCAAGAGTGAGCATTTCGGAAAAGTGCGTGTTTTTTGTTTTTCCATCAGAATCTTTATCATAAATAAGATAATTGATAGGAATTGATTCAACCTTCGTCAGATCATGCCAAAGCAAATTAACTAAACCTATGCCAGCAATAACATCATGTTCATTACCTGAATATTGATAATGGACCATCTCTATTTTTTTACTACGTGTTTTGGCAATCAATGTATCATCGGCAATTAGTACGCAAGGGCTTTTTTTGTCTATAGAAGGTTCAACTAATCGCCATAGGTCTTTAGGTCTAAAACATCTACTTTTTAGCCATCGGCTAAGAGTGTCACGAGATAAAGGCGATGGGCTTACTTCTGATAACGCTAAACCAGAGTATCTTAAACTGCTTACTTGTAAGAATGTTTTATAGATATCTTTAATACATGGATAACCCGACAAAATATGAACACCCTGATTTTTTCTTGTTTTTAAATTTATACTTCTTTTTTGGAGATTGCGAAACTCGTGTTAAAATGTGAGAGATAAGAGAGTTTATTGCATTACAGTTAAAAATAAATTTTTATCAACTAAGAGCAGTATTATATGTTTAAAATGATCAATAAAATTCAACACTATGATTGGGGTAGTAAAGATGCCCTAACTAAGCTTTACCATATCAAAAATCCTCAGCATTTACCGATGGCTGAATTATGGATGGGAGCACATCCTAAAGCCAGCTCTATGGTTGAAGATTTAAATAGCCAGCAAAAAATATCGTTAGATAAACTAATCGCAACCGATCCAAGCTATTATCTCGGTGAAAAAATTGCCCAAAAATTTCATCGATTACCTTTTTTATTCAAAGTGCTCTGCGCAACTCAACCACTTTCTATCCAGGTACACCCAGATAAAATTGCTGCCGAAGTTGGGTTTAAGCGTGAAAACGCAGCAGGAATTGCGCTCGATTGCCCTAATCGTAATTATAAAGACGATAATCATAAGCCTGAATTGATTTATGCTTTAACACCTTTCAAAGCGCTTAATTCATTTCGCCCTTTAAAGGAGATCACTAATTTATTGCTGCCGATTGCCGAAGCTTCACCAGTTATTCAACTATTTTTAAAGACCCCAACAGAAACTCAACTAGCACAACTTTTTAAACATTTGTTAAGCCTGACAACAAAAGAAAAGCAGCCGCTACTTGCAGCCTTAAAATCTGTTCTACAGCAAGAAAAAGGGGAACCTTGTAACACGATAGAAAAAATGTTGCCATTATACCCTGAAGATAATGGATTATTTGCACCATTGTTACTGAATATTATTGAATTACAACCAGGTGAAGCGATGTTTCTCTATGCCAGAACGCCGCATGCTTATATTGAAGGTGTTGGTTTAGAAGTAATGGCCAATTCTGACAATGTACTGCGCGCGGGATTAACTAACAAACATATTGATATTGCTGAATTACTGGCTAATTTAGATTTCATTGCCAAACCCTGCGACACATTATTGCTACAACCGAATATACATAATAATGAATTTTGTTATCCTATTCCGGTAGATGATTTTGCTTTTTCCTTATATCTAATTGATAATCAATTGACTACGATAGCAAACAATTCTGCCACGATTTTATTTTGTGTTGAAGGTAAGATATCTATCACCTCAAAAAATCAAACTGCCGAGATCCTATCTGGGGAATCCATATTTATATCTGCATCCAAAAGACAAATTATGCTTAATGGAAAAGGTAAACTGGCCAGAGTTTTTAATTATTAACAAAAATTAAAATACATACAAAGCTGTATATAATATATTTTATTAAATTTGATCACTTTTACCCGCTAAAATCCTTAAGGGATGGATATATGAAGAAATCGTTAGTAGCTGTAGGTGTCATTGTAATTGTTGCCGTAATTTGGACAATTGGCTCTTGGTATACCGGAAAAAAAATTGAGGGAGAGTTTGATACTTTCATTGAACGTACTAATACCACACTAAAAAATAATGCACCAGAAGCTGGTATTAATGTTAAAACAGAAAATTATCAGCGAGGAATTTTCACTTCTAACGCAGACATCGTTATTGATATAAAAGAGAGCAGCGAAAGAAAAAATACCATTGTTAAGTTTGCCACAAAAATCTTTCATGGCCCCTTTCCTATTAACAAAATAGTTAAACTTAATCTGTTACCAAGATTAGCCTCAACCACTATTGAACTGGTTAAAAATGAAACCACTGAAGAACTATTCAAATATACTCAGGAGCAAGCATTCATAACTGGTGATGTTGACGTCGGTTTTAATGAAGGCCTAGATGCAAATTTAAATTTAAGTCCACTAGACGGTAATCCTTATGGAAAAAATATAACGTTTAGCGGTGGTGCAATTAATTATGTGGGCAATACCGATCTTAAAGATATAAAAATTTCCGTTGTTAGTGATAATTTTGTTATCGGCAATAAAGAGAAAACGGAAAGCATGATCCTTAAAGGGCTCAATATCCAAAGTGATTTATCACTGACTCCGTTTAATTTCTACTCCGGCAAACAGACGCTTAATATTTCCGATATTAATTTTAATAGCGATGACATTAAATTTTCATTTAAAAATTTTGCTATTAACTTAGATTCTGTTCTAAAAGACGATAGCATTGACGGTAAAATTTCTTATAGCATTAATGATCTTATCGCTAAAGAACAAAACTTAGGTTCTGGAGAACTTACGTTATTAATCGAAAGAATGGATGCTAAAGCGTTTGGTAATTTCCTAAAAAGTTATAATGATGAAATTGCTCACAACTTAGCAAATGGCAACCCTCTTTATAATGCAGATACTATTTTCGCCCAGTTATTAGTTGAGAACTTACCTAGCTTGTTGAAGAATAGTCCGAGAATTGTCATCGAACCTTTTTATTGGAAAAATAGTGCCGGTCAAAGCGATATCAAAATAGATATCGATATGAAGCCTTGGACATTGAATCAACTCTCTGTTTATAGCCAAAATAACCAATACGATCAGGTTATTAAAGCACTATTCAATCATTTTAATATCAATGTTAATTTATCAAAACCGATGTTGATAGAAATGTTTACCCAAACAGAAATACTAGGCTCAGATGATAAAGTAACCACCCCGGAACAAAAAACATTATTTAGTCAGAAAGCAACTACACAAATTAGTGAATTTGAAAGTTCAGCTAAGCAAAATGTCTTTACATCACCAACAGAATACTTCCTCAGTGATGAGAAAAAAGCACAATTGAATGAAGATAGACCAATTTTGCCATGGATGCTCGTAACCAAAGATAATATGACGATGGATATTCATTACGCCGGTGACGAACTGAAGATGAATAATCAATCATTTAAATTAGTTGAGTTTTTAATTAATATTGGTTTGATGGACAATCCATCGTCTCAGCCTGCAACAACGCCGAAAATTACCCCGCAATCAAATTAAACCTTAGTAAAATGACAAAAGCCAGTTAAGATACTGGCTCTTTTGTATCAATTTTTAATACTGAGGGTTTCTATGTTGAATAAAATTAATATCATAAAAGATCGACCTTTAATAAAACCTAGCCAGCAACATAATCAGCTAAAAACAAACTCATTAATTAGTAAAATAAAAAACTGTTTTGTAAAAAATAATATTCATATTTCAACTAAAATTGATTCAAGTAAGGCTAAATTTTATCACCAACTCATGTTACGTTTAAATCTTGACAGTTCAATTCAAATAAAGAATTATCATCATTATCATCTCACTTCACGACTTAATCAGGAATATAATTCCACGATAGAAAATGTCTCCCTACAAGGATCGCCAAAAAACTTACATTCAACTGAAAGCTTGTCTTTACCTGTTTGCCCCTTTCTATTGAGCCAAAAACTACTACAAGTTAAGCAAATGCAATGTGAAGAAAAGACACAAAATGAGAGAGTTAAATTAAATGGCTATGTATCATCAATTAAATAAGCTGAATAATTTTCATATTAACGACTTTTTTTAGCGTAGTGTTGTGCCAATAGCGCACATACCATTAATTGAATTTGATGAAAAATCATCACCGGCAGTAAAATAATACCAACTAGATGAGTAGGAAAAAGTATATTAGCCATAGGGACACCATTAACTAAACTTTTCTTAGAGCCACAAAATACTATTGTGATCTCATCGGCTTTACTAAAACCAAAATAACGAGCGGTGTAAATATTAAATAAAATCACTATAGCAAGTAAAAAACCGCTAACAATCGCAATCATTAATAGCGACCAGCCATCAACTTTATACCATATCCCTTCAATAACCGCCTCACTAAAAGCGACATAAACCACTAATAAAATAGATGAACGATCAGAAATAGTAATTAATTTTCGATAGCGATTAATCCATTGTACCAGTAACGGCCTAAGTAAATGACCTAATATAAATGGCAGCATAATTTGCAATAAAATAGCACCAATATTTGACAACAGCTCAATCTGTTGATGATTATCAATATCTATTAAGAAACTGACTAATATTGGCGACAAAAACCCCCCCTAACAAACTGGAAGCTGATGCACTACAAATGGCAGCGGCAATATTGCCGCCGGCAACAGAAGTAAACTCAATCGCAGACTGCACTGTCGCAGGTAAGGCGCAAAGGTAAAGAAATCCGATATAAACAGTCGGTGACATCCACTCAGGTACTAACGGCTTTAACGCTAAGCCAATAATCGGAAACAAAATAAAGGTACTACAAAAAATTAGCAGATGTAATCGCCAATGACCGATACCGGCAAAAATAGCCTGGCGTGAAAGTTTTGCGCCATGGAGAAAAAAAAGTAACGCAATGGCTATAGTCG
This sequence comes from Arsenophonus sp. PmNCSU2021_1, assembly GCF_036919435.1. Lineage (NCBI taxonomy): Bacteria > Pseudomonadati > Pseudomonadota > Gammaproteobacteria > Enterobacterales > Morganellaceae > Arsenophonus > Arsenophonus sp. PmNCSU2021_1. The sequence continues at coordinate 39,459 of NZ_JAZHPL010000007.1, read as the reverse complement.
TTAAATGTTGAAAGACGATTTTCACCTTACCTTGACAAGGAAAAAAAGGAAGCAAGCATGATAGTCATTAACATAAACAGCAAAAAATAATCAATTTGTAAACGACGCCACCAACACATAACGCTTCCTTTAATATTTAAAAATATGAATAGACAAAATGAATAAAATTAAAGCGCCAGCTCTACTGTGTGTTGCATTTTTGCCGACTCGATTCCCGCTTCAATCAATTTCATCACCAAAATAGCTTCTTCGGCGCTAACTGGATTAGGTGCACCATTAGTAATTGCCTGACGAATAGCACGATAATAGAGACCATAATTACCCGGTTTAGTTTCTAATGGCTTAACGATTAGCTCACCATTTTGTGACAACGTCATATTTCCATCGTGACTATCCTTACCCCAATCTTTTGCTGTTGGTAATTGCCCTGCTTTTAAACACTCTTCTTGTGGATCGAGACCATATTTTACATAACTGCCTTCCATACCATGTAGTAGATAAATCGGCGACTCTGCTGCTGCGATGGTGGTGGCATGTAAAACAACCTTTAAGGTTGGATAATTTAAGCAAACATGAAAATAATTAACTGCTTCAGCTTGTGGCCGGATCATTGCTATATCGGCAAAAATCGATTTAGGTTGGCCAAAAAGTTGCAATACTTGATCAAGCATGTGAGGCGCCAAATCATACCATAGACCACTGCCCGCCTCTTTTGACTCTCGCCACCGTTGACGCACATCAGGCCGATAACGATCAAAATGCGATTCATAATATTTTAGCTCACCCAATATTTGATTTTCTAGCAACGATTTCACCGTTAAAAAACCTGAGTCCCAGCGGCGATTGTGATAAACAGATAATAACTTACCTTTTGTTTGCGCTAATTGATTTAACGTTACAGCTTCTTGCACAGTCAAGGTAAACGGTTTATCGACGATTACATGTTTACCGGCTTCGAGTGCTTGTTTAGCCAATGGGAAATGAGTTTTATTTGGTGTTGGAATAACAATCAAAGAGACTTCTGGCTGCTCAGCCAAAAGTTGTTCAAGTGAAGCAAAAACAGGGACATTAGGCCAATCTTTTTTTACTTTTTGTTCATCACTACTTACAATAGCTGATAATTGAAATCCTTCTATTGTGGTAATAAAAGGAACATGAAAGTTTTTACCGGCAAAACCGTAACCAATCAAACCAACCTTAATCGGTTTATTCATAACTACCCCTTAAAACAATGACATATCAAACTTAAAACCATATATTACAACCAGACCAGCCGATGCATATTATTTAGCGTACCTTTTTATTTTTTAGCTGCAATCACTATTTTTCATTTTCTTAAAAATCATTAACTGACTAAAATTGACTTTCACACAAGATCGATAACCTAATATGACTATCAGTTGCTATCATAGCCGACCATTTAGGTTTACAACTTCGACTGACTAAATAAAAAATTTAGGCGTTCAGATGACAGATTATTTTTTATTATTTATTGCTACCGTTTTGGTAAATAATTTCGTGCTGGTAAAATTTCTTGGCTTATGCCCTTTTATGGGGGTTTCTAAAAAACTAGAAACCGCTATTGGTATGGGATTTGCTACAACATTTGTGATGACTTTAGCATCCATCTGTTCATGGCTAATGGATACATTGGTTCTAATACCGTTAGATTTAATCTATTTACGTACTTTAAGCCTTATATTAGTTATTGCTGTTGTTGTTCAATTTACTGAAATGGTGGTACGCAAAACCAGCCCGACACTATACCGCCTTTTAGGTATTTTTTTACCGTTAATTACCACAAACTGTGCAGTTCTTGGTGTCGCTTTATTGAATATCAATCAATCACATAATTTTTTACAATCTGCCGTTTACGGTTTTGCTGCTGCAGTAGGATTTTCTTTAGTAATGGTGCTATTTTCTGCCATCCGTGAACGTATCGCAGTGGCAAATGTTCCGGCTCCCTTTCGCGGTTCATCGATTGGTCTCATTACAGCCGGCCTAATGTCTTTAGCATTTATGGGGTTTAGTGGTTTGGTAAAATTCTAATGAGTACTTTATTAATTGCAATCAGTGTTATTGCCGGATTTGGCCTTATTTTTGGTCTTATTTTAGGATTTGCAGCGCTTCGCTTTAAAGTAGAAGACGATCCAATAGTAGAAAAAATTGATCATATTTTACCACAAAGCCAGTGTGGCCAATGTGGCTATCCAGGTTGTCGCCCATATGCCGAAGCAATTGCCAATAATGGTGAAACCATAAATAGGTGCGCGCCCGGCGGCGAACAAGCTATGTTAAAAATTGCCGAATTACTTAATGTAGAGCCACAAGCGCTTGATGAAGATAAATTAACACCAGAACGAAAAGTTGCTTTTATTGATGAAGCCAACTGTATTGGCTGCACTAAATGTATTCAGGCTTGCCCCGTTGATGCAATTATTGGAGCAACGCGCGCTATGCATACAGTGGTAGAAGATCTCTGTACCGGTTGTGATCTTTGTGTTGCCCCTTGCCCAACAGACTGTATTACGATGCTACCAATAAAAACCACCATCAAAAACTGGAAATGGGATCTCACCACTATTCCAGTAAAAAATATTACTACATCATCGAACTCAACAGCGACCGTTACATTTGCTAGCAAGGAGCAAGCAAATGTTTAACTTTTTCAAAAAACTTACGTCAAATAAAGAAAAAATTTGGTCTTTTTCAGGTGGCATACATCCGCCTGAAATGAAAATACAATCAAGCCAAGTTCCGTTAGTTACGCTCCCTTTAGCTAATGAATTGATTATTCCTATTCAGCAACATGTAGGCTCAGCGGGTGATATCATTGTTAAAACCAATGACTATGTTTTAAAAGGACAAGCATTAACTAAAGGTTGTGATCGTCAGATCCCTGTCCATGCTACGACTTCAGGTACTATTACTGACATAGCCCCCCATATAACCGCACACCCCTCCGGCCTAAAAGAGCTTTGTATTCGATTACAGCCAGATAGTAAAGATCAATGGTGTGAGCGCAAACCTCTACCCAACTACTTACAATATTCTGCTAAAGTCTTATTGTCACATATTGAGCAAGCCGGTATAGCAGGATTAGGCGGCGCAGGCTTTCCGACGGCAACAAAGTTGAAAAATGGCAATAAGTTAATTAATACGTTAATTATCAATGCCGCAGAGTGTGAACCTTATATAACCGCCGATGATCGATTAATGCAGGAGCATGCTGATGAAATTATCGAAGGTATACTGATACTGATAGATATTTTAAAACCGAAAGAAGTCCTGATTGGTATTGAAGATAATAAGCCCGCAGCAATAGCCGCCTTAAAAGAAGCACTTTTAGGCCAACAAGCTATGATTAAATTACGAGTGATCCCAACAAAGTATCCTTCAGGCGGCGCTAAACAATTAACTAAGATATTAACCGGCAAGGAGATACCCAACGGCGTTCACTCTTCGTTCATTGGTATATTGATGCAAAATGTTGGTACTGTGTTTGCGATTAAACGAGCCATTATCGATGGAGAACCATTAATTGAACGGGTGGTTACATTAACCGGCGATGCTATACAAAAGCCTGGTAATTATTGGGTTCGTTTGGGTACCCCGATCAATTTTCTATTACAACAGGTCGGTCTGGTGCCACAATCAGAGCAAATGGTTATTATGGGAGGGCCACTAATGGGCTTTACTTTGTCTGATTTAACCACTCCTATTGTTAAAATTAGCAACTGTATCCTTGCTCCTACCATAGCAGAAATCGGTGAACCTAATATTGAAGAAGCTTGCATTCGCTGTGGTCTTTGTACCCAAGCTTGTCCAGCTAATTTATTACCACAACAGCTTTATTGGTTTAGTCGAGGACAGGAGCATGAAAAAGCGGAACAATATAATTTATCCGATTGCATAGAATGTGGTGCTTGTGCTTATGTTTGCCCAAGTAATATTCCACTGGTCCAATACTATCGACAAGAAAAGGCTGAAATTAAAACCATTACTCAAGAAAAACAACGTACATCGGATGCTAAGCAACGGTTTGAGGCTAAAAAAAGCCGGCTTGAACGAGAAAAAATTCTGCGTCAGCAACGGCATAATAAAGCGGCTGTTAAGCCCGAAGCAACCGACAAAGCCGCAATTAATGCTGCATTAATGCGAATTAATGCACAAAAAAATCAGGCTGACAATAGTAGAACTGAACCATTGAATAACCAAGCAGCGATTGAAGCGCATCAAGCCAGAAAAGCCCAACTGCGCACTATTCAAGCTGCCAGACAAGCAGCCGAAAGCCAATCAGTTGTAGCAACAGAAACAACAAGCGAGCCGCAGCCAGTTGATCCACGTAAAGCGGCCGTTGCCGCCGCTATTGCTCGGGCTAAAGCCAAACGTGATGCGCAGAGTAAAACTCCCTAATAATTGAACAATATATGAGCTGAAAAATGAAATTCAGACCAATACCGACTAATAGTCGGGTCAACCGATTAAAAATGACGACTTCACCCTTTATGCATGAAAACCAAAGTACCAGTAAACTCATGCTGTGGGTTGTTATTGCTGCCATTCCCGGTATTGCCTGCCAAATTTACTTTTTTGGTAGTGGAACGATTTACCAAATTTTACTCGCTATCATAACCGCATTTATTTGTGAGGCGGCAGCTTTACAGCTACGAAAATTACCGTTTATAACCCATTTAAAAGATAATTCCGCCTTAGTAACCGCCTTATTATTGGCTATTAGTATTCCACCATTATCACCCTGGTGGCAGGTAGTTTTAGGTACGGCCTTTGCCATATTAATAGCTAAACACATCTATGGCGGATTAGGCCAAAATCCATTTAATCCAGCCATGGTAGGTTATGTGGTATTATTGATCTCATTTCCTGTTCAAATGACAAGTTGGTTACCGCCGACAGAGCTTCAATCGATCCATGCCGATACTTTAGCTAGCCTACAAGTCATTTTTTCCGGCCATACCGATACAGGAGCAACTTTAAACCAATTAACGTTAGGTTTTGATGGTCTAACTCAAGCGACACCACTCGATAGCTTTAAAACGGGTTTACTAACACACTCAATTAGCCAAATACTGCAACAACCTATTTTACAAGGTTCTTTAGCTGGCATCGGTTGGCAATGGGTTAATATTGCTTATCTGTTTGGTGGCATTATTATGCTTTATCGCCGAATAATCAGCTGGCAAATTCCGCTGGCATTTTTAGCCACGCTAATATTCTGCTCATTATTGAGCTGGCTTATTATGCCATCACAATACGCTTCTCCTATGATACATCTGTTTTCAGGAGCAACCATGCTTGGTGCCTTTTTTATCGCCACTGATCCAGTTACGGCGGCAACTACACCGCGTGGTCGTCTTATTTATGGTGCAATGATTGGATTATTAATTTGGATCATTCGTGTTTATGGTAGTTATACTGATGCTGTTGCTTTTGCAGTATTACTGGCCAATATCGCTGTACCGCTGATTGATCACTATAGCCAGCCGCGTGTTTATGGCCATAAATAAGGAGTGGTTATGCTAAAATCCATTAGACATCATGGCTTGATTATTGGCTGTTTTTGCTGCCGCTACGACTGGACTGACAGCAGTGGTTTATACCATCACCAAAAGTACCATTAATAACCAGCTACTTATCCAACAACAAAAACTGTTTGATCAAATTATTGATCCTGAATTTTATGATAATAATTTAACCAAAGAGTGTTACTTAGTAAGTAAAAATGAAGCATTAGGTAGCGAACTGCCCCATCATCTCTATATTGCCAGAAAAGAGGGAAAACCGATTGCTGCCATCATAGAAAGTATCGCACCAGATGGTTACTCGGGAGCAATAAAATTGCTAATCGCAGCCGATTTTCATGGTAAAGTGCTTGGTGTTCGTGTAACTGAACATCATGAAACACCTGGATTAGGTGATAAAATTGATATTCGTATTTCAAATTGGATCAACTATTTCTCAGGTAAAAAAATTGACTCAGAACATAGTCCCCATTGGGCGGTAAAAAAAGATGGCGGCGATTTTGACCAATTTACTGGTGCCACCATTACACCAAGAGCAGTTATTAATGCCACTAAGCGTGCTGCCTGGTTTATACAGTCGATGCCGCAAAAATTATCAACTTATCCAGCATGCGCAAATTAATTACCATGAATGAAACTAAGAAACTTTTTATCCAAGGATTATGGAAAAACAATTCAGCACTGGTTCAATTATTAGGTCTGTGCCCGTTGCTAGCGATTTCTTCGACAGCCACCAATGCGTTAGGATTGGGACTGGCAACAACATTAGTGCTGTTTTTCACTAATATTACCGTCTCAACTTTTCGTCATTGGATCCCAAGCGAAATACGTATTCCAATCTATGTAATGATTATCGCATCGGTCGTCTCCTGTGTGCAGATGTTAATTAACGCCTATGCTTTTGATTTATATCAATCTTTAGGTATTTTTATTCCGCTGATTGTTACTAACTGTATTGTTATTGGGCGAGCTGAAGCTTACGCCGCCAAAAATAATGTCTATAACTCAGCAATTGATGGCTTAGCGATGGGAGCGGGTGCCACGATAGCACTGTTTCTTTTAGGTGCCATGCGAGAAATTTTAGGTAATGGTACGCTGTTTGATGGTGCAGATTTGCTGTTAGGAGAATGGGCGAAAATATTACGTATTGAAGTTATTCATCTTAATTCTCCCTTTTTATTAGCTATATTACCCCCAGGGGCTTTCATTGGATTAGGTTTGATGCTAGCAGGTAAATATTTAATCGATGAAAAAGTAAAAAAATATATTAGTCACAAACAACAGCAATCTGCGGTAAAATCGGCGGCTTTCCCCAATAAAAATCATTTAGCCAAGGATCGAGAGCAAATAAAATATGAATAAACAAAAGCGGATAGACATCCTGACTCGCTTACGTGACAACAATCCAACACCAACAACGGAGCTTGTTTTTAATTCGCCTTTTGAACTACTTATTTCTGTATTACTTTCCGCTCAAGCTACCGATATTAGTGTCAATAAAGCAACGGCAAAACTCTACCCGATTGCAAATACCGCTGAAAAAATGCTAGCTCTAGGCATCAATGAAATAAAGCATTACATAAAAACAATTGGCTTATTTAATACCAAAGCTGAAAATATTATTAAAACCTGTCAGATATTAATTGATAAATATAATAGCCAGGTGCCAGAAAATCGCGAAGCCTTGGAATCCTTACCCGGTGTCGGCCGCAAAACGGCAAATGTGGTATTGAACACCGCCTTCGGCTGGCCAACAATTGCTGTTGATACCCATATTTTTCGCGTTTGTAATCGCACGAATTTTGCCCCAGGTAAGAATGTTATCGAGGTTGAACAAAAGTTAATCAAAGTAGTACCGATTGAATTTAAAGTGGATTGCCACCACTGGTTTATACTACATGGCCGTTACACGTGTATTGCCAGAAAGCCACGCTGTGGCTCTTGTATTATTGAAGATTTATGTGAATTTAACGACAAACAATACCCCACAACCTAACGCGATTAACTAACGAATTTTCATGACAACTTTATATATGCCATTTATTGAAGTGACAAATATTATTATTCTGCTTGCCCATAGCACTCAACTTGAGCAAAATGTGGGTAAATTTTAATTTAACGACGCAAATACGGATAGTATGTTTCAAGATAACCCGCTGCTAGCGCAGCTAAAACAGCAATTACATGCCCAAACGCCTCGTGTTGAAGGGATTGTCAAAAGTACCGAAAAAGGTTTTGGTTTTCTTGAGGTCGATGGAACGAAAACTTATTTCATTCCACCGCCACAAATGAAAAAAGTAATGCATGGTGATCGAATTATCGCCACCATTCACACAAATAAAGATCGTGAAATTGTTGAACCAGAACAATTAATTGAGCCCTTTCTTACCCGATTTGTAGGACGTATTCAAAAAAGAAATAATGATAATCGGCTTTATGTGAAACCCGATCACCCAGTATTAAAAGAAAATATTTTTTGTCGTCCGGCGCAACATCTAGCTAATGATTTGATGCAAGATGATTGGGTAATAGCAGAAATCCGTCGTCATCCATTAAAAAATCAAGGCGGATTTCAAGCAGAAATAATCCAATATATTACCCATGGCGATGACCATTTTGCCCCTTGGTGGGTAACATTGAGTCGGCATCAATTAGAGCGCGAAGCGCCGGAAATGCAAAATTGTACCATTGAGGAGCAGACAGCAGAACGCCTTGATCTCACTCACCTCAACTTTATTACCATTGACAGTGCTAGTACCGAAGATATGGATGATGCGCTTTATATAGAGCGTATTGGCGATGATCAATTGCGTCTATTTGTTGCTATTGCCGATCCTACCAGTTATATCCCGGTAAACAGTGAGTTAGATACCATTGCCCAACAACGTTGCTATACCAATTATCTACCTGGCTTCAATATTCCGATGTTGCCACGTGAATTATCAGATAATTTGTGTTCTCTGCGTCCTAATGAGCGCCGCCCTGCACTAGTCTGTCAATTTGATATTAAACAAGATGGACAATTGGCTGATAATATTCAATTTTGCCTGGCATGGGTCGAATCAAAAAATAAATTGGTATACGATGATGTCTCTGACTGGCTAGAAGAGCAACAAGATAAATGGCAACCCGAAAATGAAATTATCAAACAGCACATTTCATTGCTCAATGAAATGTGCGAAAAACGGGCCGCCTGGCGCCTAACTCATGCATTAGTATTTAAAGAGCGTCCTGATTATCGCTTTGTACTTGATGAGAATGGTAATGTCACGAATATATTGGCAGAGAAACGGCGGATTGCTAATCGTATCGTCGAAGAAGCGATGATTGCAGCCAATCTTTGTGCAACAAAAGTATTAAAAGATAAATTAGCAACCGGTATTTTTAATGTTCATAATGGCTTTGAACCCAGTCAAATTGATAACGTTGTTGCCATTTTGCAAGAACATGATATCGAACAAAATGCCCAAACACTGTTAACACTTGAAGGATTTTGTCGTTTACGGCGTTTATTAGATGACCAACCCACTAAATTTCTAGATAGTCGAATACGCCGTTTTCAAGCTTTTGCTGAAATTAAAACTACGCCAGCTGCCCATTATGGTTTGGGATTTGATGCCTATGCAACCTGGACATCCCCTATCCGCAAGTATACAGATATCATCAATCACCGCTTTTTAAAAGCCATAATCAATAATGAGCAGCATAATATCACAAAACCTTCTGAAACTTTGATGGCAAAAATTACTGATCGCAAGCGCGCTAATCGTTTAGCTGAACGCGATGTCGGTGACTGGTTATATGCACGTTATCTAAAACCTTTCGCCAAAACTAACACTATTTTTGCTGCTGAAATAACCGACATTACGCGAGGTGGGCTCCGGATCCGTTTAACCGACAATGGCGCCAATGCCTTTATTCCGGCACCTTTTATCCATTCTGTGCGAGAAGAAATACAATGTAGTCAAGAAGCAGGCGCTATAATTATTAAAGGTGTTGCTGTTCATAAACTTAACGATGTGATTAATGTTCAACTTGAAGAAGTTCGAATGGAAACCCGCAATATTATTGCACGACTGGTATCCTAAGGACATTTCACAGATAGCTTACTGATAATAAGCTATCTGTACAGAATAGCGGCTTTATTATTTTTGCAATTTCATTTAGCTTGCCGAAAAATCTGATTAAAAAAAGTTGCTATCTAGGTTAATTTGAATTTAATTGATTATATCAATAGGATAGAAGAATGAAGAGTTCAAAAAAACACACATTACTGATGTTAATATCTGTCATTTCCCTCATGTCTATTACAGCCTGCTCTAATATATCAAAACGCGACAAAAATACCGCTATTGGTGCTGGCATAGGGGCAGTAGGTGGTGCGATTCTGACTGAAGGTAGTGGATTAGGTACGGTAGGTGGTGCTGCTATTGGTGGTCTAATTGGTCACCAAGTCGGTAAGAAATAATCGCACCCAACAAACCATAATAGAGCCAGTTCATTATCTGGCTTTATTTATAAATATGATTAACCGCCGGCCAGTTTAACTTTCATTCCCTTAGCTTCTAATAATTGCTTAATAAGCTCGCGTTTATCACCCTGGATCTCAATATTACCTTGTTTGATTGCTCCGCCTGAACCACATTTTTTCTTTAATTCAGCAGCAAGCATCATTAATTGATCTTTATTCAAATCCAAGCCAGTAATAACACAAACGCCCTTGCCTTTTCGGCCTGAGCTTTCACGTCTGATACGAACCATACCGTCGCCTTTGGTTGGCACTGATTTTTTTTCTACTTCAACTATTCTGCCAGTTTCCGTCGAATAAACTAAACGCGAGTCACTCATGTTATCCATCCAATTGAACGATTAATTTGCGCCAGCGTTAACACTGGATCGGCACTATGGGTAATAGGACGACCAATAACCATATAATTAACGCCAACATTAATAGCCTGCTCTGGCGTCATAATTCTCCGCTGATCATAGGCTTCTGCACCAATGGGGCGAATGCCTGGCGTAATTGATAAGAAATCGCTACCACAAGCTGATTTCAGTGTTGCTACTTCGTGTGCTGAACAGACTACACCATCCAACTCACACTCCTTGGCTAATTTTGCTAGCTGCAAGGCGCGATCAGCCGGCAGTTGTGTAATAATACCAATCTGGTGCAGATCCGCTTGTTCCATACTGGTTAATATGGTAACCGCAATCAATAGTGGAGCATCTTTACCATATTCAACTAGTGCCTCTTTAGCCGCCATCATCATTCTGACCCCACCACTGGCATGTACATTAACCATCCAAACCCCGATTTCCGCCGCTGCTTTAACAGCTTGCGCCACCGTATTAGGAATATCATGAAATTTCAAATCCAAAAAAACCTGAAACCCTCGGTTATGTAAAGTTTGAATAAATTGTGGGCCATATAAAGTAAACATCTGCATACCCACTTTCAGGCGGCAATCCTGCGGGCTGAGGTTGTCAACAAAAGATAATACCTTAGCCAGATCATGATAATCTAATGCAACAATAACCGGGGAATTAGTAGAGACAGGAAGTGTATTTTGCGTGCTGGCTATCATTTTTAACCTTTTTAAATTTAATGAATGCAATATATGTTACGTTGTCACTGACCATCAAGGCCTTTTATTGGTTTGATCGTATCCCAAGAGCGGCATGAAGGACAATACCAATATAAAGAATGGGTAGTAAAACCACATTTGCGGCAACGGTAATCAGGTTTAGAGCGGATTTGCTCGCCAACCATATTGCGCAGTAATTCCAGACTCTCTTTTGCTCTGCCTTCTTCTGCGTCTGCCAAATGATAATCGATCAGTTTATAAAACAATCGCATCGTTGGATGACGTTCAAGTTGCTGTTTAATAAATATTTGCGCTTTTTCTAGCCCTTTTCTTTTTTCAATTATTTCCGCCAGATAAAGCTGAGCAGTTGCGCCGCAATCGCCAGCAACACATTGTTGGATATAAGCTTCCCAATCATGCCAATTCGCTAAATGATGATAACATTCATAAAGCATGGTTAAAGTTTCACTGACTAAATCTCTATCTTGATCAAAAACTTGTTTAAGTACTGAAATGGCTTTTTCATATTCAGCTCGGGCGATATGAATGCGCCCTTTCATAATAGAAACTCGAGTAGCGTTTTTATTTGGTTGAGCGGCTTTATTTAGTAAAAGAAATGCGCCATCAAGATCGTCACTACTCAGCTCCAATAGTGCCAGTTCGCAATAAAAATGAGCTATTTCTTGTTTAAATTGAGGATTGCCCATTTTGACTAATTTTTCGGCAACCTCGATTGCTTTATACCAATCGCTAGTTGCTTGATAAATAGTAAGTAAAGATTGTAACGCACTAAAGCGAAAATCTTGCTCATCAACTAGCTGCAAAAAAATATTTCGCGCCCGATCATAAACTCCTGCTGCTAAATAATCTCGCCCAAGCTGCTGTGTGGCTAATAGTTTCTGCTCAAAGGATAATGAGTTACTTTCAAACAAGGATTGATGAATACGGATAGCCCGTTCAATCTCCCCCCTTGAACGGAAAAGATTACCTAATGTCAAATGAGCCTCAAACGCCGAGCTATCTTCTTTAAGCATATCTAAAAACAGATCAACGGCTTTATCTTGTTGATTAGATAGCAAGAAATTGACACCAGCTACATATTCACGGGATAAACGATCAGCATTTTGTTGTTTATCTTGTTGAGCACTTCTGCGTCCCATATACCAACCATAGGCAGCGGCAATAGGCAGTAGCAGAAATAGCAGCTCTAACATAAAAAATTACCTTTTTTCATTTGTAACAACTGCCACTTTAGTATCGTGTTCACTTTGAGTTGATTCGGTTAATTGACTTTCTAAACGTTTAATCTTACGTCTTGCATTTGATAATGAAATTAATGTTTTAGCGTAAAACATCCCGCAAATAAGCCAACCCAGCAAGAATCCAACCGCAAAAAGGACGGCTAGTAATGTCGATATTGGATAGTCACCTTTAGCAATCAAATAATTAAATGTTACTATCTGATTATTGCTTGAGCCAAGTGTCACGGAAACAATAAAAATGGCTACAGCAAGTAATAAAATTAAAAAATATTTCACATTTTTTCCTATTGTTGCTTAATGATAGAAAAGCGCTGGAAACACTTTTCGTTGCTTAACTTAGCATCTAAACCCAATAAAGAAAGTGAATTATATCAACACTCACCTTTTTATTTAAATAAACATTTCAATGGTAGATAACATAATGAGTTACCACAAAAATTTTCCTATAACATGTTAATGGTGCAAAAATATTTTTAATCAAAAAATTCCTTATTGAATTTATCCCATTTAACGAAATACTAGTGTTGCTGACTATTTTTTTCAATAAATGAAAAAATCTCAGAACATTTATTTATATTAGGCACCGGTCTCAATCAGCAAACCTCAATCTAAATTAATAAACAAAATGTGCTTATAGTTAAAATAGTTAATTTTTTAATAATCATATTGTAGTAATATGAACATAAACTTATCTACTGATGATATCCACTAGCCTAGTAAAATATATAGGTAAAAATAATTTGATAACTATATTTAACTATTTTTTAACGCGCTTTTCCTTAATTTTAAATCCAGAGTTTCGTTCATTATGTATAACACTATGCAGTTAAAACATATAGCTGAAGCCAAATTACCTACTCCTTTTGGTGAGTTTCTACTTGTTGGTTTTGAAGAAATTGTTAATGGTAATAATCATATCGCACTTATTTATGGTGATATTACTAATGGAAAACCCGTTCTTTCCCGTATTCACTCGGAATGTTTGACCGGAGATGCCTTATTTAGTTTACGTTGTGATTGTGGTTTTCAACTAGAAGCAGCACTTAAACAAATTGCCGAAGAAGGTAGCGGAGTACTACTATACCATCGTCAAGAGGGGCGTAATATCGGATTATTAAATAAAATCCGCGCCTATGCTCTGCAAGATCAGGGGCTGGATACTGTTGAGGCCAATTTAAAACTCGGGTTCAAACCCGATGAACGTGATTTTAATGTCTGTGCTGATATGTATAAATTATTAGCAATAAATGAAGTGAGATTATTAACCAATAATCCTAAAAAACTAGAAATTATGAAAGAAGCTGGAATCAATGTCGTAGAACGAGTTCCTCTCATTGTTGGTCGTAATCCCAAAAATAGTGACTATCTCAATGTAAAAGCCAGCAAATTAGGTCATATTCTATCTGATAATGCGAAAAAATAATCAATCAATTATTATCAAAAACTGTCTGCTTTTAACAGAGCAGTTTTTGATGGTTTAAATCCGTTTATTTTAACATTTGACGAATAACATACTGCAGAATACCGCCATGACGAAAATATTCTAATTCAGTCATCGTATCAATGCGGCAATGCATCGCTATTGTCGTTTTCTGATCATTTTTATCAGTAATGGTTACTGTAATCATCTCGCCTGGGGTAATCGATTGCAAGCCTGCAATGTCAATTGTCTCATCACCGGTCAATTTTAACGTTTTACGGTTTACATTAGCCGGAAATTCTAACGGTAAGACCGCCATACCAATCAAATTAGAGCGATGAATTCGTTCATAAGATTCAGCAATAACCACTCTTACCCCGAGTAATAGGGTTCCTTTAGCCGCCCAGTCACGACTAGAACCGGAACCATACTCTTTGCCAGCAATAATTGCTAAAGGTATCTTTTTTTGCTGATATTGCATGGCGGCATCATAGATTGCTAGCTGAGTCTGTGTTGGTATATAGCGAGTAAATCCCCCTTCAACCCCAGGAAGCATCTCATTACGAATACGAATATTGGCAAATGTGCCTCTCATCATAACTTCATGATTACCTCGCCTCGAACCATACGAATTGAAATCTGTTGCTTGTACGCCATGGGACTGTAAATAATGGCCGGCTGGGCTATCCGCTTTAATATTTCCAGCTGGTGAAATATGATCGGTCGTAACAGAATCACCCAAGATTGCAAGAATATGAGCAGCATGAATATCAGTGATCGGCGCCGGCGCAAGCTGCATGCCATCAAAAAACGGAGGATTACGAATATAAGTTGAATCAGGTTGCCATGAATAAGTGGCTGAACGTTTTACATCAAGTGCCTGCCATGCTTCATCACCATCAAAAACTGCATTATATTCTTTATGGAACATGTCAGATTTTACTAACTGTATTGCCTCAGCAATTTCCTGACTGGTAGGCCATATATCTTTTAGTAAAACATCTTTACCATTTTTATCTTGTCCCAACGGCTCATCAGCAAGATTTACTTGCATATTACCCGCTAACGCATAAGCTACCACTAAAGGTGGTGATGCCAACCAATTGGTTTTTACTAATGGATGGATCCTACCTTCAAAATTTCTATTGCCTGATAGCACTGCACCTACAGTTAGATCATGTTTTTTGATTGCTTCTTCTATTGGCGCCGGTAGTGGCCCTGAGTTACCAATGCAAGTGGTGCAGCCATAGCCAACTAGATTAAAACCTAATTGATTTAAATAATTAGTCAATCCCGCTTTAGCTAAATAATCAGTAACCACTTTCGAACCTGGTGCTAACGAAGATTTTACCCAAGGTTTACGCACTAAACCTTTTTCAACCGCCTTTTTAGCAAGTAATCCTGCCGTCATTAAAACAATTGGATTTGAAGTATTGGTACAGGAAGTTATCGCCGCAATAACAACCGCTCCCTCTTGTAACTGAAAATTTTTACCATCATAACTGACGGATGGCGCTGGCTCTTTGGTTGATTTATTTAATTCAAGCTCGACTGAATCTTTAAACGCATGCGGAACCTGGCTTAATTCAACCCGATCTTGAGGGCGTTTAGGTCCAGCCAGACTAGCTTCCACCGATGCTAAATCTAATACTAAGGTACTGGTAAAAATAGGCTCTTCACCTGGATGGCGCCATAATCCTTGTGTTTTAGTATAATTTTCAACTAAAGCAATTTCATCTTCCGAACGCCCTGTTAACCGCATATAGCTTAAAGTGATTTCGTCAACCGAGAAGAAACCACATGTAGCGCCATATTCAGGAGACATGTTGGCAATAGTAGCCCGATCCGCGAGCGGTAAATCAGCTAAACCATCACCGTAAAATTCAACAAATTTACCCACTACGCCATGTTTACGCAGCATTTGGGTGACAGTCAAAACTAAATCAGTAGCGGTGATCCCTTCGTTTAGTTTGCCAATTAATTTAAAACCAACTACATCTGGAATGAGCATCGAAATCGGTTGTCCCAACATTGCGGCTTCTGCTTCAATACCGCCCACTCCCCAACCTAAAACTCCTAAACCATTGATCATCGTGGTATGAGAATCAGTACCAACCAATGTGTCTGGATAAGCGAACAATTTTCCTTCTCGTTCTTCATACCACACCGACTTACCTAAATACTCCAAATTTACCTGGTGACAAATACCTGTTCCGGGCGGCACAACTCTAAAACGATTAAATGCCTTTTGTCCCCAACGTAAAAATAGGTAACGTTCATGGTTGCGTTGCATTTCAAATTTTACGTTATCACTAAAGGCTTGAGGAGTGGCAAATTCATCGAC
Organism: Arsenophonus sp. PmNCSU2021_1; assembly: GCF_036919435.1. Taxonomy (NCBI): domain Bacteria; kingdom Pseudomonadati; phylum Pseudomonadota; class Gammaproteobacteria; order Enterobacterales; family Morganellaceae; genus Arsenophonus; species Arsenophonus sp. PmNCSU2021_1. The sequence continues at coordinate 23,305 of NZ_JAZHPL010000007.1, read as the reverse complement.
CATAACCGAATGGTCAATAATTAAATCGACCGGCGATAATGGATTTACCTTATTAACATCACCACCTAATCGCTGCACAGCTTCCCGCATTGCAGCGAGATCAACCACTGCTGGCACACCAGTAAAATCCTGCATCAAAACTCGGGCTGGTTGATAGGCAATTTCACGCTCGGCATGCCCCGTATGCTGCCAATCAACCATAGCCTGCAAATCTTTTAATACAACAGATTTTCCATCCAGATGGCGCAGCAAATTTTCAAATAGTACTTTAAGTGATTTTGGCAGATTCGAAATATCACCTAACTGTTTGGCTGCAATAGGTAAGCTAAAATATTCATAGTGTTTACTTCCAGCGGAGAGTGTGGATGCACAGTCCGTTCTTAGACTTAACGACATAACTCCTCCTTTTATTATTTTTTATCTAGATAACTAAGATGACGCATCTTATAAAGATAATATATTAGAAATATTTTTCGGTTATGTAACACATAATGATCATTAAATATGATTTTGTTCAAAATAAATTAAAAGTATTAACGCTAAATAGCCCTGGCTTGATGTGGAATTAGTGCATAAGAAAAAATATAAAATAAAAAATCATGAATAGAAAATAAACTCTAATTTTTATTAAAATTATATTGTTGGTAATTGAATCTCTTTAAACATTTCTTCAATTTCTTCATTTGAACGTAAAGCAATCGCTTTATCAACAACATCAGGCGTTAAATGTGGTGCAAAACGCCAAATAAAATCATACATATAGCTACGTAAAAAACTATTACGATGAAAACCTATTTTTGTAGTGCTATAGCTAAACTTATCCCGCATATCAATAATAACTAAGTCCTGATCTTGATTAGGGTCAACTGCCATGCTAGCAATAATTCCTATACCTAATCCCAATCTTACATAAGTCTTAATAACATCAGCATCAGTGGCGGTAAAAATAATCTTAGCCTGTAAACCTGCCTTATAAAAAGCCTCATCCAATTCAGAGCGGCCTGTAAAACCATGGGTATAAGTCACAATCGGGTATTGAGCTAGTTGACTAATGGTAATATTTTTCTTGTCAGCTAAAGGATGATCAGCTTTAACGACAACCGAACGATTCCAATGATAACAAGGTAACATCACTAAATCTTTGTAAAGATGTAACGCTTCAGTCGCAATAGCAAAGTCGCTATTTCCTTTACTGACATCTTCCGCAATTTGTATTGGCGAACCCTGACTCATATGTAATGAAACTTGTGGATAATGTTCGATAAATTGTTTAATAACCGGAGGAAGAGCATACCTTGCTTGAGTATGTGTGGTAGCAATGGCTAATATGCCACGATCAGGATAAGTATGTTCACCAACGACTGCTCGGATAGCGTGCATTTTCGTCATCACTTCTCGAGCAATTTTAATTACTTCCTTTCCGGCTGGAGTAACATGAGTTAAGTGTTTACCACTGCGTCCAAAAATTTGCACTCCCAATTCGTCTTCAAGCATACGAACCTGTTTGCTTATACCTGGTTGTGATGTGTATAACCCTCCTGCTGTTGATGAAACATTTAAATTATGATTTTCAATCTCTACAATGTAACGTAATTGCTGTAATTTCATCTTATTCAGCGTCCTTATAAATTGAATAAAGGATTAATTATTTAATAACTTATAGTAATTTTATTATAACAAAAATAAATATAAGCATTATTTATTATAATCAATAATATATACGATTGAAAATATAACAACAAATAAATTACAAATTAAATATTATTTATATAATGAGCTTATTTTACTAACAATTAATTATATGTTTATTAGTTATAATGAATATAAATTTTGGCAAGATTATTAATTAACTGAATGCTAAAATAAAAAGCCAAACAACGCCGTTTACTATTACTAAAGATTTCCTAAACTAACTTTGAATGGCCTAAAATAAATAAATTAATTTATTTAATAATACCGCAAACTACCCTTAAACCACCACCGCCTAATGTTTCTGGATGATCTGAATAATTATCTCCACCTTCATGGATTATTAATGCTCTATGCTTAATTTGACTTATTGATTTTAACCGCGGCGCTAAAATGGCATAGTCAGCACTACCATTAGCATTAACAACTAAACCCGGTAGATCACCTAAATGGCCACTACTACTATTATGGACCTTTATGTTGGGCTGTTTTACTAGAATCAAAATGGCCACCGGCTTTTCCTGCTGCGATTAACTTTCCATCTTTTTGCAAAGCATCACAACTAGGATATTCGTGAACATGGAAACCATGTATTCCAGGCGCTAATCCTTGTAATTTGGGGGTAAATAATAAACCAAATTTTGTTTCCGTAATCTTAATTTCACCTACCGATTGGCCGTTATCTTTTTTAGTAACTATGTTCATTGGAACTATAATTGTATTGGCTAGCGATGTTGCAGCAAAAAAAGTGCCCATAATTAGTAACATTTTCAATTTCATATATTAATCCAGGTTATGATTTGAAATAGCGACGATATATAAACTAAAAATTAGGCTACTGATTTCAGTAGCCTTGTTTAATTATAGAAAATAGATAAATTTTTATTTGTTTTTTTCTATCCATTTGCCATCGATATAAAATGCACTCCAGCCAGTGGCTTTACCATTTTTTTCTGAGGAAACATATTGTTGTTTAGTCTTACGACTAAATCTAACAATCGTTTTATTACCTTCAGGATCGACCGATGGCGCCAGGGTTAAATAGCTAAATTTAGCTGGCAGACGATCTTTAAAACGTACCAATTCTTCAACCAATGGTGCGCGGGTCTCTCTTGATTTTGGAAAAATGTTAGCGGCTAAAAATATTCCCGCTGCCCCATCTCTTAATACAAAGTAAGCATCAGATTTTTCACAAACTAGTTCCGGCAATGGAATAGGATCTTCTTTAGGCGGAGCCACTTCACCATTCTTCAAGATCTTGCGAGTATTTTTACAAGCCTCATTGGTACAGCCCATATATTTTCCAAATCGACCCATCTTCAGATGCATTTCTGAGCCACATTTATCACATTCAATAATTGGCCCATCATAGCCTTTAATGCGAAATTCACCTTCTTCAACCTGATAACCATTACATACTGGATTATTCCCACATACATGTAATTTACGTTTATTATCAATAAGGTAGCTATCCATCGCGGTACCACATTTAGGGCATCGCCGGCGGGCTCGCAAAGCATGCGTTTCCACATCCTCTTCTTCTGCTACCAGGATATTTGATAATTCATCTTCAGGAATTAAATTAATGGTTTTTTTGCAGCACTCTTTTGCTGGTAAGCTGTAACCAGAGCATCCCAGAAAAACCCCCGTAGAAGCAGTTCTAATTCCCATTTGGCGGTGACAGTCAGGACATTCAATCGATGTTAATACCATCGGATTGGGGCGCATGCCACCTTCCTCGGGTGCTTTATTTGCGCTTTCTAGCTGTTCGGTAAAAGCAGCAAAAAACTCATCTAATACACTCTTCCACTCGATACGATCTTCTGCTATCAAGTCAAGCTGATCTTCCATTCGCGCAGTAAAATCATAGTCCATTAATTCACTAAAATTTTCATCTAACCGGTCAGTAACTATTTCACCTATTTTTTCAGCATAAAAACGGCGATTTTCAATTTTTACATAGCCCCGATCTTGGATAGTTGAAATAATAACCGGATAGGTTGATGGCCGACCAATGCCACGTTTTTCAAGTTCTCTAACCAGAGAAGCTTCGCCAAAACGTGCTGGAGGTTTAGTAAAGTGTTGGCTAGGACACAATTTATCCAATTCAAGCTGACTACCAACTTTGACCATAGGTAATATTTTATCTTCATCACCTTTGCGCAATGCGGGCATAACTTTAGTCCAACCATCAAAACGCAAAATACGCCCTTTAGCCTTCAACTCAAAATCTCCAGCTTTGACGGTTATTGTCGTTGAATCAAATTCAGCTGGTGTCATTTGACAAGCAACAAATTGGTTCCAAATCAGCTGATATAGTCTTTTGGCATCCGCTTCCATCTCTTTTAGAGCATCAACACCAACGTCAATATTAGAAGGACGAATAGCTTCATGTGCTTCCTGCGAACTTTTTTGATTGGTGTAAACATTCGCCTGTTTAGGCAGGTATTTGCTGCCAAATTTATGGTCAATATAATTGCGAGCCATACTTAAAGCATCCTGACTTAAGTTAGTTGAGTCAGTACGCATATAGGTAATATAACCTGCTTCATAAAGACGCTGTGCCATCATCATGGTTTTTTTAACGCCAAAGCCAAGACGTGTACTTGCCGCTTGTTGCAGGGTTGAGGTAATAAAAGGGGCGCTGGGTTTACTAATTGTGGGCCGATCTTCACGATCTGACACCTGATAATGGGCATTTTTTAATAATCCAACAGCAGCATCAATTTGTGCTTTGGTGACAGGTTTAAAAGGCTTACCCTTTTCATGTGTCACTTCCATTCGAATCAATGCCGTATCTACGGTCAGTAACTCAGTATGCAGCTGCCAATACTCTTGTGGGACAAATGCTTTAATTTCCCGTTCCCGTTCTACAATCAGACGTACAGCGACTGACTGAACACGACCGGCAGAAAGGCCGCGAGCAATTTTTTTCCATAATAACGGTGAAACCATATAACCAACAACCCGATCTAAAAAACGCCGAGCTTGTTGAGCATTAACACGATCAATATTTAATTCACCAGGATTATCAAAAGCTTGCTTAATTGCATTTTTAGTAATTTCATTAAAAACTACTCGACTAAAGCGCTGATTATCACCGCCAATCACTTCTCGCAAATGCCAGGCAATTGCTTCCCCCTCACGATCGAGATCCGTTGCCAGATAGATATGCTCTGCGTCGGAAGCAAGCGATCTTAATTCAGCAACGACTTTTTCTTTGCCAGGTAAAATTTGATAATTGGCTTTCCAGCCATGATATGGGTCAACTCCCATTCTATTTACAAGCGCCTCATGCTCATCTTTTTTTACTTTTTTAACCTTGTTGGCTGAGTTTGTATTCTTTTGTGAGCTGGAACCACCACTTTTTTTTGGCAAATCACGTATATGCCCTACGCTACTTTTAACAACGTAGTTATTACCAAGGTATTTGTTGATAGTCTTGGCTTTTGCCGGGGACTCCACAATAACAAGAGCTTTACCCATAGTTATCTTTACCTAAAATATTGTCTAAGCGTACTGACTTTCCAGCCAGATGGAATGAAATCTCTTTTTATATTGCGTCAGATTCACAATATATCAACTTTTTTTTGCTTAAATACTTTGCCATAAAGATAAAAACCTTTGTTAATTCATACTGTAATCAGATTCAATAGTACAATTTTGTCAGCAAAACAATGACAAAAGTAAAGCATCATAAGTAATAAAAAGCCTACACTCTACCTGATAAAAAATGATGCGCAACCACTTATTTTATTCATAGGTATTGTTATGACAACAAAAACCACCTCAATAAGTTATGAATAGATTATAAAAAAAATCAATAAAATTATATAAAAAGTAGCAGAAATCTAGTTCAAACAGATATATAAATAAAATTTTCAGAAAGAAATTAATTTCCAAATAAAATAGCTTAGTAGTGCTGTATAAAATTGTTTATCATGTTTTTAATTAATTAATATTTTATTTGCAATTAAATAATTAAGTTTTAACTATTACATTATAAAAATACCGGCTGAAAACGCCGGTATGTATTTCTTATTCATAATTTAAAGCAGTGGTCTCTGTCCTCTTTGCCACCAGCGTATTAACAACTTATCTGCATTTTCTACCATGCTGCCCATTAAACGATCAATAAAACGTCTGGCCGGAGTATAAGTTATCTCAATAATTTCACGAGCATCAATTTGATTGATAATAATGTCATCACTAACGCCTATTTCATCAATTAATCCTTTTTCCTTTGCCTGGATACCATACCAATGCTCACCTGTTGCTACAGCATTAATATCAAGGGCCGGCCGTTTTTGATGCACAAAATCTTTAAATAGCTGATGTGTTTCATTTAAATCTTGTACAAACTTCTTACGTCCTTGCTCGGTATTTTCACCTAATAAAGTTAGTGTACGTTTATACTCTCCGGCTGTATGTAATTCTACATCAATATCCTTTTTCTTCAGTAATCGATGAAAATTGGGTACTTGCGCAACTACACCAATAGAGCCAATAATCGCAAAAGGAGCCGCCACAATACGATCGGCGACACAAGCCATCATATAACCGCCACTGGCTGCCACTTTATCCACCGAAACAATTAATTTAAGGCCTTTTTCCCGTAAACGATTTAGTTGAGAGGCAGCTAAGCCATAGCCATGCACAACGCCACCTGGACTTTCAAGCCTAAGCAATACTTCATCTTTGTTATCAGCAATTGCTAAAATTGCAGTAATTTCTTCACGTAATGCATTGACTTCATGAGCATTCATGCTGCCTTTGAAATTAATTACAAAAAGACAAGGTTTTTTTAACGTTGTTTGACCAACTTTAGCATCCGATTTTTGCTTTTTTTCTTCAATTTTACGTTGTTTTTTATAGGTTTTTAACCAAACTTTATATTCAGCGTCACTCATCTTAACCTGTTGCATCTCACGCTGACGTTGACGATAAGCTTCACTTAAATCAATAAGTTTTAAATCACCTTTTTTGCTCTGTTTACGCTGTCCAAAGCTAAAAATAACCAATGAAATCAATATAATAGCAACAACTACTGTTGCTATTTTAGCAACAAATAATCCATACGATGAAAGAAATTCCACAATTCTATCCTTCTTTACAGAATATAAACAATAGGGGTATTGTAACTAAAAACTTGATAAAGTGCTTATAGCTCTTATTAATAAATTTGAATAATCAAAAGTAGGAAAATATCATGCTACCTTACCAAGCTAAAGCTGATTTACTTAAGCAAAAAACCATTTTAATTACAGGCGCAGGCGATGGCATTGGACGTGATGCGGCATTAACTTATTCACGTTATGGCGCCAATCTTATTTTAGTCGGTAGAACAACCGCAAAACTAGAACAAGTCAAACAAGAAATTATTTCTAATAGCAAATTTACCCCTTCAGTCTCTATTTATACCCTTGATTTATTAACAATAACCGAATCACAATGCCATGAATTAGCAACTGACATTAGCCAACATTATCTCTATCTTGATGGTGTATTACATAACGCAAGCATATTAGGAAAAATTGCGCCGATTATTGATCAACCTATAAAACTTTGGCATGAAGTTATACAAATAAACGTTAACGCAACTTTTATGCTAACACAAGCCCTACTACCACTGCAGCTACAAGCACCAAATAGTTCCTTAATATTTACCACTTCAAGCGTCGGCAGACGAGGTCGAGCTAATTGGGGGGCCTATTCAGTTTCCAAATTCGCAACCGAAGGTCTAATGCAGGTATTATTTGATGAATATAAAGATACTAATTTACGTGTTAATTGCATTAATCCCGGTGGCACAAGAACGCAAATGAGAGCCAATGCTTTTCCTTCAGAGGATCCTATGCAACTAAAAACTCCACAAGAAATTATGCCGATATATCTTTATCTAATGGGAGAAGATAGTATTAAGGAATCAGGAGTAAGTTTTGATGCACAGCCTAATCGTAAACCCGGTGTGGCAATTTAATATTTAGCTATAAAAACTAACCGCAATAAAAGTTAATAATAAATGATATAACCAATTATCAAACAAAGTGACTAGTCAATTAATGAGCTTTATAGTTATTTACTGGGTGCTGCTTTAATAAATATCCCTGCATTAAAAATCATATTTGTTTGATTGATAAAAGCAGAATACTCATCACGATCATGTTTATTCTGCCCTAAATGGAAAGTGCTATAAATTTTCGCCATATTGTAAATGTAGTGGTAATATTCATCATAGATTTGCGCTTTTGACTCTATATTACTGATGTTTTTAAAGTCATCAACAATTCTATTAGCATAAGATTGTAAAGAATAATTATTAAAATTTGCAATTGGAAGTGCATATTCAAACGAATGCGTTACCGTGTTTTGTTCCTTTATCAACAATATGAATATTATTAACTTTTGATCCTACTACTGACAAAAAATCAATAAACTCTTATTTGGTAAAACATTTTGCTTTCACTTGACCGTCTGATTGTTTACTTTTATTCAAAGCGAAAACATTGAGAAAAGATGCGCCTATAGGGTAATCACATTTAAAAACATTATTATCAATAAATAAAGCATTACTACTTAGTATTGGACCCTGTACTTTTATTCCATCAACAACAATTTGATTATATTTCAAAGAGAATAATTGGTTAGAAATAATTTCTTTAAAAACCGAACTATAAGAATAATAATATTGCCGGGTAGGATTAATAATTCCTCCCTGGTTACCAGGGTAAATGATAAATTCAGTTTTTTGGCCAATGGGGTATTCAATCGTATGCTTGCCAGCTCGTAAATCAAGTTGTTTAATTTCACCCTGAACAAGTTTAACAGGTTGATTATCAATCTTAAAATAAAGGGCATCTTTATTATTATGACTAACGTAAAATTTCCCATCAGCAGAATGGGTTAATTGCGGCTCATCACAGCTTGCTAACAGCAATATAAATATGCTGCTAGCGATAATTTGCCCAAATTGTGGCATATAAAATTTCAACCTTCTAATCAAACTTAGCCTAATGAAAGTAGCCTATTCTAAGGATCATCTCAATTAAATTAAAAGTATTTATATAGTACTATTTTTATCTATTAAAAAAGCATTAGGCAGCTGAATTTGACTATAATATTGCCTTTAATTTTATATTATCCTTTACGCGAAGATGTATTACGCCCCCTGGCAGCCCCAGTTGCTCGTTTATTTGTTACTCGCATCGAAGAAACTTGGGTATGCCGTTTTACAGCACGACGGATCTGATTTGCTTTAATACGCCGTCTATCTTGCTCAACCGATATTTTACTGGCTGTTTCATCTGTAAGACCAACCAGTTGACGCAAATAATTAATTTGGGCTAAACCTAATTCCGTCCATCCTCCTCTGGGTAATCCCTTTGGTAAATAAATATCACCATAACGAACGCGGATCAGGCGGCTGACTTGTATGCCTACCGCTTCCCATAAACGCCTTACTTCACGATTACGGCCTTCCGTTAAAGTAACATTAAACCATTGATTCATGCCTTCTCCGCCACGAAACTTCAGTGTCTTAAAATTAGCTTCACCATCTTCAAGTTGAACACCTTTGGTTAATTGCCGAATTTTAGCATCATTAATTTCACCAAAAACACGAACTGCATATTCACGTTCAACCTCATGACGAGGATGCATCAAACGATTAGCCAGTTCCCCATCTGTGGTAAATAATAATAAACCACAGGTATTTACATCTAAGCAACCTATCGCAATCCAGCGAGAGCCGGTTAATTTAGGTAAGCGATCAAATACGGTTGGACGTCCTTCTGGATCATGATGAGTACATAATTCGCCTTCCGGCTTATAATAAGCCAAGATCCGACAAACTGTTTTCTCCGCTTCTTTGATTTTTAAAAGGTGACCATCTAAGCGAATTTTAGTGTTAGATTTTACTTCTATTCGGTCACCCAAGGTCGCTAATTGACCATCAACACTGATCCTACCGGATTGAATAAAACTTTCTATTTCCCTGCGCGATCCATAACCACAACGAGCAAGTACTTTTTGTAACTTTTCACTTTGCTGCTTTTTAACGCTCATAGCGTAAACCTCTTGTGTCACCTTCACAGGCGTCATAATTATAAAAATAACTAAAAAAATAAACTGTGGTTATTATACACCGTTTTTCTATTAACCTCATCTGAAGCTTTTTTATTCAAATGGTATCGTGGAACCCATTCCAACTCGGATGATATTTGGCGTACTCTCTGTTAAATCAACTACAGTGGTTGGTTTTTCACTTAAATAACCCCCATTTATAATCAAGTCAACTTGTTGACCAATTAAACTTTCTATCTCATCTGCTGAAGACTGAGCAAAATCTTCACCTGACAATATTAAACTAGTCGATAGCAAAGGTTCGCCAATTCCGGCAAGCAGATCTCTGGCAATCAGATTATTGGGTAAACGTATGCCTATTGTTTTACGTTTTTTATTCATTATTCGACGTGGGACTTCTTTTGTTGCACGTAAAATAAAAGTGTAATGACCCGGTGTACTATTTTTAATCATTCTAAACACCTGATTATCTAGATAGGCATATTCAGCTATTTCAGATAAATCACGACACATTAGGGTAAAATTGTGGCGAGAATCCAATTGACGTAGGCGACAAATTTGCATAAGCGCGTTTTTATTATCTAACTTACAGCCAATTGCATAGCCAGAATCAGTCGGATAAACAATAATGCCACCTTTGTTTAATATTTCTATACATTGGTTAATTAATCTAGGTTGCGGATTTTGTGGGTGAATATGGAGAGATTGTCCCATGAATGTTCTCTATATATTTATTTAATCACTATATTATTTAATTAAACTTGAAAATTAAGTTATCAATATATCTAAGCTGCTTACTATATAATATTTAAGCCTAAACGATAATCCCAAATTTTTATTGCCAGGTTTGCCAAATCGGTGTAACACCTGCGGGCAACCAAAGATTTCTACCTAGCTCAGTCCAGGCGCAGGGGCGATGAAAATCAGAACCGACCGAAGCATATAAATCATGTAGTCTAGCTAATTCAGTTAAATTTTTTCGTTCATCAGGCGATTGTTGGCATTGAGCAATTTCAATCGCATCACCCTGTTGCTGTTTAAAATATAAAACTAACCTTTTTTGCCATTTTGCTGATAGCGAGTAGCGACCAGGATGTGCCAAGACAGCAACGCCTCCCGCTTGATGAATAACGTCTATTGCCTCATCAAGCTTACACCAATCAGCCGGGACGTAACCTGGTTTACCTCGGGTTAAATATTTTTTAAAAACTTGGCCGATACTTTTTTGTTTAGCATAATCCATAATATAACGCGCAAAATGGCTACGTGTCACCTGTCCACCGGCAGCATAAGCTTTAGCATTTTGCCAGGCATCAGGAATACCGAATTTTTCTAATTTATAGCCTATTTTTTCCGCACGCAGGTTGCGCCGTGCAGTTTGCATTTCCAGTAAATGTTTAAGACAGTTTGCATCCAGATTAATGTTAAGACCGACGATATGAATTTCAATTTTTTCCCAAATTGTGGAAATTTCAACACCGGCAATTAATGTTAGCGGCTTACTTTTTTCATTAATATACTGCCATGCTGGCAAAATTCCATTAACTGTATCGTGATCAGTGATAGCTAATACATCGACCCCCATTAATACCGCTCTGTCTACTAATTCTAAGGGGGTGAGATCACCATCAGAAGCTTTTGTGTGACTATGTAGATCATAAATAACAGACAGCTTCTCATTGTCGTGGGCCAAAGCTTTATCCTCATTTACAGCTGACGATTATAGAAAAAATTCATAGTGTGGCATAAATTACTTGACACAATCCGAATGACCTAGTTTACTAGTACGTTGGTTAGCGATAGCGCTAACCTATCATGACATATTGCGAGGAAGAACAAAAATGAGATTAGTATTTTTTATCATCATTAAAATCCGTTGGTGGCAAAACTCCCTTAAATAGGCAGTTTCTTCCTGCGCGTGAATTAATAACGCAACACCAGATCAAGACCCGCCATGAAGCAGGTTTTTTTATAGCCAATTAATATAATATGAAAGGCAACCAATATGGAAAACATAGCAGTCAATCAAACAACTTTTCGCATATTAGAGAATAAAACACGAGTTTCGCACCAATAAAAAAACGCTCTATTTTTAAGTTTAATTCAGCATAATATGTAAATAGATAAAACCTTATAAATTAAATATAACTTATTGTAAATTAAGTGAATTTATGCATTTCAGTAACTTGCAGATTAATCATTACTTTTAAGCCATTTCTAGAATTTTATAGGCCTGTGCGAAACTCGTGTAAAATTAATTATCAGCCTGAAGTTTGTCTGTTATTTCATCATTTATGCAGCAATCGCCCAGGCACACTATTGCTAGAGTCCGCTACCGTTAATAATAAGCAAAATCTACAAAGTATCCTGATCGTTGATAGTGCATTACGAATTACCGCCAACCAACAGCAAGTTACTTTTGCCGCTCTTAGCCCTAATGGAAATGCACTATTAAGCCATATTTACACCGCTCTACCCAGTGAATTAGAAAAGAGCAAATCGGATGGTCAATTAGTAGTTAATTGTCCCCCAATAGAGCCACATCTTGACGAAGATAGCCGGCTAAAAGCAACTTCATCCTTTGATGCGCTACGTTTGATTTATAATTTAGCCAAACATAACACTATTGATGCAGATAAAATTCTGTTAGCGGGGTTATTCGCTTACGATTTAGTTGCTTATTTTGAAAATTTACCGCCAGTAGAAAAATCAAATCGCTGTCCTGATTACTGTCTCTATTTAGCTGAACATTATATTGTGATCGAGCACCAAAAACAGTCTGCAAAACTGATAAGCTGTCAATTTTTAACAAAACAATCTATTGCTAATACGATATTAAACCGTCATCAAGCAATTATTACAGCCTGTCAGCAACCTCTACTCCCCTTACCAATCGCAGCTGAGCTAGCAATACCTTTAGTAGTCAATAAAAACGATAATGAATATTGCCAGATTATTGAAAAACTAAAAAAATACATCTATCAAGGTGATATTTTTCAAGTAGTACCTTCACGTAAATTTATGTTGCCATGTACCGCACCATTAAGCGCCTATCAACGCCTTACAATACAAAATCCGAGCCCTTACATGTTTTATATGCAGGATCAAGAATTTACCCTATTTGGTGCATCGCCTGAAAGCGCGCTCAAATATGACGCCAAAAGTCGACAAATTGAAATATATCCAATCGCCGGAACTAGACCAAGAGGACGTAATGAACTAGGCGAAATAGATGCTGATTTAGATAGTGAAATTGAACTGGCGCTGGAACCGATCCGAAAGAACTGGCTGAACATATTATGTTAGTTGATTTGGCCCGCAATGACTTGGCGCGGATTTGTCAGCCGGGTAGTCGATATGTTGCCGACTTAACCTCTGTTGATCGTTATTCCCATGTTATGCACCTCGTTTCGCGGGTAGTTGGTAAATTAAGGGCTGATCTGGATATATTACATGCTTATCAAGCTTGTATGAATATGGGTACTTTAACTGGCGCGCCTAAAATCAAAGCAATGACACTTATTGCTGGCTATGAAAATGAAAATCGAGGCAGCTATGGTGGTGCAATTGGCTACTTTAAGGGCAGTGGAGATTTTGACTCCTGCATTGTTATTCGTGCTGCTTATATTGAAGACAATATTGCCACTATCCAAGTCGGTGCTGGCCTGGTATTAGATTCGGATCCGCAATCTGAAGCGGACGAGACGCGCAATAAAGCCCAGGCAGTTATCAACGCCATTATGCAATCTCATCAAACCCAGGAGATCAGCTAATGGCTAATATTTTGCTACTTGATAATATTGATTCTTTTACTTATAACTTGGTCGATCAATTAAGAGTATTAGGTCATACAGTCACTATCTATCGCAATACGCTGCCGAAAGCTATCATCGTGCGCCAGCTTAAAATGATATCTCAGCCTGTACTAATGCTCTCTCCTGGCCCCGGTAGACCTGCCGATGCTGGCTGTATGCCTGCACTTTTGCCATCAGTATTAGGTCAAATACCCGTGATTGGTATTTGCCTTGGTCATCAAGCAATTATTGAAGCTTATGGCGGAAAAATTTCATGCGCTAAAGAGATCATCCACGGCAAATCATCATTAGCGATACATGATGATCAACTTATGTTCCGTGATCTGACAAATCCACTACCAATTGCACGTTACCATTCTCTGATTGGTGAAAAAATTCCTGCTGATTTGATCATTAATGCTCACTGCCAAGGTGCAGTAATGGCAGTACGGCATAACCAACATAAAGTCTGCGGATTTCAATTCCATCCCGAGTCAATTTTAACAACTGAGGGAACCTCTTTATTAACACAAACCCTATTATGGGCATTAAATTAAGGAGCAGCAAAATGCAATTTATTTTGGACAAATTATTTAATGCACAAATACTGACACAACAAGAAAGTCATTTACTTTTCAGCGCCATGATGCGAGGTGAATTAACGGAGCCTCAAGTAGCCGGTGCATTGATCAGCATGAAAATGCGCGGGGAAGCACCAAATGAAATTGTTGGTGCCGCGCTAGCTTGTTTAGAAAATGCGCAACCGTTTCCTCGGCCTAATTACGATTTCTGCGATATCGTAGGTACTGGTGGCGATCACAGCAATAGTATTAATATTTCCACTGCCAGTGCCTTTGTTGCCGCCGAGTGCGGATTAAAAATTGCTAAACACGGCAATCGTAGTATTTCAAGTCGCTCCGGATCATCTGATTTATTGGCATCTTTCGGCATTCCTCTCGATATGCCGCCAAACTCAGCTCGGCGTGCTTTAGATGAGATCGGAATATGTTTTTTATTCGCACCACAATATCACCAAGGATTTCGCTATGCTGCACCGATTCGTCGTCAATTAAAAACGCGTACTCTATTTAACACGAGTTTCGCACAGGCCTATAAAATTCTAGAAATGGCTTAAAAGTAATGATTAATCTGCAAGTTACTGAAATGCATAAATTCACTTAATTTACAATAAGTTATATTTAATTTATAAGGTTTTATCTATTTACATATTATGCTGAATTAAACTTAAAAATAGAGCGTTTTTTTATTGGTGCGAAACTCGTGTTTAATATTCTTGGCCCGCTAATCAATCCAGCTAAACCGCCAATTTCACTTATTGGTGTTTATGATCCTAAGCTAATTTTACCTATTGCTAAGACATTGCAATTAATAGGATATAAACGTGCTGCTGTTGTTCATAGTGGCGGTATGGATGAAGTTGCCTTACATGCCCCTATTCAAGTGGCTGAATTAAAACAAGATGAAATTTTAACTTACCAGCTAACGGCTCAAGATTTTGGCTTACCAACCTACTCTCTATCAGAATTAACTGGCGGCTCTGTTGATAAAAATTATCAACTTATTACCACATTGTTACAGGGTCACGGGAAGCCAGCTCATGCTAGCACCGTTGCTGCCAATGTCGCATTACTGATGAAGCTTAATAACCATGAAGATCTAAAAACCAATACCGATTTTGCTTTGCGGATTATTGGTACTGGAAAAGCCTATCAACGGTTAACCACACTAGCCAACAGGAGGAAGTTTCACTAATGCAAGCGACTATTTTACAAAAAATTATTGCAGATAAGATGACATATTTAGCGGCAAGAAAATTAAAGCAACCATTAATTAGCTTTATTGGGCAAATTACGCCAAGTGAACGCCATTTTTATACTGCTCTTTCGCAAAGCTATCCGGCATTTATTCTGGAATGTAAAAAGGCTTCACCATCGAAAGGCATTATTCGTCATCACTTTGATCCTGTACAAATTGCTAAAGATTACCAACATTATGCAACAGCAATATCAGTGTTAACTGATGAAAAATATTTTCACGGCAGTTTTGATTACTTACGCCTGGTGAGTAACACTGTGCCACAACCAATTTTGTGCAAAGACTTTATTATTGATCCCTACCAAATCTATTTAGCTCGCTTTTACCAGGCTGACGCTATCTTATTGAAGCTATCAATATTAGATGACCAAACCTATCAATCTTTAGCGGCACTGGCGAATAAATTAAAGATGGGCATTCTTACTGAAGTGAGTAACGAAGAAGAGCTAAAACGAGCGGTTAGGTTAAAAGCCAATATTGTCGGTATCAATAATCGTGATCTTCGCGATCTGTCAATTGATCTAAATCGCACTAAACAATTTGCCCCACAATTAGTCGGAAAAACATTAGTCATCAGTGAATCCGGTATTGATAGCCACCAACAAATTCGTCAACTCAGTAAACAAGTTAATGGTTTTTTGATCGGCCGCGCATTAATGGGTGAAGAAAATTTAATGTTAGCTATTCGTCGGCTAATTATTGGTGACAATAAAGTTTGTGGTCTCACTCGCCCACAAGATGCCCAAAGCGCTTATCAAGTTGGGGCGATTTATGGCGGTTTAATTTTTGCAGACAAATCGCCACGCAAAGTAACACTTGAGCAAGCAAGAGCCGTTATAACCGCAGCCCCTCTTAACTATGTTGGCGTTTTTCAACACCAGGTAAATTCATTAATCGCTGAAATTAGTCATCAGTTAAATTTATTTGCCGTCCAGTTGCATGGTTATAAAACAGCTGCTGACATTCAGCAACTTCGTTCTTTATTACCCACAAATTGCGAAATATGGCAAGCAGTTAATATGGCTCAATCACCACCTTGTTTCAACGCAAAAAATATCGATCGCTATTTACTTGATCATGGTGAAGGTGGCACAGGCAAAACTTTTGATTGATCCAAACTACCTGAGAAACATCTTGATAAAATTATGTTAGCCTGTGGATTAAATGCAGACAACTGCCAACAAGCAGCTGCGTAGGCCTTGATTTCAATTGTGCACGAGTTTCGCAATCTCCAAAAAAGAAGTATAAATTTAAAAACAAGAAAAAATCAGGGTGTTCATATTTTGTCGGGTTATCCATGTATTAAAGATATCTATAAAACATTCTTACAAGTAAGCAGTTTAAGATACTCTGGTTTAGCGTTATCAGAAGTAAGCCCATCGCCTTTATCTCATGACACTGTTAGCCGATGGCTAAAAAGTAGATGTTTTAGACCTAAAGACCTATGGCGATTAGTTGAACCTTCTATAGACAAAAAAAGCCCTTGCGTACTAATTGCCGATGATACATTGATTGCCAAAACACGTAGTAAAAAAATAGTGATGGTCCATTATCAATATTCAGGTAATGAACATGAGGTTATTGCTGGCATAGGTTTAGTTAATTTGCTTTGGCATGATCTGACGAAGGTTGAATCAATTCCTATCAATTATCTTATTTATGATAAAGATTCTGATGGAAAAACAAAAAACACGCACTTTTCCGAAATGCTCACTCTTGCTAAAAAAAGAGGGATCATGCCAGAAGCCGTAGTGATGGATGCTTGGTATTCTAGCCTGGATAACCTGAAATCAATTCGCTCTCATGGTTGGATCTGGGTAACCACGCTGAGGAAAAATAGGATTGTTAACCATAACAAACAACTGCACGAGTTTCGCACGGGCATATAAAATTCTAGAAATGGCTTCAGAACAATAATTAATCTGTAACTTGCTAAGACGTATAAATTTACTTAAATTACAATAAGTTATTTTTAATTTATGAGATTTTTTCTATTTATATATTATGCTGAATTAAACTTAAAAATAGAGCGTTTTTTTATTGGTGCGAAACTCGTGAACTGAACAAGTTAGACATCTCAGAAGAAGGAACGTCAATACACTTGCGAGGATATGGTTGGGTAACCGTTTTCAAATTTACAGCCAAAAACGGCCGTATTGATTACATAGTAACAAACAAAGAGAATCCCACCCGTCAATACCTCAAATCTATCATGGATGCCCGTTGGTCTGTTGAAGTTTATCATCGAGAAGTTAAACAAAACTGTGGTATTGAACGCTGTCAGGCTCGCACGAGCCGAGCGCAAAGAAATCATATTTTTCTCGCTATTTCTGCGTGGTTTGAACAACATAAACGTCGTATATCTGAAAAAATAACCCTTTATCAACAAAATTGGGACGTAATCAAAAGTGCTATTACTGAGCAAATCCGTGTTTTATTAGCGTACCCAAATTAGTTTTGTGCGAAACTCGTGTTCTGGTGTTGAACAGCGGCCTGGCATAAAAAGTTGCCATAAATTACAGATTACCTTTGAAAAATTGTTTGATTATTTATAAGCGTAACAATCAAATTAACAATTTAACGATCAGAACAACGGAATAAAGTAATGAGTAAATTAAATCCCTATTTTGGTCAATTTGGTGGTCAATATGTGCCTGAAATTCTTATTCCCGCACTTAACGAACTGGAACAGGCTTTCATCGAAGCCCAGCAAGATGATACGTTTCAACAACAATTTCACGATCTATTACAAAATTACGCTGGCCGTCCCACCGCCTTAACGCTATGTCGCAATTTAACCATCGGTACTAAAACTAAACTTTATCTAAAACGAGAAGATCTATTGCATGGCGGCGCACATAAAACAAATCAAGTGTTAGGCCAGGCTTTATTAGCCAAACGGATGGGCAAAACTGAAATTATTGCAGAAACTGGCGCTGGACAACATGGCGTTGCTACAGCACTGGCTTGTGCATTACTTGGGCTTAAATGTCGCATCTATAATGTCGCATCTATATGGGAGAGAAAGATGTCCAACGCCAATTGCCCAATGTATTTCGGATGCAATTATTGGGAGCTAAAGTTATTACGGTAAATAATGGCTCAGCAACCTTAAAAGACGCCTGCAATGAAGCCTTGAGAGATTGGTCAGCCAGTTATAGCAACACCCACTATTTACTTGGCACCGCAGCCGGGCCCCATCCCTATCCAACGCTAGTACGCGAGTTTCAAAGTATGATTGGCGATGAAGCCAAAGCACAAATTTTAGCTAGAGAAGGACGACTACCCGATGCCGTAATTGCTTGCGTTGGCGGAGGCTCTAACACTATCGGATTATTCACAGCGTTTAAATCAGAGCAAAATGTACGTCTAATTGGGGTTGAGCCAGCCGGTCTAGGTATCGACTCTGGCGCCCATGGTGCACCATTAAAACATGGTCGGCTTGGTATTTACTTTGGTATGAAATCTCATCTAATGCAAACCGATGAAGGCCAAATTAAAGAGTCTTATTCTATTTCTGCCGGGTTAGATTTTCCTTCA
Organism: Arsenophonus sp. PmNCSU2021_1; assembly: GCF_036919435.1. Lineage (NCBI taxonomy): Bacteria > Pseudomonadati > Pseudomonadota > Gammaproteobacteria > Enterobacterales > Morganellaceae > Arsenophonus > Arsenophonus sp. PmNCSU2021_1. The sequence goes on along the minus strand of NZ_JAZHPL010000007.1, from coordinate 4,364 downwards.
GTCGGACCAGAGCATGCTTATTTAAATAGTATTGGCCGTGCTGATTATGTCTCAATTACCGATAATGAAGCGTTATCGGCATTTAAAAAACTGGCTAATCATGAAGGTATTATCCCAGCTTTAGAGTCGTCACACGCCCTGGCTTACGCCTTAAAAATGATTGAAGCAGAACCGGAAAAAGAACAACTACTGATTGTTAATATCTCCGGCCGTGGAGATAAAGATATTTTTACTGTACAGGCTATTTTGCAAGCCAAAGGAGAGATCTAATGGAGCGTTATCAGCCCTTAAATGCTAAAAATCAGGCAGCATTCGTCCCATTCATCACCTTAGGAGATCCCAATGCAGAAATGTCATTAAAAATTATTGATACATTAATTGAAGCAAAAGCCGATGCATTAGAGATTGGTATCCCTTTTTCTGATCCATTGGCTGATGGTCCAACGATTCAAAAGGCCAATTTACGCGCACTTAATGCCAACATCACACCAACATCCTGTTTTGAGTTATTAGCACAGATCCGCAAAAAGCACCCTTTGATTCCTATTGGCTTATTAGTTTATGCAAATCTGATTTTTAACTATGATATTGATAACTTTTACGCTCAATGTCAGAATGCCGGCATCGATTCCGTTTTAATCGCCGATGTACCGATGAATGAGTCCCTGCCATTTCGCACTTCAGCGTTGCAACATAATATTGCACCAATATTTATTTGTCCTCCTAATGCTGATGACGATCTTCTACGCCAAATTGCTTTATATGGTCGTGGCTATACTTATCTACTCTCGCGTTCAGGTGTAACAGGCACAGAAAAAAAAGCCAATATTCCTGCTAGCCAGTTATTAACCAAGCTACAAGCCTACCATGCCGCCCCACCACTGTTAGGTTTTGGTATTGCTAAACCAAAACAAGTCACTGAAGCAATCAAAAATGGGGTAGTTGGCGCAATATCTGGCTCTGCGGTTGTAAAATTAACACGAGTTTCGCACAGGCATATAAAATTCTAAAAATGGCTTAAAAGCAATGATCAATCTGCAAGTTACTAAAACACATGAATTTTCTTAAATTACAATAAGTTGCATTTGATTTATAAGGTTTTATCTATTTATATATTATGCTGAATTAAACTTAAAAATAGAGCGTTTTTTTATTGGTGCGAAACTCGTGATTAATTGAAATTCATCATCAGCAATCTGATATATTACTAGCCAAATTAAAACAGTTTGTTTCACAGATGAAAATGGCTACGCAAAAATAGTCAATTTAAAGCTAGCGAAAATGGTAGTTTGTCTTGCTATTTTGTAATTACTAATTATCGATTCTAATAAACTATTGTAATTAACAAGTCGCTATCGATACCAGCTATTCATTTGTAATTTATTTATATTTCATCAATAATCAGTATATTGACTGCGATGAAATTTTCATTTAGCACTCATATACGATAAATAAAAATAACCCTCGTATTAATGGAGAATTGAATAATGAAATATCTTAAATCAATGACAGCGCTCTGTACCGTGCTATTTATGGCATTATTCCTTTCTGCTTGTGCTCCAACAGCAAAAACAGAAGGAACTGGTGGATATATTGATGATACGGTTATTACAACTAAAGTGAAGACAGCATTATTGGCAGAAAAAAACTTGAAATCAACGCAAATCAATGTTGAAACCTTTAAAGGTCGTGTGCAATTGAGCGGTTTTGTCAGTTCGCGTGCCGACGCTCAGCGTGCAATTCAAGTAACACAAGGTGTAGCAGGTGTAGAATCAGTCATTGATTCGATGAAAATACGATGATTGTTTTACTTTTCAGCCCCAATATAGGGGCTGAAATAAATATAATTTATCGCCATTGGCTCCTCAAATCAGATAATAAAATAATCGCTTTTATCACCATAAAGTCATTACTATATCAATTATTAAAACCAATCATTACATTGTTATATTCAAAATTACTATAATATAAATATCACTCTATTTTTAGTATTTTATCCTTACTTATAGAATAACCACAAAATTTACTGATATAGCAATAGCTTTACCATAGAAAAGCTATACGCTCTCTTCACTGTCAGTTACAATATACAATTAAAATGTGATGATAAAAACCAGTTATAGGAGCAGTTTTCATGTCCATTACGGCCAACTCACTTATCAGCGATAGCTTTAATTTTTTTAAAAATCAGCTGAGCGGCCTTTTTATCCTGTCATTCATTTCAGCTACCATCAGTCTAATACTTTATTATTTTCTGGTTCCCATCGATGAAATGGCAACCATTGTCAAAACCCTTGGTGGTCAAAATGACTCAACTTCACTTTTAACCTGGGTAAGTCAATTATCTGATGAAGAAAAATCGATAATGATGAGAGTCTCACTACTCTCATTGGCTGCGGTTTTTATCGGATTAATATTATTAGTTTCTTCAGTAGTTACTTATTTGTCAGAATTCAGTACCGGCAATAGCATCAGTGCAGGGCAAGCTTTTGTGCTTTCGTTACGTATATTACCTAACATGTTAATTTTGTTAGTTATATGCACAATTATAATTTATTTTGGCTTTATGCTATTCATCTTACCCGGTATCATTTTAGCTATCGGTTTTTCCTTATCACCCATCATCTTAATAACCGTCAAAAACATTATGCCGCTACGAGCCATGAGTCAAAGTTGGAAAATAGCATTTCGTCATTGGTGGTTAATTCTAGCAATTTTATTACTTTGGCTAGCATTGCAAATGTTACTCACTATGCTACTTGGACAATTTCGTTTTTTACCGAGTATGGTGAATAATATTATCTCTTTTACATTGAATAATTTATTTACCTCTTTTACATTGATCTATTTTTTCCGCCTTTACATGTTAGTTGGAAAAACAACAAATTAACCAAATAAAAATACCACGGCTATTATTTACCATTAGATGGCGTGGTAAAAATTTACTATTAACTTAAACAATTAAACATTAATTACAGAACCAACGTGCTGACTCAAAATTGCACTGTATTGGTAATAACAAGTTAATTACTTCAATATATTAATAGTGAATTTTATTGCTCAGTAGATAATTTTATTGATAAAAATATACACCTACTCACTGTGTAACATTATTATCAAATAAGGTAATATAATATAAAACAAATTGGCAATAGGATATTTTATAATTTATTAATCAAATAATTATAAAAATTCATATTTACTCGAAAAGGATCAGGATAAGCGCCCTCATGAGACAACTATTAGATTTTATTCCTCTCATTGTTTTCTTTATTGTATATAAAAAAGTAGATATTTTTTACGCATCTGGCGCATTAATGATTGCCACCGCTTTATCGATGCTAGCCATTTATCTTATCTACAAAAAAATTGAAAAAAGTTCGTTAATTACTTTAGTCATCGTGATCATTTTTGGTGGACTGACGTTGATTTTCCACAGTGATCTTTTTATTAAATGGAAAGTGACAGTTATTTACGCTATTTTTTCATTAGCACTGTTAGTCAGCCAATATTTTACCCAAAAACCATTAATCCAGAGAATGCTGGGTAAAGAGATCCATTTAGCTGATGAGATTTGGCATAAATTAAATTTATCATGGGCAATCTTTTTTGCTATCTGTGCACTAGTAAATATTTATGTTGCCTTTTGGCTACCTCAGGATGTCTGGGTTAACTTTAAAGTTTTTGGTTTGACCGCGGTCACACTAATATTTACAATACTTAGTATGGTGTATATCTATAAACATTTACCTAAAGAACAAAAGTAATTGATATGATAACAACGGATACCTACTTCCAGCAGGTATATTGTGGCAAATAACAGAAGTAAATTTTTCATGACACAACAACAATTACCACAAGGAGAATTAGTTCTCCGTACATTAGCAATGCCGGCCGATACAAATGCTAATGGTGATATATTCGGCGGATGGCTAATGTCACAAATGGATATTGGCGGTGCAATTTTAGCAAAACAAATTGCACTTGGTCGTGTTGTTACTGTCGCCGTCAATGGGAGCACGTTCCAAAAACCAGTCTCAGTCGGCGATGTAATTTGTTGTTATGCTCGCTGCATTAAAACAGGTAACACCTCTATTACCATCAATATTGAAGTTTGGGTCAAGAAAGTTTCCAGTGAGCCAGTAGGCCAACGTTATAGCCACCGAAGCCATTTTCACTTATGTTGCTGTTAATGAGGATAATTCTCCCCGTTGTTTACCTGAAGAAAAACGTCATTACCAATTATCTAACTCTGATAACGTATCTCCCAATTAATCTATTTTTAAAGGCCAATTTACCTTGGCCTTTAAGCAAGCTTTATGACTAAAGCAATTTAAGAAAGATTAATTGAACCATCGATTTTA
>NZ_JAZHPL010000006.1:0-859378 GCF_036919435.1 Arsenophonus sp. PmNCSU2021_1 | reverse complement strand
GAGATAGGTGACGCAAAAATCAAGATAATCGATCGGGGGTATTTTTCCATCATAACGGTATCTCGTGCTGGATCCATTCTGGTTGTTATTGCCCCAGATAACATCATTCCAGTCACGTGCATTAATATCTTCATCACAGACAATGACAAAATTTTGTATACATAAATTGCCGTAAATAAGACCAAAACCCCCCATCATAACGCGCTTAGCATGCCCAGCATATTGTTTTCTTTATTGTTACCTACGGCAAGCCGATAAGAACAGCCCTCAGGGAGGTAAATAAAAAATCAACAATTTCTGGAAACTGTTTTTTGTAATATAGGGGACTAAAACCTCATTTAGTGCAGCACCCAAAAACCGCGGGCTCATCAGGGGGCCGGCCGGTGTAAGTTGAAATGATAAATAGGAATCACTTACGTTGAGTAATATGCGTAACGGTAAATACCGGAAATTTATCAACTTCATTATAATAACCAGTGTGATCACCATAAGGGGCCTTCCGGTGCAAATTCTTCAGGATCAATATAGCCTTCCATAATAATTTTCTGCACCCGCCGGTACCTCTCAAGCTCATTAGATATACATTTTACAACCGTTTGAACGGTGTCCGCGTAATAATCCCGCAAATGCATATTCGGAAAGCGTATCTGGAATAGGTGTCACCCGCGGCCTAGAATAGTAGCAGGATCAGCCCCTAAAGCTACTGCGACAGGAAAAGGTTTAGCGGGATATTTTATTACACCATTCTTGAAAATCCAATGCCCCCACCCCCGGTGAGATAAACCAACGCATAATCAAACTTATTTTTAGTTAATAATTGTTGCCGATAGATACCCTAGATTTTGCCGTGTCTTATGAGGCCCTCGAGTAACCGTCAATCCCCATGTTATAAGTGGTGCGACATCTTCTGGCCAACAAATGCATTATGGGAATACGAAATAGATCAACATCGTCACCTTGCCAAATCTGTTCTTGACCGGCCTGCCGACTTTAACCTTTTGGTTGGCATATTAAGAACTTGCTTAAATTTTGGTAACTTGTCGATTAAATCAGCGAATCCCTTAGGTGGATTCCGGTTTCTTTAAGAAACGCCAATAATTTGCCAACTTCATGCAATGCTTGGATATTTTCTTGCCCCATCCCCATCGCAAACGCGTTCAAACGGTCCCAAAACAAATTACACAGAACTGGCATAGAAAAAACCCTTTAGGGTTTTCAAATAACAGTGCAGGCCCCACCGGCCCGCAGAGTTTCTATCTGCTATTTCTGTCATTTCTAAATAAGGATCGACTTCATAGCTGATACGCTTCAGTTTCTTTTTTTTTGTTCTAATAATGATATGAAATCTCTCAGATCAGGGTATTTTCATTATATATTTTCTACTTTTTAATTTGCTGGAGCTTCATTATAAATTGTTCCATGCAGGTTACCAATAAAGGTTCAGTCCTGTTATTAGTGAATATTTTGAATTAATTACAATGCAATTAAATACATTGATAAGGAACCCATTTTTTTAATATTTTTTGTATCAAATTGCTCTGGAAAAATGTTGGTTTATTACTGAAAAATCTTAAATCCTTCATTTTTGCCACTAAAATAATGTATTTCATTATCTTTAATCTGTAAGCCACTACCTTCACGTAAGGCAATAACAATTTCATGGGGATTGATTCACACAAAACTCAGCAATACGATCATCTCGAATTTCTCCCATATGCCCACTAATATGACTATCAATATAGTGCGGATTAATTTGTATTGGAAAATAGCCCCCAAGGAAGGCATTACAACTACATTAGTTTACAGGCATATCATTGGTGGTTTCTTAATACTAAGGGAGTGGCGACATTGCATCCTGCACTCCAGCCAAATACTAGGGAAATAATTACGTTCAAAAAACAGCACGTTGAATGGCTACGATCAATCCATTTTCATGCAGGCATTTATTTAGCCACCAAGTATTTCCTCCACTAACTAAAATTACACTCCGCTGACTCAATCGCCTCTACAGGCGACTCAAAGTGTTCAATCGAAACCACTTCAATACCTAATGATTGACTAAGCCTCAGCCGCACGTTGATTATGATCACCGGCGTAAGACAGCATAAAGGAACTAATACTGCTTTGCGGATCTGACGACGTTTGAAACATCTCTTTTAAACGTGATGTTGCATAATTTAGCCATTGAGAATTCGTAGTTAATCCGACCATTGCTAAGAAGAAAAATATCCATCTATCCCTACCTTTTATTAGATCATCATATAAAACTATATTAATTGAATCATAAAGAATTAATCATGCCTGGTTCTGGGCGACATATCTTAATAATTTTATAATTTTGATATAATGATAAAGTGTAATTTTATTTTTGAGCCATAACATGGAAAATTGGTATCTTCTTTACTGTAAAACGCGGGCCAAATAGAGCGAGCAATAGAAAATCTAAAAAGACAGCATGTTATCTGCTTAACGCCAGAAGCTCAAATACAAAAAAATGGTGCGAAGCAAAACGGCATCACAATTACTGAAGCATTATTTCCAAACTAACCTTTTTCGTTAAATTTAATCCTGAAAGAAATCCATACCACAAACGATACGTTCAACTAGAGGGGGTTAGCCATTTTTATTCGATTTGGCCTCTATCCTGTGTTATCGCGTACCAGATAATATTTATTAATGAACTAAAATCCGCATCTAAACAAGAAATCGTGGCACCAAAGACGCCAGTATCAGGTGATACTATCATCATTACTGAAGGTATTTTTGAAGGCCTAAAAGCAATTTTATTCAGAAACCTGATGGTGAAAATCGTTCAGTTTATTCTTCTTAATATCCTTAATCAAAATGTAGCTAAGCTAATAGATAATAAAACAATTTAAGAAAAAGTGATTGATTGTAATTAAAAAAAATAGCGTTTTATTCTATTATTTCATTCGAATTTTTATCATCTGCTGCTTTGCCCTCTTACCAACATAAAAATCGTGACAACAACAAGCCCAATTCAAATGATAAATACATTGGTACCCGCCAATAGGGTCTGAGAAAAACACATCTGGTGGTGTCAAAAAACATACCTACAATAAAAGCACCCCACAATAATATAAGGACGCTTACGTTTTAAAGAATCGGGCGTAGTAACGCCTGTCCAGCAAAGTAGAATAATAGCAAACTGGAACTTCAAACGCCGCACCAAAAAGCCATAAAAAGTGTCATAACAAAGCTGAGATATTTACTAATATCAGGAATGAAATTCACACTTTCTGGGTGTGGTTTTTTACAAAAAAAACCAAATGCTAAAGGAAAAAACAACAAAATAGGCAAAAAAGCATCCCCAGGTAAAAAAGTACACTACTGGAGACCAGTAAAGGGCAACATCAAGCGCCGCTCATGCTTATAAAAGGGGCAGGAGCAATAAAAAGCCCATAACTGATATAAGATCAACTGGGAATAGAAATAAATACCGCCACCATAAACGTCAGTTTAATAGGGGGTAAAAAAAAGTTGATGCCACATCAGTCGCACTCATGCGAGAAACCGACGGGGAGCTGTTCAATCAAGGGTGCAGCAACCAAATGATAGATATCATTGGAAAAATAGACCAGAGCTAGAAAAAACCCACTGCAACTGTAAATAAGCTATAAAGAATACGTCTACGTAATTCAATTAAATGGCTAATAAGTGGTTGAGGATCATCGATAGACATAGACTAATTTTCACCGTTAGTTTGATCAGAGCGCTTTTTTACTTTCTCTGGTGGAGATTTGAGCGTATTTTTACTTTTAGTAGGACTATCTGACGCGGGTTACCAGCTGATCAGTCTGTGCTGGCTGAGATTGTTTTATTGGTTGTTATCGGTATTTCTTCATCTATTTTAGTTGTGCTATTTTCATCAAGATCGCTAGTAAATGCTTTTACTTTAGCCAATTCTTCTTCGATACGACTGTTCGATGATTGATAATTTTTCTTTAATAGCTCCGTAGATTCTCTCAATTCTTTCATCGATTGTTTTAAGTTCCGGTGAAAGGGTCTGTAATTGTGCTTTTTTCTTCTGCCTTTCCTCAAGGTTTCCCTGCAATTCCTGCAATTTTTAACTCTTGTGAGAGTTCATGCTGAACGTTAGCAACCAATGAACGCAACACACGTATCCAACCGGTAACCGTTTTGACGGCTATCGGCAAACGCTCCGGACCAAGAACCACTAGGCCAATAATCATAACCAATAACAGTTCACTAAAACCAATATCAAGCACGGTTTTATACCCTACTCTTTATTTTTTTTTACTTTCAGCCGTTTCTTTTGTCCTGACTCGTCGTTGTTTTCTCAGTAATATTTTTTGGGTTCAAAATCAGCATCAGTATGCTGTTTTTCTGCTTTGTTACTATCATCAGTTTTTACTGTGATCATCACTCATCGCTTTTTTGAAGTTTTTCAATGACTCCCCCAAATCTGAGCCGAGTGAGCGTAACTTCTTAGTACCAAAAATTAAAACAACCAGTAAAGCAATAATAAGAAGCTGACCGGGACTACCAAATGTAGCCATAGCAATTGTTGTTCCCATTGATATATACCTCTACGAAATTAGGTTCAACTATGTATAACCATATTATATACAACTAACTTTATCTAAGAAACATGCAGAGCCTAAGATAAATATGTTTAAAGACAAACTTTAGCCAATTTTACCTGTTCGATACCATCCTATAGCCCATGAAATTATACCGAAACATATAAACCCAATAGCAGCAATTTTTGAATCGAAAATCTGCAATAAAGTACCACATAACAAGCAAGTTGCTCCAATTCCTAGTAAATATTGTCCCTTGTCTTTGCTTTACTTGTCGCCCTTGTAGCTGGACTGCGAATTTATCGATACTATCTTGTAAATATTTATGCTGCTTAAGCGCTCCGTAAATAAGATCGGGAATTTCTGGCATTTTTTTCTGCCCAATAAGGTGCTTTTTCCTTAAACGCACTAATAATCGCGGCTAAACCCATTTGTCGATGTAGCCAATCTTCAAGAAAAGGTTTAGCTGTTTTCCACAAATCTAGTTGAGGATAAAGCTGCCTTCCCAATCCTTCAATATAGAGCAAAGTCTTTTGAAGTAATACTAACTGAGGCTGAACCTCCATATTAAAACGACGGGCGGTATTGAATAAATTAAATAAAACATGACCAAAAGAAATTTCAGCTAGCGGTTTCTCAAAAATTGGCTCACAAACGGTTCGAATGGCAAATTCAAAATCTTCTACATTAGTATCTGCTGGTACCCATCCCGAATCAACATGTAATTCAGCTACCTTACGGTAATCACGATTAAAAAAGGCGATAAAATTTTCTGCCAAATAACGTTTATCTTCTTTATTCAGCGAACCGACGATACCACAATCAATACCAATATATTGCGGATCTTCAGGATGTTCTCGACTAATAAAAATATTACCAGGATGCATATCAGCATGAAAAAAGCTATCGCGAAAAACTTGGGTAAAAAAGACTTTTACTCCGCATTCAGCTAATAACTTCATATTAATTCCCTGTTTCTTTAACGCGTTAATATCAGAAACTGGAATACCATAAATACGCTCCATAACCATCACATTTTCCCGACAGTAGTCTGAATAGACTTCAGGAATATAAAGCATGGAGCTATTTTCAAAATTACGCCTTAATTGGAGAGTATTCGCCGCCTCACGCAACAAATTTAATTCATCAATTAATGTTTTTTCATACTCTCGAACAACTTCTCGTGGACGTAAACGTCGTCCATCCGGGAAAAGAGGGAGCCAATTAGCCAGCCGATACATCAAGCCTATATCGGCTTTAATAACCGGCAATATATCTGGGCGAATAACCTTAATTACAATTTGTTTATTATTTTGTTTTAATTTTGCAGTATGTACTTGAGCAATCGATGCCGAGGCTAAGGGCACCTCATCAAAATCATCAAACCAGGTTTCAAGTGAACCACCTAATGACTGTTCTATATGTTGGCGAGCCAATCGGCCATCAAAACTAGCCACTTTATCTTGTAATAATGCTAACTGATCAGAAATTATCGTTGGAAAAAGATCGCGACGAGTAGATAACATCTGACCAAACTTAATCCAAACCGGACCTAAATCCTGTAGAGCTAAACGTAAACGTTCACCAAGGGGTTTGTCTTTATGCTTATTTGATAACCAAAAAAAACAACGGCGTCCAATCCTTAAGGGTAAAGTAAATTTAATTTTGGGAATGAGTTCATCTAAACCATAATTTAGAAATACTCGAACGATAAAATAGAGACGTTTAATTTCTCCTGGTCTCATATTTTTCCTCCAATTTAGCTAAACGTTGTTCCAGTGCTGAAATATCTGCCACCACCTTCTCAACCTTATCAGCAAAACTTAGCACTTCCAATGTATTAGGAGACATTCGCCATTCTTCCACCAATACATTTTTAAACTGTTTTTTTTTGTTGCTTTAGCAACCCATTTATTCCAACTATACCTTTTTTAACCCAACAACTCACCCCTTCGGCAACAACATCACCGACATAAGGAGCAAGATAATGAGCAGGATCCCATTCAGTCGCATCTAGTAATGCAAACCAATGCTGCACAACTTGCATATCACCCTCTATAACAACCCTACCGTCGTTGATCAGAGTCGAAAGTTGCTGTTTATCTTTAAGATGCCTCAAGGTCACTAACGCGGTTTTTATCACGCAATCTGCCGGTGTTGGCCACTGGTTTACTACATCAACTCGTTGCTCAGAGAACATAAATATCAATGGTTGAGATAATTCTTTTAAATTAATCGCCAACACTTTGCCAACCAACCTTACTCTGGCTGATTTCAACGCCACTTCCTGATAAAAAAATCTATTCAACATAAGCTGTAAAAAGGAAGCAATTCCGGCATGTAATAGCGGGATTTTTGAATAGCTTCTGGTTGACGGGGTATCCATCTTAAAATTTGAACCCTCTGTGTAGGGCCACAATTCCACCACTCATATTGGTATAAGAAACTTGTTCAAAACCGACTAACTCCATCATTGCTTTTAAAGTATCCTGATCCGGATGCATGCGAATAGATTCAGCCAGATAGCGATAGCTATCAGCATCTTTGACTATCATTTGACCAACTCGTGGTAAAATATGAAAAGAGTAAGCATCATAAGCTTTAGTTAATGCTGAAAAAATCGGTTTTGAAAATTCTAATACTAATAAACGACCACCAGGTTTTAACACCCTAAACATTGATTTAAGCGCTTTATCTTTATCAGTAACGTTGCGCAGGCCAAAAGAAATACTTATACAATCGAAGTAGTTATCAGGAAAAGGTAGTTCTTCAGCATTAGCCTGAACATAATTAACATTACCAACAATACCGCGATCGCGGAGCTTTTCGCGCCCCATTTTCAGCATAGAATCGTTGATATCAGCCAGAATAACCTCACCTTTTTCGCCAACTATTTTGGCAAATTTAGCGGTCAAGTCTCCAGTGCCACCAGCGAGATCTAAAATATGTTGCCCACGGCGTGCACCACTGGCTTCTATCGTAAAACGTTTCCAGATTCGATGGATCCCTAATGACATCAGATCGTTCATAAGATCATATTTGGCAGCCACCGAATGAAAAACAGCAGCAACCATATCCGCTTTCTCATCCTTGGCTACTTTGCGAAAGCCAAAATAAGTGCTTTCTTTAATTGGAATCTACCATAATTTGCGCTCATTTAATCATTATAATAATCGAAATTGTAATCATGTTTATTGTAAGATCTTATTTACGATCTAACGATTCTTCTTAATTATGATTTAGCAGTCTGTTTGCTAAATTCAATATCAATCGGGCGTTTAACTTCTATTCCTAATTCTTTTAAACTTTCCGCCTGGCTAATCAAATTACCTTTTCCTTCCGCTAATTTTTTGATCGCTGATTGATAATTCACCTGTGCTTTGTTCAAGCTCTGACCTAACACCTGTATATCATCGACAAATAACCGCATTTTGTCATACATTCTAGCAGCACGCTCGGCAATTACTTGTGCATTTTGACTCTGTCGTTCATAACGCCACAAATTATTAATTGTACGAACTGCCACCAATAAAGTTGAAGGACAAACGAGTAAAATATTATTCCTCAAACCTTCGTCAATAAGTTCAGGCGCTTCGCGTAAAGCAATCAAATAAGCCGGTTCGAGTGGAATAAACATTAATACATAATCCAGCGATCTTAACCCATTTAATTGATGATAATCTTTTCGGCCAAGTTCTTTTATATGATTGCGTACTGAATTAACATGCCCTCGTAATGCCGTTGCCCGCTGTTGCTCACCTTCGCTATTAAAATAGTGTTCATAAGCTGTCAATGACATTTTGGCGTCAATAACAACATCTTTACCTTGCGGTAGACGAATAATCACATCAGGTTGATAACGACTATTGGAGGTATTAATACTGACTTGAGTTTCAAATTCATGCCCCTGCCTTAGCCCAGAAGCTTCCAATATGCGAGAGAGAATTGTCTCACCCCAATTTCCCTGAATTTTATTATCCCCTTTTAACGCTTTAGTCAGATTAATCGTTTCTTTTGCCATCTCTGCATTTAATTGCTGAAGCTGACGAATTTCATGAGCTAGAGTATGGCGCTCACGCGCTTCCTGGCTAAAACTGTCATGTACCTGACGGCGAAAACCATCTAGTTGTTCGCGGAAAGGGGTTAACAGTGCAACTAAACTTTGACGGTTCTGCTCAGAAGCTCGACGTTCATTTTGTTCAAAAATACGATTGGCTAAATTCTCAAATTGAACATTTAACCGCTGTTCAGTATTGAGTAACAGCCGCTGTTTCTCTTCAAAAGCCAGCCGTGTCTCTTCAAGCCGTGTCATGACTTCACGTAGTTCAACTTCTTGATTACGATTAATTTCCCTTTGTGACCTTAATTCTTGATCACGGTGCTCACACTCAATTTTCCAATATTTAAGATGGGTGATTTTTTCCTCATAGCTAGCTTGGATACTGTAAAAATCTCGCAATTCAGACTCTTTTTTATTCATTTTTTGCGCGATAATTAGCCAAATCAAACTACCACCGAAGAGTGTGCCGGTAAGAAAGCCAATAATTGCATATAATAACTGAATATCCACCTTGGTTTCCTTAAAATAGTCTTTATTTTATAAAGTAACTTAGTGGTATACTGTATAAATGTCCAGAATAAATTTTGCTTATTTTGGTCAACAAATAGCACAGGATGAAATTTAACGGCTATTTTACCCCATCCACTGAGCAAGCCAAGATAAACCAAATGCCCCTGGCGCTAAAATAGCAAATGCCCAGACCATAGCAGAAAGTAAATTAGCGAGTTGAAAATAATGTTTAGGCATAGCACAGATGCCCGCTACCAAGGGAATTACTGCCCTTAAGGGACCAAAAAAACGGCCGATAAAAACACTCCATACTCCCCAACGTTCAAAAAAAAGATGACCTCGATCGAGCATTTCAGGACGACGGGAAATTGGCCACATATGGCGTACACTGTTCTTATAATGAAAGCCAAACCAATAAGATAACCAATCGCCCAAAAAAGCACCACAGGCAGCAGCTAACCATATTGGTAAAAAAGTGAGCCCATTATCACCAATTAATGCGCCTAAACCAAGCAAAATCACTGTCGCAGGGAGTAATAATGAAATGAAGGCTAACGATTCGCCAAAAGCTAATATAAAAACAATAAAGATAGCTAATATTTGATGGTCGCGAGCAAATTCGGTAATAACATTAATAATCTCTGACAATGTCAATTTATTATTCCTATTTCAGTTAAACATTCGTTATTATGCAGCCAATGATGTAAATTATTGTCAGATTAAAATATAATAATGCGGCAAATTTAACTTACAAAATGTTAAATTTAAGTTATTTTATTCTATGCTATTATCCGGCTATTAACATTCATTAGTTTACTAAAAAATACCAAATAACAAAAATTATCCGTTAATTTATCAAAATAAAAATTACTAAATACATTCGATAAAAAAATAAAACGAGAATTACTTAAGACAAATAAAAACAGCGATTAAATAAAAAAGATATAAAAAATAAATTTATCTCTATTTTCATAAAAATAACAATTAGTTATCCTCGTTTTATCGAAAAATTAGCCAAACCTGCAGAACTTTTTAATTTAATAACCGGCGAGCAGCATCAACCACGATCCCTAAAACATTCCCTTCTGTTTGACGTAATAATGTTTCATCTGGTGTTTCTTGTTGTGTACGGTTAACAATCACGCCAGCAATCATACCTGCTGATAATCCCTGGCTTGCACACATAGTAAGTAAGGTGGCCGACTCCATTTCATAATTACACGAGTTTCGCACGGGCATATAAAATTCTAGAAATGGCTTCAGAACAATAATTAATCTGTAACTTGCTAAGACGTATAAATTTACTTAAATTACAATAAGTTATTTTTAATTTATGAGATTTTTTCTATTTATATATTATGCTGAATTAAACTTAAAAATAGAGCGTTTTTTTTATTGGTGCGAAACTCGTGAATTAATCACTCCCATCTTTTGCCACTCTTCCATCGATCCGCGAAAACGACGAACAACGCGCCCACTATAGGTATCATAACGTTCCTGACCAGGATAAAAAGTATCCGAAGACACAGTAATACCAACATGGGTTGTGCTCCCTGCTGCTTTAGCTGCATCATAAAGCGCATTGGTACAGTTAAAATCAGCTACCGCAGGATATTCTAAAGGCGCAAAATGTAAGCTAGCACCATCTAGACGTACTGCGCCAGTAGTAATAAGTACATCACCGACATTGATATTTTTTTGAATTGCACCGGTAGTACCGATACGAAGAAAAGTACGTATGCCTAATTGTGCTAATTCTTCAACGGCAATAGAAGTCGAGGGGCCACCAATACCGGTTGAACAAATAATAATCGACTTACCATTAAATTCAGCACGCCATGAGGTAAATTCACGTAACGAAGCCAGATATACCGGGTTATCCATTAATTTGGCAATTTTTTCTACCCGATTTGGATCGCCAGGCACAATAGCAAGCGTTGCACCTTGTAAGTCATTTTTAGTTAATCCCAAGTGAAAAACATCAGACATAATTACACCATACTGTATTTTTAATTTATTTAATCCATTAATTTAATAATAAAATGATAACCTTTTAATGATAGGGATCATTTAAAGCAATAATGAAAAGCTGCTTTTACACAAAAATATGATCAAATTATTTATGCTAGCTTGATCATATCGTATTTTTAATAAATAAAAATCACTTGATTAATTAAAAGGATCCGGTAAATCTTTTAAGGCTTTTATTGTATTTTTAGCTTATCACTCACTATTATTAACGTATGACTAGCAAAGATTTTAATAATTTCTAACCTTGTAGAATTTAAAGGTTGGAAGATACCAATCGTTTAACCAATTTTGATGTTGCAAGGGGGTTATCATGGGATTTTTAGATCAACTTACCCATATGGTTGGTGGTGAAAAATTTAATCAATATAAAAATATTTTAAGCTGGATTGAAACACAAGGTGGCATTCGGGGCTTAATTAATAAATTTGAGCAACAAGGATTTGGAGGAATTATCCAATCCTGGATAGGCTCAGGGGAGAACTTACCCGTAAGTATGGAGCAAATTAGCTCAATATTTGGTACAAGTAATATTTCTGCCTTAGCCAGTAAAGTCGGTTTAAACTCAGAACAAACGTCTTCCTTAATCGCAGAGTATTTACCTAAATTAGTTAATACAGCAACCCCAGATGGTAAAATACCGGAAAAATTAGATTTAACGTCGATTGGTCTTAAACTACTAAAAGATAAATTTTTTGGTAGCTAATCATTATTGCCCATCCCTGTTACGATGGGCAAATTTCGTTTAATTAGCGGCGACCATTTCCGTCACTCTGGATCCAATTGTTGGCGTTCAATCTATCTTGCTTAAAGTTGATCGATAGAGCCAATGCCGATGTACCCAAAGAGATAACAACAGTAGACTGCTACCTAAAATAAAGCTAAGCCAATCGGGATGCTGTTGCCAGACAACAAAATTGACCAATAATCCGGCTGGTACCAACATATTATTCATGATGGCCAACGTACCAGCATCTACCTGCGTCGCGCCATAATTCCACATAAAGTAGCCAATACCAGAAGCGCCCACTCCCAACCAAATTAAAACACCCCACTGTATTTTTGTGGTGGGTAATTTACTAACATCACCAAATATCATCCAACCGAATAGTGCTATAGTACAGGCTCCGATATAGAACCAAGAAAAGGCTTGCCCCTGTGGAATAGGATAAATTTCCATCATTCTTTTGTAACCAACTTGGCCAATCGCAAAGGAAATATTCGCCAATTGCACATAAAGTAAACCTAGCCAAAAAGATCCGCTCAAATGATCATAACGAATGATAGCAGCTCCAATCACTGCCAGCATTGCACTCAACAAATATCCCCAGCGTAGATGCTGCCTTTCCAATAGATCATAAAATAACGTTATATAAAGCGGGGTTAACACTGTGAAGAGTAAAAATTCAACGACGCTAAGATAATTATATGCTTGAAAAACAAATAGATACATGATACCTAACTGAAAAGCACCGACTAGCATATAAAGTAAAATAATTTTCAACGACAATCCACGCCAGCGTAGAAAAGGTAAAAAAACCATTGTCGCCAGAGCAACCCGGACTAAAACAGCAAACCAACTATCAACTTGGCCTGCTAAATATTCGCCGATTAAACTAAAAGACGCTGCCCACAGCAGCGTCGTAATAACTAACAATTCCATGGTCTGTCTCTTAGTAGATTAATGCTCTTTATCAATCAACAAAGCTTCCATCAAATCAAGATCTAATAATAGTGTTCGCATGGTTTCATTACTGATCTCTTTCGTTGCACGTAAGTGATATAACTCTGCCCGCTCGGCTCGTAACGACGTTAAACGAAAACGACGCTCTAAATCTTCTATTAACAAATTATGCTCCATTTCATCCTGACCGTCGGTTCTACGACGCAGATAACCAGTAACACGGGAAGCAACTTCATTAATAACGTCAGGATCTAGCGCTTCTTGAGCATCGGCCGAAAGGCGCTCTTCCATTTTATTTAAGCTGACAATAGCCACTTCCGCCATCGCCGCTTTTGCCATTCGCATCTCATTAATATCTGCCAGTTTGTCACCCACTTTAAAGTTATGCAATAAAAGCGGCAAAGCAAGCACGCCAATAAAAATCGATAGCATAATAACCCCAGCGGCAATAAAAACTAACTGATAGCGAGCGGGAAAAGGGGTACCATCGGTAAGAAATAGCGGTATGGAAAGGACATCTACCAAGGTGATTGCTCCACGTACTTCAGCAAATGATGCCAACCACAATTCACGATAAGTATAAGAAGCAAATTGCAACGGCCGTTTTTTTAATAACAACCGACTAAATCGCTTCATCAACCATAACCAACTAAACCTTAACAATAATAAAGCGGTATAAATAATGAAAACGGCGACAAATAGCATCCAAGTTTCAACACTAGGATCAAGCTCAGCTTGAATAACAGAGGTTTCCCAGATACCTGGTAACTGTAAGCCAAGCATGATAAAAACTAAGCCATTAAAAACAAACTCCAGCATCGACCAAACATTATCCGATCTTAACCGCATGGCTAGTGGTGCATTGCGAATGACCCCAGCTTTACTGATGGTCATGCCCGAAGCAACAGCCGATAAAATACCAGAAAAACCAATATGTTCAGCAATAAGATATGAGGCAAAAGGTAATAATAACATTAAGATCATCTGGGTTGCCGGATCATCACCACTCCAGCGACTTATAATGCGCAGTGATTTGCTATAAATCCAAGTCACTGCAATACCTATCAATAAACCACCGACAGCAACTTTAAAAAATTCAAGGGTGACACCAGATACAGTAAAGATCATAGTTCCCATAGCAATGGCGACAGCAAATTTTAGTGCCACTAAGCCGGAGGCATCATTCATCAGTGCTTCACCCTCTAACACACTCATCATCCGCTTCAGTATTCGACCTCGACCGACAATTGAGGAGAGTGCCACCGCATCAGTAGGGGAAAGAACTGCCTCCAATGCAAAAGCCGCAATAAGCGGGATACCTGGTAACAGCCAATAGATCACGTAACCTATTCCAACTACCGTTACCAATACTAAGCCTAAAACTAGGATAAAAAATTCACGTGTTGGAGTTTTCCAACCATCAACAAATAATAGCGGCGGGATCAACAGAACCAGAAAAAGCTCTGGATCAAAATCAACATGTAAACCAAAATGCGGCCACGCTAACAATGCTCCTATCGCAATTTGCATAATGGGC
The DNA here is from genome assembly GCF_036919435.1 of Arsenophonus sp. PmNCSU2021_1. Classification (NCBI taxonomy): domain Bacteria; kingdom Pseudomonadati; phylum Pseudomonadota; class Gammaproteobacteria; order Enterobacterales; family Morganellaceae; genus Arsenophonus; species Arsenophonus sp. PmNCSU2021_1. The sequence goes on along the minus strand of NZ_JAZHPL010000006.1, from coordinate 844,994 downwards.
AACGGTATACGAAACGGAATAACTTTTGTAATAACGCCAGATACTGAAACCACCAAAATCAAAATGAGGATGGTAAAAAATATTTCCATATTATCCTTACTTATCACGAGTTTCGCACAAAACTAATTTGGGTACGCTAATAAAACACGGATTTGCTCAGTAATAGCACTTTTGATTACGTCCCAATTTTGTTGATAAAGGGTTATTTTTTCAGATATACGACGTTTATGTTGTTCAAACCACGCAGAAATAGCGAGAAAAATATGATTTCTTTGCGCTCGGCTCGTGCGAGCCTGACAGCGTTCAATACCACAGTTTTGTTTAACTTCTCGATGATAAACTTCAACAGACCAACGGGCATCCATGATAGATTTGAGGTATTGACGGGTGGGATTCTCTTTGTTTGTTACTATGTAATCAATACGGCCGTTTTTGGCTGTAAATTTGAAAACGGTTACCCAACCATATCCTCGCAAGTGTATTGACGTTCCTTCTTCTGAGATGTCTAACTTGTTCAGTTGTTTGTTATGGTTAACAATCCTATTTTTCCTCAGCGTGTTTACCCAGATCCAACCATGAAAGCGAATTGATTTCAGGTTATCCAGGCTAGAATACCAAGCATCCATCACTACGGCTTCTGGCATGATCCCTCTTTTTTTAGCAAGAGTGAGCATTTCGGAAAAGTGCGTGTTTTTTGTTTTTCCATCAGAATCTTTATCATAAATAACCTGAGTTCGGGATAAGCATTATCAATTATACTTGAAGATACGTACCTGCAACAGGTATCTTTGGTTTAGATGGCATTAAACAATATGCAACCAGTCCGCCTAATAAATTCACTACAAAGTTAGCCGGAGAGCGATGTCGCGTATGCTCTATTTGACAAAGATTTTTTAACTCATCAAATACCGTTTCAATGACAGAACGATGACGCAAGATGGCTTTGTCGAAACAAGTCTGTTTAATAGGCTTCATTTTCTTCTTGATATTCGTTATAAGGCTAATTCCCATCGTTTTGAGTTGCTGTTTCAGTGAAGCCGATAAATACCCTTTATCTGCGTACAAACAACCAGAAAGATCCTTTGTCAGCTCAGGCAATGGTTTCCGATCATCGGTGTTTCCTGGTGTGAGTCGAAAACTGAGTATTTCCCCCAAATGATTGATAATTACATGAAGCTTGAAACCAAAGAACCAACCTGTTGAATTTTTTCCCCGTTCAGCTATCCCATTGAAGACTTTATGTCTGCGGATCCGTAAGTTATCACACACCGCTATCGGAGTAGAATCGGCAACCGATAGCCCCGTGCATTTTCCCTTAATTGACTCAAACAGTGCCGTTAACGCTAAGGCACTACGCGGAAGTAACTCTACACAGCGTGAATAGGATGGCAAGTTAGGAAATTCCTTCCGGAGATATAAGCGGACATAATAGAGATAAAATACCTTGAATTGCCTGAATCGGAGTTGATGAAACAACACAACCAGTGTCATCATTTCCGCCAACGAAAGCTGAGTAGACCGTCTACGACGCTTAGTACCGTTAGTCAGCAAATATTCATGCATTTTTGGCTCGAAGTCTTTGCAAAAATCATCCATCAGGCAATAAAGTTCAGTAAGATTTTCCATAATTGTTTAACAATGCTCTACTCTTTAACCAGACTGTTAGAGTATTTTAACAAAACAGGCTCATTCAACTATTTGAATATCAAGACTTTCTCTTTATTTCTTATCCCGAACTCAGGTTAAATAAGATAATTGATAGGAATTGATTCAACCTTCGTCAGATCATGCCAAAGCAAATTAACTAAACCTATGCCAGCAATAACCTCATGTTCATTACCTGAATATTGATAATGGACCATCTCTATTTTTTTACTACGTGTTTTGGCAATCAATGTATCATCGGCAATTAGTACGCAAGGGCTTTTTTTGTCTATAGAAGGTTCAACTAATCGCCATAGGTCTTTAGGTCTAAAACATCTACTTTTTAGCCATCGGCTAACAGTGTCATGAGATAAAGGCGATGGGCTTACTTCTGATAACGCTAAACCAGAGTATCTTAAACTGCTTACTTGTAAGAATGTTTTATAGATATCTTTAATACATGGATAACCCGACAAAATATGAACACCCTGATTTTTTCTTGTTTTTAAATTTATACTTCTTTTTTGGAGATTGCGAAACTCGTGGAATACTTTGAGTTAAAGGTGTTCATATAGTATCTTATTGTTTATAAAAGTAATTTTTAAAATCATGAATACTATGAACACCTTAAGCCATTTTTTATAAAAAACTATTTAAAAGTTTTAGAGGGCGTCTGTGGTAACCATTCCTCTGCACTTTCTGAAAGTTCCACATTAGTAACTACCCCTCGTGTTTTTCTCTCCCGCCGGTAATCGTGGTTAAATTCCCGCATGGCAATTTTCATCCCTTCTGAGAATTTATTTAGCGTCATCGGTTTATCAAACCCATTCGCCTCAAGAAATGATAAATAAGCGTGATAAACGTAAATTCTTGGATAAAAAGGCATGTTACGATTACCCACCAGCATACCGGTACACTCCGCCAGTTTTTTCAGGTGAGCACAGAAAGCGTAAAGAGGATCATTATTCTGTTTTACTTCAAGTGCTTCTTCACTGTCACGCTGCGCCAGCAATAACCGTCTGGCCTTTTCTGGATCAGCAAAATTCACTAATAACTGACGAACGATCACCGGAATTTCAGCCGATATTTTTTCAGACAGTTCAGGATCTTTATCTTCTTCTTCGACGCGGTGGTTAAACTGGAAAATCACCCGACAACGGGCTATACCGCCTGCCCGTTCAGTGAATATCATCGGGGTATTATTTGTTGCGATGACAACGGCTCTTAATATCGCGGTATATTGGTGCTCATGTTTCGGGTCAATTTCAACAGCATCACCCCCCGTTATGGCTTTTATCCCCGTTCCTTCCCCTGTGTATTTGGGCTGATCCGGTAAAGTAATCATGCTCTTATTGACAAACTGCGCACGACCTCTCGCACTATCCAGCGCCGCCATATTACCACTAGCGGTATTGTGCTGACCCGCTAACAAGGTTGCTATCTGTGTAAATACACTTTTCCCGCTACCACCTTCCCCTGTTATCTCAAGAAATAACTGCCACTCATAGCGGTTAGCCAGTACCATAAATAACGCAGCCAAAATACGCTGCATCTTAAGTGCGTCTCTGCCTGCGGTGTCACTTAACCATTTGTGAAAGTTTGATGCATAATCGCGGAAGTTTTCTCCCTGAACGGCGGGTGTATACACCACTCCATTATGGTTAATCAGCCAATTATATGGGCAATGGGCTGAAAACTTCCCTGTTTCCATATCATAAACCCCATTAGCGAACGGAATCAGGCTATGCCTTGGTTCATCCATCACAGGAATAACAATTTTTTGCGCCTCAATAACATTGCTTATTGCACGTTTGCTGAAATTGGTTTGATTCTCGTTATAAATCGCTACCATCTCTCGACTTAACTCCAGTGGAGCGGCTTTCTCCCACACTCCACTACGGTACAAATAAACGGCCTGACTCTCATCCTGAATGGCGATCCCTTCGTAACGTTTAGCGAGTAATAAGGCTTTTTCATTGTCTGCCATCTGCAACAGGTTGGTTTCTTCACATGGTATTTGTACAACAAGGCTATTACCGCTTTCAGCATCACTTTTTAGACGGGGTAATTGTGAAGTCCAGTCCTCCAGTAACGCATAGTCCTCAGCGTAAAATAGCGCTTTCTTGACGCCAGCTAATGCCAGCTTTGTTGCAATCGCCGTTGTCTGCTCCTCTGTCAGTGTTCCGGCACGATATACACTGGCATACCGTTGTCCCTGATTCACAATTATCAGGTTATCCAGTTCTGCCAGTTGCTTCTCAGCCAGCACTACAGGCGGTATCTCATCGTTTGCCGGATTATCATTCTACCAGTTTTTCGCGTGTGTCCATGCTTCATCGCCCGCAAAAATAATTGCCTCAGACAGCGGGTCTTTTGGCAGTTTTTTAACATTGGGTGCTTTTTTCATTGGTGCGTGTTCTCCACTGCCTGAAACGCTTTAATAAAACGTGAATAAGGATAAATACACGGCAACAAATCACCTTTTTTATCCTGCCATTTGTCACCGGAGTAAATTTCAGGTAAAGCAATACCACTGGCAGTAAAGCCAGTTAATTTATTGGTCATATTGAATTTGAGATAAATAAAAACAACCAAGGCTCAAATTTTTATTGAGCCCTGGTTTATTAATATTGTTTAATCTTTAACCGGTTGAGTCATTTTAATTAAGATAATAAAGTATAATCTTTACTGAAAAATAGATAACAATTGAGTGAGCGAACCCACCTCAAATTTTTGTTTGATTGTGTCAAGCATTTTATCAACTGTGAAAACGGTCACTGAACGAAGGAAAGCAATTTCTTTTTTCTTTATTCCCATCGAAAACAGCATACCCGTTTCAAGCTGGTCAGGGGTTAATTCTGGAAAATAATTATTGAGGTTCTCAAGCTATCTTATATCAATCACTTTCATGCTGCTCATGCTGCCACCGTCCGAACAGGTAAACGACCTGACCAGATTAGACGGGCATTTGAGTAGGTCACGAGTTTCGCAATCTCCAAAAAAGAAGTATAAATTTAAAAACAAGAAAAAATCAGGGTGTTCATATTTTGTCGGGTTATCCATGTATTAAAGATATCTATAAAACATTCTTACAAGTAAGCAGTTTAAGATACTCTGGTTTAGCGTTATCAGAAGTAAGCCCATCGCCTTTATCTCATGACACTGTTAGCCGATGGCTAAAAAGTAGATGTTTTAAACCTAAAGACCTATGGCGATTAGTTGAACCTTCTATAGACAAAAAAAGCCCTTGCGTACTAATTGCCGATGATACATTGATTGCCAAAACACGTAGTAAAAAAATAGAGATGGTCCATTATCAATATTCAGGTAATGAACATGAGGTTATTGCTGGCATAGGTTTAGTTAATTTGCTTTGGCATGATCTGACGAAGGTTGAATCAATTCCTATCAATTATCGTATTTATGATAAAGATTCTGATGGAAAAACAAAAAACACGCACTTTTCCGAAATGCTCACTCTTGCTAAAAAAAGAGGGATCATGCCAGAAGCCGTAGTGATGGATGCTTGGTATTCTAGCCTGGATAACCTGAAATCAATTCGCTCTCATGGTTGGATCTGGGTAACCACGCTGAGGAAAAATAGGATTGTTAACCATAACAAACAACTGAACAAGTTAGACATCTCAGAAGAAGGAACGTCAATACACTTGCGAGGATATGGTTGGGTAACCGTTTTCAAATTTACAGCCAAAAACGGCCGTATTGATTACATAGTAACAAACAAAGAGAATCCCACCCGTCAATACCTCAAATCTATCATGGATGCCCGTTGGTCTGTTGAAGTTTATCATCGAGAAGTTAAACAAAACTGTGGTATTGAACGCTGTCAGGCTCGCACGAGCCGAGCGCAAAGAAATCATATTTTTCTCGCTATTTCTGCGTGGTTTGAACAACATAAACGTCGTATATCTGAAAAAATAACCCTTTATCAACAAAATTGGGACGTAATCAAAAGTGCTATTACTGAGCAAATCCGTGTTTTATTAGCGTACCCAAATTAGTTTTGTGCGAAACTCGTGTAGGTTTTAAGTAAATTTAACCTGTCCTGCGTCAGTGATGCTTTTGTTGCGGGTTTGCTTGAGTGGTTTGGAATAATCCAGTAGGTATCAATAAATTTAGGGTGATTTTTAATACAGGTAGTAACCATAGTTACGGCCTCTTTGTCAGATTTCAAGAATCTTACCAGACCTATGTCAAACGGGGTGGTGAGACGTAACAGGTTTGACATACCGGTGACAAAGAAACCGGCGAGCGGTTAAGCTCCCCCGCTACGCCCCACCATATATGGTATGTAGCAATGGTTATTACGGACACAAAAAAGCCGCAGTTGATAGCGGTATGTCCGCTTTGTCGTTTGGTATGCCAAACCCAGATCACTAATTAGTAGTGACCACTGAAATATAACAGTTTAACTCTTTTTATGTCAACCGATTAGACCTATATAAATCAAGATTTTTTAGCTAATTTTCTCAATTCATCGTTAGAAAGACCTGTAAATTTAGTAACAGACTTTCTGTCCATACCACTATCAAGCATTTGTATAGCTATTTTGATCGATGTTTCTTTTTCACCTTGAAGTTTTCCTTCTTGAATTAACCCTTGTGCAATATTCATAAACGCACCCTCATGTTTCTTTGATTTTTTAGCAATATCCGTAATGAATTTTTGGGGGTTTTCAGTATTACCCTCTTGGATCAAGTAATTCATCATTGTTATTGCCTGTTTTTCTGTATAATAATCATACGACAATAATTTTGCAATTTCGTGCAATAATTCGGACATATCACGTTGTCGAATGTGTTTTTGTACTAATTCTAAGAGTGCAATTCTACGGTGTTTCATAATCTCACCGTCATCAAGCGTCGTTACATCAACCAATTTAAATGGTTTTGTATATATCTTCTCAGCAAGTTTACTATCACTAAAACAGTCTAACCGATAGGTACTATGTGGATGCGGACTTTTTTCACCGGCGTAAAACAAAATCGGGTACACCAGCGGTAATTTTTTGTGACCCGCTTCTAAATGTTTTTGCATGGCGGCCATACTATACCGCATCAATCGCCATGCTATGAGTTTATCTGGCGTAGATTGATGCTCAATGAGCAGATATAAATAGCCTTTTCCCTTTTTGGTATTGACAGAGTAGAGAATATCACTCTGGTAATTTTTCATCTCTTCATCGATAAATGAACTTGATTCGGCACGGATAGTTTCTAGATTACAGACTGATTTTATCTCGTCTGGTAGCCAGATTTCAAAAAACTCTTTGGCCGTCTCTTTTTCACTAAGAAATTGCTTAAAAATTGTATCATGAGGTGTAGGCGTAAATTTTTTGCTCATTAGGTCACGAGTTTCGCACAAAACTAATTTGGGTACGCTAATAAAACACGGATTTGCTCAGTAATAGCACTTTTGATTACGTCCCAATTTTGTTGATAAAGGGTTATTTTTTCAGATATACGACGTTTATGTTGTTCAAACCACGCAGAAATAGCCACGAGTTTCGCACAGGCCTATAAAATTCTAGAAATGGCTTAAAAGTAATGATTAATCTGCAAGTTACTGAAATGCATAAATTCACTTAATTTACAATAAGTTATATTTAATTTATAAGGTTTTATCTATTTACATATTATGCTGAATTAAACTTAAAAATAGAGCGTTTTTTTATTGGTGCGAAACTCGTGATAGCGAGAAAAATATGATTTCTTTGCGCTCGGCTCGTGCGAGCCTGACAGCGTTCAATACCACAGTTTTGTTTAACTTCTCGATGATAAACTTCAACAGACCAACGGGCATCCATGATAGATTTGAGGTATTGACGGGTGGGATTCTCTTTGTTTGTTACTATGTAATCAATACGGCCGTTTTTGGCTGTAAATTTGAAAACGGTTACCGAACCATATCCTCGCAAGTGTATTGACGTTCCTTCTTCTGAGATGTCTAACTTGTTCAGTTGTTTGTTATGGTTAACAATCCTATTTTTCCTCAGCCTGGTTACCCAGATCCAACCATGAGAGCGAATTGATTTCAGGTTATCCAGGCTAGAATACCAAGCATCCATCACTACGGCTTCTGGCATGATCCCTCTTTTTTTAGCAAGAGTGAGCATTTCGGAAAAGTGCGTGTTTTTTGTTTTTCCATCAGAATCTTTATCATAAATACGATAATTGATAGGAATTGATTCAACCTTCGTCAGATCATGCCAAAGCAAATTAACTAAACCTATGCCAGCAATAACCTCATGTTCATTACCTGAATATTGATAATGGACCATCTCTATTTTTTTACTACGTGTTTTGGCAATCAATGTATCATCGGCAATTAGTACGCAAGGGCTTTTTTTGTCTATAGAAGGTTCAACTAATCGCCATAGGTCTTTAGGTCTAAAACATCTACTTTTTAGCCATTGGCTAACAGTGTCATGAGATAAAGGCGATGGGCTTACTTCTGATAACGCTAAACCAGAGTATCTTAAACTGCTTACTTGTAAGAATGTTTTATAGATATCTTTAATACATGGATAACCCGACAAAATATGAACACCCTGATTTTTTCTTGTTTTTAAATTTATACTTCTTTTTTGGAGATTGCGAAACTCGTGTAGGTATTTTTCCATTTTTGAGTTACTGACCAGTGTAACGTATTTACCCTCGATTGTTGAGATATATCCCTAAATCTATTAAGATAATAATGTCAATAGAAGAACCCCAGTGATCAAGGTTTAGCAGCCTTGATGTATAAGAAATTAATACCAGAAAAGGTTACTAATTAACCTATGCCCTGATGAACCCATTTTTATTTTTTCTAAGTTTTGCCAGAATTATTTTTGAAGGTTGAGATAAAAAACAGAATAAAGGGTTAAGGAACGATTAATTATTAATCAGTTTTGAACAAAAGATAGATCTACCCTATAGTGAGTTTTTATTGCCACCGCAAACGTGCCAATTCATCGTGACGAGCCATAAGCCCTTTAAGCTTCAATCCAAAATTCATTCCTGCGAAGAGTAATTCTTTCCCGCATAAGAGACAAGCCAGTGGATCGACTTTAAAGACATGTCGATACATGTTTCGAAAGGTGATTTTTTTAGCGGATTTTTTATCCTCACGAGTTTCGCAATCTCCAAAAAAGAAGTATAAATTTAAAAACAAGAAAAAATCAGGGTGTTCATATTTTGTCGGGTTATCCATGTATTAAAGATATCTATAAAACATTCTTACAAGTAAGCAGTTTAAGATACTCTGGTTTAGCGTTATCAGAAGTAAGCCCATCGCCTTTATCTCATGACACGTTAGCCAATGGCTAAAAAGTAGATGTTTTAGACCTAAAGACCTATGGCGATTAGTTGAACCTTCTATAGACAAAAAAAGCCCTTGCGTACTAATTGCCGATGATACATTGATTGCCAAAACACGTAGTAAAAAAATAGAGATGGTCCATTATCAATATTCAGGTAATGAACATGAGGTTATTGCTGGCATAGGTTTAGTTAATTTGCTTTGGCATGATCTGACGAAGGTTGAATCAATTCCTATCAATTATCGTATTTATGATAAAGATTCTGATGGAAAAATAAAAAACACGCACTTTTCCGAAATGCTCACTCTTGCTAAAAAAAGAGGGATCATGCCAGAAGCCGTAGTGATGGATGCTTGGTATTCTAGCCTGGATAACCTGAAATCAATTCGCTCTCATGGTTGGATCTGGGTAACCACGCTGAGGAAAAATAGGATTGTTAACCATAACAAACAACTGAACAAGTTAGACATCTCAGAAGAAGGAACGTCAATACACTTGCGAGGATATGGTTGGGTAACCGTTTTCAAATTTACAGCCAAAAACGGCCGTATTGATTACATAGTAACAAACAAAGAGAATCCCACCCGTCAATACCTCAAATCTATCATGGATGCCCGTTGGTCTGTTGAAGTTTATCATCGAGAAGTTAAACAAAACTGTGGTATTGAACGCTGTCAGGCTCGCACGAGCCGAGCGCAAAGAAATCATATTTTTCTCGCTATTTCTGCGTGGTTTGAACAACATAAACGTCGTATATCTGAAAAAATAACCCTTTATCAACAAAATTGGGACGTAATCAAAAGTGCTATTACTGAGCAAATCCGTGTTTTATTAGCGTACCCAAATTAGTTTTGTGCGAAACTCGTGTATTATATTTTTTCATCTAAATTTAGCAATAATTAACCCGATTATGTTATGCATTTGCGCTGCTGCAAACAGCATTATCTACTGATAGTATTCAGTATTTGCAAGATAGTGATTTTTCCTCAGTATAATTGAATAATTGCCTAGCTTTTATCACATATAGTTGCTGTCATATTTGCTGAAATTTACTTTCATCGTGAATAATGTATTTTATTTATGATTATATTGGATTTATAGTCTTCGATTTGAGATAAAAACAGTGATTTTATTTTTATCGAGGAATGTAAAGGGTAGCTAATTGTAGCAAGTTATCGTGTTCAATTCTTATTGGCATGGATTGAGAATTTATATTTTAAATCAGTATATTGTTACTAATATACCATTAGTATTTATTTTTTGCTGAGTCTAGTCAGACATTAGTCGCAGGATTTGTTCTAAACATATTAAGTTTCTGATTGATGTTATATGTTAAAAATAAATACTTTCTGTGTAAATTTACAGCAAACTCATGTTGATTTGTTCACCGTATTGTAGATTTTTTGTTGTTATTATGAGATGCGATTACAAATGTTGCTATTGTGTTTGATTTATGTTGTCGGTAGCAAAGAGTGGGGAATATATCAATTAAACTGTAGAATTTGTATAGTGGGATGGCATTAACCAGCAAAATTAATTTTCTGGTTAATCTAGAGTATTCATTTTTCCATGCTTTTGATGTTTCGTAACAAACATTTTTCTTTACTTGTTGACTTCATTTAGAAATATATTATCTTCACTTGGTACAGATATGTATTCACAGTCAATTATTTATTTTTAGGCAATTGATAAAAAGCTATTTTCTAAAAATAGAGTAAAAATAATTATGATTTCATAATTTATCTTCTTATGATTAAATTAAAAAATATTTTCAGCCTTAACCATCAGCAATTCAATAACATTGATATAAATACAATAGAATGCTGCCAATCACATTTTTTAATCTTTTAGATAATTTTTCACCCAATTTAGTTGATCTTAAAACCCATCTCTTCGGCTCACGTTATTCCACCATTGCTAATATTGATCGCAGTTGCTTTGGTAAAACAATCAAATGTTTTTAGCTTACAGCACTGAAGGATGAGTTTTATTTACTTTTTTAAAGATTAAAACAGTTATATCTGTATTTAGTTAGATATTTTGTTAGGGGCTTCATATACTTCACGAGTACCATAATCAAAACAACTTGGCCCTTTGTTAGGATCTTGCCAACAAAGATCTATATCACCGTTTTTCTTTTTATTAGACCAAGATTCTGCTTTTACATCACCTTTAGGTGTTGGAACAATAACATAACCTAGACTTTTGGTGTTATTATCATTGGCTATCGTAATAAAACTAAATCCTAGAGCAGCGATAATCGAAAAGATTTTGCATAATGATCTCATAATTTATCCTCCTAAAATAAATGAAAATCACTATTAACAATACACTAATATTTAACATTTAATTAACCATTAATTTAATTAAAATGATTATAATTAAATTAATAACATTTCTAGTGAAATCAACTATCAAAGATGCAAAATCTATTAAATTAATAGTTGATTTAGTGTAAATGATTTTGTCTCAGGAGTTAACTTGAAACCTTAGAAGCTTGGTTTCTGGGTTAAGGAAGCGGTTAAGACAGATTATAAAGTAAAAGAATAAATCAGTATCTCTGTAGTTATAATTATCGTTATGCCAATTATTATCTTAATTTACTTTGAATAAAGTATAGCTAATTATCTTATTAACCTCTTCTTAATGTGAAAAGGTATGCTTGGTTTATTTAAGTGTTTCACTAAGGAACGGAGCTAAAAACCTGTTTCTTAATTTCTATTTGTCAATACGATAGAATGTATGATTTTTGTTAGTGACGTAACATCAGTTGGCATCAAAACCTGCTTCAGCGAGAATTTTTCCATTTTCTATTTCAGTTAAAATTGCTGTACTTAAATCTGTTTCAGTTAAATGTGTTACACCTAGATTTGCGGCAGTTAAAACTACTTTAGTTAAATCTGTTGCACTTAAATTTACTGTATTTAAATCTGCTTTAGTCAAATATGTTCCGCCTAATTTTGCTGCAATTAAATCTGTTGTAGCTAAATTTGTTGCGGTTAAATTTGCTTTAATTAAATTCGTTCTACCTAAATTTGCGGCAGTTAAATCTGGGTAATTCGTATCTCCTGATATAGTCTCATTGTTTTTATCTGCTAAAGAAAGAGAGCTAAGTCCTAAAAGTGAGACAATAGTTAATGTCTTAAATAATAATTTCATAATTTACCATTAAAGCATAAGCAACAAAAAAGTAACAATATTAATTTTATTATCCATAAAGCAATTACATTTTTGTAAATGCAATAAATTGTCACAAATAGAATTTTTTTAATTTTTTATATAAGTTTTCACACAGCTGGTGTAAAAACTATCAGCTAAGCAGGAGTATCAATTCAATTAACCAATTTTTCTATGATCTCATCAGAGAATGCATGAGTATATAATCTAATTTTTGTGATGAACGCTATTGAGTCTACGGTGGTTATCAATTGCTTATCATTTAATTTTTAACTCTCACTAATTACCATTTTCAATTGAAACTATTGGCTTGAAGTCATGGCTGTCTGGTAGTTTTTTGTTGTGAGTGAAGCCATCCCACACCAGGGTGTTTCTCTATGGTATAATAGGCAGCATACAAATAAATTCTCGCTATAATGGCTGTTAAAAACGAGTAATGCCATTTAGTGATAATAAAAAACAACATCCCAAAAAACCGAAAAATGCACGATAACACAACTAACACAAAATTAACGCCAGGTAACGAATTAACGGCATCGACAGGCAATTTTAACCACCACCGTTTTAGCGTGGCGCCGATGCTTGATTGGACAGATCGTCATTGCCGTTATTTTCACCGTTTATTAACTAAAGAAGCGTTACTTTATACAGAAATGGTGACAACTGGTGCGCTTATTTATGGTAAAGGTGATTATCTGGCTTATAGTGAAGAGGAACATCCAGTTGCTTTGCAGTTGGGTGGTAATGAGCCTGCGGCCTTGTCCGATTGTGCAAAAATGGCTCAGCAAAGCGGTTATGATGAGGTTAATTTAAATATTGGCTGTCCTTCAGATCGGGGCCAAAATGGCCGTTTTGGTGCATGTTTGATGCGTGAAGGCGCACTAGTAGCGGATTGTATAAAAGCAATGCAGGATGCTACTACGATCCCGATAACAGTAAAAACCCGTATTGGCGTTGATGATGACGATAGTTATGCTTTTTTAACCGATTTTATTGATAAAATTGTGGCAGAGAGTCAATGTGGTTTATTTATCATTCATGCTCGTAAAGCTTGGCTATCGGGGTTAAGTCCAAAACAGAATCGGGAAATACCACCTTTAGACTATTTACGCGTTTATCAATTGAAAAAAGATTTTCCTCAGTTAACCATTGTGGTTAATGGAGGTATCAAAAGCATTAATCAGGCTAAACAGCATTTACACCATCTTGATGGTGTTATGATAGGGCGGGAAGCTTATCAAAATCCTGCATTATTAACTCAGGTTGATGTTGAATTTTTTGATCAAAGTAACCTGGTTATTGATCCGATTGTTGCAGTACAAGCAATGTATCCTTATATTGAGCGAGAGTTGAAACAGGGAACTTATTTAGGTCATATTACTCGTCATATGTTGGGAATATTTCAAGCTATTCCGGGCGCTCGCCAGTGGCGCCGTCATTTGAGTGAAAATGCCCATAAAAAAGGCGCCGATGTAACCGTGGTTAAGCAGGCACTCGAGTTTATTACCGGTAAATAATTGACTAACCCAGGTTATTTTATCTATGCCATACCTGGGGTGTGTTTAATTAAAGAGAGCTAAAAGCGCGATCAAAATTAGCGAATAAATAGAGCATTTGACTAGGGCCTGTCATCAAATAAGCCAGACGACGGCAGCGGCCAGATGGATAGCGCCAAGAAAGTTGATGGCGGTTTTATCGTAACGGGTAGCAATAGCGCGATACTGCTTCAGTCGAGCAAAGAAGTTTTCGACTAAATGGCGAGCTTTGTAGAGGTGTTTGTCATACGTGCGGTGTTGTTTTCGGTTCGAGCGAGATGGGATCACTACCGCCTTGCCTTTGTCTTTCAATGGCTGGACAAGGCGCTCTTGAGCATCGTAGCCTTTATCGGCAATAATCGTTTGGCCTTGTGTATCCTCAAGCAACACATCGGCACCTTCTAGGTCGTGGGCCTGGCCCGGCGTAAGATGAAAGCCTGTAGGGTTACCGAGAGCATCGACTGTGACATGAATTTTGGTGCTTAACCCACCGCGACTACGCCCGATAGCTTGTTTGTCTGTATCCCCCCTTTTGCTCCAGCGCTATGCTGATGGGCCCGCACTATAGTCGAGTCAATCATCGCATACTCGTTGTCAGCATCCTGCGCCAGGGCGTTGAAAATGCGCTCCCATACGCCAGTCTTGCTCCAGCGTGAGTGACGTAAGTGCACAATACGAAAGTCGCCAAAACGTTCGGGCAGGTCTCTCCAAGGAATACCTGTTCGATAACGGTAGATCACCGCCTCTACGAACAACCGGTTGTTACGTGCGGTCATGCCCACATGGCCTTTCCGTCCAGGAAGGAATGTCTCAATCCGAGCCCATTAATCATCTCGAAGTGCATAGCGACGCGTCATCTCTTTCTCTTTGGCCGAAGTGGATAATCATATATGGGGCATATCATACACGTTTATCCCGACATTTGATGACAGGCCCTAATAAAAGCGACTTTTATTTTATTTTTTTGTTCGCATTCTATGTCCCCGTTTTGGCCAATTTTTTCCAGACTGTTTTACATCAATTGTACGGCATGATTAATTGATTGCTGAAAATCGGCTAATTCCTGATTTTTATCAAATTGTGTCAGAAGAGTGTCAAATTTATGATTGGCATAATGAAAAATAGTTTGAAATTCATCATTAGAAAAGCGGTTTTCGCCATAAACATGATTAATAAATGTATTGATCTCTTGATAACTATTCATAGCAATTAAACTCCGTTTAATTAAAAGGTTTCCTTATTAAAGAATTAATAAACTATATAAATATTCGCGAATAAAACAATCTGAAAGTGCAGTTGGTTAATGGTTATGTTTAACTAGTCGCTTATTAGCCATGATTGCAATATTTTTCGGAAAGTTCAGATTTATTGCCAATATTTTGCTATGTTTGATTGAGGAACATTGCAACATTTTCAGATTTTCTGTAAAAGATAACAGTGAAGAATCGTTGAGGTTTTATCTCACATTAAATGATCAAATTGTCACGAAATAGCAGTAAATAGCATATACTGATGAGCGACTCTATTGATTAATGGGTAAAGAAAGTGCTATGGTGAAGAAGTATTCCGCAGAAACCGTATTTATTGGTCAGAAAGATCGTCAAATAGAGGGGCTAAAAATGCCACCTCACTCCTTAGAAGCTGAGCAATCGGTACTGGGTGGATTAATGTTGGATAACGAGCGTTGGGATCATGTCTCAGAACGCGTGACCAACGCAGATTTTTTTAGCCGACCACACCGCACCATTTTTGCTGAAATGCAACGTCTGCTTGAACAGAGTAGACCAATTGATTTAATTACTTTATCTGAATCGTTAGAACAGCAAGGCGAATTGGATAGCGTCGGTGGTTTTGCCTATTTAGCAGAATTAGCTAAAAATACCCCAAGTGCTGCCAACATTAACGCTTATGCAGATATTGTGCGCGAACGTGCTGTTGTGCGTGACATGATTGCGGTGGCAAATGAGATCGCTGATGCGGGTTATGATCCTCAAGGTCGCAGCAGCGAAGAGTTACTGGATTTAGCTGAATCACGTGTTTTTCAAATTGCAGAAACTCGTGCTAATAAAGATGACGGTCCGAAAGGGATTGAAGAGATCCTGTCTGAGACGGTGGAAAAAATTGAACAGTTATATCAGAAGCCTCATGATGGCGTAACCGGTGTCTCTACCGGCTACCAGGATCTGGATCGAAAAACGGCAGGATTACAAAACTCTGATCTGATTATCGTAGCAGCTCGTCCTTCCATGGGTAAAACAACTTTTGCGATGAATTTATGTGAACATGCGGCCATGATAGAAGAAAAACCGGTTTTGATTTTTAGTTTGGAAATGCCGGCTAATCAAATCATGATGCGTATGTTAGCTTCTTTATCGCGTGTTGATCAAACTCGTATTCGAACTGGCCAACTTGATGACGAAGATTGGGCGCGTATGTCCAGTACCATGGGGTTGTTGATGGAAAAACGCAATATGTATATTGATGACTCCGCTGGGTTAACGCCGACAGAAGTTCGTTCACGTGCTCGCCGGGTTTACCGTGAACATGGTGGTTTAAGTCTAATTATGATCGATTATCTTCAGCTTATACGAGTTCCTTCCCTGTCTGATAATCGTACACTTGAGATTGCCGAAATTTCCCGTTCGCTTAAATCATTGGCAAAAGAGTTACAAGTACCTGTGATCGCATTGTCACAACTTAATCGTAGCCTGGAACAAAGAGCGGATAAAAAACCGGTCAATTCAGATTTACGGGAATCCGGCTCCATTGAGCAGGATGCCGATTTAATTATGTTTATTTATCGAGATGAGGTTTATAACGATAATTCAGATCTTAAAGGGGTAGCAGAAATTATTATCGGTAAGCAGCGTAATGGCCCGATTGGAACAGTACGTCTGACTTTCAATGGACAATGGTCACGTTTTGATAACTATGCTGGGCCAATCTACCACGACGAATAATCTATCTATTTAATTTTAATACGTTAATACGGAGAGTAAAATGAAAGCGGCAACCGCTGTCATTCACCGCCGCGCTCTGCGTCACAATTTACAACGAGTTCGGGAAATTGCGCCTCATAGCCGCATAATTGCTGTCGTTAAAGCTAATGCTTATGGGCATGGTTTACTAGAAACAGCGCACACAGTTAAAGATCTGGCTGATAGCTTTGGTGTTGCTCGTATTAGTGAAGCAATCGCATTACGTCAAAATGGCATCAACAACCCCATCTTATTATTAGAAGGTTTTTTTGAGCTAGCTGAATTACCTATTATCACCAGGCATGAGATTGATGTTGTTGTACAGAGTATTGAACAACTTGAAACATTAGAACAGATTAAATTAGAAAAGCCGATAAAAGTTTGGATGAAACTTGATACCGGTATGCACCGTTTGGGGTTCAGACCTGAAGAGGTGAAAATATCTTATACGCGCTTGATGGCATGTCAAAATATTCAAAAGCCTATCAATATTATGAGTCATTTTAGTCGTGCTGATGAGCCTGGTTTACCCGCGGCGACAGAGCAACAATTGGCTTGTTTTAATGCTTTTATAAAAGATAAACCAGGAGAAAAATCGATCGCGGCATCTGCCGGTATTCTACTATGGCAAACATCACATTTTGATTGGGTGCGTCCTGGCATCATGATGTATGGTGCTTCACCACAAGAAGGTAAACAAGGCAAAGATTTTGGTCTCCTGCCAGCGATGACCCTCAAATCTAATCTAATTGCTATTCGTCAACATAAAGCCGGAGAGCCGGTCGGTTATGGTGGAGTTTGGGTTAGTGAGCAGGATACCAATCTTGGTGTAGTGGCAATTGGTTATGGCGATGGTTATCCCCGTAATGCCCCGTCAGGCACACCAGTATTAATAAATGGGCGCAAAGTGCCGATTGTAGGTAGAGTCTCCATGGATATGATTTCAGTCGATTTAGGAATTGAAACCAACGATAAGGTCGGCGATGAAGCAATTATATGGGGAGATCTATTGCCTGTTGAAGAGGTGGAAGTATATACTGGTGTCAGTGATTATGAATTACTGACCAAGCTAACCTCACGGGTGGCAATGGAATACCTGGACAAATAAATTTGTTGTCGGTTATTTAATAAAAAAATAGATATGATGATAGTGGAGAGAATTTTAAGTGTTTCAGAATGTTGATGCTTTTTCCGGTGATCCTATCCTGTCGTTGATGGATGAATTTAATAAAGATCCGCGTGAGAATAAAATTAACCTTAGCATTGGCCTTTATTATGACGGCAAGGGTAATACTCCCCAACTTGGCACTGTCGGTAAAGCGAAAATCAAGCTTAATCAATTTCCTGCTATAGCCTCCCTCTATTTACCGATGGAAGGACTACATAACTACCGGTTAGCGATTCAAAAACTGCTTTTTGGCGCTGATAGCCCACTAATTAAAGAACAACGAATTGCAACAGTACAGACTATTGGTGGCTCAGGGGCGTTAAAACTGGGAGCCGATTTTTTACATCGTTATTTCCCTGACTCAGAGGTTTGGTGTAGTGATCCTACCTGGGAAAATCATGCTTCTATCTTCATGGGTTCAGGAATTAACGTCCATTATTACCCCTATTTTGATGCCGAGACCAAAGGGATAAAATTTGCTGAAATGCTGGCAACATTCAAACAGTTGCCAGAAAAAAGCATTATCTTAATGCATCCATGTTGTCATAATCCAACCGGTTCTGATTTAACACCGCAACAGTGGGATCAAATAACCAAAGTGGCTAAAGAGCGGCGCCTTATTCCCTTTCTTGATATGGCTTATCAAGGATTTGCTAAAAGTATGGATGAGGATGTTTATGCTATTCGCACTATGGCTCAGGCCGGATTACCGGTATTTGTCAGTAATTCATTTTCCAAGATTTTTGGGCTGTATGGTGATCGGGTTGGCGGTCTATCGATTATTTGTCAAAATCAACCGGAGTGTGAGCGGGTATTTGGCCAACTAAAGGCGGGTGTGCGTCGTCTCTATTCGAGCCCACCATCAAATGGCGCAAAAATTGTTGAACATGTTTTAACAAATGACACATTACGCGCTGAATGGTTAAGTGAGGTAGAATCGATGCGTCTGCGCATCTTTGCGATGCGGAAAATGCTCGTTAGCAATTTGGAAAATGCGTTACCTGAAAAAAACTTTGATCACCTATTAAAGCAGCATGGTATGTTTAGTTACACCGGTTTTAGCGCAGAACAGGTTAAGCGTCTACGTGAGGAATTTGCCATATATCTGGTTAGTACTGGGCGTATTTGTATGGCGGGTGTTAATGAACATAATGTTCAGCGTATTGCTCAGGCTTTTGCAGCAGTAAGTCGTTAACTGAATTTAATTACAATCAATAATTCTATTAAAGCCAGTGATTATTTAATCACTGGCTTTAATTTATTAAATATAAAAATATTAAAATCAGATTTAATTTTAGGAATAAAAATAAAATAGTATTAATTAAATTTAACATATTGAATTATAATTAAAAATAATGATTATCATTGGATTAACTAATTAAATTATTGATTATTATATATTGCCTATTAAATTTTTCTTTTCTATTTTGAAGCGGTAACATTCATCGCCATATTAATATAAAAATAGAATATAGGTAATGCTATGAAAAATAAAAAGATTCGCTATAGCAGAAATATAATTTATTTCATCGCCAGTTATCCTCTGTTACCGGTTTTCAGTTCCACTGTCCAACCAGCGGATGAAAAAACTCAACTAACGGTTAAAAATCAAATTGCTGTCATCGATATAGCGGCACCTAATCGGGCGGGTATTTCTCATAATCGATATCAGCAATTTAATATACCGCCAGAAGGTGCGGTGCTGAACAATGCTATCCAACCAGCGAAAAGTGAACTAGCCGGCCAGCTGGCTAAAAATGGGTAGCTTGGTGAACAGACGGCCACTTTGATTATTAATGAAGTAACCGGTTCATCTTCTTCCCAACTAAATGGCAAATTGGAAATTGCAGGCAAGAAAGCGGATGTGATCATCGCTAATCCTAATGGCATCAGTTGTGATGGTTGTCGTTTCAGCAATATTGGTGGCTTAACCTTAACTAGCGGCCGGCCGACACTGAATCAACGAGGTGAATTCGCTCATTTAAGGGTGAAAAAAGGTGATATTACCATCCGTAATAAAGGGCTCTATAGTGGTAGTCAACAGTATACTGAAATGATCAGCCGTACTGTTACTATCAATGCCAGTATTCTGAGCAAAAATATTAGCTTGCTGCTAGGCATGAATGCGATTGACTATCAGACTGGAACAGTTTCTCAAATAACTAGCCCGGACCTAAAACCACAATTTGCGGTTAACATTACAGAGCCTGGTGGGATTTATGCCAATCGCATTAAAATCATTGCTACCGAACCAGACAGTGAAGTTAAGCTGGATAATATTAAAACCAGCGAAAGTGATTTATTTGTTTCCGCTAAAGGGAAACTGACGCTAGGTCATATTACCACTAACAGGCATTTAATCGCCAAAGTGCCAGCCATTATAATTCCGGCAACCAGTGAAATTTTATCTCAGCAAAAGCTATTACTTGAAAGCGATAGTCTGATTAATCAAGTTAAAGTAACGGCTAAACATTATATTCATCTATTTAGTAATGTTATCAGTAGTCAAGGTGAAATCGCTAAAATTGCAGCTTATAATAATCTCTGACTACAAAAAAATGCTCAGGGTGAACTTTAAGTAAAAGGTTTGAAAATAGCGCGGCGACTATCTCAACGCAAACCGGTGACCTGTTCCTGAAAGCTAAACAAGTGATTAACTAAAGCAATAATCATGGAACAACGAATAACGCCGGATTGTAACAAGGTTAAAGTGTATGTTGTCAGGGCAAGTGGCGGTGGTCTGAATACAAGTGTCAACAAAAATCTAAAACCTAATTATCAAATTAATGGAAAACAGCGCTGGTTTGGTGAAATCGATGCTGTGTTTACGCAATTTGTTCAATTGGAAAAAACGGCCTACGCATTAGCTTCCCCTCTGATGTTTGGTCGTATTTCTGCCAGTAACCATCGCTATATTAAAAGTAATCTATTAGTCAATGATAATTATTGGCACAGGAAGCATATTACCGCTATTAATCAAAAACTGGGTGAAAAATTTGTCTGGGTAGGTTTTATAAAATGCGCTAGATGTATACTTTACTGTACGGATCCTTACCTCAGCTGTAGCATTGGATACCTGCCAGATTATACTTATCAAGATAATGATTAGGATGACGTTTGTATCTGTTATTCTATCGATCAAGATCAATATCTTTCCTTTATACCGGCAGACAAAGCACCTGATGCATCATTTACTCTTGACATTAAGACACCTTAATACCCATTAATCAGCCGAGTGATAAGTGGCCTAGTTGGAGCCCTTACCTCATGAACCGCAGAAAGTACCTACAGTGGTGCAGATATAGGGGTGATCGCGGTGCAGAATAATCACTCTTACGATTAAAGAATTTCAGCAATTAGAGAAAGATTTAGCAGCTGGTAAAGCAACCGCAGGGGATTGTCGTTCAGTTATTCAAGAGCCCATTGATATTAGTACACGAGTTTCGCACAAAACTAATTTGGGTACGCTAATAAAACAGGGATTTGCTCAGTAATAGCACTTTTGATTACGTCCCAATTTTGTTGATAAAGGGTTATTTTTTCAGATATACGACGTTTATGTTGTTCAAACCACGCAGAAATAGCGAGAAAAATATGATTTCTTTGCGCTCGGCTCGTGCGAGCCTGACAGCGTTCAATACCACAGTTTTGTTTAACTTCTCGATGATAAACTTCAACAGACCAACGGGCATCCATGATAGATTTGAGGTATTGACGGGTGGGATTCTCTTTGTTTGTTACTATGTAATCAATACGGCCGTTTTTGGCTGTAAATTTGAAAACGGTTACCCAACCATATCCTCGCAAGTGTATTGACGTTCCTTCTTCTGAGATGTCTAACTTGTTCAGTTGTTTGTTATGGTTAACAATCCTATTTTTCCTCAGCGTGGTTACCCAGATCCAACCATGAGAGCGAATTGATTTCAGGTTATCCAGGCTAGAATACCAAGCATCCATCACTACGGCTTCTGGCATGATCCCTCTTTTTTTAGCAAGCACGAGTTTCGCACCAATAAAAAAGCGCTCTATTTTTAAGTTTAATTCAGCATAATATATAAATAGAAAAAATCTCATAAATTAAAAATAACTTATTGTAATTTAAGTAAATTTATACGTCTTAGCAAGTTACAGATTAATTATTGTTCTGAAGCCATTTCTAGAATTTTATATGCCCGTGCGAAACTCGTGGCAAGAGTGAGCATTTCGGAAAAGTGCGTGTTTTTTGTTTTTCCATCAGAATCTTTATCATAAATACGATAATTGATAGGAATTGATTCAACCTTCGTCAGATCATGCCAAAGCAAATTAACTAAACCTATGCCAGCAATAACATCATGTTCATTACCTGAATATTGATAATGGACCATCTCTATTTTTTTACTACGTGTTTTGGCAATCAATCACGAGTTTCGCACCAATAAAAAACGCTCTATTTTTAAGTTTAATTCAGCATAATATATAAATAGAAAAAATCTCATAAATTAAAAATAACTTATTGTAATTTAAGTAAATTTATACGTCTTAGCAAGTTACAGATTAATTATTGTTCTGAAGCCATTTCTAGAATTTTATATGCCCGTGCGAAACTCGTGTCAATGTATCATCGGCAATTAGTACGCAAGGGCTTTTTTTGTCTATAGAAGGTTCAACTAATCGCCATAGGTCTTTAGGTCTAAAACATCTACTTTTTAGCCATCGGCTAACAGTGTCATGAGATAAAGGCGATGGGCTTACTTCTGATAACGCTAAACCAGAGTATCTTAAACTGCTTACTTGTAAGAATGTTTTATAGATATCTTTAATACATGGATAACCCGACAAAATATGAACACCCTGATTTTTTCTTGTTTTTAAATTTATACTTCTTTTTTGGAGATTGCGAAACTCGTGACTGCCTTTTCATACTGAGAAGAAACCGCTTGATAAAAGGCAAGGTTTTGCCGTTGTTTTTAATGAACAAAATCAGGAATGGGAATATCAGGAAGATCATCGAGGCTTGGTGTTATTTGATACGAAAAACCGTCAATCTGTCACCCTTGAAAAATTAGGGAAAGTACCGGAATATTTAACATCATCAACCCCTAAAAGCGAATTTGATGTTTGGGATGGTGAAAAATGGGTCAAGGATGTTGAAGCTGAAAATTTAGCAAAAAGACATAAATTGGAAGGCTTCAAACAACAAAAATTATATGATGCCACTCGTGAAATTGCTCCTCTTCAAGATGCCATAGATTTAGACATAGCGACGGAAGAGGAAGAAAGACGACTCATAGCTTGGAAAAGATATCGTGTATTAGTTAATCGTATAGAAACATCAACTACACAAGAGATAACATGGCCTAAACCCCCGTTATAACCGTATCAATGATTATTGAAAGGGATCACCGATTTCTTTTGCATATTTAACGCCCAATTGATAGGACGCATAATCAGTTAAATGACCATCATCCCTGTACGTTGGAACTCCCTTTATATTTCCCAAGCATTTTCCACCATGGCAGAGTAAATCAGCAGGATTGATAATAACAACTGAAGGATACTTTATTTGTATCTTTTGAAACATTTCTGCAACCCATAAAGTATTATTAATTCCTTTATTTGTTTCATTAATATCAAAATTACAGTTGTCAATATCCTTTTCTTGATGAAATATTCGATTTTTGAATCTTGTATAAAAACAATTAAGGTAATCATATTTTGCTCGTGGAATTTCCTTCATTAAAACAACTTTTGCGCCTGATTTTTCTATGAAAGATATCGCTTCATCCAATGCATGGAAAATTATATCTTGAGGTTTATCACCGCTATTTTTTTATCTTCTGGCGTTACAATAAAACCAAGATAGTTTGACCACCGTTCAGCAATGATAACAAAGTTAAATTTTGACGTTGCGATTGAATTAAAATAATTGATTGTATTTTTTTCACAAGAGGTATTGATACTATTATTACCCCAGTGGTATTGTCTTATTTTTGGCAGGGCAGGACAACTGGAGCTCGTAATAGAAGTGACTGATGTATCATATTTTTTTCCTATAACATCAAAAAAATTCCAGAAATGATTAGCGTTTGAATCACCAATGAGCAATGCTTTTTTGGTACTACTAATTTTCCCAATTTCACATCTTTTATCAGCAATATCGTTTTCTTTATTAAAGCATTTTGTTCTATTCTTGGCAGAATATTGGGTTAAAATATTATCAATACGTGCATATTCTTCACCGAACCTAAAATTAAATCCTTTATATTTATCGCTTATCTCATCAATTGCTAGAGATAATATAATAGGTACTATCATTAAGATTAATAGTGATTTAAAGAAAGAAATATTTTGTTTTCTTAGCGGCTTTTCTATGCATTGGTAAGAAATAAAAGAAAACAATATTGTTAAAATATAACAGATAGCTTTTACTTTTATATCATTGAATACGCCGATATATCTTGCCGTAGCAAATATAGGCCAGTGCCATAAATAAAGTGAGTAGGACAACTGCCCAATATAGACAAAAGGTCGGAATGATAATAGTTGGTAGATTAATCCACTCTTTGAGCCGGTATAGATAAGTATTGCCGTTGAAATACAGACTATCAAGGCATAATAGTTTGGGTACCCCGATAATATATTTTTATAACTTGCGATATAGAATAAGCCTACTAAGGCTAATAGACTTAATATATTGATAATATAAATATTGCTTTTTTATTATTCTTAGATGACGGTATTAAGGATAACGTAGCGCCTGTCATAAACTCAAAAATTCTAGATATTAAAAAGTAATAACTCTTATTTTCATCATAATGGGATGACCACAAAGCGATAAGAAATGCGCTTATAGTTAACATAACCAGTATAAATATAATGGTATTTTTGTTTTTAATTTTATGCAGAAAATAGAATGTAATCGGGAAAATTAAATACCATTGCCACTCAATAGCTAATGACCAGGTATGTAGTAATAATAAAAAATTAGCATCTTGAACAGCATAGCCCGTTGTTGCTCTTGAAAAATATTGATTTGATAATAGAAGCGTGGTGTATTTTTCACTTATTGCAAAATCAATAAAATCTTCAGGTAAGTAGAAGATGATTGCGAGCACTAAAGTAAAAACAATAAGCGCTAATAACGGTGGCTGTAAACGCCACAGCCTTCGTCTATAAAATTCACAGAATGAAAATTTATCGTTATCAATAGCGTTTTTCACTATTGAAGAAATTAAAAACCCTGAAATAATAAAAAAGATATCAACGCCAATAAAATCCGAAGGGAAGATATTTAAATTTCCATGAAAAAGAAGAACGAAGATGATGGCTAAAGCTCTTAATCCATCTATGTCTGAGCGATATCTTATTTGCATACATTATAAACCAGAATGTTTTATCATAAACAAAAACTATTACTCTATATCTGAAAAGGCCACAACATCTTCATTTGCGGTTAAGATCCGATCATATTCACGTTCTTTTGTAAGCGTACTTTTATCAATTCCATAACCAAGAAGTTCCGATAAAATATACTTATTCATTAAACCACTTAGATATCCGTTTTTATTGCGAAAAGATTCAATAAACTGACAGTTATATTCAGGATTAGTAGATTTATACATAAACGGTATAAGATATTGCTCTCTACCTTTTTTTAATCCATGCCCGACGTTAACAACCTCGCCATGGTCAGATGTATAAATTAAATTATAATTAATTTTCTTTTCGTTAATGACATTGAATATATCATTAACAATCCGGTCAGTATGATGAATAGTCAAATCATATTTTTCGGCTTTTGGTAATGCTTTTTTATCTATTTCATCATAGTTATTATACGGCTTATGATTACCAAAGAGATGAATAACAATAAATCGTTTTTGAGTGTTATCTGATAAAATTTCGGATAATAGTTCTACTAATTTATTGTCATTATAATTAGTGAGTTTTATATGATCACTTTTTTTAGCAATGAAGCCATATCTAGAACCGTGAGTCCCTTCAATTTCTTGAGAGCCTAACCAGTAAGTTTTATAGCCATTGTATCTCGCCATTTCGACGATGGATTTATTGTGTTTTAAATTATACACGAGTTTCGCACGGGCATATAAAATTCTAGAAATGGCTTCAGAACAATAATTAATCTGTAACTTGCTAAGACGTATAAATTTACTTAAATTACAATAAGTTATTTTTAATTTATGAGATTTTTTCTATTTATATATTATGCTGAATTAAACTTAAAAATAGAGCGTTTTTTTATTGGTGCGAAACTCGTGTTATATTTATTTTCTGGCGTGTGAAATGCCAGGGTCATTGATACGGAATCTCGGGTTATCGGTGCACTGGAATGAACATTATTGACTATACAGGCATCTTCTGTAGAGAAGATTTTTGCCATATGAGGAGTTGTATTTAAAGGATAACCATATGCGCTGTAACGTGAGAATAATGAGGACTCTCCCATAATCAATATAATATTTTTATTATCGTTGTTTTTCTTTGAGACTATGGAATTGTTTAATTTCTCTATTTCACGGGTATCTGAATATTCGCTATCACCATATGAGGCAATGAGTAAATAAGCTGCATCGCCAAACACTAAAGGTATTTTATGATGTAAAAAAACACCAAGCTCTCTTTTATCTTCTTTGATATTAGGAATCAATCTGTATTCATCTTTTATGTCAACAAGCGTTAATGCAATAGTTAAAAAAGAGAAAAGTAGCGTTATATATAAAAATGAACGATTACTACTTAAGTGTTTTTTTACTTTAGCTAGAAAGAAAAATAAGGCTATTGTTAAAATCAATGAAGGTAAAATTAACTGTAAAAATAATCCATATAACATCAATAATACTTCTTTTATGTTGGTCTCAAGCATTGATTGAAGCACGGATATTGTCACATTACCGTTAGAGTATAACGCATATATAATTTTTAAATTTATTAAAAATAAAAGAAATATCCCGATGAGCTTTTTTATTTTGCTATTATTAATAATTAATACAAAGGTTATTAAGAGAATAGTAAAAGTAGATACATGAGGGACTCTAGAATCTTCTTCAAAAACAAGAATATTCAGAAGTATCGATACTAAAAATATTAATAGCAAAATTATATAGTTAAGATTATTTTTTATCTTTTTCATATATTTCAATTTTTATAATAACAAATTAGCCCCATTTAAGGGGCATCATATTAGCAGCGTTGGAGGAAGTTGTTAACCTTTAGTTGCTCGTTAATGGTTTTGTCTGAAATAGCGGTTTTGTTCTTGGTAGTGTGGTAAAGATAGCACATTAGGGGTGGAAAAATAATTTGTACATAATTGTGTATATAAAAATAAATTAAAATGAATTTATTCTAATTAACTTATTGATTATTAATTTTTAATTTGAAATTAATGTCATTTTTTATGTAAATTTCATGCTGCCAACCGTTTTCATAAGTATATATGAGATGTTTGCCAACCAAATTAGTTAAATCATGCTTTTCAAAATTGTTCATTTTTCACTCTCTTTTGGTGGGTGTTAACTAAAGTATTTATTAATTTTTTGACCAGAAAACGCAATTACTTAATAAGGTAATTTTTGTTTTAACAGAATCTAATAGCAACTTAATTAGCGATAGTGCAACACGGTAATAATAGCGTTTGCTAAAATTGTGCAGTAAGACGCTGTTTATATTTAACACTTGAAATTGTGGATAAAAAAGTAAGGTGAAGAAGAAAAAATCAGCCTAAGATTATTCTTGCTGAAAATTCGCTCTTATTATTAACTTTTTGTTAATAATAGAATAGATGGAGAATTTTTGCATTTATGCCATCAAAAACAGCAGCCAAACCGATTATCAGCATGGAACTAGCATAAAAAAGAATTTCTTATTATCAAATATTGCACTTTGATTATTGCTCAACAATACTGTTGAGCAATATTGTTCCCGGCAGCTGCGCCGGGCTATTTTTCAATTTTGATAGCGGAAATTACTGCTGATTAGTAACCGCGTTCGTTTTAGGATCGGTTTTAAAAATTGAGCAGTATGTGATTGCTTACATTTGACTATCTGCTCGGGTGTACCGGCAAATAAAATCTCACCACCACCACTACCGCCTTCAGGCCCCAGATCAACGATCCAGTCGGCGGTCTTAATCACATCTAAATTGTGTTCAATAATCACAATAGTATTGCCCTGATCACGGAGTTGATGTAATACATGCAACAGTTGTTGAATATCAGCAAAATGTAAACCGGTAGTTGGTTCATCGAAAATATAGAGCGTTTGGCCGGTACCGCGTTTGGAAAGTTCGCGAGATAACTTAACCCGTTGTGCTTCACCACCCGATAAGGTTGTTGCGGATTGACCTAAACGAATATAGGAAAGTCCAACGTCGATCAATGTTTGCAATTTACGCGCTAACGCTGGAACCGCAGCAAAATATTCACGGGCTTCCTCAATGGTCATTTCTAATACTTCGTGAATATTTTTACCTTTATATTTGATCTCTAACGTTTCACGATTATAGCGTTTACCCTTACAGTGATCACAGGGAACATAGACATCGGGCAAAAAATGCATCTCAACTTTGATCACGCCATCACCCTGGCAGGCTTCGCAGCGACCGCCTTTGACATTAAAACTAAACCTTCCTGGTGTATAACCCCGCGCACGAGACTCGGGTACGCCGGCAAATAATTCACGTACTGGCGTAAATACGCCAGTGTAGGTGGCTGGATTGGAACGTGGTGTTCTGCCAATCGGGCTTTGGTCAATATCAATCACTTTATCGAAATACTGTAAACCTTCGATATCGGTGTAAGGTGCTGGAGTGGCATTAGTAGCTTTATTTAATTGACGCTGAGCAATAGGAAATAACGTATCATTAATTAGAGTTGATTTACCTGAGCCGGAAACGCCGGTAATACAGGTAAATAAGCCAACAGGCAACTCCAGCGTGACATTTTTTAGATTATTACCTTGTGCACCAATCAGTTTCAGGGTTTTTTCTGCATCGATAGCTACTCGTTTAGGCGGGATGGCGATTTTACGTTCACCACTAAGGTATTTACCGGTTAATGAATCTGGATTGCTAATAATATCGTCCAGGTTGCCTTGAGCAACAATGCGTCCTCCATGTATGCCGGCGCCTGGGCCGATATCGATAATGTGATCGGCAGCACGGATCGCATCTTCATCATGTTCCACCACTATAACCGTATTGCCTAAATTACGTAAATGCAGCAGAGTCTGTAACAACCGGTCATTATCTCGTTGATGTAAACCAATTGATGGCTCATCCAATACATACATGACGCCAACTAAACCGGCACCGATTTGGCTTGCCAGCCGAATGCGCTGTGCTTCGCCACCGGATAATGTTTCAGCTGAGCGGGAAAGAGACAGGTAATTTAATCCCACATTGACCAAAAATTTTAACCGATCGTTAATCTCTTTCAGAATTTTTTCCGCAATTTGTGCCCGTTGCCCACTGAGCTGCAATGTTTGGAAAAATGTCATCGCATGGCCGATACTAAAATCGGAAATTTCAGGCAGGGTGGTATTTTCAATAAATACATAACGGGCTTCTTGCCGTAAGCGGGTGCCATGGCAAGCAATACATGGCCGATTATTGATATATTTTGCCAATTCCTCGCGCACCGCCATCGACTCGGTTTCTTTATAGCGACGCTCCATATTATGGATCACCCCTTCAAAAGGATGGCATCTGACAGTAACATCACCGCGATCGTTTTGATATTTAAATTCAATCGCTTCTTTGCCGGAGCCATATAAGATCATTTGCTTGATCGATGGTTCTAACGAACTAAACGTGGCTTCAACATCAAATTTATAGTGTTTAGCTAACGACTGTAGCATCTGGAAATAATAAAAATTACGGCGATCCCAACCACGAATTGCCCCGCCAGCTAAAGAAATTTCCTCATTTTGGATCACGCGTTCTGGATCGAAAAATTGTTGTACTCCGAGCCCATCACAGGAACTACAGGCACCCGCTGGATTGTTAAAAGAAAACAGGCGCGGTTCTAACTCGCTCATGCTATAACCGCAGACAGGGCAGGCAAAATTAGCGGAGAAAACTAATTCGGTTGCCTGGTTGTCATCCATATCAGTGATAACTGCAGTACCACCTGATAACTCAAGCGTGGTTTCAAACGATTCAGCTAGTCGTTGTGCCAGGTCAGCGCGAACTTTAAAACGATCAACCACCACTTCAATGGTATGTTTTTTATGTAGTTCTAATTTAGGTGGATCGGATAGATCGCATACTTCACCATCAATGCGGGCGCGAATATAACCTTGGGCTGCCAGATCATCCAGTAGCTTGATATGTTCACCTTTACGTTCTTTAACTACCGGTGCTAGCAACATTAGTCGCTTACCTTCAGGCAGCGCCAGGACATTATCAACCATCTGACTAACGGTCTGGGCAGCTAACGGAATATCGTGATCTGGACAGCGGGGTTCGCCGACACGGGCAAACAATAAACGTAAATAATCATGGATTTCGGTAATGGTACCTACCGTTGAACGTGGATTGTGTGAAGTGGATTTCTGTTCAATTGAAATGGCTGGTGACAGCCCTTCAATATGATCAACATCCGGTTTTTCCATTAAGGATAAAAACTGCCGAGCATAGGCAGACAGTGACTCAACATAACGGCGCTGACCTTCTGCATACAGGGTATCAAATGCCAGAGAAGATTTTCCTGAACCTGATAACCCAGTAATAACAATTAATTTATCGCGAGGAATAATTAAATTGATATTTTTTAAATTATGGGTGCGCGCACCCCTGACTTCAATGTTATCCATATACCACATCCCGGATGAGAACATATTCAAACAATAAATAAAACGTTTTATTATTACACAATTTTGGCTGAATGAATATACAGTACAGTATAGGGAGTCATATTCTGCAATTTAATAGCCAAACTTGAAAAAATTTAGCAATATTGCAGTATAATTTTCTAAGGCGTTTCGCAAAGCGCAATGGCAACGGTTTGGTTTGCATATTCAATAACGTGTTAGCATGTTAAACTAGCAATATTAAAAATTAATTCATTAGGAGTAGAGAATGGCCAGCAGAGGCATTAACAAAGTCATACTTATCGGCAACTTGGGACAAGATCCTGAAATTCGTTATATGCCAAATGGTGGTGCGGTTGCGAATCTTACTCTGGCAACCTCTGAAAGTTGGCGTGATAAGCAAAGTGGTGAAATGCGGGAAAAAACAGAATGGCACCGCGTTGTGATCTTTGGCAAGCTGGCGGAAGTGGCAGGTGAATATTTGCGTAAAGGTTCACAAGTTTATATAGAAGGCTCACTACAAACTCGTAAATGGCAAGATCAAAATGGCCAGGATCGCTACTCTACCGAAGTGGTGGTGAATATTGGTGGCACCATGCAAATGTTAGGTGCGCGTGGCGGCTCACAAGAAGGCATGCCACAAAATAATCCAGCGGGTGGTTGGGGGCAACCACAACAGCCGCAACAGCCACAACCAACTCAGCAGTTTAGTGGTAACGCGCCAGCGCCTGCTGCCCATTCCGGTAAAACTGCTCCAGCTACACCAGCTGAGCCACCCATTGATTTCGATGATGATATACCGTTTTAAAAAATACATAGAGTTATTTGTTAAATTTCAATCTGTAAGCCCCGTGATTCGGGGTTCTCCTTTATTTATAACCTGAGTTCGGGATAAGAAATAAAGAGAAAGTCTTGATATTCAAATAGTTGAATGAGCCTGTTTTGTTAAAATACTCTAACAGTCTGGTTAAAGAGTAGAGCATTGTTAAACAATTATGGAAAATCTTACTGAACTTTATTGCCTGATGGATGATTTTTGCAAAGACTTCGAGCCAAAAATGCATGAATATTTGCTGACTAACGGTACTAAGCGTCGTAGACGGTCTACTCAGCTTTCGTTGGCGGAAATGATGACACTGGTTGTGTTGTTTCATCAACTCCGATTCAGGCAATTCAAGGTATTTTATCTCTATTATGTCCGCTTATATCTCCGGAAGGAATTTCCTAACTTGCCATCCTATTCACGCTGTGTAGAGTTACTTCCGCGTAGTGCCTTAGCGTTAACGGCACTGTTTGAGTCAATTAAGGGAAAATGCACGGGGCTATCGGTTGCCGATTCTACTCCGATAGCGGTGTGTGATAACTTACGGATCCGCAGACATAAAGTCTTCAATGGGATAGCTGAACGGGGAAAAAATTCAACAGGTTGGTTCTTTGGTTTCAAGCTTCATGTAATTATCAATCATTTGGGGGAAATACTCAGTTTTCGACTCACACCAGGAAACACCGATGATCGGAAACCATTGCCTGAGCTGACAAAGGATCTTTCTGGTTGTTTGTACGCAGATAAAGGGTATTTATCGGCTTCACTGAAACAGCAACTCAAAACGATGGGAATTAGCCTTATAACGAATATCAAGAAGAAAATGAAGCCTATTAAACAGACTTGTTTCGACAAAGCCATCTTGCGTCATCGTTCTGTCATTGAAACGGTATTTGATGAGTTAAAAAATCTTTGTCAAATAGAGCATACGCGACATCGCTCTCCGGCTAACTTTGTAGTGAATTTATTAGGCGGACTGGTTGCATATTGTTTAATGCCATCTAAACCAAAGATACCTGTTGCAGGTACGTATCTTCAAGTATAATTGATAATGCTTATCCCGAACTCAGGTTATTTATAAATGTAATATCCACTTGAGAACTTTTTGGTTATCAGCCAAGTTTGTGATAAGTGTGAAATTAAAAAAATTATTAGCCTCGCTTTTGCGAGGCTTTTTGCTATTTGCTATCAAGGAGTTGATTGGTGAAGTTTTACGTTATTGATGATGCTTAGATAAAATATTTAAAAAGTTGCGATGAGAAAGTGTGAGAGATCAAAGAAAGACCGTATATTGGTGTTGTGTTTGAGGTAAATGGAATAGTTTAGTAATTAAAATAGCAACGTTAAAAAATAAATAGATGCTGGGGAAGTAGGAAATATGCCAGCCCAATATACAAAATTAGATTTTAAAAGGGGTATATTGTGAGAATTGAAGAAGAATACAAAAAAATTGGCTATTTTTGGCTACCGGGAAATGGAGAAAAGAATATCCCCGGCATATTATCAATCAGCGATGGTGGAAAAATTGAGTTAGAAATCGCAGGTCTTTTCGATGAGGGTGCGAAATCTTTCCTGGAAAACATTAACATAGATAGAATAATAGGCCATGTTGAACATGATGGCCTAGTAACTCTTGATAACTGTTTTTATATTAAAAAAAGCTTCCCGTTTGGAGGTATCTCAAAATCAAAAATTTTTGTTCATCGAATGTTAAGTGGGGCAGCTTGGGATCAAAATGAGGCCGTAACATTTAATACTTTTTCCTTTGCAGTAGACTGCCTGGATGAATGAATTGGGAGCAGTGGAATAAATGTAGATCACGACTGGAAAGGCAAGACCGCAACGATTAGTTATAACCCTCCTGAAAAAATAAGCTTTATTCTTGATAATGGAATGAAGCTTGAAATTTGCTTCACATATACTCTTCCTTGTTTTCCAAGTTTAAAAGAGGCAAAGATCACTCAGAGACACGAGTTTCACAATCTCCAAAAAAGAAGTATAAATTTAAAAACAAGAAAAAATCAGGGTGTTCATATTTTGTCGGGTTATCCATGTATTAAAGATATCTATAAAACATTCTTACAAGTAAGCAGTTTAAGATACTCTGGTTTAGCGTTATCAGAAGTAAGCCCATCGCCTTTATCTCATGACACTGTTAGCCGATGGCTAAAAAGTAGATGTTTTAGACCTAAAGACCTATGGCGATTAGTTGAACCTTCTATAGACAAAAAAAGCCCTTGCGTACTAATTGCCGATGATACATTGATTGCCAAAACACGTAGTAAAAAAATAGTGATGGTCCATTATCAATATTCAGGTAATGAACATGATGTTATTGCTGGCATAGGTTTAGTTAATTTGCTTTGGCATGATCTGACGAAGGTTGAATCAATTCCTATCAATTATCGTATTTATGATAAAGATTCTGATGGAAAAACAAAAAACACGCACTTTTCCGAAATGCTCACTCTTGCTAAAAAAAGAGGGATCATGCCAGAAGCCGTAGTGATGGATGCTTGGTATTCTAGCCTGGATAACCTGAAATCAATTCGCTCTCATGGTTGGATCTGGGTAACCACGCTGAGGAAAAATAGGATTGTTAACCATAACAAACAACTGAACAAGTTAGACATCTCAGAAGAAGGAACGTCAATACACTTGCGAGGATATGGTTGGGTAACCGTTTTCAAATTTACAGCCAAAAACGGCCGTATTGATTACATAGTAACAAACAAAGAGAATCACACCCGTCAATACGTCAAATCTATCATGGATGCCCGTTGGTCTGTTGAAGTTTATCATCGAGAAGTTAAACAAAACTGTGGTATTGAACGCTGTCAGGCTCGCACGAGCCGAGCGCAAAGAAATCATATTTTTCTCGCTATTTCTGCGTGGTTTGAACAACATAAACGTCGTATATCTGAAAAAATAACCCTTTATCAACAAAATTGGGACGTAATCAAAAGTGCTATTACTGAGCAAATCCGTGTTTTATTAGCGTACCCAAATTAGTTTTGTGCGAAACTCGTGAGAGAGCTTATTTTAAGCTTGAATCAGAAGAGTTGCTTGATCTGAACGACTTTACAGCTGTTGCTTTTAAGATTACCCACCTTATGTGCTTTGCCATGGATGACGTTGTTGCTATGAAAAACGTTTCAGCAACGTCATGCGAAATACCACGTGATCTTGGAGATGGTAAACAAGACTCTGTTCCAATCAAAATCTATTATCAAAGTATTCCATATTCTGAAAAAGTACCCAAACGAGATTCGCATGACATGCTATTTAATTATGGTGCTATCAAGGATAAGGCTCATCAAGTATTCAACAATTGGATAAATGCTTATGAATATTTATCTCCTGCATTTGGTTTATATTTCTCAACTAAAATGGGGGCTCGAAAATACCTTGATGGTAAGTTTTTAGCTTTTGCACAAGGGTTGGAAATCTTTCATAGAAGAACTAGCGATGAAAAGTTAATGGAGCCAGAAGTTTTTGAGTCATTGGCAGTGTGCCCAGATGATCATATTGACTGGTTAAAAGGCAGATTAATGCAGGGAAATGAAATTAATCTACGTAAAAGGTTAAAAAGGCTTATTGAGCCGTTTAAAGAGCATCTTGGAACAAGTGAAGAACGAAATAAGTTTATAAGAAAAATTGTAGATATGAGGAATTATTTGACTCATTACAATGAAAACTTAGAAGGTGAATTTGTTAAGGAACGAAATCTCTATATTCTCTGTTTAAAAATGGAATTTATATTAAATTTACACTTTTTGAACGTTATTGGTTTCACTGTTGATGAGGTTAAAAAAATAGTTAAAAATTGTGAACCACTGAAACGAAAATTACAAAAAAATTAATAAATAAAGCACTGACATGCAATGGAGCTGCGCGAGCCTGTACATAAATTTGTGTAATTGCCTGATTTTGATATGTTCAATCCAGCATCAAATGAAGGTTAATTTATGGACGAAAAACAATTGCAGGCTCTGGCTAATGAATTGGCCAAAAATCTCAAAACCCCTGACGATCTCAGCCAGTTCGATCGTCTGCTGAAGAAAATCAGCGTTGAGGCGGCTCTCAACGCCGAAATGTCCCACCATCTGGGCTACGATAAAAA
The DNA here is from genome assembly GCF_036919435.1 of Arsenophonus sp. PmNCSU2021_1. Taxonomy (NCBI): domain Bacteria; kingdom Pseudomonadati; phylum Pseudomonadota; class Gammaproteobacteria; order Enterobacterales; family Morganellaceae; genus Arsenophonus; species Arsenophonus sp. PmNCSU2021_1. The sequence continues at coordinate 809,412 of NZ_JAZHPL010000006.1, read as the reverse complement.
TCAGCCCAAACCGGGTGCCAACTCCCGCAACGGCTATTCCACAAAGACCGTTACCACCGGCGATGGTCCTCTGGAACTACGCACTCCGCGCGATCGTGACGGTTCTTTCGAACCGCAACTGGTGAAGAAAAACCAGACCCGGATCTCCGGGATGGATAACCAGATTTTATCGTTGTACGCCAAAGGGATGACCACCCGCGAGATAGCGGCTGCGTTCAAAGAACTGTATGACGCGGATGTCTCACCGGCGCTGGTCTCGAAGGTCACCGATTCCGTGATGGAGCAGGTTACCGAATGGCAAAATCGCCCACTGGATGCAGTCTATCCTATTGTTTATCTTGACTGTATCGTCCTGAAGGTCCGGCAGGACAGTCGCGTCATCAATAAATCCGTGTTTCTGGCCCTGGGTATCAACATCGAAGGTCAGAAAGAACTGTTGGGTATGTGGCTGGCCGAAAACGAGGGCGCGAAGTTCTGGCTCAGTGTGCTGACAGAACTAAAAAACCGTGGTCTGAACGATATCCTCATCGCCTGTGTCGACGGTCTGAAAGGCTTTCCGGACGCCATCAACACCGTGTATCCGGAAGCCCGCATTCAGCTGTGCATCGTGCATATGGTGCGTAACAGCCTACGGTTCGTCTCCTGGAAGGACTACAAAGCCGTCACACGCGACCTGAAAGCCATCTATCAGGCTTCCACGGGAGAAGCAGGCCAGCAGGCGCTGGAAGCGTTCGCCAGCGCATGGGACAGCCGCTACCCGCAGATAAGCCGGAGCTGGCAGACAAACTGGGCCAACCTGGCGACGTTCTTCGCTTACCCGGCAGACATCCGCAAGGTGATCTACACAACGAATGCCATAGAGTCGCTGAACAGCGTGATCCGGCATGCCATCAAAAAGCGTAAGGTGTTCCCGACGGATGACGCAGTGAAAAAGGTGGTGTGGCTGGCAATCCAGGCGGCGTCACAGAAATGGACAATGCCGCTGAGGGACTCGCGTATGGCGATGAGCCGCTTTATTATCGAGTTCGGTGACCGCCTGGACGGTCACTACTGAGAAAAGGCATTTACACAGAATCGTGTACAGGGTCGTAGCTGGGGATTTCATATTACACCAGAAACCCTAATCAACATTGCTAACGAAGTTGGAGAACAATCTATTATTTCAAGAGCCGGTGGGGCACCAACCCTGGCTGTTGGGATGGCTTATCTACTACATAGTGCATTTAGCGGCTTACTCAATGTCTCTTTCTGGTACCATTTCGCGATCTTGTTCGAAGCGTTATTCATTTTAACCGCTGTCGACGCTGGAACAAGAGCTGCACGCTTTATGTTGCAAGATTTATTAGGTGTTATATCACCACCGCTAAAAAGAACTGATTCATTACTTGCCAATGTTATTGCCACAATACTTTGTGTGTTAGCGTGGGGATATTTTCTTTATCAAGGTATAGTAGATCCATTAGGCGGTATCAATACATTATGGCCACTGTTCGGTATTGCCAATCAGATGCTAGCAAGTATGGCGTTAATGCTCTGCACCGTCGTTTTATTCAAAATGAAACGACATATTTATGCTTGGGTAACCCTATTACCACCTGTTGGCTGATCATTTGTACGATGACAGCGGCTTGGGAGAAAGTATTTAGTAAAAATAGTAGTATCGGTTTTTTGGCCATTGCCAACAAATTTCAGTCGCTGATTAACAGCGGTAATATTCCGCCACAATATAACCAATCTCAGTTAGTGCAATTAGTTTTTAATAATCGTGTCGATGCAGGATTGACCAGTTTTTTTATGATCACGGTGGTGATTTTAGCATTGTTTTCAATCAGAACGATTTTAAGCGCGCTCAAATCAGCCACTCCAACCAGCCGTGAAACACCCTACTTAGCAATAGCGGCAAATGATAAGAACATTATTGTGAATCCACAGCGAATTATTAATACCTAAGTCCTAAATCACTAATGGCTAATAGAAAACAGATAAATCAATAGCTAAGATAATAGAAAATATTGAGGAAACAATAATAGCCTGAAATTTTCAGGCTATTATTAGCAATAAAAAATAATGCTCCTATCACTCCATTCATTGTTAACAAACAACCTTTAATTAAAAGCGATAGATTAGCTAAATATTATTTCACCCGAGAAACATATTCACCGGAGCGGGTATCAACTTTAATTACCTCACCAATTTGAACGAATAGCGGAACTTTTACCACCGCACCGGTACTTAATGTTGCCGGTTTTCCGCCCGTACCTGCGGTATCCCCCTTTAAACCCGGATCGGTATCAACCACTGCCAGTTCAACAAAATTCGGTGGCGTGATAGCAATAGGCTGTCCATTCCATAATGTAACAATGCAATCAGCTTGATCGATTAACCATTTTGCATTATCACCGACCGCTTTTTCATCAGCAGCTAGTTGCTCAAAAGTCTCATTATTCATAAAATGCCAAAACTCACCATCACTGTATAGATAGGTCAAGTTCAGATCCATAACATCAGCACTTTCGACAGAATCAGTTGACTTAAATATTTTTTCTAATAACTTATTAGAAATTAATTTACGGATCCGTACGCGAGCAAACGCTTGTCCTTTGCCTGGTTTGACAAATTCGCTTTCCACAATTGCACAAGGCTTGCCATCTAACATGATTTTAAGACCTGAGCGAAATTCATTGGTACTATAGGTAGCCATAGAAATCCTCTAAATTTTTTAAGTAAAAATGGCATAGCCAAAAAATGTTTAATATTGTAACTCAAAAAAGCCCTGCCAGAGAAGTCTGGCTACAACAACTTGCAGAAGCTGTCACTGATCCTGACGAATTGCTACGATTACTGTCACTACAAAATGATCCGGAATTGCGTGCTGGAAGTGCTGCTCGTGCTTTATTTCCGCTGCGCGTACCTCACCCTTTTATTGCAAAAATGCGGATCGGTGATGCCAATGATCCCCTTTTACGCCAAGTTATTACGCTAAAATCTGAATTTAATATTACGCCAACATTTTCGACTGACCCGTTAAATGAGCAAAATAGTCCAATTCCAGGATTATTACATAAATATCAGGATCGCGTCCTACTATTAGTTAAAGGAGGTTGTGCCGTTAATTGCCGCTACTGCTTCCGGCGTCACTTTCCGTATGAAGAAAACAAAGGCAACAAACAAAATTGGCAGACTGCATTAAATTATATTCAACGCCATACTGAGCTTAATGAAGTTATTTTTTCAGGCGGCGATCCTTTGATGGCAAAAGATCATGAGTTAGATTGGCTGATGTCACAGTTAGAAACTATCCCTCATATCAAACGGCTTAGGATCCATAGCCGATTACCGGTGGTTATTCCTGCTCGCATTACCACAACACTTTGCCAACGTTTCAATATTTCTCGATTACAGATTATTATGGTGACTCATATCAATCATGACAACGAAATTGACAGTGAGTTTAGTCGCGCGATGGAACAGTTAAAACAGGTAAGTGTTACCTTATTAAATCAAAGTGTACTTTTGCGCGGTGTGAATGATAATGCTGACTGTCTCGCTAAATTAAGTAATAAACTGTTTGAAAACGGCATACTACCTTATTATTTACATCTATTAGATAAAGTCCAAAGTGCCGCGCATTTTATGGTAACGGATGAAGAGGCTCGCATCATAATGAAAGAACTGCTTACCCGTATCTCAGGCTATCTGGTACCGAGATTAACCAGAGAAATAGGTGGAAAATTGAGTAAAACATCGATTGACTTACAATTACAATAACAATTTAGCTACATGATAAAACGCATGATCCTATATTATTCAGGATCATGCTTAGCATGCGTTATGGACACTTATAAACTTGTCCTATCATTTTACTGTCAGTAGGAATAAAACTCGAGAGTAACGTTTCCGTTGGGCTATTAGCGCCATAAATAACATTACCTCCCATCTCAGCAACTTTATTGCGTAAATCATTTGCTGCGCCACGCAGTGAACTAGACTCATTATTTACGCCACTAAGCCAATTACTTTGGATGCCGGTAATCGACCCTAAATGCCGACATTCACTTCCAGGCTGGGCATTAACGAAACGAACTTTTTCACCCGCGGTAGTAATTTTATTGGTTGTTGAACAGCCAGCCAAGACAAATAGTGTGGCACCAAGCAATACTTTAATTCGCATGTTGTTCCTCATTTACTTTTAGCTATACATTAATATCAACGCTTACATTACCGAATTTTTTTGCCAAATTAAGCTTATTATCAATAACAACATAATATCCAACCAAATAGTTTGGCCATCAATCTTTTATACCAGCGTGTTAACAATATTTTACCCTATTCTAGTAAATATACTCGGTTAAATCATCTTATGTGAAAAAATAGACTTAAAGCCAATAACCAGCCGCTAGCAAACCCTTACACGAGTTTTGCACGGGCATATAAAATTCTAGAAATGGCTTCAGAACAATAATTAATCTGTAACTTGCTAAGACGTATAAATTTACTTAAATTACAATAAGTTATTTTTAATTTATGAGATTTTTTCTATTTATATATTATGCTGAATTAAACTTAAAAATAGAGCGTTTTTTTATTGGTCACGAGTTTCGCACAGGCCTATAAAATTCTAGAAATGGCTTAAAAGTAATGATTAATCTGCAAGTTACTGAAATGCATAAATTCACTTAATTTACAATAAGTTATATTTAATTTATAAGGTTTTATCTATTTACATATTATGCTGAATTAAACTTAAAAATAGAGCGTTTTTTTATTGGTGCGAAACTCGTGTTGGTGCGAAACTCGTGCCTTAATGAAATCAAATTGCAAACAGATAAAAATTTGATAATAAAAAACCCCGAGTCAAAAGTTAAACTCAGGGTTCTTCTCGTGATAAGGATAACGATGTTAGGATTTTAATACCTTACATCATACCACCCATACCACCCATACCAGCAGCAGCACCTAGATCAGCTTTATCTTCTTTTGGTAAATCAGTTACCATAGCTTCAGTTGTGATCATAAGACCAGCGATTGAGCCAGCAAATTGTAAAGCCGAACGAGTAACCTTAGTTGGATCCAGAATACCCATGTCAAGCATGTCGCCATACTCTTCAGTTAAAGCGTTATAACCGTAGTTGCCTTTACCTTGTTTAACATTGTTAACAACTACAGCTGATTCTTCGCCCGCATTCTCAACAATTTGGCGCATAGGTGATTCCATCGCGCGAAGGGCGATATCAATACCAACTTTTTGATCTTCGTTGTCACCTTTCAACTTATCTAATGCAGCTGCAACACGAACCAGAGCAACACCGCCGCCAGCAACAATACCTTCCTCTACGGCTGCACGAGTTGCATGCAACGCATCATCAACACGGGCACGTTTCTCTTTCATTTCAACTTCAGTCGCAGCACCTACTTTAATCACCGCAACACCGCCTGATAACTTGGCAATACGCTCTTGTAATTTTTCACGATCATAATCGGAGGTTGCTTCATCACGTTGTTGCTTAATTTGTTCGATACGGCTTTTAATCGTGCTTTTTTCACCGATACCATCAATAATAGTGGTGTTATCTTTGTTAATAACGATACGTTTCGCTTGACCTAAATCTTCTAGAGTCGCTTTCTCCAACTCCATACCGATCTCTTCAGAGATAACAGCACCTTTGGTTAGAATAGCAATATCCTGCAACATGGCTTTACGGCGATCACCAAAACCAGGGGCTTTTACCGCAGCAACTTTTACAATACCACGTAAGTTGTTTACCACCAATGTCGCCAGGGCTTCACCTTCAACATCTTCAGCAATAATCAACAACGATTTGCCTGCTTTAGCGACAGCTTCCAATGCAGGTAACAATTCACGAATATTAGAAACTTTTTTATCTACTAACAAGATATAGGCATTTTCTAATTCGACAGAGCCCGCATCTGGCTTATTAACAAAATAAGGAGACAAATAACCACGATCAAATTGCATACCTTCAACAGTAGCTAGTTCATCTTCTAAACCGGAACCTTCTTCAACGGTAATAACGCCTTCTTTGCCAACTGCTTTCATTGCTTTAGCAATTAATTCACCGACGGTTTTATCAGAGTTAGCCGAAATCGTACCGACTTGTTCAATCTCTTTATTATCAGCACACGGTTTAGATAATTTTTTCAATTCTTCAACTGCCGCAGAAACCGCTTTATCAATACCGCGTTTTAAATCCATTGGGTTCATGCCGGCAGCAACCGCTTTTAAACCTTCGCTAACAATCGATTGAGCGAGTACTGTTGCTGTGGTTGTGCCATCGCCTGCTGCATCATTCGCCTTAGATGCAACTTCTTTTACCATCTGGGCACCCATATTTTCGAATTTATCTTCTAATTCGATTTCACGCGCAACAGACACACCATCTTTAGTAATTGAAGGTGCTCCGAAAGATTTATCCAGAATTACATTACGGCCTTTCGGACCTAAAGTAACTTTAACTGCATCAGCAAGAATACTCACTCCACGAAGCATTTTTGCACGGGCGTCAATCCCAAATTTTACGTCTTTAGCTGCCATTGTTTCTTTCCTTTAAATTCATTCATTCTGAAGATCTAAGCGAGAAATTATTTTTCAACAATTGCCAGAATATCGCTTTCTGACATAATCAATACTTCGTCGTTATCAATCTTTTCTGTCTTCACGCCATAGCCGTCGTTAAAAATAACAGTATCGCCAACTTTCACATCTAACGGTTTATTTTCACCATTTTCTAAAATGCGACCGTTACCAACAGCTAGCACTTTGCCTCGAGTTGACTTACCAGCCGCAGAGCCCGTCAAAACAATGCCTCCAGCAGATTTAGCTTCAACTTCTTCGCGCTTGATGATAACCCGATCATGCAATGGACGTATCTTCATTAATAGATCTCCTATAAATAAAATCCATATAAGGTAAATAAGGATGATACTAGTATGTCTTATTAAACCAGTACCCTGTTTGACGAAATGGGGTCAATTAAAATCAGTTCAAGGGGGTATACAAAAAATTTTTCATTTTTTCTTTCTACTTAAAAACAAAATCGTTAGTATTATTTATCATCATGATATTCTTTTTTAGAAAATTTGTCTTCATGTTTAATGCTGTTTGATGGAGAATCAGATTTTCTATCAAATTCGCCTTCATAGGTATGCCCTTTTGAAGAACGGTTAAAATTATCGTTAGCTGCCCCGGCAGAATAAAAATGAATATGCGGCATAAGCTTCACGACTATCAGTTTTTGGATCGGAGAAAATAGTAGTAACAAACCTAAAAAATCCGTAAAAAAACCGGGTATGATTAACAGAATACCTGCAATCACTAAGGCCACATTCTTAATCATCTCCTCGGCCGGATTTTCACCGTCAGCTAATTTTTGACGTATTAACAATAAGTTCTTAATTCCCTGACTTTTTACTAAAGAAATTCCAAGGCATGAAGTTAAAACGACCAATATTAAAGTGGTTAATACACCTATGCTCTCAGCAACTCTAACAAAAATAACTGCTTCGATATAAATTAACAGGCATAAAAGTATGAATGGAAACCAACGCATACAATTCTCCTAATATTTGCTAATAAAACGCTAGCCTCTTGACTTAGCAAGATAAATTTTCTCAAAAAAATGAATATCACAATATTTGCTTTATAAGCCGATAATACCTATATGATGCAGATCTATCATACATTTTTCAATGATAAAAAATTTTAATGTTTTTAATGGGTTATGTGAATGTGATCACACATATCATATTTAATCCACTAAGATGCATATATAGTATTCCATATTTATGACAATACCACTATTTCGGAATATATATCACGGTTATAATTAAAATCTTAGTTATTAATTTCAAATCTGACGTTAATATAATCCATTTTTACTATTACATTACATATTCAGTTAGTAAATCGCTATTTAATTTTAAGAAGGTTTGTATGTCTAAAAGTATCCGTTCTGAAGAAGACCTATTAGGTAAACGAGATGTACCTGCTGAAGCCTATTATGGTATTCATACATTGCGTGCGATCGAGAATTTCTATATTAGCGACCGAACTATTAATCATGTACCCGAATTTATTCGTGGAATGGTAATGGTAAAAAAAGCAGCGGCAATGGCAAATAAAGAACTAAAAACCATTCCACAAAAACAAGCAGATGCGATTATTAATGCCTGTGACCAAATTTTAGATAAAGGCAAGTGCATGGATCAGTTTCCAGTAGATGTCTTTCAAGGGGGAGCCGGTACATCATTAAATATGAATACTAACGAAGTCCTGGCTAACATTGGTCTTGAATTAATGGGACATAAAAAAGGTGAATACCAATATTTAGATCCCAATGACCATTTAAATAAGAGTCAATCAACTAATGATGCCTATCCAACCGGCTTTCGAATTGCGGTTTATAACTCTATTACTAATCTAATTAAATCAATTACCCTACTTCAAGAAGGTTTTGAACAAAAAACCAACCAATTTAAAGATATTCTTAAAATGGGTCGCACCCAATTACAAGATGCGGTTCCTATGACAGTAGGGCAAGAATTTCATGCATTTGCTACATTATTAAAAGAAGAAATAAAAAATTTACACCGCGCTAGTGAATTATTACTTGAAGTCAATCTTGGTGCAACCGCAATCGGAACCCGAGTCAATACCGCTGCCGGTTATCAAGAATTGGTGGTAAAAAAATTAGCTGAAGTAACAGGATTGCCCTGCATTCCGGCAGAAGATTTAATTGAAGCAACTTCCGACTGTGGTGCTTATATTACAGTACATGCAGGATTAAAACGCTTAGCAGTTAAACTATCAAAAATCTGTAATGATCTTCGCCTACTCTCTTCCGGCCCTCGTGCTGGTTTAAAAGAAATCAATCTACCCGAACTACAAGCGGGTTCATCTATTATGCCTGCTAAAGTCAATCCTGTTATCCCTGAAGTGGTTAATCAAGCATGCTTCAAAGTTATTGGCAACGATACTTGTGTTACTATCGCAGCGGAAGCAGGACAATTGCAATTAAATGTGATGGAGCCGGCAATCGGCCAGGCAATTTTTGAATCTATTTCATTAATGAATAATTCTTGCCGTAATTTACTGGAAAAATGCATTAACGGTATTACCGTCAATAAAGAAATATGCGAAAAATATGTTTTTAATTCGATTGGCATTGTCACTTATCTTAATCCATTTATCGGTCATCATAATGGCGATATCGTCGGTAAAATATGCGCTGAAACAGGTAAAAATGTTAGAAAAGTAGTATTAGAGCGAGGTTTACTAACAGAAGAACAATTAGACGATATTTTCTCTGTTGAAAATCTAAAAAATCCTCAGTATAAAGCGAAACGCTTTGATGACTAAATTAGCATGTTAACAATAAAAATTAATTCGTCTTAATTTTTAAGGCACGCTCTCTGCAAAGAAGCGTGCCTTTTACTTTATGCATATACAAAAAACAAACAAAATATTATCAATTACTTTAAGGAGTAAACATTATGTTAGCCGTAGAATTTATTATTGTTCTGCTGGCCATCTTTCTGAGAGCTCGACTAGGAAGTATCGGTATAGGCTTTGCTGGCGGTCTTGGCGTCTTGATGCTGGCAATTTTAGGTGTTAAACCAGGAACAATACCCTATGATGTTATTTCCATTATTATGGCTGTTATCGCCGCTATCTCGGCCATGCAAATTGCCGGTGGATTAGATTATTTGATTGATCAAACAGAAAAATTACTTCGTAAAAATCCTAAATACATTACCATCTTAGCACCAATCGTTACCTATTTTCTGACTTTATTTGCAGGTACAGGTAATATTTCATTGGCAACTTTACCGGTTATTGCAGAAGTTGCTAAAGAAAATGGTATTAAACCCTGCCGGCCCTTATCAACAGCTATTGTTGCGGCACAAATCGGCATCACTGCATCACCGATTTCAGCTACTGTGGTCTATATTGCTTCGGTTATGGAAAATCCGGCTATGGTTATTAAACCCATTAGCTATATTAGCTTACTAGCGATTCTCTTACCGGCAACTTTTTTAGCTATTTTACACGAGTTTCGCACAAAACTAATTTGGGTACGCTAATAAAACAGGGATTTGCTCAGTAATAGCACTTTTGATTACGTCCCAATTTTGTTGATAAAGGGTTATTTTTTCAGATATACGACGTTTATGTTGTTCAAACCACGCAGAAATAGCGAGAAAAATATGATTTCTTTGCGCTCGCCTCGTGCGAGCCTGACAGCGTTCAATACCACAGTTTTGTTTAACTTCTCGATGATAAACTTCAACAGACCAACGGGCATCCATGATAGATTTGAGGTATTGACGGGTGGGATTCTCTTTGTTTGTTACTATGTAATCAATACGGCCGTTTTTGGCTGTAAATTTGAAAACGGTTACCCAACCATATCCTCGCAAGTGTATTGACGTTCCTTCTTCTGAGATGTCTAACTTGTTCAGTTGTTTGTTATGGTTAACAATCCTATTTTTCCTCAGCCTGGTTACCCAGATCCAACCATGAGAGCGAATTGATTTCAGGTTATCCAGGCTAGAATACCAAGCATCCATCACTACGGCTTCTGTCATGATCCCTCTTTTTTTAGCAAGAGTGAGCATTTCGGAAAAGTGCGTGTTTTTTATTTTTCCATCAGAATCTTTATCATAAATACGATAATTGATAGGAATTGATTCAACCTTCGTCAGATCATGCCAAAGCAAATTAACTAAACCTATGCCAGCAATAACCTCATGTTCATTACCTGAATATTGATAATGGACCATCTCTATTTTTTTACTACGTGTTTTGGCAATCAATGTATCATCGGCAATTAGTACGCAAGGGCTTTTTTTGTCTATAGAAGGTTCAACTAATCGCCATAGGTCTTTAGGTCTAAAACATCTACTTTTTAGCCATCGGCTAACAGTGTCATGAGATAAAGGCGATGGGCTTACTTCTGATAACGCTAAACCAGAGTATCTTAAACTGCTTACTTGTAAGAATGTTTTATAGATATCTTTAATACATGGATAACCCGACAAAATATGAACACCCTGATTTTTTCTTGTTTTTAAATTTATACTTCTTTTTTGGAGATTGCGAAACTCGTGTTTTACTTATGTCATTCATTATTTCTTGGTGCTTTGATTCTAAACTGGCTAATGATCGCATTTATCAACAACGTTTATCCGCCGGATTAATTGAATTAAGAGGTTGTCAGTCTAAAAAAATTAAAGCTGGCGCGAAAAAGTCAGTGTTATTTTTTCTGCTAGGTGTCATATATGTGGTTATTTATGCCATGATTAATAGCCCCAGTCTTGGTCTAATTGAAACACCACTAATGAATACGACCAATGCAATTTTGATTATTATGTTAAGTGTAGCGACCTTAATTACACTAAGTTGCCATGTTAAAACAGATGCTATCTTAAATTCTAGTACCTTTAAAGCAGGTATGAGTGCCTGTATCTGTATTTTAGGCGTAGCATGGTTAGGCGATACTTTTGTCCAGGCTAATATTCAGTGGATAAAAGCCACTGCCGGTCAACTTATTCATAATCATTCATGGATGCTAGCGGTGATATTTTTCATCTGTTCTGCACTACTCTACTCTCAGGCTGCAACGGCTAAGGCGCTAATGCCAATGGCGCTTGCTTTAAACGTCAGTCCATTAACCGCCATTGCCTCTTTTTCTGCGGTTTCGGGTCTCTTCGTTTTACCAACCTATCCAACATTAGTTGCCGCTGTTCAAATGGATGACACCCGTACGACTCGCATTGGTCGCTTTATGTTTAATCATCCATTTTTTATTCCTGGCACTATTGGTGTTTGCCCATCTGTCCTTTTCGGTTTTTTGTTTGGTAGCATCATCCTTTAATGTTAGAAAAATCTGATTCAAGGACCTAAAGTCCTTGAATTTTTATCGTAACAATCAATATTCTTTAAACAAATTAGCCACTAAAACTTTTCCAATCGATAAACAGTAGGTTATAGTTCAATAATTATCTTATTTTAAACTTAACAGCTATTTTTAAATCTATTATGCAGAGACGTGTTTATGTTTTAAGCTTATTACTAATACTGTGTGGGACATTCATTTTATCAACCGCAGCATATGCTATTTTTGAAAAAGGAGGAATGAATCAATTGCTCTCTGCTGATCAAGCCTTCGTGTTTGATTTTGAACAAAAAGACAACAAATTGATAGTGAACTGGCAAATACAGCCCAGCTATTATCTCTATCAAAAACAGATAAAATTCCTTCCCAATCATGCCAAGCTCGGTAAATATCAATTACCAAAAGGAAAATATCATGAAGATGAATTTTTTGGTAAAACAGTTGTTTATTTTAATAATTTAGTTATTAATATTCCTATTATCAGTGCCACAGACCAAGCCAATATTGAAGTGAGATATCAAGGGTGTGCAGCTGCCAGCTACTGTTATCCACCAGAAACAAAAATTATTCCACTTAGCTCCGTCATTGCCACCAAAAAATCGCTAGCCACCAGTAAATTTGTTCAACCAAACGCTAACTCGTCAGCGAAAAAAGCGACTAGCGGAAAAACAGAGCAACCTTTTTCACCTTTATGGGCACTGCTATTCGGTATTGGTGTTGCATTTACTCCTTGCGTCTTACCGATGTACCCTTTAATTTCAGGTATTATATTAGGTAAGCAAAGACCCAAAAGTTTAATAAAAATTTTTTGGTTAGCTTTTAGTTATGTTCAAGGAATGGCTCTCACTTATACCCTATTGGGGCTAATTGTTGCAGCGGCCGGTTTATCATTTCAAGCCGCACTTCAGCACCCCTATGTTTTGATCATAATTTCCGTTCTGTTTATTCTGCTGGCATTTTCGATGTTTGGTTTTTATAACCTACAGCTACCATCTTCACTGCAAACAAAACTGATTAATTGGAGCGACCACCAAAAAGCAGGATCTTATTTTGGTGTATTTATTATGGGCGCACTAGCCGGACTTATCTGTTCTCCCTGTACCACAGCGCCCCTCAGTGCTATTTTGCTTTATATTGCCCAAAGCGGAAATCTGTTAATCGGAAGTCTAACACTTTACCTATATGCATTAGGTATGGGGCTGCCACTTATTGGCATAATATTATTTGGCCATCGACTACTTCCTCGTAGCGGCCCTTGGATGCAATATGTTAAAGAAGCGTTTGGCTTTGTGATCTTAGCGTTACCCATTTTCTTACTCGAGCGGATTTTTGGCGAGATCTGGAGTCTTAGGTTAAGCAGTTTATTGATAACTGCATTTTGTATATGGGTGTTCATTCTATTACTTAAGAAACATAACGGCTGGGCGCGGATTGGACAGATCTTATTTTTACTATTAGCTATCATAGCAGCCCAGCCGCTACAAAATGGAGTTTGGCAAATACCAGCCATATCAAAACCACAAGACCATATGGATTTAAAATTTAAACAGGTAAAAAATTGGCAAGAAATCAAACAAGCAATAAACAATAATACTAGCAAAATAGTTATGCTTGATTTTTATGCTGATTGGTGTGTCGCCTGTAGGGAGTTTGAAAAATATACCTTTAGTGATCCCAAGGTCAAAAGTAAACTGGATAATATGTTATTACTGCAAGCCAATGTGACAGAAAATAATGCTGAACAAAAATCTCTTTTACAATATCTCGATGTCTATGCATTACCCACCATTATTTTCTATGATGATAAAGGCATCGAATTACCTAATTCAAGGGTTTATGGTTTTATGAATAGCAAAATGTTCTATCAGCATTTAGAACAAATTACGCAACGGCAAGGGAAATAAACATGCAACGTGAGTAAGTACTGAACTCTGTACTACAACTGTTAGAACAACATGGCCTTGGCTGTAATATTGAAATATTACTTAATAAACTTAAAGTAGAATTCAATAAATCGCGTCAATTTTGGCCAAATAATGAAGCCTTGCTTTATGATTGTTTACGTCACCATAGTCAACAAATTGAGACCTGGCAGCGGCAGATACAACTCAATGACCAACTTTCTCCGGAAGAAAAACTATTAGCCCGTTATAACCAGTTAGCTCAAAAAGTCAGAGATAATCGCTTTCCAGGCTGCCTATTTATTGCTGCATGCAGTATTTTTCCAGATCCAGAGCATCCAATTCATCAACTGAGTGAACAGCAAAAAAAATTGTCATTTAATTTTAGTCTTGAGCTGCTAAGGCAACTAGATATAGACGACAGCGAGCAAGTTGCTAAGCAAATGGAGTTAATTTTAGAAGATTGTCTAAGCAAATTAGTGGTTAAGAGAAATATTGAAGATGTTTTGATCGCCAAACTACTAGCAGAAGATATCTTAACTAACCTGAGTTCGGGATAAGAAATAAAGAGAAAGTCTTGATATTCAAATAGTTGAATGAGCCTGTTTTGTTAAAATACTCTAACAGTCTGGTTAAAGAGTAGAGCATTGTTAAACAATTATGGAAAATCTTACTGAACTTTATTGCCTGATGGATGATTTTTGCAAAGACTTCGAGCCAAAAATGCATGAATATTTGCTGACTAACGGTACTAAGCGTCGTAGACGGTCTACTCAGCTTTCGTTGGCGGAAATGATGACACTGGTTGTGTTGTTTCATCAACTCCGATTCAGGCAATTCAAGGTATTTTATCTCTATTATGTCCGCTTATATCTCCGGAAGGAATTTCCTAACTTGCCATCCTATTCACGCTGTGTAGAGTTACTTCCGCGTAGTGCCTTAGCGTTAACGGCACTGTTTGAGTCAATTAAGGGAAAATGCACGGGGCTATCGGTTGCCGATTCTACTCCGATAGCGGTGTGTGATAACTTACGGATCCGCAGACATAAAGTCTTCAATGGGATAGCTGAACGGGGAAAAAATTCAACAGGTTGGTTCTTTGGTTTCAAGCTTCATGTAATTATCAATCATTTGGGGGAAATACTCAGTTTTCGACTCACACCAGGAAACACCGATGATCGGAAACCATTGCCTGAGCTGACAAAGGATCTTTCTGGTTGTTTGTACGCAGATAAAGGGTATTTATCGGCTTCACTGAAACAGCAACTCAAAACGATGGGAATTAGCCTTATAACGAATATCAAGAAGAAAATGAAGCCTATTAAACAGACTTGTTTCGACAAAGCCATCTTGCGTCATCGTTCTGTCATTGAAACGGTATTTGATGAGTTAAAAAATCTTTGTCAAATAGAGCATACGCGACATCGCTCTCCGGCTAACTTTGTAGTGAATTTATTAGGCGGACTGGTTGCATATTGTTTAATGCCATCTAAACCAAAGATACCTGTTGCAGGTACGTATCTTCAAGTATAATTGATAATGCTTATCCCGAACTCAGGTTAACTATTGCTAAATGTAGAAAGAATGATGCATTAAATTAAAAAAATAATTTACAAAAAAGATAGTCATTATCTCGTGGTTCAAAAAAACAGCAAATAAGCATGATTTCGCATTTTTTACCGGAAATACATTGACGAGTTGTGTGGAATAGGGTTTAATGCGCGGTGTTGCCCGGATAGCTCAGTCGGTAGAGCAGAGGATTGAAAATCCTCGTGTTGGTGGTCGATTCCGCCTCCGGGCACAACGTCTGCTTTTTATCATCGCAACTAGCTAAAAAACTAGCTGCCACTGCTAGCAATATCCAATATTTATATTCATGATATATCCTTAACCATCCACTCTAGCAACTACCTGATTGCCGTCACCGATTTCAGCTTAATGCAAGGGCCGGAAGCTAATTTTAGTGATCCCTAGTTCTGTCAGTGTCTTAAGCTATTGTGTATCAACTTTTGCATCGCAAGCCCGTAACTGAGTAACTGATTTCAGATAGGATATCAATCATGCCATCTTTATTGCTATCTTCACGGCCCAATGCGTCAAACCATCGTTAAATATTTTTTCGCCAGCCGCGTCGTTAGCACCTTTAAACACGAAATTATTGTGCTGTAATAAATTCGGACATTTTGCTAAAGCAATACATTGAGCTTATATGCAACATCTTGATATGAAAAAAATTAAGCTTGAATAGACCACAGGCAGTTAGGTTTGGTGGTTAAATAACGAAAGGAGGGAGGTTTTACGCAGTGATTGAGGAAGCCTATATCCATTAAGGCAAATATCAATCTTTACGGAAAAGCGATGATCCGAAAGCGAGCCACGAAGGCTTAAGGCGCTGGCCAGATAATGCCCTGATAGTAGAACGATTTTTTGGCAACTTAAAGTATGATTGATTGTGCTAATCGAGAAGAAATGAAACAAAACTTATTGGATTACCTTGGTTACTACAACTGAATAAGATCAAACGACAAATAACCAATTATCGCCTGTTGAGTATGAGAATGTCTTTAATGAATTTATGAGGTTACATTTTTATTTTTTAACGTTTAAATTTGCAAAATCAGCTTTTATTACAACCTTCATGCTTATTGATTATTCTTTCATTACACAAAGAATATTAAGCAAGAAACAATAGACTAAATATAATACCTTAGTCTATTAATTTTACATATATTATTACAAAGCTTAAATTATTAAAAAAAGTAAACGTTAAAATTTTTATAAAAATAAATCGCAAATTTTATCTTTAGGATTGAAATCAAGTGGTGCTTTAAGCAGCAGCTCTCTTAAGGAAGTCAAATTTTTCTGATGACAGTGATAATCCATATTATTAATTATTTCAATTAACTGTTCCCAATCCAAAAATTTTTCCTCTGCGGTCATAATCAAAGGATGGGCAGTACCTAAAATATTATCACTAATCAAGAGTTCTTCATAAAGTTTTTCACCAGGGCGCAAACCAGTTATTTGAATTTCAATATCACCTACTGGATTATTTTCATCTTTCAATGAAAGCCCTGACAGATTAATCATTTTTATTGCTAAATCATAAATTTTTACAGGGTCTCCCATATCCAAAACAAAAACATCACCACTTTTACCCATCGCACCTGCTTGTATCACTAATTGAGCGGCTTCAGGGATAGTCATAAAGTATCGAGTGATATATTTATGTGTTAACGTAATAGGGCCTCCCTGAGCTATCTGTTTTTCAAATAATGGAACGACAGAACCAGATGAACCTAACACGTTCCCAAATCTTACCATCGAATAGTGTGTTTTCGATTGAGTATTTGCGAGGGCTTGCAATATCAATTCCGCAAATCTTTTAGTTGCTCCCATTACATTTGCCGGCCTAACCGCTTTATCCGTAGAAATTAAAACAAATTTCTCTACTTGGCAATCATTTGCAACTTCAGCTAAAAATAACGTACCAAATATATTATTTTGAATACCTTCAATTATATTATACTCAACCAATGGAACATGCTTATATGCAGCAGCATGATAAATTGTCTGAATATTAAATTTCCTAAATAAAAATTTCAGTTTATCTTTATTTTTGATATCTCCTAATATTGGAATTATATTAATGTTACTGTTTTTTAATAATGGTATCAGTTCACAATGTATAGAATAAAGAGAGAATTCTGAAATTTCATATAATACTAATTGATTGGGATTTTGTTTAATAATCTGTCGACAAAGCTCAGAACCAATCGAACCTCCAGCTCCAGTAACTAATATATTTTTACCAGTGATATTTTTAGATAATAACTCCGTCATAGGAGAAATTTGTTCTCTTCCAAGAATATCTGTAATAGATACCCTTTTAAGAGCGCTAATCTTTGAGGTACCATTAACAAGCTCATTAAAATTTGGTATTGTCAGCAACTCACAATGAAATTTTTCTAGATATTGTAAAATTTCCTTTTTTCTATTGTTGCTTATCTGAGGCATTGCAAGGAGAATTTTTTTAATTTGTTTCCTTTTTATTAAATTTTCTACCTTATTTATAGAATAAACTCTTAGGCCTTGTATAGTATGGTTATTTTTTAGTGGATTATCATCAATAAAACAAATTGGGTTAAGTTCTTTATGCTCTCTTAGTATCGTTACCAGTTGTCTTCCCGATTCTCCCGCTCCATATATTAATACCGGGATCCCTTTATTAGTCATAATGTTAATTAAGTTTCTATAAAAAATACGCGAGCCGCATAAAAATATGACTAAAAGAAAAAAATAAATTATAGGAACAGTCCTGGGTAAAAACGCTTGCTGATAAAGAGATAAAGCAATCAACAATATTGATGAAATAATAGAACCAATAAACGTCCATTTTAAAATACTTATATTCACATATCTAATGATGGCTCGATAAAACCCAATTCGAATAAAGAAAAAAATCGAAACAACAATCGTCAAAGAGATAACGAACCAGTGAGAATAACTAAAAAGAGGTGTATCTCTATCTAACCTAAGCCATAATGCTCCCCAATAAGAACAAAACATAATAGCCACATCAACGAATAATAATACTATAAATTTTAATAATCTGGTTTTACTTAATGCGAGAGTTTTCATTTTATTACTTTATCTTTTTGAGTATTTTAAAAATCGTCATAAAAATGACCTTTATATCAAATAGGATAGATCTTTTTTGTATATATTTAATATAATACTCTGACTTTATTGGCATAATAACATCAATATATGCTTGTTGCGGATCTGAATATTTTGCCAAAATACAGCTCTCATCGATCATTTCAATAGAGGCAAGATCAGTAATACCTGGTTTGACTGACAATATTTGTTTTCTAATTTTTTGTGGATATATATTCATGAACTTTGGAACCTCTGGTCTTGGGCCAACTAAACTCATAGTTCCCTGCAATACATCAATAAGCTGAGCAAGTTCATCAATTTTATACTTACGAATAAATTTTCCTGAACGAGTAATTCTACTATCACTTCCAATCGTAAGTTGGCTTTGCTGTTCAGAATTTATTGCCATACTTCTGAATTTGTGTATATAAAAAGTCTTACCATGCAAACCTACCCGTAGTTGCCGGAAAAAAATTGGACCTAAAGAATCAATTTTTATCCAGATAGCTATACCAATAAGTAAAGGCGATAAAATAACTAATCCTAATAATGATACCAAAACATCCAATAATCTCTTAATAAAAAAGTAATGAGTTTTCATCTAGAGTAAAATCTCTTTTATTGCATCGATCACCCTTAATTGATCATTATGTGTCATTGCGGCATATAGAGGAATTGATATTATATTTTGATAAGCTTGTTCTGCCACAGGAAAACTACTGGGTTTTAAGTTATATCTATCGCGCCAGACAGGATGTTTATGTAACGGAATAAAGTGTACCGAGCAACCAATATTCTTCTTATACATTTCAATTATAAAATCATCTCTACTAATACTGACGGAATCATCAAGCCTAATAGGGTACAAATGCCATGCATGTTGACTATTTTCAGCGGCTTTTTCCGGCAAAATAAGCGGTAATTCTTTAAAAACATCATTATAGATATTTGCCATTTTTTCTCTGGTTCTCTGGAAAGAATCTAAACGTTTCAGTTGATGAATACCAATTGCAGCAGCGATATCGGGCATATTATACTTAAAACCAGGTTCAACAACCTCATAAAACCATGCTGGCGTTTGAGATTGATAGCGATCAAATGCATCACGGCTAATACCATGTAAACGCATTATCTTAGCTCTAGCGATTATATTCGGATCTTTAGATACTAACATTCCACCTTCTGCTGTTGTCATTGTTTTATTTGCATAGAAGCTAAATACAGTGACATCCGTATCTAATGTTCCAATCAATTTTCCATTATAAATAGTAGGCAATGCATGGGCTGCATCCTCGATTATTTTTAAATTATTTTCTCTTGCAATAGCTATAATTTTATCCATATCACAGGCTAAACCAGCAAAATGAACCGGAATAACGGCTTTGGTTTTATTGGTAATAGCTGCTTCAAGCGCAACTGGATCCATATTTAACGAATTTTTACAACAGTCCACAAAAACTGGAGCCGCGCCTAAATAACGAACCACTTCTGCTGTTGATGTGAAAGTATAAGTTGGCACAATAACTTCATCACCAGGACCAATACCTACCGCTTCAAGTGCTAAATGTAATCCTGCAGTTGCAGAATTGACTGCAATAGCCTGAACTTTATTTCCTAGATAACTAGCAAAATCTTGTTCAAATTGTTTCGCTTTTGGCCCTGTGGTGATCCAACCTCTTTTTAACGAATCTACAACTTCATCAATTTCCTCTTGCCCAATTTCAGGAAAAGAAAAGGGTAAAAATCCATTATTCATTAGAAATAACCTTTAAAAATTTATTGGCTAGAACAGTATATGTGTGATTTTTAATAACAAAATCACGCCCAGATGTTTTCATTTTTACTACAATACTTTTATCTAAATGACTTAATTTAAGTATACCTTGAACAATTGCTGCTGGATTTTCTGGCTCCACTGAGACACCACAGAATGCATCCTGAACAAGATCATTACCAGCAGAAACCGAATGTAATATCAGACATTCGGCCATCATGTAATCAAACAACTTATTTGGCGCAATACCAAAACGGTAGATAGATTTTTTACGCCAACCTATATAAGCAATATCAAAATATGATAATAATGCAGGAATCGCTTTCTTTGCGATTTGATTGTGAAACGTCACGTTATCTAGATTTAATTTTATTGAAAGCTTGATAAGATTATTTTTTTCAAGTCCATCTCCAACAATTAAAAAATGAAAGTTGGAATTTTTAATTAAGCTCGCAGCTTGAAGTAAATATTCCATCGCATTAGGCATACCGAGAGAACCTGCATAACCTGTGATACATTTATTTTCTTTTTTTAAAGAATCAATAATATTTTGTAAGCTATCAGGTATAGGTAAAATATTATCTGTTTTCCAATCATCGGCAACAACACCATTGGACACGATATGAAGTTTATTTAGATCTAGACCATGTGTTTGCATATGATCGTGTACATTTGGCAGTATTGAAACCACAATATCTGAATTTTTATAAGCAAAATCTTCAGCCGCTTGACACCATCTCATAAAAGGATTATTAGGAGATATATTACTCAGTTCTATTGGAGAAAGTGGCCATAAATCGTGTACTTCAAAAACTAATTTTGCATTATTACATTTTGCCAAATAGTAAGCGACATAAATATCTAATGGATAGGTACTAGATGCAATTACAACATTAGGTTTAAATTCATGACTTATTTTTTTTGCTCTAAAAAATACACCGGATAAAAAAGACAAAATATTAAAAAGTCTGCCCAAACCATTTGTTTTATATTTTATACCTTTTATCCATAAGTATGGAATATCATCAATTTTTTCTAGAAAAGGTTGTAAATATTTACTTTCAGGTTGAATCTTTCTTAGATGAGAAAAAGAACTAGCAATAATCTTAACATTGTGACCCAATTTTATCCATTCACTTGATAGATAATAAGGTCGATATTCCATACCATACTTTGGACTGCCAGCATAATGATTGATATATAGTATATTCACTATAAACATCCTGATAATAATAATTTCTTATTTATCATTATTAATTTATAAATTTCACTATAATTGCAATTAAATAATCTTTACATAACCATTTAATCGCAATATTTGATGTAATGTATTTATTTTTAAATTAACATAATAAAACTTTAAGAGATAATTGTTATTCTAATTTTTTCTATGTTTTTCCTAAAACATAAATGATATCATTTTTACTAAATTTCTTAATATCAAAAAATAGAAATAAACTCTGACTTTTTTAAATAATAAATTTTATCATTTATAAAATAAATATTCAGATATTATATAAACAATTTTATATTTGTACATGATGTAGCCCATAATAATATTCTATTTAAAAATTATACTTTTTGGGGATCGCATTTATTATTTTTACAACATCAGTAAAATCCATACCTAAGACATCAAGATATCAACGAATATTTTCATATCTTGGTTGATTTTCATCTGCTACCAATGTTCACGCTTTTTCACCTGTCATTTGCCCTTCTCTGATTTGATTACTTTTAAAGGTATCATGTTCGATAAAACCGGTGACTAAATAGTATATATAATTATAGAAAGCAGCTGTTCCAACTCCGATACGCCAGGTTGTATTAGTATCAATCGCTGTTTTCCAGTCATAATCATTGATTAATGTGTTATCAAAAATTTGTTCATCCCAACGCCAATAATCAAAAATATGAAAATAATCTGTCTTTTCAATAAAACTGCGATAGTATTCACCGCTAAGCGTATCCCAAAGCGAATGATTAAAATACCCCGGGCTATCAAGCATGGTTTTGAATCTTAATTTTTGATATGCTAATTGTTTTTGCCAACCATGCGTGTATACTCGCTTTTCTTCAAAATCAGGCCGAATATCTAAAAAAACCGGCTTTAAAATGGGTAACTTCAAGCGGATTAACTCCCCACAAATTTAAATTAATACCAGTCTGTTTTTTGACAGTTTCCCCATACCTAAAAAATGCTTATCTCCTGCGGTTAAAATACTTATCATTCCTAAGTGAGGAGATTTTAACCAGGCTTTAAGATTCATTGCGATGTTATGACGTTTTTTAGCAATATTGGCCGCAATAATAATATTTTCAACACCTAGCTTTGCACACATCCTACTAAATTATTTTATCTGTTAATTACTGAAAGATAGAAATTGAATAATTTCTTTTCTTCAATATCCCAGTTATATTTTTCTTTAACTGCCTGTTGACCATGCCTACCCATCAACTCCGCTTTTTCAGGGTTCGAAATGATAAAATTAATACTTTCAGCAATTTCTTTAGGATCTAATGGATCAACGCAAATTCCACAGCTATTATTTTCTATAATAGTTTTCCATAAAGGAAAATTTGATGCAATAACCGGGATCCCTGCCCCCATATATTCAAACATTTTAATTGGTAAAGCATCAAGATAATTAATTATCGGATGTAGGGTAACTAAACCAGCGACTGAGTCACTAAGTACAGAAGAAACACCTTTTCTATCTAACCAGCCTTTTTCCATAACGCGATCCCATACTGGCTTTTCTGTTGTTGTTTTTTTGAAAATCTGCTCGGAGAATTCACCCGCTAATACCAATTGTGTTGGTTGTTTAACATATTCCATGGCTTCAACAATTTCATTAATACCTCTGATTTTAGTCAAACCGCCTATATAACACACCTGATTTTTTTTATTCGCCCAATTAGTATCATTTTTGGAAAATTCATCAATGATGGGATAATTGTTAATATCTATTGAATTAACGCCCATATTGATAAACTTATTCCGAATATAGGGAGTGGCAGCGATGACGCCATCAAATTTACGACAAGCCCAGCGTTCATAAACAGCAAAAATTTTAGCCAACAATTGCCTGGCGAATTTATTAAGATAGGGCTTTGCTAATAATTGCTTTGGGACATCTTCATGGGAGTCAAAAATAACTTTTTTACCCAATTTTCTTAATTTTAAGCCAATAGGAATCAGCTCTGGATCATGCAGATGATAAATATCAGCATTTACCTCAATTGCTTTCTTAAATATACGCATTGGCACATTACAAATACGATCTAAACGTCCTTTGGAAGCACCAACGTCATAAATACTTACTTGATCTTTAATTTCATCTTTTTTGCCATCTGCGACAATTTGAGCAATTTGATAGCCATATTTAACTAATGAAACACATTCTTTTAAAAAGATACGCTGGTCATAACGAGAATGTGCAGATGTAATATGGACGATTTTATATTTATAAATCATGGTAGATTTCATTTGGTGCTTTTTCTTAAATTTGAACGATTAAACATCTAAGTTAACTTCTATATTATTTTAAATAAATAATGACATAATAATATAAGTTGTAGTTATAAATAAAAGCGTAAATTTAATAAAATTATCTTTATTGAAATCAATTCTTCAAACAGCATTGATACATCTCTTTTAATTCATTAGAAACAAGTGAAGAATTATGCCATAGCAGCGAAAAACAGCAATGAACTCTATAACAAATGTCCTTTAATTTCAAAATTCGATTTAATGCTTTGTCTCCCACACCCAATCCTAAATAAGCTGATTCAATACATAGTACCCTCCATCACGATTAATGGGCGAATACGAATAGCTAATTGCTGTTGAGTTATCGGGTTAAATGCTGGATATTCAAAACATGTACCACAGCGAAAACCAGGGCTATCAGCATAACCAAGCGTAGAATCATAATCCATACCCGCATCATTCCATGCCTGAAGCGTTGTTGGATGCCTCCAGCGTAAATAGTGCATCCGCCCTCCCCAGAAAGACTGTGCTATGTTTTCTTCTGTGCAAATTTTTTTCAGTCGCTCCGCCTCAGATTTGATCAAAACTGGATGTTGATAGGTACCATAACTAGGATGTAAGCCTATTTCATGACCGCGGTTATGGATACGACGCATCAATTGACGAATAACTGTGTATTCTGGCTCATAATTAGCATCTCTCCTTGCATCAGTACGGCCACAAATAAAATAAAAAGCACTTTGTAAATTATTTGCTTCTGACACATCCATAAGCCAATCAAATGTATTATAAGGATCAATAGAATGTAATTGCTTCCGAGTAGTTAACTTTAAATAAGGGGTAGTGACCAATGTTCTAATTTTGTAGTCTTTAATTAGCTCATTCACCATTATACGTCCAATTGATAACCATGACGTAAAAGCATAACTAGGCCTATCCACATCATTGGAAACCTTGATACTAAATGTATGTTGCTTTAATACTAACTGTGGCCACACCCGCTGAATCACCTGAGCAAAAATGATCAACCATTCGTCTATAACTGGCCGTTCAAGGTAACCATGACGAAATGCATGTGATTTGGTAGCAGGAAAGCGCTGATGATTATCTAAATCATGACTTTCTATTTCTTCGAGTCTATTTAACATCCAATAGGTCAGACCGAGAATATCATAATGTATAGTCGCCCCTTTTTCGTTAAATTCAATTAGCGGATTCATTAACTTAGTAGCGGATGGAGCAGGAATAAGATCATCAATTGGCGCGGTAAAATTTTCCGCTGAAGGCCGCCATTGCTGGCATGCAAAGTCAGATTGTGAACAATAGAAAATACTTTGCAAGTTATCAAAGATTATTGATTGTTCTGAATTCGGTAAACATAACACTAATGTTGAAGAATTAAGGTAATAAAGATGAAATAAATGACCATACCGTTCATTTAATAGGGTTTGTAACCAAATAAGTGTATTTGTAGTTAACTTATACATATATCTAACTTTCCTAATACTATTAGGAATAATAGTATGTTATAAATATTATTTTATTAGAAATTAAATTTAATAAATAATTTTTTGATAATTTTTCTTATTATAAAAAGAGGGATTTTATGTAACTGATCCCATCGCCTAATATTACAATTAATACAATCTCTGGAATCACAAATACTAAATTTACTATTCAATTCTAATATTTTCTTTTCAATCCTATAAGACTCCTTCGCCGGTACTATTATTGAATAAGCTTTCCCAATTCTACCTGCGTGAAGAATTCCTTCTTTAACATAGTGAGAATAAAACTTATAGTAAGAATCGGAACAGAGCCCAAAATCTTTTCTCTTAAAAATTTTATACTGTCCATCAATAGACTTATAATAAACCCTGTTTAAGCTAGGGAAAATATTTAGTTTGAGTAAACCCAAATCTGCTTCTGCTAGGTGAGCTGTAGTAAACCCAGGACTATTTTTCACACAGCCTATGAGTACGCATTTCCCATCTAAATCGATTAATTTTCTAATGGGTTCATATGCAGGTGAATTCTCATTATGATCTGCAGTAAAATAACTTGCATATTTACCTATAGCGACATAGGAACACATTGGATGCTTACTTCTTAATGCATTTGGGTGTCTTAACATTGCATTCGGTAAAGCTCCAGCGTAGCTTTTTTTTGATATATCAAATGCATCTTCAATTTTTGGTTTTTTTATGAATGAACCCCAGCTAGTGAAGGCCAACGAAATGATAGTTCCACCTTCACCAACCACATCTAATAGTGCATCAACAAAACC
The DNA here is from genome assembly GCF_036919435.1 of Arsenophonus sp. PmNCSU2021_1. Taxonomy (NCBI): domain Bacteria; kingdom Pseudomonadati; phylum Pseudomonadota; class Gammaproteobacteria; order Enterobacterales; family Morganellaceae; genus Arsenophonus; species Arsenophonus sp. PmNCSU2021_1. Next base: position 783,380 of record NZ_JAZHPL010000006.1, on the reverse strand, counting down.
AAAAGCTCCTCCCTCAATACGACCAACTTTGCCTAAATCTGCTCTGATGAGTACAACATCATTTTTACCAATCCCTAAACTATATAATTGTCGAATAATAACGTTTTTTGTTAACATTAAGGCCTCAAATAAAAAAATTTATTTTAATATAACTAAATGTATTCATGTAATTATATAGAAGTATGCGACTAACGTTATTTTTTATAATAAATTTTATTATTATCAATTGATAGAAAAAGTAGGATTAACGCAATAATTAATCCATGAGTTAGTAATGCTGTCAACAAATCGGATGAAATTAAAGCATCTCTAAGCGGAACAACGACAACACATAGTACAAACCAAACTGGAACCCCTCTGGTGGCAATATAATCTAATATTTTTAAAATAAATCCTAAAATAACAGCATAAATGATAACGCCAACTAATCGAAAATGCGCATATCCACTAGCAATAAACCCATTATTTGCATGAGAACCAGTTCCTTCATAATTCCCTATAAGCTCTGCTAGTGGCAGGCTATATGGATATTCGATAAAATATGATAAAAAAGAGTTGCTCCAATATATAAAATGATTCTCCGCAAAAAAATCAAAATAATCATAGCTAAGTTTCGCAGGAACAAAAAATACCCTTCTGATAAACATAGAGGGCGTTAACATGTCATCAAAAAGAAGAAAAGAAAAATAAGATATAATAACAACTATAGTAAATCCAATAGGTAAAATTAATAATGTTTTAAAATTCTTTAAATAAAACCATATTGAAAAAATTAATATTGGTGTAAAAAAAACACTTTTTTGTCCAGATATACTATAGAAAAAAATTTCTATAAAAAAGAAAATCATAAAAAAAGCAAAATTCTTTTTTAGCAATGCATAAGCCATTAAATATACAATAAATACTTTATAAACCCAGCCATTTATATAGGCCATAATACCAACGCTTGCTAATTTATTACTTAATTCTCGAAATTGGTAAACTTTAGTAAAGTCCAAGTTAAAATATTTATAAGCACCAGAAAAAAAATACCACCAAGTGACTAATAGAATAAAAAACAATGAAATTATGACAGCAATTTTATTACCATTCTTAATATAATAGGGTTTTATTCTATTCACTAATTTAATTTTTAAAATAAAACATATAATAAAAAAGCAAAAAATTGTTATTAGTAAAGGTTCGATATTTCTACTTGATAAACCATAGATACTTGTTAGAGGTATTATCAATGATAAAACAATTGTTATAAGAAAATAATTACTCGATTTATTTGAATAATAAGGAGTAAAAGGTAATACTATTAGTAATAACATCCATGACAGTAAATATTTTAAGATTGATATATTTAAATCAAAACCACGATATTCAAAATAACGACTAACAAATAAAATATAACTTATATCTAAGCTAATTTTAAAGATAAATAAACCAAAAATTAATGGTATACTTTTTTTACTAATTTTTAAATGCATATTATTTAATACCGAGGAAATTTGAATGTCTTTTAAAATAAAATTAACACTATTCCAATTAATCTTTTAGGATTCTTTGATACATGGCTTTTTTAGACACAGATTCAAACTCTGAATTATGCCAAAGTAAAGTGAAGCAACCCCCTACGGATCTACAATTTTCCTTTAGCTGTAATATCTTATCGGTTGACTCCGTGCCAATTTTCAATCCCATATTTGCTATCGAAATAACACTGCATTCCATAACTATCAACGGTCTTATTCGAATATCTAAAATACGTTTTGTTATTGGATTAAATGCCGGATATTCATAACATGTACCACAACGGAAACCTGCCCTATCAGCATAGCCTAAAGTTGAATCATAGCTTAATTTGGCATCATTCCAGGCTTGTAAGGTTATAGGCTGCTGCCAACGCAAATAATGCATTCGCCCACCCCATTCTGCTTGCTGAATGCCTTCTTCATCACATAAATTTCTAAGTCGATTAAACTCTTGAGCAATCAGTTGTGGCTGGAGGTATGTATTATAACTAGGATGTAATCCAATTTCATGGCCTCTTGCATGTATTTGTCGTAGAAGTTTTCGGATAGCTGTGTCTTCAGGTTTATAGTCCGCATCATATACTGGATCAGTATGACCACAAATAAAGTAGAAAGCACTTTTTAAATTGTGCTTTTCTGAAACATCCATTATCCAATCAAAAGTATTAAAAATATCCATCGGATGGAGTTTATTTTTACCACTTAAATAAATAATTGGCGATTTTATTATACTCATAAAATCGTTTCTTTTTATCATATCGCCAGCAATCAATCGTGGAAGTTTTTTTAAACTAGCAAAACCATAACGGCTAGGACGATCAACATCATGAGAAACTTTAATACTAAATTGTTGTTTTTTTAGTTCTAATTGTGGCCAGATTCGTTTAATTACCTGACTTAAAATATATAGCCATTCATCAATAATAGGTCTTTCAAGATAATTATTTTTATAAGCATGACAGTTTATTGCTGGGAAGCGGCCATGACTATCTAAATGTGTTCGACCAATTTCCTCAACACGATTAAGCATCCAGTAAACTAACCCTAGGATATCATAATAGATTTCAATATTACCTGAATGATCTCTAATTAATGGATTCTGTAAACCACTGACACCAGGTGCGGGAATCGGCAGGCCTAGTACATTATGCCAGCCTTCTCTCTTAGCATCCCATAAACAACAAGGAATATCAGAACGGGATTGAAAGAAAGACGCTATTAATCTCGGGAATAAAATATAATTCTGTGTTTGTCCTGCTAAACTGAGTTTTAACGCTTTATTTTGATAAGACAATATAAATTTATGCCCAAACCGCTCCTGTAAAATAAGACAAAGCCAATCGAGTGCTCTTGAAGTAAAACACATCATAATATTTTATTTTCCAAAATTTAACTACCCATATAATATGTAATTATTCATATTAAAAATAATCAAATCACTTTAAATAATCTAACTGTAATAAGTTGTTTAATAATTCTCTTCATTACACTATAAAAAAGTCTAAAATTTCTATGTTTTACTGATTTAATAAGTTGGGAATAAATTATTTCAAAATTGTAAGTTTTATAATTAGTTATTTGATTAACTTTTGATTTAAGAAGGGATTCTTTAAAACTAGCGCATTTTTCAAATTCAATAATAGAATTTTTTAAACTCATTTCAGTATGAGCATCTGAAGCAAAATATACAAATTTATTATATTTTTTTGCTAGCTCAGCTGCTTTATGATTCTTAATATCATCTATTCTTGAATTAAAAATCTCTATTAAATCAGAATATTTTGCAATTTTGTCAATGTTTATATGACCGACATAAGGGTGTGGGAAAAGTATCAATCCATTCTGTTTTTTTACCTCTGAAACAAAATTATCAAAATTCATATCTGTAATTTCAAAATCAATATCAAGCGCAATAACATCGCCGTATTCTGTCTTATACTCTGCTGCAATAATAATTTCTAATTCTATTTTATTTTTTTTTACATACTCTTTAAGTTCTAAAGAACCATTTATAGTATCATGATCTGTTAATACTAAAAAATTCAAGTCATTTTTTAAAGCAAAATTTATAATTTGTTTCATTGACAAAATGGAGTCATATGAATAATAAGAATGAAAGTGTATTAGTCCTCTATACATTTTTTCTCCTCATTAATTTTTTTTTACAACTTGCTTTATAAAACTAAAAACTAAATCCAATGAAGGAAGAATATCTGTAAACCAAATATTACTTCTGACTTTTAAATTTAATGTATCTTTTAATATTGAAGGAATAGCTTTAGTATTATCAATGGCATGTAAAAAATCACCATTTAACGGCCAGTGATATCTAAATGGATATTTATAATTATTACTATATTCTATTTCATTTCCTAAATAAATATCGATGAGGGCTTTAGGAAAATTTACATTCGCCTCTAGAGATAAATCTGTTGATCCCCAAAATTTAGGATTTATTTCCATTAAAATAGGAATATTTGCAGCATTTAGTTTAAACTCTACCATTGCTACACCATGCCATTTTAATGTATCTAATAATAACTTACCATATTTTTCTACAAGATCATTTTTGTAACTTTCAGCACAGACACTTGCACCACCACTTACAGGATATTCTCTAATTCTTTTATGCTGAAAAGTCAAACAACATTTACCTCTATTGTATACAGCAAAAAAAGCACAACCAGATCCCGCTATATATTCCTGAAGCATCGGCAATCCATCAGCTTCAGAAATATTATTTTTTTTACATAGATGTTTATACTTTATATTTAATTGTTCTTCATTAAATACATAATCAACGATATTACCGCCAACTTCGTATAATCCTTTTATTACACAAGGATAACTAATCTCTTTTTTTAAAGAATCTAACTGATCAAAATTTTTTGGATAAACAGTTTTAGGAATTGGCACTCCAACATGACTCGCTAAAGCATAAGTTGCTACTTTACTGAACGCTAAGTTTAAAGTTGCACTATCAACTGTGACAATTTCAATATTATTTTTTTTTAATTCACGTTTCCAAGGTACTATTTTTTTAAATGAATCTGTGCCAACTAAAATTAGTAATTCAATGTTAAATTCATTAAGTTTCGATATAATTTCTTTCTGGGTATAATTTTTATCTACAATAATTTCCTGTCTACAATATCTAGATAAACCACATAATGACCATTTTTTATCACTAATAACATAAGGTTGAATACCAAGTTTTCCTAAAGCCCGAATAATACCCAATGAATGTTTATATTGAGAATTAGTTACTGCTATTCTTAATTCTTTATATTTATCCATGTGTAGACTCAAATTTTAAAATAATATTTCATAAAACTTTCAATTTTCCCTTAGCCATATATCTCAGTAAAAAACCATATAAAATGTAAATAATAGTTATAATCATAGAATATCTTACTAAAAATACTTCAAATAACTCATTGTGGGAAATATAAATAATAGCCAAACTTGTTATTAACAATACAATATTAAATAACAAATATATATTCTGTTTTTCCATTACAGTATCAATTGGACTTACCGTCGATACAACAAATCTTATAAAAAATAAAGGACAAATCAATTTTGCATAATAGCCAGCCACTCTCCACTCTTCACCAAATACAAAAATAAATAATGGCTCTACTGTCAGATAAATAAAAACAAATAGTGGCATTCCTATAATTAGCAATTTCTTAACTGCACTATTAAATGATTTTATTGCTAAACCTGTTTTTTGTTTTTCTTGACTCGCTTGTTGAAAAAAAACCTGCCCTATCGAACTACCCATTAATGTTGAAGGAATTCCAAGTACACGTTGCACAAGAGAATAAAAACCTAAAGTAATTATATTAAATAAAGACGAAATTAAAATACTAATTAAATGCTGAGATAAGTTATTAAATAGAATCGCTAAAACTGAATATTTTGGAAATGTTATATAACGCTTGGCAAAAAAAATTATTTTATTTTTTGATATTTTTGCTACTAGCTTTTTATCCTTCAAAATGTTTACCAATAACTTAGTATTGGCAAAAAAATTTGAAATTATCTGACCCGAAATTAATCCACTAGCGCCTGTTTTTACTAATCCAATACTCAATTGTATTACAGCTAAGAATATAGATTTGATAATAACCGCATTTTTTAAGTCTTTATAGTTTTTTCTTCGATTATTAAAATAATTTAATAAATTAAATAGTCCTATGAAAAATACAGATAACGGCACAAAATATAACCAGAAACCTATCTCTTCATTATCTAGCAATTCAGTGAAATAATCATTGAACCCAATTGCCAGCAACATAAAAAATAACGATAGCACACAATTTATAATAAAACCTAAGGCAAATATATTTATCGCATCTTCATCTTTTTCAGGTAACATGATTGCCAGTTCATATCTGGCATTAGCAATACTCCCTAAAATAGCTATTATTGAAATAAAAAGTGCCAATACACCAAAGTCTTTTGGGGTATAAATTCTTGTTAGCAAAGGGCTTATTGCTATTGGTATTGCCTGTGCAATAGTTGTACCTGTCATTAAAGTTACTACATTGCGGGCAAATTCAGTTTGTGGCACTATTTTTCTGATCACAAAAAGAGCCCTTTTAACACCTGAATTATTTTATCCTGTGTACTTTCTGTCAAATATGGATGCATCGGTAAGCTGATTACTTTTTCTGCTATCGCATCACCAACAGATAATTCTACTGAATTATCTGCAACAGCAGGTTGTTTATTTAAAGGGATGGGATAATGAACTGCTGTAGGTATGCCTGCTGTTTTTAATTGAGTTTGTATTAACTCGCGGTTTTCCACTTGAATAGTATATTGTGCATAAGCACTGGTATTATATGTTTCAATATACGGAGTCGTTGTTATACCTGCTTGATTTAACATAAAATCATAGCGTTTAGCGACTTGCTGGCGCAGTTGTATTTCTTCGGCAAAAATTTCTAACTTTGTTAATAATATCGCCGCTTGCAAAGTATCCAAACGACTATTAACACCAACCCGGATATGATGATAACGGCGATCCTGACCATGTCGCGCAATCTGTCTTATTACTAATGCTAATTGTTCATCATTAGTAAAAATTGCGCCACCATCACCATAGCAACCAAGCGGTTTACTTGGGAAAAAGCTGGTACAAGCAATTGTCGTTAAATTACATGAATAGTTGCCTTTATAGGTCGCGCCAAAACTTTGTGCGGCATCTTCGATAACAGGAATATTATATTTGCTGGCAATCGTGTTAATCGCATCAAAATCTGCACATTGACCATAAAGTGATACCGGAATAATCGCTTTTGTTCTTGCCGTGATAGCGGCTTCAAGTTTTTGCGGATCTAAATTATAAGTTTTAGGGCATACATCAACATATACTGGTCTAGCGCCTAACAGTGCCACTGTTTCAGCGGTTGCTATATATGTAAATCCTGGAGTAATTACTTCATCACCAGGACCAATACCAAAAGTCATTTGAGCAATCTGTAACGCATCAGTACCATTGGCCACACTGATGCAATATTTGGAGCCAACATAGTCTGCAAGTTTTTCTTCTAATTCGATGACTTCTGGTCCAAGAATATATTTACCATGAGATAATACGCGTTGAATAGCCAGATTGATTTTATTTTTAATACGCGCTTGTTGGGTGTTCAAGTCAATAAATTGCATCATTTTTCTATTATCGCTTTTAATTTTTACTATCTGGTTTATGCTTTCACACGCTCAACTTTATTGTCTCTTAAGCGATATTTATTGCCAGTATGGGGACAAATTGTTTCCGCATCTCCATTCAATGGCAGTTCCAATTGCTCGCCAAATTCACTCATCCAACCAATCTGCTTAGCTGGTACACCAACCATTAACGCATAGTCAGACACATCTTTATTCACTACTGCTCCTCCACCAATAAATGCAAATTTTCCAATGGTTATCCCACAAACAATAGTGCAATTAGCCCCTAAGGTAGCGCCTTTTTTAATGAGTGTATTCTGATATTGATCTTTACGCTCAATCAGCGAGCGAGGATTATAGACATTGGTAAACACCATGCTAGGCCCACAAAATACGCCTTCTTCAAGGATGACATTATCATAAACAGATACATTATTTTGAATTTTACAATAATTTCCAATGATAACTCTATTACCAACAAAAACGTTTTGCCCTAATGAAACATTTTCTCCGATAACCGCTCCACCACAGACATGCACAAAATGCCATACTCGAGTTCCATTACCGATTTGCGCTCCTTCGTCAATAATAGCGCTGGGATGCTGATAATAGCTCATGATATTTACCATAATGATTATTTAATTAATTTAGGCAGAAAAGGATGACCTTCTTTCGCTTTAGCCACAGTAGGTGATGCAGATCTTATCGTATCTACTGTTTCAATACAGTGGCGCGCATCATTCAAACCATAGCCACGTCCTGCTAATATCTCTTGATAACTAGTGGTATGCAAATCAGTAAACCCTTTAGAAAACTCAATTTCCTCATCATCAATCGTAATTGAGCGATAAGTTGTTTGTTTGCCTTTAACTGCTTCAGGTAAATCTTTAGCATCTATAGATAAGAACCAACGAACTCGCGCTTTTTCATATTCGAGATAACCCGCTGCTTTTTGCTCATCGGTGTAATGCAATTCATTTTTTTCTAACTTACCAAATATAAAATGGAGCATATCAAAGAAATGTACTCCAATATTGGTTGCAACCCCAAATGATTTGCGGGGATCACCTTTCCAACTTTCCATATACCATTTGCCGCGGGAAGTAATATAAGTTAGAACAACATCATATTTATCGGCTCTGTTATTGTGAGCCACTTTTTCTTTTAGTGCTAAAATTGCCTGATGATGTCGCAATTGCAGAATATTATAAACTTTTTTACCCGTCTCTTTTTCAACTAAAGCCAGTTCATCCAACTGCTCAAGTGTTGGAACTAAGGGTTTCTCACAAATAACATCACAACCAAGACGCAAACCGGCTGTTATATGGGAAAGGTGTAAATAGTTTGGCGAACATATCGCTACATAGTCTAATTTTGTAGCTGAGTTACGCTGTAAACGATGGGCATAATCATAAAAACGCTCAAATTCAGTAAAAAACTCGCTTTGTGGAGATATACTATCAATAATTCCAACCGAGTCATTGATGTCATAAGCAACAGTTAATTCATTATTAGTTTCTGTAATTGCTTTCATATGACGAGGCGCGATATAGCCTGCTGCGCCAATTAAAACAAATTTTTTCATAATATTTAATCCATTAACTTAAAATTAATATAGTGATATTACGCTTTAACTATATTTTTTGCGGGTTCTCGATAAATCCCACGAGTATCAATGAGTAACTTTGCATGAATTTTAATAAGTGGATAGTCAAATTTATCATGATCAGTTGTTAAGACAAGAGCATCAAATGAATCGATACTTTCCGCTGTAAGGTCTTCACTGGTTAAATCGAAATGATGCTCGCGCATATGAGGAAATTTTGGCACATGAGGATCGCTATAAGAAACGATAGCACCTTTTTGTTGAATAATCTCCATTAATTCCACTGCTGGGGACTCTCTCATGTCATCAACATTTTTCTTATAAGCAATACCTAATAATAATATTCTACTACCTTTTAATGCCTTACCTTGTTTATTTAGGCCATCAATCAATTTATTCAACACATATTCAGGCATAGCTCGGTTAATTTCACCTGATAATTCTATGAATCGAGTATTAACACCATATTCTCGTGCTTTCCAGGTTAAATAGAATGGATCGATAGGAATGCAATGTCCACCTAATCCAGGCCCTGGATAATAGGGTGTAAATCCAAATGGTTTTGTTGCTGCAGCTTGGATAACTTCAAAAATATCAATATCCATTTTATCTGCCACGATTTTCATTTCATTAACCAAACCAATATTAACGGCACGATGAATATTTTCCAATAACTTAGTCATCTCAGCAGCTTTCATTGAGCTCACTGGTACTACCTTATCTATTGCTTGACCGTAAATTGATTGACCAATTTTCAGACATGCTTCAGTACATCCACCAATTACTTTAGGGATCGTTCTGGTTTCAAAATTAGGATTACCCGGATCTTCACGTTCAGGAGAATAGACAAGAAATATATCTTTTCCAACTTTAAAACCTTTTTCTTCAATTCTTGGTAATAATTCTTCTTCAGTTGTACCTGGATAAGTTGTACTTTCCAAAGATAATAACTGTCCTTTACGTAAGAAAGGTTGAATTTTCTCCATTGTATTAACAATAAAGCTAATGTCAGGTTCTCGATATTTATTTAATGGGGTAGGGACACAAAGAATAATAACGTCACATTCAGTAATATAAGAAAAATCCGTTGTAGCTTTAAAGTTATGTTGTATAGCAGAATGAATTCTTTCTGAAGAAATATGTTCGATATAACTTTCACCGTTATTTAGTTGAGTTACTTTAGTATTATCAATATCGAACCCGATTGCTTTATAACCAATTTCATTGTATCTAAGCATTAAAGGTAAACCAACATAGCCAAGGCCTACAATGGCAATAATGGCGGATAAATTATCAATTTTTTTTTCTAAATTACTAACTGTTGACATGTCTAATCCTAAAACTTTTATTTGTAAGTAAAATCTTAAATAATATTTATATATAAATATAAACTACAAACATTTGTTCATAGTTTTAACAGTTATTTAATAAATGTTTTTTAGCAACGATACATCAATGTAATTAATCATACTAATGTGCTTAAACATCAGCAGATGATTCCAATTGAATATCACTAAGCATTAATAAATATGCCCATTAGCAAAATTGCAATATCCATAGCCACAAGATCGCAAACACATTGACACTCATTCAATAGAAAATTATTTTGCATAATTAGCAATTAAGTATTTTTTATTGAATAACATAGTTGGCTTTCATGTCGTTTATCATTTTTTTATTGGCACTTCAAAAATAGTCAATAACTGAACTATAATCAGCAAACTCTTATCGAATAAATAATAATTCAAGATTACTAAGATTCTGTATAAAAATAATTACTTATTAAAAAATTTACTTTTCATAAATAATACAAATAATTATTTATGAAAAGTCATCTAAAATAAATAACATTATACATACAAAACAACTACAACTACAACTACAACTAACGTAATTATTAAAATAGAGTATTAATAGCGGTATCAAAAAGACACGCTACCGCCCCAGGCTTAATAGCTAGCTCTACATAACTAAGAATGATAAAATTTGCGCGGATTATAAATCTTTTACATTCAAACAACAATATTCGTACGATAAATGTTGTTACAAAAAATATATAATTTTGATAAAAATAAAAAAATACTTAACTATTATACAGATAAACTTTACTCAAAAAATTTTTATTTTTGAGATAATAGTCAGATTTTATAAAAAATATAAAAAACAATAAGTTGGCTTAATATTAAACAATTCTATAAAATATCTTAACTAATAATTTCATTTATAACCCAAACCATATCCATAAGGATAGAGGATGCGGTCTAAATCGGGTGTTTTGATATCAACCGGCAATTTACCGGTCGGTGAATTCATTAAGCTCTTATCGGGGGTGAGAAATAGGGTTCTTAGTCCGCTACCTATGTTAGCTTCTAAATTATTTCTATTATTATCAGTCGCATCAAAACCGGTAATGCCATAAATGGCAATATTGGCTTTCACGCCTTGCAAATAAGCAATATCATAAGGATTGCTGGTCGATATGACCACCACTGGGATAGCATTACGATTGGCAACGTTGAGTATCCGCTGGGCATTAATGGGCGCTTTTTTTAGATTATAGGTGGCTAGAATAATAAGATCTGTATGTTGAATTTCTGCAGTTAATTGATTTTCCGATCTATCATCCGCCATCATTGTAACTACATCATCTTGGGTAGTAATAGCAATATTTAACTCATTCGCTATCGTCTGTAAATGCTTTTTAATTAATTGATTGCGGGCTTTTTCATCTGAAAAAATAACAATTTTATTATCATTTTTTAATTGAAACGGCAGTAGGTTACTGTTTTTTATTAGTGTGATCGCATTGTCAGCCACCATATTCTCAATATCTTTATCTATTTTTGCTGCAACAATTTGTTGCGCTTGCTGGGCAGACTTATCTTCTGCTGAAATTCTATTTTTTAACTTGCTAAGTACAACCCGATAAGCTGATTCGTCAATCCGACGTTTTAATTCAGCATCGTTTTCCGCTTCAGTTTTTAGATAGTGATAGAGCTGTTCTAGTTTAGTAATATCCTCAATATCGCGAATTTTTAATGGCATTAAAATAATGTCATTGCCGGCCAATATTGCCTGTTTAACTGCCCAACGACTATCAAAGTTATTGGCAATAGCCCCCATATCCATCGCATCGGTGATAACTAAACCGCGAAAATTAAGGTTATTACGTAATAACCCAGTCAAGATTGGCTTAGAAAGCGTTGCTGGCACACCGGTTAGTCGATTATCTATGGTAGTCAGTTTATGATTATCTAATGCAGGCATCACGATATGGGCTGTGATGATTGCATCTGCATTTCGCATGGTATGCATGAATGGGAGTAACTCAAATTTGCGCCATTGTTGCTGATTAATATTAATTGTTGGCAAGGATAAATGGCTATCAGCAGTCACGTTTCCATGACCGGGAAAATGTTTAATTGCTTTTAAAACACTATATCGATGAATTCCTTGAATATAACTGTTGGCCATTTCAACCACCAGCTGTGGCCTGTCTGAATAAGAACGTACACCAATGATAGGATTAGCTTGGTTATTATTGATATCAACCACTGGCGCAAAATTAAAATTAAAGCCTAAATGGGTAAGTTCATAACCATGGATCATGCCAACCAATTCACTCAGCTGTTTAGAACGCGTTGCACCTAATGCCATATTACCTGACATCTCAGTACCATCTCGTAATCGCGTGACATAGCCATCTTCCTGGTCAACGCTAATAAATAATGGTAAGTTGCTGCGAGCCTGTTGCAGCGCATTAATCAGGTTTACGGTTTGTGGCGAATCGATTAAATTATCTCTAAATAAGATCACCGAACCTAAATGATAATGGTGAATAATATTGGCGATTACTAGATTGAGTTTGGTCATCGCCATAGCATTTTTTTTTGCGTCAATCCCCCAATGACGAAACCCCAACATTAACATTTGCCCCAGTTTTTCTTCAAAACTCATGTGACTAACTAGTTGTTTAGCTTCTTCCTTTGGTGATTGCCATAGATCAGCCAATTGTTGATGGGTAATCACTTTCGCAGAACAAAAAAAACTTAACATACACAATGATAAAGCCATTTTATTCATTTTTATTCCTACATTGATCCGCCAATAAACCGTTAGTCACCCAATGTTAAATATTTGGGGTAAAATATACTGATGCTAACACGCTTCTCTAAGCAGCATATATTTTAACAAAAAAACCTCACTTTAATACTAAGTAAGGTTTTTTATTTTTCATGCCATATTCTCTGATTTTTTTATTTTCAATCCTAAAATATAAAAAATATTCTGTCGATTATTTATTTTATATTTTGGAATAATTAATGGTTTACCCGATTCAGGATCTGAAATAATACGGCATGGCAAACCAAATACATTTTTAATATTCTGTTCAGTAATAATTTTTTCAGGTTTTCCTTAAGCATAGATTTGCCCCTCTTTCATCATAATTAGACGCGAGGCATAACGTAAAGCCAGGTTAATGTCATGCAGCACCAACACTAACGTTTTCCCTTGCTGATGCAAACATTGACAAAGATCAAGCATTTCAATTTGATGGGCTATATCTAAATAGGTTGTTGGTTCATCTAATAAAATGATGGGCGTTTGTTGAGCAAGTGTCATCGCAAACCAGACTCGCTGACGCTGACCGCCTGATAATTCACTGACTAATTTTTGCGCCATAGGCCAAAGATCTACCGCCTTTAGTGCATCATGTACCGCCCGTTCATCTTCTGCTGACCACTGTAATAAAAAAGATTGATAAGGATAACGTCCGCGTGAAACAAGTTCATAGATAGTCAATGGTTCAGTGATAACAGCGCCTTGTGCTAATAATGAGAGCTGCCGAGCAACCCATTTAGGTTTAGCATGGAAAACATCATTACCATCTAAACGAATTTCACCAGACTGCGGCTGCATAATACGACTAAAGGTTTTTAATAAGGTTGATTTACCACAGCCGTTAGGTCCGATAATGACACTAAATTCGTTATCATAAATAGCTATATTTACATCTTTAATAATGCTTTTTTTGCCATATCCAACAGAGACATCATGGGCTGTCAGCCGTGAAGCAACAAAGGGAGAATGAGTAGATGAAACCATTAGCCTATTCTCCTAAATTCCATATACAATAAGTACATTAAATAAATCCCACCAATGACTGCCGTGACTAAACCTACCGTTAAACGCCCAGGCGTGGGCAATATTAGAGTAATAAAATCAGCACTCAACATTAATAAAGCGCCAACTAGCATAGAACAAAATAGTGCTACACCTTTATGCAAAATGAGTCGCCGGGCAATTTGCGGTGCCGCTAGCGCAACAAAAGCAACCGGCCCAACAACCAATACTGATAGGGTGGCAAAAATAATCGCTAATAATATGCTGATAATTTGCACCAACCGAACAGGAACACCAAGTGTAATAGCGATATCATTACCTAAACTGATATAGTTCAACTGCTTACCCAACCAAAACAGAATTGGCATAAAAACCAATATACTACTGATCAGCACAACATCCTGCCAACCCCGATTAGCCAAACTGCCACTTAACAGTGACCGAATTTGTTGCGCCTGCTCAATACGCGTATTCGAAATAGCAAAATCAACTAACGCCATACATAAAGCAGCTACAGCAATACCTGAGAGCACAATTTTAGCCGTCTGTATTTCGCCATTTACGGCGCCATTAGCAACATAAACCAATAATACCGCAACAACAGCCCCTATTAACGCTCCAACAGGAATAGGTAAAACACCAGGCCAGAATAGTAACGCCACCATAATGCCAACCGCTGCTCCGGCATTAATACCAATAATATCTGGACTACCTAATGCATTACGCGTAGTGATCTGAAAAAGTGCGCCTGAAAGCGCCAGCGTCATACCCGCACCGATGGCAACTAATGCTCTAGGTAAACGGATCTGTAATAGAATAAATTGCTGATAACGGGTGTTCATCTCTAACCAAGGGTTATCTATCCCTTCCCGTCCAAACGCTAAAATTAGATATAAAAATAAAACTAACAAAAGAAATAAGAATAATATTCTACTGGACGTCTGCCATGAAGGAGCAATAAATCGTATATTTCCTATGCCAAATGTTTTAGTGCCCGTTTGATTAGCTGACAATTCGATCTGCATCATACTTTATTCTGCCATCCTGCTATCAGTTGGTTTTTTGGCTACCCAATAAAGCAAAGGCGCACCAACTACCGCGGTAATAGTACCAACCATTACTTCTTCTGGCGCAATGACTAGTCGTGCTATCACATCAGATATTAATAACAAACATGAGCCGGCTAACATGCTATAAGGCAATAACCAACGAAAATCACTACCTATCCAGGCTCGCATTAAATGTGGCGCCACTAAACCTATAAAAGCAATCGGCCCAGCCATTGCGGTTGCAACAGCCGCCAGCATGCTAACACTTAATAGCGACAATAGACGGGTACGCGCGACATTACCCCCCAGAGAATGCACAATGCCGTCACCAAAGACCATAATATTTAATGCGGCACTCAGTGAAAATGTTAAGATAATAGCCACTAATAAATAAGGAATTAACCAACCAGCCTCTGTTAACGATACTGCATTTAAAGCGCCCATGATCCAAAAACGATAACTATCCATCGCTTGTGGGTTGATTAGAACAATGGCTTGCACTACCGCCAATAAACAAGCATTGATAGCGACGCCGGTTAAAATTAGCCTTACCGGGTTAGTATTAAGGCGACTACCACTCATAAAATAAAACAGTAAAGTGGATAAACTAGCGCCAACAAAAGCTGCCCAAAAATGAGAGACATTAGTTAGTACTGGCACTAAAGAGCAAAAAACCACCGCCGCTGCTGCACCGGCATTGATGCCTAATAAACCAGGATCGCCAAGCGGATTACCCAGCAATCCTTGCGTCACTGCGCCTGCTAACGCTGCCCCCGCCATTAATCCAATAAAGGTACGGGACTCTCGTGCCTCAATGATTAAATCATAATAATTAACTTGACTATTAAACCAATAATGTTGCCAAACTGCTGATAACGGTACGGGTTTTGAACCAAAACTTAAACTAGCCAGAATACAAAGGCAGGTTAATAGCAACATTAATATTAATCCCAACACCCGGGAAATAAGCCGCTTAGGATTTATCATGCTTGGCTAACTCCTGCTGCAGTAATGACATAAATTTTGGTAATCCCCAACGTAAACTGAGTAGCGAGCCATACGACATAGACATGACTAGCGCTTGATCCGTTAATGGAATATAAACACCCTGACGAACTGCCCGTATCGATTGAAATAGCGGCTGAGATTCGGTTTGTTGTCGCTCTTTTTCACTGTTATACCAGGTCAACAAAATATCAGCATCATTCAGTAAATCAGCATTTTCCAAACCAATGTTGACAGCAAAACTACCAAAAGGAGCCGTGACGGTTTTTGCCAATGGCAATAATGACAAACCAATATGAACCAATGTATCTACCCGTGGATCATTTTTTATATAAATGGATAAACTATTCGCTGTCGTCCCAGCCTTAATATAAGCAAATTGATAGTTTTGTATATTAGGGATACGATGACCAGCTGCGACTAGCATCGCATCAAGTTCAGCGCTCAATTTTTTTCCCTGCGGTTGTTTATCTAATGCATTAGCAATTAATTTAATTTGCTGTTGCGGTGTTGTCTGCCAGGGTTTATCTGGATATGCCACCAACGGAGCAAAATAAGATAACGCCACGAGTTTCGCACCAATAAAAAAACGCTCTATTTTTAAGTTTAATTCAGTATAATATATAAATAGAAAAAATCTCATAAATTAAAAATAACTTATTGTAATTTAAGTAAATTTATACGTCTTAGCAAGTTACAGATTAATTATTGTTCTGAAGCCATTTCTAGAATTTTATATGCCCGTGCGAAACTCGTGAACGCATTAAAATCCGCTTGGGTGATACCTGATTGGGTTGCCAGAATTAAATCAGGTTTTAATTTAATAATTTTTTCTATATCCAATTCTGGATACATTTCAATGATAACCGGTAACCTGGCGCCACGCCGTTCAATTTCTTCCTTAAACCAGGGTAAATACCCTTGTATATCGCCACCCCAATAATGTGACTCAATCGCAATAGGCACGATCCCAAGGGCTAATAAGATATCCTCACTACCGCTTCCCAATGCTACAATCCGTCGCGGTGATTGGTCAATTTCCGCTTTGCCAAGTGCGGTAATGATAGTTTTAGGATAACCGATAGTCTCTGACGCTAAATTGCTTACTACTGGCGGTCTATCACAAGCTGTTAATAAAATTATCATTAATACCAATGGTACTGTGAACCCCATTTTATAAAATATTAATCGTTGTCGCAGCAGTACCATTATTAATAACCTTTAAATCTATTATTTAATTAAAACTGATAATTGAGTGTTGCTTCAATATTACGAGGGGCACCATAGTAATATTGTTTGTAATCATCTAATTGCGTGTAATAAGTTTTATCAAACAGATTATTCAAATTAACTGTTAGCGAAAGCGCTGGTGTTAAATTGATAACGCCCCTTCAAGTTAACAACAGCAAAGCTTGCCTGTTCAGCTTTAACCGGTTTCTTACGCGGCCCATCGAGCAGCTGCCAAGTCTGATCTTGCCAGTTAACGCCACCACTAATCGTTAGATTGTTCATCACTCCTGGCAAAGTATAAGTTGAAAACAGTTTAAATAATCTATTTGGCGTTTCTCTATTGATACATTTACCATCCGAATCTACACCTCGGAACTGGGTATAACCGGCATAAATTTTCCAATCATCGGTGATCTGACCGCTGACTTCAACTTCAAAACCTCGGGTTTTAATACCATCAATAGCATAATAAACCCTAGCGCCATCCGGACGTGGCGGAGCATTGTTATCTAATTGGGTAAAGTTATTCTGCCGGATCTCAAATAGTGCTAATGAATAATCGACACCATTATCCATCGCAATACCCTTAATTCCTAGCTCAAAATTTCCCCCATTGACGGGTTAATGGTTGAAACAGTCAGACTGGAATCTAAAGTTAGCGCATTGTTACGCCGTGCTATTTATTGATGGCTTAGTAAAAAACAATAATGTCAAACAGCTCGCATACTTGACGTACAATATTGACGATATGTGAGTGATCCTTGTCTATTCTATCTTTTCAGTAATTATTTTTATTTAAATTTTCTGTCACTTTTTCCCAGTAGACGTGAAGCCTGCTTTATCAATGGTAAATCGACCATAACTCCTTCTACCTGAAAAGCGTAATTATCTTTCGATTGCTCAATAACCTTATTGGCCCATTGTTTTTGCTCCTCACTTGGCGAGAACACTTTAGCTACAATAGAAACTTGTTTTGGATGAATACATAATTTCGCACCAAAACCTAATGATTGAGCGTGTTGTGCATCAACAGACAAAGTATCGGATGAAAAAAAATCAGGGGTAACACAATCAATTGGAGCTGAAAGGTTAGCAACACGTGAGGCTACAACAATTTGGCTCCGTGCGTAAAGAAATGCATCCGACGTTTGCTGACAATTTATATCCAGGGAATAATCCAGAGAGCCAAATGCTATTCTTGTAATACCACTTGTAGCAATAGCGTAAGAGCAGTGTACTCCTCGGGCTGTTTCGATGATGCCAATAAATGGGAGTTCTGTCAGTTTATCTGTTAAATGATTTTTTATTCTATCTATCGTATCGCCAGATTCCATTTTGGGCACCATAATACCTGTTATCGAAGCCCCCACTAATGAATTTAGCATTTTTACATCGTGAATAAAGTCAACACATTCTGGATGGTTAATCCTGATATAAATTTTCGTTGTAATCGAATCCCCATTCACAGCAGTAAACCAACTCACAATATTCTCACGCCCATGAGTTTTTTCTGCAGGGTGAACAGAGTCTTCTAGGTCAATAATTATTGCGTCGGCTCCGCATTCAAGAGCTTTAGAAAATAACTCCTTTTTATTTGCAGGGACAAAAAGATATGTGACATCTTCCTTCATAAAAACCACCTAATTTGTTGATAATAAATTAATTTTATCCATTTTGCAAACTGGTCACGATAATAGACAATACGAATGATAATGATATTTATTATCATTTACATGAATTAATTTTGATGCTAACTTAGTGACTTGAATTTTTC
This sequence comes from Arsenophonus sp. PmNCSU2021_1, assembly GCF_036919435.1. Taxonomy (NCBI): domain Bacteria; kingdom Pseudomonadati; phylum Pseudomonadota; class Gammaproteobacteria; order Enterobacterales; family Morganellaceae; genus Arsenophonus; species Arsenophonus sp. PmNCSU2021_1. Next base: position 764,390 of record NZ_JAZHPL010000006.1, on the reverse strand, counting down.
AAGACTCGTAACGTGATTAGTATGATTTTTATAGTTTCAACACTCTAACCTAGAAAGAGAAAATGATGGAACAGCCAGGGAAATTAAGCACGAATAAGAATAATCATACCAATTTATTTGATTATTCAATGCGCAACGCACTGACCAGAATAGTCCGATGCCTTTTTGCAGAAAAGTTATTGGATGTGACACAAGTTATTATTTCTAATAATCAGGTTTCATACCCTCTTTCTGATGGCATTAGCAAACTTCATTTTGAAAAAACAACAATTTATCCAGCCAATACAATTATTAATAGAGGGGATATATTCCTTGAAAGTTCCAATGGCCATAAAGTACAGATTCAAACACATGAACATTTGATTGATATTATTCTAAATGATCTTGATTTCAGGCCAACCATGGAAGGGATAAACCAATTCAATGATGATGTCGCAAATAGCATCCACAATGACAGAATGGCTAGAAAACACAGGAAGAATTGGCGGGCAACTATTGCCAAAAAAATGGCAAAGGATGATGAAAGATTTTTTACCAAATGGGTAATGGCACACCATGATATACGTGATGGAGCGACTCTCCTCGATCAATGGGGGGCACTGGAAGGACATCCCTACTATCCAACCTGGAAATCTCGTCCAGGATTGAATGAGCAGGATATTGAAGATTTATCTGCCGAATTTGGTACTCGAGTTACCCTTCGTATAGGGGCTTTACGAGCAGACATGACATATTGCGAAAAAATGCCTCATGTTAAAGATATTCATCAATGGCTTTCAGAGGTTTTTCCTGATACTTGGCCGATATGGTGTGAGTGGTTGAAAAATGAAGGACTCGAACCTGGCATGTGGTTTCCCCTTCCTCTCCATCCATGGCATCTCAAACACTGGATCCGTAAACATTTTGCGAAAGAAATTAAAGATGGAATACTCCTGACCGATGGCCCTATGCTTGAAACAGCACCTTCCATGTCATTCAGGACTATGCTACCAACCTCATCTAAATTGCCTTTTATCAAATTACCAGTCGCAATCTGGATGACAAGTGAAATGCGCAGTTTGCAAGCTAAATCGATTCATATGGGTCCACGCATCAGTACAATCATTGATGCGATCTTAAAAGCGGAAAATGGCTTTGATGGTATGCTTGATTGCTTCCGTGAAGAGGCTGCATGGCATTTCCTTCATCCGGAACGGAAAAATGATGCGGAAGGTGAATTCCTTTCAGTCGTATTCCGCAACACGTCACCTTGGCAAATAGAATCTAATACGCTGGCAGTAACAGTCGCGGCGTTATTTACCGAATTACCTCACCGACCACTACCCGTAGTCAGTGAATTTATTGAATTATCGGGTCAGGATCCGAGTAACTGGTTCCGTAATTATGCGTACATTGTGCTTAAACCTGTCCTGGCAATGTATCTGATTTATGGCGTAGCTCTCGAGGCTCATCAACAAAATACTCAGATTTTGTTTGATGAAAAGGGTATGGCGCAGGCAATGCTTATTCGTGACTTTGGTGATGGCCGCACTTGGGCTCCCGCTCTTCGTAAACAAGGTTATGAACTTAAACCTTATTCATGGCCAGGTATTTTATCCACTGTATTTGAAGACGACATTGAGCCCGTGAGAACATTCGTCGTGGATGCTTGCTTTGTTAGTCACTTACACGAACTTGCTTGGTTTTTGACCGATCTTTATCACATTACAGATAATCGGATGTGGAACATTCTCGGTGAAGAACTAGAACGTGTTTTCAACGAACTACGCCCACGTCTTGATGAACAATTCTGGGATCAGGAACGACAGCATTTCATGCATCATCCATGGTTCACGCGTTCATTAATGAGAATGCATTTACAACAATATACCGATTACCGTATACAACATGGTCTTAATAACCCTCTGCTCGCCTGATAAGAGTGATTTCTGAGAATAAAGCGATGACAGTAAATCGTAATAAAACTATTTTGCTATGCCATCTTACTACGTTTGTTTTTACTAGCCACATTACGCTGAGCGCTGCCAGCGAGGAGGAACCAATTGTTGTTATCGGAAAAACATCAAATGTAACTGACGATGGCGATATTATACAACGAGCCAATATTGGCCTGTTAGGAAGTAAAAACGTACAAAATACCCCGTTCAGTATCAAAGGTTACACTTCTAAATATATTAATGATCGTCAAGCCAAAACGCTTGGAGATGTTATTCAACACGATTCGTCAGTCCGTGTTACCGCTCTTTCTGGCGGTATTCTGGATTCCTTTATGATAAGGGGATTTCCTCTTGGTGAAGGTAACATTGGTGAAGTCGCACTGAATGGTGTTTATGGTGTTGCTCCTAACTATCAACTCTTAACCCAATATCTTGAATGCATTGAGGTGCTTAAGGGACCAGGTGCTGGGCTGTACGGTATGTCACCTAATGGCGGTGTTGGCGGTGTAATCAATGCAGTAACTAAACGTGCAACCAATAGGGATGTTACTCAGATTACAACAACCTGGGAATCAGATAGCCAATTTGGCACTTACATCGATGTTGGCCGATTATGGTCAAATCCAGATGGTGAAATGTGGGGAATTCGTTTTAATGGTGGAGGTAATAGTGGTAATTTATCACTAAATAATGCCAGTAAAAATGCAGCTCTTGGCGCACTTGCACTTGATTATGCAAAAGGTGGATTCCGGGTATCTCTTGACTTACTGGATCAATATCAGCACGCAAAATCACCTAACCGACCTTTTACCGTTTCCCCCCAATATTGATGTCCCAGCAGCTCCAGATGGAAAGACAAACATTGCTCAAAAGGGAATGTGGTGGAAGATCCGTGACCAAGGTGTATTACTCCACACTGAGTACGACATTAATGATAATGTAACCTTTTTTGCTAACGCAGGAGGTGGTCGTTCTTTTGTCTCACGCATATCGGAACAAACACCAAACATTATCAATGAACGAGGAGATGTCGTATCAACTATTACTAATTTTCGGTTTAATGTAAATCGTTACACTTTAGAAACCGGTGCTAAGAGCTATTTTACAACCGGACCAGTAGAACATGAGATGACGTTTCAGGCCAGTTACTATCATGATCGCCTAGCTGTTGCTAGTACATGGGGACAAAAGGTTAATTCCAATATTTACTCTCCAACAGCAGAAGATGTCACTATGCCACCTACCCCAACTCATGTACCCAAAATATCTTCAAACCAACTGAGTGGTCTGGCATTAGCCGATACGCTTACACTTCTCGATGGCAGTGTTGATATTATCCCTGGTATTCGTTTCCAAAGAGTTCGTTCCGATAATTTTTCCGCTAACCGAGAACGCTCATCGACGTATGACGAATCGGCCTTTACCACAATGCTTGGACTGGTCTATCGACCATGGCAATCTTTGTCACTATACGCAAACTATATTGAAGGACTTAGTAAAGGCGATATAGCTCCTGGAACTGCTAAGAATGCAGGCCAGGTTATGCGACCTTATCGCTCAAACCAGTACGAAGTCGGGGTCAAATATAATCTAGGTGAACTTCTGATTAACCTTGCACTCTTCCAAATAACAAAACCAAGTGGAGCAATTGATAGTAATAATACCTTCAGCACTAACAATGAACAACGCAACCGAGGGATCGAACTGAATCTTTCAGGGGAACCATTGGAGGGTCTACGCATGACAGGAAGTCTCTCACTGATTGATGCTGAACTGACTAAATCACCAACCTCTGGTGTTCGAGGTAATAAACCTGTTGGCGTATCTCCAGTACAGGCAAACCTAGGCGTGAAATATGCCTTACCAGTATTAAATGGACTTTCGCTGAACAGTCAAATCAATTACAGCGGAAAACAGTATGTCAATCAGGCAAACACTCAGTCCATTGGTTCATGGATAACTGTAGATATGGGGGTTGCCTATAAAACTCAAGTTTATAGTATTCCGGCCACCTTCCGTTTTGATGTGCAGAATGTGTTTGACCGTCATTACTGGGCAGGCGTTGCTTCCTACAGCACGATTGCACAAGGCGCTCCTCGCACTTTCCTTGCTTCAGTAACCGTTGATTTTTGAGGTAATAAAAATGTCTTCACTACTCAACATTGCTAATCCCCAAAAAACTTCCTGGCAGGTAAACTTTGCCAGAGATTTACCTCCCTACCTCGATCCAGTAATTACTGACTGGTTACTACAGTCGCCAGAAATTCTTACCTGTTTAACGGATATGTATAGCTCGCCACTCAATATCGTCTGGCCGCATACTGTGGCTAATAATCTTAAAGCTATGGCTGCGGTTACAACGAGTTTCGGTATTAAAAGTAAATTTTATTATGGGGTAAAAGTTAACAAATCACAGGCACTACTACAAGCTGCAGTATCTGCTGGAGCTGGTGCAGATGTTTCCAGCCTCCAGGAATTACATGATGGCATACGTGCTGGATGCCATGGAGTTGATCTGTGCGCAACTGGGCCGGCCAAAACGCGTGATTTTTTGCAGGAACTAATTCTTAAGGGGGCACGGATTGCGGTAGATTCTTATCAGGAACTACGGGATATTATTGAACTTGCTCAGATCTGGAGAGGAAATTTCGAAAAAATTAGTCTATTGCTACGACTGCGTCCAGATGCAAATTGCTACAGCCGTTTTGGTATGTTAAGCGATGAAATTATCATCGCTCTTCATTCTCTGGCAGACAATAAGCACCTAGAACTTGCTGGTTTTCATTTTCATCTCAGCGGTTATGCTCCTGAAACAAGGGTTAGAGCTTTGCTTGACACCTTACCATTAATTACATACGCCCGTAACCTTGGATTAGATCCTCGAATTATCGATATCGGAGGAGGGTTACCAGTACAGTATGTAGAAAGTCAGTGTTACAAAACTTGGTTATCCTCACAAAAATTTGCAGATTATCGTACGGGCAAGATTCCTGCGTGCTTTTACCCATATGGTGGTGAACTCAATGCTGAACAATGGTTAACAGTATTTCTAGAGAGTCAAAACGCTGTAGGTGATCGTATATCTGATATTTTTTGTAAGGAAGGTTTAACACTTTGTATTGAGCCAGGTAGAAGCCTGGTAAATCAGAGCGCCATAAGCGTATTTCGAGTATGTCGAGTCCGCCCTCACACCGATGACAGTTCTGTTATATTTGTTGAAGGTAGTAGTTTCAGTGCTTGCGAGACCTGGTTTAATTCTGAATTTCTAATCGACCCAATCCATCTTCGATCCAGTAATCACGCACAAAATCACTCACCAGGGAAAGCATGGATTGCTGGGCATAGTTGCCTGGATGAAGATGTCATTACTAATCGACTGATTTCGTTTCTTCACTTACCTCAACCTGGGGATCTCTTGGTCTTTGTTAACACTGCCGGTTATCAGATGGATTTACTGGAAAATCAATTCCATCGTCATCCACTCCCAACAAGACTTACCGCATTGATGAATCCCAGTAATAAATTGATGTTCACCGTTGACAATTAAGGAATTTTTAAATGATTTTCAGCAAAGTAACTGATTTAATTGGCAATACTCCTGTCATACAGTTGCCATTGACACAAGCAGACTCCCGGTTATACATCAAAGTCGAGAAAAATAACCCTGGTGGTAGTATGAAAGACCGTATGGCCAGAAATATGATTGTTGCGGCACTTAAATCTGGGCGCATCCAACCGGGTGGAACGATTGTTGAGTCATCTTCTGGAAACACCGGTATTGGATTAGCGTTAGCCTCTATTGAATTTGGTCTTAAATTTATCGCCGTTGTCGATCACCATGCTGCTCAGGACAAAATATCCATCATGCGAGCGTTGGGGGCTGAGATCCGCTATGTTAAAGGTGACTATGGTGAAAATGAAGTCGCTGTTATTGAACGCCAACGTATGGCCGCCGAGATTGCCAGTGAAATATCAGGTGCGGTCTTTATGAATCAATCTGATAATGCCGCCAACGCAGGTGGGTATGCTGATCTGGTTCGTGAAATTGTCCACCAAATTGGTCGGGTTGACGCATGGGTAGGCTGCGTCGGCACTGGTGGTTCGATAACGGGTATTGCACACGGGCTCAAGATTCATAATCCTGATACTCTCACTATCGCTGTTGAACCGGAAGGTTCCATAGTATTTGGCAAACCAGGCAAGCCATATTACCAGTCAGGAACAGGAACACCAAAAGGGGATACGGTTGGTCTAGTGCTAGATTATAGCTGCATTGATTACGGCGAACAGGTTTCTGATGCTTGCGCTTTTGAAACAGCCCGTTATCTTGCTCGACGTTTTGGTTTATTGGTTGGCGGTTCTACTGGGGGAGCAATTTATAAGGCGCTAGAACTAATCGGTAAAGGGATAATCAAGGGCAATGTGGCGCTGGTCATCGCTGATGGAGGTGAAAAATATCTGCACACTATTTTCAATGAAGAATGGCTTAAAGAACGAGATTTGACTGCTCCAGAAATCTGGGATCAACTTGATAACTGGTTTGCTTCTTCCGCAATTCTGGAGTGTAAATCATGATCGCTGAGTATAAACTGAAAGTAACTATCTGTGGTGCTGGTAATACCGGTCACCTTGCAGCGGTTTTATTCAGTCAAAATCCTAAAGTCGACGTTACGCTTTTCAGCAGCCAACCCGAATTTCCTGCCACCTATAGAAAAAATGGTGGGCAAATTCATGCGTTATTGAATGATGGAACCCTATTAAAAGCGAGTCCCTCTTGTGTAACAGCATGTCCTTATGAAGCTTGCCGTGATGCAGATGTTATTATAATTACTACACCAATTCATGTAAGAGATAATGTACTAAAACTTATTCAGCCAGCACTGCCACGTAATAAACCGGTGTTTGTCGGTGCAATTCCTGGTTTTGGTGGTTTTGACTGGCTGGCAGAGTATCGTTTAGGAACTCTTCCTAACATCGTATTATGGGGGATGAAAGATGTTTCCCATATTGCTTTTGAGCTTATCCGTGGGAACAGTGTCAAACTTGGTGGCGCTAAATCACATCTTTATGTTGCATTACACCGTAGAGAAAAGCCAGAAATGGCTGAAATATTAATTGGTTATCTAAACCAACTTTATGAATCACCTGTGATGCTACTTGCTGATTACCTCGAAATTACCCTAACTCCAGGTAATCCAATTATGCATGGCTCCGTAATTTACGGTTTAATCGGTCCATGGGGGCAGTGGCACAAACATTCCTTTAGCCATATCCCTTGTTGGTGGAATGATTGCCCAGAGTTAGGTGCCTACTTCCTTGCCCGTTGTGATGAAGAAAATCAGTTGCTACGTAAAGCAGCTGAGGCTGCACTTCACATCGATCTCAGCTCAGTACAACCTTTGCAGCAGGAAATCGTCGAGGCCTACGGTGATCTTATTGCTGATTCTCGTACATTGTTAAGTGTTTTAAGAACGAATCAGGCATACGAAGGAATTCCGCTCCCTCTGATTAAAGCTAAAAATGAAGAAGGTTATGTTTTTGATCAACACCATAGAGTCTTTCAGGAAGATATTGCCTGTGGTCTTAGCCTTTTGGTTGCTATTGGAAAACGCCTTAATGTGCCAGTGCCTTATATCAATGAAATCTATCTTTGGTGTTGTGAGTATATAGGGGAAAACAGTGCCACCGTCCCTATCCCCACCAGTTGGCCGGAAATTAGGGTGGTAACAGAATGCGCGTGACAGGTAGCGTAGTGTTTATTGTTCAGTTCTTGTTTATCGTACAATTGCTCTCAATGGGCGCAATGGAGATGAGCGGACCTTTCTGGCCGTTACATTTAGCAAGTATGACATCGCAGGAACTGCTGAGTTTTGCCGGCACCGGTGTTTATATTGCCCCTATGCTAGGCATTATATTGACAAGCGCGTTCTGGGGGCGCGTTGGTGACAGGATCGGCAATAAAACAATGATGATCCGCGCACTGGCTGGCCTTGCTCTAACGCAGTTAGGACTCGCCTTCGCAAATGATGTATGGATTGTACTTATTCTGCGTTTTGTTCAGGGCGCTTGTGCCGGGTATATCGCTCCAGCACAGGCTTATGGTATTGCCATGGTACCGGCATCACAACATATACGTTTATTCGCATGGTTGCAGGTTTCTACCAATACAGGAGCACTTTTGGGTGCTATCACTGGCGGAGCTATTCTCGATCTATTGAGCTTTTTCTGGATCAATCTGAGTGCATCCATTATTTGTGCTCTATGTTCTCTTTTGGTGCTCCTAGTATTACCTGATGATGGCCCGACTAAAAGCACATCGACCGCCTCCCGTCTCCCAGAAGGAAAAAACACTTTACGTACCGTCAATAATAGAGCAATGGTTGGATTATTGCTTATTCTTAGTCTGCTATTAATGAGCAGAATGATAACGCAAACCCCGTTTTCACTTTATGTTACCAGCCTTTTCAATGCTCCGAACTGGTTGATAGGATTGGCATATGGTCTACAGGCTACTGGTGTAATCGTTTCTGCTACATTTTGGGCACGGTGGTTCGAACCTCATAATATGCACGCCACCCTAAAGCGTATGTTGAGCATAATAATCGGTTGTTTCCTTATAACCTTGCTGCTTGCAGCTGTGCGTCAAACTGGGTTGTTTATTGCCCTCTATTTTTTGTGGGGAGTATTGCTTGGCGCAACAACACCCATACTAACCGCATTAATCTCTCGTGCCGCGGCTAAGGGAGAACAAAGTTATGTACTTGGCCTGACACAAAGTATAAGCCAGTTTGCTTCTATTGCGGGTATTGCTCTTGGTGGAGTAACTCTTCTTTGGCCAGGATTGCCTGCTTTGTTTATTTGTGTCGCTGTAATGTATCTCATCACATTTTTTATCACGTTGAAAGTTAGCCAATCCTCCAAAGAATCAAATAAATCTATAGGGTATGAGCTATGATAGTAAGGTTTTTATTTTTTACCATACTGCTAATTTCTTCCAGTGTACAAGCGGAACAAATAGCTACTCCGGTGACCGATCTCCTCGGTAGAACTGTGTCAGTCAAACTTCCGGTTCAGCGCGTGATCCTAGGCGAAGGTCGACAACTTTACCTTGTTGCAATGTTAGATAAGGAAAATCCAGCTAAGCGAGTGGTTGCCTGGAGAAAGGATTTAATTCAGTCAGATCCAGCGACATGGCAACAGTATCGAAAACGTTTTCCCCTTTTGGAAAAAATCCCTACTTTTGGTGGTAGCGAACAGGGAACTTTCGATGTAGAGCTGGCCATTAGCCTCAAACCTGACGTTATCATCATGAACATGGATGCAAGAAAAGCGATCGTAGATTCAGGATATGAGGCGGCGCTTTCCAGCGCCGGGATCCCTATCGTCTATGTTGACTTTCGTTATGAACCAATAGCACATATTCCCCCGACGGTAAAACTGTTTGGCAAACTGTTTGGCAAAATGGAGCTTGCCACCGCCTACCTTCAATTCCGTGATATGGAGCTAAAACGTGTAACCTCCCAGGTAAATAAGTTAACGTCTCCCCTACCTAAAGTGTTTCTTGAGCGTCTAGGGGGATATTCAGATGAGTGTTGTATGACGTTTGGTAAAGGAAGTTTTGGGCGATTTGTCAAACTTGCTGGGGGAGAAAACATAGCTGCATCGTTATCTCCAGGTTCCTTTTTTACCATCAATCCAGAGCAGATAGTATCAACCAATCCCGATATAGTAATTTTGACCAGTGGTAATTTTCAGGCATCAGTACCTGGTGGGCGATGGATACCTCTCGGCCCTGGTGCGGATATTAAAGAAGCCCAAACTAGACTAGCATGGTTTACTACCCGCCCTGCCTATAAAAACAGTTCAGCTCAGCATAATAATGCATTTTTCGCTATTTGGCATCAGTTCTACAACAGTCCTTACGATGTCATTGCCATCCAGCAATTAGCAAAATGGATCCATCCTGAACTATTCAGTGAACTTGATCCCGATGATACATTTCGTCGTCTTCATCATAAATTCCTTCCCATTCCGTACTTAGCAGGATATATGGTTAGTCTGAAAGCAGAGGGGCATAATAGTGACACTTTGTCTGACACAGCTTCGCGCTGATACTCCAGGAACGGAGCATGTCATCCATTTTAATAATGCCGGGGCAAGTTTAATGCCTGAACCCGTTATACGTGCGATAAAGGAACATTACTCCAGAGAAATCACCATCGGTGGCTATGAAGCTGCTGTGACCCAGCGACAGTCAATTGACAATGTCTATCAGGAACTAGCAACGCTTATAAATGCAAAACCTGCTGATATCGCGCTGATGGAGAATGCGACTCGTGCCTGGGATATGGCTTTTTATTCTTTACCATTGAAATTTGGTGACATTCTTCTTACCTCAACAACTGAGTATGCAGGAAATTATATACCTTATCTGCAAAGACAAAAACGAGATGGTATAAAGGTTAAAGTACTGAATGAAGATGAAACTGGTTCTGTTTGTTTGGAACACCTAAAGAAAGCATTGGATAATCCCAATGTTCGATTAATAAGCCTACCATTGCTTGGTACACATGGTGGGCCAATACAACCCGTCGAGGAAATTGGCGCACTCGCGCGTGAAGCAGGCGTATGGTTTTTTCTGGATGCCTGCCAGGGAATTGGGCATTTACCATTGGATATCAAAAAAATTGGCTGTCATGTACTAACCGCTTCTGGTCGCAAATACTTACGTGCTCCACGTGGTACTGGTTTTCTGTGGATAGATAACATATTAAGCTCAACTATAGAACCAATATTGCTTGATCATCATGCCGCGAAGCTGGAAAGTGCTAATCATTATCGCATTAATCATAGCGCACGTCGTTTTGAATGCTGGGAAGCTAATATTGCGGATCGTCTTGGTCTGGGAGCTGCTGCCGCATATACTACATCATTAGGCCAGGAAAATATAACTCAACGAATTCTTCATCTTGGCAAACAACTTAGAACCGGTCTGAAGGATTTACCTCACATTCAGATACATGATCGTGGGAAATATTTATCTGGGATTGTTACGTTTACCGTCAAGAATATTATTCCAGAAAATGTACAAAAGTATCTATCCACTCATCCACGTCGTATGAATGTTTCCTGTTCACGATTTAATTCAACATTTATTGATATGAAAAATCGTGGACTTGACGCTGTCGTACGTGCATCTGTGCATGCATACAACAGTGAAGAAGAGATTGATACCCTACTTAACGTACTTGCTGATATCAGATGAGGTAAACATGATATATAACGTAGTATTGCGACCACTTGCATTGATCCGTCCATCTGAAGAGGTCAACATTGAACATGTAGAAATATTAGTAGAGGAGATTATTCACTGTCAGAGATGGATAACGGCTGTCCCAATAGAAAAACAAACTGGGATTATTATGGATGGTAATCATCGATATTGTGCTGCATATCGGTTAGGTCTAGCATGTCTTCCTTGTGTCATGCTTGATTATACCTATGAATGTGTAAGTGTTTACCACTGGTATAACGGTAAGCCTTTTTGCCCTGAAAAAATTAGAGAACATATTGTAAGTAAAGGGAAAATATTTCCATATAAAACTACCAGACATCTATTTTCTCCAGAACTTCCTGTTGTTGATTTTAGTATTCAGCAGTTGCAAAACATGCCCGTTACATATTCTTAAATACATTAAGGTAATGGCTGTTATAAATGCTGACAGTGAAAAAGCGCTGTCAACATTTATAAGTAAAACTATATATCACCAACCTCAATGACTAGTTTGTTGCCTGACCTAAAGATGCAAAAGAGGTTATTTTACTAAATGTTTACTATTTATATTAAATAATTAAAGCATTCAGTTATAGACATAACAGTTGCTCAAAATTAATTTTTTCAAAAGAGTCTACTCGTAAATCTGCACCCACTAAATTGTCTTTTGACGATATGCCAACAGAAAAAATATTCGCGCTATTTAATGCTGTAATTCCTGCTTGTGAATCTTCAAAACCAATCGCTTCATTAGGTAATACATCGATTAAATTGGCCGCTGTTAAAAAAATCTCTGGATCCGGCTTACCTTTAGATAAAGAGTGAGGATCAACAATTACATTAAAATAATCTTTAATATTCAGTTGCTCTAGGATCATTGTGGCATTTTTAGAAGCGGAGGCTATCGCACAAGGTATTTTCTTTTTTTTGGCTTGCTTAATAAAAGGCTATACCCCAGGCAAGATATTTTTTTCTGTCAGTTTACTGAGTGATTTTACATAGTAATCATTTTTACTGTCCATCAGGGCATTTTTTTCTGCCACACTAAAAACATCGGCTTTATTACCATAATGCAAAATTTTCTCCAATGACTCAATTCTGCTTATTCCCTTCAAAGTTTCATTAAAGGTCGCATCAAAATCAATATCGATTTGTTTAGCCAAATATTGCCAAGCTTTAAAATGATAAAAAGCGGTATCGACAATAACACCATCAAGATCGAAGATCATGCCCTTCTTCATGCAACTACCTCATTTTTATAAACAACATTAGCAATTTTACCGGCAGAAATCCGATACTGCTGCTCACCCACCTGTATCTCAGTATCCTGATCACATCCAATTGATAATTGTTCTCGAGTGATAAAAAATTGGTAATTAATGCCTAAATGGCACAGCTTAAATTGGAGATGCTGCCAATGAGTAGGTAATGAAGGATTGATTTTCAATAACGGTTGACGAATATCTACCCCACCGTATGTCATAATTGTCATATTGAGGGTGGCCGCCATTACGCCAGTATGAATACCTTCTAAGGTCGTTCCACCCTGAATATCTTGATAATCAGAAAATAAAGCGTCTTGATACAATTGCCAAGATAAAGCTGACGATTTAATATTCTCAGCCAAAGACGCATGAACAACACGGGATAGTGTCGAGCCGTGGGAAGTGCGAGAAAAATAATAATTGAAATTTTTTTCTACATAATTATCAGACGCAGGATAATTCATTTTCTCTAATAATGAACTAACAACATCTTGGTTAAAGTTATTAAATATCATTAATAAATCTGGCTGTTTGGCAATCTTATAATTATCGGCTAATTTCCCTTCAGCGCGTAGGATTCTATCTAACCTATAAATATTACCGTATTTATTGCGATATTTTTGCCAATCAATTGTCAACGATCACCGAAAACTGATCCACTTTTTAGCTAAATCCGATCAATCAAAATTGATCCACTTTTACTCAGTCATTGCTCCTGAGCGCCGCTTATCTTTCAATCGATAGCTTTCACCGCTTAATTGCAGTACATGCGAATGATGAAGTAAGCGATCAAGCATAGCGGCAGTTAATGTTGCGTCATCAGCAAAAGCATTTGGCCATTGCCCAAATGATAAGTTACTCGTCAATATGACACTGCCATGCTCATAACGCTTGGCAATCACATTGAAAAACAGGTTTGCTTCTTCTCGCCCAAACGGCAGGTATCCAATCTCATCGATAATCAACAATTTCGGGGCCATCACCGAACGTGATAGATATTGTTTGAGCTTATTTTGTCGTTTGGCAGTTGAGAGTTGCAACATCAGTTCAGCTGCCGTGGTAAAGCGGGTTTTCTTCTTGGCCTGTACTGCTTTTAATCCTAACCCAATAGCTAAATGCGTTTTGCCTACACCGCTTGGGCCAAGCAACACGACATTTTCATTACGTTCAATAAACGTTAATGCGCTTAATTCCTGTATGTGTTGTTTGGGGATCCCCGTTGCAAACTTAAAATCGAACGTATTAAGTTCTTTATGTGCTGGGAATCCTGCCATCCGACTCAAAAGATTACGGGTTCGTTCATCTCGTTGTTGTTGCTCACATTTTAATAGGGACAGTAAAAACTCTCCGTAGCTTTTGTCTTGGGCAATGCATTGTTCGGCAAGTGATGACCAATGAGTCGGAATAGAATTTAATTTCAATGACTCACACAGGTGTTCAATTTGTTCATGCAATAACATGTTCACCTCCCAGCAATGCTTCGTATACGCTGATTGAGTGTTGCAAACTGACAGATTCAAGGGGCGGTACGATACGGATATTAAGCGTATCAGTCTGCGGGATAGATTGGCAAACCCTTGCTGGTAAGGGTAGAAGATACTTAACTTCCTTAGCTAGTCTATCTGCTGGCTTCTCTAACGTTGTTCCATGAATCCGCTGATGGGCAACGCGTTGTAACCAGGGCCCCACTCTTGCATTAGCTATCTCAATATCCAGTTCAAGATTATGAGCACGAAGGTCGGTATTTAATGGTACGATAAAGCTGTTTTTTAAATAGTGGTTAAAGCGCTCTACTTTCCCTTTAGTTTTTGCCCTGTAGGGCTTGCAAGCACACAATTTAAACCCGTAATCTTTCGACATTTGAAGCATTTCGACATGTAATTTATGTTCACCTTCTGCATAAGCATCCCTTTCGATGATGAGGGATTTTGCGTTATCACACAATATTTCGTGTGGTACACCACCAAATATAGTCGAAAGCTTCTCGTAAACCTTGTTGCCAGGATTCTGCTCGTTCATTATCAAAGAACTTTACATAACTCGCACGCGAATAGCCTAGCGTTGCACCAAACGCTTTTAGTGATTTTTTACCTCGCCGGATGCTGGTGAAGTCGATTTGCATTTGTTGACCTGGCTGTGTTTCAAAACGGACGACAGCTTCGGGAACAATGCTTGGTTTAAATTGACAAACAAATCGGCGTAATTGAGCAATACCGCCTTGATAGCCGCTTTCAACTACTTCATCAAATAAGACTGTTGCAGGGATCCAATCAGGTTTAGCCAATTCAATTCGCTGAAGCAAATAAGGTTTAAAGGGTGTTAATTTAGTCGGTTGTTGACTTCTTTTAGCATAAGTTGGCATTGTCTGTTGTTGTAAATGATGTTTTACGGTGTTACGGGATATGCCCAATTCACGGGCAATTTTTCGAAGGCTTTGTCCTTGTGCAAAGCGAACATGAATATCCACAAATATCTCCTTGGTTAACATAAATTATCCGTACAAAAATGTGCGAATAATACCAAGTGGATCAGTTTTGCATGATCGGTGACAATCAATTTCTTCAAGGGCAAAATAACCATCAAATTGCCCGATAATGTTTTGCTCATTAATTGACAACACTAAGTTTTCTTTAATGGTTGTTAGTTGCTGCCAGAAATCATTATCGATATTAACTTGATTTAAGATATTATTTAAATCCTGTTTTGACAAAGATAAAACTATCAGATCAATTTGATTAAATAACCATGCCACCATTAAATTAGTGTAAGCATTACCCTGCAAACCGGCTTCTTTATTACCTAAACTATATTCATGAAATTCATCTGGCCCCATAACGCCACCAATATGATATCGATTAGTAGTCGCATCCCAGACTGTTTTACTCAGCCAAAACTTGGCAATCTCAATTAATAATTCCAACCCAAAATCGATCATAAATGGCTTATCGCCAGTATTTAACCAATATAGCCAAACATTATAAGCAATGCTTACACGAGTTTCGCACCAATAAAAAAACGCTCTATTTTTAAGTTTAATTCAGCATAATATGTAAATAGATAAAACCTTATAAATTAAATATAACTTATTGTAAATTAAGTGAATTTATGCATTTCAGTAACTTGCAGATTAATCATTACTTTTAAGCCATTTCTAGAATTTTATAGGCCTGTGCGAAACTCGTGGCTTAAAGAAATATGACACTGTAAGTGACTATGATCAGGATCACATTGTCCTGTCAGCGGATTTATATGTAAGGTTTGCGTCTGCTCACTACCATCATGACCTGATTGCCAAGGAAACATAGCACCTTGAAAACCAGCTTGCTGAGCGGCATGTTTTGCAGCCGGCAACCGCCGATAACGGTACATTAATAATTGGCGAGCGGTTGTCGGAAAATGCATAATATAAAATGGCAGAATAAATATTTCATCCCAAAAAATATGCCCTCGATAAGCTTCTCCATGCAAACCTCTAGCAGTAACAGAAACATCTAATTTAACCTGAGTTCGGGATAAGAAATAAAGAGAAAGTCTTGATATTCAAATAGTTGAATGAGCCTGTTTTGTTAAAATACTCTAACAGTCTGGTTAAAGAATAGAGCATTGTTAAACAATTATGGAAAATCTTACTGAACTTTATTGCCTGATGGATGATTTTTGCAAAGACTTCGAGCCAAAAATGCATGAATATTTGCTGACTAACGGTACTAAGCGTCGTAGACGGTCTACTCAGCTTTCGTTGGCGGAAATGATGACACTGGTTGTGTTGTTTCATCAACTCCGATTCAGGCAATTCAAGGTATTTTATCTCTATTATGTCCGCTTATATCTCCGGAAGGAATTTCCTAACTTGCCATCCTATTCACGCTGTGTAGAGTTACTTCCGCGTAGTGCCTTAGCGTTAACGGCACTGTTTGAGTCAATTAAGGGAAAATGCACGGGGCTATCGGTTGCCGATTCTACTCCGATAGCGGTGTGTGATAACTTACGGATCCGCAGACATAAAGTCTTCAATGGGATAGCTGAACGGGGAAAAAATTCAACAGGTTGGTTCTTTGGTTTCAAGCTTCATGTAATTATCAATCATTTGGGGGAAATACTCAGTTTTCGACTCACACCAGGAAACACCGATGATCGGAAACCATTGCCTGAGCTGACAAAGGATCTTTCTGGTTGTTTGTACGCAGATAAAGGGTATTTATCGGCTTCACTGAAACAGCAACTCAAAACGATGGGAATTAGCCTTATAACGAATATCAAAAAGAAAATGAAGCCTATTAAACAGACTTGTTTCGACAAAGCCATCTTGCGTCATCGTTCTGTCATTGAAACGGTATTTGATGAGTTAAAAAATCTTTGTCAAATAGAGCATACGCGACATCGCTCTCCGGCTAACTTTGTAGTGAATTTATTAGGCGGACTGGTTGCATATTGTTTAATGCCATCTAAACCAAAGATACCTGTTGCAGGTACGTATCTTCAAGTATAATTGATAATGCTTATCCCGAACTCAGGTTAATTTATGTTTACCATTCGTTAATGGGGAGCAAGAAGCTAATAGATGGTAGGTATGTAAACGCAGTAGTTTTTGCGTCATCATATCACCAGCAATGACAATATCGCTTTCCCGCCAAAGCGTTTGCCAGGCAAGCTGACTCTCTGCTAACTGGTAGCAAAATCAGGCAACTGCCATGAATTTACCTGCTGCCAATCTTGCTTAAAAACAGTAGAAATAGCGATCGCCACATTTTTCTCTAACCGATAACAGTTACCTTGTTGAGCAGAAAAAACCACCTGTTGAACAATACTATTTTCATTTATCCTATTTTCGACATTATTTGGCGCAAAAAAATCACCGCTAATTTCTGTCGAAACTCCAATCCCGATTTGACTTTGAAAGGTTTGCGCTAATAAATAAGTTTTATGCTTATCAACACTTAAATCTTTTATTTGATAATGAGAGGAATTGAGTGAACGATAGCGTTCAACACCATAATTAAACGTTCCACCATCTGTTTTGCTACAAATGGTGATTTGATCAGAAAAATTTAAAGGACAAAATTGATATTCAATACTATAGTGCGTCATTCTTGCCATATTAGTAAATTTTCGACAATCTATTTTTAAGCGACGCCCTTCTTGATCTTCAATTTGTAATTCACTAGATAAAATTCCTGTCATTAAATCTAATCGACGATAAAGAGAAATAACTTTAAAATCCGTAAAATTAACAAATTTACCTTGGCCAATACGTAACGAGATATATTGTGCATTGGGTGCATTAACGAAATCTTCATTATGAACTTGGTGGCCATTTATTACAGAAATAGCTTGATTATAAAGCCCTGCAAGATAAGTTGCCGGATAGGTATCATCACTGATTACCATTTCAGGTAATGTCCCGCGTAACCCTAAATATCCATTTGCTACGGTCAATAAGGAGTCAGTGGTATATTCCGCTTTGCCTGGATTATAGCCGAAATAATCAATGCTCCAAGTTATTGTTTGTTGTTTCTCTGCTAAGGCATGTTTTAATGTCTCTTCACATTCATCAACTAAAACTTCTGTTCGAATAAAGGGGACATTGAATATTTCAGAGAAACATTTCTCCATATCAACAACATCATTAGCAATTTTGATACAAAATGGCGAATAAAATGCTAACGCATCTCCTTTTAATATTCCCCCTTGAATATTGGGAAAATCTAATTTAATTTGTTTAATTAATTCTAATAACTCTAATATATTAATTTTCTGATAGGTTATCGGATAAATTTTCTTATTCATTTTGGCTTGGTAAACCACTAATTCTTGTGGTTTAAAAACAACATGCAAATAATTCATATTCAAATTCACTATTAAAAATGTATTAGTCAAATAATCCTTTTAATCAGAAATAAGCGCACCTTTTCGCTGTTGGTAACGGTAAATTACTATCGTCAATATGATTGGAACAACAATAGCAATGATTGTCGCAAATGAATAAACTAACCAATAAATCGGTTGGATAGAAAGAATACCAGGCAATCCCCCCACACCGATACCGTTTGAAAGTACGCCAAAAGCACCACAGATAAAACCGGCAAAAGCAGAAACTACCATGGCGCAAAGCAAGGGAAAACGATAATAAAGATTAACACTATAAAGCGCAGGCTCAGTAACGCCCAGATAAGCGGAAATTGCAGCCGGAATAGTCACTTCTCGTTCATTTTCTTTACGGCTAATAATAATAATACCCACCACAGCAGAAGCTTGTGCAATATTGGAAAGCGCAATTATCGGCCAAATTGGCGTTCCACCCTGCGCTTGCATTATCTGCAGATCTATAGCCAACGTAGTATGATGAACGCCACTGATTACTAATAGAGGATAGGTAAAGCCAAAAATAGCGGAGCCAATTGAGGCAAAACCACCGAACATAACAAATCTGACTACTTCTGCAATTTGGTTACCTATAATTCGCCCTATTGGACCGAGTATTGCATGCGCAACAAAAACAGAGATGCTCAAAGTAACAATCGGCACAATCACAAATTTCAAATAACCAGGAACATAACGACGTATAAATATTTCAAACCAACCTAAAAATAAGCCAGCAAAAATAGCGGGAATAACTTGAGCCTGATAGCCTACTTTTTGGATAGTAAATAGACCAAAATCCCAAACAGCAGGTAACTGACTACCTAAATTATAGGCATTCATTAATTGTGGCGAGACTAATGTAATTCCCAGAATAATACCTAGTATTGGTGTTCCGCCTATTTTTTTTACTGTTGACCAGCAAATTGCTACCGGTAAAAAATGAAAAATAGCCTCACATGGCAACCAGAGAAAATCATAAATCGGTTTTAGTGTAGGATAAAATGCCATTAATGGCTTATTGTTTACTATTGGCATTTCACCTAAAACATTCCTCAAGCCTAACAACAAACCGCCACAAATTAGCGCAGGCAGCAATGGGAAGAAAATTTCAGTTAGATTAGTAATTAACCGCGTCCAAAGTTTTGTCTTTTTTTTAATCGCTATTTTGGGCGCTTTTTTATCGTCATCACCTGTTGAGATATCAAATTGTTGTTGAATTGCTTTATAATATTTGTCTACATTGGTACCAATAACAATTTGTAATTGCCCTGCTTGATTAAAACAACCTTTAACTTCTGGTAGTTTTTTTAAATCCTCTATATTTACCTTTTCTGGTTCATGTAAAATAAAACGTAATCGAGTCAAACAGTGGGTAAAACTATTTACATTATTTTTGCCACCAATCGTAGAAATAATCTTGTTAATATGAATATGATTTATTGTGATTTTTTTTAACATAATTTTAATGATTTTGTATTTTTACATAATAAAATATCTCATCAATAATCATATTACATAGAGATCAATCACAAAAATAGACATAAAATCAATTGAATACATTTTTTTGAAAATTTATTATTTATGTTGAAAATATAATGGTAATTTCCACGATTTTAATAAGTATTGGCTAGTATTATTTTTGTTTAAAATAAATATAACTTATTATGTAAATTTACTTTGATAATAAATTTTTTATTCTAATTTTTAGAATAAAAAACACTTAATGATTTTATGTCATTAAATTTTTAATAACTATTTTTAATAAAAATATTTTTTTAAACTAAAATAAAATTCATCTTAATCACTACATTTAAATGTATAGATTGAAATTTCACTCAATTGTATCTGAAAATGTTATTACTTGGTTTCAATTATTTTAATAACGTTTAACGTTGATCATTTTTTTGTGCTTATTTAATATTTTTAATAAACTGTTTATACATATCTAATTAATATAAAATTTTAATGTATTAAAAGTTGAAATAAATTTACAGTTAAATGACAAATGTTATTTGAAAGATTTTTATTTGTATATCAATTATAGCAAAAATTACTTCTATTTTTGTGGCAAATATTTTTATTCGATGCTTATCACAAAATATATTAATAATTATTATAAAATAAGAAAACATTTATATTATATATGATAAATATTTTTTTATTCAAAGCAAAAAAATAAAAGGTAGGGAATTAATATGCCTTATAAAAAAAAGTTATGTTTATTTCATTTGACGCCATAGCAGTTTCAGGAATTACAGTTGAAGCAACAAAATTAGCATGTTATTTAAATAATCGAGGTTTTGAATCCTTTATTGATTTAGGTTATGACATAAAGATTGATAAAGGAAATTTTGCCAAAACCTATTCATGTTATGAAAAATCAATTTTTGATAAGCATTTTAAATTAGTGCGAATTAATGATATATATTTGTTAAAAAATTACACGGTTGAATTTATCAATAAAGTAAATAATATTTTAATTAATGGAACTACAAAAGCGAATTTAATAGAAAAAAATAATCTGCTGGAACAGGTAAATATTGTTGCTAATGCATTATCTGAATTAATCTTTAATACATGGAATAAACTAGAGATCACTCATCTTGTTATTGAAAATGGAACATTGCCTGAGAATATTATCTATACTAAAGCGCTCTATAAAAGTATAGAAAAATATGGTTTACAAAAAAATCTAGCATGTTTTGTATTATGGCGAGATCATGATCTAATGTGGAACAGCAAAACATTATCAAAAAAATATGGTCAAGAGCCTTGGTATTATGCAA
Organism: Arsenophonus sp. PmNCSU2021_1; assembly: GCF_036919435.1. Lineage (NCBI taxonomy): Bacteria > Pseudomonadati > Pseudomonadota > Gammaproteobacteria > Enterobacterales > Morganellaceae > Arsenophonus > Arsenophonus sp. PmNCSU2021_1. Next base: position 743,266 of record NZ_JAZHPL010000006.1, on the reverse strand, counting down.
TAAAACCTATTAAATCAAAATATATAAAATATGTTACTTTAAATGATTCATTAGCCAAAAAGCTAAAAGATTGGAGTAATCAAGATATCAATATTGATGTTATGCGTAATACTTATTTATTTAATAATAATCATAATAGAATGAATATAAGAGATAGATTTAACATATCGAAAGATGATTTTTTAATCGCTAGAACGACTAGAATTATTCCTGAAAAAAAATTAGAAAGAGATATTTATCTAGTAAGAAAGCTTAACGATTTATATATAAAAAAAATAAATCATGCTCTATATATTTAATTATTGCTGGTGATGAAAAAAAAACAGTGATTATTCAAATTATCTAAGACAATACATAAAAAAACTATAAATAGAGAATTTTATAAAATTTTCTGGCCCGCTGCAGCATGACTTTATCGAAAATGAAAACAATAAGCCGACTATTCAAGATCTCTATTACTCCAGCGATATGGTTTCATTCTTAACATCATATGATTATGATAGTTATGGTAATCCAATAGGAGAAGCAATTAGTCATAAGCGCTGTTATATATCCACAAGTTACGAATATTATCATGAAGTTTATGGACAACATGGTTTTAAAACTGAATTAATGAATATTTCACCAAAAAAAGATGGACTACCGGACGACGATTTTATCCATCGAGTTTATAATTTAATTAATGATCGAAATCAGACAGCTGCGTTAGTGAAACATAATTTTAATATAGGAAAAAATTTATTATCTAATCAGATAATAAATAAAATATTTAATATCTAGTATTAAAAATTAAATTTTATAACCTTTAATATGGATAATTTATGCGTAGAGAAACCTTTATATCTATTGTATTCCCTTTTTATAATGAAAGTGAACGATTAGAAAGTGTCATAGAATCAATTTATAATCAAAAATTTAAGTATAAGCTATTTGATCTTAGTAATACTGAATTAATTTTTGTAGACAATAATTCAACCGATAATTCTGTTAACAAAATTATTACTTGCCAAAATAAATATCACAATCTTGATATTCATATTATTAATGAAAAAATTCAAGGTGTTTCTTCAGCAAGAAAAAAAGGGATGGATTGTGCCTCCCAACGAGCTGAAAAACGGCGTGTTCAATTTGGCAATCAACAAAAGCATTATATTGTATCAGCTGACGCTGATTGTATTGTAGACCAATATTGGCTTGATGAACTTATCTACACAATGATCACACAAGATGGTGATTTAGGTACTTGTAATTATTTTTATGAGAAAAATGACTTTATCGAGCGGCCTAACTTATATAAAGAAATAGATAAAACCTTACGCTGCCGTGATTTTTCATTTTCCTTATTTGGTGGCTTTCCCGATGGAAAAGGATTTGCTGTTGAAAAAAATATGTATGATATTGTTGGCGGTATTGAAATATTTTACCAATTACAAAATGGTAAATTTGTCGAACATTTATCTGACGATTGGGATTTTGGTATAAAAGTTATTGCTTATGGTGGAAAACCGGTATATTCACCAAAATCATATGTAAAAATTAATAGTAGGAGAGTTGATACCTTATTATACGATGTTATTAATGGTATCGCCTATGGCGAAAATGGCGTCATTACAATGAAAGATGTAAGGCCACTAGACCATCAATTAACTCATTATCAAGATTTAACCGCGAGTGATGCACAGCAGGCCTGGTTTTATTCAATAAAAGATTATATTCCAAAAAACATTATATTACCGACACTATTAAATCCTAATATTTTAATTCACAACCAACAAGTTATTAATTTTTTTACACCTGATGTTGCTAAGGATCTCTATAATAGAATTAATGAGATCAAAAATGAAACCAGTATTATTGATTTCAAACCGATACATTCTTATAAAACACCCGCATTCAGACTTTATTTCGAATTCAAAGATGAGATATTCAACTCACTTCGTCATCATGTAGATGAAGACATAGGCTACCCACCACCACTTCCTGCCTGTTTTAATGCTATTGATAATAAAGATTTTAATAGATTTGTTTATTATTTTTGTGAGGATAGAGAATCAGGAGAAGCACACAATTATTTTGCTAATGGTGGAGTATTCTAATGCGAGATACCTATATTGCTTCTCTTAATGATATTGATGAAAAATATCCTAGACCAAATATATGCAATATTTTAAGTAAAAAAGAAAATACAGATTTACTTGAATATGTGATTAAAGATCCTTTTGGTTGTCATATTTTCCCAGGTGATATCGACAATTATCCCTTAACCTCATTTTTTGATGATATGAATAAGGAAATAAAAAAGGCAGGAAATATTCATGTCTGGGTTTATATTCCAACTTGTCGTTATCGATGCCATTTTTGTCAATTTCCCACCATTATAGTAAACCCTAAGTCAGCAAAATCTGACAGTTTATTTAAAGAAATCGTTGACCTTAATATAAAAGAAGCCACTCTTTGGCTAAAGCAAGTACCAAATCTTGCTAATGTAAACATCGGTGAATTTAATATATTTGGCGGTACTCCCTCTCTTCTGCCCGATAGCGAATTAAAAAGATTAATAAATTTTTATAAAAATAATTTTAATTTTTCATCCACTACCATGCGATTTGAAGGAGAGCCTGGTAGTCTTAATAAAGAATACTTATCGTTACTGAAAGAACTAGGTTTTTCTAAATTATCCTTTGGTACACAATCATTTCAGGATCATTTAATTAAAGCATGTGGCAGAAAACATACTGCAAAAGAATGTTTTAAAACTATTGCAGATGCTAATGCATTAGGTTTTGAATTGATTAGCGTTGACCTCATTTATGGTTTATTCGGTCAAACTGTTGATGATGTAAAAAACGATATGGAAATAATAAAAAAACTCAATATTTCGCATGTTGTTTGCACTAAATTACATATGAAAGAGTTTATGGAAACTAGAACCGGCGTATCGGGAGAGAGAGATAGTTTGTGGCAGAAAAAAATAATTACTGTCGCAGATAGCTCGATACCCAGTTTAGGAAAACAGTATCAAATGCGTGATTTAATAGATAGATATCTCGCCATGGAATATAACGAACACCCGACCATGTATTTTTATAAAAAAAATACTTACCCTGAAAAATGGAAAAGCCTTATTACAGATCTTAATAAACAATTTCCAGAGATAGCGATTGGCTTAGGTGGCAGCTCAAAATCTATCTCCTCTGAAATGATAAATATAACAAACTATAAACAATACAAAGAATCTATTAATGAAAGCCAGCTACCTTGCCACTCTATTAGAGGTTTTTCAAACAATCAAAAAAGAATAAATGCTTTTAAAATGGCATTATCTAGCTTGATGCCAGTAGATGATAATGTTTATAAAGCAAAATTTGATGGGGAAAGTTTTTTTACAAATAAAACTATTAATAATGCACTAACAACATTACAGCATAGAAAACTTATTTCTATTGATAATAGCAGGGTTTTTTTAACTAAAGAAGCGGCGATATTAGTTGAATCCATTATTAACACCCAATTTTGTTAACATTGCTTAATAAAAAAAATAAACACTATTTATTTGATGCCACATTTTTCGGCATGGCTTACAGACATGATAACATCATTATCGCAACAGATGTATAAAACCCGTTATTAATAGTAGCAACCGATACTCCGCGATGGCCATCCTATTATTTGCAATCAGCATCACACTAGATGGCCAATGACATAATATCTGGCAAGTGCCATAGCCGGCTATCTGTGGCAAAAATGTAAGGAAATCATTAATGGAAAGAAAATATAACTCACCCTTACCCGTTTTCAGTCTTTATTACATTGCAATCGATACCGAGGCTGGTATCACACCCGCGCAATTCGAAACCTTCGTTCGCCAAAAAGGTGTCTATATTCCATGCTATCCTGGCTGGCGTTGGACGCTATTGCGTGGTCTTCGTGGCGAGCGGGTTGGACAATACCTGATGCTGTTTGAAATAGAAAGCACAGAACATCGTAATCGCTATCAATCTAGTAACGGCAATAAAACAGAATTAGCCAATCAATTCTGGCAGCAACAACCACAAAAAATACATGGTATTCTTGGCGAATGGCAACGTTATGGTACTTTTACACGAGTTTCGCACAAAACTAATTTGGGTACGCTAATAAAACACGGATTTGCTCAGTAATAGCACTTTTGATTACGTCCCAATTTTGTTGATAAAGGGTTATTTTTTCAGATATACGACGTTTATGTTGTTCAAACCACGCAGAAATAGCGAGAAAAATATGATTTCTTTGCGCTCGGCTCGTGCGAGCCTGACAGCGTTCAATACCACAGTTTTGTTTAACTTCTCGATGATAAACTTCAACAGACCAACGGGCATCCATGATAGATTTGACGTATTGACGGGTGGGATTCTCTTTGTTTGTTACTATGTCACGAGTTTCGCTCAGGCCTATAAAATTCTAGAAATGGCTTAAAAGTAATGATTAATCTGCAAGTTACTGAAATGCATAAATTTACTTAATTTACAATAAGTTATATTTAATTTATAAGGTTTTATCTATTTACATATTATGCTGAATTAAACTTAAAAATAGAGCGTTTTTTTATTGGTGCGAAACTCGTGTATGTCACGAGTTTCGCACAGGCATATAAAGTTCTAGAAATGGCTTAAAAGCAATGGTTAATCTGCAAGTTACTAAAACACATAAATTTTATTAAATTACAATAATTTGTATTTAATTTATAAGGTTTTGTCTATTTATATATCATGCTGAATTAAACTTAAAAATAGCGCGTTTTTTTATTGGTGCGAAACTCGTGTATGTAATCAATACGGCCGTTTTTGGCTGTAAATTTGAAAACGGTTACCCAACCATATCCTCGCAAGTGTATTGACGTTCCTTCTTCTGAGATGTCTAACTTGTTCAGTTGTTTGTTATGGTTAACAATCCTATTTTTCCTCAGCGTGGTTACCCAGATCCAACCATGAGAGCGAATTGATTTCAGGTTATCCAGGCTAGAATACCAAGCATCCATCACTACGGCTTCTGGCATGATCCCTCTTTTTTTAGCAAGAGTGAGCATTTCGGAAAAATGCGTGTTTTTTGTTTTTCTATCAGAATCTTTATCATAAATACGATAATTGATAGGAATTGATTCAACCTTCGTCAGATCATGCCAAAGCAAATTAACTAAACCTATGCCAGCAATAACCTCATGTTCATTACCTGAATATTGATAATGGACCATCTCTATTTTTTTACTACGTGTTTTGGCAATCAATGTATCATCGGCAATTAGTACGCAAGGGCTTTTTTTGTCTATAGAAGGTTCAACTAATCGCCATAGGTCTTTAGGTCTAAAACATCTACTTTTTAGCCATCAGCTAACAGTGTCATGAGATAAAGGCGATGGGCTTACTTCTGATAACGCTAAACCAGAGTATCTTAAACTGCTTACTTGTAAGAATGTTTTATAGATATCTTTAATACATGGATAACCCGACAAAATATGAACACCCTGATTTTTTCTTGTTTTTAAATTTATACTTCTTTTTTGGAGATTGCGAAACTCGTGGGAAAAACAAAAAACACGCACTTTTCCGAAATGCTCACTCTTGCTAAAAAAAGAGGGATCATGCCAGAAGCCGTAGTGATGGATGCTTGGTATTCTAGCCTGGATAACCTGAAATCAATTCGCTCTCATGGTTGGATCTGGGTAACCACGCTGAGGAAAAATAGGATTGTTAACCATAACAAACAACTGAACAAGTTAGACATCTCAGAAGAAGGAACGTCAATACACTTGCGAGGATATGGTTGGGTAACCGTTTTCAAATTTACAGCCAAAAACGGCCGTATTGATTACATAGTAACAAACAAAGAGAATCCCACCCGTCAATACCTCAAATCTATCATGGATGCCCGTTGGTCTGTTGAAGTTTATCATCGAGAAGTTAAACAAAACTGTGGTATTGAACGCTGTCAGGCTCGCACGAGCCGAGCGCAAAGAAATCATATTTTTCTCGCTATTTCTGCGTGATTTGAACAACATAAACGTCGTATATCTGAAAAAATAACCCTTTATCAACAAAATTGGGACGTAATCAAAAGTGCTATTACTGAGCAAATCCCTGTTTTATTAGCGTACCCAAATTAGTTTTGTGCGAAACTCGTGTATTATTATATTTAAATATAATATTTTTATAAATCATTAAAATAACAAAAGCAATTGAAATTATTTATTAAAGTGATAATTAAATTAAAATTGATAATATTAAAAACCTAATAGGCATCGCTCAATGAAACAATAAATATCATGTAATAAATAAAACCAGAAGATAACTTTAAAATAAAACTCGATACAGAAAAAATGCTATATTATATATTTTTTGTTTAATATTAGATTCCCTGGTGTTTATTACATCATATTAATCACATATTAAATCTATAAACCATTGTAAAGATTCTTTTTTTTCAGTCTTGTAATATAATTTTCCTCGAACTTCGATATTGAAAGGGGCAGGAGAGATAGCTAAATTAACTTTATGTTGCTTACCTAATGATATATTTTTATTGGATTTAGGAATAAACGAAATACCTTTTCCATCACCTAATATATGAAAAACATCATCAATACTTGGAACTGAAATTATATTCTTATTATGCTTATCCATTAATATATTTTTTATTCTCTCAAAACCTTTCGATAATAACATACTTTCTGTTTGTATAATAATATTATTAAGTAGTAATTCCATTTTATCTTTATAGTGATTTATAATATTTTCAGCTGCACCTAATTCTAACTTAGAACATAGTGATAGACTTTCAATATTAGCAGGTAAATTCTGCTCTTCTCTTGAACCAATAAAAATATCTGCCTGAATACGACATATAATATCTGATATTAAATGATTAGAATACTTCTTAATATCAACAAGAATTCCCGATTCAATTGAATCTATTTTTGATATTATTGAGGCCAGATCAGGAAAATAAGCATCATCTGTCGCTATATTAATAACAGACTTTTTTTTACTAGAAAAACCTAACATTAATTTTTTTGTTGTAGCACTTACATCCTGATAATGTGGGAATAATTCTTGATATAATTTTTCCCCATTAGAAGTTAATTTTGCTCCTCTTCCTGAGTGTTGAAAAAGTTGAACACCTAACTGCACCTCTATTTCCTTCATTCCCTTACTAAGGGCAGAAGGAGATATACATAACTCATCTGCCGCTTCTTTAAATGTTCCTTTTTGGGCAATAGTTATAAATTGCTCAACTCTTTTTGAGAAAAACATATTATCTCCTATATGAAAATCTGATAAAAATAAATTTTTTACGAAAAACATATTATCTTCTCTATAAAAAATTAGATAGAAGCAAAATTTTATTAAAAAAACAACTCAAAACATATAAATAATCAGCTCAATAATTTTTATATTTTTAGAATTCTCAATGTAATAATATATAATGTAAACTTTTATTTTATCCTAATATAGCTACATATAACTTCTCCCTATCAATTGTTATTACTTCTTATAACTTATAAATAATAAAATGTCACATACTTTTTTTCATTTATTGTTTACTTATCATCAATTTGCAATCATTTATAAGAATAATAATGAAAATTTAAAAATTTATCATATTTAACCACTTACAATAAACTGTATAAAAATACATATATTTTACATTTTTAAAAAATAGAAATTGTGATATTGTAAAATTAATAATTCTTAGTGCATTTAAATAAAAAAATAAATAACTAGAATATATACATTACAATTAGCAAATTATAATATAAATTTTATTTTACTATTGTACATTACAAGACTTTTAAATTTAATGAAGTTTATAACAAAAGGTTGTGAAATAAATTTCTTGTTATAACATTACCTTCTTTGATTTATGGATTAAACACCAAATACTAAGTATTATATGCATCCCCATATTATAGATTTAATTAAAGATAAAAATTCTATTGTTAATATAGAATATAATTAATTTTATATGAAAAATGAACTATTACTCATCCGGATTATATTTCTACAGATGCTCATCATATTTTAACATTAATTTTTTTGTTCTTTATTTTTCGATTAGAGCCATTACCCTTCTTATAACCACCTATATATTTATAAATTGCCACGGCTTTTTAGTTTTATCTTGCTCATCCAAAACCCAACAATACCTCAACATAATCAGGATAAACTTAATCATTAAAAATATTATCACTAAAACAAAATAAGAAAGAACTACCAAATATCTTCTAAAACTATTTTGGTTAATTCTTCACTATACTAATTTTTGTTTACTTAAATTTTAGCTAAGTCTCAAAAATCTTATACATATAAATAAACACAATAATATAACTATTTTATAGTCTACTCCCAACGACCGTAAGTAAAGTGAATACAAAAAATTGTCGATTACTATAAATAACTTTTCTAAATCAATATGTTAAAATTATACAACCATGCTTACTAAATATGTGGTTTATAACTGTCCTGTAAAAATTCAATTGATATCATTATGTGAAAATAGATCTATAAAGAAGCACAATTCTATCAAATCTCCTATCATTCAAATGTGACCCTACACTAAAATTAATAACATTTAACTACCAAAAGAATGAAAATTGCATTTTTAGACTTTTACAACGTTATTTATATCCTAACTATTTAGTGTAGGACTTTACGGCAATTTAATAATTATAAAATAATACATCGGTAAATATGATAAAAATCACAATTTATTAATAATAATATAGTCTTTCAACTATTAATATAGGTTAAATTAAGATAATGTTTCTACAATTTGCGTTGCAATTGGCTATTAAGTAAAACAATAATCCAATACTAAGAACCCATCATAAGGAAAATGGATATGCATCTCTTTCCTCATCTATTTAAGCCATTAGACTTAGGTTACACCCAATTAAAAAACAGAGTAATTATCACGAGTTTCGCACAGGCCTATAAAATTCTAGAAATGGCTTAAAAGTAATGATTAATCTGCAAGTTACTGAAATGCATAAATTCACTTAATTTACAATAAGTTATATTTAATTTATAAGGTTTTATCTATTTACATATTATGCTGAATTAAACTTAAAAATAGAGCGTTTTTTTATTGGTGCGAAACTCGTGATTATGGGCTCTATGCATACTGGGCTAGAAGAGCATCCTCAAGCTAGTGTTAGGTTAGCAAAGTTCTATGCAGACAGGGCAAAAAATAATATTGGATTAATTATTACCGGCGGCATCGCCCCTAATCGCTCTGGCAGCCTGACCAAACATGGGGCAACCCTAATTAGTAAGAAACAAATTTTTCACCATAAAAAAATTACTCATGCGGTTCATCAAGCGGGGGGAAAAATTGCCTTACAGATCCTGCACGCTGGCCGCTATAGCTACCACCCAGATCTAGTTGCACCTAGTGCATTACAAGCTAGTATTAATCCCTTTTTGCCTAAATCACTAAGTGATACTGCAATTTTGCAAACAATTGAAGACTATGCCAATTGCGCCGAACTTGCTTTGCAAGCGGGTTATGATGGTATAGAAATTATAGGTTCAGAGGGTTATCTAATTAACCAGTTTATTACCCGATATACTAATCATCGTGATGATTTATGGGGCGGTAGTTATCAAAATCGGATCCGCTTTCCAATTGAAGTCATTAAAACTGTTCGGCAACAGGTAGGGAATAATTTCATTATTATCTACCGACTATCTATGCTTGATTTAATTGAAAAAGGCTCCAATTGGGGTGAGATTGAGCTTTTAGCAAAAGCAATCGAAAATGCAGGCGCATCGATGATTAGTACAGGTATTGGCTGGCATGAATCAAAGATCCCGACGATTGCAATGATGGTACCAAGAGCAGGCTTTACTTGGGTCACTAAAAAATTGATGGGAAAAATATCAATCCCCTTAATTTGCACTAATCGTATCAATTCACCTGAGGTAGCTGAAAAGATTTTATCTGACGGCTGTGCTGATTTAGTTTCTATGGCTCGGCCATTTCTTGCTGATGCAGAGTTTATGACAAAAGCAGCCGAAAATCGTGCGGATGAAATTAATACCTGTATTGCTTGTAATCAAGCCTGTTTAGATCAGATATTTGTTGGCAAACAAGCATCATGTTTAGTTAACCCCCGAGCTTGCCATGAATTAGACTTTCCTTTCCAACCAGTATTAAAACCAAAAAATATTGCTGTTATCGGCGCAGGTCCTGCCGGATTATCATTTGCAATAACAGCGGCGGAGCGTGGGCACCATATTACTTTATTTGAACAAGAATACCAGATCGGTGGCCAACTGAATCTTGCTAAACAAATACCTGGAAAAATAGAGTTCCAAGAAACTATTCGTTACTTTCAACGTCAACTGACACTAAAAAATGTTACTGTTCATTTAACTAAAAAAGCCGCTGCTGAACAATTGGTAAACTTTGACGAGATCATTATCGCTACAGGCGTACTACCGAAAAAAATTCACATTGAAGGTATCGATCACGGCAGTGTCGTGAATTATTATGATGTATTAAAACATCATATTACCATAGGTCCCCAGGTTGCAATTATCGGGGCTGGAGGGATCGGTTTTGATATAGCACAATATCTTTGTCAAGAAACAGATAATAGTAGCCAAAGCATTGATGCTTTTACCCACCAATGGAACATTGATACCACCATATCTCAACCAGGTGGTATTTATCCTAAGAGTGAGCAGAACATTGATTCTGCTCGTAAAATTTATCTGCTGCAACGAAAATCAACCCGTGTTGGTGAACAGCTAGGAAAAACAACCGGCTGGATCCATCGCTTAAACTTACTACGCCATGGCGTTACAATGATGAATGATGTTAGCTACCAGAAAATTGATGATCAGGGATTGCATATTTATCATAACAAGCAAAAAAAGTGTTAGCCTGTTGATAACATCATCATCTGTGCTGGCCAACAATCACTTCGTACTTTAGCCGATGCATTATATAAATTAGGCAAGACACCCCATATTATCGGTGGTGCCGATATTGCTGCAGAACTTGATGCTCGGCGTGCTATTGATCAAGGAATGCGTCTTGCTTATACAATATAAAGAAAAACACCAATAAGCGTGGATATAGCCGCCAAAAAAGTAGCAAAAATACAGAATAGTAAGATAGAACAAATATTGGTTTTTTGACCTTTTTGTGGTTAACAGTCGAAGACATAACCGATGTTGATACTAAAATAGGCGCAATAACTTTCATAGGACTAATAAATAAATTCAAATAAATTATCATTCAGAACGCCATAAAATTAAAGTCTGACCTAAAAGAATACGGCAAGTGAATCAATTAGTATTTGCATTACAAAACTTGCATATACGATATTAGACAGTAAGCTAATATGTTTTTTTACATTGTTATTCCAAAGTATTTTTATGACGGTAAAAAGATACCATCATAGATAAAAATAGATTTATTAGATAAACAATTAACTAACTCTTTTATTAATAAATTAACTAGCAGAACTCATTTTACTAATAGAGAAAGTAGCAATATCCCTTCTATCATTGCTAATCAATATAAAGGGATACAACATTATAATATTTAAAGATATTTATTTAGTAATTAAATGATTTTTTTGCATTTATTAACAATATGATTAATGAACATCGTTAATGTTAAAATCCCCGCAACAATACTTAGCGATACAGCGGTTGGAATATGAAAAATATCCATTAATAACATTTTTATACCAATGAAAATTAAGATAATAGATAGCCCGTACTTTAGCATAGAGAATTTTTCAGCAATACCTGATAAAACAAAATACATCGCTCGCAAACCTAAAATCGCAAATAGATTTGAAGTCAAGACAATAAAAGGATCCGTGGTTACTGCAAAAATGGCAGGAATGCTATCGACGGCGAAAATAATGTCACTAATCTCAACTAAAATTAATACCATAATCAACGGAGTAGCAAATAAAATACCTTGTTGACGAATAAAAAAACGCTCGCCATGTAAAGTATCTGTCATGCGTAAATGAGAACCGACCCATTTTACTAGTGGTTTTTTATCAATCGATTGATCATTTTCTTTAACAAAAAACATTTTTATACCAGTAAATAATAGAAAAATGCCAAAGAGATACAAAACCCAGTGAAACTGAGAGACTAGCCAACTACCTGTAAAGATCATGATAGTACGCAATACTATCGCACCCAAGACACCATAGATAAGAACTCGGCGCTGTAAATTGACTGGGATTGAAAAATAATTAAATAACATTAACCAAACAAATACATTATCAACAGCTAACGCTTTTTCCAGTAAATAACCGGTCAAAAAAGCCATTGTTTGGCGATTAGCAATCGTTAGGCTAGTTGTCTGTTTAAAATAAAACCATAAACCTAAGGCAAACAATAATGCCAAACTAATCCAAATAAAACTCCATACAACAGCCTGTCTTACTGTTATTTCTCTTCCCGGATGCTTACCCTGTAAAGAAATATCAATAAGTAACATAATCGCAATAACAACAGTAAAGATTGCCCATAATACGGGAGTACCAACAGAATGCATTTTAGCTCCTAGAAACGAAAAACGGCCGATTCCTACAGAAGGCTCAGCCGTTATAATCCATTTTAGTCTTCATAGGTTTCTATTCCACTAATTTAAATTATAACACAAGTTTCGCACGGGCATATAAAATTCTAGAAATGGCTTCAGAACAATAATTAATCTGTAACTTGCTAAGACGTATAAATTTACTTAAATTACAATAAGTTATTTTTAATTTATGAGATTTTTTCTATTTATATATTATGCTGAATTAAACTTAAAAATAGAACGCTTTTTTATTGGTGCGAAACTCGTGTATAAGTAAAGCTTGCCCGCTGGCAAGGTCTCACTTACAACACAAAAGCTACTTTGATATCCACCTGTGATGCCCGGTTACCGGGTGCATAACACCGTAATGACGATAGACCGGCTAAAGAAGTTACTCCCTTGTATCTTGAAATTTGGTTATAATAATAGCGATTAGATTTGGCAAGGTGTATGTAATCCGATTGTCCCTGGGGTTTATAGCCCGTAGCAAAGCGAATGATGCATACACTTAGCCACTCATCTGAAACCCGAACAGTTGTCCGTAATTCATAACGTATTTGCAAGGATGGGTAATATGAGTCAGCTAAATCCAATTTGTGTAGGAATTGATGTTTCTAAAGCTTCATTGGATATTGCAGGCACCAATAACATTGAGCAGTTCAGAGTCAGCAATAACCCTGACGGGTTCGATACCATCATTTATCAACTGAAAAAGAACAACATAGCCTTGATTCTGATGGAAGCTACAGGTGGTCTCGAGGCAGCGATTGCATGCGCTCTTCAGGCTGAAGGTTTTGATGTTGCCGTTATCAATCCCAGGCAAGCCAGAGACTTTGCTCGATCCATGGGCTATCTGGCAAAGACTGATAGAATAGATGCCAGAGTTTTAGCTCAGATGGCTGATGTCATTAACCGCCATCCTGAGCGGTCACGTTTTATCCAGGCTATTCCTGATGCAGAGCGTCAGATTCTTGCTGCTATGGTGGTGCGCAGACGCCAGCTGATTGCAATGCTTGTAGCTGAAAGAAACCGGATGCATCCATCTCACCCGCAAAACAGAAAAAGCATCAGTAACATCATCAATGCACTAGAAAATGAACTTAAACGGATTGACGAGGATATGCATAAGCATATTACGGATCATTTCAACGAGCTTGCAGAGCGGCTAAGTACTATCAAAGGCATTGGTATGATGACTGCTGCTACATTGCTGGCAGAAGTCCCTGAGTTAGGGAAACTCTCGCGCAGGGAGATCAGTGCACTGGTTGGGGTAGCTCCTGTTAATAGAGACTCGGGAACCATGCGTGGCCGACGAACCATTTTTGGCGGTCGGGCCGGAGTTCGAACCTCTTTGTACATGGCTGCACTGGTTGCAACTCGTTTCAATCCGGTGATAAAAGCATTTTACACACGGCTGGTTGCAGCAGGAAAAGCCAAAAAAGTGGCGCTGGTTGCCTGTATGCGCAAACTGCTGACTATCCTGAATGCGATTCTCAGAAAGAACCAAGAATGGGATGAGTCGTATCATAACGTTGCTCCATAAATATACTGTTCAAGACAGTTGCTTGCTAGCTATTAAAATAAAAGATCTGCTAGCAAAACACAAGATATAGGTAAATGTACTTCATGAATTGTAAAAAAATAAAATATTAAATAGAGAGTCAATTTCAACGAAAAATTTGCTATTTAGTTATTTATGATTTTGTTAGAGTATTACACTAGTCTAATATATTATGCTTATATCTGAATTTAATATTTAGGCTCATGCTACAACCCTTTTAACTAGGTTTACATTATCTCTAATAAGGGATAATAGGTAATAACTGCCAATTAGGTTTAAAGATCACGGTATTTAGGAAACACTTGATGGAATTAGTTAAAGAACTTTTTTTTGCACTCTGGCATCAAGATTACAATATGCTAATGAATCCTTCATTAGTATGGGCTATCTACATTATATTATTTATAATATTATTTTTGGAAAATGGAATATTACCTGCCGCTTTTTTACCCGGTGACAGTTTACTCATTCTAGTAGGCGTCCTAATAGCTAAAGACACTATCAATTATCCATTGACAGTTATTATCTTAACCGCAGGTGCCAGTTTGGGTTGCTGGGTAGGCTATCTTCAGGGTAAATGGCTAGGAAATAATAAAATTGTGCAAAGCTGGCTTTCTCATTTACCTGAACATTATCACCAACGTGCTTATGGCCTGTTTCATCGCCATGGCTTGGCAGCGCTGCTTATTGGCCGCTTTCTTGCTTTTATCAGGACCATCCTATCTACCATCGCCGGCCTATCCGGTTTACCTGATAAACGCTTCCAGTTTTTTAATTGGCTTAGTGGATTACTTTGGGTATTGATTTTAACTACTATTGGTTATGTATTCGGTAAAAGCCCACTCTTTCAATACTACGAACGCCAAATCATGAGTATTTTGATGCTGATCCCGCTTGTTTTGCTTTTTATTGGCCTAATAGGCAGTATAGCCGTAGTACTAAAGAAAAAATTTAAGCGCCGTAATCCCTAAATCCAAGCTAACTTATGCTGTTGCCTACTTTCCTGGTAACAGCATAGCTTTCGGTCAAACCGTTTATCAAATTTTCATACCAGTATAATTATTTTTATATTTCAATATAACAAATTTTAAATTACCTTAAATGAGATATAGATTGATTTTATTGGTTCTTTTACTATTCTCAAAGAATAAGAGTGATAAAAATTAACATTATTTATTGAGAGAGGTTAACGTTATGAAAAATACCGAAAACCTGCGTACAGAATTAAAATCATTAGCGGATTCTTTGGAAGAAGTTTTGCACAATACAGAAAATAAATCCAAAGCAGAAATTGACAAAATTCGCCGTAAAGCAGAAAAAGCGTTAGATGATTCTCGCCAAAAACTGAGTGATGTAAGCGGTAAAATTATTCATCAAACTAAGGAAGTTGCTGGCCGTACTGATGATTATGTACATGAAAATCCATGGACAGGTGTTGGTGTTAGTGCCGCTGTCGGGCTGGTATTAGGCATTTTACTGGCTAAACGTTAATATGCGAGAAAATCAACATCCAGATGGACCGGCTAAAGGCTTGCTAAGCACCTTACAACGGATAGGTTCTATTCTTATTAATATGGTTGAGACAAGGCTGCAACTTGTTGCCATCGAACTCGAACAAGAAAAGCAGACCTTTGTCCAACTGATTTTATTAGCCGGCACCACATTACTATTGATCGGATTTGGCCTTATGAGTTTGCTGGTATTAATTTTTCTCATGGTTGATCCAGCCTATCGTATACAAGTCGTTGCGATTACAACCGCTGTTTTACTTATCCTAGCGTTATTAGGTACTTGCTGGACATTAAAAATAGCCCATAGCAAGACTCTATTAGCCGCAACCCGTGAACAATTAAAACAGGATATCAAACAGTTAAAACAGAATGAAGATGAAACTGAGTAAACGTAAACAACTGGTATTAAAAAAGCAGCAATTGTTGACTAATATTCAGCAGCAGCGTAATGCGTTATCAGCTACGTCTGAACATTGGTTAACAATTACTGCATCTTATGATCGTACCTGGCAAAAAATGTTAGTTTTCAAACCACTGCTCATTGCTAGTTTCTCATTAATTGCACTCTATAATATCCGTCATCCTAAAAAACTTTATCGACTCAGTCGACGAGCTATCGGTGTTTGGGGGATAGCAAAAACCATACAAACATTTATAGCCAAAAAAGCGTAATCCATTTACGAATTGATAATAACAATTCACTCCTTTTAGACAAAAACTATTCTCGATTAATTCATTCAATTTTTTTGCATAATAGATTGAATTTTCTTAGCTAGTATTTTTAATAATGTAGGCTTTACTATAACACGAGTTTCGCACGGGCATATAAAATTCTAGAAATGGCTTCAGAACAATAATTAATCTGTAACTTGCTAAGACGTATAAATTTACTTAAATTACAATAAGTTATTTTTAATTTATGAGATTTTTTCTATTTATATATTATGCTGAATTAAACTTAAAAATAGAGCGTTTTTTTATTGGTGCGAAACTCGTGTATAAATAAAACAGCAATTAACTGCTCTTGACTAGCAGTCAAACTGCCCACTACAGATTAAAAACTATTACTTTAAATATGATGCTTTAAGAGAGATGAATATGAAAAACATAGAGAATATCACTATCCTAGTGGCGCGTATTCTGATGCCACTGTTATTTATTTTTGCCGGATATGGTAAGCTTGGTAACGGCTATATCGAAACTCAGCAATATATGCATGCGATGGGTGTCCCTGCATTTTTACTACCATTGACTATTTTATTAGAGTTTGGCGGTGGGATTGCCATACTATTGGGTTTTTTAACCCGAACCATAGCTATTTTTACCGTTGCTTTTAGTCTATTAACCGCTTTTATTTTTCACTTCAACTTTGCCGAAGGCGATAACCAATTAATGTTTTTAAAAGATTTTTCTATTGCTGGCGGCTATATGCTATTAGCCATTCTCGGACCAGGCAAATTCAGTATTGATCACTGGTTAAATAAAAAATGGTAATAGTTAAAGCTTGGGCGATCATTTTACCATCGCCCATAAGTAAAATTTAACCGAATATTTTTACGATAACTGAAAAGAATAGTGATCACTATTAAACAATTGGGGGATCTGGCGTAAGCACCAAAATTTAGCTTCACCAATTTTGCCACGATGCCAGGCCATAATAATATTAGTCTCTTGACTATACTCTGATCCTACGACTCGTAATCGTCCTGCTTTAATATCTTTTTCAACCAACGTATATGGCATGGTTGCAACACCTAAGCCCGCTAATAAAGCGCGACGTTTTTCATCGATTGAACTTACTGTTAATCTCTGCTGTTTATCTAACAACTGTACCGTTAAGACTGGCCGTTGTTTAGCGGTATCTGCAATGGCAATCCCACGATATTTGATCCGAGTCATGTCGGAAAGTGGCTCTGGCTCTTGATGAATAGGATGCTCTGGACTGGCAACATAAACATTATTAATCGTACCAAGTAAACGACTATTAATTTCAGGTGAAGAGCGAAAATGCAAATCAGGCGCAATAACAATATCTGCCTTACCCGTTTCTAAACACTCCCATGCACCCGCTAATACTTCAGTCAATAAAGAGAGTTGAGTTTCAGATTTTTGTGCCAATTTATCAACTAAAGGAAAAAGCGTTGAGACGGGGATCAATACTTCACAAACGATGGTAAGATAAGGTTCCCAACCGCGCGCCAATGCTTCAGCATCAACAACAAGTTTATCTGCTGCTTCTAACAATAGCCGCCCTCGTTCCAACAACATCCGACCAACGTCAGTAAAACGTGTTCGATGGCCAGAGCGATCAAAAAGCACCACATCAAGCTCTTCTTCTAATTTTTGCATCGTATAACTTAATGCAGAAGGAACTTTACCCAATTCATCAGCTGCGGCTGCAAAACTTCCGCGTCGATCAATGGCATTCATTACGCGTAATGCATCTAATGTTAGTGCCCGCTCTTTACTCATAAAGGATCTCAATCAAGAAATTTGAATGTTTAACTCAGATTAACTAGCTAACAATTTTACGTCTACACGAGTTTCGCACGGCGTATAAAATACTAGAAATGGCTTAAAATCGATGATTAATCTTCAAGTTACTAAAACACATAAATTTTATTAAATTACAATAAGTTGCTTTTGATTTATAAGATTCTGTCTATTTATATATTATGCTGGATTAAACTTAAAGATAGAGCGTTTATTTATTGGTGCGAAACTCGTGGTCTAGTTAATTATTATTTTTAATCATAAATTATCTGAACGGTAAAATTACTATGATAATTCCTAGAATACAAAAACAGTGTGGTCATGCTGATTTTGGTTGGCTACAAGTACAATATACCTTCTATTTTGGCCACTATTTTGATCCTGATTTTACCCATTACGGCGCTTTGCGAGTATTA
Source organism: Arsenophonus sp. PmNCSU2021_1 (assembly GCF_036919435.1). Taxonomy (NCBI): domain Bacteria; kingdom Pseudomonadati; phylum Pseudomonadota; class Gammaproteobacteria; order Enterobacterales; family Morganellaceae; genus Arsenophonus; species Arsenophonus sp. PmNCSU2021_1. The sequence continues at coordinate 724,691 of NZ_JAZHPL010000006.1, read as the reverse complement.
AATCGAGAAACTATTGCGCCAAAAGCCGCTTGTCAGGCCAAAACCTATCCCAATATCGATATCATTAATCTTGTTTTACAAGGCGACGCTGAATTCCACGATAGCGAAGGAAATCGCATTCATCAATCTGAAAATGAGTGTTTACTTTTATCTCCGATACCTCATATAAGTTATAGCGAACACAATGTTAGTCACGAAAAACCGTTAATACAATTACAACTATGGATAAATGCCTGCGTTGAATATTTCTGCCACCCGCCACAAAAACGTAAACTCGCTAATAATGATGCGTTGACATTACTTGCTTCACCAAATGGTTCGGAAAATAGCTTAAAAATCCGCCAACAAACTTGGATTAGTCATATTTATTTAAAAACAGAACAAAGTATGACGCTTAGTCTGAAAGGAAAAAATAGTTATCTATATTCCATTACAGGAATAGTAAAATTAGCAAACAACAATCACAAGATAGCTTATATTCACTGTAGTGATGGTGCATTTTTAATGCAGGAACAAAAGGTAAAATTAACTGCCCAAACAGATTTTCGTGGCATATTGATTTATTTAAACTAAATATAAAATTGATAACTTTCAATAAAATATTTAATAAAAAGATCGACAGCCAATAAAAGTGATAGAATAAATACAGTTGTTTTAATAGATATAATTTATTTGGATGTCAGTGATAGCCTTTTTATCAAATTTATAACTAGGATATCATCTTCAATCACAGACAACTTTTCTATTTTATTAATTGAAAGGTATTACTCGTGGCTGTTTTTACAAATCAACGTATCCACCAGATTTTTACTAATATTCAGAGCGAAATTGTATCGCAAGGTGAGCTTGCTAAACGTTTTGCTGTTTCAACGCGCACCATATGTTCAGATATCAACGAATTAAATGAATATTTGCAAGACTATGACGCGTGCATCGTTTATGAGCGCGGTAATGGCTATCATTTAAAAATTAATAACGAAGCGCTTTTTGCTACCATCAAAACGGAAAAAATAGCCGATGATGAAAATATTCCGCGAACAGCCAGAGATCGGGTTGATGCGTTATTATTAAAGCTATTAATACTACCATTACCAGTTAAGTCAGATGATATCGCTGAAAAATGGTTTATTAGTCGCGGTACCATCAGCAGGACATGAGTATCGTTAGAGAATATTTGCATAAACATGACATCCAGATCGAAGGTATCCCCCATCAAGGAATAAAATTAAGTGGCAATGAATGGGCGATTCGTACCTGTATTACCGAAATATTATGGCGCCGTTTCTCACAGGAAATAAATAAAGATATCGCTAAATTTAGCCTGACTTATCTTGATAATATTGATTTAACCTATATTGATAAAGTATTGCAAAATAGTCTTAGCCGTTTTGATATTCGACTGACTAACGAAGGCCACCAATATCTCATTTTCAATTGTGCTACCACTATCTTACGTATTACTCGTGGCCGTGAATTAACCACTTTTATCAATACACGAGTTTCGCACCAATAAAAAAACGCTCTATTTTTAAGTTTAATTCAGCATAATATGTAAATAGATAAAACCTTATAAATTAAATATAACTTATTGTAAATTAAGTAAATTTATGCATTTCAGTAACTTGCAGATTAATCATTACTTTTAAGCCATTTCTAGAATTTTATAGGCCTGTGCGAAACTCGTGCAATAATGAAATGGATCCTGTTATTCAAAATGCGGTCAAAGAAATTTCAAACGGGCTGATTTACTTTCTTGGCGGTGAACTATCAAACGCAGAACAAGCTTACTTATGTACGCAACTTGCAGCACAACGTATTATTGGTAACGAACAGCCCAATCAAAAAACGGGCTTACATACCAAACTACTTGCTCATATTTTGCAATATATAAACGACTCATATAATTACGATTTACGTAATGATGAAAAACTAAAACGTGATTTGACAACCCATCTCGCCACGTTATTAACTCGTTTACAATTTAATATTAATGCACCAAATCCTTTACTTGACGATATCAAACAATATTATCCTTTTGCTTATGATGTCACCCTTGTATCTTGAAATTTGGTTATAATAATAGCGATTAGATTTGGCAAGGTGTATGTAATCCGATTGTCCCTGGGGTTTATAGCCCGTAGCAAAGCGAATGATGCATACACTTAGCCACTCATCTGAAACCCGAACAGTTGTCCGTAATTCATAACGTATTTGCAAGGATGGGTAATATGAGTCAGCTAAATCCAATTTGTGTAGGAATTGATGTTTCTAAAGCTTCATTGGATATTGCAGGCACCAATAACATTGAGCAGTTCAGAGTCAGCAATAACCCTGACGGGTTCGATACCATCATTTATCAACTGAAAAAGAACAACATAGCCTTGATTCTGATGGAAGCTACAGGTGGTCTCGAGGCAGCGATTGCATGCGCTCTTCAGGCTGAAGGTTTTGATGTTGCCGTTATCAATCCCAGGCAAGCCAGAGACTTTGCTCGATCCATGGGCTATCTGGCAAAGACTGATAGAATAGATGCCAGAGTTTTAGCTCAGATGGCTGATGTCATTAACCGCCATCCTGAGCGGTCACGTTTTATCCAGGCTATTCCTGATGCAGAGCGTCAGATTCTTGCTGCTATGGTGGTGCGCAGACGCCAGCTGATTGCAATGCTTGTAGCTGAAAGAAACCGGATGCATCCATCTCACCCGCAAAACAGAAAAAGCATCAGTAACATCATCAATGCACTAGAAAATGAACTTAAACGGATTGACGAGGATATGCATAAGCATATTACGGATCATTTCAACGAGCTTGCAGAGCGGCTAAGTACTATCAAAGGCATTGGTATGATGACTGCTGCTACATTGCTGGCAGAAGTCCCTGAGTTAGGGAAACTCTCGCGCAGGGAGATCAGTGCACTGGTTGGGGTAGCTCCTGTTAATAGAGACTCGGGAACCATGCGTGGCCGACGAACCATTTTTGGCGGTCGGGCCGGAGTTCGAACCTCTTTGTACATGGCTGCACTGGTTGCAACTCGTTTCAATCCGGTGATAAAAGCATTTTACACACGGCTGGTTGCAGCAGGAAAAGCCAAAAAAGTGGCGCTGGTTGCCTGTATGCGCAAACTGCTGACTATCCTGAATGCGATTCTCAGAAAGAACCAAGAATGGGATGAGTCGTATCATAACGTTGCTCCATAAATATACTGTTCAAGACAGTTGCTTGCTTATGATGTCACCCTCGATGCCCTACGCAGTGCCAGTACCCTGCTCCCTTACCCAATTAGTGAAGACGAACTTGGTTATCTGGCAGTTCATATTGGGGTAAGTTTGGAATGTAATTATGGTACCCGCCATCATCGGCCAACACAGGTTTTAATCGTTACTGATTCAGGCAACTCAACAGTACGTGTGATAGAAACCAAAATTATGCGTGAATTTCCGCAACTAAAATTTAATCGTGCGCTGTCGTTACAAGAATATGAAACCTTAGAAAACATCGATGAAGATTTTGTTATCACCACCATTCGATTAGCAGAAAAAAATAAACCGGTGGTGAAAATCGCCCCCTTTCCTACTCCCTATCAACTGGAGCAAGTCGGGCGTTTAGCGATGATCAACCAAACCAAACCTTATATTATTGAACGATTCTTTGATGAACGTTATTTCATCATACTTAATGAAAAAATTAGCCAAGAAGCACTTTTTAAGAAAATCTGTAAAAAACTGCAAGCCGATGGTTATGTCACTAGCGATTCTTACCCATCACTGCTCGAACGAGAATCAATTGTCTCTACTCTACTGGGTGAAGGAATTGCCTTACCTCACTCATTAGGTTTATTAGCGAATAAAACAGTGGTGGTTACGATTATTTCACCTCAAGGGATCAAATGGAATGCAGAAACCAAGGAAGTTGCTAATGTCATTTTTCTGTTGGCGATTAGTAAAGCTGACTATGAAGAAGCTATCGCTATTTATGAGTTATTTGTAACTTTCGTCAAAGAAAAAGCCACTAAAAGATTAATTAATAGCACGAGTTTCGCACAAAACTAATTTGGGTAGGCTAATAAAACACGGATTTGCTCAGTAATAGCACTTTTGATTACGTCCCAATTTTGTTGATAAAGGGTTATTTTTTCAGATATACGACGTTTATGTTGTTCAAACCACGCAGAAATAGCGAGAAAAATATGATTTCTTTGCGCTCGGCTCGTGCGAGCCTGACAGCGTTCAATACCACAGTTTTGTTTAACTTCTCGATGATAAACTTCAACAGACCAACGGGCATCCATGATAGATTGGACGTATTGACGGGTGGGATTCTCTTTGTTTGTTACTATGTAATCAATACGGCCGTTTTTGGCTGTAAATTTGAAAACGGTTACCCAACCATATCCTCGCAAGTGTATTGACGTTCCTTCTTCTGAGATGTCTAACTTGTTCAGTTGTTTGTTATGGTTAACAATCCTATTTTTCCTCAGCGTGGTTACCCAGATCCAACCATGAGAGCGAATTGATTTCAGGTTATCCAGGCTAGAATACCAAGCATCCATCACTACCGCTTCTGGCATGATCCCTCTTTTTTTAGCAAGAGTGAGCATTTCGGAAAAGTGCGTGTTTTTTGTTTTTCCATCAGAATCTTTATCATAAATACGATAATTGATAGGAATTGATTCAACCTTCGTCAGATCATGCCAAAGCAAATTAACTAAACCTATGCCAGCAATAACCTCATGTTCATTACCTGAATATTGATAATGGACCATCTCTATTTTTTTACTACGTGTTTTGGCAATCAATGTATCATCGGCAATTAGTACGCAAGGGCTTTTTTTGTCTATAGAAGGTTCAACTAATCGCCATAGGTCTTTAGGTCTAAAACATCTACTTTTTAGCCATCGGCTAACAGTGTCATGAGATAAAGGCGATGGGCTTACTTCTGATAACGCTAAACCAGAGTATCTTAAACTGCTTACTTGTAAGAATGTTTTATAGATATCTTTAATACATGGATAACCCGACAAAATATGAACACCCTGATTTTTTCTTGTTTTTAAATTTATACTTCTTTTTTGGAGATTGCGAAACTCGTGTAATTATGACAACGGAAATCAATAAAAAAGACTTTTGGTATGCAGAGTGGTCATTTCCTCTGTTTGTTGGACTACTGTCCGCCGGCATCTTTGCCGGAACCCATATGTATGTCGTTTATAGCTTCGGTGCTTTCAATGAAGTTGCCTTCGTGGCGATGCTACGTTCTGGTCTCGATACCGGTGTTTTTGGTGCAGTAGCTGCATTTGGTGCTAGTTTTCTATTTGCTCGTATCATTGAAGGCTCACTGGTAGGGATCCTGGATATTGGTGGCGCGTTGCAAACTGGGCTGGGTTTAGGCGTACCGGCGCTATTACTTGCTAGTGGTATGGACTTTTTAGTCACCAATTTCTGGGCATCACTGATAACCGGCTTAGTATTAGGTATCGTTATTGGTTGTATCATTATGTTCGCCCGCAAATTTACCGTTGGACAAACTAATTCGACCTTCGGTGCTGATGTCATGATGGGTGCAGGTAATACCTCTGGTCGGTTTTTAGGCCCATTGTTCATCTTAGCCGCCATGGCAGCTTCGATTCCAATTGGTATTGGCTCACTTATTGGTTCACTACTTTTTTATATTTGGAAAAAACCGATTGCCGGTGGAGCAATACTCGGCGCGATGGTTCTGGGCTATTTCTTCCCTATCGCCGCTTAAATTAGCAAGAAAATAAAGAAGGCTATTATGAACGATCTCATTATCAAACAAGGGAAACTTATCAACGGCCAGATCGTTGATATCTTAGTACGTGATAGCAAAATTGTTGCCATTGGCCCAGATGCGGCCAAAGAAGAACAAGCAACTAAAACGATTGACCTAAAAGGCCAACTTTACATTAGTGCCGGTTGGATCGATGCCCATACCCATTGCTATCCAGAATCGCCTATTTACTTCGATGAACCTGACCTAGCCGGCGCATCTTGCGGGGTTACCAGACTAGTAGATGCTGGCAGTGTTGGGGCTGACGATATTGATCACTTTTTTGCCATTACACGTAAAGTCAAAACCAATGTTTATTCACTGCTTAATATTGCTAAAACAGGTATTATTGCCCAAAATGAATTAGCCGACATGCAGCAAATTGCCGAAGCTAGTTTACAAAAAGCTATCGCTGATCATCCAGAGTTTGTTGTCGGAATAAAAGCACGCATGAGTAAAAGCGTGGTTGGTGAAAATGGTATAACCCCGCTTGTCAAAGCAAAAGAAATGCAGAAAAAAAGTGGGCTACCCTTAATGGTACATATTGGCAACAATCCCCCTAATCTTGATGATATTGCAGATTTGTTAACCAAGGGCGACATCATTACCCACTGTTTTAATGGTAAGCCTAATCGCATTCTGGACGATAACGGCAATTTAAAACCATCGATTCAACGAGCTCTTGCTCGTGGGGTGATCCTGGATGTGGGGCACGGTGGTGAAAGTTTCAGCTTTAAAGTCGCGGAACAAGCTATGCGTATTGGTACTTATCCCGATATCATCAGTTCCGATATCTACCATAAAAACCGTATCAATGGCCCAGTTTATAGCCTGGCTTTCGTGATGACCAAATTTCTTTGTATGGGATTCTCAATACAACAAATAATAGATTGTGTCACTAAAAAAGCTGCCGACCTACTGCATTTAAAAGGTAAAGGCTATCTGGATGTCGGTATGGACGCAGACTTCACTATCTTTGATCTCAAAGAAGAGCGTACTGAACTCTCTGATGCAGAAGGTGAAGTACGCTTTGGTAGCCATAAGTTTGTGCCTGTTGTTGCCATTGTTGGCGGCAAAGCAATTGTTTCCACAGAAAGTGAGTCTGAATATGCAATCGATTTATGAAAAATATCAACTCAAAAATGTAATTAATGCCTCCGGGCGCATGACAATACTGGGCGTTTCAACGCCTAAAGCTGAAGTTACAGAGCGTGTCGGCTATGGACTTAATCATTACTTTGAAATTAAAGATCTGGTAAATAAAACCGGCCAGTATATTGCCAAGCTACTGAAGGTAGAAAATGCAGTGGTTGTTTCTTGCGCCTCAGCCGGCATTGCGCAATCCGTCGCTGCTGTGATAGTAAAAGACAATGCTGATTTACTTTATAACCTTCACACTTCACCTCAACCTGTAGCCCGTGAAATTGTCATGCCAAAAGGACATAACGTTAATTTTGGTGCACCAGTTGACACCATGGTTGCACTTGGTGGCGGTGAAATCGTCGAAGCCGGTTATGCTAATGAGTGTAGTGCAGCCAAAATTACTGACCAAACCGCAGCTATTCTTTATGTTAAATCGCATCACTGCGCACAAAAAAGTATGCTAACGGTAAAAGAAGCGGCACAGGTTGCTAAAAAACATCAAATCCCTTTAATAGTCGATGCAGCTGCAGAAGAAGATTTAGTGACTTATTATCAAGATGGCGCTGATCTAGTGATCTACAGTGGCGCTAAAGCGATTGAAGGCCCAACTAGCGGACTAGTTATTGGCAAACATCAATACGTTGAATGGGTTAAACAACAAAGTAGCGGCATTGGTCGTGCGATGAAAGTCGGTAAAGAGGGTATTTTAGGTCTAACACTAGCGATTGAACTCTACCTAACTGCCAAAAAAGAGACCGGCAAACAAATGGTTGAGAGGATGTCTGATTTTATCGATGATCTTAACAAAATCAAAGGCGTCAAAGCCCAAATCGTTTGGGATGCCGCTGGCCGTGATATTGCTCGGGCAGAAATCAGCTTCGATCAAAAGCCATTGGTAAAACTACTTATGCCATGATGGCAGAATTGAAACAGGGCGATACCGCTATCTATTTTCGCGAATATAAAGCCAACGAAGGAAAAGTTGAAGCTGATATCCGCAGTGTTACTAACGAACAACTGAAAACAATTGTCTCACGCATACGCCAAGTTGTTACTGGAGTCAAATCATGGGAAAACAATTAACCCCTAATTTCTATCATGATCGTGTTTGTCTGAATGTTCTGGCAGGCTCTCACCAAAATGCTAAAGAGATTTATCAAGCCGCTGAAACTTATGTCGTGGTTGGCGTGCTGTCAAAAAACTATGCTGACTTAAATAGTGCTATTGACGATATGGCTAAATATGCTGATGAAATTGATAATGCACTTTCTGTCGGTTTAGGTGCAGGCGATCCTAATCAATCTAATATGGTTTCGCAGATTGCTAAAGTCATTCAGCCGCAACATGTGAACCAGGTATTTACTGGTGCCGCAACCAGTCGTGCATTATTAGGTCAAGATCAGACTATTGTTAATGCGCTTATTTCGCCAACTGGTGAAGTGGGTAAAGTAAAAATTTCTACCGGGCCGCTAAGTTCAAATTATCCAGACGCCATTGTTCCTGTTGAAACGGCAATTGCAATGTTAAAAGATATGGGCACAAGTTCTGTGAAATTTTTTAATATGGAAGGGTTAAAATATCGCGAAGAATATCAAGTTGTTGCAGAAGCTTGTGCTAGCTGTGATTTTTATCTTGAACCAACTGGCGGTATCGACTTAAACAATTACACCGAAATTCACAAAATTGCATTAAATGCTGGTGTAAAGAAAATTATTCCTCATATTTATAGCTCTATCATCGATAAAGCAACCGGTAATACCCGTCCTGAGGACGTTAAAAAATTACTTGAAATGACTAAGCAATGTTTATAGACACTATTGATAATAAATAATCGGTTTATCAATTTTATTGCACTCTAAATAGCCTAAAAGTAAAACCCCATTGTAATTTTACTCACAATGGGGTTTTTAATGTTTTAGAGTCAGCCGATAAGCCGGGTTCTGTCGTGGACAACCATTCATCTAGGCCAGCACTTGCGCACTGACTCAAGCAGCCTAACCCGGGTTCGATGCGGGCCGCATCTAGTGAACCCCTATTTGGCCTTGCTCCGGGTGGAGTTTACCGTGCCACAAACTGTTGCCAGTTGCGCGGTGCGCTCTTACCGCACCCTTTCACCCTTACCTGTACTTAATAGCCATCGGCGGTTTGCTCTCTGTTGCACTAGTCGTAGGCTTTCGCCTCCCAGACGTTATCTGGCACCCTGCCCTATGGAGCCCGGACTTTCCTCCCCTTTATTAACAATTACCTAGGGTAATCAGCAATAAAGCAGCGGTTGTCTGGCTAACTCCAACGCCGAATTATAGGGATTTAACATTAATTTGTATAGTTATTTATCACAACTGGCCAACAGCTAATCTACTTGATTGCACTATCAGCACTAACTTGCTGTTCAAGACTATATTTATATAGTGCATTCTTCTTTAAACCATAAATTTCTGCCGTAATAGCCGCCGCCTTCTTTAACGGCAATGATTGCTGTAGTAACGCTAACGTTTTTTTCACCTCTGAGGAAATAACTACTTCACCCTGCTGTGGTGTTCTATATGCCTGAACCACCAATACCATTTCGCCCCGAGAACGATTTTCATCAACTTTTACCCAATCAAGTAGTTCTCCAACCGGCAAACCATGAATAGATTCCCAGGTTTTTGTTAATTCCCGAGCTAAGACAACATAACGCTCAGCGCCCCAAATAGCGACCATATCTGCTAATGTGTCTAACAAACGATGTGGTGATTCATAAAAAATAAGTGTTCTCCACTCCTCCGTTAACGCTTGCAATACCCCTTGTCGACTCTTGCGTTTTGCTGGCAAAAATCCCTCATAACAAAAGCGATCTGAGGCGATACCGGCAGCGGAAAGGGCCGTAATTGCTGCGCATGGCCCTGGCAAAGGAACTACCAGAATACCGGCTTGGCGACAAGATTTTACCAAATGATAACCAGGATCATTAATTAGCGGTGTGCCTGCATCAGAAACTAACGCTATACTTAATCCCTGTTTTAATTGAGGAATTAATTGATCTGTTTTCTGTTGTTCATTATGATCATGTAAGGAAATCATGCGGGTATTGATAGCAAAGTGCTGCAATAATAAACCCGTACGCCGGGTATCTTCCGCTGCAATAAGATCTACCTGCTTAAGGGTCTGCAATGCACGCAGAGTGATATCATCCAAATTACCAATAGGAGTTGGTACAATATATAGTGTTGATACCATCTCTACCACTATATCTTGATTAGGTTCATTCATTGTTTATTCCGAATAACCAATTAAAATTGAGCAATAATAATTACATTACTGGACAAAGTATGCGTTCTTCAATTTTTGTTAAAAAAGGCTTGATATGTATAGCGATACTATCCTCTCTTTTGTTAGTAGGATGTCATTCCTCACTAGATCAAAGTAAACCAACTGCCGATGCAACCATACAAGCAAGCTCTGAAATCAGCCATTATCAATCAATTATTGATGCCGCTAATGGTACACCATCTTCTGAAGCTTTGCACGCCTATATCGCGCAAGAACCCCTATTAAAAGATAAGGTTAATCACCAGAAAAATATTGATGATTTTTGGCAAATGTTAATCAGTTTGCCTGCTGAACAAGTTCAAAAATTAGCTGTTAGGGCAGATGAAAATGTCTTACAAGGTTGGATTGATCTGCTTGATTTATACCATAATAACTACCAAGATCCGGCGGCATTACAAAATGCATTTAATGACTGGAAAATACGCTATCCAGCCAATCCGGGTGTTAAAACTTCCCCAACAGCACTCATACAAATCATTCATCAATCTTCAATCAGTAGCAACCCTAAAATTGGTCTATTCTTGCCTTTAAGTAATAACGGTAAAATATTTGCTGAAGCGATTTTACAAGGTTTCCTTGATGCCCAAAAAGGTTTACCCATCGATCCGACAACCGCAACCAGCTCATCCGAGCAAAATAGCCCAAATAGTGATCCCGTTCAAAGTATTATTGATTCAATTACTAGCAGTAGCAATAATGTAACGCAGGAAAACAATCCACAAACCCCATCGCTTGTTATTGACAATGTACCTATTAATAATCAACAGGTTAAAGTATACGATACCAATACTCAGTCGATTGAGTCACTCTTGCAACAAGCTGAACAGGACGGCATTACCTTAGTCGTCGGGCCACTTTTAAAACCGGATGTACTTAAAGCCATTCAAATAAATACTCCATTAAATCTTTTGACATTAAATGAATTAGATAATGATAAAATGCCGCTTAAAAATAATGTCTGTTACTTTTCTCTGTCGCCTGAAGATGAAGCGGTTAATGCAGCTCGCCATATAGCAAAAGAGGGCAAACAAGTACCCTTGATCCTGATCCCTTCTTCTCCTTTTGGGGAACATATCGCAAATATATTTGCACAAGAGTGGCAAAAATTGAAACAAACCCCAGTACGTAAACAAAGTTTTGGTAATATTGATAGCCTAAAAGCTAGAACTGCTCAAAGTACTGGAATACAGATGATAGGCACGCCAATAGTAATTGCCGAACAGCAAAATACCAACGATACGGCAGAGGCGATTGATGCGGTGTATATTGTCGCCACAAGTGATGAATTGTCATTGATTAAACCGATGATAGATATCGCAACCGACAGTCGCACACGTCCAACGCTTTATGCCAGTTCTCGTAGTCATCAAACAGATTTAAGCACCGATTATTATCTGGAAATGGAAGGCTTACAATTTAGTGAAATCCCTTTACTTGCCGGCGCTAATTCGACTTTACTAACTCAAGCTAATCAACAACTCTCTGCTGATTACTCGCTAATTCGTCTTTACGCTATGGGAATTGATGCCTGGTTATTAGCCAATCATTTCAATCAATTACAACAACATGATATCGAACTAAATGGAGCCACAGGCAAACTAAGTGTAAATAGTAACAATTGCGTAATTTTTCGTACCCTACCGTGGTTGAAATTTAAACAAGGAAAAGTTCAATTGATTTAATAAATTGTAAGTTAAAAGTAAAATTTATCAGCCAATAGATAAAAATAGAGTAAAATAGTGACTAAAGTGTCATTTTAACAACACCCTCAGCTTATAGATAAGGATATCCGCTATGCTAAAATCGCCAAATTTATCTTGGATACAAGGACGTCACTTCGAATATAAAGCCAAACAATTCTTACAACAACAAGGACTGCAATTTATTAGCCGCAATGTGAGTTTCCCGGTTGGAGAAATTGATTTAGTTATGAAAGATCAAAACACTTGGGTGTTTGTTGAAGTACGCTTTCGCCGCCATGATAACTTCGGTAATGCATTGATGTCAGTAACTTTAAACAAACGAAAAAAATTACTTGCAGCCGCAAAATTATGGCTGCTTAAACAAAATGAAAACATAGAAACCGCTTTATGTCGTTTTGATATTTGTGCTACTACCGGCAATCAATTTGAATGGTTACCAAATGCCTTTAGTGACTATGATGCCATCCACTAATTATATGTAAGTAGGTCTTAACGTGTTGGAGAAAATTAAAGCCTGTTTTACCGAAAGTATTCAAACACAAATTGCCGCTGCTGAAGCATTACCCGATGCTATTTCTCGTGCAGCGATTATGATCGTTCACGCCTTGCTAAATGGTAATAAAATCTTATGTTGCGGCAGTGGCGGATCAGCAGTTATTGCACAACGCTTTGCGACCAGTATGATCAATCAATTTGAAGCTGAACGTCCGAGTCTGCCCGCTTTATGTCTTAACACAGACAATGCGATTATAACCTCGATCGCTAATGGCCAAAAACCCGAAGAGGTATATGCAAAACAAGTGCGTGCATTAGGCCAATCTGGTGACGTACTTCTTGCAATTGCCACCAAAGGCGATAGTCGCGTTGTGATAAAAGCGGTTGAAGCTTCACTCGCTCGTGATATGACGATTGTGGCCTTAACCGGCCATGATGGCGGAGAATTAGCCGGTTTATTAGGCACACAAGATGTAGAAATTCGAATACCTTCGCAAAGAAGCATCAGAATTCAAGAAGTTCACCTATTAACAGTTAACTGTTTATGTGATCTAATCGATAATACACTTTTTCCGCATCAAGATGACTAAGGAGTAATAATGAGACTATTTCCTCTAATTACCATAATATGCAGTACCCTTTTATTACAAGGATGCATAGGAGCTGCTGTAATAGGCTCAGCGGCGGTCGCCACAAAAAGTGCGACGGATCCAAGAAGTGTCGGTCGCCAGGTCGATGATGGAACATTAGAAGCCCGCGTTAGTGCTGCTATTAACAAAGATCAAGAAATTACCCGCAATGCACGTGTTATTACTACAGCTTATGAAGGTAAGATACTGCTTACCGGCCAAGCGCCCGATCTTGCATTAGCTGAAAGAGCAAAACAGATAGCAACCAAAGTAGAAGGTGTTGAAGCAGTTTATAATGAGATCCGTCAGGCAACACCGGTTGATCTTGGTACGGCTTCTAAAGATACCTGGATAACCACCAAAATAAAATCACAAATTCTTACCAGTGATTCAGTTAAATCATCAACCGTCAAAGTTATTACCGAAGGTGGAGAGGTATTTTTACTTGGTATTCTAACTCAACAGGAAGGAGCTGCTGCAGCGAAAATTGCCAGTGAGACAGATGGCGTTAAACGCGTAACTACCGCATTTACCTACCTTAATTAATATTTTCTCATTCAATATAAAAAGTGATTATCTTTCTAATTTGTTACCCGGCAGCCACAAGGCCGGGTAGCTAATTTTAGGGTACGCACTTTAGCTGCTATATTTCACGACGCTCAATAACCTTTGCTATCTTTAACGAAAATAAAATATTTTTAGTACTATTTTCTAAAATAGCCCAATCCTAAAAAACCTACATCAACCAATTAAGCAACTTTCTTCGAGATTTAATCGCTTGTGTTATTACCTGAAGTTAATATATCACGAGTTTCGCACCAATAAAAAAACGCTCTATTTTTAAGTTTAATTCAGCATAATATATAAATAGATAAAACCTTATAAATCAAATACAACTTATTGTAATTTAAGAAAATTCATGTGTTTTAGTAACTTGCAGATTGATCATTGCTTTTAAGCCATTTCTAGAATTTTATATGCCTGTGCGAAACTCGTGTATATTGACAAAAACAATTACTTTACATCCAAATAATAATTCCATTAAATAATATTCGTTAACTTAATAATATTAAATCGCTATTTGCTGAAAATATAAATATAACCTGTTATACAACAATCGATTATTAATAACAAAAGGGTCTGAAAAATTTATTTCTCTTTTGCAACTAAATAATAGTGAATAAACATGGAGAAAAATATGCAATCATCGTCATTATTTAAAGGAACGCCGACCATTAAAATAGTTGATAACCGAGGTTTAACCGTAAGAGAAATCGATTATCATCGCCATCCCGATAGCCCCAATATCACTAATGAACGCATTACCCGTCATCAATATAACGCGCATGGTTTATTAATAAAAAGTATTGATCCACGGTTATATGAACAACAAAAAAATGACCCGACGATAAAACCCAATTTTTACTACCACACATCACTAAATAGTATGGTTCTAGCTACTAACAGTGTTGATGCCGGAACGACTTATGATCTGCATGATATTGCCGGTCGGCCGACATTTGCCTTCTCTGCAACGGGTGTTTTTCGTAGCTGGCAATATGAAGATAGCCAGCAACTAGGAAGACCTATTAGTATTGCTGAACAATTACCATCAAAAACAAAGTATGTTACAGAACGTTTTATTTGGGCTGGTAATAGTGATAGCGAAAAGCAAAAGAACCTGCTTGGGCAATGTTTACGCCATTATGACACTGCTGGTTTACAGCAAGTCAATAGTATCGCCTTAATAGGAGTGCCATTATCTTTAACCCAACAACTATTAATAAATAATAAGGAAGCTAACTGGCAAGCAGAGGATGAGACTATCTGGCAAAGTTACTTATCAAATGATAGCTATACTACGCAAAATATTGTTGATGCTACCGGAGCATTATTACTTAATATTGATGCTAAAGGTAACCGACTTCGGTTAGAATATGATATTGCTGGTATGCTAAAAAGTAGCTGGTTAACCATAGAAAATGCTACCGAACAGATAATCATAAAATCGTTAACTTATTCCGCCGCGGGACAAAAATCACGCGAAGAACATGGCAATGGCATCATAACCAGCTACCTTTACGAACCGCAAACCCAACGATTAATCGCCACAAAAATCGAACGTCCAACAGCACATCAAATGGCGGCAAAAATATTACAAGATCTACGTTATCAATATGATCCGGTCGGTAATGTGATCAGCGTGCGTAATGATGCTGTGGCAACCCGCTTCTGGCATAATCAAAAAGTCATTCCAGAAAATACCTATACCTATGATACGCTTTATCAACTGGTATCCACCACTGTCACCGATCATGCAAAACTGATCCACTAACGATCATCTAAAACTGATCCACTTGGTATTATTCGTACATTTTTGTACGGGTAATTTATGTTAACCAAGGAGATATTTGTGGATATTCATGTTCGCTTTACACAAGGACAAAGCCTTCGAAAAATTGCCCGTGAATTAGGCATTTCCCGTAACACCGTAAAACATCATTTACAACAACAGGCAATGCCAACTTATGCTAAAAGAAGTCAACAACCGAGTAAACTGGCACCCTTTAAACCTTATTTGCTTCAGCGAATTGAATTGGCTAAACCTGATTGGATCCCTGCAACAGTGTTATTTGATGAGGTAGCTGAAAGAGGTTATCAAGGCGGTATTGCTCAGTTACGCCGATTTGTTTGTCAATTTAAACCAAGCATTGTTCCCGAAGCTGTCGTCCGTTTTGAAACACAGCCAGGTCAACAAATGCAAATCGACTTCACCAGCATCCGGCGAGGTAAAAAATCCCTAAAAGCGTTTGTTGCAACACTAGGCTATTCGCGTGCTAGTTATGTAAAGTTCTTTGATAATGAACGAGCAGGATCGTGGCAACAAGGTTTAAGAGAAGCTTTCGACTATTTTGGTGGTGTACCACAGGAAGTATTGTGTGATAACGCAAAATCCCTCATCATCGAACGGGATGCTTATGCAGAAGGTGAACATAAATTGCATGTCGAAATGCTTCAAATGTCGAAAGATTACGGTTTTAAATTGAAGGCTTGCAAGCCCTACAGGGCAAAAACGAAAGGGAAAGTAGAGCGCTTTAACCACTATTTAAAAAACAGTTTTATCGTGCCATTAAATACCGACCTTCGTGCTCATAACCTTGAACTAGATATCGAGATAGCCAACGCAAAAGTGGGTCCATGGTTACAACGCGTTGCCCATCAGCGGATTCATGGAACAACGTTAGAAAAGCCAGCAGACAGATTAGCTAAGGAAGTTAAGTATCTTCTTCCCTTACCAGCAAGGGTTTGCCAATCTATCCCGCAGACTAATACGCTTAATATTCGTATCGTACCGCCCCTTGAATCTGTCAATTTGCAACACTCAATCAGCGTATATGAAGCATTGCTGGGAGGTGAACATGTTATTGCATGAACAAATTGAACACCTGTGTGAGTCATTGAAATTAAATTCTGTTCCCAGTCATTGGTCATCACTTGCAGAACAATGCATTGCCCAAGACAAAAGCTACGGAGAGTTTTTACTGTCCCTATTAAAATGTGAGCAACAACAACGAGATGAACGAACTCGTAATCTCTTGAGTCGGATGGCAGGATTCCCAGTACACAAAGAACTTAATACGTTCGATTTTAAGTTTGCAACGAGTGTTCCTAAACAACAAATACAGGAATTAAGCGCATTAACATTTATTGAACGTAATGAAAATGTCGTATTGCTTGGCCCAAGTGGTGTAGGTAAAACGCATTTAGCTATTGGATTAGGATTAAAAGCAGTACAGGCTAGGAAGAAAACTCGCTTTACAACAGCGGCTGAACTGATGTTGCAACTCTCAACTGCCAAACGACAAAATAAGCTCAAACAATATCTATCACGTTCGGTGATGGTCCCGAAGTTGTTGATCATAGATGAGATTGGATACTTGCCGTTTGGGCGAGAGGAAGCAACCCTATTTTTTAATGTGATTGCCAAGCGTTATGAGCATGGTAGTGTCATATTGACGAGTAACTTATCATTTGGGCAATGGCCTGGTACTTTTGCTGATGACGCAACATTAACCGCCGCTATGCTTGATCGTTTACTTCATCATTCGCATGTACTGCAATTAAGCGGTGAAAGCTATCGATTGAAAGATAAGCGGCGATCAGGAGCAATAACCGAGTAAAACAGTGGATCAATTTTGATTGATCGTATTTAGATAAAAAGTGGATCAGTTTTCGGTGATCGTTGACACCACTGGCCGTGAAATGGCTAACCTGCAACCACAAAGCTTCAAATTACCCTCTCCAATCATTCCTCTGCCTGCTGACAATAGTGTCTATACAAATTACATTCGACATTATATTTATGATATAGCGGGTAATTTGACCCAAATCCGCCATAGCGCCCCAGCTAGTAACAACAGCTATACAACCAATATCACCGTCTCAAACCGCAGTAATCGAGCTGTACTCAGCGATCTAACTACCGACCCACTACAAGTCGACGAACTATTTGATACCGGTGGTCACCAAACAGAATTACAGCCCGATCAGGCTGTTAGCTGGAATTTTCATGGAGAATTATTACAAGTCACACCGGTAAAACGTGAGCGACTAACTTCCGATAATGAAATCTATCGCTATGATGCCGGTGGCCAACGCGTAACTAAAACGACCATATCGCAAACTGCGCATAGCATCAATCAACAACAGGTTATTTATCTGACAGGCTTACAGTTACGTACCAAACAGATAAATGAAACCTTAACCGAAGATTTACATATCATAGCGATAGATGGTTTGGAGCAAGCTCTAGTGCAGGTTTTACATTGGCAAATGGGAAAACCAAACGGTATCGATAATAATCAATTACGCTACAGCTACCATAATCTAATAGGTAGTAGCTCTATAGAAATTGATGGGCAAGGGCAATATTAGTTTGGAAGAATATTATCCTTATGGTGGTACTGCGATATGGACAGCCAGAAACGAAGTAGAAGCAGATTATAAAATCTTTCGCTATTCCGGCAAAGAGCGTGATGCAACCGGCCTCTACTATTATGGTCATCGCTACTATCAACCCTGGATCGGACGATGGTTAAGTGCTGATCCAGCCGGTACCGTGGATGGCTTCAATCTATATCGAATGGTAAAAAATAATCCTATTATGTATAGCGATGAACGGGGTGAATCAAGTCGCAATCGCTTTCGCAACATATTTATCGTATCAACCTATTTAAGCCGGAGAGAGGGAGAACCAATAAGACGTTCATTAGCTAGAGGTATGAAAATCACCCGCGCAGTGATGGGTGGATTAGCGATAATAGCGATTGGATTAACGATAGCTGGAGCAGTAAGCGCTAGTGGCGGGATCCTAGTTGCAGTAGGTATTGGCTCATTTATTATTGGTGCGATTGCCGGCTGGAATTTGAACCAACTTTCCGGAGGCATAGCCAGTTTTTTCAGTAAACGCTTTCAGGGAAGATCAACGACCGAGAATATGGCGGCAGGAGCAACATTAAGTGCCGTAACTGCTCGACTTAATGGCGTCAGATTAACCAGTATCGGGATAGCTAGTGCGGTAGGAAGTCTTTCTGGGGCTGCCGGAGGATTAATCGGCAATTCTGATCGAGGCATGGGTGGTGCCCATGCAGCAGGCGTTGCTATTGGTACTGTCAATATCATTGGCGGTAAAGGAACCAGCCTGGCAATGGAAGTTTCTGCTGCCACATTTGGCGCCGCCAGTGGATTTATAACTGGCGTTAAGCATATGCCGCATACGGCAGCTATACTGGCGGAATAATAGGTCGTCACGCAGATAATATTAGCTCATATGCATTTAATTATGCTGGCGGAGCGATTGTCAGACACGGATCAGAAGCACTATTTGCTGCTTATGTTGGTAATAATTCCATTAGTCGATTTGTTGGCCGCAGTTTAGGAGATAAGATATTTTCATTTTTCTCACGTAAAATTTCAGTTGGCGGTCCAAATGAATGGATGGGAAGTGCAATTGGTTCAGCCACTATGGGGATTGGATCTGCGTTACAATTGACCATCACAAACCCTTATTTTCAGTATGTTGCTGGTAAATTCATTCAATTCTTAAACTGGTTAGGAGGCAATGCAATGAATTTAATGAAACGCTTTATTCTACCCAATGCGGCAAAAGCCTTAGCAATGGATGCTGTTCGCAGCACGGCTCAAAGAATGGTTCGAGGCGGTGTATCTTTCTAACTATTTTTTATAGTTAATAAAAAATTGCTAAAGACTGATGTCCTCCCTCTTCCGTGTATTGATTATACTTCTGGTTGATACACGGCAGGATAGATTTATCAACAAACTTCTATCTGACTGATTTCATTTTCAATCAAACGACTAGTATATTCAGAACTCTATTCAGTTAAAAATCAAATGATGATTAAAGTTATTATTTAGCAATCAAATATGAAGCTATTAACAGGACTGACATTTTCAGAATAAAATACTGAAAAAATAAAAATTTTATTACTATATTCTAATGAGCTATTCAGTCAGCAATGAAGCCATGTTTTTTCAGAAAATTCTTATCACCCAATTGCTGCATTTGCTTAAGTATCCACGCTTGACGAATTAATAAATCATTAGATGGTTTTTTTACTTGATAAGCTAACGGATTTGGTAAAACCTCAGCTAATCGTGCAGCTTCAACTGCATTTAATTGATTTACCTGCTTTTTAAAATAATATTTTGCTGCTTCTTCTACGCCAAAAATACCCTCACCGAACTCAGCAATATTCAAATAGATCGTCAAAATCCGCTTTTTAGACCACATAACTTCAATTACCGGCGTCATAATAGCTTCAACACCTTTACAAAGCGAGCTTATTCCATCCCATAACCAAAGATTTTTTACGACTTGTTGAGTTATAGTTGAAGCTCCTCTAGTAGGTTTTTTACTAGCCGAATTTTGGTTGATAGCACTTTCTATTGCCTGAAAATCAAATCCCCAATGATTTGGGAAATTTTGATCTTCCGCGGCAATCGCTGCAATTAACATGTTCGGTGAGATGGCATTAAGCTCAACCCAAGCGGAACGAGAAGTATAAGAAAAGTTTAATGATAACCAAGCGTTAATTTCTCTTTCTAGCATGACCATCGAAAACGGAACAGGCAAAAATTTGAAAATCAAAATCGTTATTAACCAACAAGAAAATAAGATTAATAATGCCCTTTTTAACCAATACCATAATAATAGTAAGTAAACTAACATAACTAACGACTTGCCAGTTCAATTACTTTTTTAACTAATTTATTAATTCCTTGCCATGCTTGATTTGGTGATGATGCCAACATATAAGCGGGTGTTGTTATTACTTTATTATCTTCATCAACCACAATATCATCAAAGGAACAAATAATATGTGTTCCTCCCATTTGTTCTATTTGGGCAATAGTTTTTTTATCATTGCCTATTGTTAACTTTACCGCTTTATTTAAAATTTTAGGTAACATAACAGGCGCAATACACATCAATCCCATGGGCTTACCTTGTTGGTGAATTTCGCGACAAAATGTTAATAAATCTTTATCTATTTCACAATCACTTCCTTTAATAGCAAAATTAGATAAATTTTTTGCCACCCCAAAACCACCAGGAATAATGACTGCACTAAATTTTTTTGCATCAGCAGATGATAAAGGTGCTATTTTCCCACGTGAAATACGTGAAGACTCTACCATTATGTTCCTTTTTTCTTGATTTGTTTCTTCATTTATATGATTAATAACATCTAGTTGCTCTCTATTAGGTGCAAAAAACATATTTCAACATCATTTTCACTCAAAGATAACATAGTAAGTACTGATTCATGAATTTCACTGCCATCAAATACACCACATCCGCTTAAAATTACTGCAATAGGTTTCATATTTGACTCCATTTGTAGTAGATTGTTACTAATTCATTTAATGTGATAACATGGAACTTGATCACAAATTTTAATGAATCTTGTAACAAAAACGATTATATTTGTTATGTTGATCGGCTGACAAAAAATAAAGGCTCCTATTTTACTCACCATCTACATTTATTCATATCATAATTGGTGAGTAAAAACGATTTCCCTGGTGTTGGCGCAATATTCGCGCACCCCAACTTCGGTTGGGGTTATTTTTTTTCAGCGCCGACTAACCATCGTTTCAAAACTTTAACATCTTTTTGCCAATCTACTTTTAATTCATCAAACCATTCCTGAATATTATCCCACCAGGCAGGTAAATCAGGAGATTGGAGCTGTTGAGCTAACTGCTGGAGATGGCGCAAACCAACTGCACCTGCTGCACCTTTAATTTTGTGGGCTTCTACAACAATCCCATTTCGGTCTTTGGCCACAATATTAGAATCCAATAAAGATAGGTATCCTGGCATCACATTTTCAAAGATCTTTATGCTCTCTTCAATCAATTTTGGTCCAACTAATTCGAAATATTGGTTGAGCATATTGATATCTAATACGTCATCATGATTGGCAAGTTGTTTTAGCGGAATGTTGAAGGATTTATTTTTAGAATCGGTCAAATATTTTTCAATAATCTTTATTAATGCACTTACCGACAGTGGTTTACTCAATACATCATCCATACCGGCAGCAAGATACTCTTTTTTGTCTTTCAATACATTAGCTGTTAATGCAATTAAAGGTGGAAGTTTATCATTAGCATAGATTTGATGAAACTGACGTGCAATATCGAGACCGGTCATATCAGGTAGTTGGATATCCAATAAAACCAAATCGTAACTACCAATTTTGAACATTTTTAGTGCTTCTTTTCCATTCATAGCAACATCAACGGTATGGCCTAATTTTTCTAATACAGATCGTGCGACGATGATATTTAATTCAATATCTTCCACTAAAAGAATATGCAACTTAGGTAGTAAAACAGCTTCTGGTGTTGGCGTTTCAACCGTTTTTACTACAATGGGCGCTATAACGGATACAGTGAAGCAAGAACCTACCCCTAATGTACTATCGACCTGTATATCTCCCCCCATGCTTTGCGCTAACCGTTTAGAAACAGCAAGACCAATTCCAGTACCCGTTTCTGGTCGGCCACCAGCACTACCCTTTACCTGATAGTACATGGCAAAAATTTTTTTTTGCTCCTCTTTTGGAATGCCAATACCGCTATCAATAACCTGAATAAAAAGTTGCTCATGTCCTTCATACCAAATACGAACCTTGATCTCACCCTGTTGAGTAAATCTGACGGCATTACCAATTAAATTCCATAGTATTTGCCGTAACCGTGTTGCATCAGTAATGATCTTGCTCGGTAAATTTTCTTTTACTTCTAAGATAAATTTTAAATCTTTAGGTTGTACTAAAAGCCCCGATAAATTTTCAAGATCAGAAATAAATTCATTAAAATCAATTTGTTGACTATCTAAACTAACCTTGCGGCGTTCAATCTTATCCATCTCAATAATATCATTGAAAATATTACCTAAAGTAATAGCGCTGACATGAATAGTTTTCAAATAATTTGTTTGTTCATCGGTTAATTCAGTATCGAGTAATATACGACTCAGTCCAACAATCCCATTAAGCGGCGTACGAAGCTCATGGCTGATGGTTGAAATAAACGTTGTCTTATCCCTACTGGCATTTTCTAACGCTTCCTGATAATGCTTACGCTCGGTAATATCGCGTCCAAACCCTACTAACCCATGGCGTTTTCCAACCCGATCATAAAACGGGACTTTACGTATTTCAAAGCATGCTTTCCGTCCATCGGGATATACCAACCATTGTTCATAGGTCAATGACACATTATGACGAAATACTTTTTCATCAGTTTCCTGCTCCTTTTCGGCAACTTCCTCACCATAAATTTCACGATAAGTTAGCCCAATAAGCTGCTTTTCACTGCGACCTGTCAATAATTCCATTGCTCGATTACAACAAGAAAAATCATTATTTTCATCACGATAATAAACAAGATCAGGTGATGCATCTAAAAATGATTGTAATAATATAGACTGCTGTTCAAACTCAAGTTGTGTCTGCTCTCGGCGCTTCATCTCTTTTTGCAATTTTTCTAATAATTCTAAATGCGCCTTTTGTATTTTTTCACGCTCTGCAATTTCCAAATTGAGCTGAGCAATATTTCCTTTAAGTTTGTCAGTAAGCTCGGCATCACGCTTACGCATAACTTCTAATTTATCAACCATGCCTGATAAACGACGACGAGACTCTTCAAGTTGTTCGACCACAACAGAAAGAAAATAGACCGCCCAAGGCGTAATAATCAATCCAAAAAAGATAGAGCGAACCAAATCAATATTATGAACATTGCCATATAATAAAATATCAACCGCGATCTGTAATACCATAGCTAATACGACAAGTGCTGTGGCTAATAGTAAGGAAAATCCAATTAAGCCAAGCTTCATCATTAAATCAACATAATATTGAGCAAGTCCTTTAAGCAGCTTCATACACACTCCGATACAAAAAATCAGCTTAAATCATAACTTATATAGATAAAAAACAGAGGGATCTAACATACATTATGAGGGATAATTTACATTTAGATTATTCATGAATAATGAATTAATTTATAAACGAAATTTTATAATTATCAGATAAATAAAAATTTAATAAACAAAAAATATAGATTTAAAAAAGAAAAAAGGGCAGTATTTGATACTCCCCCTCAATCATGAGATACCTTATTTTATAACACGTAGCGTCGGGCGTCCTTTCGGTGGCATCGGCGGCTCATCATCAGAAGATGAAATCGACGTTATTTCTTGCGCTTCGTTTGACAACTCAGTATCACTAACCAGTACTAAATTTTCACTTTGAGCAATAGAATTACCTGCACCATCCTCATATTCTGGTTCAGGTTCAGGTTCAAACATCATTCCTGCTCCATTTTCGCGCCCATAGATAGCAATAATAGCGCTCATAGGTACTTCAACATGGCGAGGAACGCCACCAAAACGGGCATTGAAGCTGACAATTTCATTAGTCAGTTCTAAATTACCGACAGCAGAAGGTGTAATATTTAAAATAATCTGTCCTTTATTCGCATATTCCATCGGTACATTTACGCCAAAAATATTAACATCCACAACTAAATGGGGTGTCATATTATTGTCGAGAAGCCATTCATAATGAGCCCTAAGAAGGTAAGGACGACGTGGCGACATTC
The DNA here is from genome assembly GCF_036919435.1 of Arsenophonus sp. PmNCSU2021_1. Classification (NCBI taxonomy): domain Bacteria; kingdom Pseudomonadati; phylum Pseudomonadota; class Gammaproteobacteria; order Enterobacterales; family Morganellaceae; genus Arsenophonus; species Arsenophonus sp. PmNCSU2021_1. The sequence continues at coordinate 700,423 of NZ_JAZHPL010000006.1, read as the reverse complement.
CTAACAATTCCATAATAAATTAACCTGTGGTAGATAAAAGCATCTCACGCTCAGCTTCAGTTAATGAAGCAAGGAAAGAGTCTCGCCCAAATACACGTTCCATATAAGAACGAATGCCCTCTGTTTCTTTTCCTTTAGGGATGTCGATCTTCCAGTAAGGTAAACGCCATAAAAGGGGAGCTAAATAGCAATCAACTAGATTAAATTCTTCGCTCATAAAAAACGGTCTTTCTTTAAAAATTGGCGAGATTGCTATCAGTTCCTCCCTTAACTGCTTACGGGCAGCATCAGCTTGAGGATCCTTATTTTCAATCTTATACATCAAAGAATACCAATCCTTGTCTATCCGATGTATCATCAAACGACTATTACCACGAGCAACGGGATAAACAGGCATCAATGGTGGATGCGGAAAGCGTTCATCAAGATATTCCATAACAACACGGGAATCATACAATGTTAATTCTCTATCAACCAGCGTTGGTAGTGTTTGGTAAGGATTTAGATCAATCAAATCTTGAGGCAAATTACCCGCTTCAACATTCTCAATCTCAACGCTCACGCCCTTTTCTGCCAATACGATCCGCACTTGATGGCTAAATATGTCGGTCGGGCCGGAAAACAGTGTCATTACCGAACGTTTGTTGGCAGCGACAGCCATGAAAACCTCCAAGTTTTATTAAAAAAGAATAAACAGCCATAATATAATTAATCAGGCCATTCTTACATGTTTAAAATGCTGGTGAACCAATTTACTCGGTTAACAAACATTTGACCTTTATTTATTAAACTACAATTAATACATGTTATTTCCACCAAATCAGGTGAGAAATAGATAAGAAAATAATGGCCTATAGTCTATCAGATTTTGTTCAATATGGGGGAAAGTTTGACAAGATTTTATGATAAATGCACAAAATTAAAGCAATTTTTTATTGAAAAAATTTATAACAAAAAAAATTAAATTAATAATCGCAAGATAAGATAAATTTATAACATGCTAAAAACCCGCCTAAAGGCGGGCTTTTTATTACTAATTTGTTGTAAAAACAAGAAATTAACGTTTAGAGTATTGTGGACGACGACGTGCTTTACGCAGTCCCACTTTCTTACGCTCAACAGAACGCGCATCACGAGTAACAAACCCAGCTTTACGTAATTCTGAACGTAGTGTCTCGTCATATCCCATCAATGCACGTGTAATACCATGACGGATTGCACCTGCTTGACCAGAAATCCCACCACCTTTAACGGTAATGTATAGATCCAGTTTCTGCAACATATCAACCAATTCTAACGGTTGGCGAACAACCATTCGCGCCGTTTCGCGGCCAAAATATTCTTCTAAGCTGCGTTGATTGATAGTAATATTACCGCTACCTGACTTAATGAAGACACGTGCGGAAGAGCTTTTGCGGCGACCAGTGCCGTAGTATTGATTTTCAGCCATTGCCTATATCCATCCCGATTAAATGTCAAGAACTTGCGGCTGCTGTGCCGCGTGGTTGTGATCACTACCCGCATAAACTTTCATTTTACGGTACATCGCACGACCAAGAGGTCCTTTGGGTAGCATACCTTTAACCGCAATTTCAATTACACGCTCAGGGTGACGGGCAATCATTTCTTCGAAGGTCGCTTGCTTGATACCACCGATATAACCAGTATGGCGATAGTAGATTTTGTCTTCACGCTTATTACCAGTAACAGCAACTTTTTTTGCATTAACAACAATGATGTAATCACCAGTATCGACATGCGGAGTATATTCCGCTTTATGCTTGCCGCGCAAACGACGAGCAATTTCAGTTGCAAGACGGCCTAAAGTTTTTCCATCTGCATCAACAACGTACCAGCCGCGTTTTACGGTTTCTGGTTTAGCTGTAAAAGTTTTCATTAAAGCTTACCCATATATAAGTTACATGTTGGCGAACACTCATATTTTATAAAAATACTTCAGTATGTTCACGCTAATTTTTGTCCAGTAAATCCTACCCCTTCGAGTAGTCAAACTGACATTAATGCAAGATTTTTGAGAAATAAAAAACTTGCTGTAACGTGGGGTGGCAAGATTATAGAGAAATTTTTGCCAAAAATCGACCCAAAAATAAATTTCTCGTCAATTTATTGTATTATTACCCGCTAATCAAGCTATATGAGGTAATTTTAGGTATTCCTCACTCTGCATTTCTTGCAATCTTGATAAACAGCGTTGATATTCAAAACGTAACAAATGCCCTTGGTAAAGTTTATCCATTGCTACCTCAGCATTAATAATCAACTTAACTTTTCGTTCATAAAACTCATCAATCAGAGCGAGAAAACGCCTGGCTACATCTTCATGCAGTTCTGACATCAACAAAACATTATACAGTAGTACCGTATGATAATCTTTTGCTAAGACGATATAGTCATTTTGACTACGTGCATCTTCACATAATACCTTAAATTCAATCGATAAAATGCCTTCTGCGGTACAGATTGCCGGCATAGTACGATGATTAATCTCAAGAATAGGAAACCTAACTCCAGATTTGCCAGCTAATTTAATAAATATCTCATCCATACGATTGCAGTTCGCTTCATCAATTGGCGTAAGATAAAGACCCACTTGCTTCAAGGTACGTAAACGATAATCAATACCTGCATCAACATTGATAATGTCACAATTTTTTTTAATTTGTTCGATCGCAGGTAGAAAACGTGTTCGTTGCAATCCATTTCGATAGAGTTCATCTGGATGAATATTAGACGTTGCTATTAAGCAAATGCCTATGGCAAATAAAGCTTTCAATAACGTTGCCAAAATCATGGCATCAGTGATATCAGAGACAAAAAACTCATCAAAGCATAAAACATCGGTCTGTTTTTTAAATCTATCAGCAATAATTTCCAATGGATCTGGCTGACCTTGTAACTCAATCATTTCATTCTGCACTCGCCACATGAAACGATGAAAATGTAAGCGTAATTTTCTGCCATCCGGTAAACTCTGATAAAAGAGATCCATCAGCCAAGTTTTACCTCGGCCGACACCTCCCCACATATATAATCCCTGCACAGGCTCACGATTTGTATGAAGTTTCTTAGCAAATAATTGGCCAATTTTATTTTTCAATGATAACTGGGATGTTTTATTAAGCAACTGATGATGAATAATATCTAAACGTGCTATCGCCTTACTTTGCACCTCATCAAATTGATAATCACCGGTAGCCAAAAACTGTTGGTAAAGTTTAGTGGGAGTCAACAATGCCATCAACGTGATACTCCTTAAAAATGTCATAATTTAATTTGACCAATGAAACCAATCATAAACATTATATCGATAATCTTTACTACTTTAATACCGCAAAATACTATGAAATCATTAGCAATAACTTTTCCCACTTTCACTTATACACGAGTTTCGCACAGGCCTATAAAATTCTAGAAATGGCTTAAAAGTAATGATTAATCTGCAAGTTACTGAAATGCATAAATTCACTTAATTTACAATAAGTTATATTTAATTTATAAGGTTTTATCTATTTACATATTATGCTGAATTAAACTTAAAAATAGAGCGTTTTTTTATTGGTGCGAAACTCGTGTTATAGCCTTTTAACAGGTATAGTGACTGCTATACTGTGAATCTATTTCTATGAAAATAAATGTTGTTTTGTTAATGAAGGAGTCAACATGACTTGGGAATATGCACTAATCGGTCTAATTGTAGGTTTCATTATTGGTGCACTAGTAGTTCGCTTCGGCAATACCAAGCTACGCAACCAACAAGCTTTACAAGCTGAACTTGAAAAGAAAAACCATGAATTGGAAGAATATCGTAAAGAATTGGCCAGCCATTTTGCGCGTAATGCAGAGTTACTCGATAACATGGCGCAAGATTATCGTCAACTCTACCAGCATATGGCAAAAAGTTCTCATGAATTGATGCCTGATATGCCAATACAAAACAACCCGTTTAACTATCGTTTGACTCAATCAGAATCAGACAATGATCAAGCTCCGGGTAATTTACCACCTAAAGATTACTCTGAAGGTTCTTCTGGCTTATTTCGCACAATAAAAGAAAAAAGAAAGTAAATTAGGTTTGATATATTAATAAAATTGCATCTTTACCTAATTTTGATGATAGAGTATCCACCTGATAGAGTTATTTTGTTGTAAAAAATTAATATCATGTAAATACATGTAAAAAAACGATTACTACTATCTGTTGGCTGAACTTTTTTGCATAATTTAAAGTCTTAAACCTGCTGAGGCCTTTTCTATCACAGGATAGCAAACTACCTTAAATAAATTAGGTATGTAAGAGAATTGAATTCATGATGAAAAAAGAGAAACATTTTTTAACTATATTAGCTATGAGTATCAGTCTTTCACTCATAAGTATACCTGCAGTAAGTCATGCTGCATCAATGCCACCAATTGTTTTATCATCTGGTCAAGAATTACCTAGCCTAGCACCGATGCTAGAAAAAGCACTTCCTGCCGTAGTTAGTATTCGTGTATCTGGAACACGTGTTCAAAATCAACAGCTACCCGAAGAATTTAAATTCTTTTTTGGGCCCAATTTTCCCTCACACCAACAAAGTGTTCGCCCTTTTGAAGGATTAGGCTCCGGGGTTATTATTGATGCTGAAAAAGGTTATATCCTAACTAATAAGCATGTCATCGATAATGCTAATAGCATCCAAATTCAGCTTAATGATGGCAGAGAAATTGACGTTAAGCTTATCGGCCGTGATCCTCAAACAGATATCGCCCTATTACAAATCAAAGATTCAAATACAGCAAATCTGAAAAAATTGAACTTAGTGGCGATTAAAATAGCTGACTCCGATAAACTGCGAGTTGGTGATTTTGCTGTTGCTGTTGGTAACCCTTTCGGTTTAGGTCAAACAGCAACATCAGGCATTATTTCTGCATTGGGTCGTAGTGGTTTAAATGTAGAAGGTCTGGAAAATTTTATTCAAACTGACGCTTCTATTAATAGAGGTAACTCAGGTGGCGCATTAGTTAATCTCAATGGTGAACTAATTGGTATTAATACCGCTATTTTAGCGCCTGGTGGGGGTAATATTGGTATTGGCTTTGCCATTCCATCCAATATGGCTAAATCTCTTAGTGATCAAATTATCAAACATGGTGAAGTAAAACGTGGATTGCTAGGGATCAAAGGCACTGAAATGACTTCTGATGTAGCGAAAGCATTGAAGATTGATGTGCAAAAAGGGGCATTTGTCAGTGAAGTGATACCAAATTCTGCAGCAGCTAAAGCAGGCATTCAATCTGGTGATATTTTGGTTTCGATTAATAACAAATATGTCAATAGCTTCGCTGAATTGAGAGCTAAAATTGGCACTAGTGAAATCGGTAAGCAGATCACCATCGGTCTACTACGTAAAGGCAAGCCAATGGAAGTGAATGTTACCTTAGAAGATAGTGATTCTAGCAGTACGAAAGCCGAAATTTTAACCACGTCACTAATGGGAGCCACTTTAAGCAATAGTGCAATCAAAGGCACTAAAGGTGTTAAGGTCGATAGCGTTTCGTCTAATTCATCTGCAGCCATGCTTGGCCTGGCAAAAGGTGATCTTATTATTAGTGCCAACGAACAACGGATAGAAAATATTAATCAACTGCGTAAAATTATTGAAACTAAACCTACTGCTTTAGCATTAAATATTTTACGTGGTGATCAAAATATCTATTTATTACTTCGCGGTAATAATATATTCAATTAATCACCCAGCAAACAGGTACTGTTAACTATCGTACCTGTTTGTATTTATGGTATCCTGCTATTTTATTATCTCGTTTATCTTTTATTACAGAATACTTACTATGTTCATCAAGGTTTTTCGTGCCGCCATTGTAGGGCTTGTTATCGCTACTATTTTGCTAATGGCTATTCCATCTATACGCCCAAAAGGACTCACTGACCTCCTTGACGGTAAAAAAGATGAGCAACCAATTAGTTATAGTAAAGCGGTACGTAGAGCAGCACCGGCAGTTGTCTATGTTTATAGCAGCGGGACCGGTAGTTCTTCCCAAAATGGGCGCGAATTAACTGCATTAGGCTCCGGTGTCATTATGAGCAGTAACGGTTATATTATTACCAACAGACATGTCGTTAATAACGCAGATCAAATTCAGATTGCACTGCCTGATGGATTAATTTTTGACGCACTCATCGTTGGCTCAGATAGCTTAACAGACTTGGCTGTTTTAAAAATAGACGCCGAAAATCTTCCTGTGATTCCGATTAACCCACAACGTAAAGCGCGCGTTGGCAATATCGTGTTAGCCATCGGTAACCCCTATAATTTAGGACAAACAGTGACACAAGGAATTATTAGCGCCACTGGACGGGTAGGGCTAAGTCCTACCCGCCGACAGAATTTTCTACAAACCGATGCGTCTATTAATCATGGAAATTCAGGCGGAGCGCTAATTAATACTGAAGGTGAATTGATGGGAATTAATACACTCTCATTTGATCATTCAGAAAATGGTTTTACGCCTGAGGGATTAGGTTTTGCTATTCCAACAGAATTAGCAACTAAAATTATGGAAAAACTTATTCGTGATGGGCGAGTGATCCGCGGTTTTATCGGTATCACTGCGCGGGACTTACCCCGTATTCGCTCTAACAATAACGATATTAATCAAATTAAAGGGCTACGTATTTTTCAGGTCGCGGCAAATGGCCCGGCAGAAAATGCTGGTATTCAAGTCGGTGATATTATTATTTCTGTTAATGATCAACCGGTTATCTCGGCTGCGGAAACAATGGATCAAGTTGCTGAAATTAGTCCGGGCAGTATCGTCCCTGTCACACTACTGCGCAACGAAAAAACAATGACTGTCCACGTTAAAATTGAAGAGTACAATGAAGGTAAATCATTACTACAATAAGTAAGAATCAGCAGTCTAACAAAGCTACTGATTTTTACCTTAGTAAAATAGCAGGTTATATTTTCTTTGCAGTAATACGTTCTATATTGGCCCCTAAACTACGTAGCTTCTCTTCTATTTTCTCATATCCCCTATCGATATGATAAATCCGATCAACAGTCGTTTTTCCTTTCGCAATACATCCAGCAAGTACTAAACTAGCAGATGCCCGTAAATCGGTAGCCATGACTTGTGCACCCATAAGTTGTTCAACACCATGACAAACAACGGTATTTCCTTCTATTTCAGCATGGGCTCCCATACGAATTAACTCAGGGATATGCATAAAACGATTTTCAAAAATAGTTTCTGTTATTGTACTAACACCTTCAGCCACTAAATTAAGTAAGCTAAATTGTGCCTGCATATCGGTTGGAAAGCCTGGATGCGGTTCTGTTCTGATAGTCACTGCTTTTGGCCGCTTACCATGCATATCCAGCTGGATCCAATCCTCGCCAATTTCAATCTCTGCACCCGCCTCACGTAATTTAGCTAATACTGCATCCAATGTAGCTGGTTTAGTATTGCGACAGATTACTTTACCTCCAGAGATAGCAGCTGCAACCAGAAATGTACCTGTTTCAATCCGATCAGGTAAAATTCGATAAATACCACCACCTAAGCGCACAACTCCTTCAATAATAATGCTGTCTGTACCTGCACCCGTGATCTTTGCCCCTAATGAATTTAAAAAGTTGGCTGTGTCTTCAACTTCAGGTTCATGAGCTGCGTTTTCAATAACGGTTTTTCCCTCTGCCAGAGTTGCAGCCGTCATAATAGACACGGTGGCGCCGACACTAACTTTATCCATAACAATATTGGCGCCTTGCAAACGACCATCGACCGATGCTTTAACATAACCTTCATCTAAGGTAATTTTGGCACCAAGTTGTTCAAGCCCAGCAATATGTAAATCAACTGGACGCGCACCAATCGCACATCCTCCCGGTAAAGATACTTGGCCTTGACCGAAACGAGCCACTAATGGCGCCAAAGCCCAAATAGATGCACGCATCGTCTTGACTAATTCATAAGGAGCACAAAATTTATTAATACCACGTGCGTCAACAAAAATAGCGCCATTACGCTCAACTTTTGTACCTAACTGATTAAGTAATTCAATTGTTGTATCAATATCTTTTAGCTTTGGAACATTTTGTAATTCAACGGGTTCTTCTGCTAAAAGCGATGCAAACAATATCGGTAGTGCCGCATTTTTTGCACCAGAAATCGGGACCTCTCCCATTAAACGGGTTGGCCCCTTCAATCGAAACTTGTCCATCTAGAAATTCTCTATGAGTAATATTTATATTATTAATGCAAAAGTATAGTCTTAAAAACCATTAAGCTTACGATCTCTTTTCCATTCCGCGGGGGTATAAGCTTTAATTGATAATGCATGGATCCGATTATCTGCAATATATTCCATTAGTGGTGCATAAATCACTTGCTGCTGCTTAACCCGACTCATACCGTCAAACATTTCACCAACAGCAATTATTTGAAAATGACTACCTTCGCCATTGACAATCACTTCATCAAGTTTCAATTGTTCTATTAATACTTGCTTTATTTCATTTGTATCCATAATTAAACTCAATTCTAACATTAAAAGACAATCCATCTATCCTAATCGATCTATCATCTGCTGCAAATCAAACAAAACGCCCTTGGCATAAAAATGCACAAGAGCGTTTGCTTTATATATAAACTATTTTTAAAATTTATGACCCAATTAGTTCATAAAATCCTCAAGTTTATAAAGCCTAATAAGGGTCTTAAAACGCTCACTAATACCTTCAAATACCCATTTATTCTCTGACTGCTGTTCTGATTTTAACCTAATAAACATAGCGAGTCCGGTAGAATCGATATGAGATAACTGGGAAACATTAATCGCATTAATACCTTTTAGCAACTGATTTCTCTGTTGCCAAAAAGCGGGTAGAGTATCACGATCAAGCTCACCGGTTAAAATCAACATTTGACCTTTCTGCTCCCAAGTCAACATGGGTATCATGATTTTTTATTTTCCAGCGTAATGGGATTTTTTGCACTATTGAGCAACACTTGTGTCAAACCGTCAATACCTTTAGTACGTAAAATATTAGCCCATTCGTTTTGTTTAGTTGTAATTAAACTAACACCTTCAGTAATCATATCATAAGCCTGCCAATAGCCAGTTTTGCTATTTTTACGCCATTGAAAATCAAGACGTACAGGTGGTCGGCCCTGCGGATCGGTAATTGTTACCCGAATAGCAACCACATTCCTATCACCCAGCGGTTGTTCAGGCGCAATCTGATATTGTTGCCCATGATACATTGCCAAGGCTTGCCCATAAGCTTGTTCCAAATAGGCTTCAATCGCCTGAAAATAAGCATCCCGTTGTGACGGGGTTGCACTACTATAATAAGATCCTAAGACTAATGCTCCTGCATACTTAATTTGTACATAAGGCATAAGTTCTTCACGAACAACCCTGCGTAAGTAATCTGGATTTTGCCGGATCATAGGCTGCTCATTTTTTAAGCGAGTAAAGGTTTTAGCAGCGGCTTCTTGCATCAGTTTATATGGGTTGGTTTGATCTATCGCCATCGCAAACGGAGCAACCACTAACAAAGCCACTATTAAGAAACGTTTAAACATAAAATAGGTTCCTTTTCTTATCATATTAGATTGTTGATCATGGTGTCGTGGAAGATTTTTCGTTATTTCCGGAAACTGAGCTTGCTCTATTCGAACGATTAGGATCGCCACTTCTATATAAGAATTGCCCAATTAAATCTTCCAATATTATGGCCGGTTTAGTATCTTCGATGCGTCCACCGTCCTTAAGAAAGGTAATTCCCATATCCGGATCATAAAAACCCACATTAAGTGCTAAAAACTGCTCACCTAATAATCCCGCAGTAAGTATCGACAATGAGCTGTTATCAGGAATATTATCATATTGACTAAAAATCGCTAAGGTAACCCGTGGCGTATAAGTTTTCTTATCTAACATAATATCGACTATTCGGCCAACCACCACACCACCTATTTTTACCGGCGAGTTTACTTTCAATCCGCCTACATTGGTAAAAGAAGCAGTAACTTTATAAGTTGGTTGATTACCAAATGATTTAATATCTGCAACTTTTAAACATAAAAAGACAATTGCAGCTAATGCAATCAAAACAAATAGTCCAACTAGAATTTCACTTTTCTTACTTTGCATGAATTAATTCCCAAACATCAGTGCAGTAAGCACAAAATCTAAACCCAACATAGCTAATGAAGAATGAACAACGGTTCTGGTTGTTGCACGACTTATCCCTTCCGATGTTGGGATGGCATCATAACCATTAAATAAAGCTATCCAGCTGACTGTAAAAGCGAATACCACACTTTTAATAAAACAGTTGAGAATATCCTTTTTCCACTCAATAGCAGATTGCATCGATGACCAAAAAAAGCCTTCATCAATTCCTTTCCAATCAACACCGACTAGCGCACCACCTAATATGCCTACGGCGACAAAAATTAATGCCAGTAATGGCATACTGATCAGTCCGGCCCAAAAACGTGGCGCAATAACTCGACGTAATGGATCAACCGCCATCATTTCCAAACTAGAGATCTGCTCTGTTGCTTTCATCAACCCTATTTCTGCCGTTAATGCAGAACCTGCTCTGCCAGCAAATAAAAGTGCGGTCACCACTGGTCCTAGTTCCCTTAATAGAGAAAGAGCGACCATCATGCCAAGACTGGATTCAGCACTAAACATGGTCAAGACTAAATATCCTTGTAAACCAAGTACCATGCCAATGAATAATCCCGATACAGCAATAATTAATAAAGATAAGACTCCTACATTGTAGAGCTGTTTTATTAATAATGGCCATTGTTTTGCAAATTCAGGTTTGCCAAATAAGGCCCGACATAACAAATAGCCAGCACGACCAAATGTCGCCACTATAGCTAGTGAACGATGGCCTAATGCGGCTAATGTATCAATTAGTATCATCCCATCACCCTAATAAATCTGCTGCATAATTTCCTGCCGGAAACTTAAATGGTATCGGACCATCTGCTATACCATCAAGAAACTGCCTAACCCGCGCATCCTTATTTTGTTGCAATTCTTTCGCTGTGCCTTCAGCAATAACATGTTGCTCCGCAACAATATAAGCTTTATCCGCTATGCTCAACACTTCTGGCACGTCGTGAGAAACAATAACACAAGTAATACCTAATGCATGATTAAGTTCATCAATAAGTTTAACCAAAACTCCCATGGTTATCGGATCTTGCCCAACAAAAGGTTCATCAAATAGAATTAATTGTGGATCAAGGGCAATAGCGCGTGCCAATGCTGCTCGTCGCGCCATACCACCTGATAGTTCAGCTGGCATAAGATTAGCCGCACCTCTCAACCCGACTGCTTCTAGTTTCATCATGACCACTGTTCGAATAATTTCTGCTGCTAAAACAGTATGTTCACGTAAAGGGAAAGCAACATTGTCAAAAACATTCATATCAGTAAACAAGGCACCTGACTGAAACAACATACTCATTTTCTTGCGAGCAGCATAAAGTTCCGCGCGTGATAGTGTTGGAATATTAACACCATCAAACCAAATTTCTCCCTTATCTGGCTGTAATTGTCCACCAATCAAACGTAGCAACGTTGTTTTTCCAATACCTGATAGCCCCATGATTGCCGTAATTTTTCCCCTGGGGATCGTCAAGCTCATATCGGTAAAAATCAGCCGTTGACCCCGAATAAAAGACATATCTTTGATTTCTATGATATTATCTACAGACTTCTTCATGACGATAATAGCCTTTCTGTCTAATTATCATTTAAGTATATTTACTCAGTATGGAACATATTATCTAAAAACTAGCATATATTCGCTATCAATATTATTGCCAATTTTACTTTTGTTCATTACATCGTCACAATAAACAAATTTTCAAATGTCATCATAGTGAAAAATGCTATTTTTTCTAATAATACAACGTACGTATAATATATTGATGACAGTAATACAAAGCGAGTGATATGAAAAAACGAGTCTTACTAAACATCTATTAACCCATATAATTAAATTAGTTATATCAAATTGGGGAATAAAAATGTCTGAACTTGATTTTCAAAAAACAGCGAAGAAGGTATTGGAGATTGAACGTAGCGGGCTTGCCAATTTGGAGCAATATATCAATGATGATTTTAACCAAGCTTGTGAACTGATTTTCAAATGTACTGGCAAAGTCGTTGTTATGGGGATGGGTAAATCAGGCCATATTGGCCGCAAAATTGCAGCCACATTAGCCAGTACAGGAACACCGGCTTTTTTTGTCCATCCAGGAGAAGCTAGTCATGGTGATTTAGGCATGATTAGTCGTCAAGATATTGTTCTGGCTATTTCTAATTCCGGTGAGTCAAATGAAATATTAGCACTCATTCCAGTGTTAAAACTCCAACACATTGCGTTAATTTGTATGACAAAAAATCCTGCTAGTAGCATGGGAAAAGCGGCAGATTTTCACCTTTGTATCAAAGTACCGCAGGAAGCTTGTCCATTAGGTCTAGCGCCAACAACAAGCACAACCGCGATGTTAGTTATGGGAGATGCTATTGCGGTCGCTTTACTTGAAGCGCGGGGTTTTACTGCTGAAGATTTTGCACTTTCTCATCCAGGTGGCACATTGGGCCGCAAACTTTTATTAAGAGTGAGTGACCTAATGCATACTGGGAAAAATATTCCAAATGTCATGAAACAGGCAACATTACAGCAAGCATTAGTGGAAATTACTCGCAAAAAACTAGGTATGGTTGTGATTTGTAATGAAGAAATGCAAATTGAAGGTATTTTTACCGATGGTGACTTACGACGCGTCTTTGCAATGAATATTGACTTAAATAATGCCAAAATTACCGATGTAATGACAGCCGGTGGTATTAGGGTAAAACCCGATATGCTAGCGATTGACGCCTTAAATTTGATGCAACACCACCATATTACTTCCTTACTGGTGGCAAAAGCAGATACACTTATTGGTGTTATTCATCTGCATGATCTTTTGCAAGCTGGCATCATATAATTATTGGAAATAATACATGAATAATGATAATAAAATCACAACCTGTTATGGCCCAATAGACCAACATATCGTTGAAAAAGCACGTCTTATAAAATTACTAATTTGTGATGTTGATGGTGTCATGACAGATGGCTTAATTTATATGGGAAATAATGGAGAAGAACTAAAAGCATTCAATGTAAAAGATGGTTATGGTATCCGTTGTTTACTGACCTCTGCAATTGAAGTTGCCATTATTACTGGTCGTAAAGCTAAATTATTGGAAGATCGTGCCAAAACACTCGGTATTAATTATCTTTACCAAGGGCAAAGTGAAAAAAAATTAGCTTATAATGATCTGATAACCCGATTAAAACTCCAACCTCAACAGATTGCTTATATTGGTGATGATTTAATTGACTGGCCTGTCATGTCGCAGATAGGACTTTCGGTTGCTGTAGCTGACGCGCATCCAATGTTGTTAAGTAAAGCGCATTATGTTACATATCAAGCAGGCGGCAAAGGTGCGATACGTGAAATTTGTGATCTGATCCTGCTTGCTCAAGATAAGATAGAAAATGCCCACGGTTTATCAATATAGGCAAAAATGAAACAACGATGAGCAAATTTAAGTTTTGGCTTAACATTATATTAACACTAATTGTTTTAGCGCTTATTGGCTGGAACTTAGCTGATTTTAATCAATCAAAAGCACCCGCTATGGTTGATAACAGCCAACCAAATTATCAAACTGGTAATGCCATTACCCATGTCTATGATCCAATGGGTAAATTGGCCTATAAGCTGATAACGGATGAGACGCACCACTTTTCGAGTAATAAAACCAGCTGGTTTATTAATCCAGTATTAACAACTTATGACCCAAAAAGTATCCCCACTTGGGCCGTACGCTCCAATAAAGCCAAATTAACCAACGACAACATGCTTTATTTATATGGTAATGTTCAAGTAAATAGCTTAAATCCAACTTCAGATTTACAAAAAATTTTGACGGAAAATGCCATCGTTAACCTAATTACCCAGGATGTTTCATCTGATGATAAAGTCACGGTAATTGGTATCGGTTTACGATCAGTGGGTATGAAAATGCGCGGTAATATGAGAACGCATACCGCTGAATTAATTGAAGATGTTAAAACCTATTATGAAATCCCCAATAAGCAAACAGCTCCCGAAGGAAACAACTGAATGATATTGGCAAAAAAAATCTTCATTAATGTAGCATTGACTAGTTCAATATTCATATTAAGCTTGCCAGCAATAGCGCTGAAAAGTGATTCTCAACAACCCATTCAGATTGATTCAGTTAAACAGTCACTTGATTTAGAAAAAAACATTACCACATTTACAGAAAATGTTGTTATAAAACAAGGTTCTATAGATGTTCGAGCTGATAAAGTCGTTGTCACCCGTCCGAACGGCGATGCCAAAAAGATGGTTGTCGAAGCCTATGGTACACCAGCCAATTTCTATCAATTACAAGATGATGGTAAACCGATCAAAGGTCGCAGCGACAAAATACGTTATGAAATGGAGAAAGAGCTGGTCATCCTAACGGGTAATGCTTACCTTGAACAACTAGATAGCAATATTAAAGGTGACAAAATTACCTATTTAGTCCCAACCCAACAAATGGAAGCATTTAGTGATAAAGGGAAACGAGTAACGACCATACTGTTACCTTCCCAATTACAAGAAAAAGGCCCTGGGATAAAAAGTACAAATAATAGTAAGAGTAAATAATAAAAAATGGCGAAATTAACTGCGAAACATTTGGCAAAAACATACAAAAACCGCAAGGTTGTTGAAGACGTTAGCCTGGAGGTCAGTTCAGGTGAAATCGTTGGTTTACTTGGGCCAAACGGTGCAGGTAAAACGACAACCTTTTATATGGTAGTTGGTATCGTTCCTCGTGATACTGGAAAAATTGCTATCGACGATGAAGATATTAGTTTGCTGCCGCTTCACGAACGGGCTCGTAGGGGAATAGGTTATTTACCACAAGAAGCCTCAATATTTCGCCGGCTAAACGTTTACGATAATCTGACGGCTGTATTAGAAATTCGTAAAGATTTAACATTCGAAGAAAAACAGCAACGTGCCGAAGAATTGATGGAAGAGTTTAGTATTACTCATTTGCGAAATAATCTCGGTCAATCACTTTCTGGCGGGGAGCGTCGCCGGGTAGAAATAGCCCGGGCATTAGCGGCTGATCCTAAATTTATTCTTTTAGATGAACCTTTTGCTGGTGTTGATCCGATTTCAGTATTAGATATAAAAAAAATAATCCAACACTTGAGAGATTATGGTTTAGGCGTATTAATAACCGATCACAATGTGAGAGAGACATTAGATGTCTGTGAACGTGCTTACATTGTCAGTCAAGGTCATCTTATCGCGCATGGAACTCCTAAAGCGATTTTAGAAAATGAACAAGTCAAACGCGTCTATTTGGGAGAAGGTTTCCGCCTCTAACCGTGACTAATTAAAGTTGGTAAATTTTTTTATTATGTTATTCCCAAGAGGCTAAGCCAATTTTATGAAACAGAGTTTGCAACTCCGACTCAGTCAGCAGTTGGCGATGACACCACAGCTACAACAAGCTATTCGTTTGTTGCAACTTTCAACATTAGAACTTCAACACGAAATTCAGCAAGCTCTTGAAAGCAATCCTTTACTTGAACAAGATGACCTCTACCAGGAAATTGAAACATCAGATATTAATGATAACGAGCCAGCGGCACTAGATAGTTTTGACGCCATCGAACAAAATGATGTGCCAAGCGAATTACCTTTAGATACTACTTGGGAAGAAATTTACCCCTCAGATAACTATCCAACTCTAACCAATAATTTTAGTGACAATGATTTTCCTATCTACCAAGGAGAAACATTGCAAACGTTGCAAGATTATTTATCCTGGCAAGCATCATTAACACCTTTTACTGAAATAGATGCCGCGATTGCCACCGCCATTATTGATGCTGTGGACGATTCCGGCTATTTAAGCACCACTATTGAAGATATTTACGCGTGTTTAGCCCTAGCAGATATTACCCAGGAAGAAGTTGAAATTGTATTAAAACGGATCCAGCACTTCGATCCGATTGGCGTCGCAGCCAAAAATTTAAAAGACTGCTTACTAATTCAGTTATCAGCGTTACCTCGCGAGACTCCTTTTCTAAAAGAAGCTAAACTGATAATTAACGACCATTTAGAATTACTTGGCAATCGTGATTTTCGGCAACTTAGCCGAAAAACCAAATTAAAAGAAACAGCCTTGAAAGAAGTTATCGCTATGATCCAACGATTAGATCCTAAACCTGGGCAAATCATTCAAACTAATGAACCACAATATATTGTCCCCGATGCTCTGGTGCGAAAAATAGATAATGACTGGCAAGTAGCTCTAAATACTGAAAACATTCCACGCTTAAAAATCAATCAACATTATGCTTCTCTAGGTAAATACTCTGATAATGAAGAAGATAACCAATTCATCCGTAACAACTTACAAGATGCAAAATGGTTAATAAAAAGTTTAGAAAGTCGTAATGAAACTTTATTAAAAGTTGCCCAATGTATTGTTGAAAATCAACAACAGTTTTTTGAATATGGTGAAGAGTATATGAAACCTATGGTACTAGCGGATATTGCTTATCAGGTTGATATGCACGAATCGACGATTTCCCGTGTCACATCGCAAAAATATCTACATAGTCCAAGAGGTATTTTTGAACTGAAATACTTTTTTTCTAGCCATGTTAACACTGATACCGGAGGAGAAGCCTCTTCTATCGCTATACGCGCGCTAGTAAAAAAACTCATTGCGGCAGAGAACCCTGCAAAACCCTTGAGTGATAACAAATTAACGAGCATACTAGCAGAACAGGGTATTCAAATTGCTCGTCGTACAGTTGCTAAATATCGAGAGTCTCTATCCATTCCACCCTCGAATCAGCGTAAAAAACTGATTTGAATTAACTGAGAAGGAAGATACTATGGAATTCCAAATTACTGGCCAAAATATTAAAATTACTGAAGCATTACGCCAAACCGTGGAAGAAAAGTGTTCAAAATTTGAACAATACTTTGACCATATCAATGCTATTCATGTAATTTTAAAAGTACAGAAATTTAATCAAATTGCTGAGGCAACGGCGAAAGTAAATGGAGCAGAACTACATGCTTCTGCTCAAGAAGATGATATGTATGCGGCAATTGATGCCATGGTAGAAAAAATGGCGCGCCAGCTTACTAAATACAAAGAAAAATTGAAACAACATTAATCTGTGTTATTAAACAACAAGGGCACTATGACACTAAATGTAGATTATCGATGTTAGTATCGTTCATGCCAGATATTCATTATGGATATCTGGTATAATTGCCCTAAGTGAATAAATCCAATGAACAGTGAAAAAAATTTATCATTAAGCTCGGTATTAACACCATCATGTACACTAAATAATGTACATTGTACGAGTAAAAAACGAGCACTAGAAATTATTAGTGAAGTTGCTGCAATTGCACTGAATGTACCTGAAAGTGTCGTTTTTGACTCATTATTAACCCGTGAAAAAGTCGGCACAACCGGTATCGGTGGAGGTATTGCAATCCCACATGGCAAATTAAATGAAAACAATTCATCCGACGCAGTTGGTGTTTTTCTCCATTTAGATGAACCTATTGCTTTTGATGCCATTGATAATCAGTCAGTCGATTTACTTTTTGCATTATTAGTTCCTTCAGAGCAATGTAAAACACATTTACATACTCTCTCTTTAATTGCCAAACGGTTAGCTGATAAGAACCTATGTCGTCGTTTACGCGCTGCGCAAAGTAATGATGAACTCTATAAAATCATTACTGAATAACTGGTTTCTAAAAATCTAAGCCAAATAATGATTTTCATTGTGAAGAAACTTAAGGGGTATGACTCATGGTGCTGATGATAGTCAGTGGCCGTTCTGGTTCAGGTAAATCAGTTGCTCTACGGGCACTGGAGGATATGGGTTTTTATTGTGTTGACAATCTGCCCGTTATTTTACTGCCAGAATTAGCAAATTCACTTGCTGAACGACAAACTTCTGCGGCCGTGAGTATCGATGTTCGTAATATGCCAGACAACCCAACAATTTTCGAGAATGCGTTAAAAAATCTACCGGCTAGTTTTTCCCCACAATTACTTTTTCTTGATGCAGATCGTAATACGCTGATCAGAAGATATAGTGATACACGCCGTTTACATCCACTCTCCAATAAAAATTTATCATTAGAAAATGCTATTGATGAAGAAAATGATCTATTAGAGCCACTCCGCTCACGCGCAGATTTAGTTATCGACACCTCTGAAATGTCAGTACATGAACTGGCTGAAATGCTTAGAGCACGCTTATTAGGTAAACGGGAACGTGAATTGACCATGGTTTTCGAATCCTTTGGCTTTAAACATGGTATTCCGATCGATGCAGATTATGTGTTTGATGTCCGTTTTTTACCTAACCCACATTGGGATCCTAAATTACGTCCTATGACAGGTCTCGATCGTCCTGTTGCTGCCTTTCTTGACCGACACACAGAAGTGCATAACTTTATCTATCAAACACGTAGTTATCTTGAATTATGGTTACCCATGTTAGAATCTAATAACCGTAGCTATTTGACGATTGCTATCGGTTGTACCGGAGGTAAACACCGTTCAGTTTATGTTGCCGAACAACTGGCTGATTACTTTCGTTCTAGAGGCAAAAATGTTCAGTCGCGTCATCGGACGTTAGAAAAGAGAAAGTCATGACTGTCTATCACCGCATTATTATAAAAAATCAACAGGGTATGCATGCCAGGCCAGCAATGATGCTCTGTGAACTAATCCAACAATTTGAATCTTCGGTGCTATTGCGCAATTGCCATAATATAGAAGCTCAAGCAGATAGTGTTATAGCGATGTTAATGTTAGACTCAGAACAAGGTAGTTATATCGATATTGAAGTAACCGGTCCAGATGAAGAGCAGGCACTAGCAGCAATTATTCAACTTTTTCATCATAAACTTGAAGACGATTAACCAGTCTCTTTCAAAAAGTTTAATTAAATCAACGTTATTAGACAGCCACTTTTCACCGCTATCAACTACCTCAAAATTACGCGATATCTGCTAACACTATTATTCTTTCAATGTCATTTAATATACTGTGGCAAATTGAGTAAAAGTCATTCTGCCACACTAAAATGCTACACGAGTTTCGCAATCTCCAAAAAAGAAGTATAAATTTAAAAACAAGAAAAAATCAGGGTGTTCATATTTTGTCGGGTTATCCATGTATTAAAGATATCTATAAAACATTCTTACAAGTAAGCAGTTTAAGATACTCTGGTTTAGCGTTATCAGAAGTAAGCCCATCGCCTTTATCTCATGACACTGTTAGCCGATGGCTAAAAAGTAGATGTTTTAGACCTAAAGACCTATGGCGATTAGTTGAACCTTCTATAGACAAAAAAAGCCCTTGCGTACTAATTGCCGATGATACATTGATTGCCAAAACACGTAGTAAAAAAATAGAGATGGTCCATTATCAATATTCAGGTAATGAACATGAGGTTATTGCTGGCATAGGTTTAGTTAATTTGCTTTGGCATGATCTGACGAAGGTTGAATCAATTCCTATCAATTATCGTATTTATGATAAAGATTCTGATGGAAAAATAAAAAACACGCACTTTTCCGAAATGCTCACTCTTGCTAAAAAAAGAGGGATCATGCCAGAAGCCGTAGTGATGGATGCTTGGTATTCTAGCCTGGATAACCTGAAATCAATTCGCTCTCATGGTTGGATCTGGGTAACCACGCTGAGGAAAAATAGGATTGTTAACCATAACAAACAACTGAACAAGTTAGACATCTCAGAAGAAGGAACGTCAATACACTTGCGAGGATATGGTTGGGTAACCGTTTTCAAATTTACAGCCAAAAACGGCCGTATTGATTACATAGTAACAAACAAAGAGAATCCCACCCGTCAATACGTCAAATTTATCATGGATGCCCGTTGGTCTGTTGAAGTTTATCATCGAGAAGTTAAACAAAACTGTGGTATTGAACGCTGTCAGGCTCGCACGAGCCGAGCGCAAAGAAATCATATTTTTCTCGCTATTTCTGCGTGGTTTGAACAACATAAACGTCGTATATCTGAAAAAATAACCCTTTATCAACAAAATTGGGACGTAATCAAAAGTGCTATTACTGAGCAAATCCGTGTTTTATTAGCTTACCCAAATTAGTTTTGTGCGAAACTCGTGTGCTACTGAGTTGGCATCAACCCCATCGATAACTTCTCCGTCATCTGGTAATTTCTGCTCTTGCTGTAAATGCCTATCATTTTAACCGTTCAATCCGGCCAAATCTTCTCATTCAACGACAGCAATTATTAGCAAAATTTACTGACCAGCAACATGCATTTCTGGTAATAATACCGAACCACATTGAATATTACTGCGAGTTTCAATATCGTTGCCTATTGTTACGATATTAGCCCACATCTGTTTTAGATTGCCAGCAATAGTAATTTCACTGACAGGATATTGTATTACGCCGTTTTCAACCCAAAAACCGGCTGCTCCCCGAGAATAATCCCCCGTTACCGAGCTAACTCCCTGCCCCATCAATTCAGTAACAACTAACCCCGTCCCCATTTCTCGCAATAAAGCAGCAAAATCTAACCCCTGGCCGGCAATATGCCAGTTATAAATACCACCAGCATGACCAGTACTCTGCAAGCCAAGCTTACGTGCTGAATAACTGGTCAATAACCAAGTTTGTAATATCCCTTGCTCAATAATATTACGTTGACTAGTGTTCACACCTTCACTATCAAAGGGAGATGACGCTAGTCCGCTAATCAGATGTGGCTTCTCCTGAATGGTTAACCAAGAAGGAAAAATTTGCTTACCGAGGCTGTCTAATAAAAAAGAGGATCTACGATAAATACTTGTACCACTAATCGCACCAACCAGGTGACCAAATAAACCGGTTGCTACCTCAGCAGCAAAAATGACCGGTGTCTTCATAGTTGATAATTTACGCGGTGAAAGCCTGGCGACAGTTCGGCGAGCAGCCTCCTGTCCAACCCATTGAGGTGATTGCAAATCCTCTAATCGACGGGCAATGGAATAAGCATAATCGCGCTCCATTCCATCATTCTCCTGAGCAATCACACAACTTGACATTGAGTGCCGACTGGAGCAATAGCTCTGTAACATTCCGTGAGTATTACCAAACACTCTAATGCCATAATGACTATTAAAACTTCCACCTTCAGTATTTTTAATTCTTTTATCCGCATTTAAAGCCGACATCTCCGCTTGACCTGCCAATTGGATCGCTTTTTCAGCATCAATATCAAAGGGATAAAAGAGTTTTAAATCAGGTGATTGATAAGCCAAAAGGTCAGCGTCTGCTAAACCAGCAAAAGGATCTTCCGAAGTATACTGTGCAATATCAATAGCGGCTTGCACAGTACGCTTAATCGCTGCTGGATGTAAATTAGTGGACGATACACTACCTTTACGTTGTTTATGATAAACCGTGATGCCAAGAGCACCATCACTATTAAATTCAATATTTTCAGTTTCACCAAAACGTGTACTTACACTGATACCTGTTGATTTATTAATAGCCACTTCAGCTGCATCACAACTCTTTTTGGCGATTGATAATGCATATGCAACTGTTTCTTCTAATTGTTTACGTTGTAATAAAACCTGTTCCGTCAAACTCATTGATATCATCCAAAAATAGAAAATAAAATCAACTCAACCAATACCTATCTTCAGCAGAAAATAAATCCTCTGTAGCATTAAATCTATTTTCCCAGTTACAATAGAGATAAGATGTTAACATACCAGACGACAGATTATTCTGAAATAAAATAATCCGACGTCTTGCTAAGAGGAAAACCGCGATGGCAAAACAGCCCGATAACTGGTTCGATGATAACGCCGATAATATCGATAAGGATGAAATCATCTGGGTCAGCAAAAGCGAAATCAAGCGTGATGCCGAAGCGCTAAAAAAGCTGGGAGCAGAACTAGTTGAACTTATTAAACATGAACTAGAACGTATCCCCCTTAATGATGAACTACTAGCAGCTGTTGAATTAGCGCAAAAAATTAAGCGTGAAGGGCGACGACGCCAGCTACAATTTATTGGTAAATTACTCAGAGCGCAAGATCCTCAACCTATTTATGACGCGTTGGATAAGCTAAAAAATCGGCACAATCAACAAATTGCCATATTACATAAACTTGAAGCTTTACGTAATCAATTATTAGAGAATGGCGATAATGCAATTGAAGATGTAATACGTTTATTTCCCTTAGCTGATCGTCAACAGCTACGGACCTTAATTCGTAACTGTAAAAAAGAAAGAGAGGCAAATAAACCGGCTAAAGCCTATCGCCAACTCTTTCAATACCTAAAAACACTATCTGAAAGTGCCTAAGCTGGATTAGATTGGGAGGCTCGGCAATGAAATATGAATTGCCCTCCCAATGTTTGTTCAGCTTCTCTAAAAACCGTTATCAGCTCAGCAAATTCTGTTAACTGATATTCATTTATATGAGAAAAAATAACCTCTACCGGTAAAGCAATTCCACCAGTCAACATATCCCAAAGTGCATCCAAATTTTGGCCAAACCATTTTGGTAATTCAAAAACCAATATCGCTTTTTGATAAAAGTCATTCAGATTGTCTATTTCACGAAAATCAAATTCAACACAATGCATCATTTAATTCACTCTTGAAAAGGTTTTATAATGATCTAACGTCACATAAATCAATCCATCTGATGAATAAAGCAATCTATCACTAGCTCGATGACCACAGTGATAATTAATATCGGCTTCATACCATTGGCGATCTGGAGCAGCAGGTAGCAATTTTTCTCTGTTGTTGTATCTATCGTCACCAATCGCTTTACCCGGCATAACTTGACATAAATTACCGGCCCTTGGATCCCAACCACTTTGTCGTGCTTTTCTTTTTGTAATATAAAAGTCTGGTAATCGATGGTATTGCCTTAGATAATTAACCACATTTTGCTGTGCGGTTAACTTGTCAATATTATGGACAGCCGTGGGCGCTACTGTTTGCCCTATTATGTCTGCCTGCTGCCGACTATGCCATTTAAAGTAAACGCCTGCCCCTATTAATATGGCTAATATTAGCAAGATAACAATTTTTTTATTCATCCAATCATCCAAAAATTTATTATGCTGTTCCACCAACCGTCATACTATCGAGCTTTAATGTGGGTTGGCCGACACCAACAGGAACACTTTGCCCTTCTTTGCCGCAAACACCAATCCCGCTATCAAGTTTGAGATCATTACCAACCATTGAAATCTGCTGCATTGCTTCTCGCCCGGAGCCAATTAATGTTGCTCCTTTTATCGGCTTTGTGATTTTCCCTTTTTCGATCAAATAGGCTTCCGCAGTCGAAAAAACAAATTTGCCCGAAGTAATATCAACTTGCCCACCAGCAAAATTAGGTGCATAAATACCACGATCAACACTGGCTATTATCTCTGCTGGGGTTGATTGTCCGGCTAACATATAAGTATTTGTCATACGAGGCATCGGCAAATGCGCATAAGATTCACGCCGACCATTACCGGTTGGCACAACCCCCATCAAACGAGCATTCATTTTGTCTTGCATATAACCTTTTAAAATACCATTTTCAATCAAGACATTATATTGTCCCGGTACACCTTCATCATCGATGGCTAAAGATCCTCTACGACCGACTAGAGTGGCATCATCAACCACGGTACAAAGTGGTGAAGCAACTTGTTGACCTACTTTTCCACTAAAAATAGATGTGCCACGCCGATTAAAATCACCTTCAAGACCGTGGCCGACTGCCTCGTGTAGTAAAACACCTGGCCAACCAGCACCGAGTACCACAGGCATTGTGCCTGCCGGTGCAGCAATTGCGGTAAGATTAACCAATGCTATGCGGACAGCCTCTCGAGCATAATATTCCGCCCGAACTTCACCTTGCTCTGTTTCAAGAAAATATTGGTAACCATAGCGCCCACCACCACCACTACCAGCACGCTCACGCTTGCCGTCATGTTCCACTAACACACTGACAGATAAGCGTACTAATGGACGAATATCAGCCGCTAACGTGCCATCTGTTGCTACGACCAGAACATGTTCATAAACACCAGATAGCGTTACATCGACCTCTTGCACACGAGGATCTTCGGCTCGGGCAACTTGATCAACACGCTGCAACAATGCGATTTTCTCTTCCGGGCTCATTGTTTGTATAGGATCAATCGCAGAATATAAATGTTTAAAATTAACCTTACTAATTAGACATGCTTTGCCCTTCCCAGCCTGATTTACAATGCTTCGAGCCGCATTAGCACTTTGCTGTAGTGCCTGTAAAGTTATCTGATCGGCATAAGCAAATCCGGTTTTATCATCACGAATAGCGCGAATACCTACACCCTGATCAATATTGAAGGATCCTCTTTTAATAATTCCGTCTTCCAATCCCCATGCTTCATGACAACTCGATTGAAAATAGAGATCGGCATAATCTAAATATCGCTCGGCAAGTGATTGTAAAACATCTTGCAGATGTTGATGATTAAGATCGTTTGATGTCAGCAAATATTCACTAACAGAGGTTAAACTCATATTTATTTACTCTTTCTATTTCGTTTTGTGTCCAATTAATGGCATCAAACTAGTACGGAAGCGATTATGCTTTACGACTTTCATCTGTTCACGGACACCAATCAGGCTTTCTTTAGCTTTATCAATATTAAGCGTTAATGCACTGACTGCATCTGCATTTTCTTGCAAAATATTGCCCCAGCTATCAATCACCATTGAGTGACCCCAAGTACGACGTTGACCATGCACGCCTATTTGTGCCGGCGCCAAAATAATACATTGATTTTCAATCGCGCGGGCTTTTAACAGTGGTTCCCAGTGAGCTTCACCAGTTAAACGTGTAAAAGCAGCCGGCACAGCAATGAGATCCGCCCCTTGCTTTCTTAATGCCTGAAACAGGCAGGGAAAACGTAAATCATAACAAATCGTCATTCCTAAACGGCCAACTGGCGTATCAACTACTGTAATATGTTCACCACGTTGATAAATTGACGATTCGTTATAAATACCTTGTTCATCATCAATTATATTCACATCAAACATGTGAATTTTGTCATAGCGAGCACGAATTGCAGCGCTATCATCAAATAACAGACTACTACTCGTGATAAGCTCAGGATCTTCGCGGCTGATTAATGGCATAGAGCCCACCAATATCCATACTTGATAATGACGAGCCATTTCAGCAATTGCACCTTGTAAAGGACCTTCTCCCTGTGATTCAGCAAAATTACGGTAACTGATATTATCACTAAACAACAGTGCATTTTCCGGTGTTAAAACCAATTTCACACTATTTGGCAATTGTTTAATCTGCTGCTCTATCTGAGCAAGGTTATGTTTAGTATTTTTACCACTACACAATTGTAATAGTGCAATATTGTCACTTGTCATCCCGTTGATTCTCCTTCAATTGACGTAAAGTTTCATCAATTTTTGGTTGTTCCAGACTACCGGTAATTCGATAACGAATAACCGATATTTTACTCCATAATGGGCCCAATACTCTAGTTGCAGCAAACACTGCCGCACCCGCAAGTGGATTAACGGCAAATGCCGTTGCAACACTTACCGTGGTTGAAATTTCAGGGGTAATAATAGCTTCTAAATTCATATCACGACGAACTAAATTAATTTTGCCATGTATTGTAATATCAGCCATTAAACCATCAATATAAAAATTATCAGTATTCAAGATGCCATTTTTTATATTGGCGTTACCCCGAATGGCATCAAACGCAAAGTCATCACTAAAGGTATCACTAAAATCCAATTGCAATTTACGTAAAAGTGCGTCAAAACTGATAAAACGCAACAACTGACCGGCTCCACCACCACCCATCTGAGCAATTGCTCCCTTAGCTAATTTAAAACTCAGATTACCGTTCAAACTAGCAACATCAGGTTGCCATGGTACTGCGGCCCAATTTAAATCAAAATCAATTTTAAAAGGTGACTGTTTAATCGGCACTAGTATGCCATAATAAGCAGCCAAATCATCAAATCGATTACCTTTTAATATCCCTTTTATCGTTGTACTGTTTTGCTGATCTGCATGCCATATAACAGAGATTTTCAAATCAGTGGAGCTATTTATTAACGATCCTTCTTTTAAAATGAGGGTTTGTCTATTGCGTATGACTTGTGCTTTTAGTTCACCTAGTTTATAGCCTGCAAGCCAACATTCTGAGCAATAAATATTCATATTTGGCCAAGCTGAAATATCATATCTTTGCGCAAGGTTATTTATTGCCACATAATTCTGCTGTTGGAATGAAGTTTCTGGATTAAAATAAAGATAGTTAATCTTAGCTTGCCAATCACCCTGCTTCGGAATACTTAAACTACCCTTCAAATTATCGCTATCTATAACAATTGTCGTTAATTCAGCGGTTTTATTAATGGTAAATGCCATATTATTCCATTGCTGTTTAGCAAAAGTGATCTTTAGCAAGTTAACAATAGCGATATCGGGTATTACAAATGATTTACCATAACTTTGCGGTGCTAAATTTAATGAAGAAAATGAAGTCAACAATGAAAGCCATTTCGGATCATTGATTTCAGGTAAGTTGATCATAACTAATGGACTGTCGGGCAGAACAACACCTTTAGCTGTGTAAGGCTGAATGGCTACTTTTAGCAAACGAACTTGCTTTTCAGTAAATTGCCATTGGCTATTAAAGCTAACTTGCTTACCAACATCACCATAAATTTGTAATTGCCGGGTATCACCACTAGCACGAATTTGCATATCACCTAATTGCCTTATTTGCTTGCTATCCAAAGCAGGAAATTTGCTAGTAAGCTTATCTAATTTGCTATTCAGAGCAATGGATAAGGTTGGATTTTGCTTTAGTTGATTGGGCAATTGAATATTAACCTGTCCTTGCCAGGCTGTGCTACCTGCCAATTGACGCGTAATCGATTTAGGTAAAATAGCGATTTTTTTAGCTTGCCAATTACCGCCAACATTTACATTGATCTGGTAATTCTGTCGTTCATTAATAGTATTAAATGTTAAATTTATCGGTTGGCCAAACCATTCAGCTTGCAACTTTTCACTTTTCAAATCACCATTACGAAAATAAAAACGCCCCGTTAGCTGTTCCAGCTGACTATCAATAGCTGTGATATCGACATCATTATTCTTAAGATCAACTTGACCACTAGCAATCACACTACCACTATTTCTCTCTAACGGAATATCAAGCATCAATTTGCCACTAACGTTACCGCCTATTTTCACTGCATCTAATGCCTCGCCAATCGAACCTTCCATCGGGCTATGGATAAAATAATTACGGATCGCTTTTCCATCACCGGTAATATGAGATTTTATTAATAATTTAGATTGACTATAATCGGCAATATCTGCGCTAAGATCTACTGCTTTAGCATCACCTAATTTTACACTAGGCGCCGACATCCAAAGTCCATTACGTTCAAAATTAAGATCGATATCCAAATCAAAAATTGTCGGCCAATCAGGTTGATACTTAAAAGTCGCATCTCGTAGCGGTACAACAACTTGAAATTGTCCATTATTCTTTTTAAAAGGAAAATTAGCCGGATCACCGTGAAAAACTATCGTGGCGGCATCAACATAACCGCTAATAATTGCTTTCGTCAGATAATCAGATAAATCTTTACCCATTAACGTGGTGGGAAAATAACGCCATGCATCACCCGCATCGGTCAATTTTGCGCCAGCCAAAATACTTAATATAGGTGGCTGATCTTTTGCTGTCTGATAACGAAAATCGCCGGTTGTCGATAGCGATTTTGCTTGCAGCATCAGATCCTCACTCCAAATCTGGCGTGATTGGCCTTCTTCCGACCAAAAAATGGTTCCCTGTCCGGCAGAAATTTCCAATGGCACTTTAAACATTGGTGCATATTCGATAAAACTATTATTTAAGTTAAATAAGAATCTTCCACTTTGCTGACTACCTCGCAATGAACCACTAAAATGGCTAACTGAAGGTAAATCTTTCCAGCGTATCCAGCTAATATCTTGCCAGGTGGCATCAATTAGTGCTTTCTCTGGCTTACCCGGCGTAATATCCAATGCCAGTGCGACGAGTTGACCTTTTGGCTGACGTTTTTGCCAATCACTAATAAATTCAGGCGTGAAAAAAGAGAAAATAGGGATAATAGTTCTTAATCGCTCTAATTGAATATTATTAATCCGTATACGCCAATGATTTTCATCTGCTTTTGATTGTGGTAAATAGAGTAGAGAAATTTGACCTTCAAGCCATTGTTGTTGATCAGTTTTTAAATGTTGTAGCTGTGGAATATTAAATAACCAACCATTCTCTTGACGATGCAGGGTCAGCAATAAATCATCAACAGCCAGCTGATGCTCTTGTCCATCAACCTGCCAATTTGCCTGTCCTTGATGCAACTGTAATTGCCCACCTTCGATATGACTATCTTTGATAGTAATCCAGCTAGAAAGACTAAATACTGCATTCTGTAATCCAGTACTATCACGTAACCAACGACTTAACCAAGGGCGCAAATTTACATTATTTGCCTGTAAGTAAACCGTGCCGCTATTAATCACGCCATTTTTATTACGAAGATTGAGTTTAATTTGAATGGCATCCTGATCTTGCTGCTGTTCAAAATTATCAAGGCTGATAAATCCTTGTGCTCGATGATATTCATTTTGATTTAACCAGGTCAGTTCAGGGATCTTTAAGGTCTTTTTTTCTGCCGACGGCGTCAGAAAAGTGATACGGCTTTCTTTTAAGGTAAAATAATCAAATTGCTGTAAAAACAATTCATCTAAAGCATCTAAATCAAAATGACTAAAATCGCCTTCACTGACAAATTCAAGTGGTTTATAACAATCTGCATTTAATTGATAGAAAATAATATCCCGAAAACGGAGATGTAAAGAAAAGAGTGAACGCCATATATCAAGTGAAAATTTTATTTTCTTTACCTGAATATTCACTTTTTTCTTGCTGACACTGACATCAGAAAACGTTAATACTGGTCCAAAAGAGACCCATTCACCTTCAATATGACCAATTTTAAACGGTATTCCTGTTAATGATTGCAGCTGTCCTTCAAGTTGATTGCGATATTCATTAATTTGTGGAAGAAAAAGACGTAGTCCAATAATGGCCAATGCCATAATAAGTACTATTATTGCGCTTATGGCTACCAATACCTTAGGTAGTCGTTTCACCCATCTCTCCTTCCAAAAGAAGTTACTACAATGGCAATCTAACCACTATCATAACTACATCATAACGACATCAAACTGTTCCTGACTATACAGTGACTCAATTTGGACTTTGACAGATTTGCCAACAAAAATTTCTACTTCGGCCAATATATGAGATTCATCACCATTTAATGCTTCAACAACTGCCGCTGAAGCATAGACTAAGAAACGATTGGCATCGATAGTACGATTTATACGAACAATTTCACGTAAAATTTCATAACAGACTGTTTCTACCGATTTTACTGTTCCTCTACCCTGGCAAGTCGGGCATTCATCACATAGAACATGTTCAAGGCTCTCACGTGTTCTTTTGCGTGTCATCTCGACCAATCCTAGTTGAGAAAAACCATTAATGGTGGTTTTAACCCGATCTTTTAATAATGATTGTTCCAACGATGCCAAAACACGACGACGATGCTCAGGATCAAGCATATCAATAAAATCGATAATAATAATACCGCCTAGGTTGCGTAACCTTAACTGCCTCGCTATAGCTTGTGACGCTTCAATATTGGTATTAAAAATGGTCTCTTCCAGATTACGGTGACCAACAAAAGCACCAGTATTAATATCAATAGTGGTCATTGCTTCAGTTTGATCAATAATTAGGTAACCACCTGATTTTAATTCAACTTTACGTTCTAAAGCACGTTGGATCTCTTTCTCAACATCATACAGATCTAATATTGGTAATGGTCCTTGATACAGTTCAAGTTTTACTGTCATTTCAGGCACATATTCATCAATAAAATCTTTTAATGAAATAAAAGTCAGGTTTGAATCAACACGGATCCGATCTAATGAAGCACCGGCAAAATCACGAATGATACGATGTGCCAAAGCCAGTTCACCATAAATCTGCATACGGGACTTATGACGTTTTTTACGCTCAACAATTTTAGCCCATAAACGCTTCAAGAAAGCGGCATCTTGAGCCAGTTCATCATCACCGATCCCTTCTGCCGCAGTACGAATAATGAAGCCACCATGCTCATCACAAAATAGCTCAACAATATTTTTCAAACGTTCTCGTTCTTCTTCACCTTCAATGCGTTGGGAAACGCCGACATGAGAAGCGCCCGGCATAAAAACCAGATAACGGGATGGTAATGTGATATCCGTTGTTAAACGAGCACCTTTTGTTCCTAGCGGATCTTTAACCACCTGTACCATAATATCTTGCCCTTGCCGAACCAATTCGCCGATATCACGTACATGAAAGTTTTTTTGTTCGTCGCCGGCAATGTATTCGGTATGAGGCATAATATCTGAGGCATGAAGAAAAGCGGACTTTTCCAAGCCAATATCAACAAAGGCCGCCTGCATACCGGGCAAAACTCGACTCACACGACCTTTGTAAATATTACCTACAATGCCTCTTTTAGCTTCACGCTCAATATGAATTTCTTGTAACACGCCACCATCAATATAAGCCACCCGTGTTTCAGAGGGGGTTACATTGACTAATAGTTCAGCTACCATAGCTCTCATTCCTATTATTTAACGCCAGAAACTTAGTCAATAATTCATCTGTTTCAACTAACGGTAACCCTACTACAACGTGATAACTTCCGACAATCCGCTTAACAAAACAGCCACCTTTACCCTGGATAGCATAAGCTCCTGCCTTGTCCATCGGCTCACCCGACAAGATATATTGATCGATTTCTTTATTTGTTAATTGCCGCAATGTCACTTTGGTGACAATTAAATCATACAATGTATTTCGCTTATCTGAGAACACGATTGCAGTCATCACCTGGTGTGTTTTACCTGAAAGTTGTCTTAATATATGCGCAGCATGGTTTTCATCTTTAGGCTTACCCAAAATATTTCCGTCACTTACGACAATAGTATCCGCACCTAACACTGGGTAGGGTTTTTCTGCCATATCAACACCCGCCTGAGATTTTTCACATGCTAAGCGAATAACATACTCACAGGCTGTCTCTCCTTCGTAACATAATTCAGATATATCAGGGAGAATAATGTCAAATAACCATCCTAGCTGCTCAATTAACTTACGCCTTCTTGGCGAAGCTGACGCGAAATAAATTCTATTTACCATAGAAAAAATAGACACTTGGCTGCCCATTTTTAACGAACTAAAAACTGACGTCGAACTTTGCGCAATAATAAAAACATCCAAGGCCACAAGATGGCATTAATCAAACAATTCCAGAATACTTCGGGATGAAATAATACTAGAGAGGAAAGAAACTCCGCCCAGAAGATCGTAAAATTCATAACCACTGATAATCCAGCAATAACAAGGGATTGTTGCCACAGTGCCATATTACGAAGAAGCTGATGTTTATACGATACCAAATAACAAATCATACTATAAGCTAATGCATGTACACCAAGAGCTGAACCTTGGATCAGATCCATAAAGATCCCCAAAAAAAATCCTGTGCCTACACTAACTCGATGCGGCAAAGCCATAACCCAATAAATTAAAATTAATGCTAACCATGTGGGGCGATAATAAATAAACTGCTCAGGCCAGGGCACTTGCTCTAGGATTATTGCAATTAAAAAGGACAGCCAAATGATCCACCGCCCATTTCCACGGTATTGATCCATTTTATGTTTCCTTTAGTTTCCTTTAGTTGCCTTGATTTCACGGTAGCAATTCCTACTGAGCGACCAAAGGAGGTTGCTCGACATTTTTTTTCATTTCTGTTGACGGTAGCTGTGGCCCTTGAAGCTCGTTTGGGCCAGGAAACACCTGGGGCAGAATCTTCATTAAACGTTCATTTGCTGCGCGATATACTTCTGATGGAGGTAAAGGATGAGAAGGATCGCTAGAGTTTCCCCATAGCAATAAAAGATAGCGTAGTCTTTGTAAATCTGCGGTAGGCCGAGCATGGATAATCGTATAAGCGCGCTGGGTATCATGTCTTACGGAAGAAACAGTCGCAACTGGGTAACCTTCAGGAAAACGCCCGCCTAAACCAGAAGTAACTATTACATCACCAATACGTATATCAATATTATCTGGTAAAGGTTCAAGTTGAAGATCATCACTACATCCTGTACCCACTGCAATAACCCGAATATCATTACGTAATACTTGTATAGGTAATGCATGCGTTGTGTCGCAAACCAGTAAAACACGACTATTAAACTGGCTCACTGCGATAACCTGTCCAACAACACCTTTATCACTAATAACAGGCTGGCCTTCATAAACACCATCATGTAAACCTTTATCAATCACAATTTGATCTCGATAAGGTGTATTAGCACCTGAAAGCACTTGAGTAACCATCATGTGTTCATCCTGACGTAGAGGTGAACCCAATAGCTCACGTAATCTAGCGTTTTCCTGTTTAAGTCGCCCAAGTAATAAATTATCTGCTTTTTTTAATAAAATCTCTTTCTTCAATGCTTTATTTTCAAAAAGAAGTTGATCTCTTCTCGCCAATGCATCTGAAATATTATCAAGCAGTTCTCGCGGACCATTTGCCAAAAAATAAAAAGGGCTAACAGCCGTATCTAAATAACTACGTATTTTATTAAAAGTATCAAATTGACGATCAAAAGCAACCAGCACGATTGCAACAACGATCGCAATAATAATACGTAATTGTAGGGATGGCCCTCGACTAAAGATCGGCTTCATGAGTTATTTTGATAAAAAATAAATAAACGTTAAACATTAACATCGCTATACATAAAGTAAGGAGGAGCGCCATCCTTAAGTTCCTCCTTCTATTGGTTAACGTCTAGTCATCACTAAACAGATCACCACCATGCATGTCGATCATTTCCAATGCCTTACCACCACCACGTGCAACACAAGTTAGCGGATCTTCAGCAACAATAACGGGAATGCCTGTTTCTTCCATTAATAGACGATCCAAATTACGCAACAACGCGCCACCACCAGTTAACACCATACCTCGTTCAGAGATATCAGAAGCTAATTCTGGTGGACATTGTTCCAAGGCCAACATAACGGCACTAACAATACCGGTTAAAGGCTCCTGTAATGCCTCAAGTATCTCATTAGAATTAAGTGTAAAACCACGTGGTACGCCTTCAGCCAAATTACGCCCGCGCACTTCAATTTCGTAAACTTGATCTGTAGGATAGGCCGAACCGATTTCATGTTTAATCCGCTCAGCAGTAGCTTCACCGATTAATGAACCATAATTGCGACGAACATAATTAATGATCGCTTCATCAAACCGGTCACCGCCGATACGTACCGATGACGAATAAACAACACCATTTAATGAAATAACAGCAACTTCTGTCGTTCCACCACCAATATCAACCACCATTGAACCCGTTGCTTCGGAAACAGGCAAACCAGCACCAATTGCAGCCGACATGGGTTCTTCAATTAAGAAAACCTCACGAGCGCCAGCACTAAGCGCCGACTCTCGGATTGCACGACGTTCTACCTGGGTCGCATCAACAGGTACACAAACTAAGACGCGTGGACTTGGACGCATAAAGCTATTGCTATGAACTTGTTTGATAAAATACTGTAACATTTTTTCAGTAACATAAAAATCAGCAATCACGCCATCTTTCATTGGACGAATAGCCGCGATATTACCTGGCGTCCGGCCTAGCATCTGTTTTGCTTCATGACCTACAGCAGCAACGCTCTTAGGTGAGCCTGCGCGATCTTGACGAATAGCGACAACTGACGGTTCGTCTAACACAATACCTTGTCCTTTGACATAGATGAGAGTATTGGCGGTACCCAAATCAATAGACAAGTCGTTGGAAAACATGCCACGAATTTTTTTAAACATAACGAAAGGATAATCCTGCAAGCTGGAAACGAATGAAAATCCGTCTACTTTACCAACCACATGAAGCGACGACAAGGAGTTAATTAAATCGCTTCAATAAAAAGTGGCTAATTTTTTTACAATACAAAAAACCACTACTACTTATTCTCTATAATCAATTACAGTATAAAGTAAACAATACCCTCATAAAAATCACTTAATTCATTTAATATAAAACTTTCTAACAAGAAAATTAACTATTTTAGATTAAAATATACCGCTGTATTAAGTTTATATGACGCTACATAATTATTAGTTGACATATGCTTCAAAGCAAGGTCAATTCGCTTTTTAATATTATATTAAAGTATAAAAGCCTGCCATGTTAATACGTTATTAAAGTAGCAATAAAAAATAATTTAAATGTAAGTATTAATTCTGCACGTTATTATTCATAGAAAAAAAATTTTTTTTACTACTAAAATAAACTAGTATTCTGCCTGATAACCCCCTATTGACGCTAGTAAAAAAACATATTTACAATTTATTTATTATTGAGACTTTATGCCCGCCGAAATAACGAAAATAACTTTATACTGCAGCATCCTTATACAAACATAAAGGCCACAAATTATGCAAGCCTTGCTATTAGAACAAGAAAATCAAGCATTAAAAGCCAGTATAAAATCGATCGATGACACACTTTTACCCTCTGATGACGTTACCGTAGATATTTATTGGTCTACACTAAACTACAAAGATGCTTTAGCTATTACTGGTAAAGGAAAAATTATCCGCCAATTCCCGATGGTACTAGGCATCGATTTTGCTGGTATCATTAAGTCTTCAACAGATGCAAAATTTCAAGTCGGCCAACAAGTTTTACTGACCGGTTGGGGTGTTGGTGAAAACCATTGGGCGGGATTAGCAGAACAAGCGCGGGTACCAGCCAAATGGTTAACAGCTATTCCTGACAAAATGACTATGCGACAAGCGATGATAATCGGCACCGCTGGTTTTACCGCTATGCTCTGTATAATGGCGTTGGAAGAAAACGGCGTAACCATTGATAAAGGCAACATTGTTGTGACAGGAGCCAGTGGTGGTGTAGGTAGTACCGCAATTCAACTGCTGGATAAACTTGGTTATTCCGTCACAGCAGTAACTGGTCGGGAGAGTAATATCGATTACTTAAAAGCACTTGGCGCTAAACAAGTGCTGCTACGTAAAGAGTTTACTACCATACCTCACCCTTTAGAAAAGCAACGTTGGGCAGGAGCTATTGATACCGTTGGCGGCAATATATTAGCAACCGTTATTTCACAAATGTGCTATTCAGGTACAATAGCAGCATGTGGTCTGGCCGCTGATATTATGTTATCGACAACAGTGATGCCTTTTATTCTGCGTAATGTACGACTACAAGGGATAGACTCGGTGATGGTTCCAACGATCAAACGCCCACAGATATGGCAACGGTTAGCCAATTTATTACCCGATAGTTTTTATCAATTAACAACCACAGAGATCCCGTTAGAAAAAGTGATTGATTATGCCGATAAATTAATCAATAACCAAATCACTGGCCGGACACTGGTAAAAATACGTTAAATTTTTCGAGCCAACCTTGCTGATTAGACTAAAATTTTGCTGCTAATTGCTATGAAATGTTTGTAATATCGCTCTCTGTCGTCAAAATAAACGTTTTCATTATGAGAAAAAGATGACAAACTATTAGCATCAAGTTATGTTGTCTAATTATCAGTCGGAGATACCCGCAAAATGGCAAAAGATTACCACATTTTGCTGCTAAATGGCCCAAATTTAAATATGCTGGGGACGAGAGAACCACTATTCTATGGTGCTCTTACACTTCAGGATATTGTTAACCAAACGAACCAAAAAGCAAAACAATTAGGAGTTAAATTAAGTCATTTTCAATCTAATGCGGAACATGAGCTTATTAATGAAATCCATCAAGCTCAAGGAAAAATCGACTTTATATTGATTAATCCGGCAGCATTAACGCATACTAGTGTGGCTTTACGCGATGCAATATTAAGCGTTGCTATTCCTTTTTATGAGATCCACCTTACTAATATTTATGCACGTGAGCCATTCAGGCATCACTCCTATCTCTCCGATATTGCAAACGGTGTCATCTGTGGTTTCCGTGCTGATGGTTATATTTTTGCATTAGAAGCTGCGGTTAAATTCTTATTAAATATTGAAGAATTAGCAACCATTGATGAATCCCAACCTAATAAATGTAAAGAATAAAAATACGGAATTAATTTATGGATATTCGTAAAATTAAAAAATTGATTGAGCTTGTTGAAGAATCTGGCATTTCTGAACTAGAAATTTCGGAAGGTGAAGAATCAGTGCGTATTAGCCGTACAATCGTGCAGAATTTACCGAATTTACAACAGTATATGGCAGCGCCAACCACGCATCAACCGGCTTTAGCAAACGCCATTGCACCTTCTCAAATTTTACCTGAAACAACAAATGAGAAAAAAGCAGAGATCAGTGGTTATACTGTTCGCTCGCCAATGGTAGGTACCTTCTATCGAGCGCCAAGTCCAGAAGCAAAACCATTTGTTGAAGTCGGCCAAACGGTTAAGCTAGGGGATCCTCTATGTATTGTCGAAGCGATGAAAATGATGAATCAGATCGAAGCAGACAAAGCAGGTGTAGTTAAAGCAATTCTGCTGGAAAATGGAGAAGCGGTTGAATTTGACGAGCCATTGGTTATCATCGAATAACGAGGCATCCTATGCTTAAAAAAATTGTTATCGCCAACCGTGGCGAAATTGCTTTACGCATTTTACGTGCCTGTAAAGAACTAAAAATAAAAACCGTCGCCGTGCATTCTGCCGCCGATCGTGACTTAAAACATGTATTACTTGCTGATGAAACTGTCTGTATCGGGCCTGCCGCTTCAGCTGAAAGTTATCTTAATATTCCAGCAATCATCTCGGCAGCAGAAATTACTGCTGCAGAAGCCATTCACCCTGGTTATGGTTTTCTATCTGAAAATGCCGACTTTGCCGAAAAAGTGGAACGTTCTGGTTTTATATTCATTGGTCCCAAACCAGAAACTATTCGACTCATGGGTGATAAAGTTTCTGCCATTGAGGCGATGAAAAAAGCCGGTGTTCCTTGTGTTCCTGGCTCAGACGGGCCTTTAGGAAATGAGATAAAAACCAATAAAACAATTGCTAATCGAATTGGCTACCCAGTTATTATTAAAGCATCTGGTGGCGGTGGTGGCCGCGGTATGCGCGTTGTTCGTAACGAAAATGAGCTAGAACAAGCCATTACCCTAACTCGCGCTGAAGCCAAAGCTGCCTTTAATAATAGTATGATTTATATGGAGAAGTTCCTGGAAAATCCACGCCATATTGAGATTCAAGTACTTGCTGACGGTCAAGGCAATGCGATTTATTTAGCCGAACGTGATTGCTCAATGCAACGTCGCCATCAAAAAGTGGTTGAAGAAGCGCCTGCACCAGGTATAAAAGTTGATATGCGTAAAAGCATTGGTGAGCGCTGTGCAAAAGCTTGTCTTGATATCGATTATCGCGGTGCCGGTACTTTTGAATTCCTTTATGAAAATGGCGAATTCTACTTTATTGAAATGAATACGCGTATTCAAGTTGAGCATCCTGTGACGGAAATGATCACTGGGGTTGATCTGATTAAAGAACAGTTAAGGATCGCTTCTGGCTTGCCCCTATCTATCAAACAAAAAGATGTTAAAATTCATGGGCATGCAATAGAGTGCCGAATTAATGCAGAAGATGCAAATACCTTCTTGCCAAGTCCGGGTAAAATTACTCGCCTCCATATTCCTGGTGGTTTTGGTATACGTTGGGAATCACACATTTATGCAGGTTACACCGTTCCACCCTACTATGACTCTATGATTGGTAAGCTGATCACATATGGTGAAACCCGGGAAATTGCTATCCTTCGGATGAAAAATGCCTTATCTGAATTAATTATTGATGGCATTAAAACTAACATAGAATTACAACAAAAAATTATGGATGACAGCAATTTTTTCAAAGGTGGTACCAATATCCATTACCTGGAAAAAAAACTCGCTTCACAGGAATAAACTTTTCTATTCACCTTTCATCACAATAGGGTACGGAATGTACCCTAATTTTTGATACTTTTTCTGAAGATAATCTTTAACTAATACACGAGTTTCGCACCAATAAAAAAACGCGCTATTTTTAAGTTTAATTCAGCATGATATATAAATAGACAAAACCTTATAAATTAAATACAAATTATTGTAATTTAATAAAATTTATGTGTTTTAGTAACTTGCAGATTAACCATTGCTTTTAAGCCATTTCTAGAACTTTATATGCCTGTGCGAAACTCGTGATATAAATAGACAAAACCTTATAAATTAAATACAAATTATTGTAATTTAATAAAATTTATGTGTTTTAGTAACTTGCAGATTAACCATTGCTTTTAAGCCATTTCTAGAACTTTATATGCCTGTGCGAAACTCGTGTAATATACAAACCCTCAGATTAAATTTTTACTACCAGGAGAACCAATGGACAAACGTTTTCTTCAATCCAACAAAGAAGCTCGTTGGTCAGTTTTTCTTACTGTTGCTTATTTATGTAGTTGGATTATGACTGCCTACCTCCCCGGTGAGGAAATGGGAATAACAGGGATGCCATTATGGTTTGAACTTTCATGTTTATATTTACCTCTGATTTTTATTTTACTTTGTGTCTTAATGGTTAAATTCATTTTTAAACAAATGTCATTGGAAGATAAAGATGCAAATTGAAATTCTATTACCACTTATTGGTTATTTATTATTGGTTTGTTTACTGTCTATTTATGCTTATCATCGACGTCAAAAAGGCGAATTTTTACATGAATATTTTCTAGGTAATCGCTCT
The DNA here is from genome assembly GCF_036919435.1 of Arsenophonus sp. PmNCSU2021_1. Lineage (NCBI taxonomy): Bacteria > Pseudomonadati > Pseudomonadota > Gammaproteobacteria > Enterobacterales > Morganellaceae > Arsenophonus > Arsenophonus sp. PmNCSU2021_1. Next base: position 661,231 of record NZ_JAZHPL010000006.1, on the reverse strand, counting down.
ATGGGTGGGGTTGTTTTGGCAATGACCATCACTGCTACCTACATCAGTGCTAGCTCTTTCATAGGTGGTCCTGGAGCAGCCTATAAATATGGCCTTGGCTGGGTGCTACTTGCCTTAATTCAAGTTCCGACTATTTGGTTGTCGCTTGGTGTACTAGGTAAAAAGTTTGCCATTTTGGCTCGTCGCTATAATGCGGTGACACTTAATGACATGCTGTATGCTCGTTTTCAAAGCCGTTTACTGGTATGGATTGCTAGCATTAGTTTACTCATCGCTTTCTTTGGTGCTATGACAGTTCAATTTATCGGCGGAGCTCGTCTACTTGAAACTGCGGCAAATATCCCCTATGAAATAGGATTATTAATATTTGGCATCACTATTGCGCTTTATACTGCGTTTGGTGGTTTTAGAGCCAGTGTCCTTAATGACACCTTACAAGGCTTTGTTATGTTAGTAGGAACCATTATTCTGCTGGTTGCGACTATTCACAAGGCAGGCAGTCTGGCGGCGGCAACAGAGACACTAAAAACGATTGATCCAAAACTAATCACACCACAAGGTGCCGATAACATCTTTAGTATGCCCTTTATGTTTTCCTTCTGGATATTAGTTTGTTTTGGCGTTATTGGCTTACCACACACTGCTGTCCGCTGCATTTCTTATAAAAATAGCCAAGCGATGCACCGAGGGATCATCATCGGTACCATTGTGATGGCTATTTTAATGTTGGGAATGCATTTAGCAGGTGCATTAGGTCGAGCTATTTTACCGGATTTAACGATCCCAGATCAGGTCATCCCAACATTAATGATCACGGTTTTACCTCCATTCGCCGCAGGAATTTTCTTAGCCGCCCCAATGGCTGCCATTATGTCAACAATTAATTCACAATTACTCCAATCTTCAGCAACTATTATAAAAGATCTATATTTAAATATTGCACCAGAGGAGATAAAAAAAGAGAAAAAATTAACCTGGATCTCAAGTGCTTCTACCCTCATTCTGGGTGCTTTATTACTATTAGCCGCCTGGCATCCACCACAAATGATTATTTGGTTAAATTTACTGGCTTTTGGTGGATTACAAGCGGTTTTTCTTTGGCCATTAACACTCGGACTATATTGGCAAAGAGCAAACCGTTTTGGTGCATTAAGTTCAATGATCCTCGGAGCCCTTTCTTACACATTATTGACCGCCTTTGATGTTAAATTTTTAAATTTTCACCCCATCGTACCCGCTCTATTATTGAGTTTGATTGCTTTTTTAATCGGTAATGTTGTTGGTGAGAAAAAATCATTATCTACATCGATAAAAACGAGCTAATAACCTACGATTTCAAGATAATATTTATGCCTTGGATACAAATACGTCTGAATTCGACCGCCGAGCAGGCAGAAGCCTTAAGTGATATATTAACGAAAACCGGAGCGGTTTCTGTCACCTTTCAGGATAGCTACGACAACCCTGTTTTTGAACCCTTACCGGGTGAAACTCGCCTTTGGGGAGATACGGATGTTATTGGTCTATTTGATGCTGAAAGCGATATGGAGCAGGTTATTAGCCAACTTGAAAATTACTCCTTATTGGGTAAAAATTTTGTTCATAAAATTGAACAAATAGAAGACAAAGATTGGGAACGTGAATGGATGGATAATTTCCATCCTATGCGTTTTGGACATAAACTATGGATTTGCCCTAGCTGGCGTGATACGCCTGATCACAATGCGGTTAATGTCATTTTGGATCCTGGTTTAGCGTTTGGTACCGGCACCCATCCTACTACATCACTCTGTTTAGAGTGGTTAGATGGCTTAAATTTGAAAGATAAGATAGTTATCGATTTTGGTTGTGGCTCAGGCATATTGGCCATTGCCGCGTTTAAACTAGGCGCCAAAAAAGCGATTGGTATTGATATCGATCCTCAAGCCATCCAAGCTAGCCATAACAACGCCGAACAAAATAGAGTCGCCGATAAATTAGTTCTGTATTTGGCGAAAGATCAGCCTGAAGATCTAAAAGCGGATATTGTTATTGCTAATATCTTAGCTGGCCCCTTACGCGAATTAGCTGGTGCAATCGGTGGATTAACTAATCCAAATGGCTTACTTTGGACTGTCTGGAATATTAGCCAGTCAGGCGGAAGCAGTTATAACCGCTTACCAACAACAATTTAATATTGAGCCGATAATAGAAAAAGAAGGATGGTGCCGAATAACCGGAATAAAAAAAGCGGATTAGCCATAAGCGAGGTTAGCGCATGCTAATGCGCTAACCCGACAATAAAAATTTTGCTAAAAATCTGCTGCTATAAAAAATCACAAAATTATCAAACTAATTACTTTTATTGTTTATACAAAATAATATCTTTCCAATAACCATCATAAAAATAGTGATCAAGGTTGATTTTTATACAATCAACAGAGATAATCTAACCTAACAAGGAATTTACGATAAAGAATAACAAAATTTGAAAACAAATCAGAAATTTTCATTATATTGATTTTTATGAATATTATTTGTAATCAAAAAAAATCAATATAAAATTTTTCAAAGAAATATCAATTTGCTCAAAGTTTGTCCTTTCATATCTCGTAAAAAATGAGTAATATACGCGCCCTTGCAGTCACAGGATGGTGTTCTTTTATCGCCTATGTATATTGGTCAATATCAGATAAAAAACTGTCTCATTGCAGCACCAATGGCGGGTATCACCGATAGGCCTTTTCGGTCACTGTGTTACTCAATGGGTGCTGATATGACAGTGTCGGAAATGCTTTCTTCCAATCCTCAGGTTTGGAAAACAGACAAATCCAGATTGAGAATGATCCATAGTGATGAATTAGGCATTCGTTCTGTGCAAATTGCAGGTAGTGATCCCGATGAAATGGCAGCAGCTGCACGAATTAATGTTGCAAATGGTGCTCAGATCATCTGATATCAATATGGGTTGCCCTGCCAAGAAAGTGAACCGTAAGTTAGCAGGTTCAGCATTATTGCGCTATCCAGAGCTGATTGAGAAAATTCTATTAGCTGTTGTGAATGCGGTTGATGTTCCTGTTACATTAAAGGTTCGCACTGGTTGGTCACCTGAAGAACGGAACTGTATAAAAATAGCTCAACTGGCCGAAAATTGTGGTATTCAAGCTGTAACTATTCATGGCAGAACTCGTTCTTGCTTATTTAATGGTGTAGCTGAATATGACAGCATTCGAGCAGCTAAGCAAAATGTTACTATTCCTATTATCGCTAATGGCGATATTACTGACCCGCTTAAAGCCAGAGCAGTGCTTGACTACACTGGGGCTGATGCCTTAATGATTGGTAGAGCTGCTCAGGGAAGACCCTGGATCTTTCGGGAAATCCAGCATTACCTGGAAACAGGTGAGTTACTGCCACCTATGCCTATTGCTGAGGTGCAGTGCTTAATGCAAGCGCATGTTAAGGAGCTGCATGACTTTTACGGTCTAAGCAAAGGAATCCGCATCGCACGCAAGCATGTCTCTTGGTACTTAAGAGAACATGCACCTGATGACCAGTTTCGGCGCACATTCAACACCATAGAGGATGCCAGCGAACAGCTGGAAGTGTTGGAGGCATATTTCGAAAAATTTTGCGTAAATCAAAGAAAAGAGCTGACAGAACTATGTTCGAACAACGCGGAAATTCTGACGTACTAACCGTTGCTACTGTAAATTCACAAGATCAAATAACTCAAAAGCCACTACGTGATTCAGTTAAACAAGCACTGAAAAACTATTTTGCCCAACTTAATAACCAGGATGTTAATGACTTATATGAATTAGTATTGGCTGAGGTGGAAAAACCATTATTAGATATGGTAATGCAATATACCCGTGGAAATCAGACCCGTGCTGCGTTAATGTTAAGCATCAACCGTGGAACTCTACGTAAGAAATTGAAAAAATATGGTATGAACTAGCCATAAGTGGTTAACATACTAATTAAAAAAGCACTTTTATATTTTATATAAGTGCTTTTTTGTTATTACTTATACCCTACTCACTGAACAAATATATAAATAGAAGATAAGACGAAAACATGATGAGGCGGTAGCTAATGGCAGCTCTAAATGAAAACCGGCAAAATCCAATTACTCAACGTTGAAATCAGCTCTCCGAATCGATTGCTACTGACACAGGCAATCAAATCTAACAGCTCAGTTTGAAGTTCTACCGAATTTAGCATAAATTTGCTAATATCAGAGCCATGTGCATTCCATCTTCACTATAACCATTCATTATCCAGATAACCTCTTTGATTTAGGTATTAGCCAGATTAATACCAACCTCCTAAAAACCATTCAAAGAGAATATCCAGCATTAACTGAAAATAATTTATTAAATAATCCCAGCTTGAATATTCATCCAGGTACAATTGTCAACGATCACCGAAAACTGATCCACTTTTTATCTAAATACGATCAATCAAAATTGATCCACTGTTTTACTCGGTTATTGCTCCTGATCGCCGCTTATCTTTCAATCGATAGCTTTCACCGCTTAATTGCAGTACATGCGAATGATGAAGTAAACGATCAAGCATAGCGGCGGTTAATGTTGCGTCATCAGCAAAAGTACCAGGCCATTGCCCAAATGATAAGTTACTCGTCAATATGACACTACCATGCTCATAACGCTTGGCAATCACATTAAAAAATAGGGTTGCTTCCTCTCGCCCAAACGGCAAGTATCCAATCTCATCTATGATCAACAACTTCGGGACCATCACCGAACGTGATAGATATTGTTTGAGCTTATTTTGTCGTTTGGCAGTTGAGAGTTGCAACATCAGTTCAGCCGCTGTTGTAAAGCGAGTTTTCTTCCTAGCCTGTACTGCTTTTAATCCTAATCCAATAGCTAAATGCGTTTTACCTACACCACTTGGGCCAAGCAATACGACATTTTCATTACGTTCAATAAATGTTAATGCGCTTAATTCCTGTATTTGTTGTTTAGGAACACTCGTTGCAAACTTAAAATCGAACGTATTAAGTTCTTTGTGTACTGGGAATCCTGCCATCCGACTCAAGAGATTACGAGTTCGTTCATCTCGTTGTTGTTGCTCACATTTTAATAGGGACAGTAAAAACTCTCCGTAGCTTTTGTCTTGGGCAATGCATTGTTCTGCAAGTGATGACCAATGACTGGGAACAGAATTTAATTTCAATGACTCACACAGGTGTTCAATTTGTTCATGCAATAACATGTTCACCTCCCAGCAATGCTTCATATACGCTGATTGAGTGTTGCAAATTGACAGATTCAAGGGGCGGTACGATACGAATATTAAGCGTATTAGTCTGCGGGATAGATTGGCAAACCCTTGCTGGTAAGGGAAGAAGATACTTAACTTCCTTAGCTAATCTGTCTGCTGGCTTTTCTAACGTTGTTCCATGAATCCGCTGATGGGCAACGCGTTGTAACCATGGACCCACTTTTGCGTTGGCTATCTCGATATCTAGTTCAAGATTATGAGCACGAAGGTCGGTATTTAATGGCACGATAAAACTGTTTTTTAAATAGTGGTTAAAGCGCTCTACTTTCCCTTTCGTTTTTGCCCTGTAGGGCTTGCAAGCCTTCAATTTAAAACCGTAATCTTTCGACATTTGAAGCATTTCGACATGCAATTTATGTTCACCTTCTGCATAAGCATCCCGTTCGATGATGAGGGATTTTGCGTTATCACACAATACTTCCTGTGGTACACCACCAAAATAGTCGAAAGCTTCTCTTAAACCTTGTTGCCACGATCCTGCTCGTTCATTATCAAAGAACTTTACATAACTAGCACGCGAATAGCCTAGTGTTGCAACAAACGCTTTTAGGGATTTTTTACCTCGCCGGATGCTGGTGAAGTCGATTTGCATTTGTTGACCTGGCTGTGTTTCAAAACGGACGACAGCTTCGGGAACAATGCTTGGTTTAAATTGACAAACAAATCGGCGTAACTGAGCAATACCGCCTTGATAACCTCTTTCAGCTACCTCATCAAATAACACTGTTGCAGGGATCCAATCAGGTTTAGCCAATTCAATTCGCTGAAGCAAATAAGGTTTAAAGGGTGCCAGTTTACTCGGTTGTTGACTTCTTTTAGCATAAGTTGGCATTGCCTGTTGTTGTAAATGATGTTTTACGGTGTTACGGGAAATGCCTAATTCACGGGCAATTTTTCGAAGGCTTTGTCCTTGTGTAAAGCGAACATGAATATCCACAAATATCTCCTTGGTTAACATAAATTACCCGTACAAAAATGTACGAATAATACCAAGTGGATCAGTTTTAGATGATCGTTAGTGGATCAGTTTTGCATGATCGGTGACACAATGATATTAAAGCGTAATTTTGTTTCATATGGGAGTAAATAGTTAACTACATAAATATATAATGCGGCAATGGGTAATGTTGATTCAACGATCCATAATCGTTTCCGTTATGCCAAAAAATTTATCGAAAGCTATTTTCAACTACATGACTATTAATGTGGTTTTTCGTCAACATCGATTTTTAAATAACTGTTCCATCTCTGCATACGCAAGATTCCTTAACATATTGATAACATTTTACCAGCACCATTTTCAAGAAACTAGCGTGCTATCAGGTTAATATTGGATCAAACAAGAACTCAAATTGAATTAAACAAAAACACGAGTTTCGCACCGGCATATAAAATTCTAGAAATGGCTTCAGAACAATAATTAATCTGTAACTTGCTAAGACGTATAAATTTACTTAAATTACAATAAGTTATTTTTAATTTATGAGATTTTTTCTATTTATATATTATGCTGAATTAAACTTAAAAATAGAGCGTTTTTTTATTGGTGCGAAACTCGTGAAAAATAAAATTATTGATTCTCGATGATAATGAAAAAAATCCTAAATGATTGCAATTTTTGGTGTTTTTTAAAATTTATGATTTCTTTTCCACTTGTCAGTAAATCATGACAGCATAGCCTCCGTAACGAATTCATCATTCTGGTGTAAAATTTTATCCTGATATTTAATTATTTTGCAGTCAACATTGCTGTTTATATTCTGTTTGTATTGGTGATAGTATTGTTATACAGAGGCTGCGGTAAACAACAAGGACGTTTTTTATGAAAGATAAAATGACTGCTGTAATGATGCTGGCTGCTACAGTGATTGCCGGTGGTGCACAAGCCAATGATATAAATATGTGGCGTGAACCAGCACCGGTTGTTAAAGAAGGAAAATTTTTCTCCGTTATTCAGGATCGAGGAACCTTGCAAAAAGCAGTTAAAAATAGCAATAACGAGTTTCTTTTTTCAGAAAAAGGTGCAGGCGTTAAGCCGCTAGTACTCATCGGATCACCAGTGGAGATTTTCGAATATTTGGGAAAAAATCAAACCCGCGGTATCGAAAACCATCTACAGGAAACCCCTGAAATATATATGGGCATCACAAAGTACGTACCACATAAACGTTTTAATGGACTCTTTCCGATACAGGATTTTTTAGTTAAAACACTTGAGCAGGTGCTTAAATTTGTACCTACCGGAACAGTTATTACGGACGCAGCTGGTATTCCTGCGGATCTTAAAGAACTTTATCGTGTTACCAATTCGTTTAAAAGTAAAGAAAAATCCAGTGGTGATTTACTCTACGTAAAATTTAGTTATCTTCCCGAAGATGGAATGCAAAAAATTGGTACCCGTTCGGTTAGCTTTGGTCGTATATTACAATTGATGCAGAATAAAAATTAACGATCGAGTCTATCAGAATAGGATAGGTGTATATTAAATATAAACACACGCAAAATGTCACTGACAGATAAAATATTAGGTAATATTGTAGGGAAGTAATAGACAAGCTACTAGATACATGTAAAAAGGCGCTTACCTCACAGGTAAATGCCTTTTTATTTTAACAGGTAACAATCAAAATAAATTTACTATTACCTTTCTATCTTTCAACAACTTTTCATATAGTTAATTGCCAAACTTTAAATTGGCTACATAACAAAAGTTTCAGCTAGATTTTTACATCACGCGATGTGGCTTATTTTAAGCTTCCATTACTAACCGAAGTTTTTTCATGGCCTTTTTTTCTAATTGACGAACACGTTCAGCCGATACACTATATTTATCGGCTAAATCCTGTAAAGTAGTCTTGCTTTCTTCATCAAGCCAACGCGCACGAATAATATCCTGGCTGCGCTCATCTAAGGTGGATAATGCCTGCGTTAATTTATCAGTAGCATGGTTTTCCCAATTATCTTCCTCAATGCTATCGGCAAAATCAGAAGATTTATCCTGTAGATATAAAACCGGGGCAATAGTGGTATTTTCACCATTATCATCATCGTCATTCATGTCGAATGCCATGTCTTGTGCAGCCATTCGCGATTCCATCTCACGAACATCCTTGCTGGTTACACCTAGCTCCTTGGCAACCATATCGACTTCATTTTGATTAAACCAGCCGATACGTTTCTTATTCTTACGCAAATTGAAAAAAAGCTTACGTTGAGCTTTAGTGGTGGCAACTTTAACTATCCGCCAATTACGCAATACATATTCATGAATTTCAGCTTTTATCCAATGAACAGCAAATGAAACTAAACGTACGCCAACTTCAGGATTAAAACGACGCACAGCTTTCATTAGACCGATATTACCTTCTTGGATCAGATCCGCTTGTGGCAATCCATAACCTGAATAATTACGCGCGATATGAATAACAAAACGTAAATGAGAGAGTATAAGCTGTTTAGCCGCATTTAAATCACCATGATAATGCAGCCGTTTTGCATATTCTTGTTCTTCCTCTGCGGTTAGCATCGGATAAGCATTAGCTGATCGCACATAAGCTTCAATGCTACCTTGTGGAATTAATGCTAATGATTGCATATCTTTGGTCATTGATATCCTCTTTGAATTCAACAAACTAAGAGTTAGTTCTAAATAAAAAATTTATATTTGAGCAGATTCCATTGCTCAGCGATTAATCTGATATCGAGTAGTTTACCACTGCTTAGTATCGAAGAAAATTGCCTTGATTTAATTACATTGAACTTTTAACTTCGACAAAATGTCAGCATAAAAGTTCAATATTGATCACCCGTGTCACTTTTCCTGCTGATAATGATCATTCTGGCGTGAAACGTCTTAAGTGTTGAGCTGTAGCCAACCAGGCCGCTAACCAGCCAATCATTGCGGCAATCAGTATAACTAATAGCACCTCATCCCATAAAAAACCTTGAATATGAAATGTAGTACCAAATACACCCGCTACCTGTGTAACGATACCGGTCAGTTGCCATACCAATAATGCAGAAAGTATTAATGAGAGTAAAGCACCAAAGAATCCCAGTATAATACCACTATTTAAAAAAGGACGCATAATAAAACCATCTGTCGCCCCAATCAACTTCATGACATTAATCGTATCCCTACGGGCAAAAATATTTAGTCTTATACTATTGCCTATCACCAAAAATACCGCCATAACCATTAAAATACCAATCACCATGGCAATTTGTCCAATCAGCCCAGTTAATGCTGCTAAACGGGTAAACCAACTATCATCCATGCGAACATCTTCAATTCCAGCTAATTGACCTACTTTATTACGCAGGTTTATCAATGATTGTGAATTTTGAAAATCAATTTTAGGCGTGATAATGGCTACTGCTGGTAAAGGGTTTTCTTCCAACAGATCTAACGCTGTGCCGAATCCTGACCAATTGCGAAACTCAATCATGGCTTCTTCGCGCGACAGGTAATTAACACTCTTAACACCATCTAATTGCTTAAGTCCAGCGACTGTCTGTTCAGCGCCTTTTTCATCTAATGATTTATCCAAATAAATGGTTAATTGAGGTGCGGGATACCATTGTTGCGCGGCTTGTGAAACATTTTTCCAAACAATATAACAAAGACTGGGCAGCGTTATCGAGATAGCAATAACAGCCACCGTTAAAAGCGTGGCTAAAGGCTGGCGTAACATATCAGCTAATGTATTTAACCAAGCATAGCGCCATTGCTCTCGCCACCCTCCTTTCAATGCCTTGGCTTTGGCTATTTTATGGATAGGTTTTTTAGCCATTCTGACCTCCTACCATTCTTCCCTCGCTTAATGTCAAAATAGAATAATGACGACGCTCAATAAGCTCAAGATCATGAGTGGCTACCAAAACTGTTACCCCAACTCGATTGAATTCTTCAAACAATCGCATAATACCTTCAGATAATTCATCATCCAAATTACCCGTTGGCTCATCTGCTAGCAATACACTAGGCTTATTAACAATTGCGCGAGCTATACCTACCCGCTGCTGTTCACCACCTGATAATTGAATTGGATAACTTTTCGCTCTATTAAGTAAACCCACCTTATCTAAAGCAGCAGAAACCCGACGACGAATATCCTCAGAGCTGGCACCGGCAATAATCAGCGGCATAGAGACATTGTCATATACGTTTCTATCAAACAACAAATGATGATCTTGAAAGATCATACCTATCTGCCGACGTAAAAAAGGGACTTCCCGTTTTTTTAAGCGACTAATGTGATGACCACCAAACCAAATATGGCCAGTACTGGGGCGTTCAATACCACATATTAACTTTAATAAGGTACTTTTCCCCGCCCCCGAATGGCCAGTAAGAAATGCCATTTCTCCAGGATGAAGATGAAAATCAACGCCCTGAAGTGCTTGCTTGCCACCACGATAAGCTTTACTAACATGTTCAAAGCGAATCATTGATATTAATCCTCTCGGACAAAAAGCGCCTCGATGAAATCATTAGCTACAAATGGCCGGAGATCATCAATGCCTTCACCAATCCCTATATAGCGAATCGGGATCTTAAACTGATCGGCAATAGCAAAAATCACGCCACCTTTAGCTGTACCATCAAGTTTAGTTAAAATAATGCCAGTTAACCCCACTGCCTCATGAAAAATTTTAGCCTGATTAATTGCATTTTGACCAGTACTTGCATCTAATGTTAGCATCACTTCATGAGGCACTTGTTGATCAAGTTTTTGCATAACTCGGACAATTTTTTTCAACTCTTCCATCAAATGCGCTTTGTTTTGCAATCGTCCGGCAGTATCAGCAATCAATATGTCGACTCCCTTCGCTTTCGCCGACTGAATGGCATCAAATATCACTGAAGCAGGATCTGCGCCAGTATGCTGAGCAACAACCGGGATATTGTTACGCTCTCCCCAAACTTGTAATTGTTCAACCGCTGCTGCCCTAAATGTATCGCCAGCCGCTAGCATTACTGATTTACCTTCTGCCTGATATTGGCGGGCTAACTTACCAATTGTTGTGGTTTTACCGACCCCATTAACCCCAACCATCAATATTACATAAGGTAGCTTATTTTCTATAACCAATGGCTTATCAACATCAAATAAGATATTGGCCATCTCTTCGCGTAATTTGCTATAAAGCATCGCAGCATCATTCAACTCTTTACGATTAGCATGGGTAGTTAGGCTATCTATAATCTTTCGTGTTGTTTCTAGCCCCACATCAGCAACTAAAAGTTGTTCTTCTAACTCATCAAATAGCTCATCATCAATTTTTTTACCACGAAAAAAACTAACAAAACCGACTCCCATATTCTGCCGCGTTTTTAATAAACCTTGTCTTAACCGTGCAAAGAAATTCTCTTTTGCCGGTTTTTTTGGCTGTTGTATCGGCGGTACTTTTTTCTGTTCATCTATGTCTTGCAAAGTAGTTATCTGCTGACTAGGTGTAACAATTTTTGCGGCTTTCATGTCTGCTGTTTGGCATTGATCGTTTTTTTCTTCCGCTACTTGAGGTTGCACCTTTTCTACTTTTGCAGACTGCTGTGATGTTGCTATTACATCCGTCACCCCTTCAGAACTGTCTTCTACTTTCGGTTCGGATTGTTGCTCTGTCTCTCTTTTTTGCACTTCATTTTCAGATCCTAACCCTAGCCAGGGAAAAAAACTTTTTTTTCTCTTTTTAGCCATCTGCCATTACACTCCTAGCGGTAAAAATATGGTGTTACCAATGTAAATAATAAAAATAGGATGGCAGTGTATCACTTGATTTGATTGCAACACATATCTGACACCCATTTCATGTTAAATTAGCGATAATTTTCATGTTGTACATGCTGTCGATAAACATTGGTATTATTATCATCTATATTAACAAACTGTAATGACTAAACTATGTAAATTATGGCAAGAAAAATACAATCTGCATCACGTGGCCAAATTCGTATTATTGGTGGTAAATGGCGAGGTCGTAAACTACCTGTCTTTGATAGTGAGGGCTTACGCCCCACAACAGATAGGATCAGAGAAACTTTATTTAATTGGTTAATGCCTGTTATTCAGGAGGCTCGCTGCCTTGATTGTTTTGCTGGTAGTGGCGCTTTAGCTATTGAAGCACTTTCTCGCTATGCCGCTTCAGCTACCCTAATTGAATTAGAGCGCTCCGTCGCAACACAACTTGTGGCCAATCTAGCTAAATTAGAGGCAAAAAATGTACAAGTGATTAATAGCAATACATTGAACTATCTGGCACAGAACGGCACAGCCTATGATGTCATTTTTCTTGATCCGCCTTTTCGTAAAGATCTATTGCAACAAACAGCGTTGCTACTAGAACAAAATGGTTGGTTAAGCGAAAATTGTTGGATCTATGTTGAGGCAGAAGCAGAAGCTAATTTAGCCTCGTTACCTAAAAATTGGCAGCTTCATCGTAAAAAAGTTACTGGGCAAGTCGCTTACTGTCTTTATATTCGTAATCAATAATTAGTTGGAAAATATCATGTTAATAAATGCTGGAAAATTATTAATGGTTTTTGTTTGGGGATTCATGATGTTTAATTTAATCCATCCATTTCCAAAACCATTAAAATATTTTATAGATGTAGCAATGATATTTATGATTTTCATGCATGCCATGCAAGCCATTTTTTTACACGCCGCTTTTGCAAAAACAGAAAAACATCCTCGTTGGCTGCAAATAAAAATCTTTCTATTTGACGTTTTTGAACTTTTAGCCTGGCAGAAAAGACAAAAAACTGACTAACTCACGAGTTTCGCACGGGCATATAAAATTCTAGAAATGGCTTCAGAACAATAATTAATCTGTAACTTGCTAAGACGTATAAATTTACTTAAATTACAATAAGTTATTTTTAATTTATGAGATTTTTTCTATTTATATATTATGCTGAATTAAACTTAAAAATAGAGCGTTTTTTTATTGGTGCGAAACTCGTGTAACTATAAAAAAAATCGCAAGTAATTACAAAGGCAATGCATTATTGGCTGATAAATTTAGCTATTTTGCATTGGCTTTGCTTTGAAAGCGAACAAACCTTGTTCCCTGCATATAAAGCGTACCTCTATCCCCTTTTTTAATCGCATTATATTCCTTCTCCTTTTTTAGGAAAATCTTTATTACCTCACTAGCCGATAGCCGCTGAAAATAAATTTCATAACGAAAAGTTTCCGGAGTAACAACCTCTCGTTGACGAGAACGCATGTTAGGATAGGGATAATCTTTCTTATCAATGACCTCAACTTGATAACTGATAATCGGAGAATTATCATTAATGACATCTTGTCGACGTTGATCAAAAAAACGTTTCGTCGCTAACATAATAATGATAATAATAGTAATAACGAATATAACCGATTTATTCACAATATTTTCCAAGCTTTCATTATTCATATATTTAGTAACTATTATTGTCTATCCTCTAATAGGATCAATAATTTCTAATTAACCTTTTTAGTTAGTGGGGAAACCATGATCAGTTGGCCATTTCTTGCTGTGTTATTTTCTGGTTGGCTTTATATTGATGCTGCCTATCGCGGTCCACAATGGCAATGCTGGCTGTTTCGCCCAGTTACGCTATTATTGTTAGTGTTTTGGGCCTGGAGTGCCGATTTTACTGATGCTGCCGGCTATCTGATCATGGCGGGTCTGTTGGTGATGCTAATTGCTGACAGCTGGCAAATGCTTTCCAAGGAACGTTTATTGCCGACTATTTTCTTGTTGTCTCTAAGCTACCTACTTTATACCATCAGTTTTGCTATGCAGATGAATTTCACTTTCTACTTGCCATTACTGACTATCCTACTAATCCTTAGTGTCATGGTATTAATTATAATCTGGGCACCTCTTGGTTCACTACGCGCACCGGCCATTTTTCTACTAACAATGTCATTCATTATGGCTTGGATAGCGGGTGAACAATATTTCGGTCTAGCAAGAGAACATAATTTTTCCATTATGATAGGTGCATTTTTACTTTTTATTGCCAACAGTATTTGGCTTATCGCCAACTTTCGTTACCCATTTAAAGCTTCTAAAGCAACAATTACCGCTTGCTATTTTATTGGTCAATTTTTCATTGTACGTTCGCTTTACTTATAAGTTGGATTGATAACCATTTTTCAGCTAAATAGCATTTTTTGTCAAAAAATCCCCTCTTTTATGTTTGACTTTAGAGTTAACTCTAAAGTGTAAAGTAAATCACAGAAACGAAATTTTAAGTGAGTGAATTAAAAAGGGGATACTATGTGTGCGCATACCCATCAACAACATAAGCATACTGCAAAATGTTGCACAACCAATAGCCACAGCAGCGATAAAAAGAAAGTTAGTGGTCACAAACATAGCAAAAAAACCGTATCGCTATCAGCAAAAAATAGCGCTGATGATGAACATCATCCTGCGAAGAGTAACACTAAACTTATTGATCAGCAGGCATGCAGTGATACCAATCAATATAATTGCGTAAGTGAACATTCACTTATGCCCGAGGAAAGTAATGCCGTCATTTCAAGAGGAAACCACCGCTTTCATTGGATTGTAAGCGGTATGGACTGCGCAAGCTGCGCGCGTAAAATTGAAATAGCCGTTAGCAAGGTAAAGCATGTCAAACAAGTAAAGGTACTGTTTACAACCGAAAAATTAATTGTCAATGCTGATGATGATGTTCGTGATGATGTAATCAAAGCTGTGCAACAAGCGGGCTTCAAATTATATAACCTCAATGCCGCCGAATCAGCCACAAAAAAGAAGCAAAATAATCCATTTAGTGAATCTAAACCTATCATTATTTTAATATTTTTTATGTTAATCAGTTGGGGAATTTCCTTCATTGATGTAAAAGTAGGACAAATTGCTTTTATTTTAACAACATTATATGGACTCTACCCGATTACAGTTAGAGCAATACAACTGATACGCTCAGGTACCTTTTTTGCAATAGAAACATTGATGAGTGTTGCGGCAATAGGTGCATTATTCATTAATGCCAGCGAAGAAGCCGCGATGGTACTGTTGTTGTTTATGATAGGAGAAAGATTAGAGTCATATGCCGCTGGACGCGCACGCCGAGGCATCAGTAGTTTAATGGCACTTATTCCTGAACAAGCGGTACTCATTAAAAATGGTGTAAAAACCACTATCCCTGTCTCGACACTGCAACCAGGCGACATCATCGAAATCCTTCCTGGTGGCCGTTTACCCACTGATGCTGAATTAGTGAATGAATTTGCCAGTTTTGATGAAAGTGCATTAACCGGTGAATCAATGCCTATTGAACGAAAAACGGGGGAAAAAGTATCAGCTGGCGCACTTTCTATCGATCGCGCTATACAAATGAAAGTAATATCTGAACAAGGGCAAAATGCGATCGATCGCATAATGATATTAATTGAAGAAGCTGAAGAGCGCCGCGCCCCAATTGAACGATTTATTGATCGTTTTAGCCAAATTTACACGCCCCTTATTATGTTAGTCGCAACATTGGTTATTATTATTCCACCACTATTTTTTGCTCAATCATGGGACATATGGATCTATCGTGGTCTAACCTTGCTGTTAATAGGCTGTCCTTGCGCTTTAGTGATCTCTACTCCAGCGGCAATTACTTCTGCTCTGGCAGCAGCAACCCGTCGAGGAGCCTTGATTAAAGGTGGCGCAGCCTTAGAGCAATTAAGTTCTGTCACCCAAGTTACCTTGGATAAAACAGGTACGCTTACCGAAGGGAAACCACAAGTTACTGACATCATAACCGCTGAAACAGTGACCGAGGAAAAACTATTGCAATTTACCGCTTCAGTCGAAAGCGGATCACACCATCCTTTAGCAAAAGCGATTTTGGCTAAGGCTCAAGCGCTAGAAATAAATGTTGAACCCGCCCAGAATCATAAAGCATTGGCTGGTATTGGGGTGGAAGGTTATTTGGCAGATAAATATATTCTGGTGTCAGCACCGAATAAAATCTCTGACGATATATTAACCATACAATGGCAGCAAACTGTAAAAACACTTGAAAATCAAGGTAAAACTGTTGTTGTGGTACTAGTCGATAACAAGTTACTTGGCATTATTGCTATGCAAGATACATTACGCTCAGATGCCATTGATGCGGTTAATAAACTGCAAAAACTGGGTATTAAAACCGTCATGTTAACGGGTGATAACCCACTGGCAGCTGAATCAATTGCGCAAAAAGTTGGTTTAGATTATCGGGCAGGGCTGTTACCTGAAGACAAAGTCAATGCCATTATAGCACTCAGTAAAACCAACCATACACTGATGGTTGGCGATGGTATTAATGATGCTCCCGCAATGAAGGCCGCAAATGTTGGCATCGCCATGGGTAATGGAACGGATGTCGCTCTTGAAACCGCTGATGCGGCATTGACTCATAACCGGCTAACTGGATTAGCCGAGATCATTATGTTATCACGAGCAACCAGAGCCAATATTCGTCAAAACATTACTATCGCTTTAGGACTAAAAGCTATCTTCCTGGTGACCAGTTTATTAGGCATAACCGGCTTATGGATGGCTATTTTAGCAGATTCCGGTGCCACTGCATTAGTGACCGCAAATGCGCTCCGTTTATTGAAGGATCGCCAGCCAGAATAAACACTTTGTTAAATATTATTTATATATTTGAAAAAAGAGAGACATGATTCAATAATCTCTCTTTTTTCAATATACTTTTTGTTTAACACCGTTTCGCTTTTAGTATTAATTAACTTTCTTGCGGATCAAATAACGGTAGGGAGGTTGCTGAATCTCTTCAGCAAGCAATTGATGTTCCATAAAACGGCAAAAAGCAGGAATATCACGGATTGTAGCCGGATCATCCGCAATAATTAATAACGTTTCACCTTCAACCATCTGACGAACCATTTTTCTTATCATCATCATTGGCTGAGGACAACGTAATCCTTGTGTATCAAGGGTTCGGTTAGGGTTAGTAAAAATATCTGGCATTGGTATTTAGTTTTAAAGCCTATTCAATAGGTTGGAATTATATTACAAATTAAATAAATTCACCCGCCATTTATTAAATAAAATAGATAAGAAAACTTTATTATTCATTTTGCTTTTATCTTATCTCAGGCGTATGATGCACCGAGTAAATTAAATTATCATGGGTTCCCTCACCCCATTTAACCAAAAAGGTATAATATGTTCGAATTGACGCCACAACAGCGTATCAAAGCACTCATTTGGCTTTCCTTTTTTCATATATTGATTATTACCTCCAGTAATTATCTGGTACAACTGCCAATTACCATTTTTAGCTTTCATACCACATGGGGAGCATTCACTTTCCCTTTTATTTTTTTGACAACGGATCTAACTGTACGTATTTATGGTGCTCCTCTCGCTCGACGGATTATTGCTGCAACTATGCTGCCGGCTCTTTCTGTCTCCTACATTCTTTCGGCGCTTTTTTACCAAGGACAATGGCAAGGGTTTATCACACTAAATGAATTTAATCTATTTGTTGCCCGTATTGCGCTAGCAAGCTTTATGGCTTACGCTTTAGGTCAGATTATGGATATTTTCGTGTTCAATAAATTACGTAATTATTGTCGTTGGTGGATTGCACCGACTGCGGCAATGTTTTTCGGTAATCTACTGGATACGATTGCTTTCTTTTTCATTGCATTTTATCACAGCACTGATCCTTTTATGGCGGCCAATTGGGTAGAAATTGCTTTAGTCGATTATAGCTTTAAGTTATTTATTTGTATGTTATTTTTCCTCCCTGCTTATGGATTGATGTTGAACTTCATTCTAAGTTACTTTTTCCAAGGCCAACACCAAAAGAATGGTTATCTAGCTGCAGATAATAATTAAGTTGAATCAAGACAAAATTTGCCTAATTGAATATCTGTTTAGCGACAAAACTATCTATTGAGTGGAAAGTGGCGATATCCACTCAGTGGAATACCTTGTAACCAACAGAATGCCCAGTAATAATTCGGTTATAGGTGAATTGTTGACCTTAATCCAATGTCTGATAGCGACTTAATAAGTAGTCATCGAACACAATATAAGCCACTCTTAATCAATAATCTTTATTAAGAAACAAAAACGAGCATTCATGGTGACTTTTTGTAACAGAACTAACAAATTTATGACAAAGCTCACAATTATACTTAAATAATTAAAAAATTATTTCTATCGCCGATATATATTTTGTCTGTTTACTCACAAATTTATAACATTTTCGCATTCGTATGCAGACATATGCATTAACATGAGTTATCTTAGCACGCGATTAAGAAAGAAGACCTAATAATAACGTCTCACATTTTCGTTTTAGCAATTGCTTATTACTTGATAGCAAAAATTTAAATGCTATCGGAGGAGAATTATGTTAAGTATTTTTAAGCCAGCACCACATAATAAAAGAGTTCCGGCAGATCAAATTGATCCGCTTTATCGTCGCCTACGGTGGCAAATTTTCTTCGGTATCTTTTTGGGTTATGCCGCTTACTATCTCGTTAGAAAGAATTTTGCATTAGCGATGCCCTATTTAATTGAGCAGGGGTTTTCTAAAGGTGAACTTGGTTTTGCTTTATCAGGAATCTCAATTGCATATGGTATCTCAAAATTTATCATGGGCTCAGTCTCTGATCGTTCAAATCCGAGAGTATTTTTACCTGCCGGGCTAATTTTATCCGCCTCAGTAATGCTAATTATGGGCTTTGTGCCTTGGGCTACCTCAAGCATTATGATTATGTTTGTGCTGCTCTTCCTATGCGGTTGGTTTCAAGGTATGGGATGGCCTCCTTGTGGCCGAACAATGGTTCACTGGTGGTCACAAAAAGAACGGGGTGGTATCGTTTCAATTTGGAACTGCGCGCATAATGTTGGTGGTGGCATCCCGCCGTTGTTATTTATATTAGGCATGGCATGGTTCCACGACTGGAAAGCAGCACTATATATGCCCGCTTTTGCTGCCATTTTTGTTGCTATGATTGCCTTTGCTTTAATGCGTGATACGCCACAATCTTGTGGTTTACCACCGATTGAAGAATATAAAAATGACTACCCACCTGATTATACTGATAAAGACGAAAAAGAGCTGACTGCAAAGCAGATTTTTATGCAATATATTTTGCCTAATAAGCTACTTTGGATGATCGCTTTTGCTAACGTTTTCGTATACTTATTACGTTATGGTGTACTCGATTGGTCACCAACTTACTTACGTGAAGTTAAACACTTTGCTATGGATAAATCCTCATGGGCTTATTTCTTATATGAATATGCAGGTATTCCAGGCACGCTACTTTGCGGTTGGATGTCAGATAAAGTTTTCAAAGGAAACCGTGGCGCCACCGGCGTATTTTTCATGGCATTAGTCACCATTGCAACTGTTGCCTTCTGGCTCAATCCGCCAGGTAATCCTCATATTGATATGGCTTGCATGCTAATTATTGGCTTCTTAATTTATGGCCCTGTTATGTTGATCGGTTTACATGCGCTTGAATTAGCACCCAAAAAAGCCGCAGGTACTGCTGCTGGTTTTACCGGTTTATTTGGCTACCTTGGTGGCTCGGTAGCAGCAAGTGCTATCGTGGGTTATACCGTTGACTATTTTGGCTGGAATGGCGGCTTTATGGTAATGATTGGCGGTAGTTTACTTTCTGTTATTTTATTATTTATCGTGATGCTGAGTGAAAGCAAGCATAAACGCGAAATGGCAGAACAACATAGCTAATTTATGTCATAAATCAGTTATCTTTAATTAATAAGCTTGGCAAAAAGGGGAACTCATTTTATCACTGATTTCCCCGCTCATAATAAAGAGAATTATACTAATGAATATAAAATTAAATAGCTTGGTTGCTAGTATGTTATTAGTTATGTCAATGTCAGCAATGGCTCAATCTAACGCAAAAGTGGTTATTGCTCACCGCGGGGCAAGTGGTTATCTACCAGAACATACATTACCCGCCAAAGCAATGGCTTATGCGCAAGGTGCCGATTTCCTTGAACAAGATCTGGTAATGACAAAAGATAATGAACTGATTGTATTACATGATCATTACCTAGATAGCGTTACAGACGTTGCGGATCGCTTCCCTGGTCGTGCTCGCAAAGATGGTCGCTTTTATGCCATTGATTTTACCTTACCCGAAATTCGATCACTCAAATTTACTGAAGCCTTTGAAATTAAAGATGGTAAAAAAGTTCAAACCTATCCTAATCGTTTCCCGATGGGAAAATCCAGCTTCCATATTCATACTTTTCAAGAAGAAATTGAATTTGTCCAAGGTTTGAATAAATCTACTGGTAAAAATATCGGCATTTACCCGGAAATTAAAGCACCTTGGTTTCACAAACAAGAAGGAAAGGATATTTCGACCAGAGTGTTAGAAGTTCTGAAGCAATATGGCTACAGCAAGAAAAGCGACAATGTGTATCTTCAGTGCTTTGATGCTAATGAATTAAAACGCATTAAAAATGAACTTTTACCTAAATTAGGCATGGATTTAAAACTGGTTCAATTAATTGCTTACACGGACTGGCATGAAACTTATGAAGAGCAGCCTAACGGTACATGGACAAATTATAGCTATGATTGGATGTTTAAGCCGGGAGCAATGAAAGAAGTCGCTAAGTATGCTGATAGCATTGGCCCAGATTACCACATGCTTATTAATGAAAGCTCCAAACCTGGTAAAATAAAACTTACTGCTATGGTTAAAGATGCGCACAAAAATAAGTTAGTCGTTCATCCTTATACCATTCGGATTGATAAGCTACCAAATTACGTGAAAAACGGTCAACAGCTGTTTGATATTATTTATAACAAAGCTAACGTCGATGGTGCCTTTACCGATTTCCCTGATCTCGGGGTAAAATTCTTGCAAAAACAGCATCAACATCAATAATAGCCAGCAATAAATTCAGCGGTAATAATTTACCGCTGATTACTATTAGTTTACTGATAATTAAGCTCGCTCTATAGAAAAAGAGATAACATCACTGATTTTTTCTGCATTCAGCGCCAACATGACTAAGCGATCAATACCTAAAGCAACACCTGAACAATCAGGTATGACTTTATCTAGCGCAGCAAGCAGACATTCATCAATAGGCTGTTCTGGTAAACCCATTTTTTCGCGCATCTGATTATCATGCTCAAAACGTTCTCGCTGTTCTTGTGCATCAGTCAACTCACGAAAACCATTGGCCAACTCAATACCCTTAAAATAAACTTCAAAGCGCTCAGCAACTCGGTGGTCTTCTTTACTAATTTCAGCTAATGCTGCCTGTGAAGCAGGAAAATGATAGATAACGGTAGGCTTATCTTTACCTAAATTTGGTTCAACTCCCATAGTAAACAAAAATTGTAATAACACATCTTTGTCTTCTTCTGTTTCGGCATTATTTAAACCCAACTTCACTGCTGCATCACGTAATTGTTTTTTTTCTGACTCCAGTGCTAATGGATCAATGTTTAGATAACGCTGAAAGGCCTGTTGATATGATATCCGCTCAGTGGGTTGGCAGTCCAAAATTTGTTGCAACAAATCATCTACTTCATCAATAAGTCGGTACATGTCATAATGAGGCCGATACCATTCAAGCATAGTAAATTCTGGATTATGATAACGTCCCTCTTCTTCATTACGAAAAGCTTTAATCATCTGATATATAGGCCCACTGCCGGCCGCTAGCAAGCGTTTCATATGATATTCAGGACTGGTTATCATATACAATTTGGTGCTGTCAGCAATTACCGGAGCAACAAATTGGGTTTCAAACGGTGAGAGATGAATATCTGTTACCGTGAATTTGCTTAATATAGGCGTCTCTACTTCCACTACTCCTCGATCGATGAAAAAACGTCTGATTTCAGCAATAATTTTGGCTCTTTTCAGTAAGTTATTGATAGACGCGCTCGGTTGCCAATTCACTATCTCACTCATTGTAAAAACTCCAAAAAAGAATAAAGCGCGCTAGTTTACTCGCCTGTAAACAAATAAACAAATAAACAAATTTTTCATATCGTTAATCTCATCACTCTGTTTTTTAACAAAAATAAACTAACCCTTAGTTAAATAGTAAGAGAACTTGAAAATATTAATTAGTTGAAATAAATAATTAACGTTAGTTATAAGTTGATATAACTACTTTCTATATGATCTCCAATTTAGCTGAATAAAGAAAATATTTCAACTCAAAATCATCAAACCATAAAAAATAAATTCAAATAATATCAATATGTTAAAAACATTTGGAAGTTATTTTCAGCTATAAAATTAATAAAAATAATCATTTTAATGGATTAATGTAAATTTTTATTTATTAAAATTGCATTTATTTATAATATTTTTATTCTTATAAAATTATTATAAATATGACTAAAATTACCTTATTGCTCATAAAAATATTATCAATGAATATATTTTTATTGATATAAAAAAACACCAAAATAAAATAATGTTATATATCAATAAATAAGCATATAATTACGCTATTTTTATTAAATAAAAATCATATTATTTATTAAATTGGCAACAAAAATTTGCTGCTGGTAATTGTTTGAGATTTATTTAAAAATCATTATCAATACAATAAAAATAAAAACCAACCCAAAATCCACTAAGTCAATAAGATAACATATAAACTTAATTATACCCATTTTATGATCAAAAATAGCTAATTTTTAAACAAGTCTATTAACTCTCACTTTTTATAAGCAAAATCCTAGAAAACTTGTACCTGAATCAAATCTCTGTCGGTAACAATTTGTTATAAATTGCTAAATAATAATTTATTGTTAATTATTCACGAGTTTCGCACAGGCTTATAAAATTCTAGAAATGGCTTAAAAGTAATGATTAATCTGCAAGTTACTGAAATGCATAAATTCACTTAATTTACAATAAGTTATATTTAATTTATAAGGTTTTATCTATTTACATATTATGCTGAATTAAACTTAAAAATAGAGCGTTTTTTTATTGGTGCGAAACTCGTGTTATTAATCATAATTAAATAACAATGCCATAACAACATGAAGTTTATTTTCAATTAGTAATGGAGAAGCATAGTGTACAAACCTTTAATGCTGATTTAGTCATAATAGGCGCTGGTGGAGCTGGTTTGAGGGCAGCAATTGCTGCTACTGAAGCTAATCCCAATCTAAAAATTGCTTTGGTTTCAAAAGTCTATCCCATGCGCAGTCATACTGTCCCTGCAGCAGGTGGCGCAGCTGCAATTGCTCAATCCCATGATACCTATGATTATCACTTTAATGATACGGTTTCAGGGAGAGATTGGTTATGTGAACAAGATGTGGTTGAATATTTTGTGAAACATTGTCCAACCGAAATGACACAACTGGAATTATGGGGATGCCCATGGAGTCGTAAAAAAGATGGTACAGTGAATGTCCGTCGCTTTGGAGGAATGAAAATCGAGCGCACTTGGTTTGCTGCTGATAAAACAGGCTTCCATATGTTGCATACTCTATTTCAAACCTCTCTCAAATACCCACAAATCCAGCGATTTGATGAACATTTTGTGTTAGACATTCTGGTTGATGAAGGAAGAGTACATAGCCTAGTCGCTATCCATATGATGGAGGGCACTCATATTCAAATTAACGCAAAAGCCGTTATTATGGCCACCGGTGGAGCCGGCCGTGTTTACCTTTATAATACTAACGGCGGAATTGTTACCGGTGACGGTATGGGTATTGCATTACGGCATGGCATTCCATTACGTGATATGGAATTTGTCCAATACCATCCGACTGGCTTGCCAGGTTCTGGAATACTTATGACTGAAGGTTGTAGAGGTGAAGGCGGGATCCTCATCAACAAAGATGGCTATCGTTATCTACAAGATTATGGTTTAGGGCCTGAAACCCCTCTAGGTAAACCAGAAAATAAATATATGGAATTAGGCCCTCGAGACAAGGTTTCTCAAGCTTTTTGGCATGAGTGGCGTGCAGGTCGCACAATAAAGTCATCACGCGGTGATGTCGTGCATCTTGACTTACGCCATTTGGGCGCTGAGAAACTACATGAACGCCTACCCTTTATTTGTGAATTAGCCAAAGCTTATGTCGGCGTCGATCCCGTTACTGATCCTATCCCTGTTCGCCCAACCGCATATTATACAATGGGGGGAATTGAAACGGATCAGAAATGTGAAACATCAATTAAAGGTCTGTTTGCTGTAGGCGAATGTTCGTCAGTTGGCTTACATGGTGCAAACCGCCTGGGTTCTAACTCTTTAGCAGAATTAGTCGTTTTTGGGCGATTAGCTGGCATTGAAGCGGCTAAATATGCCACTGAAGTCTCTCCAGCCAATAATAACGCCATTGAATTAAAAGCGCGTGAAGTTGAAACCAATTTAACCAAACTGATCAACCAAAAAGGTAAAGAGAATTGGGCTAACATCCGTGATGAAATGGGGATAGCAATGGAGGAAGGTTGTGGCATCTATCGTACACCTGAATTAATGCAAAAAACCATGGATAAACTAGCTCAACTTAAAGAACGCTTTAAACATACACGAGTTTCGCACAGGCATATAAAGTTCTAGAAATGGCTTAAAAGCAATGGTTAATCTGCAAGTTACTAAAACACATAAATTTTATTAAATTACAATAATTTGTATTTAATTTATAAGGTTTTGTCTATTTATATATCATGCTGAATTAAACTTAAAAATAGCGCGTTTTTTTATTGGTGCGAAACTCGTGACATATTGAAATTCAGACCATAGCAGCGTCTTTAATACTCAACTGCTCTACACTATCGAATTAGGCTTTAGTCTAGATGTAGCGGAATGTATGGCTCATTCTGCTTTCTATCGCAAAGAATCGCGTGGTGCTCATCAGCGTCTGGATGAGGGTTGTACTGTCCGTGATGATGTTAATTTTCTCACGAGTTTCGCACAAAACTAATTTGGGTAAGCTAATAAAACACGGATTTGCTCAGTAATAGCACTTTTGATTACGTCCCAATTTTGTTGATAAAGGGTTATTTTTTCAGATATACGACGTTTATGTTGTTCAAACCACGCAGAAATAGCGAGAAAAATATGATTTCTTTGCGCTCGGCTCGTGCGAGCCTGACAGCGTTCAATACCACAGTTTTGTTTAACTTCTCGATGATAAACTTCAACAGACCAACGGGCATCCATGATAGATTTGAGGTATTGACGGGTGGGATTCTCTTTGTTTGTTACTATGTAATCAATACGGCCGTTTTTGGCTGTAAATTTGAAAACGGTTACCCAACCATATCCTCGCAAGTGTATTGACGTTCCTTCTTCTGAGATGTCTAACTTGTTCAGTTGTTTGTTATGGTTAACAATCCTATTTTTCCTCAGCCTGGTTACCCAGATCCAACCATGAGAGCGAATTGATTTCAGGTTATCCAGGCTAGAATACCAAGCATCCATCACTACGGCTTCTGGCATGATCCCTCTTTTTTTAGCAAGAGTGAGCATTTCGGAAAAGTGCGTGTTTTTTGTTTTTCCATCAGAATCTTTATTATAAATAACCTGAGTTCGGGATAAGAAATAAAGAGAAAGTCTTGATATTCAAATAGTTGAATGAGCCTGTTTTGTTAAAATACTCTAACAGTCTGGTTAAAGAGTAGAGCATTGTTAAACAATTATGGAAAATCTTACTGAACTTTATTGCCTGATGGATGATTTTTGCAAAGACTTCGAGCCAAAAATGCATGAATATTTGCTGACTAACGGTACTAAGCGTCGTAGACGGTCTACTCAGCTTTCGTTGGCGGAAATGATGACACTGGTTGTGTTGTTTCATCAACTCCGATTCAGGCAATTCAAGGTATTTTATCTCTATTATGTCCGCTTATATCTCCGGAAGGAATTTCCTAACTTGCCATCCTATTCACGCTGTGTAGAGTTACTTCCGCGTAGTGCCTTAGCGTTAACGGCACTGTTTGAGTCAATTAAGGGAAAATGCACGGGGCTATCGGTTGCCGATTCTACTCCGATAGCGGTGTGTGATAACTTACGGATCCGCAGACATAAAGTCTTCAATGGGATAGCTGAACGGGGAAAAAATTCAACAGGTTGGTTCTTTGGTTTCAAGCTTCATGTAATTATCAATCATTTGGGGGAAATACTCAGTTTTCGACTCACACCAGGAAACACCGATGATCGGAAACCATTGCCTGAGCTGACAAAGGATCTTTCTGGTTGTTTGTACGCAGATAAAGGGTATTTATCGGCTTCACTGAAACAGCAACTCAAAACGATGGGAATTAGCCTTATAACGAATATCAAGAAGAAAATGAAGCCTATTAAACAGACTTGTTTCGACAAAGCCATCTTGCGTCATCGTTCTGTCATTGAAACGGTATTTGATGAGTTAAAAAATCTTTGTCAAATAGAGCATACGCGACATCGCTCTCCGGCTAACTTTGTAGTGAATTTATTAGGCGGACTGGTTGCATATTGTTTAATGCCATCTAAACCAAAGATACCTGTTGCAGGTACGTATCTTCAAGTATAATTGATAATGCTTATCCCGAACTCAGGTTAAATACGATAATTGATAGGAATTGATTCAACCTTCGTCAGATCATGCCAAAGCAAATTAACTAAACCTATGCCAGCAATAACCTCATGTTCATTACCTGAATATTGATAATGGACCATCTCTATTTTTTTACTACGTGTTTTGGCAATCAATGTATCATCGGCAATTAGTACGCAAGGGCTTTTTTTGTCTATAGAAGGTTCAACTAATCGCCATAGGTCTTTAGGTCTAAAACATCTACTTTTTAGCCATCGGCTAACAGTGTCATGAGATAAAGGCGATGGGCTTACTTCTGATAACGCTAAACCAGAGTATCTTAAACTGCTTACTTGTAAGAATGTTTTATAGATATCTTTAATACATGGATAACCCGACAAAATATGAACACCCTGATTTTTTCTTGTTTTTAAATTTATACTTCTTTTTTGGAGATTGCGAAACTCGTGTTTCTAAAACATTCTCTTGCCTATTATAACTCACAAGGCGCCCCAAATATTGCTTATCGCGATGTGAAAATTACCAAATTAGCGCCAGCTAAGCGAGTTTATGGTGGTGAAGCAACAGCACAAGAGCGAGCAAAGAAGGAGCAGGTGAATGGCTAAGATGAAAAAACTGAAAATGGAGATCATGCGCTATAATCCTGAAACTGACGATGTCCCCTATTCTGTTACTTATGAAGTACCTTATGATGAACAGACCTATTTACTAGATGCTCTCGGTTATGTTAAAAACCACTTAGCACCTGAGCTCTCATACCGTTGGTCTTGTCGTATGGCAATATGTGGCTCTTGCGGTATGATGGTTAACCAGATGCCTAAATTAGCCTGCAAGACTTTTTTACGGGACTATACCGATGGCTTAAAAGTAGAAGCATTAGGCAATTTTCCTATCGAAAGAGATTTAGTGGTAGATATGACCCATTTTATTGAGAGTCTTGAAGCTATTAAACCCTATATTATTGGTAATAATCGTAAAGTTAGTGATGGTCCCAATAAACAAACCCCTAGTCAAATGGCTAAATATCATCAATTCTCTGGCTGTATTAATTGTGGCCTGTGTTATGCAGCTTGCCCTCAATTTGGCCTTAATCCAGAATTTATTGGCCCTGCTGCAATCACACTGGCAGAACGTTATAACCTTGATAGCCGCGATAAAGGCAAAAAAGAGCGCATGCCATTATTAAATAGCGATAATGGTGTATGGAGCTGTACATTTGTCGGTTACTGCTCTGAAGTATGTCCTAAACATGTCGATCCTGCCGCTGCTATTCAGCAAGGAAAAGCCGCAAGCGTAGAAGATTTTATTATTGCTATGTTGAAACCAAGATAAGGAAGAAAAAAATGACGACAAAACGTAAGCCTTATGTACGCGAAATGTCATCAAATTGGTGGCAACAGATTGGATTTTATCGTTTTTATGTTATTCGGGAAGCAACCGCCATCCCTCAAATTTGGTTTAGTTTAGTCGTGCTTTATGGCCTATTTTCGTTAACAGCAGGGCCTGAAAGCTGGTTTAATTATGTTACCTTTCTGCATAATCCAATCGTTTTATTAATTAATATTTTCACTTTAATAGCAACTTTATTCCATACAAAAACCTGGTTCGAACTGGCGCCTAAAGCTGTTAATATCGTGATAAAAAATAAAAAAATAGCCCAAGAAAGCATTATAAAATTACTTTGGGGTATTACTTTTCTAGCAACAATCATTATCTTAGCTATAGCGCTAATATAATTTAAGGAGAACAATGATGAATCAACCTCCTAAACGTTCTGATGAACCTATTTTTTGGGGATTATTTGGTGCTGGTGGTATGTGGAGTGCAATTATCTCTCCGGTTATTATTCTTTTGCTAGCAATTTTTATTCCTCTAGGTTTAGCACCAGAAATGTTAAGTTATGAACGCATTCTGACATTTTGCCAAAGCTTTATTGGCCGTATTTTTTTGCTATTAATGATCATTTTACCTATCTGGTGTGGACTGCATCGACTTCATCATGGCATGCATGATCTAAAAATAGCGATTCCAGCCGGTAAATGGATTTTTTATGGTGCGGCTGCCATTATTAGTGTGATTGCTATTATTGCTATCATCAAACTCTAATCAAAAGTTAATCTAATAAAAAAGCCAGATAGTTTCAAACCATCTGGCTTTATTGTTTGTGATAAGCATTGGCTAGGTTAATTGATAGACGGCGTAGCAAACGCTCGTTCCAGTTCATCTATATTATTAACTGTCAGATACGGATTACTAACCACGAATTCCACCGGTTTAAACTAATAAAGATTGATAACCCAAACGTTGGGTGACTAACAATAAAAACCGCTATTAGTTAAAGTAACCATTGTACTAATCCTATTGATTAACCTAATCTTTAATTGTGCCTTAATCAACATCGGCAAAAAACAATTCCAGTTAACTATATGAAATTGATTTATAAAATGAAATTTTTAAACACCAGCATGAAAAAAGTTTCAGTGGAAATTTTAATTTTTTTACCGGTTCTGGCTATTACTGAAATAGGTTACTAAATATAGGAAAAATTATTTCCATATGAAATAATAATCATTCTAAAACATCATAAAAAAATAATACTTAATAGCGAGACATTTATGAGAAAACTGAGTTTTTTAATTATTCCACTAACTTTACTTTCTAGTTATACATTCGCTCTAGAGACAGCTCCCAAATGTGTAAAGGTAGATCAACAACAAATTGCTGGTTTATTTGAGCGCTGGAATGATTCATTAAAAAGTGGCGATGCGAAAAAGGTTTCGGCAAACTATCTCGCTGATGCAGTACTATTCCAACTATATCAAGTCAAGTTCGTTTAACGGATGCTGAGCGTACCGACTATTTCAAACACTTTTTAGCCAAAAAGCCTGTAGGAAAAATTGATGGTCGAACTATTCGTATTGGTTGTAATAAGGCAATCGATATCGGTACTTTTACTTTTAAAGATAAATCCACTGTTTCAGCTCGTTATACATTTACCTACGTCTGGGATGGAAAAGAATGGAAAATATCAACTCATCATTCATCTGAAGTACCGGCAAACAACTAAAAATTTTTTAAATTAGCTACTTGTTCAAAATAAGCTTCAGCTATACAAAGGTGACTAATTAGGTAGTCACCAATTTGAATTAAAAATAGCCCTAAACAGGTAAATATCTCTATCACTTCACTTTGTAGATACTAATTTTAGTTTTATAAATACATCCATGTATTGTTAAGCTTCTTCCTTGTTCTTTTATTTTTAACCTATTAATTCAAATGACTTCCAATCGTTTAAAACGATCGATACAAACATTTATGATTTACAAAAACTATCAATCGATAATAATTGATCGAATAAAGCGATTGATTAATCTATTTATAACAAAAATGGAGGGTTTACATAACAATAAATTTATTATCAATGAAATATGAGCCAAGATTGCAAAAAATCTGAGTAAATATAAGTAATAAACCTTTTAACCGATTAAATAGCAAAGTAACATTTAATTATCAAAGAAAATTGATAGCATAGATATGCTATTTTCGGTTAATCAAAATATCCTATTTGATGACTCAAATGCAACCTTACAAATCAATAGCTATAGTGAAAATTTTGCTACAAAATCTATTAATGGCGTTAACATTATGCTATTCAATAACCGTTTTTGCTCATCCCCACAGTTTTATTGATATGCAAAATGAATTACAAATAAAAGATGGTAATCTCATTGCCATGAAAATGACTTGGGTTATGGATGCCATGCCATCAGCAGATTTACTCTATGATGCACAACAAGCAAAAGAAAGTGATGAAGTGTGGAAACAATTAAGTGCTGAAGTAATGGCTAATGTTATTAAACAACGCTATTTTACCTCCCTATATTATAAAAATAAATTAATAAAATTTTCCTTTTACCCAAAAGACTATCACCTATCGCGCAAAGGGAAACAAGCCGTGCTCTCTTTTACTCTAAAATTAGCTAAGCCAGAAACTCTAACTGGTAAGACATTAACCATAATGACTTATGACCCAAGTTATTATGTTGATATGACCTATAGCAACAAAGCAAAAATTTCATCAACTAATACCTCAATCCAATGCCAAATTCAGCTTATAGCACCTAAGCCCAGCGCATCGATAATCGATTATGCCCTCTCTCTTGATAAAGCAGAAAGACCGCAAGAAGACCTTAGTCTCGGCCAACAATTTGCGCAAAAGGTAAACATAACATGTCAATAATGCCCAGCAAGCCAGCAATCAATTTACTTAATAAAAAGTACTATCTAGTAATCGGATTATTTAGTTCTTTTTTTGGCATATTGTCATTTTATTTGTTCAAATATTGGCATTTTGGTTTACAACTAGCGGTAACTTGGCAACGAGAACTTAATCAACATCTTTCTTCTCTCCTGATGCGAGTGGCGAGCTCACCAACTGAAGCAGGATTATTACTCGTTGGCTTTAGCTTTTTTTATGGTTTTATTACATGCCTTGGGACCAGGGCATGGCAAAATCATTATTACCACCTATATTGCCACCCACTCTTCAAGACTAAAAAAAAGCCTTACCCTAACGCTATTAGCATCATTATTACAGGGCTCTATTGCTATTGTTTTAACATCCATTGTTCTTGGCTTATTCCAGCTATCTAGCCGACACTTACATCTAAGTCGCTTCTGGTTAGAAAAAATAAGCTATGGCTTAGTCTTTTTTCTTGGTCTGTTACTATGTCTAAAAGCAATCTCCCGACTAAGAAAAGTATTTAAACAATCTCGTCAAGCCCCCTTTCAATTTACTAAAATCCATTCGCCTAACCAACATCAACATGCTCATGACTGCAATTGTGGCCACAAACACGTATTGTCTAATGATGAATTACAAGGCAATTGGCGAACCCAACTTGCAGTTATAGCCGCGATGGGAGCACGTCCCTGCTCTGGCGCATTAATTGTTCTACTTTTTTCTTATGTAGTCGGTGTTTATTCTTGGAGGATTATCGCCGCGCTAATGATGGCCTTAGGAACTGCAATAACTATTAGCGGAATTGCTTTACTAGTCCATAGCGCTCGCCATTTAGCTATTCGGTTTTCGAAATGGCAAGGGTTTAATGTCAATCCTTACTGGAGTTTAGGAATAATGTTAATCAGTGGAATAGTGTTAGTTATTGCCGGATTACTTATGTTTCAGAGTGTTGAAATTCCACAAACGATGGGTTCTTATATTTTTGGGCGCTAAAAATAATGCCATAACTTTATACTCATCATAATGGCACTAGATAAAATAAATAACAGGGTTAGATACTGCAAAACACGATCAGATAAACGCAACATTAAATATTTGGCTAACGGAATAGTCATTAATGATCCTATGCATAGGGTAAGCGCAAGAATAATGTGAGTATGTCCATTGCGCATATAAGCAATTGCTGATGAACCTGACAAAATAGTTGTTATAAAAATCGCGGTGCCAATCGCTTGTTTGATAGATAATTTTAGATAGCGTAGCAATAGCGGTAATACAACACCACCACCACCTACTCCGGTAGCACCAAGCACTACGCCAGCACTGATAGCCGGCAATAATAATGACTTGATATCAATAGTATTATTTCTTTCAAACTGGTTGATTGAAAATGAAAAAAATATCCGATAAATAAACAGAAAAAGGGAATAAATAAGAGCGACTACAATAAGTATATTAACCTGAGTTCGGGATAAGCATTATCAATTATACTTGAAGATACGTACCTGCAACAGGTATCTTTGGTTTAGATGGCATTAAACAATATGCAACCAGTCCGCCTAATAAATTCACTACAAAGTTAGCCGGAGAGCGATGTCGCGTATGCTCTATTTGACAAAGATTTTTTAACTCATCAAATACCGTTTCAATGACAGAACGATGACGCAAGATGGCTTTGTCGAAACAAGTCTGTTTAATAGGCTTCATTTTCTTCTTGATATTCGTTATAAGGCTAATTCCCATCGTTTTGAGTTGCTGTTTCAGTGAAGCCGATAAATACCCTTTATCTGCGTACAAACAACCAGAAAGATCCTTTGTCAGCTCAGGCAATGGTTTCCGATCATCGGTGTTTCCTGGTGTGAGTCGAAAACTGAGTATTTCCCCCAAATGATTGATAATTACATGAAGCTTGAAACCAAAGAACCAACCTGTTGAATTTTTTCCCCGTTCAGCTATCCCATTGAAGACTTTATGTCTGCGGATCCGTAAGTTATCACACACCGCTATCGGAGTAGAATCGGCAACCGATAGCCCCGTGCATTTTCCCTTAATTGACTCAAACAGTGCCGTTAACGCTAAGGCACTACGCGGAAGTAACTCTACACAGCGTGAATAGGATGGCAAGTTAGGAAATTCCTTCCGGAGATATAAGCGGACATAATAGAGATAAAATACCTTGAATTGCCTGAATCGGAGTTGATGAAACAACACAACCAGTGTCATCATTTCCGCCAACGAAAGCTGAGTAGACCGTCTACGACGCTTAGTACCGTTAGTCAGCAAATATTCATGCATTTTTGGCTCGAAGTCTTTGCAAAAATCATCCATCAGGCAATAAAGTTCAGTAAGATTTTCCATAATTGTTTAACAATGCTCTACTCTTTAACCAGACTGTTAGAGTATTTTAACAAAACAGGCTCATTCAACTATTTGAATATCAAGACTTTCTCTTTATTTCTTATCCCGAACTCAGGTTATATTAATGCCTAACTCAACTTGCTGTTGATAACTTTGTAATTGGCTAAAATAACTTACCAGATAACTTGTCAATGCTGTGGCAGGTATCATAATAGCTAACACAACCATGGCACTTTTAATCGGAACATTGCCTAAACGAAAATGTATATAAGAAAATGAGATTTTCATCAACATAGAGAGAAAATTGGCGGTTGCAACAGCAGACAAGGCATCCATACCAAAAAAATAGGTTACAACAACTCCCCCACCAACACCCGTTAAGCTAATAATTAACCCCAAAATTGCGCCAACTATCAATTCTGCTACCAAAAACATGATTAATTACCTTGCAGAGAGAATTTACATTAGTGATCAAACGGGCCATCAGGAAAGTGATAATTAATGATAAATATCAACCCTAAACATGAGGTTAAAATATGGCCAACATACCTGTTCATCAAAGCCGGAACATGATTACAGCCATCGTTCCGGATTTGATGTAAAAGGGAAAATTTATATAGGATGAACTGGAACTAAAATTTCAGTCGCAATAATAACAACCAATAGTCCAACTAAAACTGGAATAGACGTACGTTTAACTACCTCAAAAGGCGAAATTTTTGCCATCCCAGACACCGCAACCACCACGCCAGATACAGGTGACATTGTTCGACCAAGATTAGAGGCCTGTAACATAGGGATCACCAAGTAAGTTGGATTAATTCCCATTTGGCTGGCTAAACGTGGTATCAATTCAACAAAAGAGTAAAATGGCGCATTACCGGAACCGGTTGTCATCGCCGCCAACATAGTAATCACCACCAGCACAATCATCATCATTATAGCGCCAGAACCAAAAGATTGTGACAAATTAATCAACGAGGAAATAAAACCAATAGTACTTAATCCTTGCGCAAATACCCCGGCAGCCACCAACAGTACGACAACTGAGACAAATGCATCAGCCATACCACGATAACAAACATCTAACCCATCAAACACCGTTTTTACTTTAAAACAGCGCACAAATTCAATCAGACTCGTTAGAATAATACAGCCAACAATAATTGTAATAATATGTAATTGAGGTGCCCATTTACCATCAAAAATTAAAACCCCAATAATCGGTGTAAAAGGTAAAATAGCATAATAGTCAGGCGCATTGGTCTTAATTTCATTAACATCAAGCTTTTCGGTTTTTACCTTGCTCACGTCTGTCGAGATAGCGCTGCCAAAAAAAGTGGCTAATCGCCATAGCAATAATCGAAATCGGTAAGGTGGTTTTAAAAGCAAAATCAATTAGTGGCATGCCTGATGCTTTCGCTGCTAACACAACATCACCTGATGTAGGAGCCAAAATTATTGCCGCAGGTGAGGCACAGATTGCTGCAGCGGCGCCGCGACTAATGCCGACATTCACCATAATCGGAAATAGGGTCGCCATCAATAAGACCCCTAGTCCCGCTGCTGAAGACACAGCCAGTGACATTAAGCAAGCAACAATATAGGCTGCAACCATTAATGCATAGGGAGAATTAATCATTTGTAATGGCTTAGATGCTATTTTGACCACAACATCATTAGCCCCGATATGAGTCATATAAGCAGCAAAACCACATAAGATCATAATCATCATCCCTAAATCACCACCACGGTTCATCAGTAGATATTTGATATATTCTAAAATATCGGTGGTTTTCCAACCCGTCACTGGCACATCATTCGGTAATATATTTTTCCCCATAATTGCGCTGATAATAAGCAGCAATATTCCGCCTATCATTAAAACACCAGTGGCCGAATAGCCTTTAATAATATAACGACCTATTCCAATCGTAACCAATACACCAATCAAAAGTTCCATCATTTTACTTCTCTACATCTACACCAAGGCCGTCAAAAAATAATAATAAAAAATTTATTTAATTATCATGGATATTATTTATATTAATAATAAAGTAACTATGAAAAAACAATTTACCAATTAAAGTTTGATTAATAACAGTATTAACCCTTGTTTTGCCTATTTTATCACCATTAAATACTAACTTTTAAGCAGTATTATCACTTTTTACCTATTTTTAGAACACAAAAAGTATTTTTTTATACCTAATTATAAGTATTTTTTATAAAAAATTAAACCGTTACTAATATTTAACAATTAAAAAACAATAATATTTTATAATAAACAACATATTATGTAATTAATCATCAAATTATTGCGGAGTGAGCAACATAATACCATAATTAATTCTTATGTTTGATGTGATTCATCGATAATTAAGGTGCATTTTCATATGAAGAGATCATTAAAATATACAGCTGGGATTATTGGTCTGTTAGTAATTATTTTTTTAATTTATTTATTTAGGCCAACAGCTTCAAACACGATCAATACTTCAACCAATGAACCTACTGTTAATATTGTGCTTATCGGCGCTGGTATTATGAGTGCGACACTAGCTACATATTTAGCAGAATTGCAACCAGATTGACAAATCCGCATGTATGAGCGACTAGATAGGATCGCGGGTGACACATCTGATGGCTGGAATAATGCAGGTACCGGTCATTCAGGCTTCATGGAAATGAACTATACACCTGAAAAAGATGGGCAAATTGATATCACTCAAGCAATAGAAATTGCCAATCAATTTGAAATTTCCAAACAATTCTGGGCTTACCAACTAAAACACCGGGTTCTCCACCAATCCCAAACTTTTATAAATCCTGTTCCACACATTGCCTTTGTTTGGGGAAAAGATGACATTAATTTCTTAGCAAAACGCTATGCAGCTATGATCAAAAATCCTATGTTTTATGGCATGAAATATTCTACCTCTGCGGAGGAAATTAAATCGTGGGCACCACTTATTATAGAAGGGCGAGATGCAAAACAACCCGTTGCAGCAACACGAATGGATATTGGCGCTGATGTAAACTATGGTGAAATAACCCGTCAGTTAGTTGCCAATCTGCTCAAACATCCAAACTTTAAGTTACAGACCAAAGCTGAAGTGAACGCAATTAGTCGTAATGATGATGGCACTTGGAGTGTCGGTTTTAAAAACCTCACAACCGGCGAAGAGAGTCATATAAAAACTCGCTTAATCTTTATTGGTGCAGGTGGTGCAACGATTAAATTACTACAATACACAGGGTTAGAAGAAGCAAAACAGTATGCCGGATTTCCTGTTGGTGGTGAATTTCTTGTTACCGATAACCCTGAGGTAGTCAACAGACATACCGCAAAAGTTTATGGAAAACCAGCACTTGGCGCTCCCCCTATGTCAGTTCCCCATATCGATACGCGCTATTTGGGGGGTAAAAAATATGTGCTATTCGGACCTTTTGCGACTTATTCTAATAAATTTCTCAAATATGGTAGTCAACTAGATCTTTTTGCTGCTACCAATGACAGTAATATAATTCCCATCATTGCCATTGGCATCAAACACTTAGATTTAGTGAGATATTTAGTCAGTCAATTAATCACGAGTTTCGCACAGGCCTATAAAATTCTAGAAATGGCTTAAAAGTAATGATTAATCTGCAAGTTACTGAAATGCATAAATTTACTTAATTTACAATAAGTTATATTTAATTTATAAGGTTTTATCTATTTACATATTATGCTGAATTAAACTTAAAAATAGAGCGTTTTTTTATTGGTGCGAAACTCGTGTTAATGTTAAATGATGAAGAACGTTATCAATCTTTGTTAGAATATTACCCAAACGCCAAAAAAGCAGATTGGCAATTAGTAATCGCTGGGCAACGCGTACAAATCATAAAAAATGCCAAAAATAAACCCGTCACACTACAGTTCGGCACGGAAACTTTTATCTCTGATGATAAAACCGTCTTTGGTCTGCTTGGCGCTTCACCTGGCGCATCAACCTCGCCTTATATTATGTTAAATTTATTAGAGAAGGCGTTTCCTGATAAAGTAAAAAATCAGTGGAATGCCAAATTACATGAAATCATTCCATCCTATGGTCAGCATTTAGAACAAAATCCAACATTACTTAACCAGATCCGCCGATACACCAGTGAAATATTGGGCCTTAATTATATTGTTACGCAACAGGAGCAAACTAATCAACCGATAAAACCCAAACAACAGCCGGCAAACAGCAGATGCTCTTTTGTTAAATAAAAGCTAATAGGCCAAAAAAATTCGGATTTATAGTTTTTAACTATTAATCTAGGTGAGCAAACTAAGGTGTTTGCAGAGTGGTTATTTCTCGCACAGAAAAACCGGCATCATTCAGATATGAAAAGATTATCTGTCCATTGTGCTGAGAAAATGGTTGTTCAAATCGATATATATGCTCTGAAAATGGAGGCGTCATCATATCCATCTGTTCACGAGTTTCGCACCAACACGAGTTTCGCAATCTCCAAAAAAGAAGTATAAATTTAAAAACAAGAAAAAATCAGGGTGTTCATATTTTGTCGGGTTATCCATGTATTAAAGATATCTATAAAACATTCTTACAAGTAAGCAGTTTAAGATACTCTGGTTTAGCGTTATCAGAAGTAAGCCCATCGCCTTTATCTCATGACACTGTTAGCCGATGGCTAAAAAGTAGATGTTTTAGACCTAAAGACCTATGGCGATTAGTTGAACCTTCTATAGACAAAAAAAGCCCTTGCGTACTAATTGCCGATGATACATTGATTGCCAAAACACGTAGTAAAAAAATAGAGATGGTCCATTATCAATATTCAGGTAATGAACATGATGTTATTGCTGGCATAGGTTTAGTTAATTTGCTTTGGCATGATCTGACGAAGGTTGAATCAATTCCTATCAATTATCTTATTTATGATAAAGATTCTGATGGAAAAACAAAAAACACGCACTTTTCCGAAATGCTCACTCTTGCTAAAAAAAGAGGGATCATGCCAGAAGCCGTAGTGATG
Source organism: Arsenophonus sp. PmNCSU2021_1 (assembly GCF_036919435.1). Lineage (NCBI taxonomy): Bacteria > Pseudomonadati > Pseudomonadota > Gammaproteobacteria > Enterobacterales > Morganellaceae > Arsenophonus > Arsenophonus sp. PmNCSU2021_1. The sequence goes on along the minus strand of NZ_JAZHPL010000006.1, from coordinate 622,739 downwards.
GATGCTTGGTATTCTAGCCTGGATAACCTGAAATCAATTCGCTCTCATGGTTGGATCTGGGTAACCACGCTGAGGAAAAATAGGATTGTTAACCATAACAAACAACTGAACAAGTTAGACATCTCAGAAGAAGGAACGTCAATACACTTGCGAGGATATGGTTGGGTAACCGTTTTCAAATTTACAGCCAAAAACGGCCGTATTGATTACATAGTAACAAACAAAGAGAATCCCACCCGTCAATACGTCAAATTTATCATGGATGCCCGTTGGTCTGTTGAAGTTTATCATCGAGAAGTTAAACAAAACTGTGGTATTGAACGCTGTCAGGCTCGCACGAGCCGAGCGCAAAGAAATCATATTTTTCTCGCTATTTCTGCGTGGTTTGAACAACATAAACGTCGTATATCTGAAAAAATAACCCTTTATCAACAAAATTGGGACGTAATCAAAAGTGCTATTACTGAGCAAATCCGTGTTTTATTAGCGTACCCAAATTAGTTTTGTGCGAAACTCGTGACCAATAAAAAAACGCTCTATTTTTAAGTTTAATTCAGCATAATATATAAATAGAAAAAATCTCATAAATTAAAAATAACTTATTGTAATTTAAGTAAATTTATACGTCTTAGCAAGTTACAGATTAATTATTGTTCTGAAGCCATTTCTAGAATTTTATATGCCCGTGCGAAACTCGTGCTGTTGTTTAATCGGATAACGCTGATGCTGACTGTCAAAAACGATTTGAGAAAAGGAAATATGAAAAGGTGATGAATTTTTGGAGATCAAGACCCATTCTTGATCTTTTTGTTGCAGGGTAAAAGTTATTTTAACCTGAGTTCGGGATAAGCATTATCAATTATACTTGAAGATACGTACCTGCAACAGGTATCTTTGGTTTAGATGGCATTAAACAATATGCAACCAGTCCGCCTAATAAATTCACTACAAAGTTAGCCGGAGAGCGATGTCGCGTATGCTCTATTTGACAAAGATTTTTTAACTCATCAAATACCGTTTCAATGACAGAACGATGACGCAAGATGGCTTTGTCGAAACAAGTCTGTTTAATAGGCTTCATTTTCTTCTTGATATTCGTTATAAGGCTAATTCCCATCGTTTTGAGTTGCTGTTTCAGTGAAGCCGATAAATACCCTTTATCTGCGTACAAACAACCAGAAAGATCCTTTGTCAGCTCAGGCAATGGTTTCCGATCATCGGTGTTTCCTGGTGTGAGTCGAAAACTGAGTATTTCCCCCAAATGATTGATAATTACATGAAGCTTGAAACCAAAGAACCAACCTGTTGAATTTTTTCCCCGTTCAGCTATCCCATTGAAGACTTTATGTCTGCGGATCCGTAAGTTATCACACACCGCTATCGGAGTAGAATCGGCAACCGATAGCCCCGTGCATTTTCCCTTAATTGACTCAAACAGTGCCGTTAACGCTAAGGCACTACGCGGAAGTAACTCTACACAGCGTGAATAGGATGGCAAGTTAGGAAATTCCTTCCGGAGATATAAGCGGACATAATAGAGATAAAATACCTTGAATTGCCTGAATCGGAGTTGATGAAACAACACAACCAGTGTCATCATTTCCGCCAACGAAAGCTGAGTAGACCGTCTACGACGCTTAGTACCGTTAGTCAGCAAATATTCATGCATTTTTGGCTCGAAGTCTTTGCAAAAATCATCCATCAGGCAATAAAGTTCAGTAAGATTTTCCATAATTGTTTAACAATGCTCTACTCTTTAACCAGACTGTTAGAGTATTTTAACAAAACAGGCTCATTCAACTATTTGAATATCAAGACTTTCTCTTTATTTCTTATCCCGAACTCAGGTTATTTTATCTGCCAGCTTGGCGGGAAAATCAGCCAATTTTTTCGGGCGATAAAACAATTTTAATTGTGTATTCATTGCCAGGCTAACTTTAGCATTATTCTAATTTAACGCTTGATGATGTAAATTAGGCGGTATTTCATACAAATTTAACCAAAAAACTGACTCTCTATCATCCGGCAGATGATCACCATTATAAACAATTCTGATAGCCTGGATTTTTTGCGCTGGCAGATGAAAAATTGAAGCAAGCAACACAAAAGGTGTTTCTGCTTGTGGATCTGCTTCACCATGATCCACCCAACTCTGCACAATAACCGAGTATTTATTAGTATTGGCTAACAAAACAGAACGTTCTTTATCACCCTGATGGTAAATAATTCGGGTCATATTGGCCATGATCCCAGCTTTACCTGGTATCAGCCAGAATAGTGATAAGCATGCTACAACAACTGTTAGTCGCTTCATTATACTTTTACCAATACATACGCGGTAGCATGTATTTTTCCTGGTTTAATAACTTGACCTGGTAATTGCTGTAGTACCGCGGTGTATCAGTGTAAGTAATGTGTATAACCAGAAACTGAAGGACCCAGATTTTTAGCATCTCTAAGCACAGGATACCAGCCAACATTTTCTCCACTGGGCCCGATACCAGTAATACCAGGTTGAGCAACACTATTACGCAAAGTAATACCAACCCCGGTTGCTAATGTAGCATCAAGTCCATAATTATCTGAAACGAGTGCCATTACACCACCTTGAGCATTAATCAAATTTAACCACGAGTTTCGCAATCTCCAAAAAAGAAGTATAAATTTAAAAACAAGAAAAAATCAGGGTGTTCATATTTTGTCGGGTTATCCATGTATTAAAGATATCTATAAAACATTCTTACAAGTAAGCAGTTTAAGATACTCTGGTTTAGCGTTATCAGAAGTAAGCCCATCGCCTTTATCTCATGACATATAGCGCGGCAAATCATTTGATACCGAAAGGCAAAATATTTGATACGCTCAAAAAACACACAAAGGAAAGTTATTTGATACTAACTGCGGTATCGAGGTAAATATTTTACTTCTCCTAAACACGAGTTTCGCACCAATAAAAAAACGCTCTATTTTTAAGTTTAATTCAGCATAATATGTAAATAGATAAAACCTTATAAATTAAATATAACTTATTGTAAATTAAGTAAATTTATGCATTTCAGTAACTTGCAGATTAATCATTACTTTTAAGCCATTTCTAGAATTTTATAGGCCTGTGCGAAACTCGTGCTAAAAACATCATGAACTTGGTTTTAACGTTTCCGGCTTAGGATAAGGTTGCACTTTAAATAATTTTGTATTGAGGCGCTTCTTCGCGCGTTTGTTCAAAAAGCGGATATATCGGAACTGCTGGAAGCGATGAACGGTTGCACGCGCTATATTGGCCCTCAGGTATTCTCCTCGCTTGCCGCCTCGCGTGATCGCGGTGCGAGCTATTTCGTGATACCACTCACCATCAAGCTCATAGAATCGCGAGTAATGGCTGCCGATATATTCAAAATTACTGGCCTGATACACTACGCCACAACGGCCACAGCGCTCATCTGCAAAGGATTGTACCCATTGCACCTGAGGATAAAGTAACCTGATAGTTTTCAGTGCATAGCTGATCGCTCGTGACTCTGAATTTTTAGGCATGTCATCATGCAGCCACAAGCGGTTAAGCTCCATATACTCAAGATTCCCCGTGCCGGAGACCACTTTTGCACCGCTGTTAGGATTCAGGGCGTACCCCCACTGCATCACGCCAACCAGTGCCCGACCTGAGAATACCCCAAGATGTAGCCAGGAATTATTAACGAATCGCCGGCTATAATGCCGACTTGTTACAATAACGCGGGCCAGCCAGCAGGCAATGGTTTCTACCCTCAGCTCGTGTGAGCCGTATCCGACAATCTGCTCGTTATCGAAAATCGGTTTGGGCGGCGTGAGGATACGGGACGTATTGATGTGCTTCATTACTGGTCTCCGTTTGGCGTTCGGAGACGCTGGGTGAGGGACTGCTCATCCTCATTTCATTAAATGCCTTACAACGCGGACACTTGATCTGGATGTAAATCGCGTTTGCTTTTGCCAGCAACCGGTGACAACCACAGCAACGTATCTCTTGTAACATCTTCTGATATCCCTATTTAATTAAAAAATATCATGTTACACGTTAAGTATTGTGAATGTAGTTAAGCCACTGTAATTGATCTGTTTTGACGATCGATAACACTTTATTGATCGTCTATATCGCTGATGTTTTATGTTATCCGACAAGAGTTCAGTAGTGAGATTTTGCTGTACATAAAGCACCCCAAAATGGATTAAAATTTAATCAAAACCTCGATTTTAGCCCTAAATCGGCATTTTGGCTAAAATTTGAACGGTAAATACAGTGTTTTTTGCCATGCATTTTCCTCATCAAGCCATGATTTAGGCTTATTTTGGCAGGAAACAGGCGAAATCCTTTTTTACAAAAAACCTTGGTTTAACGGAAACGGTAGATTGTGCAAAAAATGCACTGGATAAACGAACGGGTGGTAGCGTCAATGGCAACCTCCATGTGACCCAATCTGTGCATATCGGCGATAACGATTCAGGATTACGGGCTAATGGCGATGGCAACGTGGCATTTTATGCTAATAATGCAAAAGTAGCTTCCTGGAATAATGATCGATTGCATTGGTTAAAGAGTGTAGAAATTGATGGAACCATCAATACTCATAGCAATTTGCATATCTCATGGGGCGGCAGAACCGCGGTTTATCAAGAAAATGGTGATGTAACTGGCCCTATTTGGGGCGGGGCGTTAAGCAGCTGGCTTAATATGCAGATTAACAATCGAGGAGCAAAAAATACAGCTCACCTCGCTACGAATGGATGGTGGAAATGTGGTGACAGCGGCCTTATCAGACAATGGGGCATCACACCACCACTCAATGCCGGACAGATTTATACGGTATCTTTACCTTGTCCCGTCCCTCATGCCATTTTCTCGGCAAACGCGACGGTAAAATACAAAGGTATTGCTCCCGAGGGCAATTTAGGTACTTATGTCGAAATAGTCGGAAAATCGTTAATTATCAGTGCAGATTATACCAGAACAGGGATTAAAGCGCCGAGAACATGGGAGCTGGTTTGCTACTAACTCAACATTATCAGGCCGCCCTGACAATGTAGTTAAACGCGACATTTCGCGGGCGGGTTTCGCTACCGCCTGCATTAGACGTTGTTTTGTCAATGAATAGAAAAGAATCATTATCTCCATCCGTAGCACGTGAACCTGTATCTGCATTATACCCTACAGGCATTTTTTCTTTATTGTTTGCGTGGCCTAGTGGACCATCATCTTCAACATAATACCTGTCCCGATAACCATGAGCGTGGCTCTCGAGTGATGCAGTTTCAGACGATAAAACCTTACGCCTAGGATTCACGCCTCGCCCAGCATCCCAGCCACGAATAAACTCACCACGTAAATCAGGGAGTTTTCCTGATGGATAGGCGAGTGCTAAAAGCGGGTATTTTTTCTTATCGAATGGCTCACCGTTGCAGATAAACCAACCGGTCGGCGCTCTTTCAGCAGGCCAAGGCAGGGGAATACCTACCGGGATTTCGACACGCAATACTTCGGGTGTAACAGCATGAACATCTGTGGCAGTTAGCTGCACATCCTGAGTGAGAGTTTTGCCGTTAATTTTACGCTGATTGGGTGTGGCATTTTTAGCCAGATTTACCGTTTCCGTTAAACCAAGGTTTTTTATAAATTGATTTTTGTCCGGGATGTCGGCCCCATTCTCATTTTTTGCCAGTTTTTGACTCAAAATTTGCATGACGTTTTCAGCAAATTTGGGGTTATTGCTGATCGCTTTCGCCAGCTTGTTCAGCGTATCTAAATCAGACGGCGCTTTGTCAACAACCGCATTCACCCGGTCATTGACCGCTTTAGGCGTCGCGGCGGTAGTTTCGTCCGCGCTGCGAGGGGAACTGTTTAACTGCACTATCCCTTTGCGGTGAAGCGTCGCCTCCTGAATGCCGTCCTGGGTCGCCAGCTTGCCCAGGCCCAGATGCGTACGGGCCTTTTTCTGTGCCCCTTTGCCCGCTGCGGCAATTTCCGCCAATGCCTGGGTTTTCAGTAACGCCTCCTGACCGATAATCGCCCGGATAGCCAACGTCAGCTGGTTTAGCTTGCCCTTATCCGGGCGGATGCCCGCAGCTTCCAGCAAGGCCAGTTGTTCGGCTTGCTGGATATTGAACCAGTCCTCCCCCGGCCAGCTGATGCCCTTGTGGCCGTCACCCTCGGTAAACCATAACGGCGTAGTGCTCTGGGTTTCTTTCAGCGGCGGCATGGTGGCTATGCCGCTGTTGTTATCTAAAAAATACATTAGCCTTTCTCCTTTTTGTCAGCATACACATAGCGAAAGTCCTGATGCGCCGGCTTATAGCGGTTTAACAGGCATTCGAGTATCCCGGCGTAATAAATACGCAGCGGCGTGGTGATCGGGTCAAGCACATGCATCGGGCGATAGTCCACGTGGGTCTCAATCGTCACCATCGTGACCCACTGATTATCCGGCAAGGTGCTCAGGCTCACCGTAAAGCCATAAGACCGCGCCAGGTCAATGTAAAACTGCCGGTTGAGGCTCGGTTTCATCCGCAGCTTGTTGGCCGCATAGCGCTGGCGCTCATCGATACCGGCATCGTCGCCGATATCACAGTCCGGTAGCCCTAAAAAACGCTCCCAGTCAGCCAGCAACCGTGTGGCGGTCAGCGGAAAACGCTCGGCCAACAATTGCTCGGCGCGTTCGGTGACGCGTGCTGTGCTGCGGGCCAGGCCGTCGGCCAGCGACGCCAGCAGCGTATCCGGCGCTTTGTCCCAGGCCAGGCCATTAGGCAGCAATTGCAGCAGTGCGCGTTGGTGTGCTTTTAAAGCCATGTGATATCCCCCATCACCAGTAGCTCGGTTTTTCCGCTACTGACCGGCGTCAGCGGGGTTTTCAGGGCGTAATCATCCAGTCCGCCTATCCCGGACAGCACGCGCCAGAATGCCGAGGGCAACAGGGTTTCGCCCGGTTTGGCCGCGGTGTAAAACAGTTGCCTGAGCGCCTCGCGGATACGGGCCTGGTTATCCGGGGTATTGGGGGCGATACGCAGCGTGATATCGACCTTTTTTGCCCCCGGCGCAAACACCGTCACCGTCGGCCCCTCCGGTTGGCCGACCCACTCGCCGGTGGCCGGGTCCCGGTGGCGCGCGAGATAGTCGGTCACCCGCGCAATATCGGCCGGGCCGGGGAAGATATCCGGGTGATGGTCCATCACGAAGGTCACGCCCACCGTGCCCGCCCCGTTCCAGGTGGGCAGACACCAGCTGCGGGTGACGCCCGGCACCTCGCGCGCCCAGCGCTCGTAATCCCAGCGTGTGCCGCCGCCTGGGGGAAACTGCACCCGATACAGCAGGCGCGACAGCAATTCCTCCACGCGCTCGCGGTCAGCGCCGCCCCGGATCCCGGGCGCATCGGTCAGCGCCTGCGGGGCCACCCCGGCAACCGGGGTGACAAAACCGAGTGTCTGTCCCGCACCGCAGTCACCTGCCAGCCCCGGCTGGTCGGCCTCGACGTTAACCGTTAAGGTTCCCGCCTTACCTTGGGCGGCGTCTGTCAGGCGGTAAAGCGCGCCGTCGGCCCGTTGCAAACGCGCGCCAACCGGCACACTGGCGGCATCATACAGCGACAGCCTGACCGGGCCGCTGGCCCGGGCGGCCTGCTTGCGCACCACGCCCCAAAAGGCGCAATGTTTGAGCAGCTCGCTCTCGTCGGCATCGCTCGGAATAATCTGCCGGGCTATCCAGCCCAGGTGCTCATGCTCCAGCGCCGACAGCCCGGCCTGCGCCATCGCCATGGCCCCCAACAGACTGTCCTCGGCCGGCAGCGCGCCCGGCAGGCGTTGCGCCACATCCTGCTGCGTCTGGCTGATAAGCTCGCCGAGCGTGGGTATCTGATACGGCATTTACATCCCCTCCAAACGGGCTTTAAAGGTAAACGGGCGCGCACTGCCGTCCTTGAGCGTCAGGCGCACGGTCAGCCGCAGCCAGCCCGGCAGCGGGGCACTCGCCTGGCAATGCAACTGGCTGATCATCCCGGCGTCCAGCAGGCCACGCAGCGCCTCATGGGCGTAGGCTTCTGCCCGCGCCAATACCGCAGGCAGCGCCTTTTCCCGTGACAGCAGCCACAGCCGAGAACCCACCGGGCGGTCGCGATAACTGTCCGCCCACCATCCGCGCCGGTCATGGCCACCATCCGGCAAACGGTCGGAGATCTCAGCGCGCCGGTCGGTAAACAGACACAGCAGCACCGTGGTCGTCAGACTGTCGTCGGCGAGTAAATCTGCGCCCGCCTGTAACAGCATCCCCTCGCCATTCATCCAGCGCAGCGCCGCGTCGCTCATTGCGGCCCCCCGGTCAGACTGCCCTGGCCATTTTCCTGATGGCGGTGGGTGCTGTGTTTGACGCCACCGATAACGGCTTCCGGCGCGGCAAAGGGACCTTGGGACTCCGCGTTCCCGGCAATCGTCATGTTCTGTTTCACCGTCAGGTTTTTCTCAATCACCACATCATCGGTAAAACGCGCGGTCGGGGTGTTAAACACCGCCTCCTGCTCGGCGACCACTTCCAGTGTTTTACAGGTGATGATGCAGCGCCCGTCCCGGGTCAGACGCAAGCGATGCCCTTCATAGTGATACAGGCCGCTATCCCCGGCGGGCAGCCCGGTCGGTCGATAACGGCGGTCTTCTATCACCAGGACTGTCGCCTGATCACGACTGCCGCCCAGGCAGGCAAACACCACCTCAGCCCCCGGCAACGGCACGCTGATATGCCCGTATTGTTGCGGGCGCTCGACCTCATCGAAGGTTTCGCCGTCCAGCGCCGTCAACTGGACGTTTTGCGCTTTCAGACCGTCATTCACCCCGGTCAGGACGCCCCGCCCGAACAACAGGCGGATCCCGCGCATCACCGGGGCAAGCAGGCGTTGCAGTGCGATATTACTCATCGAGTTTATTCCCCTGGTTAAGCCAGGCCCGCACCAGGCCATCGACGCCACCGTCAGCCCCGTTGGCCTGACGCTCCGCCTCCGCCGGCACGATAAACGCCTCGCGTGGGGCAAGAATTAGCGTTGTACGCTCCCCTTGGTCTGCATCGAGATCAAACCGCACCTGGCTAATTAAAAGGTCACGACTGACCATCGACAGACGCGGCGCAATGACGCGAGTCAGCCGGTTGGTCTGCCACAGTTCGCCGCTTTCGCGCCGCCACCCTTTGACCACGGCGGTAAAGCGCTCTGACTGGGCCAGTGCCCGGCGACTTTCCCGCAGCGCGCGCGCCCGTGCGGTGGCGGGGGTCAGTTTGCTGTCAGCCAGAATCACTTTGGGGCGGTAACGAGCAATCGCGGGATCGTCGCTTTCTCCCTTGGGGGCAGCGCGTAGCGCGTTGGTGTTGGCGTCGCCCGCGTGCCCACCGCCGCCGCCGTGGCCTTTAACCAGATATTGACTGTGGCGATCGCGCCAGTCTTCGGTGTACTCGGCGGACAACAGATTTTCCCCCAGACGCAGGGTGTCAGTGGCGGTGTTCGCCGCCTGGGTAAACACCAGATCGCCGTCGGCATCACTGGTCACCAAAACGCCCCGGTGACGCGCCGCCCGGCTCAGCACATCCGCCACGCTTTCAGACAGTTCAAGGGTAAAGGAGGTAAAGGGTTTGGCGGCCTCGGGGTCAGACACCGCCCAGCGCACCGCAATGCCAAAAGGGCTGCACAGGTCTTGCGCAATCTGTTGCAGGGTGCGGTGACGCCATTGACCGCCCGGATAGATCGCCGAACAATCCACCAGATCGCCGGTTTTATCCCGGCCCTTTATCGTGACCTGTGCCGCGTCGGCCCCCATCTTGTGCGATACGCTGTCCAGGTAGCCGGTGATGACCGGTTGCCCGTCAAGGGTCAGCGCCAGCGCCCCGCCGGCGCGCAGGCTGTCGGGCAACGCCTGGCCGGGCATCATGATCCCGAGGGTAAAATCCCCGGCCAGACGCGCCAGCCCCCGGGTAATGCTGACCGAGAGCCAGTGGGTAAAAATCCGGTTGTCGATGCGCAACGCCACCTCAGCCACCGAGCACCTCCACGCGCTCGCCACCCGGCACAAACAGCGGATGACGCAGCCGGTTGCGACGAATAAAGCGCGCCGTGTCACGCGCATCGCCGGTGATGCGGTACAGGGTCACCAGCGCCGGCTCGGTGATTGTCACTGCGGCCTGGATCAGGCCGGGTAACGCCACGCCGCGATGGGATAAATCCGCCACAAAGGCGCGGCTTAACGCCCGCACCTGCAAGGCCAGGCTCTGATAGCCCAGCGCCGAGCTGGTCAGGGCACACGCATCCAGTCGGCGCGCGACCTGCTGGCTGACGCGCACCACATCCGGCGTACTTTCCAGCCAGACGCTGGCGCTGTCACTGAGCGGCAGCGGGGCGGGCGAGACCGTGTGTGGCAACACCTGCGCCGGTGCGTTTGGGCCGACCGCCGCCAGACTGGCGGTAAGCAGGGACGACAACATCTGTACCTGCACCACCGCCACCGCCAGGCGCAGCGTATTGTGCAGCAGTTGCACCGTGGCGCGAGTGGCAGGTTGCAGCCCCTGCCTATCGCGCAGGCGATCCTGACGGACCAAAGCGCTGTCCAGCCGGTCGGCCAGCTGGACTATCTGGTGCTGGAGAGCGCCGGGCTGCGGGGAGACTGGCGCGCGTGCCCGGTTTTTTATCTGCTCAGGTTGGGGGTAAGCCGGCAGGCGCTGTATGCCCTGAAAAATGCCCTTGAAGGCCAGCGCCAGGCGGTCGGGGGTGGTGATAATGCCCTGGATATTGCCGCGCAGGGCGGTAAACGAGGCGATAAAGCTCTGCATATCGGCCAGCAGCCCCAGACCCGTGAGGGCGCTTTCCAGCGTGTTGGCCTGCTCGCTAACGGTATCCATTAATGCCTGCGCGTCATGCAACGAGGTCTGCCAGCCGTCAGCCAGGGTGGAAAAGAGTGCGGCCAGCGTGCCATCCCCTAAGTGATTGACCACCCCAGCGGTATCTTGCGCCACCGTAGGGGCGGTCTCATCGGTCACCGGCACCACCGTGACGGTAAACTCCACCAGACGCTGGTTATCGACGCTGTAGCGGCTTTCAAAATGTTCAACCAGCACCGACAGCGTACCCCAGTCCGGGTGCAACAGCTCGCCCGGTCCCGGCGCATTGAGCGCCTGCGTCAGCCGTACCCGCTGCGCCTGCACATCATCGCCGGTCAGTGACAGGGTGAAGGTGTGCTCAGGCAGTTTTTTTCCTAAATCGTCTGCCCCGCCGTGTTCGCGCAGCGGATATTCCCGCCGCACCACCCGGCGACCGCCGCGACTGCGCTGCTCTTTGTAAACCCAGAAAGGCACGCCGCGAAAGCGGCCCTGACCGGTACTTTTCATCTGCGCACCTCAATAAATATGATAATTATCGCCGTTATACACATCGAGCTGTAAGCCAAAGGCGTTGCTGTCGGTGACGGCGCTGTTTTGCAGCACCAGGCCCGGGGCCAGGGCGATACGCATGTCGGCCTGGGCTTTCACGGGTGGCGGCATCGCCTGTTGCTCGTCCTGCTTGTCCCACCGGGCGTAGATATCGCCCAGCCAGCCGCCGAGTTTTTCGCCGAGCACGCTACCCAGCATCGAGCCGGCCACTGCCCCAATCGGGCCACCGATGGCCCCGACGAGGCCGCCCACCGTTGCCCCGGTTGCCGACCCCAGTGCGCCACCTTTATCCTCGGCGCTGGCATTCTTGTCCAGCAGCGTCGGGGCCAGCGACAACGCCGTCAGCGCCGGGCCGCCCAGGCGCATTGCGCCGCGCCCGAGTGCCCCCGTAGACCGTCCCAGCCAGCCGGTGAAACCGGATAGCCGCGCCGTGGCCCCACCCAGCAGGCCACGCGCGCGCTGCCCCATATCGCGCAACCCGCCGCCCACACCGGACAGCCAGCGCCCGACCGTGCTTACGCCCGGTAGTCGGCTTAACCGTGCGCCAGTGCGATTGACCAGGCCGCCAAAGAAGCCTGAGACGGCGGAGGCCGCCCGCCCCAAACGGGAGCGCGGCACCGAGAGCGCTGGACGGCCCGGACGCAGGCGCGAGCCTTTACGGCGGGTGCGTCCGCTACCATCGACATAAGTCTCACTGCCACCCCCGACGCCGCCCGCCGGCCAGTTGGTGACCAACACGCTCACCGGCGCGCCCAGTCCGCCGCCCATCGCAAACGGTGCGGGACCAGGCAAACCCGCCGGGGCATTTTTGCCGCGCCCACACCACCACCGATAAGCCCGCCACGGATAGCGTACCGGCGCACTCGACAGCCCCCAGGCGGGACGGGCTATCGCCATGCCGACACGGGCCAGTTTCGAGGCGACGTAAATCGCCAGCATGGCTTTGGCGGTGTTAGCGGCATATTTGCCGATAGTGTCGAGGGTGTCGCCGTAACCGGCTTGGCGTAGCGCTATCAATTCAGCATTGACCCGGTTCAGGCCATTTTTAAACAGCGTGACCCCACGGCGGGCGCTGTCGAATACGCCATTAAAACGACTGGCCAGCCGGTTGGCCCATTGGTCCTGCAAACCGCTTTCCTGCGCCTCGCCGGCAACATCCAGAAAGTCTTTTAACTCGGTTTTAAGCCGTTTAAACGGCCCTTGATTCATTACCTTGACGGCGAACTGCTGCCAGACATGACCCAGCTGGGAAGTGAGTCCCGTCCACGAGTTCATGGCGTCTTTCTGCGCCCCTTTGGCCTGCTCGCGCAGCGCCTGGAACAACAGCGCAACCGATTTTGCCCCGAGTAACCCTTTTTCGCCTTGCTGGGTCAGTTCGTTACGGCTTTTGCCGAGCTTTTCTGCCAGCACGCTATAGACGTCAATGCCATAGCCGGTCAGCAGGCTTGCATCCTGCGCCTGAATGCTTTTGCGCGAATACATCTGTTTGAGCTGAAGAGAGGCTCCCTGGGCTTCCGGCAGCGTCCAGCCGTGTCGCGCACCCTGGTCTTCCAGCATGGTAATAAAGTGGCGCGCTTCTTCACGGCTTATGCCAAACCCGCGACTGGCGGTGTATTCCTGCACCACCCCTTGCAATCCCCAGGTAGAGTCCTTGGCATTCTGTAGCGCCCATTTCAGGTCAGCGTCGGTCTGGGCTTTATCATGATGGTTCAGGGAGTTCAGACGCAGCGTCATGTTTTCCATTGCCGCCGCCGGGTCGATAAAGGCTTTTTTCAGGCCAACCAGTGCCGCGCCCCCGGCCAGCAGCCCGTAAAGGCGTGCTACGCCGCCATAGGCCGCCTTGGCGCGCGTCTCCAGATGGTCAAAACCGGATGACACCGACGCCAGCCCCAGGCGCAGACCGCTAAAGGTGCGCTGGCCCTGATGGCCCAGCCGGTCAAGCTGACTTCCCAGGCTATTCGCCCGCAGACCGAGACCGTGCAGGGATGCGCCGCCTTGCCGCCCCATGCCGACCAGACTTTGACCGAACAGCCGCGCCTGCCGGGGCAGGGTGCCCAGCAGGTCAACAATGACGGCGGCTTTGACTTTTTTTTCTGCCATCGGTTACTCACGCTGTAATAAATGGGTGGCTTGCTGGCAGTGCCGGTAGAGCCGGATTAACGGCAGGGAAAGCGCCCAGTCCATGCCCGATTTGGTAACGGTTGCGAGCATCAGCGCCGCTTCCTCAATTTTTTCCCGACACTGCATCCAGTCGCCCCGCATCAGCCGCCAGCTGGCCGGCCAGCGCGCTGCCGCCCAGACGCTGGGCGATGATAAGGCGTTCAATATCCCGCGCCGACAGGCTTTTCAGTTGCAGCAGCGACAATGGGCCGTTGAGGTTGCCCAGCCGGGCGACCTGGCGGCGCAGCAGCTCAAACTCCACCATCGCTGGCGAACGCACTAACTCTGAGCCGTTAGCCGTCTGCACCACCCGCTCGGCGGCCAATTCGGCATCAATAATGTCCTTGCCGGTTAATGGCCGCAGGGTGACGTCCGTATGGCGCTGTTCATCATCACCGCTGCCGGTGACCAGACCGTCAACCAGGGTCAGTTGCCCGCGCGCCAGTTCGTCGGCGACACTGGCGATATCCGGCGACACCCCTTCAACCTCGTGGGCCGCCGCCAGGGTTTCCATGCTGTGGGTCATGCTTGCTCCTTACGCCACACGCTGGCTGCGAATGGCGGTAAATTTGGCGGAAATTTCGCCCGCGTCCGTCAGGGATTCTTCCCCGTTGCTCCAGGCGTTGGTCATCATGTGCGTTTCGCCGGAATCGGCGGCAAACTCCAGCGTGACATCGTGCCAGCCGTTGATGACGTCCACACTCAGATCACCCCGCGCCGGGAATTTGCATTCCAGCGTGGCGGCGCGAGGTGTCGATTTGTAGCCATAAACGCGTGCGCCGGTCACTTCCTCGCGTTTTTCCCCGGACGGGGTAAAGGTGGCCCCCGTCAGGGTCGGGTATTCCTGCCCGTTAACCCGGACAATGGCCTTGCCCTGGTATTGCAGTTTGCCAAATGCCATCGTACCCCCTTACAAAATGAACTGAATTTGTTCTGCGAAAATGCGGAACTGGTTGACCACATCCGGCCTGCACAGTACGTCTACCCGGTTGCGGTCGTTTTTGTTGCGCTCGACAATCAGGCTGTCGCGGAAGCGCTCGAAGTTCTCAATCAGCCCCGCCTCCAGCCACTCTATCGCCAGCGCCAGTAACTGGGTGCGGATAATGGCCGGCGTCACCATCGCCTGCCCCGGTGCCACCGGCGTACCGTCATCGGCCAGCTTATGGCGCGGAAAGCGCTGGGTGATGCGTACCCCGGTGGAATAGCGCAGATAAGACAGCGTCGCCACGGTATTCACATCGAGGTAAGACGGATCCGGATCGCCATAGGCGTTGGTACGATAGGTGGTTATCTGCCGCTCAATCTGCACCCCATCGTCGGCCCCCACGGTCACGGTAGCGATGCCGTCATACAGCAGCTGGTTACGCTCATTGGGGCGCAGCCGGTCAGACAATGCCGGCGCCAGCCGTCGCGGCAGGCGCAGGCTTTGCAGCGGGCGCGCCGGATCAAGACTTAAATGTTTTGCGCCAATGGCGCACAGGGTGGCCGCCCACAGATAGCCCGGCTCGGGGGCGCGCTGAATGCCGCTACAGGTCAGCAGAAAATCATTGCGCGTCTTACCGAACTGGGTGATTTCCCCCAGACTGCCGGTATGGGCCGCCCAGGCGATGCCGTCAGACATTTTGGTCGGTCCCCAGCGATCGCGCAGCGCTTCACTCAATAATTTCAGATTAGCCGCATCGAGCCAGGGCATGACAATATGGTGATACTGGGTATCCCCCAGCGCGGCAATACTGTTGGCCAAATCAGGGTTCGTCGCCCGTGCAGCGGGCGCGGCAAGTGTCACTGCCAGCCCGGGCGGCGTTATCTCGCCATCGTAATAATTCAGGCGGATATCCTGCGCCGAATAGTCGGAAATAAACCGTGCCGTCAGGGTCACCACCGTTTGATCGGCAGTGACATTTTCACCCCCCGGCGCGGCAGACACCGCGGTCACCGGCAGCGACGGCAGGGTATTAATCGCTGTCGCCAACGCATCACCGACCGTCTTACCCTGCTGGCCTTTCTCCACCGTCACGCGCACCCGCACACCGCCGAGATAGACATTCAGTACCCCGGCCTGTTGTGCTGTGCCCGATAAGGTCAGGCTGCCGGCATCGGCCTTGCCCGCCCCGTTACCCTGCGCCATCACGGTTAACACCGCATCCGGGTTATCGGTTAAAAATTCCCTCACCATCGCCGCCAGCATCGATCCCTGGCCCCAGAGTGTCGCGGCATGATCGGCGCGGGTGATGCGGACCGGCGTGTCTACTGCGCCGCTGCCGTCGACCTTGCCGTCCTTGATGGCGGCCTGACCCAACATCAGCACCTGGGTCAGCGTGGTCGGGGTACCGGTGACGGCCTGCGAATTATCAATCTCAATATGCGTCAGCGGTAGGCGAACCCCGGCGCTGATTTCATTAAAGCTTATGGTCATGAAGGCGACTCCTGTTTACTCAAGGCGGCAGGGGCTGACGTTTGCCGGGTGGCCGCCGGTTTGGATGGGGGCGGGATTTCCAGCACATCCTTGAAACGCAGCAGGCGTGTTAGCCAGAAAGCATTGCGCGGCACCCAGGCCCCCGTATCCGGTAACATCCGCAGGGAATTCGGTTCACGCACCGCACGCTCCGGGGCCGGCACCACAAAAATCATCGGTAAGTCATGCGGGTTAGGGAAGCGCATCAAAGCGTTATCGGTGTCATTCATGGTCGTTGTTCTCTCCGCGCAGGGTGATAGGGGCGGCGAACGGCGGGCTGCCGTCCGTCTGGGTAAAGGTTTGATAATGGCGCAGGTACGCATCCACACCGTCATCCTGAAGCAAAGGCGGCACCGGCTCCTCGCAGGTGAAATAAGTGCCATACAGCACCACGCCATGTTGCCCCTGTTGCTCGGTGTACAGGTTGCGCCCTTCTTCAAAACGCATCGGTCCGGCATGACCGGGACGAAAACCCGACAAGCCCGCTATCAGCCGCGCCACTATCTGGTAGAGGCCGGGGCGGTCTCCCTCGGCACCATTGATAACCTCGGCCACCACGTAAAAAACAAAACGGCTGTCAATCACCCCTTTCACTTGACCCGCCTGCGCTCCCAGCCACACCAGATATACCGAGGGCGGTGTAAGTAGCACATCACGCAGCCCCGCCTCGCTCCAGTCGCCGGGATGGGTGGCGATATCACGCAACGTGTTGCCAAATACCTCATGTAGTCGCGCCAGCAAGGCGTTTTCGGTGGAGACAATCATCAGATAAACCCCTTCTGCCTGCGCCCGAACACCGACGCCTCGGCCTGCATCTGCGGCAGGTCGGCACTGTCGGGAGCCTGGTTATCGTTATCCACCCCGAGCGGCAGTTCACCCTTTTTCACCGCCTCCAGCCAGCGCAGCGCATCCTGGTAACGCTGGCGGGTTTGCTCAGTGGCCCGCTCGTCATTCAGGTAGTAAAACGCCAGGGTGCAGGCATGCTGTTTCAGCACCGACGGCACCACCGAGAGCGGCAGCGCGTAACGGGCCGCGATAAAGCTGTCCATCAGGGCGCTGGCATCGCTGAGCGCCTGGTCCACTTTCTGCCGGGCTGCCGCCTCATCGCCGCGCCCGTCGACCAGTTTTTCTATCAACGGGGCGCTATAGCGGGCGCGTAAATCCTGCTCACTGGCATACATCCACTGACTCTCCGTTAATGACCGTTAAAACCCGGTTTAAAGGGCGTTTAGAGCGCATCCGCCACCAACAGTGTCAGCTTGCCTTTCATTTCGTTAGAGACCGTGGTGCTGCCCTCGGCCAGTAATTCCCGCTCCAGTAACTGGGTGGCGGTTTTTTCCAGCTCCACCGGCACCACCAGATGGGTCGGGCGAATACCCAGCTTGCGACCGCCATCGGCACTAAAGCCGCGCATGGCGCTCCAGCCTTTCCAGAGGTTATCCAGCGTCAGTGACGCCTGCATGCGGTAAGCCATCTGCCAGAAGCCGTAGCCCACATTGCGCCGGGCGGAGGCACCAAAGACAAATTCGTTATCGGTAAACGCGCGCCCCTCATCGACCTTGGTCAGGGCGAGTAACTCCGGCGGGCGGCGGTTCTGGAAAATCAGCGGTTTAAGCGCCCGTGAGCAGTCCAGCAGATACCATACCGCCCCCTCGTAGTCTTTTTCTGTTGCCCCGGTGCCGGTTTTTTCAATCAACTGGTTGGCGACCTTTTTGGCGGTGCCGGTGCCGTCGACCTTGGGATAGACCGGATGCTCGCTATCAAAAAAAGGTTTACCGTCGTAGCAGTCGGTTTTATTGCCGTCGCGCAAGGCGGTAAACACCAGTTCGTCCGGTTGTGCGGCGGCAGCGCGCCCCATTTCCTGAAACAGCGGGGTATACACGCCCAGATTGTCATCCTCGAAATCATCGCGGGTAATGGCCACCGTACCTTCATAGGTCTTGTTGTTGATGGTGTAACCATAGACTTTCATCTGCTGGATACTGCGTGCACCGACCCACTCACGGAACGCGGGAAACTGCCCCAGCCAGCCGTAGGTATTGGATTTTGACGTCGAGGGCACGCTGGTCGCCACCTGCTGATAGTGAGACGGGGCCATCGCCAGCCCGTTCTGAAACTCTTTGCGAAAGCCGGTCATCAGGGCAGTGATTTGCGACGGGGTAATGGGGGTTGGCATTATAGTGCGTCCTCGGTCTTGATTTTCTGGAACGCCGCCGGGGTCATCCCCAGCACGCGCGCGGCCTGTAACTCTTCCGCCGACAGGGCGACGGTGGCGGTTTTTTCACGGTTTTCGGGCGGCAGCGTCAGGGTTTCGGTCTGCACCCGGGTCAGGGCGGCTATCGGCTGGCGCGTCGCTAGCTGCGCCGACAGCGCCGTCACACCCATCTGGTCGCCGAGTGTTTCCAGGTAGGGGCGCTCGGATTTCAATATCCGCCCGTCCTGCTCGGCCTGGTCCAGCGTCTGCGCCAGGGTGGTTTTTCCCAGGTCGGCGGACAGTGACACCACCTGCTCACGCACCGCGTTATAGGTCTCGACCGGGACATAGCGGCGTAAATCCACGGCCGCCGTCGGTGCCTGGGTTTTCAGGGCGTTCAGGTCAGCGGACAGGGCCGCCATAGTGGTTTCCAGCGCGGTAGCCTTGTCCGCCTGGCTTTTTAGCGTGGTCACGGCAGACAGGGCGGCGGTGGCGACCTCATCGGTCAGCTCGCCGCCCTCCGGCACCGTCAGGCCCAGCGCGGCCAGCAGCGCTGTTAACGATGGATTCATTGCAGGCTCCTTAGGGGAGGAAGGGGGAACAGTTAACGCCTGGTAGATATCTTCGGCGCTCAGAGCGGCCACCGGGCGCAGGCCCGTCAGACCCGGATCGCCGGTAATGGCTAACATTCTTAGCTCCAGGGGTTCGCCGCTGCGCGCGTCATAGCCCATCACCGGCGAAAAATAGGGAAATTCATTGTTTTTTAGGCGCTCAAGCGCCGGCGGGTTCCACTCCGGCTTGACCCAGACCCCGGTGTTGTCGTCCCAGCGAAAACGTGCCGGGGTAGCCGGAACAAAGCCGGCTGCCGGGGCCGCTTCCTGTTTAAACAGCGTCTGGTGGTTATAATCGATTTTGACAGGCTGATTGAGTGCCACCACCCGCGCCACCATGCGGTTAAACGCGGCTTCGTTAATCAGCCAGCCTTCGGCGGGCGTCTCGGGGCGACCGTCACGCGCCCGGACATGGCCGGCGGGCATCACCTGACACCAGCCGTCATGATCAAAGGGCGAGAGCGTCGCGGCGTTGAGCACCGCATAGGCTATCTTGGGAACAGGGGGTTTTGTCGTCATGCCGGCAGTGTGGCAGCCTGAGTGCGGACGGTGGGATTACGCTACATTAACAATCAAAGAGGGGGCCAGTTTTACGTTGGCAGGGGGGCAGATTTCAATGGGCACTGACAACGGCGGGCGATCGCCTGAATAACCCCGTTCAAAACCCCTTCAAAAACGCCGTAGCGCGTTCAAAAGATTTTTTTGATGCAAGGTATACCTTCTCCGTCATCATCGCGTGGTGGGGCGCACTGGCGTTTATGGGTGCAGGGCGTTGGACAGGCGTTGCGCCAGGGCGTCAAGGATATCCCGCTCGCCGGTCGGATCCAGTCCCATAAACGGACGGGCCGGGATGGCTGCCGGCCCCGGACGCATCCCCGGTTTGCCGCCCCACTGATGGATGGCCGCCTGCGGCGCATTGGCCCCGATACGCGCCCAGCTATCCCCCCAGTCGATGCTCACCGAGCGCGCCATATCGCCCTCACGGGTTAACACCTTGATCGGGCTATAGCCGTGCCGCTCACGCCAGCGGCGATACGGATCGCTCAAGGGTGCCCAAGCTGCCCCGGTATCCGGCGCGCGTTCGCGTTCAAACGCCTGCTCAGTGGCCGAAAGGAGGCTGGCGGCAACGATACGGGTGATCGCCTTGCCGTCTTCGCCAACGCGTTGCAGTTCAGCAAACAGGGTTTGCAGGCGCTGGCGATCAATCACTGCGGTTAATTCAGTCTGTGACATCTTGCCCTCCGTATGGGGGTCGGTTAAAATACAGCCAATAGACCGGTGTACGCTTAATGGTAAAGTCGATGTCAGTCCCAGCAATGGGGCATAACATGTATGCAGGTTCGATCCCTGCCACCGGTTTAGTCTAACGTTCCTGCCAGCAGTTCTAGCTTGCCACCGGCCAAATCAGATTTCACTTTATTGAGGTTGAGAATGCGATAAGCATTGATCACCACATCCAGGGTATCCGGGTGTTTCTTAACGCCATAAGACGCATTAACCACAATACGTGCCAGCCCCGCTTTTCCTGGCACAAGAAAAAGCAGGTTTTGGTGAGCCTTATCCCAGAGTACAGCTTGAGGCTTTGCCAACAAGCCAGGAAGTGCGGCCACATCCTCGGGCAACAATGCCACCCCGGTTTTAGGGTGCTTGTCACTGTCGGCATGCAACAGGTTTTTTTCGCTCATTGCCAGCAGACGGGCCGGTGCTTGCCCCGTGCGTGCCTGTACCGCACGGGCAATGGCTTCCGGCAAAAAGCCCAGCGTGTGAATGCCGTTGCCGGCACGCCGGCTTTGCATAATGCGCGTGGCCCACAGCGAAAAACTCAACTGACGCACCGGGCTGTTGTTCAGATCCTGCACCACGGCTTCACGCAGCGCCGCGTCTTTGACCTCAAGGAGTTTGCGGATCATGGTCTGGTCAACACCGAACGCCGCCGCGCCGGGGTGATAGGACCAACCCACATCCGGCGTCATTTTTACCTTGCCATCATCAAAGGTGGTCACGGGGCTGGTGACGATTTCCCCACTACGCTTATCGACACCCGCCGCTGCCTCATGCGTGTGTAGCTGACCGGCCTCTTCCGTAACGTGCAGGCCCAACGCATCGAGTCGGCGTTTTGACAAGGCGCGTACCCGGCAGCGGCAGTTAAACCCGTTGGGCGGGTAATGACTTTGCCAGAAGGGGTGATCGTAACGAAAGACCTTGCCATGCAGGGCGGCATGCGAGGGCCGGGTGCGGCTATCCCCGACGGCGACATACTGCCAGTAGGGATACAGGTCTGCGGTGGCCATCATCTGTGCATAGCGCCCGGCATTATAGGCGACGCGGGTATTGACGTTATATATCGTCGCCAGACGGCGGGCGCTGCCCAGTTGTACGACTTCGGCCTTGCCCTGGCTGTCGACCACGACCTGCTTCCCCCACCATCCGAGCGTTTGCAGCCGGGGCGTCAGCGTGTCGATAAAATCCTGCCGGGATATTCCCTGTGATTTTGCTCTATCCACCTCGTCACGGATCGCACTCAGGACGTCCAGCCGCGCCGCCTTGGCGACGGTAAATATCCGGGCATGAACGTCCGCCTGTTGCTCAAACCAGTTCCAGGTGATGTGATACCCCTTGGCGCGGAAGTAGGCGATGGCCTCTTTTGGCGGCAGGCGGGCGACGACGCCCAAATCAATCGGTTGTGGCATCGAGACGCCCCCAGACTTCCAGTGCAAAGGTGGCGCGGGTCAGCAGTTCAATCAGCGCGCGGTCGTCCATCTCGGGGTAAAGAATCGCCGCCTGCTCCAGCGCCGCCTCTGGCCCCTGCTCACGGATAGCGGCTATCACCGGTGCCAGTAGCGGGTCGGCACTGGCGTTCAATCCCGGGGCGTCAAGTGCTGTCTGCACCGCGTCCAGCGCGTCGCTTATCGGCGCTGCCGGTGTGAGGGTCGCGGATAGCGCCGTTTGCGCCACTGCCGGTGGTGACGAGACGGTAAACACCGCCTCATTGCCATCCGGCACTGGAATGCGCAGCTTATCGTAGATCCAGGAAACCGGTATCGCCATGCCGGTCGCCAGTTTGGGAATAGCCTCGGCAAAGCTGGCCATATCCTCACATTCCAGCGTATCAAACACCAGGCGGGGGAGTCGCCGCGGGTCAAGCGGGACCGGGCTGTTCAGTGCCAGCAGCGGATAAATGAGATCACGGTTAAAGGTCCGTGACAGCTGGCGTAAATCGGCGTTGCGGATCTCCTTGCGCACCGCATTGTGCACCTCGCCCAGCGAGCGCGCGCCTTTATCGCCCGCCTCTGAGGTCAGTGTCCCGCCGAGGATCGCTTTAGATATCGCGCGCTCTCCCCAGGCAATCATCGCCATAAACGGGTCAGACTGACCGTTAGCGGCGGCCTCAAACTCCAGGCTCATGCCGGCGGGAATAATCCCCCCGGCCCGGCGGCCAATATCCATCACCGCCCGCATCAGGGCGCTTTTCTGCTCGGCACTCGCGCCGCTGGGGTATTTCCCCACCCGCAACGGTAGTCCGTAAATCTCCAGAAACTCGGCGAAATCCCGCACGCTGTAATTCTTGAAGATAAACGGCCAAATCAGCGTGCGCACCAGCCCCTGGGTGCCGGGGTAGCCGGTTTTGGCCTTGGCCTCATGGCAAATCCAGCCAAACGGCTGTAACACCTGTCCGGCATAGCTGCCATCGCGCAGCCGCAGCTCGCGGTAGTCGTCGGGATTGACGCAGAACAACGCCGGATCGCGCCAGTGGACAGCGCGCGGGAAAAATTCGCCGCCGCGCCGGGGACCCCAGATAATTTCCTGCATCGCATAGCCTTTGAGAAGGGCGTCGGTGGCGTCAAACAGCGCATTGTCAAACCAGGGCGCATCGGTGAGCCGCGCTTCCAGCGCCACTGCCTGGGCTTTCTCCTGGGCGTTGGGGTTATCCGGCGGCTGAATACGCCATTCCACACTGTGCAGCGCCAGGCGGCGCTTGCTGAGTTCAGAAAACAGATGGGTATCTTTTTCTTCCAGATCGGCGGCCAAATCCACCAGAGCGGTCATGTCACCGTGCTCTGCCGCCCGCAAACAGCGTGCGGCACGGTTAGGGGTGATACCGGACGCCGGATGTTCTGGCGCACGGCTGGCCACCTGGGGAATATCGGTCTTTGCCGTCTGGCTGTCCGGTGAAAACACCCGCGGCTGTCCCTGAATATCTACAAGCCTTTTCATTACCAGCATCCTCGCTCATCAGCGTTATCATCGTCATCGCCGACCTCATCGGCATACTCCATCGCCCGGATACGGGCTGGCAATGCCTGACAGGCCGCCTCATCCAGCACAAAACCGTCCAGCGCGGCGGCGCGGTTGGCCATACAGAGCGCCACCGCATAGTCGCCGTGACGGCGCGCGCCCTGAACGCCTGACGGCGTATCCTTGCTGCGGCCCTTGTCAATTTGCGGTATCCCGTTCACTACCTTGATATGCAGCAAATCATCCAGCGTGGACTGATGGCGGGCCAGGGTCAGGTTTTGCGCTTCCAGCTCACCTTTCAGTTTGGGCATCCATTCGGCATACCATTTTGCCGAGAGCGTGACGCAATCCACCATGTCCGGGCCGAAATGCAGCCGGGCGGCTTCGGCCAGATAGCCGCCGTTGCCGGTGGCGTCAAAGGCGGCCCCCACCAGACGCGGCAGCCGGGTCAGGATGGTGAGCATTATCTGCTTTTGCTGGTCATAGGTGACGTTGCGCAGCTCGACGCGCAGCGCCTCGCGCTTGCTTAAATCCGGGGCGATGGCCAGTACCACAAACACCGACAGATCGCCCTTGCGAGCAAAGTCCTCGCCGAAACAGTAACGACAGTCCGGCGCAAGGGTCGTCAGCACCGCCTCGAGGTGCGCCTGACACCAGGCCTCCACTTCAGCTTCACGCTGCGCGGCGCTCCACAGTTCAAATACCGCCGGGGCCTCAAAGCGCAGCAGGGGGACACGGCCTGTCGGGGCCATCGCCGCCTCAATCAGCGGGCGGGCAAGATAGGCACCGCCCGACTTGCGCGGCACACAGCCGTATTCCTCCTCGGCACATTCGCGATTGGGGGCATTTTTATACAGGTTATCGCGCCACGATTTTTCGGCGTCAGGCGACCACATCTGCCCGGTGACCGTGCAGATACGGCGATACAGTCCCTCGCCAATCGCCTCATCGAGCGTGATGCGGTGCAGGCTGTAATCCTTGCGCCCTTCGCGGGCGTCCTGAATGTAGGCATTAAACGGGTTATCGACCCCGTTATGGGTGGAAATCAACCGCACCCGCGCGCCCCACATGTTGAGCGCCAGCGCCGCCTTGAGCAGCTCTTCAAGGGATTCATGGAACGCCGCCTCGTCAATCACCACGTCGCCCTGCAAGCCACGGAGGTTGGACGGGCGAGCGCTTAACGCCTGAATTTTAAAGCCGCTGTGCGGAAAGCGGATCATGTACTGGAGAATTTCCTCGTGTTTCTCGCTGTCCCAGAAAGTGGACTCGTAAACATCGGCCTGGGCCAGCTGGTTAAAGGCGCGGGCAAACAGCGCGCAGGCGGCAATATATTCCAGCGCCATCTCCTTCTTGCTGCCGACGTAAAACACGTTGCGTCCGCCATCGCGCCGCGACTTGCTGGCGGTGATGACGTTGCGCCCGGCCTCGGCCCAGGTCAGGCCGGTACGGCGGGATTTTTCGGCAATGCACACCGGGCTGTCGTCGAGGAACCAGCGTTGTTGATAAGGCAAAAACACCGGTTCATTTTCGGGTAACGCCAGTGATTCGGGCACATCGACGCCGCAGGCGCGGGTGGCCTCGCGCAGGTCAATTTTGCGCGGGTCGGTCAATCGGTGCATCGGGGCCGGTTGTTCAGCGGTTCGCATTGTCTGTTTCCATTAAA
The DNA here is from genome assembly GCF_036919435.1 of Arsenophonus sp. PmNCSU2021_1. NCBI lineage: Bacteria > Pseudomonadati > Pseudomonadota > Gammaproteobacteria > Enterobacterales > Morganellaceae > Arsenophonus > Arsenophonus sp. PmNCSU2021_1. Next base: position 598,001 of record NZ_JAZHPL010000006.1, on the reverse strand, counting down.
AATCAAACCGTTAAAAAATGCATTAGGCCTTACCCAGCAAAATGTCGCGGATTTTGCTTTCCATCTGGTGACTCATGCCCTCTTGTCCACGGAGCGCTTCACTGACGGCATTCGCCGCTTCCTCAGCATAAGCCTGGCGGATTTGTGCCTCGCGCTTGTGGCTCATCTCTGCCGTGCGCTCCAGGCGCTGGGCGGCCAGCATGGCTTCTTTGAGAAAATCAATATCAATCTCGTCGTTATCCTGGCTGGCAATCTGGTGCTTGCGGATGCCCTTGAACAGCAGGGAGCGCGCCATCTCCATAATCAGCCGCGAGGTTTCGCCGGTGGGTTTTTCGCCCAGTTCAGCGGTCAGGGCGCGGGTCTGCTCACGCAGCTCGCGTAAATCCCGCGCCACGCGCTCGTTTTGCGTTGCCAGCCGGTTCACCCCTGAGCGGGACAGTTGTTGCTCGACCGGGAGGCCTGCGGCATCAATCAGGCGGTTAATCTCGTCCACAATCTGTAACTGGGTAATGCGTTTTTCTCGCAGCAGGGCAAACAGGCGTTGACGAATATCCGCCGGTAATAAATCCACCTTACTGGCGCGCCCGCGCGTGAGGTTTTCTTCCATCGCGACCTCCCTAGCGCCGACGTGGCTTCTTCACGCCCGGCACGGTTGCGCGACCCTCGGCGACCTCCTGCCCGCGCCCGCTCAGATGGGCCACTAGATAACCCCCGGGCAAGGTATCAAGCCGCAACAGGTCCTGCTCCGCCAGCCAGGCCAGTAACACGCGCACCCGGTCGCGCGACACCTTATGACCGTAGGCGTCGAGGCAGTCCTGCAACACCGATTCATTTAATTCGCCGTGATACTCATTCAGTGAACGCACTATCACCAGGCGTTGGTCTTGCGTCAAAATATCGTCAATCATCCGTCACTCCGGTAAAGGGCTTTTTCCACCAGTAACTCTAGCTGATGCGTCACCGCCTGCAAGCTGGCGCGGGTTTCTTTCAAATCGCCGCGCAGCTCGGTGATTTCCACTTTCAGGGCATGCACTGTCTGTGCCGACGGCGCATTACCCAGCTGGGTTTCTACCGTCAGCAGACGGGCGTTAAGGCGCTCGACCTGCTCGCGTCCGGCAAAGGAGCGGCGCATCAGCCACATAAACAGCGCCCCTGCGGTGCTGGCAGCAGAGAGCGCCGGGGCAATAGAGTCTTTAAGCACGTTAACCCACACGCCGCCGCTCCCGTCGTGCCTGGCAGGCCACACAGCAGCGCGCCTGGGGCATCACGGCCAGCCTTGCCGGGTCTATCGGAACCCGGCACGCGGCGCAATAACGCGCGGGCGGGGTTCGGGTCCGTCCGTTGTCCGGTATTGAGGGGGTTATCGTTTCCATCGTTTACTCATCATGGGGTTGCTCTTGTCGGTAATGCTCGGCCTGGCGCAACGCGGCCTTGTCGGCATTACACTGTTTAATCACGGCCAGCAGTTGCAGGGAATAGTCCACGCTGGCCCCAAAGGTCAACGGCTCCGGTGGTAGCGGAGCCGGACAGGCCGCCAGTAAGCCTTCAGGGAGCGGTACGGGCGGCAACGTCACCACTTTCACGGGCGGCGCGGCGCACCCGGTCAGCCACAGGGCCAGGCACAGGCTCACGGGCACAATTGACCCACGATAACCGCTGGCGCACCTGTTGGCGGTCCTTTTCGCTTTCTCCGCGCAGGTGTTGTTTTTCATGCGTGACGGTCTGCTCCAAGGTATGAAATACCTGCTGTATTTGGCGTTGCTCTGCCAGTGCCTGCCAGGCTTCGTCCCGCTCCTGGCGCAAGTCGTGCAGCGCGGTTTCCCGCAGGCGTTCACGTTGCCAGAGCCAGCCGGCAGTAGCGAGTAATAACGCCAGCAGGCACAGCGTCAGCCCCGTTTTAAGTAACGTGTTCACAGCGTCGCCTCGGGGTCAGGCAGTCCATGCCGACACAGCCATTCATCGGCGGCGCGGCGATTGACCAGACCGTTCAGCGTGACGCCCTTCACCTTAACCCAGCGACGAAACTCATCGCAGGCCGCCGGGATATCGCCGGCATTCAGGCGCTTTAGCAGGGTCGAGCGCGCAAAGGCCCCCGACCCGACATTGTGAATAAACGCCGCGAGCGCCACGCGCTGCCCGTCTGACAGCGGTACGGTGACCTGCTGGTCAATCACAGCGAAAGCCTGGCGCATATCCGCCGCCAGCAGGGCCTCACATTGCGCCGGCGTTTGGGTCGTCTCGGGGGTGATATCGCTACCGGTATGGCCGTAGCACACCGTCAGCACCCCGCCGCTGTCGGCATAGGGCTGGAGGGCGTGACCTTCCCAGAACGCGGTATAGCAGGCGGCAATAGTCAACAGACCGGCACCGGAGACGGCGAGGAGTTTTTTACGTAACGGGTCGGGCAACGGCGGCATAGCGATACCTTGATACAGGGATTCCTGGTCACAGGGTAAGCGTTGCGTGATAAGGCGGGGGATTACGCTCCGTTAACAATCCGTCCCCTGGGGGCCAGTCGATTGTTCGGATACGTTAGCAGGGGTTAGTCGGCAAACAGGGCGGGTTGGGTACGCTTGACATAGCGCTGGCGCTGGGTGGCAATCACTTTATAAATCTGTATCTGGCCGAGCCGGTATGCCTTGCGTAGCGTTTCAATCGGTGTGCCCTGCTGCCAGCGGTGGAAAATTTCATCGTCGCGTAACGCCGTAAGCAGACTGTCGCCTTTGGGCAAATAATAGTTACGCCCACCCGCATACGCGGCCAGGGCCGCCGCCATTTTACGCGCCAGAGGGCGAGATTGGGGGGCGGTAAATCCCTGGCGTTGCAGTTCATTATCCATCACATCCACCAACGCGGCGAGTAATTGTGGCCACTGAGGCTGTAAGGTTTCCTCATCCACCGTGTCTATTCGGTCAATTAACGCATGCAGCTGGGTATCATCGGCGAGTAAATCTGCTTGTTGTATCTTCATCGTCTACCTCATCAGGTGAGTTGAGTAATAATGTTATTATACAATATATTATCCCATAACCCTAAAGCGAGACGCCCCTTCTGCCCACGGTGAAGATACCCCGTTACCGACGTTATGACGATACACGGGTCTCGGCCTCATAACGCTGACAAACGCGCGGATAACTTTCAGCCGGCGTACCCGGGGGGAGTGTCGCCAGCATGCAGCGCCGATGCCAGCGCTTAAGACTTTCAAGCACCTTGACGGCCAGGGCGTTATCCTGATTGAGCCAGGCCAGCTGTGCCACCCCCAGGCCACCGTTCTCCCTTGCGGTGGTACGCCTTATCCAGGCATTCAGTGCTGCCTCATCGCCGGACTGCACAAACCCCTGGCGGTGCATGGTCTGCCAGATGGCAAGGATTTTAGCGACCGGTGACGCGGGTTTAACGCCGCGTAAAACCGGCTTTGAACGCACGGTAAAGCCTTTTTGCTGAAAGGCATGTAACACCCTGACCAGCTCGGGTACCGTCATTTCCCGGCAACTGGTTTTATCGGCGCACACCTTCATCAGCGCCGCGCGGTAGGTCGCTTCATCCAGCTGCAACTCCCGACGGGCCACATGGATAAGTTTGATTAAGGTAGCCCGGTTCATGCCTTATCTCCCGTGTTTATCGTCGCCGGTGGTTGGGTCAATAGGCGTTGCGACAAGGCGGCCAGCTTGCGCACTTTTTCATCGTCAATCATCGCCGCCAGACCGTTTAGACGAAGCTGGGCGAGCATGATTTCCATGTCCGCCACGGCTTGACAGACTTGTCGCATATTCTGACCCTGCGAAAGAAAACGGCACAGCGCGCCGGCCAGTGCCCCGCAGCGCTCAATGGTTTTTAACATCTGTCGGTCATGCCCCCAACGCGCCAGGGCGGCGTCATAAATTAAATTTTCATTCACTACCATCAATATGTCCTCGGCTGAATTCGGCGCGCCCGATGCCCTAACGTGCGCGCCGGATGTAAAGCCATCGATTAAAAAGGCATTACAGTTTGGAGATATCGAGCGACAGTTGTTTATAACCTGAGTTCGGGATAAGCATTATCAATTATACTTGAAGATACGTACCTGCAACAGGTATCTTTGGTTTAGATGGCATTAAACAATATGCAACCAGTCCGCCTAATAAATTCACTACAAAGTTAGCCGGAGAGCGATGTCGCGTATGCTCTATTTGACAAAGATTTTTTAACTCATCAAATACCGTTTCAATGACAGAACGATGACGCAAGATGGCTTTGTCGAAACAAGTCTGTTTAATAGGCTTCATTTTCTTCTTGATATTCGTTATAAGGCTAATTCCCATCGTTTTGAGTTGCTGTTTCAGTGAAGCCGATAAATACCCTTTATCTGCGTACAAACAACCAGAAAGATCCTTTGTCAGCTCAGGCAATGGTTTCCGATCATCGGTGTTTCCTGGTGTGAGTCGAAAACTGAGTATTTCCCCCAAATGATTGATAATTACATGAAGCTTGAAACCAAAGAACCAACCTGTTGAATTTTTTCCCCGTTCAGCTATCCCATTGAAGACTTTATGTCTGCGGATCCGTAAGTTATCACACACCGCTATCGGAGTAGAATCGGCAACCGATAGCCCCGTGCATTTTCCCTTAATTGACTCAAACAGTGCCGTTAACGCTAAGGCACTACGCGGAAGTAACTCTACACAGCGTGAATAGGATGGCAAGTTAAGAAATTCCTTCCGGAGATATAAGCGGACATAATAGAGATAAAATACCTTGAATTGCCTGAATCGGAGTTGATGAAACAACACAACCAGTGTCATCATTTCCGCCAACGAAAGCTGAGTAGACCGTCTACGACGCTTAGTACCGTTAGTCAGCAAATATTCATGCATTTTTGGCTCGAAGTCTTTGCAAAAATCATCCATCAGGCAATAAAGTTCAGTAAGATTTTCCATAATTGTTTAACAATGCTCTACTCTTTAACCAGACTGTTAGAGTATTTTAACAAAACAGGCTCATTCAACTATTTGAATATCAAGACTTTCTCTTTATTTCTTATCCCGAACTCAGGTTTTATAGGCTTTGTCCGCTTCCCGCTGATAAAAACGCAGATAGGTACTGCTGCCGCTGACCTTAATCGAATCGCTGACCGCCCGCATCGCCTCTTGCCATTCTTCATCGTCAATATCTAAATCCCGTAGCGCCAGCACTTCATTAATATCAATCTGTCCCTGTTTATTGACCTTAAAGGAACGCTTCACGATGGCGATTAATTTGGCATCCGCGCCATCTGACCATTTGGTAATGCAGGCCGCGATTTTTTCTTTCGCCGCCTGGATACGTTCATCAAAAATACGGTGTTCGCCCACCGCCCGAACAAGACGATATTGCCCGTCAAAGCTGGTCAGGGTGACATTGCCTTTAGCGGCCCCGTAATTGACGCCATATTCGGCGGCGGATAAATCGACAAAATCCCGAATACGTTGCAGGGCGCGCAATTTAAATTCGGCCAGTTGATGCCGGAGCTGCCGCGCCTCGGTAAACAGGCTGTCAATCAATTCATCGCGTAACAGGTCAATCGGCTTGATATGACTGACCGGCACCATATGCCCTAACGCATTAATGCGATAGCCGTCAGGGGGTGTTAGGGGAGATTTTTCAGGGTGATAATGCATATTTCGTGTTTCCTCGCTAAAAGAGTGGATAACGGCGGCGCATTTAGTCCTGCGCGTCCCAATAGACCAGACAGCCTGATAACGGTTTGGCATAGACCTGACGCCGCTGGCCCTGGTAATACAAGGTAATGGCCGTCACCGCATCGGACGCCGTCGGCTGACCCGCCGGCGGGATAATTTTTATAAACGGGCGCTGCCGATAACGCCGGGCGGACAGAATGTCGCTGCCGACCGCGCGTAACTGATAACGCACGCTATTCATCGCATCAAACATGTTCATCATGATGACCTTTCCTTTTCAGCATATTCATTGATAACCGAGCCTCACACAGTAGCGTGCTCAGTAAAACCGGCCCCGATTCGGACGGCACTGACCGCCCGGACAACAATGCCCGTAAGGTGCGCCAGGCGGCGTACCACGCCTGACGCCGGCTTGGGCCAGAGAGATAACAGCCCAGTTGCAGCGCTTCCCAGCTATCTACATCAAATCCCTGCCACCGGTAATACTGTTGCTGGGCCGGGGGCAAGGTCGCCGCCGCCATCTCATACCGGTCCAGCCAGAGGTACGGCGTTGCCCCGCGTGACAGGGTAATATTGGGCCGGATAGTCCCATCAACGTTATAGCTGGCGTAGCGGGCCATACGCCGCAGGGCGCGGACTTCATGGCGTACAGGGTTATTCATCATTGGCTCTCCTGAGTAAACGGTTCATGTCATGACATAACTGCATCATCACCTCTTGCGCATCCGGCAACACATAGAGCGCAGCGCCCCGATTGCCAAATGACACTAACAGGCTGTGTGACGATTCCAGCGAGACGGACACCACCCGCCGGGTATTGAGCAGCACCTGGCGTCCGGTGCTGTCGGTAAAGAGTACGCCGCCCATGCTCACCCCCTGGCCGGCAGCAGGTCGGTCTCGGTATACACCTCCCTGAAGGCCGCCTTGATGTATTTTTCCCCCAGTTGGGCCTGTGCATCACCGCTGGCCATCAGCCACGCCTGGCGCAGGGTGTGCGACAATACCCGCAAGGCACCGGCTTTCTGGGCAATGGCCTGTACCAGCGTCAGCTCACTCTCGCCGGTAATGCCCCAGGCGGCAGCAATCGCGGCCACATCCGCTTTTTTTGCCTTTAACAGCCGTTTAGAGCGGGCGATACGGCTGTACAACCGGGCCAGGTCATCCGCCCCCTGGGTTGAGCGGGCCGATTTCGACAGGCCGCGCGGGTTACCAATCAGTACCATACCGACCCCGGTCGCATCCTGAATGGCGCGCAGCTGCTCCAGCCCGTCAATGCCCAGGTGGTCAGCCTCATCGACAATCACCAGCCCGTGAGTGCCGGTTAGCCGCCGCCGAATTGCACGCGCCAGCGTCCCCTTGTTTCTAGGCAGGTCGCTAAGGCCCAGCGCTTCCGCCAGCTCCAGCAGACACTCGGTGATGCTGGCGTGGGCCGGGGAAAGGGTCACCATCCAGGTATTGGCATGCTGGCAGTACTGACGGGCGGCAAAGGTTTTGCCCACCCCCGGCACCCCGACAATCACATTCATGCACTGCGCCAGCCGGACAAACTGGAACACCGCCCATATCTCCTTGACCGTGGCGGTCTCCACAAACTGCGGCGGCGCAGGCAAGGTCTTTTTTTGCTGATAATCCGTCAGCCAGCGGGTTAACAGTTCACCGACCCGCTGGTTATTGCCGTTATAACTGCCGTTGATAAAGCTGGATATCACTGCGCTCGACTGGCCGGTTTCGCGGGCAATCTGCGCCTGGGTGACCTGGCCTGTATCGATTAACGGTTGCAGCTGCTTGATAATCTCTGGGTTTTCAGTCATCATCTTGCCTCCTGATAAAAGTTGTTTTGTATTTCAATCAGCCATCGGTTTGCCGACCAGATGGCTTTTTTACAACAGCGGGTCAATCTGCTGGGCTTCCAGTAATGCCAAACCCCGCTGTAGTGCCGCTTCCGTATCAAGGTCGCTCTGTTCTTCAACCTCAGCTTTTAATGCGGTATTCCCCAATTGCCGATAAACATTGACCGGTAACTCGAGGTCATTCACTTTCTCACCCGGCAACGTCAGGGTGTTTTCTGCCTCAGCAAGCGCCACTTTCTCCTCACCCCGCTTACGCATCCCTTTGATACGTTGCTGCCGGTTGTGGTATTCCGCCGTTACCGGGAAGGCCAGCTGTTTATTGCCGTCCCACAAGGCTTCACACAGGTAAGTACCGTCCATACGGCGCACGATAACCTTGCTGCCATCGTGAATGTCGTAACTCACCAGCACCTTGCGGTCGTGCTCATCGGCCAGTTTGGCGGCATAATAAATATTGTTAAGGAAACGGATTTCACAGCGCCTGACCGTGCGCTCGGTCTGTGGCATAAACAGGTCACGCAGTTCAAACTGTGTCAGCCATTCCAGCTCGGTGGCTTCGTTTTCCAGCTTCCAGCGGCGAAACTCGGCCGGACTGTAATGCTGGCCATCGGGGCGTTTGGGTAATTCACTGTGCGGACGGGCGTTGTACCACTCGACCCCGGCCTTGATTTCATCAATCAGCCTCTCCCAGGAAGGCAGCTTGCGTAGCGTGCTCTGCTGGGCGACGGTCAGTGCATGGCCCTTTGCCTGGGCATTTAAGGCGGATTTAAGCGCCTTGCCAGTCTTGCGCACGGTTTCCCGGTCAGCGCCGGTACCGTAATAAGTGGCAAAGCGGCGGGCAATGTACATGGGCAAGGTACGGTTAAGGCGTTCAATAATGCCGCGCCCCTGGGGATTGCCGGCAATACCGGTCGGGTGGTCAATCTCGAGCCGCCGCAGAATACCGGTCACGTCTGCATCCAGGGTGAGATTGGTTTCCCCACTGCCGTTATCTGAGTAGTAGAGAAACGGCTTGCCGTGAGTGGCAATGCCATAACGTAGGGCATCGGTGACGGCAATCACGTTTTCAGAGAGCGAGAGGCTCCAGCCGGTGATATAGCGGCAGCTGCCATCGAGAATAAAGGTCACTTCCGGCGAAAAAGGTTGACCGTGGTCGGGATGGGCGACTTTCATCTTCATGCCGTGACCGTCTCCAATCCAGACGTAGTTAACCGGTAAACTGCTCCAGTCGCGGCGGACAAACCCTTCCAGCTGGCGATATTCGCTGCCGGTTTTGCGCCCGCGCTGTTTGACGATTTCGGGGAGTTTATCCATCGCATACAGCACCGCATCATAGGACGGCTGCGCGGCCAACATCAGCGGCTCATCGGCATAGCGTTGTTGCCACTCGGCGCAAAAATCTACATAGGCCTCTTTCATGCTGCACCCGTTTGGCTTGCGATAGTGCGCCAGATAGTCATGTAACCAGGCGATTTGCTCCGGCTTAACGACTTCACGCTTACCCGGTGCCAGCACTATCAGACGTTCGGCGGGGGTAGTGGCCTTTCTGTAGTCGGCCAGCCAGCGCTTAAGGGTGATTTCACTGAGCTGACGGCTTTTGCCCTTCTTGGCATTGGCCACCTGTGCCGCTTGCGCGATGCTCTCGGGCAACTGGCCGGTTTTCGCCTGCTGGACGATAAAGCGGATGGCCTGGGCGCAGCTATAACGGGGCTGTTGGCCTATGGTGAGGATATGTTGCACCAATAACATGCGTGCATCGGCAATCTGACGTTGTTTATCCGTCAGGTCGGCTAATTTATTGCCAAGCAATGCAGGGCAACGGCGATAAACTTCCAGCTTGCCAAGCTTCTCCGGATCGGTGCTGACCTTTGATACAGTGGGTTGTTTGGCAGCAGCATCCACCGGCGCGGCGATCATCAGTTGTTGAAGATGACGCTCACGGATCGCACATTGTGCTTCCGCCGGTAAGCAATCTATGTGGTACTCGTAAGCCTTGGTGCCGGGACGTTTACGTACCAAATCGGGCGTATTTTTCGTTAAACGCGCCAATATCTCTCTAATGCCTTTAGTAGTTTTAGGGAGACCCATTACGCCAATAAGTTCTTTAGCAACAACAAACATAATTATGATGCCTTACGTATGTAACTTTTAATCTTGTAACGGCTGGGCCAAATGGTTTCCGGTTCGACCCCCAACGCTTGGGCAATAATCTTCTGATAAGTCTTACAGGGCGTGCGTAAAACCGTTTTGAGCGAATCCTTGCTGTAACCGGCTTGCAAGGACAGTAAGCGAAACGACAACCCTCGCTTATGGATCTCCGCTTTAATGATCTCAGGGTGCCAATCAGCACACATGTCTTCTTTTTTGCTCATCATTCGTCTATCCTAAAAAGTTATCCGCATGAATAACTGAAAAGTTATGCGTACAGGTAAAGTATAAGAACCAAAAGAAACCAATTCAAGGTTTCTTTGTGGTTTTAATGGTTTTATTTATTTCTTTTTATAAATCAATGCAATAAGTTGCAGGTGCTGGTGATGACAAAAAAACCTAGTCGTACTTTTCTTGAACCCGAAAAAGAACCGGTAATCGAGAGAATTTTTCAATTGGTTGATAGATATTCATCTAGAAGTGAAGCCGCAAGGGCTTGGGGGATTAATGTTAGTACATTAAAAAATTATTATAAAAGAAGACACTTAAAGCCAAGCCCTAGACGAAGCCAGTTATTGAAGATAGCCGAGCACGAAGGCGTTTCTCTCAATTGGCTTCTTAATGGTGAAGGCGACATTTATGAATCCGACAAAAAAACCCAAGAACCCAATAAGTTGGTTTCAAATGGAGATGCCGAACGGAAGCTTTTTGAGCTTTTATCGCTTCTGACGGATCAAGAAAAGTTAAGATTATTCGAGATTCTTGCTCGTAAAGGACTTGAGACAGTTTTTCACCTACTTGATACAGAAAATCAAGCACTTCTAGAACTAAAAGGAGACACGAGTTTCGCACAGGCATATAAAATTCTAGAAATGGCTTAAAAGCAATGATCAATCTGCAAGTTACTAAAACACATTAATTTTCTTAAATTACAATAAGTTGCATTTGATTTATAAGGTTTTATCTATTTATATATTATGCTGAATTAAACTTAAAAATAGAGCGTTTTTTTATTGGTGCGAAACTTGTGGGAGATAGAAAACGAATAGCTTTACGGTTAGAATCCATGTCAGAAGAACAGCTTAGAGAGATTTTATCCAAAATTGAAATCAGTGCCGGAGAAACCATTTCAGAAATAGATCACATTGATGCTAACATCAGGGTCAGAGCATGAAATAAGCCTTGGCCCAGTAAAACTGTCTTATAAATGCAATTTAAAGGGCATTAAAGCTTGTTTGTAGCGGTATCAAATATTTTACTTACAGGTAAACAATTGCTTATTTTTTAAGCATCGGTATCAAATCAGAAAATCGCTTCTAACCTCAAGAAATCCCATGAGTTCCCGCCAATTCCCGGATATTCCCACGAGTATCAAATAAATTACTTCTCTATAGACACTGTTAGCCGATGGCTAAAAAGTAGATGTTTTAGACCTAAAGACCTATGGCGATTAGTTGAACCTTCTATAGACAAAAAAAGCCCTTGCGTACTAATTGCCGATGATACATTGATTGCCAAAACACGTAGTAAAAAAATAGAGATGGTCCATTATCAATATTCAGGTAATGAACATGAGGTTATTGCTGGCATAGGTTTAGTTAATTTGCTTTGGCATGATCTGACGAAGGTTGAATCAATTCCTATCAATTATCTTATTTAACCTGAGTTCGGGATAAGAAATAAAGAGAAAGTCTTGATATTCAAATAGTTGAATGAGCCTGTTTTGTTAAAATACTCTAACAGTCTGGTTAAAGAGTAGAGCATTGTTAAACAATTATGGAAAATCTTACTGAACTTTATTGCCTGATGGATGATTTTTGCAAAGACTTCGAGCCAAAAATGCATGAATATTTGCTGACTAACGGTACTAAGCGTCGTAGACGGTCTACTCAGCTTTCGTTGGCGGAAATGATGACACTGGTTGTGTTGTTTCATCAACTCCGATTCAGGCAATTCAAGGTATTTTATCTCTATTATGTCCGCTTATATCTCCGGAAGGAATTTCCTAACTTGCCATCCTATTCACGCTGTGTAGAGTTACTTCCGCGTAGTGCCTTAGCGTTAACGGCACTGTTTGAGTCAATTAAGGGAAAATGCACGGGGCTATCGGTTGCCGATTCTACTCCGATAGCGGTGTGTGATAACTTACGGATCCGCAGACATAAAGTCTTCAATGGGATAGCTGAACGGGGAAAAAATTCAACAGGTTGGTTCTTTGGTTTCAAGCTTCATGTAATTATCAATCATTTGGGGGAAATACTCAGTTTTCGACTCACACCAGGAAACACCGATGATCGGAAACCATTGCCTGAGCTGACAAAGGATCTTTCTGGTTGTTTGTACGCAGATAAAGGGTATTTATCGGCTTCACTGAAACAGCAACTCAAAACGATGGGAATTAGCCTTATAACGAATATCAAGAAGAAAATGAAGCCTATTAAACAGACTTGTTTCGACAAAGCCATCTTGCGTCATCGTTCTGTCATTGAAACGGTATTTGATGAGTTAAAAAATCTTTGTCAAATAGAGCATACGCGACATCGCTCTCCGGCTAACTTTGTAGTGAATTTATTAGGCGGACTGGTTGCATATTGTTTAATGCCATCTAAACCAAAGATACCTGTTGCAGGTACGTATCTTCAAGTATAATTGATAATGCTTATCCCGAACTCAGGTTATTTATGAAAAGATTCTGATGGAAAAACAAAAAACACGCACTTTTCCGAAATGCTCACTCTTGCTAAAAAAAGAGGGATCATGCCAGAAGCCGTAGTGATGGATGCTTGGTATTCTAGCCTGGATAACCTGAAATCAATTCGCTCTCATGGTTGGATCTGGGTAACCACGCTGAGGAAAAATAGGATTGTTAACCATAACAAACAACTGAACAAGTTAGACATCTCAGAAGAAGGAACGTCAATACACTTGCGAGGATATGGTTGGGTAACCGTTTTCAAATTTACAGCCAAAAACGGCCGTATTGATTACATAGTAACAAACAAAGAGAATCCCACCCGTCAATACCTCAAATCTATCATGGATGCCCGTTGGTCTGTTGAAGTTTATCATCGAGAAGTTAAACAAAACTGTGGTATTGAACGCTGTCAGGCTCGCACAAGCCGAGCGCAAAGAAATCATATTTTTCTCGCTATTTCTGCGTGGTTTGAACAACATAAACGTCGTATATCTGAAAAAATAACCCTTTATCAACAAAATTGGGACGTAATCAAAAGTGCTATTACTGAGCAAATCCGTGTTTTATTAGCGTACCCAAATTAGTTTTGTGCGAAACTCGTGCAGTAGTTATTAAACGCGATGGTTGTCAGGTCGTTTTTGATAAAAATCGGCTCAAAGAAGCCGTCATGCGTGCAGCCACTGGGATTTGCGATGATCAATATTGTGCAGTTGTCGCCTCAGTCGTCGAACAACAATTAGGCAACCGCCAACCCGTTGATATTCATGAAATTCAAGATGCAGTTGAAAATCAACTGATGGCGGGTCTTTATAAAGATCTGGCCAGAAATTACATTGAATATCGCCATGAACGGGACATTGCCAGAGAACAACGTAGCCGTCTCACTCACGAAATTCGCGGCTTAATTGAGCAAAGTAATGTTTCGTTACTTAATGAGAATGCGAATAAGGACAGTAAGGTTATTCCAACTCAACGCGATTTATTAGCAGGTATTGTTGCTAAACATTATGCTAAGCAACATATTTTACCGCGTGATGTCGTTATGGCGCATGAACGTGGTGAAATTCACTATCATGATCTGGATTACTCACCATTTTTTCCAATGTTTAACTGTATGCTGATCGATTTGCAAGGCATGTTAACCAAAGGTTTTAAAATGGGAAATGCTGAAATTGATCCACCAAAATCAATTTCAACCGCCACCGCCGTCACAGCACAAATTATAGCCCAAGTGGCCAGCCATATTTATGGTGGTACTACCATTAATCGTATCGATGAAGTGCTGACTCCATTTGTTCAGGCGAGCTATAAAAAACACTTAAAAATTGCCAAAGAATGGCAAATTGCCGACCAATTTGCCTATGCTGAGAGCAGAACAGAAAAAAAGTGTTATGACGCTTTTCAATCACTAGAATATGAAGTCAATACACTGCACACTGCAAATGGCCAAACACCTTTTGTTACCTTTGGATTTGGCTTAGGAACCTCAAAAGAGTCACGGTTAATCCAAAAATCTATCTTACAAAATCGTTTAGCTGGATTAGGTAAAAATCGTAAAACCGCGGTATTTCCAAAATTAGTTTTTGCTATCCGTAAGGGGGTCAATCACCAATATGGCGATCCCAACTACGACATTAAACAGCTTGCACTTGAATGTGCCAGTAAACGGATGTATCCAGATATTCTTAACTACGAGCAGGTGGTAAACGTCACCGGCTCTTTCAAAACACCGATGGGTTGCCGCAGTTTCTTGGGCGTTTATGAAGAGCAAGGTCAAGCTATTCATGAAGGACGTAATAATCTCGGTGTGATCAGTATTAACTTGCCCCGGATAGCAATTGAGGCCAAAGGTGACGAACAACGATTTTACCAAATATTGGATAACAGATTGGCAATTACCAAAAAAGCACTGATGACGCGTATCGCCAGACTGGAAAATGTCAAAGCGCGTGTCGCCCCAATTCTTTATATGGAAGGTGCTTGTGGCGTTCGTTTACAAGCAGAAGACAATATTGCTGAAATATTTAAACGTGGTCGTGCATCGATCTCTTTAGGTTATATCGGCCTGCATGAAACAATCAATGCACTTGATGGTACGCAACAACATGTTTTTGATGATCAAACTCTGCGACAAAAATCCTATCAGATCATTAAGCAGCTACGTGCAGCGACAGATCACTGGAAAGCTGAAACCGGCTATGGATTTAGCTTATATAGTACCCCCAGTGAGAATTTATGTGACCGATTTTGTCGCTTAGATGTGGCTGAATTCGGTTTAATTGAGGAGGTTACTGATAAAGGATACTATACCAATAGTTTTCATCTGGATGTCGAAAAACAAGTCAATCCCTACGATAAAATTGACTTTGAAGCCCCTTACCCAGCTTTAGCCAATGGCGGCTTTATCTGCTACGGTGAATATCCAAACTTACAGCATAACTTAAAAGCATTAGAAGATGTCTGGGATTACAGTTACCACCATATCCCCTATTATGACACCAATACCCCAATTGACGAGTGTTATGAATGTGGTTTTGCAGGTGAATTTGCCTGTACCAGTAAAGGATTCGTCTGCCCATCTTGCGACAATCATGATCCAACCCGCGTTTCGGTTATTCGCCGCGTTTGTGGTTATCTTGGCAGTCCCGATGCTAGACCATTCAATAGCGGTAAACAAGAAGAAGTCAAACGACGCGTTAAACATTTGAAAAATGGTCAACTTGGATAATGATTATGAATTATCATCGATATTACCCGGTTGATGTGGTCAATGGCCCAGGAACACGTTGTACGTTATTTGTTGCTGGCTGTCTCCATCAATGCAAAGGTTGTTACAACAAAAGCACCTGGAAAATTGATTCGGGTAAACCGTTTACCCAAGCAATAGAAAATCAAATCATCACTGATTTGCAAGACCAAAGGATCGTTCGTCAGGGACTTTCCCTCTCTGGCGGCGACCCATTACATCCACAAAATGTAGAGACGATTTTACGACTGGTTAAACGCATTAAACGCGAATGCCCAGATAAAGATATTTGGTTGTGGACCGGTTATACCCTTAACCAATTAACTGATAATCAACGAGCCGTGGTTAACTATCTTGATGTATTAGTTGATGGTAAATTTATTCAAGCGCGCTATGACCCCAATCTATTATGGCGAGGTAGTCATAATCAAGTGATCCATAGACTGAATTAACTATCACGATGCCAGACCAGTTTAGTGCCAAAACCTAACTTATTATTGACCATTTTGATCTGTTGTAAAGATAATTGCCAAATAGGGATACTGGCTGCCATAGCGACTGGAAATCGTCGATTATAATCTTGCCTGGCTTGCTTTTCTTCTTTACCGGTTAGAGAATCGACTTTACCGATAAATTGTATTCCTTGTATGTTGGCCACTGTTTTATTTTGACAACAAATAGTGCCAGCCACAAACGGGTTTTTAAGCATCAGTTGCCCATGGCAAGTACTGGTTTCAGTCAAAAAATATAACGACATCGTTTGGGAGTTAAAGGTATAAAAACAAATGGCAGGCCAGACATCTGACTGAAAAGAGGTAAATAGCGAAAAAACATGCTGACGCGAAAGATATTGTTGCATAATAGCTAATGATGATTGATCAGCTAACATAGTCGTAATATATATCCTTAAGTAAAAACACGCTGAGAATAACTCTTCAGCGTGTTTTTATCAAAAATTAAAGCGCTATCATCATCCGATAATTTATACTACCAATTATCTATAGGCTGGAGAAGTAGCTTGACTGTTACCATAGATGCGAGCATTAGCTTGTACTTTATTTTGTGTATAGGCTAAAAAGGTAACATAATAGCTAGTTGCCCCTTTTTTGGTAGCTTCTTTAGCTAACTGCTCAACGGCACTAGTAGGCGTTTCTCCCACAACAACAGAGACAACATCCATTGGCTGCTGGGCAGCAAATTGCATGACTTGTTTTGCCTCATCAGCGATTGCACCGAATGACAACGCACCTAAAACCAAAATTAAAGCAGCTGGTAATTTTTTCATCATAAACTCCTTAATTGATTATTATCATTCAGCAATATTATTGGTTATTCCTGTCATATAGATCATAGTATAGGCACTAGTTAAAATTTTGGATTAGTTTTTTTTGTTGCTGTCTTTCAAAAAAAATGAATAACATATAAAAAATAATTCTTTTAATTTTGTTAAAATAGTGTTTACACACCCTACAGGGCACATAATCACCACAAAATCAGTATAGAAAATTGACTTATTTTTTCTATAAAATTAACTAAAACCTAATTTAATCAAACCAATATGATGAAAAAGCATTGGTCAATTTACTTGATAAGAAATGGACAAAATGCGCTTTATACTGGTATCACCACAGATATCGAGCGCCGCCTACAACAACATCTCTTAGGCAAAGGTGCTAAAGCTTTAAGAGGTAACCCCCCTCTTTTATTAGTCTACCAATGCCAACTAACAAGTCATTCAGAGGCATTGTCCTTAGAATATCAAATAAAACAATTAACCAAAGCACAAAAAGAACAACTTGTCGCAGACCAACCTTTAGATCTGGTTGGTTATCTTGCCAAATTAGCAATCATCAAAATAAGACGAAAAATTAACCAATCCTGAATAATCGGCTAAATTACCATTATCTAACGCATAAACTTGAAAATAGGCCTCCATTCCAGGCCATTTACATGTTAATTTATGCGGTAAAGCTTGAGTAAAACCAAAACGACGGTAATAGTCCGGATCACCCAACACTACTACCGCTTTATAACCAAATTCGTTTAGACTATCTAATCCCTCACAAACCAATTTTGCCCCAATACCTTGTCGCTGATAAGCGCTATCAACAGCTAATGGAGCTAACCCCACCCATTGACACTCCTTATCACCGTTGACATCTACTAACGTAAAACCGATATAGCCAATAATTTTTCCTTTATCATCAGTCGCCACCATTCCCAATACCAATAAACCGTCCTGACGCAATTTCTGCACCAAATCAGCCTCAGCATCGGTGGGAAAAGTTTGACGTAATAATTGATCAATACCTGGCGCATCAATAGGAATTTCAACTCGAATTAGCATGATAATGCACGCTCTTTATAATCAATATTTTCATTTTGTACTAGTTTAATCAAATCGGCTAATTGCAATAAACCAAAACGTAAAATTGCCGGCATGGTCTCTAACTCAAATGCATCTAACAGGTTTTTTACATACAAACCAAGCTCTGTATCACCTTCGATATGCAATCGACGTTGGAAAAATAAGGTGTCAGGATCTTCTTTACGCGCGGCAATTAAAATTAAATCATTCGCATCACTACAAAAACTGACATCTGCTTGTTGATCCTTACTAACTATGATTTTACCTGCCTGCAGGCTAATATACCAAACAAGTTGTACATCTTGCACCTCAACTCTTAGCCATTTATTCTGCAAAAAATCCAGTTCGCCATCGTTTAATGCCTGCTGAAATTGCCAACTTAGTAATTGCTCCAGAATTTGACGCTCTAATATAAAAGGCGTAGCTTTTAATGGTAAACGCATCAATTTAGGCCCTTGTTGGATAATTTGCTGGCGAATTTTTTTTAACACGTTGCAAATTCCTCTTACACTTTTATGATATATTTTTAAGCATTAATGATAATCATCAATTCTGCCAAATTATTAATTAATATCCTTGAATCCACATCAAAATTTAACCAACAATCGATTAAGTCCGTTCAATTTTATGCTCCATCCAGCAAAATCAATTCACAAAAGAAAGTAATCTGGTTTAAGTCAAAACAACCATATTACACCTTGACTACAATCGATAGACATCTAACTATATGCCAGGATCATCAATGGAATTATTATGTCCGGCAGGCAACCTGCCTGCCTTAAAATAGCTGTCGATAATGGCGCTGATGCGGTCTATATTGGTTTTAAAGATGACACTAATGCACGTCATTTTGCTGGTTTAAATTTTAGCGAAAAAAAATTGGTTGAAGCCGTCAAATACGTTCATGATCATAATTGCAAATTACATGTTGCTATCAATACTTTTGCTCACCCCAATGGTTTTAATCGCTGGCTATCCGCCGTTGATATGGCTGCGCAAATCGGTGTTGATGCGCTAATCCTGGCTGATCTGGCTATCTTAGAATATGCGGCCAATAAATATCCCCATATTGAACGTCATGTTTCCGTTCAAGCTTCAGTGACAAATATTGCAGCGATTCAATTTTATCACCGTAATTTCGCTGTCCAACGAATAGTGCTTCCTCGTGTTCTATCATTACATCAAGTTAAACAGTTAGCCAAAACCAGCCCGGTAGCATTGGAAGTTTTTGCTTTCGGCAGCCTTTGCATCATGGCGGAAGGACGCTGTTATCTTTCTTCTTATCTGACAGGAGAATCACCCAATACCGTGGGGGCTTGTTCTCCAGCCCGATTTGTACGCTGGCAACAAACCGACCAAGGTATGGAGTCGCGCTTAAATAACATTTTAATCGATTGCTATTCAAATAATGAAAATGCTAGTTACCCAACTCTTTGTAAAGGAAGATACTGTCTCAATGGAAAAAAATATCATGTATTAGAAGAGCCTACTAGCCTAAATACGTTGGAATTGTTACCAGAATTGATGCTGGCAGATATTGCCGCTGTCAAAATCGAAGGCCACCAGCGAAGCCCAACTTATGTTGGCGACGTTACCCATAACCTGAGTTCGGGATAAGAAATAAAGAGAAAGTCTTGATATTCAAATAGTTGAATGAGCCTGTTTTGTTAAAATACTCTAACAGTCTGGTTAAAGAGTAGAGCATTGTTAAACAATTATGGAAAATCTTACTGAACTTTATTGCCTGATGGATGATTTTTGCAAAGACTTCGAGCCAAAAATGCATGAATATTTGCTGACTAACGGTACTAAGCGTCGTAGACGGTCTACTCAGCTTTCGTTGGCGGAAATGATGACACTGGTTGTGTTGTTTCATCAACTCCGATTCAGGCAATTCAAGGTATTTTATCTCTATTATGTCCGCTTATATCTCCGGAAGGAATTTCCTAACTTGCCATCCTATTCACGCTGTGTAGAGTTACTTCCGCGTAGTGCCTTAGCGTTAACGGCACTGTTTGAGTCAATTAAGGGAAAATGCACGGGGCTATCGGTTGCCGATTCTACTCCGATAGCGGTGTGTGATAACTTACGGATCCGCAGACATAAAGTCTTCAATGGGATAGCTGAACGGGGAAAAAATTCAACAGGTTGGTTCTTTGGTTTCAAGCTTCATGTAATTATCAATCATTTGGGGGAAATACTCAGTTTTCGACTCACACCAGGAAACACCGATGATCGGAAACCATTGCCTGAGCTGACAAAGGATCTTTCTGGTTGTTTGTACGCAGATAAAGGGTATTTATCGGCTTCACTGAAACAGCAACTCAAAACGATGGGAATTAGCCTTATAACGAATATCAAGAAGAAAATGAAGCCTATTAAACAGACTTGTTTCGACAAAGCCATCTTGCGTCATCGTTCTGTCATTGAAACGGTATTTGATGAGTTAAAAAATCTTTGTCAAATAGAGCATACGCGACATCGCTCTCCGGCTAACTTTGTAGTGAATTTATTAGGCGGACTGGTTGCATATTGTTTAATGCCATCTAAACCAAAGATACCTGTTGCAGGTACGTATCTTCAAGTATAATTGATAATGCTTATCCCGAACTCAGGTTACCCATATCTGGCGGCAACCTATTGATTATTGCAAAAATGATCCTAAAAGATTCATTACCAATCAAAACTGGAGCAATGTATTGGAAAATCTCTCTGAAGGTAAACAGACCACATTAGGTGCTTATCATCGTAAATGGCAATAGGATAAGACGAAAAATGAAATATTCCTTAGGTTCAGTACTTTATTATTGGTCAAAAGAAACATTAATTCAGTTTTATCAACAAGCGATGAACAGTAGCGCAGATATTATTTATCTTGGTGAAACGGTTTGTAGTAAGCGTCGAGAAATGCAAGCAGCAGACTGGCTTGAACTAGCAAAAGAAATAACTTTACACGGTAAACAAGTAGTAATCTCTAGTTTATCTTTATTGCAAAACGCGGCCGAGCTTCGACAAATAGCTAAATTGGTCGATAATGGTGAATTTTTAGTTGAAGCACACGATTTCGGTGTCATTAATAAGCTTATTGAGCAAAAAATACCCTTTATGGCAGGATATGGACTCAATTGCTACAATGCCTATACCTTACGCCTGCTTTATCGCCAAGGAATGATACGTTGGTGCTTACCGATTGAACTTTCTCGTGATTGGTTACAAGATCTGCTTTATCAATGTGAACAGCTAGGATTTCGCCACAATTTTGAAGTCGAAGTATTTGGTTCACGAGTTTCGCACCAATAAAAAAACGCTCTATTTTTAAGTTTAATTCAGCATAATATATAAATAGATAAAACCTTATAAATTAAATATAACTTATTGTAAATTAAGTAAATTTATGCATTTCAGTAACTTGCAGATTAATCATTACTTTTAAGCCATTTCTAGAATTTTATAGGCCTGTGCGAAACTCGTGGATATCTTTAATACATGGATAACCCGACAAAATATGAACACCCTGATTTTTTCTTGTTTTTAAATTTATACTTCTTTTTTGGAGATTGCGAAACTCGTGTGGTTATGGACATCTACCACTAGCACTGTCAGCTCGCTGTTTTACTGCCTGCTCAGAAAATCGCCATAAAGATAACTGTGATACTTGTTGTGAAAAATATCCACAGGGTAGAAAAGTCTTTTCGCAGGAAAAGCAATTACTCTTTACCCTAAATGGTACCCAGACGCAAAGTGGCTACTGCTATAATCTAGGCAATGAACAAACGTCAATGGCCGATTAGTCGATATCGTGCGGATCTCCGCTAAAAATCTAGATTCAATCAGTATTTTGGAACAATTTAGAGCTAATCAGCAAGGTCAGTATCCACTAACATTAACTAATGATACAAACTGTAACGGCTTTTGGCGGCACGCAGCCGGTTTATCGCTTATACCATAAAAATTAATAACGTTTTTTTCTTTTCAATAAACAACGCAAATGGTGGTGTCACCGATCATGCAAAACTGATCCACTAACGATCATCTAAAACTGATCCACTTGGTATTATTCGCACATTTTTGTACGGATAATTTATGTTAACCAAGGAGATATTTGTGGATATTCATGTTCGCTTTGCACAAGGACAAAGCCTTCGAAAAATTGCCCGTGAATTGGGCATATCCCGTAACACCGTAAAACATCATTTACAACAACAGACAATGCCAACTTATGCTAAAAGAAGTCAACAACCGACTAAATTAGCACCCTTTAAACCTTATTTGCTTCAGCGAATTGAACTGGCTAAACCTGATTGGATCCCTGCAACAGTCTTATTTGATGAAGTAGTTGAAAGCGGCTATCAAGGCGGTATTGCTCAATTACGCCGATTTGTTTGTCAATTTAAACCAAGCATTGTTCCCGAAGCTGTCGTCCGTTTTGAAACACAGCCAGGTCAACAAATGCAAATCGACTTCACCAGCATCCGGCGAGGTAAAAAATCACTAAAAGCGTTTGGTGCAACGCTAGGCTATTCGCGTGCGAGTTATGTAAAGTTCTTTGATAATGAACGAGCAGAATCCTGGCAACAAGGTTTACGAGAAGCTTTCGACTATTTTGGTGGTGTACCACAGGAAATATTGTGTGATAACGCAAAATCCCTCATCATCGAACGGGATGCTTATGCAGAAGGTGAACATAAATTACATGTCGAAATGCTTCAAATGTCGAAAGATTACGGGTTTAAATTGTGTGCTTGCAAGCCCTACAGGGCAAAAACTAAAGGGAAAGTAGAGCGCTTTAACCACTATTTAAAAAACAGCTTTATCGTACCATTAAATACCGACCTTCGTGCTCATAATCTTGAACTGGATATTGAGATAGCTAATGCAAGAGTGGGGCCCTGGTTACAACGCGTTGCCCATCAGCGGATTCATGGAACAACGTTAGAGAAGCCAGCAGATAGACTAGCTAAGGAAGTTAAGTATCTTCTACCCTTACCAGCAAGGGTTTGCCAATCTATCCCGCAGACTGATACGCTTAATATCCGTATCGTACCGCCCCTTGAATCTGTCAGTTTGCAACACTCAATCAGCGTATACGAAGCATTGCTGGGAGGTGAACATGTTATTGCATGAACAAATTGAACACCTGTGTGAGTCATTGAAATTAAATTCTATTCCGACTCATTGGTCATCACTTGCCGAACAATGCATTGCCCAAGACAAAAGCTACGGAGAGTTTTTACTGTCCCTATTAAAATGTGAGCAACAACAACGAGATGAACGAACCCGTAATCTTTTGAGTCGGATGGCAGGATTCCCAGCACATAAAGAACTTAATACGTTCGATTTTAAGTTTGCAACGGGGATCCCCAAACAACACATACAGGAATTAAGCGCATTAACGTTTATTGAACGTAATGAAAATGTCGTGTTGCTTGGCCCAAGCGGTGTAGGCAAAACGCATTTAGCTATTGGGTTAGGATTAAAAGCAGTACAGGCCAAGAAGAAAACCCGCTTTACCACGGCAGCTGAACTGATGTTGCAACTCTCAACTGCCAAACGACAAAATAAGCTCAAACAATATCTATCACGTTCGGTGATGGCCCCGAAATTGTTGATTATCGATGAGATTGGATACCTGCCGTTTGGGCGAGAAGAAGCAAACCTGTTTTTCAATGTGATTGCCAAGCGTTATGAGCATGGCAGTGTCATATTGACGAGTAACTTATCATTTGGGCAATGGCCAAATGCTTTTGCTGATGACGCAACATTAACTGCCGCTATGCTTGATCGTTTACTTCATCATTCGCATGTACTGCAATTAAGCGGTGAAAGCTATCGATTGAAAGATAAGCGGCGCTCAGGAGCAATGACTGAGTAAAAGTGGATCAATTTTGATTGATCGGATTTAGCCACGAGTTTCGCACCAATAAAAAAACGCTCTATTTTTAAGTTTAATTCAGCATAATATATAAATAGATAAAACCTTATAAATTAAATATAACTTATTGTAAATTAAGTAAATTTATGCATTTCAGTAACTTGCAGATTAATCATTACTTTTAAGCCATTTCTAGAATTTTATAGGCCTGTGCGAAACTCGTGTTAGCTAAAAAGTGGATCAGTTTTCGGTGATCGTTGACAGTGGCTGAACTGGCGCAGTTCGCCACTACGTAACATATTGATCAATATGCCCAGTAACGCATAAATTGTGCATAACATTAGCATCATCAAGATATCAATACCTACGTCAGATAAACTTAAATCAAGTTGGTTAATACCCGCTATCGCTTTTATTGCCCATGTTGAAGGTAAGGAATAAGCAACCATTCTTACCCAATCCGGCATTGCTTGTAATGGCCAAATAGCGCCTGAAATATAAAATACCGGCGTGGTTAGAAAAGCCAGTGTTAGATAAATCATTTCGACACTACGTAAAAATTCGGTAACAAACTTACCTAATCCTAAAACCGCCAATAAGAATGGTAAGGTGACGATCACAAGCTGATAAAGTGGTGCTTCTTGTCGGTAACCCAATACCCAAGGCCAAAGTGCAAAAAAGATGGCCGATAGGAATAACCAAATGGGTAACAACGCTGACCATGCCCCCAGATAAACAGCGGATGAAATTTTGCCGTTTGCCGCTCTGTGAACGTCAATATAGGCTTTCACACAAGCGACTAACAATGAGTGTTGTAATAACATGACCAATAAACCTGGAAAAACAATCGCAGCAAAACTCGGGCCCGGATTGAATAAAGGTTCTGTTATTCCTTTAATGGGTGTTAATAATGTACTGGCCTGTTGATCAGTAAACCCTGCATTTCTTAGCCGTTGAGTATTATATTCGTTTAACAACTGAATATAAGCAGAGGAAATTTCTTGCTGTCACGAGTTTCGCACAGGCCTATAAAATTCTAGAAATGGCTTAAAAGTAATGATTAATCTGCAAGTTACTGAAATGCATAAATTTACTTAATTTACAATAAGTTATATTTAATTTATAAGGTTTTATCTATTTACATATTATGCTGAATTAAACTTAAAAATAGAGCGTTTTTTTATTGGTGCGAAACTCGTGGCTGTATTTGGCCGCTGGCAAGTCGATTAGTACCATCACCATAAACGGGTACCGTAATATTTTTACCATTGAGTAAACTCTTTTCAAAATCGATAGGAATAAGAATAATGGCAAACAATTTCCGTTCACGCATATCAGCCCTTGCTCTGGCCAAATCATCACAACTGTGTAATTTTATTTTTGGTATCGTATCCAGTCGGTTCATCAGTAAGCGGCTAGCAGAACTATGATCTTCACGAGTTTCGCACAGGCCTATAAAATTCTAGAAATGGCTTAAAAGTAATGATTAATCTGCAAGTTACTGAAATGCATAAATTTACTTAATTTATAATAAGTTATATTTAATTTATAAGGTTTTATCTATTTACATATTATGCTGAATTAAACTTAAAAATAGAGCGTTTTTTTATTGGTGCGAAACTCGTGATCTTGATTAATAATTGCTACCGGCAAATCCCACAGTACTGGCCGAATATAAACCAGATTCATAATCGATAACGAAATCAACAACAATAACCACATAGGCTTTGCCAACATGCCAAGTAATACCCGATAAAAAGTCCGCAAATATAGCTTTATCAAAAGGCCTCCTGCATTCTTAGCCTTGTTAACAGGCGATTACGGATCAAAAAGGCACAAATAGCAGGGTAAATTAGTAATATTAAACAGACTTGCATGACGCGTAGCAAAGAAACCTCTCGCAAAAAAATATCAAACATCACATTTAATGCATGAGTAAGTGGTTGAATATTTGCCACAATCTGCACGGGCCAAGCCATTGCCATTATTGGCATGGCAAAACCAGAAAAAGCTAATGCCAGGCTAACCAACATGCCGATCAAACTATAGGCAGTAAAAATACTTTTGGTAAAAACGAATAACAACATACCGACACTCTGGGCGGCAATGACATAAAAAAAGCCCACCAGCAAAAGGTAAAATGGGTTACCGGTAATTTTAGCGTCAAAGAAAAAAGAGAGAGCAGCAATTTCAATTAATAATAATGTGGTAAAAAACAGGGTGTAAGGCGCCAATTTGCCTAATAATGCACTGGTAAATGTTTTGTTGGTTAATAATGCCGTGCCACGCGACATAATATAGATAGTACAAGTGATAACAAACAACTGTAACATATGGATAGTAGCGGCAAATTGCTGATAATAGATATAGTTTCCACTAGGGTTAAACAGACTGTCATAAGAGAGGGTAACTCTGGCCAAAAGAGGTATACTACATCCCATTGATGAAGCTAATATTGGACGGAATTGTGCATTCAGTTGAGCGATTACCCCGCTAAAATCTTGGATGGCATAACTGCCAGAGGCATAAAATAAGGCATTATAATACATTCTGACTGTCGGTTGCCGACCCGTAAGAACATCCTTTTCAAAATGAGAGGGAATGTAGAGCAAAGCATAATCTTTAGCACTGCCTAAACGTAATAACGAAGTATTGATTGTGCCATCAATCGCTTTAATATCAGCATGTGACGCTGCATTTAAATTACGAATTAACTTATTTGATAATAGGCTATGGTCATGATCAACCACTGAAACAGGAAGATTTAACAAGGTTCCTTCAGAAAAGTTAGCGCTTACTAATATAAATAGAAGTAATGGAAATATCCAACTTAACCAATGTAGGATCGGGCTACGAACAGCAATCTGTATTTCTTGATTAAAAGCAAAACTAAAGTTAGCCCATATTGCTTTTATTGTCATAAAAAACATCTATTTATCCTAAGCCCACAGTGCGCTCATCCCAGGACGCAATCCATCAATAGGCTCTAGTGGATAAAGGCGTACTTCAAATGTCCTTAAATCAAAGTCTCCAGTTGCACGTGTTGCGCGTTTAGTTGCATAGTGGCCCATTGGTGCAATATAGCGTATTTCCGCTACAATAATTTTGTCCTGTAAAGCAGGAACACGTATCGATACCTTATCGCCTTTACGAACGTAGGCCATAATATCTTCGCGTAAATTATAAATAAAGTAGGCCTGTGGCAAACAAGTGTCAGCAGTGGGCTATTGGCATTAAATAATTCGCCAACTTCGGCCGGTATGGGGCCAACTTCACCATCAACCGGTGCTTTAACAAGTAAATCATCAACTTGCACCTGCAACTCAATCATTTGTTGCTCGGTTTGCCGTAATGCAGCGGCATATTTATTCCGCAATTCAATGCGATCACCATTTTTAGCTTCATCTAATTGCGCCTGAGCGCTATTTACCTGATGGAAAGCGACATCTTTCGCCCGCCGTGCTCTATCTAACTCATTAGCCGAAACATAGCCTTTACCCGATAAATTATTCAGTCGGATATATTCGTTATTTGCATTGGTATATTGGGATTGGGCCTGTTTTAATACAGCTTGAACATTACGGATCGTCTCTTCGCGAGTACCATTTAAAGATAAATCAAGTTGCGCTTTAGCTTGATCACGTACTGCCTTCAATGCCGCTAGTTGCGCTTGCAATTCCGGCCTTTCCAAGGTGATCAACAATTGTCCTTTTTGTACCATGTCACCGCGTTCAATATGACGCTCAATTACACGTCCTCTAGCTTTAGAGGTAACGATGACTTCAGGTGCATCAACTTCCCCTTGTAACAAAAGGTGCTTATTCTGTGTATAAAGCAACACAGCAATCGCAACAACGATCAGCATCAGTAGCACTAAAAATGAGATTCTTCTTTTCATATTAACTATAACATACCTTAACTATTTCACATACAACTCTACTGTTTGCAATTAACAAACAATTCAGTATGCGCTTTTAAAATGTAAGTTGTTAATAAATTCGTGCTCTAAATCGCACAAAACAGACGGTATACCTTTACTATTGTACAATCTAATCTTTATCCTACGCATATTTTGACTAGTAACCATTCAATTTTAG
Organism: Arsenophonus sp. PmNCSU2021_1; assembly: GCF_036919435.1. Taxonomy (NCBI): domain Bacteria; kingdom Pseudomonadati; phylum Pseudomonadota; class Gammaproteobacteria; order Enterobacterales; family Morganellaceae; genus Arsenophonus; species Arsenophonus sp. PmNCSU2021_1. Next base: position 570,565 of record NZ_JAZHPL010000006.1, on the reverse strand, counting down.
TCCTGCTCATTCAGTTATGCGATACCATGAAATGTATTTTTTACTGGATTAACTATGTATGCCTTTGATTTATTACTGTTATTACTCCAACAAATGTGTGTTTATTTAATTATCGCCTGGATACTTAGTAAAACCCCGCTCATTATTCCATTATTAAAAGTCACGATTTTTACCTCTCATAAGCTGATGTGTTATGTTATCTTTGCTGCTTTTTCAATTATCGGTAGCTATTTGGGGTTATATATTGGTGATGCAATTGCTAACACTCGCGCCATCGGTACCGTATTAAGCGGTTTCCTCGGCGGTCCCAGTGTGGGAATATTGGTCGGTATTACCGGCGGAATACACCGTTATTCACTCGGTGGTGCAACAGCAACTAGTTGCATGCTGTCAACGCTTATGGAGGGTTTAATTGGCGGATTGGTACATCGTTATTACATAAAACAGATGCAAATCAACAAGCTGTTTAATCCCTATACTGCTGCCAGTGTGACTTTTTTAGTTGTAATTCTGCAAATGTTAATCATTTTATTACTAACAAAACCCTTTGCTAACGCTATCACCCTGGTTAAAAATATTGCCCTGCCGATGATTATTAGCAATAGTATAGGTGCAGCGATATTTATTCGTATTTTGTTGGATAGGCGAGCTATTATTGAAAAATATACCACGGCCCTTTCTACCCAAGCGTTAAAAATTGCGGCTCATACCGAAGGAATATTGCGCCAAGGATTTAATACTCATAATAGTATGCATGTTGCTAATATTATTTATCAACAATTACAAATTGGTGCAGTTACAATCACTGATACAGAAAAAATTCTCGCTTTTGTTGGCATTGGCTCTGATCATCATATTGCCAGCGCTAAACTTACTTCTAAACCAACAATGCGTGCGATTAAAAATAATCAGGTGGTATACGCAGACGGAAATGAAGAACCCTATCAATGCTCAATGAGTATCAACTGTAAAATTGGTTCAGTTTTAGTGATCCCGTTACGAGCAGAAAATCAACAAGTTATTGGTACCATTAAGCTTTATGAGGAAAAAAATCGATTATTTAGTTCAATTAATCTTACTTTAAGAGAGGCTATTGCTAGCCTCATATCCGCCCAAACTCTATCTGGCCAATATGAACGAAATAAACAATCTTTGTTAAAGTCAGAAATAAAATTGCTTCATGCACAAGTTAATCCTCATTTTTTATTTAATGCACTCAATACCCTACAAGCCGTGATACGTAACGACCGCAAACAAGCTACTGAACTGATAAACTAACTCTCTACCTTCTTGCGTAAAAATTTAAAACGCCCTGAAACGATCACGAGTTTCGCACAAAACTAATTTGGGTACGCTAATAAAACACGGATTTGCTCAGTAATAGCACTTTTGATTACGTCCCAATTTTGTTGATAAAGGGTTATTTTTTCAGATATACGACGTTTATGTTGTTCAAACCACGCAGAAATAGCGAGAAAAATATGATTTCTTTGCGCTCGGCTCGTGCGAGCCTGACAGCGTTCAATACCACAGTTTTGTTTAACTTCTCGATGATAAACTTCAACAGACCAACGGGCATCCATGATAGATTTGAGGTATTGACGGGTGGGATTCTCTTTGTTTGTTACTATGTAATCAATACGGCCGTTTTTGGCTGTAAATTTGAAAACGGTTACCCAACCATATCCTCGCAAGTGTATTGACGTTCCTTCTTCTGAGATGTCTAACTTGTTCAGTTGTTTGTTATGGTTAACAATCCTATTTTTCCTCAGCGTGGTTACCCAGATCCAACCATGAGAGCGAATTGATTTCAGGTTATCCAGGCTAGAATACCAAGCATCCATCACTACGGCTTCTGGCATGATCCCTCTTTTTTTAGCAAGAGTGAGCATTTCGGAAAAGTGCGTGTTTTTTATTTTTCCATCAGAATCTTTATCATAAATACGATAATTGATAGGAATTGATTCAACCTTCGTCAGATCATGCCAAAGCAAATTAACTAAACCTATGCCAGCAATAACATCATGTTCATTACCTGAATATTGATAATGGACCATCTCTATTTTTTTACTACGTGTTTTGGCAATCAATGTATCATCGGCAATTAGTACGCAAGGGCTTTTTTTGTCTATAGAAGGTTCAACTAATCGCCATAGGTCTTTAGGTCTAAAACATCTACTTTTTAGCCATCGGCTAACAGTGTCATGAGATAAAGGCGATGGGCTTACTTCTGATAACGCTAAACCAGAGTATCTTAAACTGCTTACTTGTAAGAATGTTTTATAGATATCTTTAATACATGGATAACCCGACAAAATATGAACACCCTGATTTTTTCTTGTTTTTAAATTTATATTTCTTTTTTGGAGATTGCGAAACTCGTGACGATAACAACATTGTATGACGAAATTGAACATGTAAACACTTACTTACAAATTGAAAAAGCGCGTTTTGGTGAGCATCTGCAAATTAAAATCCAGATCCCGCCAAAATTGCAAGTCACTAAATTACCGACGTTTTCACTACAAACCCTAGTTGAAAATGCGATCAAACATGGAACCGCACATTTATTAAATACTGGCCGAATTAGCCTTCGTGCCTTTCAACAACATGGGCATATTTATATTGAAATTAAAGATAATGCAGGATTATATCAACCTGCGGAAATAAATGATGGATTAGGCATAAAGCTGGTAGATAAGCGTCTGAAACTCCACTACGGTGAACAATATGGTATCAATATCTTCTGCCAACCAGAACAATTTACTTGTGTCAGGCTGTGTATGCCCGATATTAACGTAACAAACCAGGCGACTTAACAATGAAGATTGTAATTGTTGATGACGAACCTCTTGCACGCGAGAATTTACGTTACCTATTAGAGCAGGAAGCCAATATTGATATTATTAGCGAATGCTCTAATGCCATTGAAGCGCTCAGGGTTATTCATCCACGAGTTTCGCACCAATAAAAAAACGCTCTATTTTTAAGTTTAATTCAGCATAATATATAAATAGATAAAACCTTATAAATCAAATACAACTTATTGTAATTTAAGAAAATTCATGTGTTTTAGTAACTTGCAGATTGATCATTGCTTTTAAGCCATTTCTAGAATTTTATATGCCTGTGCGAAACTCGTGTCATCATAAAAAACCGGATGTTGTTTTCCTTGATATTCAAATGCCTCGCATTACAGGACTTGAAATGGTACAAATGCTCGGTCCGCAACATCGGCCTTATATTATATTTGTTACCGCTTTCGACGGATACGCTATTCAAGCTTTTGAGGAGCACGTTTTTGACTATTTGCTAAAACCGTTAGAAAAAAACCGTTTATCAAAAACCCTTCAGCGGTTACATCACTATCGACAAAAACAGAATATTGAACAATTGTCGAGTAATATCTCCCTTAAATACATTCCCTGTGTAGGCCACAATCGTATTTGGTTGATACCCCTTGGCGAAGTGCTCTACATTAACCTGAGTTCGGGATAAGAAATAAAGAGAAAGTCTTGATATTCAAATAGTTGAATGAGCCTGTTTTGTTAAAATACTCTAACAGTCTGGTTAAAGAGTAGAGCATTGTTAAACAATTATGGAAAATCTTACTGAACTTTATTGCCTGATGGATGATTTTTGCAAAGACTTCGAGCCAAAAATGCATGAATATTTGCTGACTAACGGTACTAAGCGTCGTAGACGGTCTACTCAGCTTTCGTTGGCGGAAATGATGACACTGGTTGTGTTGTTTCATCAACTCCAATTCAGGCAATTCAAGGTATTTTATCTCTATTATGTCCGCTTATATCTCCGGAAGGAATTTCCTAACTTGCCATCCTATTCACGCTGTGTAGAGTTACTTCCGCGTAGTGCCTTAGCGTTAACGGCACTGTTTGAGTCAATTAAGGGAAAATGCACGGGGCTATCGGTTGCCGATTCTACTCCGATAGCGGTGTGTGATAACTTACGGATCCGCAGACATAAAGTCTTCAATGGGATAGCTGAACGGGGAAAAAATTCAACAGGTTGGTTCTTTGGTTTCAAGCTTCATGTAATTATCAATCATTTGGGGGAAATACTCAGTTTTCGACTCACACCAGGAAACACCGATGATCGGAAACCATTGCCTGAGCTGACAAAGGATCTTTCTGGTTGTTTGTACGCAGATAAAGGGTATTTATCGGCTTCACTGAAACAGCAACTCAAAACGATGGGAATTAGCCTTATAACGAATATCAAGAAGAAAATGAAGCCTATTAAACAGACTTGTTTCGACAAAGCCATCTTGCGTCATCGTTCTGTCATTGAAACGGTATTTGATGAGTTAAAAAATCTTTGTCAAATAGAGCATACGCGACATCGCTCTCCGGCTAACTTTGTAGTGAATTTATTAGGCGGACTGGTTGCATATTGTTTAATGCCATCTAAACCAAAGATACCTGTTGCAGGTACGTATCTTCAAGTATAATTGATAATGCTTATCCCGAACTCAGGTTACATTACATCTCGTATGAATGGTGTATATGTTATGAACAACAAAAATCAAGAAGGATTTACCGAACTGACACTACGCACTATTGAAATGCGTACCACATTGGTTCGTTGCCACCGCCAATACTTGATCAATATGGCCCAACTAAAAGAAATTATTTTTACTGAAAATAATCAGGCAAAACTGGTATTAAGTAATGATCAGCATATTCCGATCAGCCGTCGCTACCTGAAAGTCTTTAAAGAAGCGTTAGGATTATGCTAATTCGGTTGATAACCTTTTAATAAACAAAAAGCTGAATTCAATTGAATTCAGCTTTTGGCGCTAAATAGGACAATAATCCTATTACATTAGATATTGTGATTGCTACGACGGCGTAATCCAGCGTTATTATTCCCTTCGTTACGACCACGGAACTGTTCACGCTCACTACGACGTTCATTACCAAAGCGACGTCCTCGCTCACGTAATTCACCACCATTACGCTGCCCACCGTTACCACGACGTTCAAACGGTTGTGCTTCACCTAACAATTGCATTTGCATTGGCTTATTCAAAATACGTGTACGTGTCAAATGATTAAGTAATTCATTTGGCATACCTTTTGGTAACTCTATTGTTGAGTGTGAAGCAAACAATTTAATATTACCAATATAACGACTACTAATATCTGCTTCGTTAGCAATTGCACCGACAATGTGGCGAACTTCAACGCCATCATCACGACCAACTTCAATACGGTACAATTCCATATCACCGACATCGCGACGCGGACTACGTTCAGAAGTGCCGTTACTGCGACGACGCTCATCACGTGAATTAAATTCACGTTTTGCACGACGAACAGGATCAGGTGGCAATATTAGCGGCCGATCACCTTGCGCCATTTTTAATAGTGCGGAAGCTAAGGTTTCCATATCCAGATCATCATCAACAACTAATTTAGCCAGTAATGCACGATATTTTTCTAAATCACCGCTTTCTAATTGCTTTTGAATATTTTCAGCAAATTTAGCTTGGCGACGTTCACTTAACAGCGCAGAACTTGGTAACTCAACTTCGGCAATTGGCTGCTTCATGGTACGTTCAATATTGCGTAGTAGTCGACGTTCACGATTATCGACAAACAAAATAGCACGCCCAGCTCGACCTGCTCGACCGGTACGACCAATTCGATGCACATAAGATTCTGCATCCATCGGTATGTCATAATTAACAACTAAACTAATACGTTCAACATCTAGACCGCGTGCTGCAACATCGGTGGCAATTAATATATCAAGACGGCCATCTTTCAAACGCTCTAAAGTTTGCTCACGTAGAGCTTGATTCATATCGCCATTTAGAGCCGAGCTATTATAGCCACTACGTTCAAGCGCTTCAGCAACCTCTAATGTGGCATTTTTAGTGCGTACAAAAATAATTGCCGCATCAAAATCTTCAGCCTCCAAAAAACGAACTAATGCTTCATTTTTACGCATGCCATAGACAGACCAATAACTTTGGGTAATGTCTGGACGCGTCGTCACACTGGATTGAATGCTGATCTCTTTTGGTGATGTCATAAAACGACGAGTAATACGACGGATCGCTTCCGGCATTGTGGCAGAAAATAGTGCCGTTTGATGCTCGGTTGGGATCTGACTCATGATATTTTCAACGTCTTCAATGAACCCCATACGTAACATTTCGTCCGCTTCATCAAGAACCAAGCCACGTAAATGGGATAAATTTAGCGTCCCTCGTTTCAAGTGATCTAATAAGCGACCCGGAGTTCCTACTACAATTTGTGGGCCTTGCCTTAGTGCGCGTAGTTGCGAATCGTAACGCTGCCCACCATAAAGTGCGACTACATTTACTGAACGCATGTGTTTGGAGAATTCACCCATGGCTTCCGCAACTTGTACGGCTAACTCACGCGTTGGTGCCAACACTAAAATTTGAGGGGCTTTCAATGTGATATCTATATTATGTAATAGCGGTAAACTAAAAGCGGCGGTTTTACCACTACCGGTTTGTGCCATACCTAATACGTCACACCCATCTAATAAATAGGGGATACATTGCTGCTGGATTGGCGATGGTTTTTCATAACCAAGGTCATTTAGTGCAGAAAGAATCGGTGTTGATAAACCTAAATCAGCAAAAGAGATTTCAGTCTCATTAGTCATGCAAAAGTGCCTCATTTATTATGGCGGCCAGTTTACATAACTCTGCGAAAAAAATTTCGGTCATTTTCATTTAAAATGTGAACTGGCTCAAATTATGTTATTAAACGAACAACGAGCCCTCATCACAATCGATGAAGACTTAAAAAAGCAGTGATGATATGTTCGTCGCTACTGTTAGCCTGATTCTGAAAGGTCGTCTTGTGCCTGACCTAACAAAGCCAGTTCCAACAGAGCATAGCGGTGCTCAACAAAGCTATGTGCATTGCTAGCTACCGTAAGCTTGAATAACGCTATAGCGTTATCATTATCCCCCAGACTTAGGTAATATTTACCTAAATAGAAGTTAGTTTCACTAAGATGCTCAGCGAGCGAAGTGTTATCTGTTGAATTCTCTTTCAGACGAACCATCAATGTTTTTTCACTGATTTTACCTAAATAGAATTCAACTATATTCCAGCCCCATTGCCCTTTTTCCGCTTGGTTATAACGAGATAACAAATTGGCTTGCGCGATTTTTAGTTTTATCTCTTTCTCCACTAAATAAAGCCATAAGCTGCGGAAAGGATCATTTGGATCTTGTCGATAATACGCCAGCAGATCACCCTGCGCCAATCGATATCTCCCACCATAATACAGTGCAATACCCCGATTCATGCGCGCGAAATTGTAAGTTGGATCAAGCTCTAAAACAGAATCAAACGCTTCATAGGCAGCATCAAAATTGCCTGCCTGTGTAAAATATATTCCCAGAAAATTAAAAACTTCCGGAATATCAGGACGTATAGCTAGCGCCATGGTAAAATCATTGCGCGCTAACGCCCTCAATCCGAGACTATCATACAACACACCGCGTTCATATAAAAGCTGTGCATATTCATCATCGGACAACGACCGGCTCGCAAGGATCTGTTCCATACGAGCCAATATTACTTCTTGTTGCAATGTGGGTTGCAATGGGACAGCAAAGACTTCATTTTTACGCCAGTTTTCACTGCTGCAACCGACAATAAAAACAATAGCAGCAGTATAAAGCCAGCGCAGAAAAGAATTCATTTCCTTCTCCCAAAGACAGAAACTAATCAATATATCCCGTCAATCCCCACAATTACCGGAGACTCAGCTATTAAAAAAACTGAGTAGGTGCTCTTTTTACAGGACACCGAGCCTTACGTCAAATTATTCTGCAGAAATCTGTGTTTCTGTTTCAGCCGGCTTTTCAGCAGAAACCGCCTCTTTAATACTAAGGCGAATACGCCCCTGCCGATCAATTTCCAATACTTTGACTGGCACTTCCTGACCTAACTGTAAGTAATCAGTAACTTTTTCAACGCGTTTTTCTGCTATCTGAGAGATATGCACCAGCCCTTCTTTACCACCACCAATAGCAACAAAAGCACCAAAGTCAACGATACGTGTGACTTTGCCCTGATAGATACGACCAACTTCAACTTCTGCGGTAATATCTTCAATACGACGAATAGCCGCTTCTGCTTTAGAACTATCGGTTGCAGCAATTTTTACGGTACCATCATCATCAATTTCAATCGTAGTACCGGTTTCTTCAGTCAATGCTCTAATGACAGAACCACCTTTACCTATTACATCTTTGATCTTATCAGGATTGATGTGGATAGTATGAATACGTGGCGCAAACTCAGAAATCTCTTCACGAGGGCCATTAATAGCCTCTTCCATAACACTTAAAATGTGTAAACGAGCCCCTTTTGCCTGGTTTAACGCAACTTGCATAATTTCACGCGTAATGCCCTCAATCTTGATATCCATTTGCAGAGCACTAATACCTTCACGACTACCCGCGACTTTAAAATCCATATCGCCTAAATGATCTTCATCACCCAAGATATCGGAAAGCACAACAAAATCATCGTTTTCTTTCACTAATCCCATTGCAATACCTGCTACCGCTGCCTTAATTGGAACACCGGCATCCATTAATGCTAGTGATGCCCCACAGACGGAAGCCATAGAAGAAGAGCCATTAGATTCAGTGATTTCAGACACTACACGTACGGTATAGGGAAACTCTGACTGATTCGGCATCACCGCCAATACTCCACGCTTAGCCAAACGCCCATGGCCAATTTCACGCCTTTTTGGTGAACCGACCATGCCTGTCTCACCTACTGAATAAGGAGGGAAATTATAATGGAATAGAAAACGATCGGTATATTCACCCATCAGCTCGTCAATAACTTGCGCATCACGTTCAGTACCAAGAGTTGCCGTGACCAACGCCTGCGTTTCTCCGCGCGTAAATAATGCTGAACCATGGGTACGAGGTAATACACCCGTACGGACATCAAGTGCACGTACCATGTCTTTTTCTCGCCCATCAATCCGCGGTTCACCTTTTAATACCCGAGTACGGACAACTTTTTTCTCTAAACCGGAAAGAATGTCGTTTATCTCAGCAACATCTAAAGATTCATTTTCCGCCAAAAGCGCATTAGCGACATCTTCTTTAATTGCATCAACGTTAGTGTAACGCTCTTGTTTTTCAGTAATACGATAAGCATCACCTAACCGCTCTTCAGCTAATTGAGCAATACGATTATGTAATTCTTCATTAATCGCTTCAGGCTGCCAATCCCATTTTTCTTTACCTGTTTCGGCTACCAAGGCATTAATATTATCAATCACGATTTGCTGTTGCTCGTGACCAAAAACAACCGCACCAAGCATTTGCTCTTCCGTCAATAAATCAGCTTCAGACTCTACCATTAGTACCGCACTCGACGTACCTGCGACAACTAAATCTAAGCGACTGCTATTCAATTCATCAACGGTGGGATTTAAAACATACTGGTCATCAATATAACCAACACGAGCTGCACCAATTGGACCATTAAATGGAATACCAGATATAGATAATGCAGCAGAGGCGCCGATCATAGCAACAATATCTGGATTCACTTGCGGATTAATGGATACAACCGTAGCAATAATTTGTATTTCATTGACAAATCCCTCTGGAAACAAGGGACGAAGTGGACGATCAATCAGCCGGGCTATCAGTGTTTCACCTTCACCAGGACGCCCCTCACGACGAAAAAAACTACCGGGGATTCGGCCGGCAGCATAAGATCGCTCCTGATAGTTAACTGTCAGTGGAAAGAAATCCTGCCCTTCTTTCACTTTTTTCTGCCCAACAACAGTGACAAATACGGCTGTATCATCCATATTAACCATAACTGCAGCAGTCGCCTGACGCGCCATCATACCCGTTTCGATAGTGACGGTATGCTGGCCATATTGAAATTTACGAACAATAGGATTAAGCAAAATAATACCCTTTTAATAGCTGTTTATTTATATAACAACACCAATATTTCCTTTCTTGCTACATCCTCGCGACTAATGACAATACTGAATATTTTTACTTATTTTGTGAATATCAGTATTCTCATTAGCCGCGCGAACCGGTTGTAGCTAAAGAAGCTCACATTATTTAGAAATAAATTGACAAAAATCTATTTCCTAAAATCATTTTGTAAGTGTAAACCAATTCTAAAAATTTTTTCCGCTTTCTAGCAGAAAAGGGGCCTACTGGCCCCTTTTCTTTTGAAACCAACTAATCAGCGACGTAATCCTAAGCGCTCAATAAGTGTGGTATAACGAGCAACATCTTTACCCTTAAGATAGTTCAATAGCTTACGACGCTGAGCAACCATACGCAACAGCCCTCGACGGCTGTGGTGATCTTTCTTGTGCTCTGCAAAGTGACCTTGCAAATGATTGATCTCTGCAGTCAATAGAGCAACTTGAACTTCACTAGAACCCGTGTCATTTTTATCACGGCCATAGTCTGAGATAATTTGCGCTTTCGCTTCAGTACTTAGAGACATAAATAACTCCAAATTTTCCATTAAACATAGGGAAAGCCAATCTCTAATTCAGCCTTCCCGAACATAATGCTCACCTATTTTACGCTTCAATTAATCATAACGCAAGATTACTCTAAATCCTATCAAACACTTTCCACCACTAAACGACGAGGTGCTATCCTATTTTGTTCATCGATCTCAGCAATACCAATAAATTTATGCATATCACCTTCTGTTACGCGAACTTTATTACCTTCGGAAAGCCGATGGTTAGCAACAACAACCGCTTGCCCTTGTTTAAAATAGCTTGCAACAATCGATGAAATATTGATTTCAGGAAAATGATTAACTGCTGTATCCATTGGTAATAATAAAGGATCTAATTGTGCCTCCAGAGAAGTTGTCCCTAATTCCACTTGCTGCTTAAGCGTATATAATTGTTCTATTGTTACCATACGTTCACTGGGATAACTAGCTACCTGTAAGCGCCTTAGATAAATCACATGAGCACCACAACCCAACAATTCACCTAAATCATCAATAATAGTTCGTATATAAGTTCCTTTAGAACAATGAATTGTTAATTCCAGTTCATTCCCTTGCCAGCGCTCAAATTGTAAATCATAAACAGTAATTGGTCGGCCTTCACGTTCAATAGTAATCCCCTGACGGGCATATTCATAAAGTGGCTTACCCTGATATTTAAGCGCAGAATACATAGACGGTATTTGGATTAAATTACCACGAAATTTATCTAGTGCCTTATCAAGTTGCAGTTGTGTTATTTCGATAGGGCGTTGACAAATTATTTTACCATGCGCATCTGAAGTATCAGTACGCTGTCCTAAACGAGCAATAACCCGATAGCGTTTATCAGAATCAAGCAAAAATTGTGAAAATGTGGTTGCTTCCCCCAAACAAATCGGTAACATGCCGGTTGCTAAAGGATCGAGTGCTCCTGTATGACCGGCTTTTTTTGCATTAAATAAACGACGTACTTTCTGCAAAGCGTCATTAGATGAAAGTTCTGCCGGTTTATCTAATAACAATACTCCGTGAACCTCACGACCACGACGACGCCTCATTACTTCCTCTCTGTATCATCTTTTGTAGTATGACGGCGCTTTTCATCATCACGGATCACGTTGCTAACTAAATTAGACATACGCATACCTTCCACCAAAGAGCTATCATAAAAAAAAGTTAATTCAGGAACAATACGTAAACACATCGCTTTACCCAACAAAGAACGAATATGTTTCGCCATATCACCACTCAATACTTTAATACCATTTTTAACCATATCTGTTTCATGTTCTTTTGCTGATATGTTTAAAAAAGTCACGAACACTTTGGCATAAGCCAAATCACGAGAAACTTCCACCCCTGAGACAGTAGCCATTTTAACACGTGGATCTTTAATTTCTCGATGAAGAATAATGGCGATCTCTTTTTGTATTTCCTGGGCAACACGCTGAGCACGACCAAACTCTCTTGCCATTATGATATCTCCTCACAAGGGTAAAACTAAAATATAATGACCATTAATTATTATGATATATATATTAGAAAAATAAAATTCAATACTTATATCTATTTGATTTCTATATAAAATAAATATTAACTAACCTGAGTTCGGGATAAGCATTATCAATTATACTTGAAGATACGTACCTGCAACAGGTATCTTTGGTTTAGATGGCATTAAACAATATGCAACCAGTCCGCCTAATAAATTCACTACAAAGTTAGCCGGAGAGCGATGTCGCGTATGCTCTATTTGACAAAGATTTTTTAACTCATCAAATACCGTTTCAATGACAGAACGATGACGCAAGATGGCTTTGTCGAAACAAGTCTGTTTAATAGGCTTCATTTTCTTCTTGATATTCGTTATAAGGCTAATTCCCATCGTTTTGAGTTGCTGTTTCAGTGAAGCCGATAAATACCCTTTATCTGCGTACAAACAACCAGAAAGATCCTTTGTCAGCTCAGGCAATGGTTTCCGATCATCGGTGTTTCCTGGTGTGAGTCGAAAACTGAGTATTTCCCCCAAATGATTGATAATTACATGAAGCTTGAAACCAAAGAACCAACCTGTTGAATTTTTTCCCCGTTCAGCTATCCCATTGAAGACTTTATGTCTGCGGATCCGTAAGTTATCACACACCGCTATCGGAGTAGAATCGGCAACCGATAGCCCCGTGCATTTTCCCTTAATTGACTCAAACAGTGCCGTTAACGCTAAGGCACTACGCGGAAGTAACTCTACACAGCGTGAATAGGATGGCAAGTTAGGAAATTCCTTCCGGAGATATAAGCGGACATAATAGAGATAAAATACCTTGAATTGCCTGAATCGGAGTTGATGAAACAACACAACCAGTGTCATCATTTCCGCCAACGAAAGCTGAGTAGACCGTCTACGACGCTTAGTACCGTTAGTCAGCAAATATTCATGCATTTTTGGCTCGAAGTCTTTGCAAAAATCATCCATCAGGCAATAAAGTTCAGTAAGATTTTCCATAATTGTTTAACAATGCTCTACTCTTTAACCAGACTGTTAGAGTATTTTAACAAAACAGGCTCATTCAACTATTTGAATATCAAGACTTTCTCTTTATTTCTTATCCCGAACTCAGGTTAACTATTATTTATCATAATAGAATTAATCCCATCGCAACAGTCGATAACCAATATACCCGATCTAAATGGTTATCTATAAATCTTTAACTAAAAGGCCATAACATCAGTTATGGCCTTTTAATAAGCATCAATAAAGCAGGCATTAATTATCAATAGAACGTTTCACTTCAATGATTTCAAATACTTCTATCATATCACCTACACGTACATCATTATAATTCTTCACACCAATACCACACTCCATGCCATTGCGTACTTCGTTGACATCATCTTTAAAGCGACGTAATGATTCCAATTCACCTTCATAAATAACCACATTATCCCGCAATACACTGATAGGGTTATTACGCTTGATTATGCCTTCAACAACCATACAACCAGCAATGGCCCCAAACTTAGGTGATTTAAACACATCACGGACTTCGGCTAATCCGATAATTTGCTGTTTATATTCAGGCGCCAACATACCACTCATCGCCTGTTTGATCTCATCGATAAGACTATAAATAACCGAATAATAGCGTAGATCCAAATTTTCACTTTCAACAATGCGTCTTGCTGCAGCATCGGCGCGGACATTGAAACCAATGATAATTGCATTAGAAGCAGCAGCCAATGTAACATCGGTTTCTGTAATACCACCTACACCTGAACCAATAATTTTCACTTTCACTTCATCAGTTGATAATTTTTGCAACGAATCAGTAATGGCTTCACAGCTACCTTGTACATCGGTTTTTAATACAATATTTAACTCAGAAATCTTACCATCTTCCATATTAGCAAACATGTTTTCTAGTTTTGACTTCTGCTGGCGTGCCAATTTTACTTCTCGGAATTTACCTTGACGATAAAGTGCAACCTCACGCGCTTTCTTTTCATCACGGACAACCGTTGCTTCATCGCCTGCTGAAGGTACATTTGATAACCCCAGAATTTCAACCGGAATCGATGGCCCTGCAGACTGAATATCTTCACCTAATTCATTACGCATTGCACGAATACGGCCATACTCAAAACCACATAATACAATGTCACCTTTATTAAGGGTGCCTTCCTGAACTAAAATCGTCGCAACCGAACCGCGACCTTTGTCCAAATAAGACTCGATAACAACACCACTTGCCATTCCAGTACGAACCGCTTTGAGTTCTAATACTTCAGCTTGTAATAAGATAGCTTCTAATAATTCATCAATCCCTGTCCCTTTTTTGGCAGATACATTGATAAATTGATTTTCGCCACCCCACTCTTCAGCCACAACACCATATTGCGACAGCTCATTTTTGACGCGATCAGGATCAGCTTCGTGTTTATCAATTTTATTAACTGCAACGACAACCGGCACATTAGCGGCCTTGGCATGCTGAATAGCTTCTATCGTCTGAGGCATCACACCATCATCCGCCGCAACGACCAAAACAACAATATCCGTTGCTTTAGCACCGCGAGCACGCATTGAAGTAAATGCAGCATGTCCTGGTGTATCTAAGAAGGTAATCATGCCTTTATCTGTTTCAACATGATAGGCACCTATGTGCTGCGTAATGCCGCCAGCTTCACCCGATGCAACTTTAGTTGAACGAATATAGTCAAGTAATGAAGTTTTACCATGGTCAACATGTCCCATGATGGTTACGACTGGCGCCCGAGGTTCTGCAACTGCTTCACCGGTATCACGATCATTTAAAATCGCTTCTTCCAGCTCATTTTCACGCCGTAAAATAACTTTATGCCCCATTTCCTCTGCCACAAGTTGCGCTGTTTCTTGATCAACAACCTGATTGATGGTCACCATAGCGCCCATTTTCATCATGGTCTTGACAACTTGTGAGCCTTTGACTGCCATCTTATTCGCTAATTCAGCAACCGAGATGGTTTCGCCAATCACAACATCACGGTTAATAACCGCAACCGGTTTTGTGAAGCTCTGCTGTAATGAACTGGTTTTTTTCTGTTTACCTTTGGTTTTATTCGTACGACCAACCGCTCGCTCTTCTTCGCGATCAGCTTTTTCAGAATGTTTATTATTTTTTTTCTGCCGAGTAGCCTTTCCAGCTCGATTTCGGGCGCGACGGCCTTCTTCTTGGGCATCATTTTCATCTTCTGCTTCACGAGCATGACGAGAAGTCGTAGTATGATAATCTGCATTATCTTCCGTTTCGTCATTACTACTCCAACGATTGGAGTTTTCCTCTGCCATACGACGAGCTTCTTCGGCAACGCGTTTAGCTTCCGCTTCAACCTTACGTCGCATCTCTTCTTCAGCTTTACGTTTAAGCTCTGCTGCATCAGCTTCGCGACGCTGTTTTTCAGTATAAGCAGCCGAATCTTGACTGGATTTAGCTGTTTTTGGATTATTTTTACTTTGTTTCACTTTCTCTTTTTCCGCTGCTTCGCGCTTTGCTTTTTCAGCTGCTTCACGTTTCGCTTTTTTCTCTTCAGCTTCACGTTTTGCTTTTTGTTCTGCTTCGCGCTTTGCTTGCTCTTCCGCTTCATGCTTCACTTGTTCTTCAGCTTTCGCTTTTTCCAAGGCATCGCGATCAACATATGTGCGCTTTTTACGGACCTCAATGTTGACTGATTTACTTTTTCCGCCAGTACTCGGCACACTTAGTGTGCTGCGAGTTTTTCGCTGTAGTGTTAATTTGCCAGTCTGGTTACCTGTCGTCCCATCTTCACGATTTAAGTATGCAAGTAAAGTTTCTTTTTCATTTTGAGTAACAGCATCATTTTCAGTTTTCTTTATCCCGGCATCAGCAAACTGCTGTACCAGGCGTTCAACTGAAGTTTGAATCTCTGCTGCCAATGATTTTACAGTTTCATCTGCCATTCTGTTCCTTCCTGCTACAAATTATTTTGGATCGTTGCCAAACCAGCAAATATTGCGCGCAGCCATAATAATTTCACCAGCCTGTTCATCATTCAGCCCTTCTTCAATATCTCTCAGATCGTCGATCCCCTGCTCGGCAAGATCTTCCAATGTACAAATACCATGAGCAGCTAGGTTCATTGCTAAAGCATGATTCATACCTGGTAGATTTAACAGATCCTCAGTTGGCTGATTATCCCCCATACTCTCTTTTTGAGCCAATTCTAATGTCGTCAGCGCTGCTTTCGCTCTTTCACGCAAAACTTCAATCGTTGTCTCATCAAGACCTTCAATTTCTAATAGTTCGTTGATTGGTATATAAGCTAATTCTTCTAATGTAGAAAAACCTTCTTCAACGAGAGCAGTAGCGAATTCTTCATCAATATCAAGGTGCTTAACAAAAGAATCAATAGATGCATGTGCCTCTGCTTGATGTTTAGCTTCAAGTTCTTCCGTGGTCATTACATTCAATTCCCATCTGTCATCTCCGCGATGCTTTTTCAGTAACTGGGAAGCTAAGCGAACATTTTGTCCATTGCGGCCAATTGCCTGAGCCAAATTACTACTTTCAACGGCAACATCCATCGTACATTTATCTTCATCAACGACAATAGAGGCAACGTCAGCTGGCGCCATCGCATTAATCACAAATTGTGCAGGATTATCATCCCACAAAACAATATCAATACGCTCTCCTCGAAGTTCGCTTGATACTGCTTGCACCCTTGCACCACGCATCCCAACACAAGCGCCTACTGGATCGATGCGTTTATCATTCGTTTTTACGGCAATTTTTGCCCGCGATCCTGGATCACGAGCAGCGGCTTTAATTTCAATAATTTCTTCACCGATTTCCGGTACTTCTATGCGAAATAATTCTACTAACATTTCAGGACGAGAACGGCTAACAAACAGCTGCGCTCCACGCGCTTCTGGGCGTACATCATACAATACACCACGCACACGGTCACCTGGTCGAAAGTTTTCACGTGGTAACATATCTTCCCGTAAAATTACCGCTTCGGCATTATTACCGAAATCCAAGGTAATATTTTCACGATTGACTTTTTTTACCACCCCAGTAATGATTTCACCTTGCTGCTCACGAAATTGCTCGACAACCATCGCTCTCTCAGCTTCACGTACCTTTTGAACAATAACCTGTTTTGCAGTTTGAGTGGTAATGCGGTCAAAGGTAACAGACTCTATTTGATCCTCTACATAATCGCCTAAATTAATCTCTGAGTCTTCAAATTTTGCCGCATCTAAAGTAATTTCCCGTGTCGGCTGTGTAACTTCTTCAACCACCAACCAACGACGAAATGTATCAAAATCTCCCGTTTTACGATTAATATTAACGCGAACATCAATCTCTTGTTCATATTTTTTCTTAGTAGCTGTTGCTAATGCGGTTTCAAGCGCTTCAAAGATTTTTTCGCGAGGAAGCGATTTTTCATTAGAAACCGCTTCCACAACAGCCAGAATTTCTTTATTCATCCTAGTTGCCTCATTGAACTTTATTAAAAGTGGGGTACCAGGTTAGCTTTCTGGATGTTTTTTAGTGCAAACACTTCGTCCTTGCCATCCACAGTAACCGTAATCATTTCGTCATCAACAGCTTTAATTATACCTCGCCATTTACGACGGTTCTGCATTGCTATTCTTAATATTAAATTCACTTCTTTACCAATAAAATGCTGATAGTGTGCAACAGTAAAGAGTGGACGCTCAAGTCCTGGTGAAGATACCTCCAGGTTATAGAGCTCTGAGATCGGATCTTCAACATCCAGTACTCCACTGACCTGGTGGCTAACTTCGGCACAATCATCAACGGTAATACCATTTTCGTTATCAATATAAACGCGTAATGTCGAAACCCGTGCTCGAATAAACTCCAGACCAACAAATTCAAAACCTAGAGCTTCTACCGGCTCTGAAATCATCGATATTAATTTTTGCTCTAACGTGGACAAACCACACCCCCAGACATAAAAAAAGGGCTAAAAGCCCAGGAATTCTGTTTTAAATAACAAAAAGCCCCGAAAGCCGGGGCTTTATGCAACTGGACCCTATACACTGCCAGTAGGTTTAACCCCTGACTCAGCACTCTTCCAAACGAAAATAATCCAATAAGACGCCTGAAATAGATCATATGCTAAGAAGTGGTTACGGCAGCCGGATTTTAACCGACGACCTTCGGGTTATGAGCCCGACGAGCTACCAAGCTGCTCCATCCCGCGTTCGGAAATTCCACAAATTTTACGCTGATAATATGCGAAACGCAAGCTATCTTTTAAAATGATGCCGAGAACGGGACTTGAACCCGTACGCCCGTTTTATAGGCACTACCACCTCAAGGTAGCGTGTATACCAATTTCACCACCTCGGCACACCAGTAAGACAATTTTTTAATAAAACCGCCTCACTGCACAAACTGTTGCTTAATTAATGAGGGATATCACTTGTTGGGGGTACAGGCGCTGTAGGAACTCCCACTGGTTTCTCAACTTTAACAGGTTCACCAATGTTTTCCCATTTGCTTCCAGTCACACTTTTATTAGCAATTAAATTCCCTAAAATTAAACTGATAACAAAGAATAATGTTGCAAAGATAGCAGTCATCCGCGTCATAAAATTACCTGATCCTGATGAACCAAATAATGTTGCAGAAGCACCTGCACCGAATGAAGCTCCCATATCAGCACCTTTCCCTTGTTGCAGCATGACCATACCAATCAGCGCAATTGAGACTAATAAAAAGATAACCAAAAGGGTTATGTACATAGCTAACTACCTATTTGACAATAAAGTTCGCAAAAACCTATCTACTGCAACTTGCTCCTTAAGTCGTTACTTTAAGAAGCGGTTTTGAATACTAACCAAACCTTAGCTGACAAGCAAGATTATTTTTATCTCATCGTACTATTTGTAGAAAAAAACAACAAAAGTTGTTCTCCAAAGCCAGTTGACGAAAAACAACACAATACTTATACAACCATATGATCTTTTATAAAAATATTATGACCTATTTCACTTGCTTGACAACTTCAGCAATGCGATTAGCCATTGCGGTAACCTGCTTTTCATTCTCACCTTCCACCATGATACGAATTAAAGGCTCGGTACCTGATTTACGCAATAAAACCCGTCCTCTACCTGCTAGTTCTTTTTCCACTTGGTTTACCACATTTAAAACTTCTTCTGTGGCCAATGGATTATGGCTACCGGAAAAACGCACATTTATTAATACTTGAGGCATCAATTTAATCTCACAACAGAGATCATAAAGGCTCATATTATTACGGAGCATCGCACTTAGAACTTGTAAACCAGCAATAATTCCATCACCTGTTGTCGTTTTATCTAACAAAATAATATGGCCTGAATTTTCAGCACCAAGCCGCCATCCTTGCTCTTGTAATTTTTTGAGAACATAACGATCGCCAACTTTTGCCCTGATAAAAGGTATATCCAACTGTTGCAGGGCTAATTCTAATCCCATATTACTCATTAAAGTGCCAACAACTCCACCGTGCAATTGACCTTGTCGAAGTGCATCACGCGCAATAATATAAAGAATTTGATCACCATCTATTCTATTACCACGATGATCAACCATTATTACCCGATCTCCATCACCATCAAAAGCAAGACCAATATCCGCTTTTTCTGTTACCACACGTTTTTGCAATAGCGTAACATCAGTCGCGCCACAGCCCTCATTAATATTCAGTCCATTTGGTTCACAGCCGATTGCGATGACTTCCGCACCAAGCTCAGTTAAAACATTCGGAGCAATATGATAGGTTGCGCCATTAGCACAATCTAAAACTATTTTTAATCCACTTAAACTTTGGTCACTGGGAAACGTCCCTTTGCAATACTCTATATAACGCCCAGCAGCATCAACAATGCGACTCGCTCGTCCTAATTCGGCAGACTCAACACAAGTAAGTGGTTTTTCCATCTCAGCTTCTATTGCTTCTTCTACATCATCAGGTAATTTAGTGCCATCAATCGAAAAGAATTTAATACCATTATCATAATAGGGATTATGGGAAGCAGAAATAACAATGCCCGCTTCAGCACGGTATGTGCGTGTTAAATAAGCAATCGCTGGTGTAGGCATAGGACCTGTAAATGCAGCTGATAACCCCGCTGCTGCAAGACCCGCTTCTAAAGATGACTCCAGCATATAACCTGAAATGCGTGTATCTTTACCTATGATTATTTTACGAGAACCATGCCGCGCTAAAACCTTACCCGCTGCCCAACCCAATTTCAAAACAAAATCAGGGGTAATTGGGTTTTCTCCTACTTTGCCACGAATACCATCGGTGCCAAAATATTTGCGCTTACTCATAATCATCTGTTTCCTTTACTGAAAGGGTTGCTTGAACAATCTTCATAGCCTGTACAGTTTCTTTTACATCATGAGCACGCATAATCTGTGCTCCCTGCATAGCTGCGATAACTGCGCATGCGATACCTCCAATAAGCCGTTCCTCTAGTGGTACATCTAATAGTTCACCAATCATAGATTTACGTGACATACCCACTAGTAGTGGCACTCCGAGAGCATGAAATTCATTCAATTTCGCTAATAATTGATAATTATGCACCAAGTTTTTACCAAAACCGAAACCTGGATCAATAATCAAACGATTTTTCGCAATGCCAGCCGCTTCACAGCGTTCAATTTCATCTGATAAATACTGCTTTACTTCTACAACCACATTTTTATAATCGGGTGTTTGTTGCATTGTCTTAGGTTGACCTAACATATGCATAATACAGATCGGTAATCCTGTTTCAGCCGCAGCTTCTAATGCACCCGGTTCATGTAACGACCGAACATCATTAATAATATGCGCACCTGCTCTAGCTGCCTCTGTCATGACAACAGCTTTAGATGTATCAACAGAAACCCAAACATCAAAACGGTCAGTTACTGCTTCGATTATTGGGATAACTCGATCAAGTTCTTGCTGTAGACTGACTTCGCTAGCACCCGGACGGGTTGATTCACCACCAATATCGATAATTGCCGCACCATGGTTAACCATACTAGCTACATGCTTGAGCGCATAGTCATAACGATTGTATATACCACCATCAGAAAAAGAGTCTGGAGTAACATTTAATATTCCCATAACAACAGGACAATTAAGATCAAGCTCTATTTTTCGGGCAGTAATTTTCATAATCACCTTACTCAACCAAACAAAACCCCAGGTTGTCCTGGGGTTTCAATCATTTATTCATTTCACATAGAGAACCAATGATCATTAACGATTCTCTGTGTTACTTCCATTATCATTTTCTTGCACATTATCTTCACCCTGAGCGGCAGAAATATTCTTTTCTGGCTCTCCTTGTGATGAGGATGTTGTAGTAGGATTACTATCATTATCATCCCAGCCAGCTGGAGCTCTAACTGGACGGCGATTCATCAAATCATCAATTTGAGGTGCATCAATGGTTTCATATTTCATCAATGCATCCTTCATCGCATGCAAAATATCCATGTGTTCATTCAAAATCTGACGAGCTCGTTTATAATTACGATCAATAATTGCCTTGATCTCTTCATCAATTGCTCGCGCAGTTTCGTCTGACATATGATTAGCTTTAGCAACCGAGCGGCCCAGGAAAACCTCACCTTCTTCTTCGGCATAGAGCAATGGCCCTAATTTCTCAGAAAAACCCCATTGCGTCACCATATTACGAGCAAGATTAGTTGCTACTTTAATGTCGTTTGACGCGCCAGTAGATACCTTTTCTGAACCGTAAATAATTTCTTCAGCTAATCTGCCGCCATAAAGCGTAGAAATTTGACTTTCTAGCTTTTGCCGACTGGCACTAATTTGATCACCTTCTGGCAAGAAGAATGTGACACCTAACGCACGACCTCGTGGGATAATTGTCACTTTATGAACAGGATCATGTTCTGGAACAATACGTCCTATAATCGCATGGCCAGCCTCATGATAAGCCGTAGATTCTTTTTGTTCCTCTGTCATCACCATAGAGCGACGTTCAGCACCCATCATGATCTTGTCTTTTGCCTTTTCGAATTCCACCATCGTGACAACACGCTTATTTCCGCGTGCTGTAAAAAGGGCGGCTTCATTAACTAAATTAGCTAAATCAGCACCAGAAAAACCAGGTGTGCCTCGTGCCAATACTGAAGCATCAACACTAGGATCTAAAGGTACACGGCGCATATGAACCTTCAAAATCTGCTCACGACCACGTACATCAGGTAAACCCACAACAACCTGCCGATCAAAACGTCCAGGACGCAATAATGCCGGATCTAACACATCGGGACGGTTGGTAGCGGCAATAACAATAATACCTTCATTACCTTCAAATCCATCCATCTCTACCAACATTTGGTTAAGAGTTTGTTCACGTTCATCGTGCCCTCCTCCTAAACCTGCGCCACGTTGGCGGCCAACCGCATCGATTTCGTCAATAAATATGATACAAGGCGCGGCTTTCTTTGCTTGTTCAAACATATCACGAACTCGAGAAGCACCAACACCAACGAACATTTCTACGAAATCCGAACCGGAGATAGTAAAAAAGGGAACTTTTGCTTCACCTGCAATGGCTTTTGCCAATAAAGTTTTACCTGTTCCCGGTGGCCCTACCATCAGAATTCCCTTAGGAATCTTACCACCTAATTTTTGAAAACGACCCGGTTCACGCAAATATTCAACTAGCTCACCAACTTCTTCTTTCGCTTCATCACAACCGGCAACATCAGCAAAAGTGGTTTTAATTTGATCTTCTGTCAGCATGCGCGCCTTACTCTTACCAAAGGACATAGCACCTTTGCCACCTCCTCCTTGCATCTGACGCATAAAAAAGATCCAAACCCCAATTAGTAATAGCATTGGGAACCAGGAAATGAAAATAGTCGCTAAGAAACTTTGCTCTTGAGGTGGTTCACCAATGACGGTGACATGCCTTTCAAGCAAGGTATCCAACAATCTTGGATCCTCTCTCACTGGAATATAAGTCGTATAACGACTGTTATCCGTTTTCTTAACACTAATTTCACGATCAGAAATCCGCACTTCACGTATCTGATCCTGAGTTAACTCATTCATAAAGGTAGAATAATCCACCCTGCGACTATTCGAATCGCTAGGACCAAAACTGTGGAATAGAGACATCAGGACTACCGCAATGACTACCCAGAGAATCAGGTTTTTCGCCATGTCACTCAAGGGATGAACCTCTTCATTACAACTATGTTAAATAAATAACGTACAGGGTACTATATTTTGCGTCCTGTCGCTACAATGTACACTTCACGTGAACGTGACCGTGAAGCATCTGGTTTACGAATTTTAACTTTCAAAAATAGAGAGCGAATTTCCCTCAGATATTCATCAAAGCCTTCTCCCTGAAATACTTTAACAATAAAACTTCCCCCAGTAGCCAGTACATCGCGACACATATCCAACGCTAGCTCAACCAGATACATGGATCGAGGAATATCGACAGCAGGTGTCCCACTCATATTGGGAGCCATATCAGACATAACAACCTGGACTTTTTTATCACCAACTCGTTCAAGTAATGCCTTCAATATCTGCTCATCCCGAAAATCTCCTTGTAAGAAATCAACACCTACGATGGGATCCATTAGTAATAAATCACATGCAATAACCCGCCCCGTCTGGCCAACTTTGCTTACTGCATATTGAGACCAACCACCAGGCGCTGCCCCTAAATCAACAACGGTCATACCAGGTTTAAATATTTTATCACTCTGCTGGATCTCATCCAATTTAAACCATGCACGCGAGCGAAACCCTTTTTTTTGTGCTTGAAGAACGTATTTATCACTAAAATGTTCCTGCAACCAACGACTAGAGCTTGCTGAACGCTTTTTATTAGCCATTGTTTTTCCAACTATACTTATAAAATAACACTGATCTCTGCCATTTTCGATATACCAAAATTATAGAATTTATGGTGATAACTAAAAGATGGCGGTAGAATGTACCGTTTTCAATCCCACTAAAGCAAAAAACAATGACTCTTAATAAAAAGCAAATACAATATCTAAAAAGCCTTGCTCATCATCTAAACCCTGTTCTAATGATAGGTAACAATGGTTTAACTGAAGGTGTTTTAGCTGAAATCGAACAATCTTTGTCATATCATGAACTTATTAAAATCAAGATAGCGAGCGAAGATCGCGAAAGCAAAAATTTGATAGCTAACGCTATTGTTCGAGAAACCGACTATCAATGTGCAAATTATTGGTAAAATTTTGATACTCTATCGCCCTTCTGAAGCACGCAAAATCATTTTACCTAAATAAGTTTTCTACATTTATACAAAAATGCCATCCCACTTCAGGGTAAAAAAGGCCGCTTTGGCCTCTTTTACTTTTGAATTAACTCAAGAACATAACACTTTAAGATAAAATGAAAATCAAATATATTCCACTCGTAAAATTTCATATTCAACTTCACCGCCAGGGGTGTTGATAACTGCCACATCATCCATAGTCTTACCGATCAGGCCTCGAGCTATTGGTGAATTAACAGAAATGAGATTTTCTTTGATGTCGGCTTCATCATCACCCACAATACGATAAATCTGATCTTCATTTGTCGTTACATTAAATACGGTAACTGTCGCGCCGAATATTACACGGCCCTCATTTTTCATTTTTGTTACATCAATAACTTGCGCATGAGACAATTTAGCCTCAATTTCTTGGATACGCCCTTCGCAAAACCCTTGCTGCTCACGCGCTGCATGATATTCTGCATTTTCTTTCAAATCACCATGTTCACGTGCTTCTGCAATAGCAGCAATAATTTCAGGACGGCGAATATTCTTTAAAAATTCTAACTCTTTACGCAGCTTGTCTGCGCCACGTACCGTCATTGGAATCTGTTTCATTAATAAATGCCTCTGATTCTTTCCTAAATAAAAATTAAATATCTTCCTGATTTTTCTGTCATTAAAGCAAATTAGCACTTCTGACAAAACAACATTCTGGGCAAACAAAAAAGGGGGCAAACCTTGTTAACTATTAATTTATAACTTTATTATTCTATCATTTAATTAACCATTGTAACGCACACTTAATGCTAGGTCACCGTTTACTTTTTTCTGCATTACACTTTAGTATGTCTATTATGTCTACTTTTATATACAGCACTTATGGCTTTTTTAAAAAAAATTGGAAGATCATATTGGTTATTTAACCTACTTTTCATATTCAATCAGGCGCTATCAGCGCCAATTGAAAACTATATTAATTATCTGCCTGCAGGTACAAATCTCTCTTTTATCGCGCAAAAAGTGGGGAGTGATACTCCATTGTTCGATTACCATAGCCAACAAATGGCACTACCTGCAAGTACTCAAAAAATTATTACCGCACTAGCTGCATTACTTCAATTAGGTCGCGATTATCAATTTGTCACCCATTTCGAAACTGAAGGAAAAATTATCGATCATCGTTTAAAAGGTGATTTGGTTGTGCGCTTCACTGGCGATCCAACCTTAACGCGCCAACAAATTCGCAACATGGTAGCTGAATTAAAGCAACTTGGTATTGAACAAGTTGACGGCGATTTAATCATCGATATATCAGCCTTCGCTGGCCAAGATAAGGCTCCAGGGTGGGTATGGAATGATATGACACAATGTTTTAGTGCTCCACCAAGCGCCGCTATTATCGATAAAAACTGTTTTTCAGCCACTTTACATAGTGGTCAGAAACCTGGCGATATCGCACATGTCCATACTGCCTCTTTTTACCCTATTAATATGTTCAGTCAAGTTATTACGCTAGCAAAAGGTTCAACTGATGCACGTTATTGCGCATTAGACGTTATACCAGGAGAACTAAACCGTTATATATTAACGGGTTGCTTAACTCAACGCGCTGAACCGCTACCATTAGCATTTGCCGTTCAAAACGGCGCAAGCTATGCAGGAGCTATTATAAAAACTAACCTGATAGATACCAAAATCACGCTTACCGGGCACATTAAACAACGCCACTTGCCTACCATAGCAGGAAATATCCTGGCCACGACAAAACCTAAACCGCTACATCATTTGCTGACAATAATGTTAAAAAAATCTGATAATATGATAGCTGATGCGATCTTTAGAACCATAGGCCGTGAATATTATGGTGTCCCGGGTACTTGGTCTTCTGGCTGCGATGCTATCCGCCAGATTTTAAAACAGAAAGCCAATATTAACTTAGCCAATACGATTATGGTAGATGGTTCAGGACTATCTCGTCACAATTTAATTACACCAACAGCTATGATGTCTATTTTGCAATATATTGCTAGACATGATAGTCAACTGAACTTTATTGCTATGTTACCATTAGCTGGTCATGATGGCACTTTACGTTATCGTGGTGGCTTAGGCAATGCAGGCGTTAATGGTAAGGTCTCAGCTAAAACCGGTGCTTTGCAGGGAGTATATAATCTCGTCGGCTTCATTACCGCGCAAAGTGGTCAGCGTATCGCTTTCGTGCAGTTTATTTCAGCTTATAGCTTGCCACCAGCGCAATATAATAGTCGCCGTATTCCGCTTGTCCGTTTTGAAAGCCATCTCTATAAAGATCTTTATCGTAATTACTAATAGAAAAACGGGTATCTACTCGATACCCGCTAAAAAATAATTCGCATTAATTAACGCTTATAAATGAAGTCGATTCCCTGTTCATCGTCTTCATTCCAATCGTCATCATCCAGATCCGTTTCATTATCAAGTAGTTGTTCTTTGTGATAATCATCCCACATAAATTCAGCTTTATCGGATCCTGCACTATCTACCGATATATTTTGAGGATGGGCTTGGATAAACGTCATAATATCCCAACAAAGTGTTTTAACACCTAGCTGATTTACCGCAGAAATCTGATAATACTTATCTTGCCATCCTAATGCTTCAATAATGGCTTTTATACGGTCATTAGCCTCTTCGGGGGTCAAAAGATCAACTTTGTTAAAAACTAACCACCGCGGTTTTTGTGCTAATTTCTCACTATATTTTTCCAGTTCCGCATCAATTATTTTGGCATTTTGAGCCGGATCAGAACCATCAATAGGGCAAATATCAATAAGATGCAGAAGTATCGTGCAACGTTCCAAATGCTTTAAGAAACGAATGCCAAGACCTGTTCCTTCTGCCGCTCCCTCAATTAAGCCAGGGATATCAGCAATAACAAAGCTTTGCTCACTATCCATGCGTACTACGCCCAAACTCGGCACCAAAGTAGTAAATGGATAATCAGCAACTTTGTGTTTTGCCGCCGAGACTGAGCGAATGAAAGTCGATTTACCAGCATTCGGCATACCTAGCATGCCTACATCAGCCAATAACATCAATTCAAGTAGCAATTCTCTTGTTTCACCTTTCGTTCCCATCGTTTTTTGACGGGGAGCACGGTTGACTGATGATTTAAATCGGGTATTACCTAAACCATGAAATCCACCTTTCGCAACCATTAAACGTTGCCCGTGACGTGTCATATCACCAACGATTTCTCTGGTTAAAAAATCACGTATTCGCGTGCCAACCGGGACTTTAATGGTCTTATCTTGACCACGTTTGCCAGTACAATCACGACTTTGACCATTCTGTCCCCGCTCAGCCTGGAAGATTGTTTCAAATCGATAATCGATCAACGTATTAAGATTTTCATCAGCCAACAGATAAACATCTCCACCATCTCCACCATCTCCACCATCAGGCCCGCCCTTAGGGATATATTTTTCACGGCGGAAGCTAACGCAGCCATTGCCACCATCGCCAGCTGTAACTAATATTTTGGCTTCATCAACAAATTTCATTATCTTTTCTCCGCATACTAGACATTATACGCTAGATGGTAGTTTTACCCAGAGATGGTATCACATAAGGTAATATAAAAAGCCCCGCAAAATTGCAGGGCTTTTTTAAACGCTATTTAAAGATCAAAAAAACTTATTCAGCTTCAATACTGATATATTTACGATTTTTTGGTCCTTTAATTTCAAATTTAACTTTTCCGTCAGCCAATGCAAATAGGGTATGATCGCGACCACAACCAACATTACTACCAGCATGGAATTTCGTACCACGCTGACGAACAATAATGCTACCTGCCAACAGAGATTCACCACCAAAACGTTTTACACCTAGGCGTTTTGCTTCGGAATCGCGACCATTACGCGTTGAGCCGCCAGCCTTTTTATGTGCCATTAATCTGCTCTCCTAATTCTTAAGCAATAACAGTGATCTTAACATCAGTAAACCACTGACGGTGGCCCTGTTGTTTACGGCTATGTTTACGGCGACGAAATTTAACAATTTTAATTTTCTCACCGCGACCATGCGCAATAACTTCAGCTTTAACTTTGATGCCTTCAACGACAGGAGCACCGATTTTAATATCATCACCGTCGGCGATCATCAATACTTGATCGAACTCAACAGTTTCACCTGTCGCAATGTCTAGCTTTTCCAGGCGAACTGTTTGGCCTTCGCTGACTCGGTGTTGTTTACCACCACTTTGGAAAACCGCGTACGCGTACATATAAACTCCGCTTAACACACTCCCTTAGCATATTTGATTTCAGAGTGCATTTTATAAATACTCACAATAGGGCGCGAATTCTACGCAAAAAAGCATCAGAAGACAAGCCTAGAATTCAATCTAATAATAAAAAATCTACTTTCTGAAGTGTATTTATTCCGTAGCCGTTCATTTGTAATTAATTTTACAGTACAATTAGCGGCAGATTAACAGCACGAAATCACTTGACTAAATATTATGTTTAGGTAAAACCAAATTGATAAAAGAATTTATAAAATGAATTTAGAATCAATTATCAATCTAACCGCAAAAGACATGGAAGCGGTTAATAAAACAATCTTGAATCAATTAAATTCAGATGTCCATCTCATTAATCAGCTGGGCCACTATATTATTAGCGGTGGTGGAAAAAAAATTCGGCCCATGATTGCTATCCTGGTTGGAAGGGCTTTAGGATATCAAGGAGAAAAACACATTAATGTAGCAGCATTGGTTGAATTTATTCATACCGCAACACTACTACATGATGATGTTGTTGATGAGTCCACCTTGCGGCGCGGTAAAAAAACAGCAAATGCTGTTTTTGGTAATGCTGCTAGTGTATTAGTCGGAGACTTCATTTATACCCGATCATTTCAAATGATGACAGAGCTTGATTCTATGCCCGTTTTAAAGCTGATGTCTGATGCAACAAATATCATCGCAGAAGGTGAGGTTTCACAATTAATCAATTGTAATAATCCAGACATCACCGAAAGTACCTATATGCAAATAATATATAGTAAAACTGCACGCCTATTTGAAGCAGCGACACACGCATCAGCGATCGTATCAGGTGCCAATGAAATCCAACAGCAAGCCTTACGAGATTATGGCCGTTATCTTGGTACTGCCTTCCAACTGATTGATGATCTTCTGGATTATGACGCGGATAGCACCACTATTGGCAAAAATATTGGCGATGATTTGGATGAAGGAACACTAACACTACCTCTACTTCATGCAATGAAAAAAGGCACCGCAGAAGAATCTGCACTTATTCGTAACTCAATAGAAAAAGGTAATGGGCGTCATTTACTCAGTATCATATTAATTACCATGAAACGCTGTGGCTCTCTTGAATATACCCGCAGCCGAGCTAGAGAGGAAGCTGATAAAGCAATTAAAGCTCTCGATATCTTGCCTGATACATCTTATAAAGATGCTCTAATCAGCTTGGCTTGCATTTCCATTCAACGCCCCTCGTAATAAAAACTTCTCTGGAACAGCTCATCCTGTTCCAGAGTTATCTTCTTCCACCAATATCGCTTCACAACAATTGATATAACCAATTAACTTTTCCAATCCTTCCCGTAAAATAAATTTAATAATCTTTTCACGCTCTTTTTTTGTTAATTGTTTATAAGCTTCGACCCAAATTAAAAAAGCATCTTGTCGTTTTCCTTTGCCGCGATAATCAATAGAGTTATCATTTAGCGATAATACATTAAATACATCTTCAGGTAGACTACTAACATGATATTCAACAGCTTTGCCTTGAACCCCACGTTTTCGACGTTGCTCCCATCCTTCCCTGCGAGCCATTAGGTTGATACCTTGTGGTGATGAAGGCAAACCAACCAATCCAGCAAGTTCTTTCGCGGTATACCATTCTTTTTTCATAATTTTCTCGCATCACTTTTGGTATTAATACATAACCTAATTCTGCAAATCTAATTGTTAAAAATGATGGCCTTTTAGATTATTTTTTTCTTTTAAAATCCTCCCAATTTTCTAACCATAGAAAAAGCATTGAATAAAATTGTAGGATTATTTCTTTTTTTATCTCTTGCAAATATTGTTCTCCTTTTCACTATCATTATTAACTAATTTTTTTTCTATTAATATCGGACAAATTATTTTATAACTATTAATTCTAAGGAATTAATATAAATTAAAGATTTTTATTTTTGTCATTCTATTATACTAAATTAACATAACTAGAATTAATTATTTATACTCCTAATAAATTGAAGAGAGCCTCACTATATTTCTTAAAATATCTGTAAAATTTCTCTATTTTTTGTAATCAAGTTCAAAAAAGAGATTTTTAAGAAAAAAATAAGAAACTATTAAAGAAAAAAAAATGTTATTTTATTTCTAATAACAAGTTCTAGTTCGAAATACATGTCAGAACTATCTGTTATTTATACCACTAATACAGCAATATATTTAATAGAAAAAGGATTAAAAATGATTTCACAGAAATCTGATTGGCATCCTGCGGATATTATTGCAGCGCTAAGAAAACGCGGAACAACATTAGCCAATGCATTATCTCGGGAATGGATAATTGCGAACTTTTTAAACCTTCATCCTTCTGAAATATGACCAAGCCATTATTACGATTTCAATACAGGAGAATTATTAGAACGAAATATTCGTCGGCCTACTAATAAAAATAACGAATAAATTATAAAAAAACCGCAGACTCATATCTGCGGTTTATTATTTAATGAAGTTAATAATATTATTTATTAATAAAATCTTCGCCTAATTTAATATCTTCATTGAGTGTCTCTAACATATTTTCCAATTTATTTTTTTCAAATTTATTCATAATATTAATAGGTAATCTTTCTTCAATCCCATTTTTACCTAAACGTATTGGCTGAGCAAAAAAACGAGCATATTCACCATCACTTTCCACATATGCACACTCGATTATATTTTCTTTACCATTTAAAGCGTCAATTAATGATAAACCAAAACGTGCAGCGGCTTGGCCCATAGAAAGTGTCGCTGATCCGCCACCAGCTTTTGCTTTAACAACTTCAGTGCCGGCATTTTGAATACGCTTGGTTAGCTCCTCAGCTTCCTGCTCGGTAAAGCTAACATTGGCAATTTGAGAGAGTAGCGGTAGGATCGTTACGCCAGAATGACCACCAATAACCTTCACTTCGATTTCTTGAGGCTTTTTACCTTTTAATTCAGCAACAAAAGTATTAGAACGAATAATATCTAAGGTTGTTACCCCAAATAATCGATTTCTATCATACACGCCGGCCTTTTTTAATACTTCTGCTGCTATCGGAACAGTAGTATTAACCGGATTAGTAATAATACCAATTAACGCCTTAGGACAGCTCTGAGCAACTTTTTCAATCAGATTACGAACGATACCGGCATTGATATTAAACAAATCTGAGCGATCCATACCTGGTTTCCTGGCAACACCTGCCGAAATTAATACTACATCAGCACCGTCAAGTGCGGGTGTCGGATCTTCACCAGCAAAACCAATTACCTTTACATCTGTTGGAATATGGCTTAAATCTTTAGCAACACCAGGGGTCACAGGAGCAATATCATAAAGAGAAAGCTCTGAGCCTGATGGAAGCTTGTTTTTAAGAAGAAGTGCAAGTGCTTGGCCGATACCACCTGCTGCTCCAAAAATAGCTAATTTCATGCTGATACTCCTTTATATGATGACACTTCAAAATGGCTTAAAAACTTTCAACCTATTACATACGTTATTCATAACACAGTCTATTAATTACGATTAATTCTTGTTAATAAATAAATCTTGTAAATTTTTTCTTTCATTTTAAATAAAATTCTTATCGACTAATGCGATAAGGGGCACTTTTTTAATATTGCTTAGGTAGCAGCATAATTTAGAGACACGACTGCCATTTTTTACA
Organism: Arsenophonus sp. PmNCSU2021_1; assembly: GCF_036919435.1. Taxonomy (NCBI): domain Bacteria; kingdom Pseudomonadati; phylum Pseudomonadota; class Gammaproteobacteria; order Enterobacterales; family Morganellaceae; genus Arsenophonus; species Arsenophonus sp. PmNCSU2021_1. The sequence continues at coordinate 538,264 of NZ_JAZHPL010000006.1, read as the reverse complement.
AATAACATTATTTTTTAAACAATAATTTATCGCTAATTTCCACAAAGTAGGCAAATAACTGACTAATAATTTTTATTACACGAGTTTCGCACAAAACTAATTTGGGTACGCTAATAAAACACGGATTTGCTCAGTAATAGCACTTTTGATTACGTCCCAATTTTGTTGATAAAGGGTTATTTTTTCAGATATACGACGTTTATGTTGTTCAAACCACGCAGAAATAGCGAGAAAAATATGATTTCTTTGCGCTCGGCTCGTGCGAGCCTGACAGCGTTCAATACCACAGTTTTGTTTAACTTCTCGATGATAAACTTCAACAGACCAACGGGCATCCATGATAGATTTGAGGTATTGACGGGTGGGATTCTCTTTGTTTGTTACTATGTAATCAATACGGCCGTTTTTGGCTGTAAATTTGAAAACGGTTACCCAACCATATCCTCGCAAGTGTATTGACGTTCCTTCTTCTGAGATGTCTAACTTGTTCAGTTGTTTGTTATGGTTAACAATCCTATTTTTCCTCAGCGTGGTTACCCAGATCCAACCATGAGAGCGAATTGATTTCAGGTTATCCAGGCTAGAATACCAAGCATCCATCACTACGGCTTCTGGCATGATCCCTCTTTTTTTAGCAAGAGTGAGCATTTCGGAAAAGTGCGTGTTTTTTATTTTTCCATCAGAATCTTTATCATAAATACGATAATTGATAGGAATTGATTCAACCTTCGTCAGATCATGCCAAAGCAAATTAACTAAACCTATGCCAGCAATAACCTCATGTTCATTACCTGAATATTGATAATGGACCATCTCTATTTTTTTACTACGTGTTTTGGCAATCAATGTATCATCGGCAATTAGTACGCAAGGGCTTTTTTTGTCTATAGAAGGTTCAACTAATCACCATAGGTCTTTAGGTCTAAAACATCTACTTTTTAGCCATTGGCTAACAGTGTCATGAGATAAAGGCGATGGGCTTACTTCTGATAACGCTAAACCAGAGTATCTTAAACTGCTTACTTGTAAGAATGTTTTATAGATATCTTTAATACATGGATAACCCGACAAAATATGAACACCCTGATTTTTTCTTGTTTTTAAATTTATACTTCTTTTTTGGAGATTGCGAAACTCGTGTATTATTGCTATTTTTATTATACATGAGTTTCGCACAGGCATATAAAGTTCTAGAAATGGCTTAAAAGCAATGGTTAATCTGTAAGTTACTAAAACACATAAATTTTATTAAATTACAATAACTTGTATTTAATTTATAAGGTTTTGTCTATTTATATATCATGCTGAATTAAACTTAAAAATAGCGCGTTTTTTTATTGGTGCGAAACTCGTGCTATAGACAAAAAAAGCCCTTGCGTACTAATTGCCGATGATACATTGATTGCCAAAACACGTAGTAAAAAAATAGAGATGGTCCATTATCAATATTCAGGTAATGAACATGAGGTTATTGCTGGCATAGGTTTAGTTAATTTGCTTTGGCATGATCTGACGAAGGTTGAATCAATTCCTATCAATTATCGTATTTATGATAAAGATTCTGATGGAAAAACAAAAAACACGCACTTTTCCGAAATGCTCACTCTTGCTAAAAAAAGAGGGATCATGCCAGAAGCCGTAGTGATGGATGCTTGGTATTCTAGCCTGGATAACCTGAAATCAATTCGCTCTCATGGTTGGATCTGGGTAACCACGCTGAGGAAAAATAGGATTGTTAACCATAACAAACAACTGAACAAGTTAGACATCTCAGAAGAAGGAACGTCAATACACTTGCGAGGATATGGTTGGGTAACCGTTTTCAAATTTACAGCCAAAAACGGCCGTATTGATTACATAGTAACAAACAAAGAGAATCACACCCGTCAATACCTCAAATCTATCATGGATGCCCGTTGGTCTGTTGAAGTTTATCATCGAGAAGTTAAACAAAACTGTGGTATTGAACGCTGTCAGGCTCGCACGAGCCGAGCGCAAAGAAATCATATTTTTCTCGCTATTTCTGTGTGGTTTGAACAACATAAACGTCGTATATCTGAAAAAATAACCCTTTATCAACAAAATTGGGACGTAATCAAAAGTGCTATTACTGAGCAAATCCGTGGTTTTATTAGCGTACCCAAATTAGTTTTGTGCGAAACTCGTGTTATATTCATAGCAACAGGCTAGAACTGCTTGTTGCATAAAAATTCACCTTTATACATAATACCGCTCTACTTAACGTCTTGAAAAAGGTGATTTATGTATGTTTCTTCTAAACAAGAAGATCTCGTGAAAGCTTTTAAAGCTTTGCTCAAGGAAGAAAAATTTAGCTCCCAAAGTGAGATCGTTATAGCACTTCAAGAGCAAGGCTTTGAAAATATAAACCAGTCAAAAATTTCTAGAATGCTGACAAAGTTTGGTGCGGTGCGTAACCGTAATGCCAAAATGGAAATGGTTTATTGCCTACCTGCTGAACTGGTTGTTCCCACAACAACTAGCCCGCTAAAAAATTTGGTATTAGATGTTAACTACAATCAATCAATTGTGGTTATTCGTACTAGTCCTGGCGCTGCACAGCTCATTGCTCGTTTATTAGATTCGTTAGGAACTTCAGAAGGAATTTTAGGTAGTATCGCCGGCGATGATACCATTTTTTCTACCCCAACTTTGGGATTTTCCACCGAACAACTTTATGAAGCCATCTTGAATTTGTTTGAACAAGAGTTGTAAAAGCCAAAGTTATCGCGCTGATCAGCGCGATAATATGAAATGAATCGTTCTCTTGATCAGTAAAAATAATCCAACTATTAATCTTGGCCTAATTTGGCTAAACTGCACGCACACAAGGAACACGATTCCTTACAAAATCTCTATAAAATTAGACTCAGGACCTTGGTCATGAAAACATTAGACGAATTTATCGTTGAAAAACAACATGATTTTCCTCATGCTACGGGTGAACTTACCGCATTATTATCAGCAATTAAATTAGGTGCAAAAATCATTCACCGCGATATTAATAAAGCCGGTTTGGTGGATATTTTAGGCGCAAGTGGTGCCTGTAATATTCAAGACGAAGTTCAAATGAAACTTGACCTATACGCTAATGAAAAATTAAAAGCCGCTTTGAAAGCGCGAGGAGAGGTTGCTGGCATTGCTTCCGAAGAAGAAGACGAAATCGTAATTTTCGCTGGTGATCGGGCAGAAAATGCCAAATATGTTGTGTTAATGGATCCATTAGATGGTTCATCAAATATCGATGTAAATGTTTCCGTTGGAACTATTTTCTCTATTTGCCGCCGTATTACACCAATTGGCCAATCGGTTACTAAAGCAGATTTTTTACAACCGGGCCATCAACAAGTCGCTGCCGGCTACGTTGTCTATGGTTCTTCAACCATGCTGGTTTACACAACCGGTTATGGTGTGCATGCCTTCACCTATGATCCTTCTCTGGGCGTCTTCTGTCTATCTCACGAAAAAGTGATGTTTCCACCACAAGGCAATATGTATTCAATCAATGAAGGAAATTATAGTAAATTTCCATTAGGGGTAAAAAAATATATAAAATATTGCCAGGAACAAGATCCCGCAACGCTTCGCCCTTATACCACCCGCTATATTGGCTCTTTGGTGGCAGATTTTCACCGAAATTTACTAAAAGGTGGGATTTATATTTATCCAAGTACAGCAAGTCACCCTAAAGGTAAATTACGCTTGCTATATGAATGCAATCCGATCGCCTTTTTAGCCGAACAGGCAGGAGGTAAAGCAAGTGATGGTACTAATCGAATTTTAGATATCGTCCCAGAACAACTACATCAACGTGTACCTTTCTTTGTTGGAACAAAATCTATGGTAGAAAAAGCCGAAAGCTTTATGCTTGAATTTTCAGTTAATGAATAACATCCTATCATACGCAATAAAGGCAAACGATCTGGCCTTTATTGTTAAGCTTATTTTTATAGTGATAGTGAGTTTTTGTTTCGTTTACGGCTATAATAACCGCTACTCAATTTTTAGCTTTAAATAAAGGACATTTTTTATGAGCCTAAATAATGTACCGGCAGGGAAAGAGCTGCCTGAAGATATCTATGTTATTATAGAAATTCCCGCGAATGCGGATCCGATAAAATATGAAGTAGATAAAAAATCTGGCGCCATCTTTGTCGATCGTTTTATGTCTACCGCTATGTTTTATCCCTGTAATTATGGTTATATCAATCATACTCTCTCCTTGGATGGCGATCCCGTTGATGTTTTAGTTCCAACACCTTATCCGCTACAACCAGGAGCAGTAATTCGTTGTCGCCCAATCGGGGTATTAAAAATGACCGATGAATCGGGTGAAGATGCAAAATTGGTTGCGGTGCCTCATTCTAAATTAACTAAAGAATATGATCATATTAAAGATATTAACGATTTACCTGAATTACTACGCGCTCAAATTAAACATTTCTTTGAACACTATAAAGATTTAGAACAAGGCAAATGGGTAAAAGTGGATGGTTGGGAAAATGTTGATGCGGCAAAAGCTGAAATTCTTTCTTCTTTTGAACGCGCAGCTAAAAAATAACCATTATAGAGTTTTAATTAGATCCCCTTTATCAGCGATAAACGGGATCTGGTTAGAAAAATTTATTTGCTTTTTCCATCACGCCTTAGCCAATCACCACTTTCAATTCGGCGTAAACCATCTACCGAAAGTTTATAAAGATAAATCCATGCATTACCATAAGGTGTAGGTATCAATTCTCTTACATAATCCTGAGAGTTCCTTTTTAATTCATCAAGTTCAGTCAAAATGGATGGTGTAATACGATAAACTTCACACTCTATCGTCCCTTCACCACGTATTACTGCAGGGTAATAACCTAAGTCATAAATCTCATAACCTTCCAACCTATACTGTCCTAACAGCTGAGCATAAGTCATCCAATGATGATTTCCCTGATTACGCCTTAAACTACCATAAACAATTATACGCATAATTAAAACTCAAACTGATAAAGCAGATCTAGTGCCTGGTCCACGCCAGACACAGCTTCTAGATACAATTTTGGCATCAAACGATAGCGTAGTGTTAATGTAGCAAGAGAATTAAATATCCCTACGCCATATTTAACTTGCAAATCATTCGTTATCTTACCACTCACGACAACTTGAGATTGGTCACCAACGCCCTGAGTATCTAATGCTAAGTCGGAAACACCAAATGTTTCACCAATACTTCCCAATAATTTTCCGCTCTTGGAAACTCCCAGACTAATCAGCAAAGCAGCCATATGAGTACTATCTGCGCCACTACTATTTAACCCTTCACCTCTCAGTAAGTAAGACAGAGCTTCCTCCTGCGATTTAACTGGCTCGGAGAAAATCGTTGCTTTTGGTTTATCAGCCAAGCCTGTAACTCTTACCCCCGCAATCACATTATCATTGGTACTATCTGGATTGCGGATCGCTTCTACATTTAAGAATGGCTGATCAACGGGGCCGGAAAATAAAATTTGTCCTTTTCGCACAATTAGATCTTGCCCATATGCATGAAATCGACCTTCAGGAATATCAATCTGGCCATTTAAACCCAGCCCTTGCTTATCTTGGATAACTTTCAATATTCCTGTTAATCGCGCTTTTAAGCCAAATGCATCCAAACGAACATCATTTCCAATTTTAATCTGTAGATTAGTTAATATCGGAATTGATATACCTTTTTTCTCAATTGGATGTAAATTTGCATCTAACATCACCTCATCTGATGAAACGCCAACTGCTGATTCTGGTAATTCTTGTACCGTAATACGTGCCCAAGGAATATTTACATTGCCATTGAGACTTAATAAATTAGGCGTAGCTTCAAAAACAATATCCGGCTCCACGTCAATACGAACCATTGGCGGTAATGTTATCCGCAATTTGTTACCTGTGGCAGAAATTCTCGCTTGCCAGGCTTTAATATTACGCCAATCCGCTTCTCCAACTAACTTCAAATAACCTTCAGGTGTATTAATACGTCCTGTCAATTGAGAGCGAGTTCCCATAAAATCCAGTTTGAGGAACCCCTGATTGATATCAAATGGAAACCAGTGTCCTTTTGCTGCTACATTAGAAAGCGCCAAATTACCATTTAATAACGGCTGCTTCATATTGCCAGACAACCTTAAATCGGCATTCAAATTGCCATCTAACCTTTCACCATTACTTAAAATTGGACGAATTAAGGCTAATGAAATATCGTTAATATTAATACTACCCGATAATCTACGACTTTGTTCCAGATCGTCAATCCGTATATTGCCTGAAAATTTGCCATTATTGGTAATTTGTATTAACCACTGTAATACTGCCTTACCGTTACTCATATCTGCATTCAAGCTTAGCGTTTGAAATTCAACGGGTAACAATGATCCTTCAATCAATTGTTTGATTTTGACGCCATTACCAAACAAATTTACTTTCACCTGCGGCGAATGCCCATCGGCATACCAACTCACTTTCGCATCACCATCAAAACTGCCAGCTAGCTGAGTTTCCGCTGGCAAAAAGGGTTTGAGTAGTGCTAAATCAAACTGCTGTAGCAGAATATCTGCATTACCGGATTTACCAATTTTAGCCATTTTAGACAAACAAAAGTGCCCTTTAGTATTTAGCCAACAATGAGGCGAAACTGTGACTTCCTGTTGCTGATTGGCATACTCAATTGACACCGCCCGACTTAACTGCCATTCACCGATCGGGGTGTTAAATAACGTATTATCTAACACACCTTGCCATAACGCTTTCTGTCGATCAAAACTGCCTTTCAGGGTTAAGTGACCTGAAATGGGTTTTCCATCGATATTGATGTTAACACTATGCTGCTGCTCATTACCTTTAGCATCCAAGGTGAAATTATGAACAACTAAATCTGCCTGTTTCAACTGCTGAACAGCAGCAATTAGTTGGCCATGGATCTGTTTATCAGAACGGATATCACCTTGAATAGTTGCTTTATCGATAGCTAAGCCATCTTGCCATTTAACGCTATGAGCTGCGATATCAACCAGTAATTGAGGTGACTTTAAATCACCTCGTAATTTTAATTGTCCTTTTATTACTCCGGCTAAACCAGGTAATACACCATCGAGAGCTGGCGCATCAATTATCCCATCTAGTTGCCAGCTGTCACTCAGATGTCCATTAATATCTAATTTGTTGCGTCCGAGTAAGATATTGAAAACGGGAATGTTCCATTGACCTGCGGCATTGCCACTTATCTGTCCACGTGTGCGTAATAAATGACCTTTTACATTACCATCAAGGGTAATTTCAGGAATTTTTAATTGCCAGCTACCACCATGTAAACTGCCAGTCGTGACGATTTTACCCTGCAATTTAACTGGCCATTGTGGCCACTGTTTTGCAGTATTAATATCGGATAAAGTTAATAACCCATTCCAACTTATCGCTTTACTCCAATCGATAATACCGGTTAATTCTGTTTTTCCCTGCAACGCATTCAATCGCAAACGCGTTAACCGAAACTGTTGTTCATTCCCTTTAGCATCAAGCGTTAACAACGTCGGTGGCAAATCCCGTCCATTAATATCAGTTCGGAATGAGAGATCATAACCTGTCACCATACCATTTAAACGTAAACGTAGATCTTTTAAACGATATTCTGGCTCACCTTGTAGTGGCCAATTAAGCTGCTGGCTCTCTAAGGTTAATTGAATTGGCAATCCTGCCTGTGATAAGGCTGCTTCAGCGACCAAATTAGCCTTGATGGGACCCGTTAAACTTAACATTAATTTAAGGTGTTGTAATAAAGCCCCCTCCAGTTTTAAATCAACTTGTTGCCCCTTAAGATCGTTAAGATAGGATTCAGCTTGAACAGCAGTATTGACCGGCCACTGCTGAGCCAAATTAGCATCACCGGTAATAGTGATCTTGCCTTCAGGCATCACAACAACAAATTGTTTGATAGCTATCTGCTGATTTTGTACGCTCGCCATTAATGTCAAATTATCAATTGCCACCTTAGTATCACCACTTAAATACCAGCTTACTCCTCGGATCTGCTCGATATTAATATCGATAGGTAAAACGACTTCAGGTAAGTTAGCTAATAAAGGCTCAGCAAATAGTGCTTTTAATGTTTCCGCGGGTGATTTATCGGCTACCTGATCGCTGGTTTTTATTACTGCTTTTGCTGTCGCTTTATTTTCTTCCACTAAAGTTTTTGGCAAATTAACCACTAATCCATTAATTGTCGTTGGTTTAATTGTTAACAGATTAGCTTGCCAATCAGCCGCCATGGTTAATTCAGCCAGCGACATCTGGCTGTTATCGAGCTGAATATTGATATTTTTTAGTGTTAACTGATTTAACAAAATAGGATAGGGCGTTGACAATTTAGTCAATGGAGTTGAGTTGGCTAGCTCTTCGGTAGATGCAAAGGCTTTGCTATCAATCTTAACATCGACGCCGTCAGTTGAAATATTATTAACACACAATTGAAAACGTTTTAAACAGTTAACTTCGAGTGAAAGATTAAACTTATCAACATCAACATTAATACCCTTGGTTCGATAACGAACTCCCTGCAAATTTAAATCACTCCAGCCACCGGAAATGGTCGCAATTTCTAATCCTGGCAACCAACGCACTGCTGTATTAAGGGCAAAATGTAAGCCTGATTGGATGGTAACTATCCAACCAATCATCGTTAATAATATTAGTAACAAAAACAATAAGACCAGGCTAATGCGTTTTACCCATTTCATAGCTCAGCACCTAACCCAATATAAAATTGTACTTTGCTATAATCGGGATCACCGACCGGCGCAGCAATATCCAATTTAATAGGCCCAACCGGTGAAACCCAGCGAATACCTACGCCAGCGCCAACTTTAAAATCATCTTTACTAAAATCATTTACCGCCTCACCACCATCAACAAATATTGCGCCCCACCAGTTACCTGTCACATTATATTGATATTCCAGTGAGCCAACGGCTAATTTTGAAGCACCGGTTAATTTTCCTTGGCTATTGGTGGGTGAAATTTTTTGATAACCATAACCTCTAATACTGCGATCACCACCAGCAAAAAAACGCAGATCAGGTGGGACTTTGTCAAATCGATTAGTTTCTATCCAACCAAGATGGCCTCTTACCACAAAACGATGCCCTTTCCAGGGTGTTCTTATCCAAACATTTTGTGCTTGTAATACCACAAAATCGATATCTGAAGCCCAAGTAGTATTAGAAATATCAATAGTATATCGCTGGCTATCCCCCCAATAGGGCATAGCACCACCTCGCTGTCGCATCCGGCTAAGGCTGGCTCCAGGATACAGAAGCATAGTAGTATTGGTTATATTTGCCTGGGTAAAATGGCTAAGACTCCAGCGCAAATTAACGCCATATTGCCAACCTTTATAATAATCCCAATTCCTTAATAAATTCAGCGTTGTGGTATCAGACTGAGTATCATTTAGGTCAGTACGTTTAAAGCCCGCCTGAACGGCATAATATTGTTCTAATGGACTCTTTTTTAGCGGAATTTTATAGCTGGCATCAATAATTTGTTCAGGTTGCGAAAGACTAAGGCTGGAAGTAGAACTCTGTCCTCTAGAATTAATCCAGGGTTTATTCCAAGTAGCTTTGACTCGGGGACCTACATCGGTCGAATAACCACCACCTAATTCAACATGATTACGCGCACGTGGCGTTAAGACTGCGTCCATTGGCAGAATATGCGTGCCTTTTTCACGAGCTTTAGTAATATCAGGGGTCACAATTGCGGAATTGAACCAAACAGTATTGACTAACCGTTGATTGAATTCAGCCAATTGTTCAGAGGCATAATAGTCTCCCTGTTTAAAGGGAACAATATTATTTAGATAATCTTCGCGAATTTGAGAGCCTTCATATTTGATGGCACCGAAGCGATAACGCTCACCACTATTGAAATCAAATATCCAGTAAGAAGCCCTGTGAGCCAATGAGACCCCTAACTGACTTTTCTTCATTTCTGCATCAAAATAACCTTTACGCACTGCCAGCCGACTAAATCCCTGTTTGAAATCTTCATAATCGCCATGATTAAGAATAATTCCTTTTGGTGGCGTATTGCGAGCTATCATTTCCGCATAATCTTTATCATATTTAGCCGCCCCATTTAACGTTATACTAACATTTTCAACATGAACAGGTTTTCCAGGATCAACTTTAGCTGTCAAAACGGGTCGAGAAGGAGGCTGAAATTCCTGATAAGAGAATTCAATGGTGGGTTCATAATAACCTAACGGTCTTAATCCTAAACGAATTGCTTTATCAACTCTGACCTGGAAACGGCCATCTGGGGCAATTTCATCCTGAGTGATATTTGAGAGCTGAATACGAACGTTTTTTTCAAGTTCTCCTGTCAATCCTTCAACTTTTAAACGAAGATTGGCACCATTGGCAACTGACACTACCATCGACATACAAAGAAAACAAAGCAAAGAATATCTTGGCACGCCAACTCCTAATGGAAAATAGACTTTATAACAATAAAAAACTCACTCATTTTGGTTAAATTAAACAAGATATACAAGACATTAATAATAAATAATGCAATCTTTTTCTGTCCATTTAAGCCGCAATAATGGCTATTGAATAGCACGCTAAAACATTTTTAACTGATAAGACTATCGGTCTGTTTATTTTTATATCGTCAAGCCAAAATTTATGCACGAAATACCTTATTAAAAAAATAGCAATTTTCTTGCAAAAAACGAAATGCAAAACATTTTCTTAACCATGAAAAAGTTTAGAAAGGCATATAAATAGAAGATAGACTGAAAAAATAATTACCACCTAACCACAAATTTTAGTCACTATCTCACCGTTAAAACAGATAAATACAGTCAAGTGGATATATTAGAATTGATCACTACATTTGTTCAATTAACAGTCAGAATATTCTAATTCGCCTGAACTTCTTCACTCCCTGGCAATACAATCTGTTTTGTATATATTAGTTCAATAAAAGAAGCGGCTTTAATCGATAACGGGCGATTAGCCGCAGGATTAAATAATAAGCTAGTTACGTCTGGACGTGAATAATGCCCGACCGGATCGGCGATAGCTTTGGCGAAGGTAATTGAAGCAGGGTCAAGCGTAGCTAACAGTAATCCTTCCTCATTTTCTGCCAAGGGGGTTGTTAGCTCACTGCCATCTGGACCAAATATACGTGCATAGCCGCCACCTGCTTTTAACAAGTTCCGTTTAATTTTATCTGTACATAACTGTTCAATTATCTGCTCTGACACAATGGCACACGGTGCAATAACAAAACATTGCCCTTCTACTGCATAGGATCCTGAAAGCGCGATATTGACTTCAGGGCTCAAAGCAGCTGTTATATCGCAATAAAGGCTAAAACTAGGCCAAGACCCTATATGAATTTGCTCATGCTGAGCATACATAACATAACGCGTTAACGGTTGTATGTGTTCCCAACAACACAATGCCCCAATCACACCTAATTCAGTGGTAAACGTTTTTAGCGATGAACCATCACTTTCACCAAATAGAGTGAGCTCAACATGACTCGGTTTAAGTTTTCGCCGCACACCGACCGTTTCCCCCGTATTACTGATGAGCCATTGAACCATATAAAGCGTACCATGATCTCTTTCACTCAAGCCCAATAGCAACCAAATATTATTCTCTTTAGCAACCGAAGCGATACGCTTTGCCTGTTCACTGCCTAATACTAAAGAATTTTGATAAACCAATGGAGTTAATGCCGCAGGTGACTCCAACCAAAGAAACCAAGGATAACCAGGTAGCCAATTTTCCGGAAAAGCGATCAATTCCGCCCCTCTACTGGCCGCTTCTTTTATTAAATCGATAGTTTTATCAATAGTTCCTTCCAAATCCATAAATACAGGAGCTGCCTGTACACAAGCAACGGTGATTGATTTATCCATTATTAATTCACCTCATTGTTGAATATCACATATCGTTTATGTTTGCGATTATACAAATGAAGTGTTTCTAACGTTATTACCCGAAAGCAGCAAGTTTATCAGGCTCTACGCTATAGAGCCTGATATTGAAGTCTACCAGATATGGATTCGATCTTTAGGTGCCAGATAAAGCTTATGCTCTTTTTCTACATTAAATGCTGCATACCAATCATCCATATTGCGTACCACACCGTTGGCGCGATAGGGGTTCGGACTATGGGGATCAGCCATAATCTTATTACGCTCTAACTCTTTATTAGCTAACTCGCGCCAAGTTCTCGCCCAGGCTATAAAGAAGCGTTGTAATCCCGTCATTCCATCGATAATCGGCGGTTCACCATTCGGATAATGTTCTTTAGAAAATTGCTTATAAGCATTGAGGGCAATATTTAATCCACCGAGATCACCAATATTTTCACCTAGGGTAAGTTTACCGTTAACAGCTAAACCATCAATTTTAAACCCGTTATACTGCTTAATAAGTTTGGCGGTTTTTTCTTTAAAATGCTGCTGTGAAGCCGTTGACCACCAGTTTCTTAAGTGCCCTGTTCCGTCATAAAGACGGCCTTGATCGTCAAAACCATGTCCCATCTCATGCCCGATCACCGCACCAATGGCACCATAGTTATAAGCAGGATCAGCATTTTGATCAAAAAATGGCGCTTGCAAAATAGCCGCCGGGAAAACAATTTCATTCTGAACTGGATTATAATAAGCGTTAATTGTTTGTGGCGTCATCCCCCATTCCCACTTTCTGACTTTTTCACCGATCCGGCTCATATTATCTTGATAGAGCCAGTTTTGTACTTGCAGATAATTGTCGAATAATGTATCTGGTTGCAAATGCAACGTACTAAAATCATGCCATTTTTCAGGGTAACCAATTTTAACCGTAAATTGGTTAAGTTTTTTGAGTGCTTCTTGGCAAGTCCGTTTATCCATCCAGTCATTATTTTGCAAACGTGTTTTAAACGTTCCTTTAACATAACTCACCAGATTTTGGATCTTATTTTTAGCATCAGGATCAAAATATGTTGCAACATAAAGCTGCCCCAACGGCTCCCCTTGTAGTTTATTCACGACTTCTAATGCCCGTTCTTTACGTGAACGCTGCTGTTTAATACCATTTAATCGAGTTGAATAAAAATTAAATCGAGCATCAGAAAACGCTTGATTCAAGTAATTGGCTTTACTACTCAGATAATTGAAAACTAAGTAGTCTTGTAGGGTAGATAGTGGGGTATTAGCCAATATTTTTGCCAGCTGTTCAACTGCACTGTCATTTTCTACAATAACTTTCGCCAACTGTTCATCTGAAAGTTTCCATTGTTGAATAAACCCCTGCCATTGATAATCTGGCGTAAACTTTTTCAATTGGCTAAGCGTCATCGGATGATAATTTTTCAACGTGTCACGTTCAGCTTCTGGTGTCCAATGAACTTTTGCTAACGATTTTTCTAACGCAAAAATCTGCTTAGCCTTTAACTGTGCTTCTTTTTCGCCTTCTCCCGCTAAATGTAAAATAGTGGCAATATAAGCGACGTAATCGTGACGGATAGTCTCCATCTGTTTAGTGTTATCCAGATAGTAATTTCTATTTGGTAGGCCTAAACCACCTTGTCCCAGATAAAGAACATAGCTATCAGGTACTTTTGCATCCAACCCAACCCAATAGGAAATAAATGGCATATAACCTGGTTTTGCCATCAAATTAGTAATATCAGCGTGAGTTTTTGCCTGCTTGATAGCATTCAGGGCATTTTGTACCGGCGTTAAACCTGTTTTTTCAACTACCGTTTCATTTAAATAACTACGATAAAGATTACGAATATTGCGTTGATTATGATTAAGCTCACTTTCCGGTTGAACTTCAAGTTTATTTATCAGTGCTTGCAGCTGTTTTTCTGTTTTGAGATATAACTCAACAAAGGAATTAATACGTGACATTCCAGCTGGGATTTTTGTATAAGCTATCCAATCTTGATTAACATATTGATAAAAATCATTACCCGGAGAAATGGAATCAGACAGTATGATTTTTTGTTCACCGTAAGTAACGTCTTTGGCAACAGCAAAGGAGGAGACTGTCAGAGCAGACAGACTAATAAGTAGTGCTAAAACAGTTTTTTGCATAGGAGAAAACCTTTCTCTTCTTTGAGATTGATATGTTCCATCAACAAGTGTTGATAAGCTGATAAAGTATATATACTACTTCAATTTTTTAACAAAAACGCACACATAAATTTAATTTTGTTTAAAGTTATAATCTTTATATTAATCAAAACATCGCTGTTGACAGATCCAAGACCAAATTATTAAACGCCAGCCACAAAATGAAATGTGATTGGTAAGCATTAAATTTAACATGAAGCGAATAAAGCGAAGTATAGTAAAACACTTTTTGCTAATCCGATCTGTCGTAAAACTTATGGATTAAAATTGTTAGGTCATGATTAGTTTATATTTTATTTGCGCCACTGAGGATGTGGCGCACAACTTATCAGATGAGTTAACCTATTTCTGTCTGGAGGATAAGGACTTCTTTATTGATTTCATTCATTATGTTGAAATGCCGCTTATCTTTAATTCTAGGGGGTAATATCTTTCCTTTGTCAAATTCAAATACTCCCATATCTTTGATATACAATCGACCACGAAATAATATCTTAACGTAACGCGCAATCTTCAGTGGGTTATAACGGTGAAAAATCTTCATTCAACTTTTTCCTCCCCTTTGTTGATCTTGAAGTCACAAAAATGTGATTCATGACACATTTTATAATCATAGACTCTGGTTACAAGCTTTAGTTCTCCTTTTCCAATAAGATTTAACGATTTTACATAACATGATAACGGGTTAAATAGTTTTGAATAATCATTACAATATTTTTCATTTGAAGCCTTAACAACTTTTGCTGTATGTGCTAAAGCAGCTCTCTATAACAAAGACATTATATTTAAGATTGACTATGCTAATAAACGAGGATAATCATCAATAACCAGTTTAGAAAAGATTAACGAGGAGTACTATGTTAAAAAAGATCATACCAATAGTAATTTTATTAACTCACCCTTTTTCTGCATTAACAGCCATCTTACAAATTAATAAGCCGGTGCCTGCCGTAACTGTCACCGATCGAGGTGAACTTTTGTTAAACGAAAAGGGTAAACTTATTTATCAAGATTGGCGCAGCAAGGAACTTGTTGGCAAAACAAGAACGATCCTGCATATTGCCGGGCGCCTTTCCGCTAAAGAGCTCAATGAGCCATTAATAGAGGCAATTAAACAAAAGAAATTTGATCACGAGTTTCGCAATCTCCAAAAAAGAAGTATAAATTTAAAAACAAGAAAAAATCAGGGTGTTCATATTTTGTCGGGTTATCCATGTATTAAAGATATCTATAAAACATTCTTACAAGTAAGCAGTTTAAGATACTCTGGTTTAGCGTTATCAGAAGTAAGCACATCGCCTTTATCTCATGACACTGTTAGCCGATGGCTAAAAAGTAGATGTTTTAGACCTAAAGACCTATGGCGATTAGTTGAACCTTCTATAGACAAAAAAAGCCCTTTCGTACTAATTGCCGATGATACATTGATTGCCAAAACACGTAGTAAAAAAATAGAGATAGTCCATTCTCAATATTCAGGTAATGAACATGAGGTTATTGCTGGCATAGGTTTAGTTAATTTGCTTTGGCATGATCTGACGAAGGTTGAATCAATTCCTATCAATTATCTTATTTATGATAAAGATTCTGATAGAAAAACAAAAAACACGCACTTTTCCGAAATGCTCACTCTTGCTAAAAAAAGAGGGATCATGCCAGAAGCCGTAGTGATGGATGCTTGGTATTCTAGCCTGGATAACCTGAAATCAATTCGCTCTCATGGTTGGATCTGGGTAAACACGCTGAGGAAAAATAGGATTGTTAACCATAACAAACAACTGAACAAGTTAGACATCTCAGAAGAAGGAACGTCAATACACTTGCGAGGATATGGTTGGGTAACCGTTTTCAAATTTACAGCCAAAAACGGCCGTATTGATTACATAGTAACAAACAAAGAGAATCCCACCCGTCAATACCTCAAATCTATCATGGATGCCCGTTGGTCTGTTGAAGTTTATCATCGAGAAGTTAAACAAAACTGTGGTATTGAACGCTGTCAGGCTCGCACGAGCTGAGCGCAAAGAAATCATATTTTTCTCGCTATTTCTGCGTGGTTTGAACAACATAAACGTCGTATATCTGAAAAAATAACCCTTTATCAACAAAATTGGGACGTAACCAAAAGTGCTATTACTGAGCAAATCCGTGTTTTATTAGCGTACCCAAATTAGTTTTGTGCGAAACTCGTGTTGATCAGAAAAAATATCAGACAACAACAATAATAAATACTGATGATACAATTCTAGGAACCGGCTTTTTTGTTCGCAGTAGTATTGAAGACAGTAAGCGAGAATTCCCGTTTTCTCAAATTATTGTGGATAATAATGGTGTAGTTAAAAAAACCTGGCAGCTAAAACCCAAGAGTTCTACCATCATCGTATTAAATAAAAAGGGTGACGTATTATTTGCTAAAGATGGTGCTCTAACATCTGAATAGACAAATAACGTTATTAAATTGATTGAAACACAATTAAAAAAATAATTAATTAAACCATCAGAATATTGACACTCTAAATCCCGGATTAATAAATGATTCTCTGGGGGAATAGTCTAATGTTCTACCATTCCAATCCGTCACTTTAGCACCTGCCGCTTGGGCGATCGCATGTCCTGCGGCAGTATCCCAAATATGAGTGGGACCAAATCGCGGATAAAGCTGTGCTTTGCCTTCAGCAATAAGACAAAATTTTAGTGAAGAACCCATCACCATAACTTCATGCTGCCCCATTTGTGCCAAATAATCAGTCAATTCTTTATCTTGAGAAGAACGGCTAATAACAATTAGCGGGGGATGCCCATTAGCAACATGAAGTGATTGTTTTACTCCATCCACTATTTTCCATGCCGCCCCTTGCTCACTAGCATAAAGCACATTTTGCTGGCGCATAAATAATCCCCATAACAGGAGAACCCGACTGAATTAAAGCAATATTAACGGTAAATTCACCATTTCTATGAATAAACTCTTTAGTTCCATCGAGCGGATCCACTAACCAATAGCTTTCCCAATGACAGCGCTCTTGCCAAGCCGGTGGATCTTCTTCAGAGAGTAGCGGAATATGTGGAGTTATACTTGTCAATCCAGTTTTAATAATTTGGTGAGCAATAAGATCGGCTTCAGTCACCGGAGAGCTATCTTTTTTGTGCTTAACAGCAAGTTGTTGTGCACTTTCATAGATACACGAGTTTCGCACCAATAAAAAAACGCTCTATTTTTAAGTTTAATTCAGCATAATATATAAATAGAAAAAATCTCATAAATTAAAAATAACTTATTGTAATTTAAGTAAATTTATACGTCTTAGCAAGTTACAGATTAATTATTGTTCTGAAGCCATTTCTAGAATTTTATATGCCCGTGCGAAACTCGTGAGATAGTCATAATTGCGCTACCTGCTTCTTTCGCCAAATCACATATTTGCTCAAGCATAATATATCTCGGAAAACGGCATAGATTATTTATCGAATTATCTTATTAATACACCAACTAACTCGATGACAAGTAAAACTTAATTATATAATTCCTAGTAATTCAACTTCGAATATTAACGTGCTAAAAGGTGGAATAGCGGCACCAGCACCACGTTCACCATAGGCTAAATTATGCGGAATATAAAGTTCCCACTTTGATCCTCTAGGCATCAATGTTAACGCCTCAATCCAGCCAGCAATCACACCATTAACAGGAAATTCTGCTGGTTGCCCTCGATCTTTTGAACTATCAAAAATCGTACCATCGATTAATCGACCAGTATAATGAACACGAACCCGATCTGCTTTAGCCGGGACCGGGCCTTCACCTTGTTTTAATATACTAAATTGTAATCCTGATTCCGTAGTATTGAATTCCTCACGTTGCTGATTGTTGTCCAAAAAATTTTGTCCTTCCACCGCCGCAGCTTGCTGAAATTCACGCCGCTGAGCATCCGCGCGTTCATGGATCTCTCGTAATGCTCTATGCAAAGCTTCAACAGGAACCACCGGCGTTTTACTATGTAATGCATCACATAAACCCGCAAGTAAAGCTTCTGGCTGAATGCCTTCCAAGCCTGATTCTAAAAGCTGTTGACCAACTTGAAGACCAATGCCATAACTTGCCTGAGTTTCAATTGAATCAAATGCCTGATCTGTCATAACAGCTCCTATTTATTAAATTATAAATAATAATAAAGAATAACAGTCTCAAATAAATGGATAAATAACCATATAAAATAAATCTAGTTAAAAATAATATTCTAATTTTATATCAATTCATTAATTTTATAATACTAAAAACCTAAAGGTGGGATTTCAGTTTGAAAAATAAATTTTATTCCTAAATATAATATCTATAAATGATAATATATGAACAGTGACAATTTCATGAATTAAAATTATCGACTACCAGCCAAAAATTCCTCTAACACTCGGCAGAGATAAAAAAGTAAAACAATTGACTTTGTACGATTGATTAATAGCAACAATGATTTAGCTGATAGAAATCGGAACAAAAACACCAGCATCAGCTGGTGTTTTTGTTTGTGCATAATAATCAGAAAGCAATTATTCAGCAATAATATTCACATTCAGTTTTGCAAATACATCACTATGCACTTGGAAATGAACTTCATGTTCACCAACAGTACGCAATACACCATTTGGTAAGCGAACTTCGCTTTTCATAACCTCAACACCGGCAGCAGTGACCGCCTGAGCAATATCACGAGTCCCGATCGAACCAAACAATTTACCTTCATCACCGGCTTTAGAGGCGATGGTTACTGTTGCTAATGAATTAATTTTTTCAGCGCGCCCTTCCGCAACAGCCAGAACATCGGCTAATTTAGCTTCTAATTCGGCACGGCGTGCTTCAAAAAATTCAACATTCTTTTTAGTTGCAGGAACAGCTTTTCCCAGCGGAACTAAATAGTTACGAGCATAACCCGCTTTAACATCAACTTTGTCACCCAGGCTACCCAGGTTTGCTACTTTATCCAGCAGAATAATTTGCATTACCTTATCCTCTTTAAGTCGTTAATGGACCGTACCAATTACTGATGACGATCAGTATATGGCAACAGAGACAGGTAACGCGCGCGCTTGATAGCACGAGCGAGCTGACGCTGGTACTTTGCACGAGTACCAGTGATACGACTTGGTACAATTTTACCACTTTCAGTGATATAGTTTTTTAGCGTTGCGATATCTTTATAATCAATCTCTTGAACGCCTTCCGCTGTGAAACGGCAGAACTTACGACGGCGGAAATAACGTGCCATTTGGCTAGTCTCCAGAATCTATCAATTCAATCTGCTCGGCGTGAAGCACCAAGTTATTCAAGCCATTAGCGCCCTGATGGCTACTAATAAAACCGATAACTGTGATCCAACTACCGACCGTTATACTGTGAGTAAACTGTTGTAATTTTTGTCCGCTGGCGATGATGGTTATTCTACACCATACTTGCCGATTAAAACCGGCTTCCTGCTGCTGTGAACGATGTTCGAGCACAAACTGGCAGTGAGGAACCCCAGCTGGACTGACTTTTCTTATCGGCGCATTACAGATTTTGCCTGACAGCACCAATCGATTAGTATTCACAACCAAATTTACTCTTCAGAATCCTCAGCAACCTCAATTCCTTCCAGGTCTTCATCAACCAAATCACGACTGCGACGATCGTCTTTGGCTTTAACCATTGGAGAAGCTTCAGTAAACGCATGCTTAACACGCATAATCATGCTGCGGACAACGGTATCATTGAAGCGGAAGTTTGTTTCTAACTCATCAATCACTTCTTGCGGCGCTTCAACGTTCATCAGAACATAGTGTGCTTTGTGCAATTTATTGATTGGATAAGCCAATTGACGGCGACCCCAGTCTTCCAAGCGATGGATTTGACCTTGCGCTTCGGTGATAGAACTACTATAACGCTCAATCATACCTGCAACTTGCTCGCTTTGGTCCGGATGAACCATAAAAACGATTTCGTAATGACGCATGAGTTTTGCTCCTTACGGATTAACAGCCTCCTGTCAGGGTCAGCCGCATCCCATGGAGGCAAGGAACTTATTTAAGTGCGGCTGAAAAATCGACGCGTAACTATACCTATCCTTTAGTTAAAACTCAAGCAATAGATTAAATCATCACTTATCGCCATTGAATTGGGTTAAGTAATCTTGCCAAGATTATCAATGCTCTTACTTTTTTCTCAATAACTGTGCCGTTGACGTACTGCTTCGAATAAACAAACGCCGGTCGCAACAGAGACATTTAAAGACGAAACCATACCGGCCATTGGAATACTAATCAGTTCATCACAATGTTCCCTTGTTAAACGACGCATACCTTCACCTTCCGCACCCATCACCAATGCAACCGCTCCGGTTAACTTACTCTCATATAATGTATGATTGGCGTCACCTGCAGTGCCAACAATCCAGATATGATGCTGCTGCAATTGACATAGTGTCCGCGCAAGATTGGTAACCCGAATTAATGGCATACTCTCAGCTGCACCACAGGCAACTTTCTTAGCGATGGCATTAAGTTGAGCAGATTTATCCTTTGGTACAATAACCGCATCAATACCCGCAGCCTCTGCACTACGTAAACAAGCACCTAAGTTATGTGGATCGATAATACCATCTAATATAAGCAAAAAGGGTGATTTTGTCTGAGAAATAATAATATCTAAATCACTCTCTTGATATTGCCGCCCGGGTTTTACCTGAGCAATAATACCCTGATGAACAGCGTTCTCTGTCTGCTTATCCATCCATTGACGATTAGCTAACTGGATAATAATGCCCAATTTTTCAAGCTGGTGAATAATCGGCAATAAACGTTTATCTTCACGCCCTTTGAGTACATAAACTTGTTTTAAACGCGATGGATCGCGCTCCAGCAGTGCTTGCACTGCATGAATACCATAAATAATTTCACTCATAAATTTATCGATTACTTTATAACTCTCAAAGATAGTCAATCATTGCCGATGAAGATCAGTAATAAAAATAACTAAGATTATTTTTGTGCTTTTTTGATAGCTTTTTTGCTCTCAATTTTGCGGCAATTTTTTTACTTTTATCAGAAACCTTTTTCCCTTTCTTATCTACTTTTTTAGCGTTGCCGCTGCCTTTTTTATTCGCTTTAATAAATGCACTACTGGGCTCAAAATTTTTGTCCTGGCTGTGATCTTGCTTGCTATGAGTTGAAATTGTTTTTTTAAATTGCTTTTTTGCTTTTTCTTTTGCTGTCTTACCTGGATTTTTCGCCTTACGTAAGGTTGATATCAATGCAAAATCGATCTTGCGTTCATCCATATGTACAGCTTCAACGCTAATTTCAACTTCATCACCAAGACGATATACCATCCCCGAAGACTCACCAATAAGTCTCTGTCCTACATTATCGTAGCGAT
The DNA here is from genome assembly GCF_036919435.1 of Arsenophonus sp. PmNCSU2021_1. Taxonomy (NCBI): domain Bacteria; kingdom Pseudomonadati; phylum Pseudomonadota; class Gammaproteobacteria; order Enterobacterales; family Morganellaceae; genus Arsenophonus; species Arsenophonus sp. PmNCSU2021_1. The sequence continues at coordinate 516,683 of NZ_JAZHPL010000006.1, read as the reverse complement.
AGTAATCATTATTAAGTGATGAGACATGCACCAGACCATCAATAAAAAGATCTTTTAAGCGGACAAAAAAGCCAAAACCCGTGACACTGGTGATAATGCCAGTAAATACATTGCCAACTTGATCCTGCATAAAATCACATTTCAACCAATCAGCAACATCTCTCGTTGCTTCATCAGCTCGCCGTTCGGTCATTGAACAATGTTCACCCAATTGCAGCATTTCATGAGTATCAGCATGCCAACCACCGGTCGGCGTCGAGCGATGTTGATTGTTTCCATGTTGGCCAGATAAAAGATATTTTATCGAACGATGTAGCGCTAAATCAGGATATCGACGGATCGGTGAAGTGAAATGGGCATAAAATTTCAGTGCTAAGCCAAAATGCCCTCTATTTTCAGGATCATAAATAGCTTGTTTCATTGAACGCAAAATCATTGTTTGTAGCAATTCATGATCCGAACGTTCAGCCACTTCATCCATAACTTTAGCATAATCAGCTGACTGTGGTTTCATGCCACCTGGTAATGTCAAACCCAGCTCGCTAAATACAGTCCGCAAATTTACAATACTCTCTTGTTTGGGCCTATCATGGACACGGTACAAGCTAGGTTCTTTATTCCGCTCAACAAAACGTGCGGCAGCGATATTCGCTAAAATCATACACTCTTCAATTAATTTATGCGCATCATTACGTTCAACCGGCTCTATCCGCTCAATGCGTTTTTCTGCATTAAAAATAAATTTAGCTTCTTCAGATTCAAAGGAAATAGCACCCCGTTTTATGCGCGCATTATCTAACACTTTATATAATCGATGAAGTTGTTCTAAATGCGGCACCAGGTCTTGATAATGTTGACGTAATTCTTCGTCACCCTGTAAAATTTTCCAGACTTTGGTATAAGTCAATCTGGCATGAGAACGCATTACGGCTTCATAGAATTTAGATGAAGTAATTTTCCCTTCCGCCGATAGCTGCATTTCACATACCATGCAAAGCCTCTCAACTTCAGGGTTTAATGAACATAACCCATTAGAAAGAATTTCAGGCAACATAGGGATCACTCGTGATGGAAAATAGACTGAATTTCCCCGACTAACCGCTTCACTATCCAAAGCCGTTTGTGGCCGCACATAATAACTAACATCAGCAATCGCGACCCATAAGCACCAGCTACCGTCTTCTTTCGGCATACAATAAACTGCATCATCAAAATCTCGGGCATCTTCGCCATCAATGGTGACTAAAGGTAGATGACATAAGTCTACTCTGCCTTTTTTTGCTGACGCAGGGATCTGTTCGGACAAATCAGCAACTTGCTTCTCAACTTGTGGCGGCCAACTATACGGAATTTCATAGGTTCTTAATGCAATCTCTACCGCAATGTTAGTCCCCATGCTTTCGCCTAATACTTCGACAATATTTCCTACTGCCTGGGTATGGCGCGCTGGTCGGGTTGTCATCTCAACGACAACCACATTTCCCATCCTGGCACAGTTAACCTGCTCTTTAGGGATCAATATGTCAAAGGACAGTCGACTATCATCAGGGACTACATACCCCATCCCCGATTCTATAAAATAACGTCCTACAATATGATTATTTCGTGGGACAAGCACTCGAACAATGCGAACTTCTGTACGTCCTCGCCGATCTTTGCCCAATGGCTGGATAAGTACAACATCACCATGCAGCGCTTTTTTCATTTCTTCTAAAGAAAGGTAAAAATCGTCTTTCTGGCCTTCTACCCGTAAAAAACCAAAACCATCACGATGGCCAATAACTGTGCCTTTGAGTAAATCAAGGCGTTCAGGTAAGGCATAACATTGACGACGAGTAAATACCAATTGCCCATCACGTTCCATAGCACGTAAGCGGCGGCGCAAAGCCTCTAACTCTTCTTCTTTAGTTAACTTTAATATTCGGGCGATTTCCTGTCGACTTACAGGCTTAGTAAATTTTGCTAATACCTCTAAAATATATTCACGACTTGCAATTGGTGAATGATATTTCTCAGCTTCCCGGTCTTTATAAGGATCTTTTGCCATCACTCACCTCCGCTACCACTTTGATTAATATAATCCACTAATACACCAGGCCTGTTATTTATTTTAATAGTAACTTATAAAGTAGCTTATTATTTTCTATTAGATCTGCCAGTGTATATTTATCTAATTCATTTAAAAAAAGTTCAATTGCTTGATTTAATATTTTTTTTAATCAACAAGCAGAAGTAATATGGCAAAAATCGCTGCAGCAATTAACTAATGCTAGAGGCTCTAATAGACGAACAACATCACCTATCCGGATCTGCTCAGCTGGCTTGGCTAAGTAAATCCCTCCATTTTTCCCTCTCACCGCAGCAACAAGTCCACATCGGCTTAATTGATTAATAATTTTTACCATATGGTTACGCGAGACACCGTATACATTAGCAACTTCAGTAATATTAGTTCTTTTATCCTTAGGTAATGAAGCCATATAAATTAATGCTCTTAAGCCATAATCAGTAAAACTTGTTAACTGCACATTAACCTCTGGTTATAAAACAAAAATGGAAAGACATCTTCTTGACATTAATTCATCTAGTTATATCTATTATGTAAATTTTTATCATATTAAGCAAAATTGATTAGTAATCAGGTAATATGAATTACTAGATATAAAAATAACGCCTGAATGTTCAGGCGTCACTCTTTGAGCAATATTATTGAGTGGTAAAATTATGCATCAAAAGGATCTCGTAATATCATTGTTTCAGCACGATCAGGTCCAGTCGAAATAATATCTATCGGGATCCCGGTTAATTCCTCAATCCGTTTAATATAATCAATGGCTGCTTTAGGTAATTGATTATATTCTTTTACCCCAAAAGTACTTTCACTCCAGCCTGGTAACGTTTCATATATCGGCACTAAATCTTCCCATTCCTCTGCTGCTAACGACGTTATAGTCAATTCAGTCTCATCTGGTTTGCGATAAGCAACACAAAGTTTCACTTCATCCAAACCGTCTAATACATCTAATTTGGTTAAACAGAAACCGGAAAGAGAATTGATTTGAACTGCCCGGTTAATAGCAACAATATCTAACCAACCTGTACGACGGCAACGGCCTGTTGTTGCACCAAATTCTTGCCCTTTTTCACGCAGGTATTCGCCGGTTTCATCAGATAACTCCGTTGGAAAAGGACCGCCACCTACACGGGTAGAATAAGCTTTCAATATTCCTAAAACATAATCAATATAACGCGGGCCTAATCCTGAACCAGTGGCAACACCACCCGCCGTTGTGTTTGATGAAGTCACATAGGGATAAGTACCATGATCAATGTCCAGCAATGTTCCCTGAGCACCTTCATACATCACTAATTCGCCTTTCTGATGCGCTTTGTATAATAAATCAGAGACATCAACGGTCATCGCCGTCAAAATATCGGCAATAACCATAATATCATCTAATGTTTTTTGGTAATCGATTGCAGGCGCTCTATAATAATTCACTAATTGAAAATTATGGTAATCAACAATTTCTTTAAGTTTGACTGGAAAGGTTTTTTTATTAAACAGATCGCCAACACGTAATCCACGGCGGGCAACTTTATCTTCATAAGCAGGTCCAATGCCCCGGCCGGTCGTTCCTATCGCTTTTGCGCCTCGCGCTTTTTCACGCTCATTATCTAAAGCAACATGATAGGGCAAGATTAATGGACAAGCTACCGAAATTTTGAGCCGTTCACGCACTGGCACGCCACGCGCTTCCAATTTTTTCATTTCATCCATTAATGCATCAGGCGATAATACCACACCATTGCCAATGACGCTTATGACATTTTCACGCAGAATACCCGATGGGATAAGATGGAGAACAGTTTTCTCACCATTTACCACTAGCGTATGACCAGCATTATGCCCACCTTGGTAACGAACAACATACTTAGCGCGTTCAGTTAGTAAATCGACTATTTTGCCTTTACCTTCGTCACCCCACTGAGTACCTAATACGACAACGTTTTTACCCATTTCAAAATTCACTCGATTGCTTAAAAAAGAATTCTACCATTTCAATCATTAGCTGCCAGCAATTTTTATAACACCAATACCTCTTTTCATGACAATCTTAACAGATTAAAGCCCGCCTAATGCGGGCTTACCTAGAGTCAATTGGCAATCATTTCATTTATCTTTAAATGATCACTGTACCGCTCTTTGTTTAGTTGGTGCTCGCATATAGCGGAAAAAATCGGTATCTGGGCTTAATACCATCACATCATCACCATTTTTACTAAAGCTCTTTTCGTATGCCCGTAAACTACGAATGAAAGCATAGAAATCAGGATCTTGGTTAAATGCATCAGCAAATAGCTTAGTTGCCATCGCATCTCCTTCACCATGTAATTTCAGTGCCGTGCGCTCCGCTTCTGCCAATGTCTCGGTCACTGTTTTATCTGCTGCTGCACGGATCTTCACGGCCTCTTCTTGACCTTGTGAACGATGTTGGCGTGCTACAGCCTCTCGTTCAGCGCGCATACGTTGATATATCGCTTCCGAAACTTCACTTGGCAATTCAATACGTTTGATACGAACATCGACAACTTGGATCCCTAACGCCGCCATGCTGTTTGGATTAACAACTGGCGAATTACCTTTGATCTCTTGATCAAAACGGGCTGCTGCCGAGGCAATAGCCTGATCTGCATCTTTTGTCGCTTCTGTATCTGAACCAGAACCTTTATTAAGTGCATCACGCACATCGACGGTCAAGCGCCCGCGAGAATCGGTAATAATATCTTTCACATTTAAACGGCCAAATTCTGAACGCAAACGATCACTAAATTTACGTTTCAGTAAAGTTTCAGCTTGATAAGGATTACCGCCACCGGTCGCCACATAGTAACGACTAAAATCAGTAATTCGCCATTTTAAATAGGAATCAACCATTAAATCTTTATTTTCTCGAGTCAGATAGCGATCGGCCTGAACATCCAATGTCTGAATACGAGCATCCAGCATTTTTACCGTTTCAATAAATGGTATTTTGAGGTGCAACCCTGGCCCATAAATAATAGGTTTATTGTCACTATCACGCACAACCTTACCAAAGCGTAGAATAATGCCTCTTTCTGTTTGTTGAACGGTGAAAATTGACATATACAACACAACTAATGCAGCAACAATAATAACAATCACTGATTTACGCATGATTATTGTCTCCCTACACGAGTTGAATTACTGCCCCGAGCATTATCCCGCGTACCATAGCTATATGAATAAGGCGATTCAGTAGAAATATCTGATTGCTGAATAACTTTTGGTGGTGTTATTTTTTGTATATCTGCTGCTTTATCTTTGGTTCCACTGCGTAAAATCTGCTCTAACGGCAACACTAACATACTATTGCTCTTGTCGTTAACAATAACCTTACGCGTATTACTTAGTACTCGTTCCATTGTCTCAATATATAAACGTTCTCGAGTGATTTGAGGAGCAGCTCGATATTCTGGCAACATTTTGGCAAAGCTAGCGACTTCACCTTCCGCCTTGAAAACCACACTTGATTTATAAGCTGTTGCTTCTTCAATCAATTTCTGCGCATTACCTTTCGCTAATGGCAAAACTTCATTACGATAAGCTTGCGCTTCACGAATGGTCTTCTGTTCTTCTTCTCGCGCTGCAATAACATCATCAAATGCGGCTTTAACCGCTTCCGGTGGACGAGCAGCCTGGAAGTTAACATCTAATATCGTTATACCCATATTATAAGGTCTTATCGTATTTTCTAACTCTTTTTGTGTTTCATCACGGATAAAGGCACGTTTCGTCGTTAACACCTGTTCCATTGCTGATTGACCAATAATTCCACGTACTGCGCTATCTATTGCCTGACGTAAACTGTTATCCGGGTTAGTAACATTAAATAAATATTGAGCCGGATCTGTTACGCGATACTGGACGTTCATTTCTACTTGAATAACATTTTCATCCGAAGTTAACATCATACCATTAGTCGCTTGTTCACGAATGGTTTCAACATTAATCGGAATCACTTTTTCAATAAAATTTGGTTTCCAATTTAAACCCGGTTCAACAGTATGGCTATATTTACCAAAACGGAAAACGACGCCACGATCACTCTCTTTTATCGTATAAAAACCACTTGCAGCCCAAATAATAACAACTGCTGCGATAATAAATACGATAAAACGGCCGTTTATATTGACGCCATTTTGATTACTCGAACCATTTTTACCTTTATTATTCCCACCTAAACCACCAAGTTTGCGACTCAACTTGCGTAACAGATCGTCAAGATCAGTTGTTCCCTTTTTCCGATTACCTTTATTACCACTGGAGTTGCCGCTATTGCTGCTTCCCCACGGGTCGCGGTCCTGTCCGTTATTACCGGGCTGATTCCACGCCATGTTATAGCTCCATTCGTTATGATTGGTTTTTCAGGGCTAAGAGCAAAATATTTTACTCTTAATTTGTTCAATTTATTGACCACATTTAATGTGTTGACTTAACAATGTACTCAAGTAAAGGTTGTTCTTGCTTGCAAAGTCTTTGCCAGTCAACAATGGGCAGCTTCACTTCAAGCATGATACTGCCATCTTTATCCATTTCTTCATATTCGATTGCCTGAAGTTGATAGAACCGACTGCGCAAACGACCCGCTTCTGGCGGTAAACGCAATTCATAGTGTGCAATTTCACCAGAAAGGCGTTCTGTCAGCGCCTGTAATAATAATGGAATCCCTTCACCAGTTTGAGCCGAGAGCCAGACCCGAATAGGGACATTATTCTCATCGCGATCAATACGGGGAGTAAATCCATTCAACATGTCAATTTTATTCATGACTAACAGCGCTGGAATTTCATTAGCCTCAATTTCTTCTAGTACACTTTCAACTGCGCGGATATTTTCTTCCATACGGTTATCCGCAGCATCGACAACATGTAATAATAAACTGGCTTCACGTGTTTCCTGCAATGTTGCTTTAAATGCAGCGACCAGATCGTGAGGTAGATGGCGAATAAAACCTACAGTATCAGCCAACACTGTCACTCCAACATCATCAATATCAATACGCCTTAATGTAGGATCTAACGTAGCAAATAATTGATCTGCTGCATATACTTCAGACTTTGTCATTTGATTAAACAGACTAGACTTACCTGCATTAGTGTAACCTACCAATGATATGGTGGGAATACCCGCTTTACTTCTAGCTTGTCTACCCTGCTCTCTCTGCTTTTCTACCTTAGCCAACCGAGAAAGAATTTGTCGAATTTTACCGCGGATCAATCGACGATCCGTTTCAAGTTGCGTTTCACCAGGTCCACGTAAGCCGATCCCTCCTTTCTGTCGTTCAAGGTGAGTCCAGCCACGTACCAAACGGGTAGAAATATGCCTTAACTGAGCTAATTCAACTTGTAGTTTACCTTCATGTGTACGTGCGCGCTGTGCAAATATATCTAAAATTAAACCCGTACGATCAATAACTCGGCACTGACATAATCGTTCAAGATTTCTTTCCTGTGCAGGGCTTAACGTATGATCAAAAAGAACCACATCGGCATTACTGTCTTTAACAGCTGCCGCAATTTCTTGCGCTTTACCCTCACCAACAAAATATTGAGCCTGCGGTGATTTGCGATTTCCTGTGATTATCTGTACTGGCTTAATGCCCGCAGAGATGACTAATGATTCAAATTCAATCAGGTTTTCAGTATCTTTTTCATTAGAGAAAAAAACATGCACAAGAACAGCTAATTCCCCACCTTCATGTCTATCAAACAAAAGCACAACTCCTTAGACTTAAAAAATATCAAACAGGCAAGGTACAGGTAAAAGGAACTTTACCTGTACTTTTTTGTTCAGATAATTAACTGAATTATTCAGTCGCATCACTATCCTGAGGAACTGCCACATTACCTGTATTGTAATTACCTAAGCCTGTATTACCCCCTTGATTACTATGGTGAGATACAGGACGAGAAGGTACTACAGTAGAAATAGCATGCTTATATACCATTTGGCTTACTGTGTTTTTCAGTAAAATAACAAATTGATCAAATGATTCGATTTGACCTTGTAATTTGATGCCATTGACCAAATAAATGGAAACCGGAACCCTTTCACGACGTAACGCGTTTAGGAACGGATCTTGCAAAGATTGCCCCTTAGCCATTCTCTATTTTCCTTATTTTGTTGTTTTTAACTAAGAACCTTTATGGTTCGAAAAAATTAACTACTCAAAAAAATTGTGCCTTTACCACCAATTGTACATAAATAGCAAACCTATGCACTAATAACATGCAATATTGTGTTAAGAATTCCCTTAATATCATCGCTATCGAGTCTATGCACGTTTTTCCATCCTCTTAACCATGTAATTTGACGTTTAGCCAATTGACGTGTTGCACATATACCACGATAAACCATTTCATCATAGCTGATTTCACCAGACAAATATGACCACATCTGACGATAACCAACAGAACGTATAGCTGGTAGATCACCATGGAGATCCCCTCTAGCATAAAGAGCGCTAACTTCATCCTCAAAACCCGTCTTCAACATTTGCAGGAAGCGCATCTCAATACGTTGGTGGAGAATTTTACGATCTTGCGGTGAAATCGCAAACTGTAACACATTATAAGGTAATTCTGCCTCTACAATTTCAGTTAATTCTGTCAGACTCTTCCCGGAAACTAAGAAAACCTCCAAGGCACGAGACAATCGTTGAGGATCATTAGGATGGATTCTAGCTGCCGATATTGGATCAACCGCTTGCAAACGTTTATGAATTGCACCCCAACCAAATTGTTTCGCTTGCATTTCAATTTCTGCCCGAATTGTGACATCGGCAGAAGGTAAGGGTGACAACCCATCCAGTAATGCTTTAAAATATAGCATAGTCCCCCCAACGAGTAAGGGAATACGGCCCGATGCGACAATTTTTTCCATTTCTAATAAAACATCACGGCGAAAATCTGCAGCTGAATAAGACTGTGCAGGATCCAATATGTCAATTAATCGGTGTGGAGCAATTTGTTGCTCTTCCCGTGTTGGTTTCGCTGTTCCTATATCCATACCGCGATAAATTAAAGCAGAATCTACACTAATTATTTCAACGGGTAATTGTTGACGCAATCCCATTGCCAATGCTGTCTTTCCTGACGCCGTTGGCCCCATGATAAAAATCGCTTGCGGTTTATGTTGAAAAATTTGTTTACTCATGAGTTAAAGCCGTTATCACCGATTCAAAATCAATTAGCTGTAGTAATGTTTTCGGTGGTTCTTTAACTAATTTAGGGTAAGTCCGCTCAAGATCCGCTAATAACTGTACCCCTTGTGCAATCGTCCACACTTGTTTTTCATTTACTAAATGATCTGCTAACCAAACAACTAATTCCATCAACTGACAAGAAGTATTTTGAGCAAGATATTTCAATAGTTTTGGAAATAGCTCAGCTAAATTTTGTGATCTCAAGGGACAAGATACACCACTAATTGTTGCTTTGTTATGAGAAATATTGATGTCAAAACCTAAGGTGCTTAATAATACCTTTACTCGATAAAAAGTTTCAATTTCCTTTTCTGTTAATGCGAGCTTTATTGGTATCAGTAAGGGCTGAGATTTTAATTCTTTATCAGTAGGAATTAATTGACTTCGCTTTAAATATCGCTCAGCTTCCGCTAATGATAACAAACCTATTCCAAATGATGATTCAATAAATGCGAAATTTTTAGAATAAATTGTTAGTATTTTACCAAACGTATAATTTTTATCATTTTTTTCTATATCAACCGATTTTACTGCTATTTTTTCAGTTTTTATCGATTCTCGCTCTGGAAAAAGTGGGATTTTTTCTTGTTTAGCTGGTTCATTTTGCATCAATTGCTGATAAAGCTCACCGTGTTTTTTGTTATAGATTTTTTTAGCTATTTTTCCATTATTGTAACAAGAAAATGATGCTGTTTTAGACGGCGAAATTTGGCTACTGGCACTTAATTCTGTTATTACTTGTGCTTCTTGCTCTTTAATAACTAAATGCTGCTTTGAATCATCTGAGGCAAAAAAATTTTCACCCGCAGCTAACCGATTTTGTAATCCTGAAGCAAGATGAGTTTCCTGGTTTGAACTAACAGAGACTTGATTAAATTGTTTTTGGTGTTGTTGGCTTAGTACCGTGTTCACACCCTGATAGATAAAATCATGAACCAATCTAGCTTGGTGAAAACGAACTTCCTGTTTGGCTGGATGAACATTAACATCAACCTGATGAGGATCAATGGTTAAATAAAGCACATAAGCCGCTTGCTGTTCTTCTTGCAGACGATCAGCATAGGCCTGACGAATTGCATGATTGATTAATCGATCGCGCATTATGCGCCCATTAACATAACAATATTGAATTTCAGCGGCCTTACCTAAATAGGGATTAGTTATCCAGCCTTTAATGGCTAAATCACCATGTTGCCAACATAATTTCAACGCATTTTGTATAAAAGAAGTACCACAAATAGCAGCTAAGCGTCGTTCATATTGCTCTTCACTATTTGTCGCACGATACTGGCGAACTAATTTACCATTATGATGCAAATTGATTACAACATCGAAACGCGCTAAAGCTATTCTACGTACAATCTCATCAATATGGCTAAATTCGGTTTTTTCTGTACGTAAAAATTTACGTCGAGCCGGCGTATTATAAAACAGATCAAGAACTTCAACTGTTGTTCCTATTGGGTGAGCAGCAGGTTTTAGCGTAACATTCATCTCACGCCCTTCAGCATAAGCTTGCCAGGCTTCTGTCTGAGTCTCGACGCGTGAAGTTAGTATTAAACGAGAAACCGAACTAATACTGGCCAGCGCTTCTCCTCTAAATCCCATACTCATAATAGCGGCCAGATCTTCTAGCGTGGCTATTTTGCTGGTAGCGTGTCGCTCCAACGCTAGTGTTAAATCTTCTTTGGCGATACCACCACCATTGTCATGGATACGGATAAGTTTTGCCCCACCACGCTCAATTTCAATATCAATACGGCTGGCGCCAGCATCAAGACTATTTTCGACTAACTCTTTCACAACCGATGATGGGCGTTCAACAACTTCACCCGCAGCAATTTGATTAGCTAACTGAGGAGAAAGAATTTGTATCGCTGACATAATGACCTCTGCCATATTCCATCATTTTGGCGCTGCTTGTAAGGGGTGTTGGGTAAAATAATTGCGTAATCCTTGATGAATAGCTACCGCCAAACTTTCCTGATAATCGTCAGAAACTAAAAGGCGCTCTTCAGAAATATTACTAATAAAACCTGTTTCCACCAGAATAGATGGAATGTCGGGAGAACGAAGTACACCAAGACTGGCATGTTCTGGATCATATTTATGGATATTACCAATTTTACTTAATTCTCTCAGTACTTTTACCGCGACAGCATAACCTACACGTTGGGAATTGCCAAATTGTAAATCTAAAACAGCTTGGCTAAGATAAGGATCTGCACCATTTGCTAACGCATCACCGGCACCACCTAATAATTCAGATTGCTTTTCATGTTGTTCAAGCCAATTACCCAATTCACTATTCGCTCTTCGATTGGAAAGCACCCAGACAGAAGCACCTCGGGCACGATTATTAGGTGCTGCATCAGCATGAATTGAAACGAGCATATCAGCCGCTTTTTGTCGTGCCACTTCTGAACGACCCGCTACAGAAATAAAATAATCGCCATTACGGGTCATCACTGGCTTAAACATTGGATCTGTCTTTAAATGGTTCTCTAATTTACGCGCAATTATCATTGTTATATTTTTTTCACGATGACCATTTTGCCCAATTGCGCCTGGATCTTTACCACCATGTCCAGCATCAATTGCCACGACAACTTGCCGAGTACCTTTAGGTAAATTTTTATATATTGAGGGAGTTGGTGAGTTATTGGCTAACTTTTTCTCAGCTTGTGAATCAATTGATAGCAATTTATTGGTTGCTTCAGTTGCGGACTTAGATGTCTGAGGCTGCGATGCCCCAGCACGATTATTCTTTAAGGTAAAAACTATTTGATAGCGATGATTTATTTGTTCAGCCACGGCACTTGCTTTCACTGCATTTGCCAATTCGATAACAATACGTTGATACTGACTATTCGGTGGCTGACTAGTACGGATCCCTTTAACCAAATTATTATTTATAAACTTCATTGGTAATCCAGATACCTGATCAGATTGACGAAAATCGACAACCAAACGCTCAGGCTCATGAAGGGGAAAGAAGCGGTACTCTGGATTACCGCCAGCAAAGTGTAAAGTGACTTTTGCCTCGGATAAATTATCATTGACGCGAATATTGGATAAAGTTGCAGCCTGTGCATTAGACAATAATAAGTTGCTAAGTAATATTATTGTCATTAATAAAAGAAATACATGAGTTTGCCATCTTTTTATTATATTAATCATCGAAGTCTTCATCATGATTAGTATTCCTATTATGACAATTTTTCTAATAACATTTCCCCACATGTTGATAACGCGACAAATCGTGCTTGTCTTCCATTATTGTCATATGATAGGTAGAGTTCAAGATCAGCGCATGGTAGCATCCCTTCACCTTTTTTTGGCCACTCCACCAAACATATAGCCTGCCAATCAAAATAGTCACGGATACCCATAAATTCAAGCTCTTCAGGATCAATTAAACGATATAAATCAAAATGATAAACAGGATTAGGAGTCAACAAATAGGGTTCAACTAAAGTGTAGGTTGGACTTTTTACATGTCCTTGATAACCTAAACCTTGCAAAAAACCACGACAAAAAGTCGTTTTCCCCGCACCTAAGTCTCCATATAAATAAAGAATAAAACCCTGCTTACAAAGCTGAGCTAAACACTGCCCTAAGGTTATTGTTGCCTTTTCATTAGCAAGCAATAATATAAGTTCTTTCATGAAAATATTTCCACTTTTTATAATTTTTTATCTAATAATTTAATTCATAAAATATATCACAAAATACTATTACTTACCGAATATTATAGCGATATTTAATGTTATATTTATCAATAAAATTTACATCATATGCTTATTATTCAGCTAGTTAATCTTTTTCAGTTACTTGCTTTTATCAATATTCTATCATTTGATTTGTACATATTTATATAAAAAACAAACATATAAAAATTTCTATTAATATCAAAAAATTAACGTTTATTATGCAATATTATTGTCTTAAACGATTAAAATTATTTGGTTGAGAGAAGCTTTTTTACATCACTAAGAAGGCGCTACAATATATCGAGACATAGGTAAATATCCACTATTAAAATATTATATTGCCTTAGGTAGTTACACCTTGAAATATATCGTTAAAATGATACTTTTATTATAAATAAAAACCTTATCAAAATAATAATAGCGCCTTGCGCGCAATATATAGTTATTAACATCAGTATTTTCTAGAATAGATACTTCAATTTTACTTGTGCATAAAATAAAAATGCATTGATCATAAAAAAATAACCATATAATCAATCATCAAAAAATATAAATATTTTTTTAAATATTTTCAATAAGTTAAATGATATTGATAAAGAAAAGCATCAATAGCGATAGCGATAGAAAAACGCATTTGCCTGTGGATAACTCTGTGCAACAAAGCAAAATAGACACTGTGTGCCATAACCAAAATTCAATTGTAAATGAATAAGTTATTAAAACATTTTAACTGAGAAAATATAGCAGTTTTAGCCATAAAATTTCTAAGATTAATGTAAATAACAACATCAATTCACCTACAATACATTTTAAATACTAAAATAATTTCCCTGCCAAGAATGACACCACATTGTTCACTTCACTGATAAAGTATATGCTGTAACATCACATCTACACGAGTTTCGCACAGGCCTATAAAATTCTAGAAATGGCTTAAAAGTAATGATTAATCTGCAAGTTACTGAAATGCATAAATTCAATTAATTTACAATAAGTTATATTTAATTTATAAGGTTTTATCTATTTACATATTATGCTGAATTAAACTTAAAAATAGAGCGTTTTTTTATTGGTGCGAAACTCGTGATCTACTTCAAAATTGGGGGAGTGAAGTTCTATGCCTAGCAGATAGGATTTGCAAGTCCTATGTGCCCGATTTTTCAAACAAATTCTATCTCGATTAGCTATATAATTGTTGACTATTAATCAAGACTGTGACTTCTTTTAGTAGCTAATCTCCTATTTAAAAATAGACGGTTTTTATCATAGAGCAACAAAAAATTTTATTCTTATAATTAAATAAAATCCAAAACAGAAAAATAAAATTCATCAACAAAATAGGTATAAATTGGCCACTAAACTTTGAGTAATTAATAAGCTGAAAGAACAAAAAATATAAGAAGAAACAATAAATTATATCACAGAATTTTATGCTAATAGTGATAAAAGAAGAATTTGGAGCGGGAAACGAGACTCGAACTCGCGACCCCGACCTTGGCAAGGTCGTGCTCTACCAGCTGAGCTATTCACGCATTAAGAAAATGTGATTAAGAAATAAAAATAAATAAGATACTGGAGCGGGAAACGAGACTCGAACTCGCGACCCCGACCTTGGCAAGGTCGTGCTCTACCAACTGAGCTATTCCCGCATATTTATAACAACAAGATTACCAATCACTATGGGTTGCGAATTATACGAAAAATTATCAAACAGACAAGTACTTTTAACCATAAAAAATCTATTTTCAATCTAAATGCTGATTAAAACAGCAAATCGCTCATAATCAGCATGATCATAACACGATTTAAAGGTTGATAAAGTGTTGACGATAATAAGCTAATTCTGCAATAGATTCCTTTATATCTTCTAAAGCCTGATGGGTATTTTTTTTCGTAAAACCGGCCAATATATCAGGCTTCCAACGGCGCGCCAGCTCTTTTAAGCTACTCACATCTAAGTAACGATAATGAAAGTATTTTTCCAACTCAGGCATATATTTGAATAAAAAACGACGGTCTTGAGCAACACTATTACCACAAATAGGTGAAACCCCCGCAGATAACCACTTTTCTAAAAATGTAATTGTGGCTAATTCTGCTTTTTTTTCATCATATTGACTAGATTTAACTCTATCAATCAATCCACTTTCAGTATGAGTTTTAACATTCCACTCATCCATAAGTGACAACTGTTGCTCTGATTGATGAATGGCAATCACTGGCCCTTCGGATAAAATAGTTAGATTGGAATCAGTGACAATTGTTGCGATCTCAATGATACGATCCTGTTCCGGATCCAATCCTGTCATTTCCAAATCTATCCATATCAAATTGTTCTCACTATTTACCATGTTATATCCTAGGTTCCATTCTAAACTGATAGCATGCAATACTTAGTGTATGATAGCTTCTTAAAAGCACAACTGCGATAACTCTTGATAATGAATTCAATCAACAAACCAATAAAATTAGTGAGGTCAGGTGGCTAAAAAGAAATTTACCAAAGGCCAACAACGCCGAATACATGCAAACCATCAAACTAAGCTAAAAAAACAATCTCAGCAAGATATTGATGATAATCAGCTTGGTATTCCCCAAGATGGGTTAGTTATTAGCCGTTTTGGTCAGCATGCAGATATCGAGACAAATGAAGGTGACATTCAACGCTGTAATATTCGCCGAACAATTCACTCATTAGTCACCGGTGATCGTGTTATTTGGCGTCCTGCGCTACATCAGCAATCTAATATAAAAGTTAATGGTGTCATAGAAGCAGTCTATGAACGAACATCGGTCTTGACTCGCCCCGATTACTATGACGGCCTCAAGCCTATCGCGGCTAATATCAACCAAGCGATTATTGTCTCAGCAATTTTACCCCAATTATCATTAAATATTATTGATCGTTATTTAGTTGCCTGCGAAACACTTAATATTGCACCAATGATTATTTTAAATAAAATTGACCTACTCAATAAAGAGAACAGAAAAGAAATAAGTAAAGCAATAAAACTTTATCATAACATTGGCTATGTAGTTTTAGAGGTATCCAGTCATACTAATGAAGGAATAGATACGCTTATTGAAAACCTTATAGGAAAAATATCTATTTTTGTCGGGCAATCTGGTGTTGGTAAGTCCAGTTTGATTAATAACTTATTACCTGATAATGAAGAAAAAATCTTAATCAACCAAGTATCTGATAATTCAGGATTAGGTCAACATACAACAACAACGGCACGTCTTTACCACTTCGCCAAAGGAGGTGATCTTATCGATTCACCAGGCATCCGTGAATTTGGCTTATGGCATCTAACAAAGGAACAAATAACTAAAGGATTTGTCGAATTCAGGCAATATTTGGGATACTGCAAATTTCGTGATTGCAAGCATTTAGACGATCCTGGATGTGCATTACAACAAGCGGTAATCGCTGGAAAAATAGCAAAATCACGTTTCGAAAATTACCATCGAATTTTAGCAAGCATGGAACAAATAAAACCACGTGGATCTTTTACAGATAATAAATAGTTATAAACATAATTCTGGAATTCATAAAAAGCATAGGTACAATAACTATCTTTTTTTGATGACAACCCAATAACATTAGGATCAGATTAGAGGTTAATGTGCTGGAAAAAATAAAGATCAAATTACAATATCTATTACCAAAACAAGGGCTAACGCAATTAGCAGGTTGGCTTGCGGATCAAAAAGCGGCTGGGTTTACCCAATTAATGATCAAGCTTTTTGCCAAGTTTTATAAAGTTGATATGGCAGAAGCCAAAGAAAGTGAGTTTTCCGCTTATTCTACCTTTAATGAATTTTTTACTCGCCCATTAAAACAAAATATTCGTCCTATTGTTGCAGGTAGTAATCAACTTGCTCTACCAGCCGATGGTGTAATAAGCCAATTAGGATTAATTATAGATGATCAGATCCTACAAGCTAAAGGTCATTCTTACAGTTTAGCGGCATTGTTAGCAGGTAATTATATACTGGCCGAGCAGTTTCGAAATGGTTTGTTTGTAACTACTTACTTATCTCCACGTGACTATCATCGTGTCCATATGCCTTGTGATGGCTTGCTAACTGAAATGATTTATGTTCCTGGTGATCTCTTTTCTGTTAATCAACTGACTGCAACAAACGTCCCTAATCTTTTCGCCCGTAATGAACGTCTCATCTGTATTTTTGAAACAGCATTTGGAAAAATGGCTCAAATTCTAATAGGCGCAACAATTGTTGGCAGCATAGATACTAGCTGGTGTGGCTGCGTCAATAATCAACGGGAAGGAATTATCAAACGTTGGACTTACCCAGAAAAAGATAAAACAGGTGCAGTTTATCTGAAAAAAGGTGAAGAAATGGGAAAATTCAAACTGGGTTCAACTGTTATCAATTTGTTTGAATCTAACCATATCAAACTCAATTCTACTCTAGAGCAAGGATCCGTCACTCGAGTAGGAGAATTATTAGCAGAATCAATTTATCCAAATACTAAGGAACAGACCCATCGACAAAATTTAATTGATGGATCTGAATAATTTTATCTGAGGAAATCATATTGTGCGCCTGATAGTCGGCATTCTATTTAGTCTCTTTTTCATCACGATACCTGCATTTGCAGCAATTAATCTTGATGAAATACAAATTAAAAAAGAGATTAAGCAACTTGAAGCAAATAAAAATTCAAAAAATGCAGAGATTATTCAGGCATTACAAATTGCCCTAAATTGGTTATCAGAGGCACAAGAGTCAGAGAAAAAAACCCGCGCTTATCAAGAAGCAATTGATGATTTCCCCAAAATCATAAAAGAATTACAGCAACAATTTCTTATTGAAAGCAATAAAACAGTTACTATACCAACCAATATAACTATCCTCGAACTTGAGCAACGTATTGTTCAGGCTAGTAGTCAATTACTTGAGCAAGGCAGACAAATTCAGCAAGAACAAGATAGAAATCGTGAAATTAGCGATTCTCTTGTAACATTGCCTCAACAATTATTAGAAGCTCGCCGGCTGCTTTCTGACTCTACCGTAAGACTACAGTCGCTGCATGTTCCGGTTTCCCCTTTAGCTGAAGCACAATATAACTTAGCACAAACAGAAGTCACGGCAAGAAAGTCAAAAACCAATGAACTAGAAATAGCACAGCTTTCAGCCAATAATCGCCAAGAAATTGCTCGTTTACGCAATGAGCTTTTTAAAAAACGTTATCAACAAATCGACCAAGAGCTTCAACAACTGCGAAATCATCTAAACTTTCAGCGCCAACAAAAAGCACAACTGGCACTTAAACACACTGAAATGTTAGCGGCTCAAGGGGGAGAGCTTCCCAAATTTTTAACAGCCCAATTGCAACTAAATCGTAAATTATCACAACGACTTAATGAACAAGCATACAGAATAAATGATATTGAACAAAGGCAACGCCAGACTTCCAGTGATATACTAACCGTTCGTCAAGCGCTTGGGACAATTCGTGAACAGGCCCAATGGTTAAGCGGTTCAACTACTTTAGGTGAAGCATTACGCGCGCAGTTATACCATTTGCCAGAAATTCCCAAAAATCAGCAAATTGACAGAGAAATCATCAACAAACGAGTTGTTCGCCTTCAGTATCAAGATATGTTGGAAAATCTCGATTCCAACAATAAAGAGAACGAGGAAAAGCAAGCCGAAATAAAAAATTTGACGCCAGAACAAACGCAAATTTATGATTCACTCATCCAAACCCGGAAAGAATTATTAAGCTCAATAATTTCTGGTTATGATAGTGAAATATTGGAATTAACCAAGCTTTACGTTGCAGCAACCCAGTTAACCGATGCATTAACAGATATCAAAGATGCGACCCATCGCTATATGTTCTGGATTGCGGATACCGATCCTATAAGTCTCAACTATCCAATTACCATAGTAAAAGATCTGACTCGCTTACTATCATTAGATACATTATCTCAACTCAGTGGCGCAATTAGAGTTATCTTCGCCAGTCAGGATAGTTTGTTATACCTGCTAGCTGCTGTTGCTATCGTCATTTTTAGCATTAGTACCCATCAGCATTATAATAATTTTCTTCTTCGCGCTAGTACCCGTATTGGTAAAGTAACCCAGGATCGCTTTGCTCTAACCTTACGAACCGTATTTTGGTCTATTCTGATAGCACTCCCTTTACCTATTTTATGGTCAGCGATTGGTTACGGCCTTCAAAGCGCCTGGCAATTCCCTATGGCCACTGCTATTGGCTCTGGGGTGAGAGCAACAACACCGGTTTTATGGGTTTTTATGATTAGTGCTACTTTTGCACTACCAAACGGATTGTTTATTTCTCATTTTGGCTGGTCAGAAGAAAACGTAAAAAGGGCAATGCGTTACTACCAATTATCAAGTTTTGTCATAGTACCATTGATGATGGCCTTGATTACGTTTGAATATTATAACGACCGTGAATTTGCCCCAAGCTTAGGCAGACTATGCTTCTTATTACTGTGTATTGAGCTAAGTTTGATTACCCATAACCTCAAACGAGTAGGCGTACCACTTTATCTAGATCGCCACGGCTCGGGTGAGAATGCAATTAGCAATATATTGTGGTTATTATTGATTATAGCGCCAATTTTTTCTGCGGTTGCCACATTATTGGGTTACCTTTCAACATCTCAAGAACTTTTAGCCAGGCTGGAAACCTCTGTTGCAATCTGGTTTTTCTTACTGATCATTTATCACATTATCCGCCGCTGGATGTCTATCCAACGGCGTAAAATTGCTTTTGAAAGAGCAAAACAGCGTCGCGCTGACATTCTCGCTCAGCGAGCAAAAGATGAAGGTGACAATAATAGTAGTGGCGAAGGCTTAGTCGATATCGAAGAAAGTGCGATTGACTTAGATACAATCAGTGCGCAATCTCTGGGACTTGTGCGCTCTATTCTCACTATGGTAGCGTTAGTCTCACTGATTTTAATTTGGTCTGAGCTACACTCAGCATTCTCTTTTCTGGAAAATATCCGGCTTTGTAATGTCACTACTACGGTAAATGGTGTAGATACCATTCAACCGATCACCCTCAGCTCACTATTTATTACTATTCTTATTATTATAATTACAGCACAACTAATTAGAAATTTGCCGGCATTGTTGGAACTCGCCCTGTTACAACACCTTGATTTAACTCCAGGAACTGGCTATGCAATCACCACCTTGACTAAATATACTATTGCGCTTATAGGTAGCTTAGTCGGGTTTTCCATGCTTGGTATTGAGTGGTCAAAACTACAATGGTTAATTGCCGCGATGGGTGTTGGACTTGGCTTTGGGCTACAAGAAATCTTTGCCAATATCATTTCTGGTTTAATGATCTTATTTGAGAAACCAATTCGTATAGGCGATACCGTCACTATTCGTGATTTAACAGGCAGTATTACCAAAATCAATACTAGAGCAACAACCTTAACAGATTGGGATCGTAAAGAAATTATTGTTCCTAATAAAGCCTTTATTACCGAGCAATTTATTAACTGGTCGTTATCCGATACTATCACTCGTATTGTTTTAACCATTCCAGCGCCCGCTGATGTAGATAGTACCGAGATCAGTCAGATATTATTAAATGCCGCCGAGAAAACGCCGATGATTTTAACTAACCCGGCACCTGAAGTATATCTAGTTGATTTACAACAAGGTATTCAAATCTTTGAATTACGTATTTATGCGGCAGAAATGGGGCACAGAATGCCCACCCGCCATGAAGTTCATCAAAATATATTAATCGGTTTTGCACAACATGGGATCACGCTACCATTTCCGCCCTTTCAAGCCCGAGTTGATATTGCCAGTAATAATCTATTACGAAGTGCAACAAAAAATACATCTGGGCGAAAGCCGGCAAGAAAAGCCGGAGAATTATAAATTACAATCAACTTTGGCCGTTTAAATAACAGATAAAATTGTATAAAAATCAAACAAAATATATCATATTTATTTTTAACATAAATATAATATTATTTTAATATATAACGGATTTAATCTAATTATCAGTTAATTTATTTTTAATCAATTTGGGTGGGGTACTTTTTAATATAACGTTCAGCTAACGCCTGCGCTGCCTTCATTTCTTTATCAGAAAACAATTTACCGATCCTATCATGAAATTTTTGACTTTCTTTATTACCATTACAAGCTGCGGTAGCTAACCATGCATAGACCATTTTATTATCTTTATTAACACCATGTCCCTCTGCATACATGACACCTAAACGATCCTGAGCTTTAGCATATCCCTGTTTTGCAGCGTGTTTAAACCAATAGACGGCTTTTTTATAATCTTTTATCACAATACTATACATTAATCCCAAATTAAACTGTGCTAATGCATAACCCCCTTTTGATGCTTGCTCATACCAATATGCTGCTTCCGGTAAATTTCGTTTCACACCTAATCCATGAGCATACATGGCAGCCATATTGCTTTGCGCACGAACATGCTGCTGGATTGCTGCCCTTTGGTACCATTCTATTGCCCGATCATAATCACGCCTAACACCAAAACCATTAACATACATAGTCGCGAGTCTAAATTGCGCATCTGCATTACCTAATTCAGCTGATTTCAAATACCAAACGACAGCCTGTTTGAAGTCCTGAGAAATTCCTTGTCCACGGAAATATTTTTCCCCTAGTTCATACTAAGCTTTGTCATTACCTTGTTCAGCTAATTGCTGTAATTGCGTTATTCCATTAGATTTTGTAGTTGTTATATTAGCAGATACTAAAGAACCATAACTTATTATTCCTAGCGTAAATACCAGAATTAATTTTCTCATATCGCCAGCTCCTTTTTATAACTAACGCTTCAAAAATTATACTAAGATACTAATCTTAGTATCCCTTTATTTCACACTATACAAATCACAATTCAAAAATAGATTTAAGCAATTTATTTTCCATAATATAAATCATAATAAATCTTGAAAATTCATTATTAATTAACCTGTTGATATAATTAAAAACGGAAGCACTGCAACAAATTAATAATAAATTATCCTGTTATTTTCTAAAGTGAACTTCCGTAACCTCAATTTACATGGTTTTTATCTACGCCAAATATTTAAATACCACTATAAAGTCGACGTAAATAATAGGAAACGGCTTCTTCTTCATTAGAACCAATAATTTCCATATCAGGTAAATTATCTCGTAATAATTGATGTGAATTTTTCATAATGCAGCCTTTTCCCGCCATGGTTAACATTTCATAATCATTCATTCCGTCACCAAAAGCGATACAATCCTGCAAAGTATAGCCTAATAAATCCGCTACCTGCTTTAGTGCATTTCCTTTGGAAACACTACCATTCATAACCTCTAGACAACATGGTAATGAAAAACTAACGTTGACACGATCACTCCAACGATTTCTTATTTGTTCCTGCAATAGCAGTAACTGCTGATGATCTTCGCAAGTAAAATAAACTTTGCTCACATCCGTCGTCGAAAAATTATCACGCTCAAAAAGTTGATAGTGAAAAACAGACTCTTGAAAATATGCTTTTTGCTCCGGGCTCTCCCTATTAATTAACCAATTATCGCTAGAATAGTAGTTGGTCAGAATATTCGGATTATCAAACTCCATTAAACAGAGCTCATGAACAATATCAGGATCAAGATTATGCGTTAAAATCAGCTCTCCATTGGTGTTATGTACCCTAGCGCCATTAGATGTGATCATATAAGCATTAATCCCTAACCCATTACGGATCTGATCAACATCAATATAGTGGCGACCCGTAGCAAAAATGAAATGAATATTTTTTTCTGCTAATAATTTTAACGTTTCTTTTGTATAAAGGGGTAAAGTGTGGTCAGGAGACAGTAAAGTACCATCTAAATCTGAAGCAACAACAGAATACGTCATTGTTTTTCCTTGGTTAATCAATGTTGATCAAAAAAATCACAAATTGCATTAAGTGCCATAGCACGTAATGCATCGTTTTCAAATAATATTTCATGGTCTGCCCCTTCAATAATTAAAGGTAGCTTTTCCTCTCTTCCCATCTGCATTTTTTGCCGAGCGACACAAAATCTCTGGATGTCCCGATTACTAACGACCTTATCTTCACTCGCTTCTAATACCATCAGCGGAACCGCAATCTCTGCCGCTTTTTCAATTAAGCTAGCACCAAACTGCAGACTCTCCCCAATCCAATGATAAGTTGGACCACCAAGACGTAATTCAGGATAATCGGCATAATAACGTAAATAACGCCGATAACGTTCATAACTATGGGTCAACACATTAATAATAAAGGGTAATGGCTGCCATCTACCGGTTGATACTGCATAATCATCACGGGTGTTGGATCTCGCCTCAGCACATTGAATGATAAAATTTGCCAACCAACGTGAAACCGGTAAATTAATGCCTATCATTGGAGCACATAAAAGCGCAGCATTAAAGGTCAGACTATCTCTCAGCAAATAACCCGCAAGAATAGCCCCTCCCATTGAATGGGATAGTGCATAACAACGTGAATAGTGTCGTGACTTGATCTCAAGAGAAATAAAAGATTCAAAATCATCAATATAATCAGTAAATTTTTCGACGTGCCCCTTTTGCGGATCGGCCAACATTCTTCCCGAAAGGCCTTGTCCACGATGATCTATGATAAAAATATCATAACCAAGATGATAAAGATCATAAGCGACTTCAGGATATTTTACATAGCTTTCACTACGCCCGGGCAAAATAACAATCGCTTTATCATGCTGAGCAGAACAAATTTTTACATAACGAATAGGAATATTATCAACGCCAATAAATTCTGCTTCATCATGCATCTTCCAAAAATCTAAAAGCGGACCATTAGCAAACGCTAAAAACTGAGATTCACGTGTCAGCCAACTCGCTTTTAGCATGTCAGGCGTCATAATTACTCCTAAACTCATTCAAAATCTGCCAGATGATCGCGAATCAATGTCATAAATGCCTCACCAAATCGTGCTAATTTTCTTTGACCTACACCATTAATCAACAGTAGTTCATTCGGCCCGACAGGGCATCGCTCCGCCATCTCTATTAAAGTAGCATCGTTAAAAACCACAAAAGGTGGAATATTTTCTTCATTAGCAATCACTTTTCTTAATTGACGTAATTTAGCAAATAATTTTTTATCATAATGACCTTGGTAGTTTTTATTTTGCTGATTACGGCTTTTTTTCGATAAAACTCTAGCAACAGCCAATTGTAATGGTACCTCGCCGCGCAATATCGGCCTAGCTGCTTCTGTCAATTGTAATGCTGAAAAATGAGCAATATTTTGGTTCACTAAACCCATATGAATAAGTTGCCGACACACACTCACCCAATGCTCATGACTCTGTTCTTTACCCAAGCCATAAACTGGCAACTTATCATGATCAAATTCACGTATACGTTGATGATTTGCGCCGCGCAAAATGTCAACAATATAGCCGATACCAAAACGCTGCCCTGTCCGATAAATACAAGAAAGTACTTTCTGAGCATCAATTAGGCCATCATACCGTTTCGGTGGATCTAAACAGATATCGCAGTTACCACAAGGTTGCTGCCGATTTTCACCAAAATAATTTAACAATACTAGACGGCGACAGGTTTGTGTCTCGGCAAAAGCACTCATGGCATTTAGTTTATGGCGCTCAATCTCTTGTAATTGTCCGGCAGGCTTTTCCGCCAAACAACGACGCAACCAAGATAAATCAGCGGGATCATAAAATAAAATGGCTTCTGCAGCTAAGCCATCGCGTCCAGCTCTACCGGTTTCTTGATAATAAGATTCTATATTACGGGCAATATCAAAATGGACGACAAAACGGACATTAGATTTATTAATTCCCATACCAAATGCCACCGTTGCAACCACCACTTGCAAGTCATCTTTTTGAAAAGCATCCTGTACTTTTGCGCGTTGTGTATTATCAAGACCCGCATGATAGGCCGCCGCACTCAAACCCCGTTTATACAATCGCTCAGCTGTCTCTTCAACTTTACTACGGCTATTGCAATAAACAATACCGCTGTTACCCTTTTGTCCTTTAATAAAAAACCAAAGCTGATCAAGAGGCTTGTATTTTTCTACTAAAGTATAACGAATATTAGGTCGATCGAAGCTACTGATATGGACAAGTGGTTCACACAGTTCAAGCCCGTCAATAATATCATTACGCGTTGTTTGATCGGCAGTAGCCGTTAAGGCAATAACTGGTAACTGTGGAAAACGACTCCGCAATTGCCCTAATGCTCGATATTCAGGGCGAAAATCATGTCCCCACTGTGAAATACAATGAGCTTCATCGACAGCCAATAAAACCGGATTTAATTTCGGCAATTGATCAAGAAAATTATCCATAACCAACCGCTCTGGGGCAATATAAAGTAATTTTATGTTGCCTTGCCGACAATGCTCAATTACCTGCTTTTGCTGTTGCCCGGTTTGGCTTGAATTAAGATAACTGGCTTCAATACCATACTGAGAAAGCTGATCAACTTGATCTTTCATTAATGAAATCAGTGGAGAAACTACTATGGTTAAGCCAGGTAAAATTAAAGCGGGTATTTGATAACAGAGAGATTTTCCTCCGCCGGTTGGCATAACGACCAAACAATCTTGATTTGTAAGTATAGTATTAATAATTTGTTCTTGGCCTGGCCGAAATTGCTGATAACCAAAAATCTGCTGTAACACTTGCCGAGCCGGGGATGTAATATTGATAATTTCCGCAGTAGACACTGGTATCCTTAATAAACGTGACTAATCAATTTTGATAAAAAGCGGTAAATAAATATATGCTACCTGACTCTGATAAGAATTACAGCATCCTATTAATTTCCGCTATAAAATAAAGAGGTTAGAAGAAAAAAAGTCACTCTTTATTATGCCAAATAACCATTTATTTTTACCTATTCATAAAGCATAATCATAGAAAAATTGCCAACCTTTGCATAATAACAATCGTTGATTAACATAATATCTAATAATTAAGAGAATATTTATGAATACGCCTGCCCTTACATTGGACGATGCACAGAAACTTATAATTGGAAAATATCTTCAAATGCAATTCAACCAATTATTAGGTCTTGAGTTGTTATCCTTTGATAACACCCAGATCAAGTTAATTTTTAACAACAAATCACAATTGATAGGAAACTTTGAACAACAAATCCTACATGGTGGTGCAATTGCTGCAGTGTTAGATGTTGCTAGCAGTGTAATTTGCTTTTGTAATGCATTAATCGAATAACTTCATTGTCAAAAGAAGCGCTCAAAGACCGTTTATCAGCCTTTGCGACCATCGATTTAAATATTAATTACTTGCGTCCAGGTCGTGGTAAAAAATTTATTGCAAGTGGAAAAATCATTCGCACTGGTAATAAGATTTCTGTTGCCCGGGCCGAATTGCATAATAACGAAAATAAACATATCGCAACAGGCATAGCCACTTGTTTCGTGGGTTAAATATAAATAATCAAGCTAAGACCATAATAAAAATCTATTTTAAATAAACGTTATATGAAGCTTATGTTATTAAGCTGGCCTTTCTACTTTACTCAAGTTATCTTTATTTATCTGATAAATTCAAAGCCAATTCTTACGTTTAAAATAAAGATAAGGTGCCAGCCCGGCAATAATCATCAATATAATTGCTGCCGGATAGCCAAAACGCCAGCCTAATTCAGGCATAAATTCAAAATTCATACCGTAACTGGACGCCACCAGCGTCGGCGGTAAAAAGACCACAGAAACAACGGAGAAAATTTTAATAATTCGACTCTGCTCAATATTAATAAAACCCATTGCCGCTTGCATAAGAAAATTTACTTTTTGAAATAGTGATTCATTATGAGGTAGCAGTGATTCAATATCACGTAAAATGTCTCTCGCTTGCTCTAATTGACCTGCCGGCAATCTTGCTCGGCGGATCAAAAAATTTAATGCTCGTTGACTGTCCATCAAACACAGCCGCACTTTCCAGCCAATATCTTCTTGTTCCGCTAAATTAGAAAGTGCGCTATCGAGTTCATCACCTTGTTTGCCTTCCAAAATAATCCGGCTTAACGATTCCAATACGCTATAAATATTTTCTATTACATCAGCAAGTTGTTCAATTTTGGTTTCAAATAAATCTAAAAATAATTCATAAGCATTAGCATCGATCAGCTTTTGACTTCTTGAACGCATACGATACAAACGAAAAGCCGGCAGATCACGCTCCCGTAAGGTATATAAACGGCCATCACGAAAAGTGAAAGCAACCGTCGAATTACTAACATGTTCATCACTATCTTGATAATAAAAAAATGAATGAATATGTAAACCATCCTCATCCTCAAAAAAACGAGCCGATGCTTCAATATCGGTTAATTCAGATGGGGTTACTAATAATTGTTTCAATTCAGTTTGCACTGTTTGCCGTTCTTTTTCATCAGGCTCCATTAAATCAACCCATACCGCATCGGTTAGTTTTTCACCTTCATCAAGCTCAAGGCGAGACAAACGGTGGTTGTCTAATTTAAATGCCAGCAGCATATTATGGCGCCTCCTTCAGAACCCCAAATAGCAAAATAATAGCCAGTTAATTAGTAACAAAAATTCCCATACTTCAAGCATTCTTTATTGCAACTCTAATTTAGCATAAGCTGCAACCACCCATTTGATCCCTTCGCCCTGAAAAGCTATCTGCAAGCGGCAACGCTCACCATCCCCTTCCAAATTAATAATAGTTCCTTCACCAAACTTAGGATGACGAACCCGTTGGCCTAATGCATAGCCACTATCATTTCGATTAATTGGGGTACCAAGTCGCTGATGACTAATAGGGCGAGAAACCGTTGCACGCAAACGGACTTCTTCAATACATTCAGTCGGTAATTCGGCAATAAAACGCGAAGGACGATGGTAGACTTCTTTACCATATAATCGACGACTTTCCGCATAAGTCAGCGTCAATTTCTCCATCGCTCGTGTCAATCCAACATAAGCCAATCGCCTTTCTTCTGCCAGCCCTCCGCTCTCTTCCGCACTCCTTTGGCTTGGAAACATACCTTCTTCCATACCAACAATAAAAACCAATGGAAATTCTAAACCTTTTGCCGAATGTAGCGTCATTAACTGAACGGCATCTTGATGTAACTCCGCCTGCCCTTCACCGGACTCCAACGCAGCATGAGACAAAAATGCTTGCAGTGGCATTAAATCTTGATCTTCTTCTTGATAACTAAATTGACGAGTAGCAGTGACTAACTCCTCAAGGTTTTCAATCCGCGCTTGCGCTTTTTCGCCTTTTTCTTGCTGGTACATCGACCGCAGACCTGAGTCGCGGATCACGCGATCAGTTTGAACATGTAACGGCATATCCGTCGTTTCTTTAGCTAATGCATCAATTAGCTCAAGAAACCGTTCAATCGCCCCGGCCGCCCGACCTCCAAGGACTTTTTCAGCTAATAAATATTCACAACTTTCCCAAAGCGTGAGTTGTTTTTCACGCGCGGCCTGACGAACAGTGTCTAAAGTTCGTTCGCCGATACCTCGAGTTGGTGTATTAACAACTCGCTCAAATGATGCATCATCATTACGGTTAGCAACCAAACGTAAATAAGAGAGCGCATCTTTAATTTCCTGTCGCTCAAAAAAGCGTTGGCCACCATAAATACGATAAGGCATTGAAGACTGTAATAAGGCTTCTTCAAGCACTCGTGATTGTGCATTGCTGCGATAAAGAATTGCGCACTGCTTTAAAGCGCCACCTTTCTCATGCCATTGTTTAATGCGACTAACAACATAACGCGCTTCATCTAACTCGTTGAAGCCACAATAAAGCGAAATAGGTTCACCATCAGCCCCTTCTGTCCAGAGATTTTTTCCTAACCGGTTATTATTATTGGCAATCAGTGCATTAGCCGACTTCAAAATATTGTTAGTCGAACGATAATTTTGTTCTAGCCGAATAGTTTCTGCCGCCGGAAAATCTTGCAAGAAACGTTGAATATTTTCTACCTGTGCGCCACGCCAACCATAAATTGACTGATCGTCATCACCAACAATCATCACCTTGCCAGTATCACCGGCCAAAATACGTATCCAGGCATACTGGATACTGTTGGTATCTTGAAATTCATCAACCAGAATATTGGTAAAACGTTCACGATAATGTTGTAGTATATGCGGTTTCTTCAGCCACATTTCATGGGCACGCAATAAAAGTTCAGCAAAATCAACTAATCCAGCCCGATCACACGCTTCCTGATAAGCCTGATAAACTCGCAGCCACGTCGCCTCTGTTGGATTCCCATAACTTTCAATATGCTGTGGCCGCAAGCCTTCATCTTTTTTTGCATTGATGTACCACATAGCCTGACGTGGTGGCCACTTACTCTCATCCAGATTGATGGCCTTGATAATTCTACGCAATAAACGATATTGTTCATCACTATCTAAGATTTGGAAATCTTGCGGTAAACTGGCATCCAAATAGTGAGCCCGCAATAGACGATGCGCCAGGCGATGAAAAGTTCCTACCCACATACCGCCTTGATCGCTACCTAATAACGCATTAATACGATGACGCATTTCAGCCGCTGCTTTATTGGTAAATGTCACCGCCATAATCGAGAAAGGCGAAACCTTATCAACCGTCAGTAACCAGGCAATTCGATGAACCAGTACCCGTGTTTTACCACTACCTGCGCCAGCAAGTATTAACATATTCGTTCGAGGAGCAGCAACAGCTTCTCGTTGCTTATTATTTAAGTTTTCAAGTAAATATGAGGCGTTCATGGTTACCATTAAATTAAGAGAGCAGTCAATAAATCACTACTGTGTTTTTAACCAGATGAGAAGATTATATCAGCGCAATGAGTGAAGCTAAACCGGTGATCTCAATATGAGGTAATATGTCATTCTCATTGGTGGCTAGTAAGTTGCTACTGTTAGTATTGATCCAACAAGCTTGCATGCCACTGTGTAAAGCACCTTGAATATCGGTTGTTAAATCATCACCGACATGTAAAACTTTATCCACTACAATATTAAATTTCTGCGCAGCAAGATAATACATATCACTAAACGGTTTAGTCCGTCCATCTGGTCCCGCTTTTAAAACAAATTGAAAATAATCGCCTAATCCACAAGCATACGGATCTGCATTGCCATTAGTAATAACCGCTAGTGGGAATTTTTCGGCTAAGGTAGATAAGATTTTATGGGTCACGTCTGGGACTACGATTTGACTACGCCAATAAGAAAAGTGTGCCATTATATCGTCAGCACCACCAGCAGATCCTTCTCGATCGTAACCATACTGACAAAGTAACGCCTTGACTGCTAACCAACGCCACTGTGTAACATCATGATAAATTTCAGGATATTGATTAACAATTAACGTTTGATAGTTTTTCAAATCGGCAAATTGAAGTTTATTAAAGCGATCGTCATAGCAACGAATAAAATTTAATAATTCCTGTTCAGTTTTAGCAATAACAGGGCGATTATCATACAGTGTATCATCCAAATTAAAGGTAATCGCTGCAATAGAAGTTAATTGCCGATAAACATGCATTCAAGATTTCTCCCTTTTTGCCCTTGGATGAGCCACATCATAAACCTTGGCTAAATGCTGAAAATCTAGGTGAGTATAAACTTGAGTGGTAGAAAGATTAGCATGTCCTAGTAACTCTTGAACTGCCCTTAAATCGCCACTTGATTCCAGGATATGAGTGGCAAAAGAGTGGCGAAGTTTATGAGGATGAATATGACTTCTCACCTTCTGACGAATTCCCCATAATGCAAAACGCTTTTGTACATTCCGAGCGGAAATACGTTTTCCTCTTTGGATTGAGATAAAAACAGCTTCGTCTTGCTTAACATATTGCTGGCGCATCTCAAGCCAACGGATTAACCATTCTACCGCAATACGTCCTAATGGTATCTTCCGTTCTTTACTACCTTTTCCCATAACCCAAACTTCACCATTAGGTAAATCCAGATGTTGGCAATTCAAATTAACCAGTTCCGATAAACGCAATCCTGCGCCATACATCACTTCCAACATAGTTCTATCACGTACGGATAGCGGATCTGCTAAATCAATATTTAACAACTGATTGACTTCATCTACATCGATATTTTTTGGTAAATGGCGTTTATTTTTCGGCGTTCTAACGGTTTTAGCTGGATTAGCGGTTAATATGCCCTGCTCAACTAACCAATTTAAAAAACTTCTTAATGACGAAAGACGTAAAGCGAGAGTTGCTGCCTGTGATCCTTGTCGGCGACATTTTGCAACCATCATACGAACATGTGATGTTTCTAATTGCGTCCAATCATTGATGTTCATATTTATAGCCATGTCCATTAACATGACTAATTGGCGTTGATAATTAATAATCGTCACGGGGCTTAGCTGCCGTTCTACACGTAAGTAACGCAAAAAGTCGCCAATTCGCTGCTGCAAGCTTTGCCGTGTTGAATTCATGCACGAATTACCCAGCGTAACAGCAAATCGGGCAATAATTTGGCTAAGTGGTCAAGCATTGTCGTTCCCATCCCTTTTTGATAATGCTGAGTATCGCGGCTACTAAAGATCACCATCCCTAAATTACCATAAAGACCTAATAAAGAAATAGCCACCGAACCGACATGATTTGCGTCTGGCATTAATAATAATATTTCTGGATTATTTAACGTACCAAGATAATGATTTTTTTCACCAAATCGCTGAATACGAACAGGCTCAAATGCCTGACGAGAAATCATAACTTTTTGCGCATCCATTGGTATGCCTAGCTGCCAACAATCACTAAACAAGCGAATATAAGCACCGCTCAAACCAAAACTTCTTGACCAGGCATATAAACGTCGCTGAAAATCGGCAAAATCATCTGCCGTTGATAGCTGAATAACCAATTTTAACAGTCGATTAAATAGTATTTCATTATTGCGCGCCTGCTCAACCAATAGTTGCATATCCTGTTCCAGATTTTGGATATAAACTCGTTGACGTTTCATCGACCATTCAACTAATGAAACCGCATGATGAACCGGATGAGGAACCCGTATCTGTTCAACAGCAGCAGCATTGCGAATAAAAAAATGAGGATTGCTTTTTAGATATTTTACGACTGTCTGATCATCTAACAGAGGCTGAGGATCAAATGCTGCTTCTTTTTTATCCATAATAAAAGACCTCTTAACCAAACAAAACCTAGAAATGAATAACACCATCATAAACATGTGTCGCAGGGCCTGTCATAAACAGTGGATGACCCAGTCCATTCCAACGAATTTTTAACATGCCACCAGGTAAATCAACACGGACATTTTTTTTTAATAAACCTTGCTGAATACCGATAGCAACAGCAGCACAGGCACCACTTCCACAAGCCTGTGTTTCTCCTACACCACGTTCATGTACACGTAATCGAATGTGTTCATGATCAATAACCTGCATAAATCCTATATTAGCTCGCTCAGGAAAACGTTCATGCTTTTCAAGCATCGACCCTAATAAAGCAACTTCAGCCGTGTCAATATTTTCAACCTGTAATACACAATGAGGGTTGCCAATAGAAACCACGCCACATAATATTGTTTGTTGCTGAGTTCTAATTATATAAGTTTTCTCAGCTTTTTGCGCTTTAAATGGTACTTTATTTGGCTCAAACTCAGGAACTCCCATATTGACACAAACATCTTCATTTTCTGCTACTGATAATGTCAACCTGCCAGATTGAGTACTTACCTTGATATCGCGTTTATTGGTCAGTTTTTTAAGGCGAACAAAACGAGCAAAACAACGGACACCATTACCACATTGAGCCACTTCACTACCATCGGCATTAAAAATACGATAATGAAAATCAAGATCGGGATCATAAGGTGCTTCAACAACTAAAAGCTGATCAAATCCAATTCCCTTATGTCGATCTGATAAACGACAAATAAGTTCAGGAGAAAAATAAACATTCTGAGTAACGGCATCTACCACCATAAAATCGTTACCCAAACCATGCATTTTGGAGAATTGCATTTTCTACTCCATCTTAATCAATTGGCTATTTTATCATTACTCGATTTTTGCAATGTTTCGGTCCGTATCGATTGATGTTCTGTCTCTTTAGACGATATCGTACTTTCAGTCTTTTGCTCCACTGTTGCTTTTGCTGGAAAATAGAGTGGCCCTTTCAAACCACAAGCAGAAAGTAAGGTTAAAAATATCGATGTCATAAATAGCCAAAGTAATTTTTTCATTATGTTAACGCCTGCATGTTTAAATCATTATCCTTTATAATCTATAATCGCAGTTAGGCGTAGAAAAGCAAATAGGAAATTGACGATGACAGACACAGAATTTCATCAACTGGTTGATAAAGTGATGAATAAAATAGAAGAACAACTTGATCAGTATGATGCTAATAATGATATCGATTGCGAAACCCATGGGGGTATTATGACACTAACCTTCGAAAATGATAGTAAAATTATTATCAACCGCCAAGAACCACTCCATCAAATATGGCTAGCTACACGGTCAGGTGGTTACCACTTTAACTATAAAATAGACAATTGGTATTGTACTCGCAGTAATAAAAATTTTATCCAAATATTAGCCTATGCTATTAGTGAACAAAGTGGTGAACCATTTTCATTGGATCTCTAACTGCGAAAAAACAAATATCATTCTTTATTATTAATGTATATAAAAACTAATACCTGATTCTTCTCGACAGACATTCTCATTGAACGGTGAGTTTGAAAATGAGCCAGACAAATAAGGAATGACTTGATTTTTATCTTCTACTTTTATTATCTGATAAAATTGCGGTAAATTGAAATTGACTAAACTTGCACGGTAGGTAGAACGATAATGTGAGGATGAGTAAAAACGGCTAACATCCCTAACAAGTTCTTCTTTGTTTCCTTCACAGTGTGAATAAATTTCCACCCGGTTTTTTTCATCTAAAATATAGAGATTAAAACCATGATTCTCTTCTGTATCCTCAAAGAAGAATTGTACAATCCCTTCACTGGCATAACCATCAACAACTAAAGGTAAATGATAAGTTTCTTTGATATCCAATTTTATCGGCAAACCATGTAATTTATTATTAGAGATTGCACCATAAAATTCGACTGCATTTTCCAATTTCTGCACTGAAACATTCAAACGCTCAAAAAATAATCCCCAAGTCTGACCTGCAATACGTAGTGCCTTAAAACGTCCTGAGTCATTACAACTACTTGATAGACGTAATTCAATACATTCTGAAACCAGCTGTTGAACACGTGTACCGATCAACCCTCTCATATGTTGGCTATAGCAGAAAACTTCAACCACATCTGGCAGTTCAGCATCTTGATGCATTTTGCCCAGGATCGTTTTTAATGCTTCCAACATAGATTGCTCACCGGAGAAATGCAGTGTTCTTACCTCATTCCAAGAGTTACGATACAGTAGATCAATACTACTCACTAAGCATTGCGGTGGATCACCAAAACTCAATATGTCTAATTTACGTAAATCAAAATGAATAATTTGATCAGAAAACACCGCTGTCGGATCTTTCTCTAAATTAACAATAATGGCTAAATGGCGAATTTCACAGGGACTATATAAAGCTTTTGGTGTGGGTGCTAGTAATCGAATAGGAAAATTTGTGGTTATATCATTAATAAATTGATGTAATTTATTCTCATCACATTGTGAACCACCATTATGAATATAAATATGGGATTGTTCTGTCAATAAACCATTGAAGTAAGTCCATGCCACTAATTTACTAAGATAACGGTTATATTCTAAAGGTTGGTGTCCAATGATAGAATCAATAGTTGGCGCCTTATTATATAAGTACCAACCACTGCGATTGGCGCGCCCAGCAGGAACATAAATAAAAGTGAGATGACTTTCAGATAGATCTGGTGAAATTTGCGGATTAACTAAAGTGACTTTGCCAGGTAATACTTCAAAGGCGGCATACAATTTCCTCGTCAACACACCAATATCTTGTGGGCTTGCACTAATCCGTAAATTATTACGACGGGCAAAGCGAATAAGATTACGATAACTTTGCATCATGGTGTCAAGTAATTCATTATGTGCATCTCGAACCTGCGCTATTTTCCAATAATTTCGTTTGTCGAGGACGCTTAATCGCTCTGTATTCCACTCCCATGAAGTAACAAGCTGTGATAACACCTGTCTGCGCCAACTACCACTCACCGAGGTACTATTTTCATCAGACAATTTTTCACAAACTTTGAGGTAAAAACAGCAACGAATCAAATCAAGGCGTTTAAAATCACCGATTTTCATTAAATAACGGGTAACGCGTTCTAACATTAAACAATAGGCATCCAGACCATAGGAAACAATTTCCCCGGCATGCAAACGTTTCTTAAATTCCATTGCCAGCAACATACCATGCGGATAATTCCAGGAATAAGCTTCCAGTAAAATACTTTTCAGCACGGCTTTATAAGGAGAATCAACACTTTTATACAATTGCCACAAGCTAGCACCAAAATACTCTTCAGCCGATAATTCACCTAAGCCGCCTAAATCCAACCACTCATTTGGCGTTAATACTCCCCGCGCGTACAAAAATAAAACATATTCATCATAATTGGCTTCTTCTTCTGCTGGTACCATCATCCATAGCAAACGTTTCCCAGCCATACGAACCGCTGTACGATAAAATTCATCCAATAGCAATATATGTTGTGTTGTTCCGCAATCTTCATCGCTCAAACTACCACTCGTATGGTGGCGAAAACGATTTTCATCAATTAAAAAGAAAGTAACATCTATACCAAGCGAGGACGCCCATTGCTCAATTAATATACATTTTTTTTGTAGCAGTTGTCTTTCTTCTTGATCTAACCATGATTGATGACATACCCAAATATCTAAATCAGAAACATCACTTTGCCCGATTGATGATGTACTTCCCATGGAATAAATACCTGTAATAGGCAATTCACCATTGGTTTGTTGTGAAGATAGTTCACAAAAAAGATATGCCTCAAACTGCTTTAACCAATTAATTTGCTGAGCATCAGGCGCAAAAAAACAGACACCAGCAGGTACATTACCTTCTATATAACCAGGTAACATGGGATGATGATAATTTAATAAAACTGGCAGCAATCCATATACATGCTTGAACGCTTCATTCATAGAAGATGATGCTCGTTCCAGTCGTAATTGATTGATCGCATCCAATCTTTGCTTTAGTGTCTCAATATAAAGATACAAAAGTTTTGCCTGAATTAACTTTAAAAAATAAATAACCTTAACTCAGCCATTGGTTCCTTGGGTATTGGGGAACGATAACAGCGATAAGCTTTTTAAATAGGTTGCTAGAAACGTGATCAATTTAACATTTTGTACCAAAAGGGTAAAGTACATTACACCTACATTAACTGTTTATTTTTCACACTATATGCTTTCCATTCTTTTACCTAAAAAATCTTTTTCGTTTCTAAGAATTTCAAATAGATGATCTGTATAAAAAAAGGAAACAATTGGTTAAATTTTCTTATCAAACTTTTATAATTACCTCCATTAATAAATATTCAGATAAATATAAAAAAATTAATTGGATATGTATTTATTTGCTTTAATCCAATAACAAAAAATCACGTTGCAACTGTTGTAAACCACTTTTTCCTGTTTACAAATTGAACTATGCATTAGCTATATTTATTAAGTGTTCAGCTACAACTGGAAAAAAACTTACCAAAAGTTAAAACTGTCTACCTTTCCTTTATAATTCACTCATAATCTAATTACCTAAGAAAAATAAAAATATGTCAACACAAACACTGCGTATCGCAACAAGGAAAAGTCCATTAGCAATGTGGCAAGCGATTTTCATAAAAACACAATTAGAAAAGCATCATCCAACACTAACGATTGAACTTATTCCCATGAGTACTCAAGGTGATATCCTAATTGATACTCCCTTGGCTAAAATTGGCGGCAAAGGACTTTTTGTCAAAGAATTAGAAAATGCACTACTAGAAAACCGAGCTGATATTGCTGTTCATTCTATAAAAGATATTCCCGCAACTTTTCCTAATAACTTAGGATTAATGGCTATTTGCCAGAGAGGAGATCCTCGTGATGCTTTTGTATCCAATCAGTACGATTCCCTTGATGCGCTTCCAGCTGGGAGTATTATAGGAACATCAAGCCTACGCCGCCAATGCCAACTACGTCATACTTATCCCCACTTGGTTATTCGAGATCTGCGTGGTAATGTCGGAACACGGTTGAGTAAATTAGATAATGGTGAATACGATGGTATTATTCTTGCTGCAGCTGGCTTAAAACGTCTAAGTTTAGAAACACGCATACGTATGCCACTGCCACCAGAGCAGTCACTACCAGCAGTTGGGCAAGGCGCAATTGGTATTGAATGCCGTCTAGATGACTATCACACACAACATTTTCTAGCGTCATTACATCATCATGATACTGCTATCTGTATTCAAGCAGAACGAGCCGTCAACAATCGATTAGAAGGTGGCTGCCAAGTCCCAATAGGTAGTTATGCTATTTGGCAAAATAAACAAATTTGGCTTAGAGCGCTAGTTGGTGCACCCGATGGTAGTCAAATTATTCGTGCAGAAAGATATTTTACCCCTGAAGACGCTCAACAAGCGAGTATTGAACTTGCGGAGGAGTTACTCAATAACGGTGCCAAACAAATTCTTAACAAAATTTCGCCAGGAGCATTTTCTCGATGAGTATATTGGTCACCAGACCAAACCCCAGCGGTGAAAAACTTGTTCAACGTATTAGGTCATTAGGAAAAATGGCATTTCATGCTCCACTGATTGAAATTATGCCAGGTAATGAACTAGCCCTTCTGCCGACTAAATTAGCCAGGCTAACTAATGGTGATCAGGTTTTTTTCTTATCGCCAAATGCGGTATGGCATGCTAATTCAGCACTTTATTTAGCAGGACGAAAATGGCCTGATACGCTATCCTATTATGGTATAGGGCACTCAACAGCATCGACTTTTCACCGATTAACTAATTTGCCTATTCAACTATCTCAAGCTGGTGAAACTAGTGAGACATTAATTGAATTACCTGATTTACAATCAATATTAGGCAAAAAATCTTTGTTATTGCGGGGTAACGGTGGACGTGAACTACTCGCCGCAACGTTAAAATCGCGCGGAAGTCATATTGATTATTGTGAGTGTTATCAACGTCAACCAATAAAATATGATCGACAAACTTTCCAGTTGCAATGGCGGCAGGCAAATATTAAAACAATTATTGTTACCAGTGGCGAAATGTTACATTTATTATTTAACTTAATTACAGATGATGTTAAACCTTGGTTGCTTTCTCGCCACTTGATTATTGTCAGTGAACGTTTGGCCAGTACTGCTTACCAATTAGGATGGCAATCAGTCAAAGTAGCCAAAAGTGCTAATAATGATGCTTTAATTCAGGCATTAATGTAAACCGATATTGAGATATTAATTATGACGGAACAGAATAAACCGAATGAGGTGAATGAAAACCCATCAAATGCCTCAAAAACAGCAACGCAATCTACCGCCAAAAATGGTAACCCCCATAGGCAAAAGCGTTCTGGTCTGTTTGGTAGTATAATTACTATCGTTCTTATTATCATACTCGGTGGTGGCTTCTATTATTATCTTCATCTAAAACATCAACAAATAGTCAATGAAAGCAGTGAATTACAACAACAAATAAATGAATTACTACGTCAACAAGAAACAGAAAAACAGCAAATTAACCAATTGGTTGAATCCCAGCGTATTAGCCAGTTAGATAAAAAAGAATATGAGCAACAACTTGAACAACGCGTCGAAGAATTACAAGCACAAATCACAACACTTTCAAGTACAGATGTGAAACGCTGGTTACTTGCCCAAGCTGATTTCTTAGCCAAAATGGCTGGCCGAAAACTTTGGAATGACTATGATCCCGTTACTGCGATTGCCTTATTAAAAAGTGCTGATGCAAGTCTAGCAGAAATGAATGATCCTAATTTAATTGAGATCCGAAAAACGCTTAATAATGATATCAGTGGGCTATCAGCCATTACCCAAATTGATTATGACGGAATTATTTTAAAGCTTAATCAACTGAGCAGTGATATCGATAATTTACGCATAAATGATAGTGCTCCAGATGGTAACCCCATGGATGAGGATAGCACGAAACTTTCCAATAATATTGCTGATTGGAAACAAAATCTTAGCCAAAGTTGGAAAAGTTTTAGTAAAAATTTTATTACTATTCGTCGTAGGGATTCTCATGAAACTCCTTTACTTGCACCAAATCAGGACATTTACCTACGCGCCAATATTCGAGCACAACTACTTATTGCCGCCCAAGCCGTACCTCGTCATCAAGAGCAAATTTATAAACAATCTTTAGAGCAAGTTTCAACCTGGATTCGAATTTACTTTAATACCAACGACGCGGCAACAAAAGCCTTCCTTACCGAAGTCGATAAACTGATTGAACAACCGATTACAATGGATATTCCCAGCGAGTTAAAAAGTTTATTACTACTCGATAAAGCGTTGCAAAAACGTATTCAAGGGCAAATCCCTTCTTCTCCAACACCGAAACCGCAAAAAACGCAACCAACCAACGAAAAGAGAACAAATCATGACGTAAAAATAGTTCCCCCTGCTCCAACAGAAGAAGCGGTAAAACCTAGCAATAAAACCGCCCAGGAGGGAACGGCATGATAAAAGTACTGATCCTTTTTATTGTACTGATTGCTGGCATCATTATTGGTCCCATTGTCGCCGGGCACCAAGGTTATGTACTGATCCAAACCAACAACTACGATATTGAAACCAGTGTAACCGGTTTAGTCATCTGTTTTATTATTTTACAATTTATTTTCTGTTTGCTTGGCTGGTGCTATCGTCGTATTCGCGGTACCTCATCATTTACCCATAATTGGCTAAAAGGCCGTAAATATCATAAAGCGCACAGTCAAACACAAAAAGCATTACTAAAATTAGCGGAAGGTGATTTTTCACAAGTCGAAAAACTACTGACAGGTCATGCTGACTATGCAGAACAACCGGTTGTTAACTATCTGCTGGCAGCAGAAGCCGCTCAACAACGTGGTGATGAGTATCGTACCAATCAATATCTTGAGCGCGCAGCAGAAGTCGCAGGTAACCATCAACTTCCTGTTGATATTACACGCGTGCGTATACAACTTGCTGAAGGTAAAATTCATGCAGCACGCCACGGTGTTGATAAATTACTGGATCAGGCACCACGGCACCCTGAAGTCTTAAGAATGGCAGAACAAGCCTATCAACGTTCAGGAGCTTATCAAGCGCTTATTGAACTTTTGCCTATTATGCAAAAAGAAAAGTTATATAGTGCAGAAGAGATCGATAAATTACGTAAAGACGCCTATAAAGGTTTGATTAATCAATATATGGCTGAAGGTGGCAGCGAAAATTTAAAAGATTGGTGGCAGTCTCAAGGACGTAAAATACGTCATGATCCGGTACTACAATCGATCGTTGCTGCTCGCCTTATTGAATGCGACGATAGCGAAGCAGCAGAAAAAATTATTATTACAGGCTTAAAACAACAATATGATGAGCATCTTTTATTGCTGGTTCCTCGTTTACAAATTAGCGATAGCAAAGCAATGAATAAAATCCTGACCAATCTAATAAAACAGTCAGGTGGTGCCACTCCCTTACTAAATAGTACATTAGGTCAACTTGCATTACAGCATGGAGAATGGCAAGAAGCGGAAAAATATTTTAAGTCTGCTTTAGCACAACGTCCTGATGCTCACGACTTTGCTTGGCTTGCTGATGCTTTAGATAAACAACATAAAGTGGAAGAAGCAGCACAAATTCGCCAACATGGCTTACTTTTTTCATTAAAGCATGAAAATTGATGACTCCCTATTCTCTATTGTTTTGATCCCGCCTCTAACTTATGGAGGCTTTTTTTACCTTTATCGATTGATTTGACATTTTTAACGTAAAACATTTGGATCAAATAGCATCAATAATACTATTTAATAATTACCTGTTGAATAAAATTTTAGCTTTGCTAAATAATTAACAAAATAAAAAAACACCTATAAAAAGATAGGTGTCAAAATACAATCAGGTCTACAGACGGATTGTGCCTCACTCAACGTTGCGTCCGGTTGGTGATGGATATTATGCATCGATAACGTGGACAATAGGCACATCAAATTGGCTCTGCGTCATCCAATAGGTTATGAAGCTGAAAGCTATCACAAGAAGCAGGATGAGCATCTACACTCTATCTTAGAGCATAATTCATGCCAAATATTACTTTTTACTCAAAGATAATCTTTTTGCGCCCACTATTGAATAAATATTCACCAATTAACTATTGTTTGCCTTTTAACAAAATAATTTTATTTACTTTAATTGCCACAATTCACGATACACATTATCAAACTGTCTCTTATTAGAGACGTTATAGCAATATTTATATTTTTTCTTTATTTTTCATGAAATAAAATGTCTCTATATTGAGACATTGCTTACTAGCTTTGTTGTTAAAACACGACAAACTTTTAAAAATAGACAAAAAACAACATTTTAAATACAATTATACTATTTTTTCGCTATAAAAATAGGGAAGCCGATGTTGACAGATAACGCGTATAAACTAACTTATTCACACTTATTTGTTTACTTAATGGTATAATTAGCATAGCTCTTTATTAGCCGCTTATTACGCTCTCTACTGGCTTCTCACTCCGACTTTTACCGTCACCCTTTAAAGCGTTAGGTGAAATCTCCACCAAGTAAAAACGCATTATTCTTCATCACACAATCACCGCATTTATGCTATTTCGCCTTGATAATGAAAGTCTTGTAGTTTTTAGTCCATTCCGCTTGCTTGGCTGCGCCTGCTATGCATGAGCTCATGACTTACGCTACACGCTTACTCCCATATTTGGTCGCTGGCATGTAATTGCACTTCACTTAATTTGCTATGATAACCTGAGTTCGGGATAAGCATTATCAATTATACTTGAAGATACGTACCTGCAACAGGTATCTTTGGTTTAGATGGCATTAAACAATATGCAACCAGTCCGCCTAATAAATTCACTACAAAGTTAGCCGGAGAGCGATGTCGCGTATGCTCTATTTGACAAAGATTTTTTAACTCATCAAATACCGTTTCAATGACAGAACGATGACGCAAGATGGCTTTGTCGAAACAAGTCTGTTTAATAGGCTTCATTTTCTTCTTGATATTCGTTATAAGGCTAATTCCCATCGTTTTGAGTTGCTGTTTCAGTGAAGCCGATAAATACCCTTTATCTGCGTACAAACAACCAGAAAGATCCTTTGTCAGCTCAGGCAATGGTTTCCGATCATCGGTGTTTCCTGGTGTGAGTCGAAAACTGAGTATTTCCCCCAAATGATTGATAATTACATGAAGCTTGAAACCAAAGAACCAACCTGTTGAATTTTTTCCCCGTTCAGCTATCCCATTGAAGACTTTATGTCTGCGGATCCGTAAGTTATCACACACCGCTATCGGAGTAGAATCGGCAACCGATAGCCCCGTGCATTTTCCCTTAATTGACTCAAACAGTGCCGTTAACGCTAAGGCACTACGCGGAAGTAACTCTACACAGCGTGAATAGGATGGCAAGTTAGGAAATTCCTTCCGGAGATATAAGCGGACATAATAGAGATAAAATACCTTGAATTGCCTGAATCGGAGTTGATGAAACAACACAACCAGTGTCATCATTTCCGCCAACGAAAGCTGAGTAGACCGTCTACGACGCTTAGTACCGTTAGTCAGCAAATATTCATGCATTTTTGGCTCGAAGTCTTTGCAAAAATCATCCATCAGGCAATAAAGTTCAGTAAGATTTTCCATAATTGTTTAACAATGCTCTACTCTTTAACCAGACTGTTAGAGTATTTTAACAAAACAGGCTCATTCAACTATTTGAATATCAAGACTTTCTCTTTATTTCTTATCCCGAACTCAGGTTATGATACGCTTATGACAAAACTTTCACTCGCAGGAATGCGCCCATACTGGGCACACAAAAGAAAAAACCCTGCTATAAATTGCAGGGTTTCTTTAAAATTTGGTCGGCGAGAGAGGATTTGAACCTCCGACCCACTGGTCCCAAACCAGTTGCGCTACCAGGCTGCGCTACTCGCCGAAAAAAATCTCTATTTAACGATGTTTTTTATGTAATTTTTAAAACTTATTTATATTATGGTGCGAAAGGGGGGACTTGAACCCCCACATCCGTAAGGATACTAACACCTGAAGCTAGCGCGTCAACCAATTCCGCCACCCTCGCAAACAGCATAAAACAAATATGGGGTGACTAATGGGATTCGAACCCACGACAACCGGAATCACAATCCGGGGCTCTACCAACTGAGCTATAGCCACCATAAAATCTTTAAAAATTCAATTCATTGTATACAACATTAATCTACTACACCGTAACAGAACACGCATTAAATGGCGCGCCCGACAGGATTCGAACCTGAGACCTCTGCCTCCGGAGGGCAGCGCTCTATCCAGCTGAGCTACGGGCGCTTAACGCCGTTGCGGGTGACGATAGTACGGATTTAATAGCATGCTGTCGAGTGATTTTTTAAATAAAAAGATTATTTGCTTATGCTTTATCCATTTCAATCATAAAATTAACCTTACCATCATTTTCAATCAGTAAAACAGGTTATTGCTAATCATTTTTTCATTGTTTTATGACGGAAAAGACGATTCAAAAAATAGATCACAGAAACAATCAATAAAAACACGCCGCCAACAATTAATGATAAACGCGTATCTGGATTAATTGCCATGCCAACAAGTACACATGCCAAAAAAAGCAGGGTCAAATAATTCACGTAAGGAAATAATACTGATTTGAAAGTATGTTGGGCTAATTGCTGTTGATGCACTTGCCGAAAACGCAATTGACTCAATAAAATAACAAACCAGGGTATCATTCCAGGTAATACACTTGCACTATAAACATATACAAAAACCGCTTGTGGATCAGGGATAATATAGTTGAGACCTGAGCCAACAATAAGGCATAAAATTGTTAGCATAATACATCGTGCAGGCACACCATTTGCGGTCACTTTCAGTAAAGATTTTGGCAGTTGACCATTCTGTGCTAAAGCATAAATCATACGCCCGCCACTATACATGCCACTATTACAGCCTGATAATGCCGCTGTAAGTACCACAAAATTAATTACCGCAGCTGCCGATACAATACCTACTTTTGCAAACATTAGCACAAATGGACTACCATTTTGACCAATCTCTGTCCAAGGAAATAACGTTACAACAATAAAAATAGCACCGACATAAAAAATCAAAATTCGCCATAAAATATTATTAATAGCTTTCTTTAATGTGACCTGCGGATTTTTTGCTTCTCCCGCAGTAATACCAACTAATTCAACGCCTTGATAAGAGGCAACAACAATACAAAGCGCAAATAAAAAGCCTTGCCAGCCACCGGCAAAAAAGCCACCATGCTCAGTCAAATTGGCTAAACCAATCGGTTCAAAGTTATTGCCAATACCAACAAAAATCAACCCTAATCCAATCAAGATCATCACAATAATCGTGGTAACCTTAATCATAGCAAACCAGAATTCCAATTCACCGTACAAACGTACTGCAGCCAGATTAGCTAATGCAACAAGTACAACAGCAATCAACGCAAAAATCCATTGT
Organism: Arsenophonus sp. PmNCSU2021_1; assembly: GCF_036919435.1. NCBI lineage: Bacteria > Pseudomonadati > Pseudomonadota > Gammaproteobacteria > Enterobacterales > Morganellaceae > Arsenophonus > Arsenophonus sp. PmNCSU2021_1. Next base: position 471,863 of record NZ_JAZHPL010000006.1, on the reverse strand, counting down.
GGAACCTCAGGAAACCAGAATTCCGCGTAGACACCAATCGCTGTGATCTCTGATATACCAACAGCGACCCACATAAACCAATAACCCCATGCCGTTAAACATCCCCAATAAGGGCTCAAATATTTATAACCAAACGAGGCAAAAGCGCCAGTAACAGGTTCAAGAAACAGCATTTCTCCCATTGAACGCATAATAAAAAAAACAAATAATCCAGCAACAATATAAGCCAGTAATACAGAAGGTCCTGCCCACTTTAACGTACTGGCAGAACCCATAAATAAACCAACACCAATTGTTCCACCTAATGCAATAAGTTCAATATGCCTCGCTTCAAGGCCACGACTGAGACCTTGTTCCGGTTTCCCCATAGCAATTTCCTGCCCTTTCAATAATCACTTAATACCATATGACCTTCATGGTCAAAATTACAGATAATAGTGCCGTAATGAAAACATGTTTTTAATAATAACGAAATAAAAATTTATAAATGTAATCAAAATAGTGTTAATTGCTCAACAATGAAAAAACAGTTGTCAGCCCAAAACCCTATTTAAAAGAAGGGATAGCAGATGCAATTGAAATTTACTACTGTCAAAACGAACCTTTACGATAGAAATAATACACAAATAAAAAACTACAGCTTGCCACTATAATAGTAACCCAGAAAGCGTAATAATTTTATCTGTCGTTTGATACGACTCGGTTGAGAAAGCAATCTATATAACCATTCCAATCCTAATTGTTGCCATAATTTAGGTGCTCGTTTTACATGTCCGGTAAAAACATCGTAAGTACCACCTATTCCCATATAAAGTGCATCTGGATATACTTGCCGGCAATCCCGGATAAAAATTTCTTGCCTTGGTGAACCCATTGCTACCGTAACAATTTTTGCTCCACTAGCCTTGATGCGCTCAAATAATATTTCACGTTGTTCCGGCTTAAAATAACCGTCCTGGCTACCAACAATATTCACCTGCCACTGAGTACGAAGCTTATTTTCAGTCTGTTTAAGAATTTCCGCTTTTCCACCAAGCAGAAACATAGGTACAGCTTTTTGACCTGCAATTGCCATCAATGCTTCCCACAAATCAGCACCCGCAATACGTGAAACTTTTGCTTGTGGGTATTTACGACGAATCGCTCTGACAATACTGATTCCATCAGCATAGAGATATTCTGCTTCAGCTAGCAACGCATTTAAATCACAGTCTTGCTCTGCAGTTAGGACTTTTTCCGCATTGATAGCCACCAATGTTCCATGCTTAACTTCTTGATCTGAAAATAGGTAATTAAGGAAATGGGTTATATCATGAAAACCCCAAATAAGATGACCTCGAATATCATATTTCGGGATCACTTGTTGCTTCATACATTACTCCAGTAAGCTATTATTTAGCTTATTTTTTACAATCATTCGTGGTATATATGCGAATTAAACCAGCTTTGGCAAATAACCAATAAACCAGTTTGGCAACAAACAAACAAAGCACAAATACCAAGCCAAAAAACACCACCCGCGATACGAAAGAGTCTACCCCTTCACGAACCAGGACAATAATATTAAAAATAGCGCCAAAACAGAAAACTTGCAGAATAACGGCTTTATAATGATTAATTTCAATCTTACTTTTTTCATAAAGCCAATCAAACCATTTAATAATCAAGCCAACGCCAATTGCACCGATAGGAATAAAAATAACCCCACCCATAACCACTAAAGAACCAATTAATGTGGGCGATATAGCTAAACCAGAGTGATTATCAAGCACTTGCCAGGTAAAATAATTGGCTGAATTCAATACCGTATCAGGTCGTTCAGGCCATAACCAAGTGGGAATAAAAACATAAAAATCACGTACAATAGGCGCTAATCCTTGGAATTCGATTTTGTCATAGTTATCAAGTAACAGAGCCAAATTTTCCCATGGCGAAAAGGTATCACGGGTTAAATAGAGAAAAGTATAAAAAGCTTCCGCACCACTAACATCTAATCCATAACGCTTTAATGCTAACCAAAACATACCAATAATGCTAATAACACCAGCGATAATTAGCATCCATAAATTAATCCAGCCACGGACGATACCGATAAATAGGAAAAGCGCAAAGGCGATAATAATATTAGCCCGTGTTCCACCGACAACCAGATAAGTGAGTACCCCAAAAGCAACTGTGCTAAAGAGAAAAAATAACCAGCGGTACTGGGTCGGCTTTAAAAAATAGACAATTAACATTGCCGGAATGAAAAAATAAAAAAAACGTTTTAACGCTACACTTGAAACTTCACTAGAAAAAATCTGACTATAAGACTGTAAACGAAACAGTAAAAAACCATTTTGTAAGAAAAATATTGCTACTGTCACTATAGCAATGAGCATCAACAAGAGACAAGTTAGCCGCGTTTCTAGCCCATTCATAGTGAATAACGACTGTTCAGATTGTTGGACACCCGTTCGCAAGCGGGTTTTGTAAGCGATATAATAAACAATATAAAAACTGATGGATGATAGCAGCTCATTCAATAATGCATTGGTTGATACCACATTAACATCAAATTGAAAAACAAGTAATCCCGTTAATGGAAAACCAAAGTAGAATGTTAATAAATAAAGTAGAGAGAAAAAGATATTAAAATTGAAGCGTACTCGTCGAAATTCACGATATGTTAGTGCCAAAATTAATATCAGAGAGATAAAATAGACAATCGATAGGCCACCAAATTCCATCATAGTCATTACTGCTCTCCTATCGATGTTAATGCAGCTTGCCATCCTTTAATAAAATTAGGGTTGAAAAAAGCTATTTGGCTTCTATCCGTTAACATCATTTTCTGTCGCAGGGTACCCAGTTGCCGTTCATCTAATTGATCATCATAAAATAGAAAAGGTACAGACTGCTCAATAAGATCCTGCCAAAAGTAATTTTGCCGGCTAATAATAAAAGGAATGCCAAACTGAATTAATAAGCACAATGTGCCTATACCTTGCTGTCGTTTGAAAATAAAGTAACCTAAATCACAACAACGCAGTAAAGTGAGATAATCATCAAAAGCCATTTTTTCCTTAATAATTGTCACTTCTCCATTAGGAAAATAATTTTCGGCCGCTTGGGCAACTTCGGCAATATATACTTGATTATTAGCGGGATATCCCATAGGAACAAAAATTTCGACCGGCTGAAAAGCAAACTGCTTTTTAATAGCCTGCAACGCTTCAATATGTCGATTGGATTTATCACCTGAGTTACCAACCAAAATTGTCACTTTATCCGTTTGATTAATCGATTTTTCATAGACGGTTAAGGCTGGATCCATTTTGGTTGGAAAATAGAGTAGTGATGTTGGTATAGCTGGATTTAACTGAGAAAAATAATTTAAGTCCCCTCGGGTAGCAAAAACATGCACTACCCGTTTAAATGCCAGACGCCGAAAATAATAAAATAATTTAAATTTCAATGCAGCTGAGTCTTCATAGAGATCAGCTCCCCAAATATGCCATAAAAATTGTTGTCGACGGATCTTGCCAAACAATAATGCCAACCAAATTGATACATTAAATTGACCATGAAAAAAGAATTGGCAATTTCTATCTGCTTTTGCTTGTATAGCGATAACTTTAGCAATCGCTTTTTTATTATCAAATTGGTTAATGTGTAGTCGTGGATAGCGTGATGCTAGAGTGAGGTGACGGCTAACAACCATAAACTGTCTTTTTTCTGGTGATGGTATTGACGAAAATAAAACATCATTAAAAAATGCTAACACTGTCTGGTTATGATGTGGGATATCAGAGCCTAATACATGGATTAAGATTTTCATGTGCGCCTGCGGTAAAGATAGAATATGCCACTACAAAGCATAAAATAAACAATATAAGTTGCCATATAAGCCTGGGCAGCACCTAACGCGCCGTAAGCTGGTATTAACCAATAAGCAAACCCTGTTAACAGCGCAAATTGAGTCACCTCCGTTAAAATGTAAAACCGTAATGCGGCCTTAGCAATAACTAAATAACCAAATACATAAGCGCCTACTTTCAATACATCACCAATCAACTGCCAAGCAAAGAGATCGCGCATTGCAATAAACTTATCGGAAAAAAGCAGCCAAATTGCCAGATCTCGTAATAGCCATACGGTAAAACTGGCTAACGCAACCGCCGGTAAAACAAACTTCAAAGCTTTAAAAATTTCTGCACTAATCTCATCTCTATGCTGCAATTTAGCTAAAGTTGGTAATAAATAAACGGTAAAAGATGCGGTAATAAACTGTAAATAGGCATCTGAAATACTACTCACTGCCTGCCAAATGCCCACTTCATCCCAACTATAACGCTCAACCAATAAATTTCTCATCATAATATAAGCAACCGGCAACGTGACTGAGGTTATTAACGCCATTAAGGTGAATTTAGCTAAGTGATGACCAATGGTACTATTCCACCTTGGTTTAAAATATGACCAATTCAGCTGTTTATGACGTAAGATCATGATCGCGGCTGGTACAACAATTAATGCAGGAACTAAAGCCAATCCTATTAGCGCCCCTTGATAACCATTTAATCTAAAACAAAAATAGTAAGCAATCACGCCTGCTAAGCTACCAACGATAATCGATAGTGCATTACCTTTCGCATCACGGTAACCTTTTAGTATCGCCAAAAAGTAATTCGCATAAGCGATCCCCATTTGTATCAATCCTAAGGCACAAATAACCATTTGATAATGGGTATGACCAAATAGCGCCAGACTGATAAATGAGCTAAATAGTAAAAAAATAAACGCTAATAGGGTTGAAAAACCCAAAATAATTAATGATGAGGTACCTAATACAGCACCTAGTTTTGTTGGTGTCTGATGATATTCAGCGACATATTTAGTTACGCCATTGAAGATCCCTGCACCAGATAAAACACCAAGTACAGTAATTAGTTGACGGAAATTTCCCACCTGACCAACACCACTCGGACCAAAAGTGACTGCCAATAATTTGATAACAACTAACCCTGCCCCAATTTTTATTAAGGTTGAAATAGCTGTCCAAACAGACGCTTTAGCTAATGACATATTAAGCAAAAAAACATTGGATTTGATTGATCACTTGTTGCTGCTCTTCATCGGTAAGATTATAAAACATCGGTAAACGAACTAAATGATCACTTTCCTTCGTCGTATAACAATCATCACCATGAAAACGGCCAAATTTATGACCTGCTGAACTAGAGTGTAAAGCAACATAATGAAATACTGACAAAATATTTGCTGCTTGCATATGCTTATTAAACGCGGTTCTTTGTTCAATATCTTTTAATTTGATATAGAACATATGGGCATTATGTTCTAGATCTGCCGGTATAACCGCCAAATCTAATTTACCTACTTCAGCGAAAGGTTTAAGCGCCTGATAATAGTTTTTCCATAACGCTAGCCTACGCTGATTAATTTTATTCGCTTGCTCCAATTGCGCCCATAAATAAGCCGCTTGTAGATCTGACATTAAGTAACTAGAACCAATGTCTCGCCAAGTATATTTATCAACTTGGCCACGGAAAAATTGACTACGATCCGTGCCTTTTTCCCGCACAATTTCTGCTCGCTCGATAAGTGACGGTTCATTAATCAGTATCGCTCCCCCCTCACCACCGGAAGAGTAATTTTTTGTTTCATGAAAACTATAACAACCAATATGCCCTATCGTTCCAAGCGCTTTCCCCTTATAAGTGGACATAACACCTTGAGCCGCGTCTTCAACAACATAGAGATGGTGTTTTTCTGCCAATGCCATAATGGTATCCATCTCACAAGCCACACCAGCATAGTGAACAGGGACAATAGCGCGAGTTTTGGCCGTGATCGCCGCTTCAATTTTAGTCTCATCCATATTCATGGTATCAGCCCGTATATCGATAAAGACAATCGTTGCGCCCCTTAGCACAAAAGCATTAGCAGTAGAAACAAAGGTAAAACTTGGCATAATGACTTCATCGCCAGGTTTAATATCAAGCAAAATCGCCGACATTTCCAAAGAGGCGGTACAAGAAGGTGTCAACAGCACTTTCAGACAGTGGAAATGCTTTTCCATCCACTCTTCACAACGCTGAGTAAAGTGCCCATCACCACATAATTTGCCACTCTGCATGGCTTCTTGCATGTAACTTAATTCAGTACCAATAACCGGTGGTTTATTAAATGGGATCATGTCGTCCTCGATATAACCAATAAGCTGTGCTTTCAATTTGTGCACCCATTTGTGAATAGAGACGCATAGCAAAAATATTGCTGATTTGAGTCGCTATCCTTAATCGCTCTACCCCTTGCTGCTCACACCATTGACAGGCGGCTGCTAGTAATTGTTTACCAACCCCTTTGCCCTGATGGGCTGGAGCGGTGGCTAATAAACCAATACGCGCCTCTTTTTCAGTTGGCAGTTTCCTTATGGTGACAAAGCCTTGAATATTTCCTTGCTTATCATTAACTAATAAACAAAGATCATCAAAAGTACCCTTAACTGCTTTTTCAAGCCAAACAGAATAAAAACGGGCATTATCTGTTAATCGATACCAGGGCGGGCGAAAACGACTATATGAAAAAGCCTTAGCCGCAATACTTTTCAATATTTCAATATCCTGTTCCGTCGCCACAGCTAGATCTAAACTATGCTTTTTTGCCCTACTAGCAATATTTAGACAAAAATCGATTTCACTTTCTACCAGCCAAAAACCCATCGCCAATATTGCATCAATCAGTTTAGTATCAGCGGTAGCAATTTTAGCTTGCACAATATCGTAGTCAGCTAGTTGATCTAATGAGACAATTGGCGCATCGGATGCAAAATGTAACTTGGCCGTTTTACGCTTAAAGAAAGCACTTTCCCAACTGAGTATTTCAATATTGGCGTGGATAGACATGCAGCAAATCCTGTAAATATTGCCCATAACCGGTTTTCGCCAGTTTTTCCGCTGATTTTCTAACCTGTTCATCCGTCAACCAACCGTTACGCCATGCTATTTCTTCCAGACAAGCGATTTTAAATCCCTGCCTTTTCTCAACGGTTTGCACAAACATACTCGCTTCAATCAAACTGTCATGGGTGCCAGTATCTAACCAGGCAAATCCGCGGCCTAACAGCTCAACATTTAGTTCTCCACGCTCAAGATACATTTGATTCAGACAGGTGATCTCAAGTTCTCCACGTAGCGAAGGTTTAATTTTTTTAGCAAAGTCAATTACTTGATTATCATAAAAATAAAGGCCAGTAACCGCCCAGTTAGATTTAGGTTGCTGAGGTTTTTCTTCAATAGACAGTACTTTGAACTTTTCATCAAATTCAACTACGCCAAAACGTTCAGGATCCATCACCTGATACGCAAAAATTGTTGCTCCCGACTGACGAGCCACCACAGATTTCAATTTATCGCTAAAAGCCTGCCCAAAATAAATATTGTCACCTAATATCAAACAGCAAGCATCATCACCTATAAAACTTTCACCGATCAAAAACGCCTTCGCTAATCCGTCCGGCGAAGGTTGTGCGGCATAACTGAAATGAACACCGAAGGCATCACCATCGCCAAGTAACCGTTGATAATTAGGCAGATCTTCAGGCGTGGAAATAATCAATATTTCTCGAATACCTGCCAACATCAGTACCGAAAGCGGATAGTAAATCATCGGCTTATCATAAATAGGTAACAGTTGTTTAGAAACTCCTCGTGTAATAGGGTACAAACGGGTTCCTGAGCCACCAGCCAAAACAATGCCTTTCATCACCTCTCCTCGTTTCCTATTTTGTCGCGATGCCTAGACGTTCACCTGCATATGAACCGTCTTGCACATGGCGCCACCAGGTTTCATTGTTCAAATACCATTCAACGGTTTTACGAATACCTGATTCAAAGGTCTCTTGTGGCTTCCATCCTAACTCTTGTTCTATCTTGCTAGCATCAATGGCATAACGGACATCATGGCCTGGACGATCCGCGACATAGGTAATTAAATCACAATAGTGAGTCACGCCTTCAGGCTTAACCGGACGTAACTCTTCCAGCAAGCAGCAAATTGTCTTTACTACATCAATATTTTTACGTTCATTATGGCTACCAATATTATAAGTTTTACCTGCATCGGCTTGACTAATGACTAAGTGTAATGCACGGGCATGATCTTCAACATACAGCCAATCACGTATCTGTTCACCTTGACCATAAACAGGCAATGATTTACCAACTATGGCGTTCAAGATCATCAAAGGAATTAATTTTTCAGGAAAGTGATAAGGGCCATAATTATTTGAGCAATTGGTCACCAAGGTCGGTAAGCCATAAGTACACTGCCAGGCTCTAACTAAATGGTCACTGGAAGCCTTCGAAGCTGAGTAAGGGCTACTCGGTGCATAAGGGGTTGTTTCGGTAAATAGCCCCTCAGTGGTATGCAGATCGCCATAAACTTCATCGGTAGAAATATGATGGAAACGAAATGACTGTTTTTTCTGCGGGTTCAAATGATTCCAATAATGGCGAGCAGCCTCCAATAAAAGATAAGTACCGACAATATTGGTTTCGATAAAGGCGGCTGGCCCATCGATTGAGCGATCAACATGACTTTCTGCCGCTAAATGCATAATGGCATCAGGTTGATATCGCTGAAAAATTTCATCAATTGCCGATCGATCACAAATATTTATTTGGGCAAAAGCATAGCGAGGACTTTCTCTCACTGACGCTAACGATTCCAGATTACCAGCATAAGTCAAATTATCAACCACTAGCACACTATCGTTAGTATGCTCAATGATATAACGAACAACTGCCGAACCAATAAATCCAGCCCCACCAGTAATTAAAATACGTTTCAACGCCAAACTCCTTTGGTATCAACTACCCATTTTTGTCGGATTTGTTCACCCTTAATCGCCTTAAATTGTTTATGATCAACCAGTAACAAAATAATATCTGCATTAGCAACGGCAACTTCAGTAGAGACCAATTGACAAAGACCTTTCAGTACATTTGGCAATTCATTAATATTAGGTTCTACTACATAAGTGGTACCAGTATGCCAATCTGCAATCATTTTAGTGATTTGCATAGCGGGGCTTTCTCGTAAATCATCAATATCCTGTTTAAAGGCTAAACCGAAGCAGGCAATTTTAATTTCATTTGCCCGTTTGCCTGTTTCGGTTAAACAATCAGCTAATACTGTCTTGACCTGATCGACCACCCAAATTGGCTTGCTGTCATTAACCAAACGGGCTGTCTGGATCAAACGAGATTGCTTTGGATTCTGAGCAACAATGAACCAAGGATCGACGGCAATACAATGGCCTCCAACACCTGGACCTGGCTGTAAAATATTGACCCGCGGGTGACGATTGGCCAAATTAATCAACTCCCAAACATTAATCCCTTGTTCTGCGCAAATAAAAGAGAGTTCATTGGCAAAAGCAATATTTACATCGCGAAAACTATTTTCTGTCAATTTACACATTTCTGCCGTTTTGGCATTGGTGATCACACATTCACCGGTAAGGAAAATACGATATAACTCACTGGCCCGTTGGGATGATTTCATCGTCATGCCGCCGATTACCCGATCATTTTTGATCAGCTCAACCATGACTTTGCCCGGTAAAACCCGCTCAGGGCAATAAGCAATATCAATATCTGAGTTTTCACCCTGTTGCTGTGGAAATGTCAGATCAGCTCGCATAGCTGCTAGCCGCTGTGCCATTTGCTCAGTCGCTCCAGTTGGCGAGGTAGACTCTAGAATAATCAAATCGCCTTTTTTCAATAATGGCGCTATTGATTCTGCCGCTGCCATGACATAAGAGAGATCAGGCTGATGATCATCTTTAAACGGTGTAGGAACCGCAATTAAAAACGCATCTGCCCTTTGCGGTGTAGTAAACGCTTTTAAATAGCCAGCTTCTACGGCTGTTTTTACCGTTTTATCTAAATCGGGTTCAACAATATGAATTTTACCTTGATTAATCGTATCGACCGCATGTTGATTAACATCAACCCCAATTACTTTTTTCTGCCGAGCAGCGAAAGCGGCAGCAGTCGGTAAACCGATATAACCTAAACCAATAACAGAAATAGTTTCAAAACTCATAATGTCACCTGATTTGTCTTCAACCCTTCAAGAATTCGCTGGCATGCTTTACCATCACCATAAGGATTATGCGCCCGGCTCATTTTCTGATAAGCATGGTAATCCGTAAGTAATTGTGTTACCGCTTGAACAATATTTTCTGTTTGCGTACCCACTAAACGTACCGTACCAGCTTCAACCGCTTCAGGTCGCTCAGTAGTATCACGCATCACTAATACTGGCTTACCTAAAGCTGGCCCCTCTTCTTGAATACCCCCTGAATCTGTCAGGATCAAATAAGCGTTATTCATTAAATAAATAAAAGGTAAATAATCCTGTGGATCAATCAGGTTTATATTATTAATACCCTGCAAAATGCGTTGCACTGGTTCACTGACATTAGGATTAAGATGAACCGGATAGACAACTTGAACATCAGCATGATTTTTGGCAATTTCAGCTAATGCATGACAAATACGTTCAAATCCGCTACCAAAACTTTCCCGCCTATGCCCTGTAACCAGTAGCATCTTTTTATTTTGGTCAAGAAAAGGGTATTGCGCGGCAAGGCTTGTTCGTATTGTGGCATCATTGATAACTTTATCACGCACCCAAAACAACGCATCGATTACAGTGTTACCAGTAACAAAAATACGATTAGCAGAGATCGATTCATGCTGTAAATTTTTTCGTGAATACTCGGTAGGCGCAAAGTGATACGTTGCCAGATGGCTGGCAATTTTACGATTGGCTTCTTCCGGCCAGGGAGAATATAAGTTACCAGTACGCAATCCTGCTTCAACATGACCAACCAGAATACGCTGATAAAAAGCAGCCAGGCTGGTTGCCATCGTGGTAGCAGTATCACCATGAACCAATACCACATCGGGTTTAAAAGATAACAATACGGGTTTCATTCCTTCAAGAATACGACAGGTAATATCCGTTAAATCTTGTCCCGGTGTCATAATATCTAAATCATAATCAGGTGTTATCTCAAAAAGATGCAATACCTGATCCAACATTTCTCTATGTTGAGCAGTTACGCAAACTTTCGACTCAAAAGCCTTATCGTTTGTCAAAGCATGTACCAGTGGAGCCATTTTTATGGCTTCAGGACGAGTACCAAACACAGTCAACACTTTCACAGTGACTCTCTTTTTATTTTAACCTCATCTACGAATGAGATGTATCATCAATAATGATTTTACCTTCAACATATCAATAGTTTGTTGAAGTCCTCTATTGCTATATGTTTAGCAAATAATTAGGTATTACGCCTTAACAACACAATACCTATTCCACTTAAGGCACCAATCATTCCCCAAATGACCATCATTAATGCTCGACGAGGGCTATCACGTTTAACGGGATCTTCTGGTGTTCTTAAATAGCGATAAGTTTGAAAATTATTCTCAAGAGCGGGTTCTACATTTAATGTCGTTAACATCGCTATATTTTGATCATAGCTTTCATCATAATTAGGCCCTGTTGCCTGTAATGTCTCAATTTGTGCTTGTAATAATGAAGTACCTAATAGAAACATTTCTGAATCAGGCAGCTGATCGATGGGGACATCAACTTTGTTACGTGAAATACCTTGCTTTTGCGCAACTTTGAACGATTGCTGTAGGTTATTTAAACGCCGTTCATAATTTGCCTTTGCGACCATTTCCTGGCGTTTAATTAATGCTTTTAAAGACTGTGCCTTTGCTCCCCACGCGCCTTTAATCTGTTCATTAAGATTAAAACTAGCTCGTTTGTTGGCAAAAGAAATATATTCACGTAGTAACCGGTTTGCATCAGTAGCCGTTTCAGCAACTAATTTTACATTATCATGAAGTATCTTATTATCATCTTGGGGAGTGAATTGAATATCATCAATTAATTCATCAAGTAATGCAGCATCAGCCTTAGCATTTCCTTCCATGCGGGTTTTATAGTAATCACTATTTAACCAAAACTCTCGCCGGGTATCATAAGAACCTACTTGAGTAGTAAATTCTTGATAAACCTGATTCGAAATTGTTGGCAACTGATTATCCTGTGTTTCATTAATATGCGAATCCAAATTTCGCAAAAATTGCTGCTGGGAATAATATGCACCTAAATTACTAATTGTAGGTAAATCAGTGACAGCATTAGCACTCCATTTTTGTTGCATCATGTAAGAAACGATCAATGCAACAGCTGCAAAAATAAATGCTAAAGAGATAATCCATATTTTTCCCTGCCATAGCGCACAAAATAAACTTCTAATATCTAGCTCATATTCAAGAGACTGTGAGTGAGAATTAGGTTTGGGTTGTGTTTCTGATTTTGTCACTGGTATGAAACTCCTTTAAACATTTGTTTATTTATTTTGCTATACGTTGCATCCGACGTTTAACACGTTTCACAAAACGCGCCACTTTCCAAGCACGTTTAATACAGTAGCCATAGATAGCAAATATAAGCAAAAATAATGCCAACATCACCCATTCAGGAATAAAATTTGAACGTTCACCGATCATACCTACCGCTGCTAAAATAGCTGCCGACACTGTAATCAAAATAAAAGCCTGACTTGAGGTAAAACCTGAACGCATAATTAAATGATGAATATGTTGTCTATCTGGTGAAAAAGGACTCATTCCTTTACTTAGACGCCGATACATAATGGCAATCATATCCATCAGAGGAATAGCAATAATCCAAAGGGCAGTCACTGGTTTAATCGACGGTTGCTCACCTTGTGTCGACATCAACAGCAACCAAAGAATAGTAAAACCAATTAATGTACTACCCGCATCCCCCATAAACACTTTATAACGCTTTCCTAATAAACCTAAATTCAGGAATATATAAGGGAGAATGGCAGCAATAACAGCAAAACACCAAAAAGCTAATGCCATATTGCCATTTTGATAAAGCAAAATGCCTAATGCAGCAAAGGAGACACAAGAAAGCCCACCAAGCAGACCATCAATACCATCAACCATGTTAAAAGCATTGACTGTGCCCCAAACAGCAAATAATGTCATTAAATAGCTTAAAGGCCCCAACGTTACATGCCATGGCCCAAAAGCATAACCTAAGTTATCTAACGTTAGACCAGCAAAATAAATCATGACCAACGCAACAATAGCTTGAATAGTTGCTCGAATTTTAACACTAATATCAAAGCGATCATCCAATACTCCAACAAATACCAAAGCCCCAGCACAAATCAAATACAACCATTTATGAGGAATATATTCGGGCGTAATCATGAATGCCAAACCGATACCAAAAAAAACCGCAATACCACCAACCAAAGGAATTTCTCCTTGGTGTTTTTTTCGATGATTAGGTTCATCTACTAGACCAAATCTTTTTGCCACTTTTCTCGCAATAAATATGAAAATCAGAGAAAACAAGAAAACCCAAAAAACGTCGATTAGTAAATTTAGTGTGTGCACAATATTTACTCTCTTATAATTTTTTTAGAAATCATCCACTGCACCCATTTCCATGTATAGACTATAAGTGTACTTTAAGTTAGCGTATATGTAACAATAACGAAACATTTCCATCATCTTGCATTGCTTATTAGTAAGCAAAATCTATACCAAAACAGATGCTATTGGATAACAAAAACGCACAAAATAAAACGCCACATAAAAGTGGCGCTTTTCAATAACTCATTAAACAAACAGCAATTTAAGAACGCTTCATAAAATCGAAAAATTCATCGTTCGTTTTCGTCATTGCTAATTTATTAATTAAAAATTCCATTGCATCAATTTCACCCATAGGATGAATAATTTTACGCAATATCCACATCTTCTGTAACTCATCCGGTAAGGTCAATAATTCTTCCTTACGAGTACCAGAACGATTATAATCAATCGCCGGGAAAACACGTTTTTCCGCTATTTTCCGCGACAAATGTAGCTCCATATTGCCGGTGCCTTTAAACTCCTCGTAGATTACTTCATCCATTTTGGAACCGGTATCAACTAATGCTGTAGCAATTATCGTTAGGCTTCCACCTTCTTCTACATTACGTGCAGCACCAAAAAAACGTTTCGGACGGTGTAAAGCATTTGCATCCACCCCACCAGTCAATACTTTTCCAGAGGAAGGAACCACTGTGTTGTAAGCACGAGCAAGACGCGTAATCGAATCTAAAAGAATGATGACATCTTTTTTGTGTTCAACTAAGCGCTTAGCTTTTTCTATTACCATTTCAGCAACCTGAACATGACGAGATGCAGGTTCATCAAAGGTTGATGCAATGACCTCACCTTTAACCAGGCGTTGCATTTCGGTCACTTCTTCTGGTCGCTCATCAATTAGCAACACCATCAAAACACAGTCCGGATAATTATTGGCAATATTAGCTGCAATATTCTGCAATAACATGGTTTTACCTGCTTTTGGTGGAGCAACAATTAAACCACGCTGCCCACGCCCAATCGGTGCGGCCAAATCCAGAACACGAGCAGTCAAATCTTCTGTTGAACCATTGCCTCGCTCCATACGTAGACGGTTATTAGCATGCAGCGGTGTTAGGTTTTCAAACAGGATTTTACTACGGGCGTTTTCAGGTTTATCAAAATTGACTTCATTAACTTTTAGTAGGGCAAAATAGCGTTCGCCTTCCTTAGGAGGACGAATTTTTCCTGATATGGTATCTCCTGTTCGTAGATTAAAGCGACGAATCTGACTAGGAGAAACATAAATATCATCAGGACCTGCTAGATAAGAGCTGTCAGCAGAACGAAGGAATCCAAATCCATCCTGCAAAATTTCTAGCACGCCATCACCAAAAATATCCTCTCCACTTTTCGCATGCTGCTTCAAAATCGAGAAAATAATATCCTGTTTTCTCATGCGGGCTAGGTTCTCTAGCCCCATACTTTCGCCAAGAGTAATCAATTCAGATACCGGCGTATTTTTTAATTCGGTAAGATTCATAATGGTGGGTTCTTAAACTCGGGGTATATTTTTTGAACTATGAACAATAAATAGTATAGCAATCTCTAAGTGCCTATTTAAATAAAAACACAAAAACCTTAACGATTCTTGATGAATATATCAATTTCATTAGGATATAAATTCATGTAGTCGCAGTAATTTGTTAATTTACTACCTTAGATAACACTCTTTATACAGCAAAGACAGAATAAGACTATAAGAATTCATCTCAAAGTTGATGAGAAAATCTCACTTTTTACTTCTTAGGCCCTACACAACAGCACCAAGCAAATAACAAATGGAACATGTCTGTCTAAAAGAATTATTTCTATGAGAGTCAATGGGATTCAAACCATTGTAGGATATAGATTATCCAGAGATAACAAATATGTCTATACAATAACATATTCAATATGTACACATTAAGATATAAACGCGTATCATATTAAGTAGTGACGCTAAATTACCATGCTTCAAAGCAGGTGTCTAGCTATGAATTGTATAAAAAGCAAACGTCTAATAGCAAATTGAGAAAAATATTAGCCTACTAAACGTCTGTTGTTAATATTTTACGGGAAATTAGATATTTTTGTCTAAAAATTCTTTTAATTGAGTTTTAGACAAAAGACCAACTTGCTTATTAATCAGCTCACCGTCTTTAAAAAGTGCTAAAGTAGGAATGCTACGAATACCATATTTAGTCGCTGTTTCAGGATTATCGTCAACATTCAATTTTCCAATAATCAATTTAGCTGCATATTCATCAGCAATTTCGTCTAAAATGGGAGCAATCATTTTACAAGGGCCACACCATTCTGCCCAAAAATCAACTAATACTGGCTTTGCTGCCCCTAGGGCTTTTGTATTAAAATCTCCATCAGATAGATGAATAATTTTGTCGCTCATTGCGATACTCCAAGGATAAAATTTTTATGCTGTTTCAGTCTAACATTAATTTAACCATGCTTGCTTTATTTCAAACAATCTTCTTTCATAAAGCAACCGTTAACTGATATTCTAACACACTATGAGTAAAACACATTTGACAGACAAGAAGTTTATAGACTTCGCCTTACACCCTAAAGTTATTGAAGCCCTCAATAAAAATGGCTTTCATAACTGTACGCCGATACAAGCGTCAACATTGCCTTTTACTGTCGAAGGCCGTGATGTTGCGGGGCAGGCACAAACAGGAACGGGTAAGACATTGGCTTTTCTTACCTCAACATTTCATTATTTACTAACACATCCAACAAATTCAGAACGACAGGTTAACCAACCCAGAGCGCTAATTATGGCTCCTACACGAGAATTAGCGGTTCAGATATATACTGATGCAAAAGAATTAGCCGCTATAACGGGCTTAAAAATGGGTTTAGCTTATGGTGGTGATGGCTACGACGAACAACTGCATGTGCTCCAGTCGGGTGTAGATATTCTTATCGGTACGACCGGGCGTTTAATCGATTATACCAAACAAGGCCACGTTCATTTAGGTCTCATTCAAGTGGTTGTACTTGATGAAGCTGACCGTATGTATGATCTTGGTTTTATTAAAGATATTCGCTGGCTATTTCGTCGAATGCCACCCGCAACTCAACGCTTGAATTTACTCTTTTCCGCAACACTTTCTTATCGTGTTCAAGAACTGGCATTTGAACAAATGAATCAACCCGAATATATTGAGGTAGAACCTCAACAAAAAACAGGTCATCGCATTAAAGAAGAACTTTTCTATCCTTCAAACGAAGAAAAAATGCGTCTGTTACAAACGTTAATCGAGGAAGAGTGGCCCGAAAGATGTATAATTTTTGCTAATACCAAACATCGCTGTGAAGATATCTGGGCTCATCTTGCTGCTGATGGTCACCGCGTTGGCTTATTAACTGGCAATGTAGCACAAAAAAAACGGCTACGCATTCTTGAACAGTTTACTCAAGGCCATTTAGATATCTTAGTTGCAACAGATGTTGCCGCCAGAGGTTTACATATCCCATCTGTCACTCATGTATTTAATTATGATCTACCTGATGATTGTGAAGATTATGTTCATCGTATTGGTCGTACCGGCCGCGCCGGTGAGAGTGGTCATTCAATTAGTCTGGCTTGTGAAGAGTATTCTTTAAATCTACCTGCTATTGAGGAGTATATTCAGCATCAAATCCCTGTCAGCAAATACAACAGTGAAGCATTATTACAAGATTTACCTACACCAAAACCACGTCGTCGTTCACGTACTAATGGAACACGTCGTAACAATAATAGCCAAAGCCGACAGAATAATTCACGCAACAATCGTAAACGTCCGAGCTAATAAATATTATGTTAAAATCATCGCCTTATGCAGCAATCGATCTTGGTTCTAACAGCTTTCATATGTTAGTAGTACGAGAAATTAGAAATTTCTGGTTATGTACAGACCCTTGCTCGCATCAAGCGTAAAGTCAGACTGGCCGCGGGTCTCGATGAAAATAACTATTTATCTCAACAAGCCATGGATCGTGGCTGACAATGTCTGCATCTTTTTTCCGAGTATTTACAAGATATTCCTACTGAACAAGTACAAATTGTTGCTACAGCAACACTTCGTCTCGCTAAGAATGCCGACCTCTTTATTGAGCAAGGAGAAAATATTCTAGGGCATCCCATCAGAATCATTACTGGAGAAGAAGAAGCTCAACTCATTTATCAGGGAGTAGCATATACCACTGGCGGTTCAGATAAACGACTAGTGATAGATATTGGGGGTGGTAGTACTGAAATCATTACCGGTACCAATGTTAAACATAATCAACTTGTTAGCCTTAATATGGGTTGCGTTACCTGGCTTGAACACTATTTTAAAGATCGTAATCTAACCGAAGAAAATTTTGCGCAAGCTGAAACTGCCGCGCATTAAGATCATTAAACCTATCGCGAACCAACTTATTGAGCAAAGTTGGCAAATTTGTGTCGGCGCTTCAGGTACAATACAGACGATTCAAGAAATTATGCTGGTCGCTGGCATGGATGAACGTATTACGCTAGA
The DNA here is from genome assembly GCF_036919435.1 of Arsenophonus sp. PmNCSU2021_1. NCBI lineage: Bacteria > Pseudomonadati > Pseudomonadota > Gammaproteobacteria > Enterobacterales > Morganellaceae > Arsenophonus > Arsenophonus sp. PmNCSU2021_1. The sequence continues at coordinate 453,802 of NZ_JAZHPL010000006.1, read as the reverse complement.
TAAATTACAATTATTAAAAAAAGTGGCAATCACCTCAGGAAAATTAGAAGAGTTGGAAATCAAGGGGTTAACACTAGAAAGTGCGCTAGTTTTTCCCAGTGGTTTAGCTATTCTAATCGCCATATTTGTAGAATTAAAAATCGATCATATGATATTAGCAGGTGGAGCATTGCGTGAAGAATTAATCTATAACATGCTTGATCTGCCTGCAAAACAGAATATACGCGCAGTTACACTCGCTAATATTCAACATCGTTTTCAAGTTGATATTGAGCAGGCTAATCGAGTAAAAAAGCTAACTGAATATTTTTATTCACAATTAAAGAAAAACTTTTATCGTGATAATCACCAAGTTGATGAGCTATTAAAAGGTGCCAGCGCTCTACATGAAATTGGCTTAAGTATTGACGCTCGTCATGCTACTAACCATGCCCATTATCTGATCAGCCATCTTGATATGCCAGGTTATACGCTTACGCAAAAACGCTTGTTAGCGGCTTTGCTCAAAAATCAAACTGGCCCAATTGAGTTAGCGGAATTGACTCAACAAAACGCGATTCCCCTCCAACATGCTATTCTTCTTTGTCACCTTTTGAGACTAGCGATTATTTTTACTCTTCCTCGTCGTGACAATACCATACCGTTATTACGGCTTAGAACAAATAAAGAAACCTTGATCCTAACATTACCTCATCAATGGTTATTGGAACATCCACTTTGTTATGAAAATTTACAGCAAGAAATTCAATGGCAAAGTAATATCAATTGGCCTTTGATACTAGAAGGACAAACTGAATTAACTCAATCTTTTTTAGTTAGCAAAATTTATTTTTTATTTAACCCCAATCTCGCTCTGATATCAGCAATCGCAGACTGTCCTTTTTCCATTCGCTGTTCTGCAGTAACTATCTTTTTATTCTGTTCCCAGAGCAAATCATCTTGAGGTAACTCATGTAAAAAACGACTAATTTCTGGTCGAATAAGTTCACCATATTGACGTCGCTCCCGACAATGAGTAAAAAATAACGCTCGTTGAGCACGGGTTATCCCTACATAAGCAAGACGGCGTTCTTCATCGATATTATCTTCATCAATACTGGTTTGATGGGGTAACAACCCCTCTTCCATACCAACTAAAAAAACGTAAGGAAACTCTAGTCCTTTTGAGGCATGCAAAGTCATTAATTGTACCTGATCTAAATCTTCTGTCGTTTCTCCACGCTCCATCATATCCCTCAATGTAAAGCACGAGACAACCTGCGATAAGGTCATCGCCTCATCGATATCGTTGCCATTAACCATTTCATCCATCCAACCAAACAGTTGGTTAACATTTTTCATCCGCATCTCAGCCGCTTTGCTACTAGTTGATGTCTCGTATAACCAGCTTTCATAATCAATGTCATGCAGTAGATCTCTGACGGCAAGTAGTGGCTCGCGTTCAGCACGTTTGGCAATATTGGCTAACCAATGGGTAAAATGTTGCAATGCTATCAAACCACGACCGGTTAAAGTTTGTTCAAGACCGACATCAAAGCTAGCATTAAACAGGCTTTTTTGGCGCAAAATCGCCCATTCACCCAATTTTCGGATGGTTTTTGGCCCAATTTCACGTTTCGGTATATTAACAATACGGAGAAATGCACTATCATCATCTGGATTAGTGAGGATCCGCAAATAAGCCAATATATCTTTAATTTCTGCCCGTGAAAAAAATGAAGTGCCACCTGAAATACGGTAAGGAATACGATTTTGTAACAATAATTTTTCAAATAGTCGTGATTGGTGGTTACCACGATATAAAATAGCATAATCTTTATATTGGGTTTTATTGATAAAATGGTGGGCAACCAATTCGCCGATCACACGTTCTGCCTCATGATCTTCATTGTTAGCCGTGATAACTTTTAGCGCTTCACCATAACCCAATTCAGAAAATAACTTTTTATCAAAAACATGTGGATTATTAGCAATCAATATATTAGCGGCTTTCAAAATCCGGCCAGAAGAGCGATAATTTTGCTCCAGTTTGATCACATTAAGCTGAGGGAAGTCGTTTTTTAGTAACGCTAAATTTTGTGGTTGAGCACCACGCCAGGAATAAATAGATTGATCATCATCACCAACAACGGTAAAACGTCCACGTTTACCCACTAACAATTTAACCAGTTGATATTGGCTAGTATTGGTATCTTGATATTCATCCACCAGCAGATAACGGATCTTTTGCTGCCAACGCGAACGCACTTCTTCATTCTCATCGAGCAAGCGAGTTGGTTTAGTAATTAAATCATCAAAATCCAGCACATTGCAGCTCGATAAATGTAATTCATAGCGCTGATAACATTCAGCAAACAGCTGATCTTTTTCCGATTTTACCTGCGCCATAACCTGTCTGGCAGTTAATAAATCACTTTTCCAGTTAGAAATTGTTGACGCTAATTGGCGTAACAGATCTTTATCATCTGCTAATAAATCAAAGGTTAGCTCTTTTAGCAAGGCCATTTGATCGTGTTCATCAAACAATGAAAAATTGGCTTTTATGCCTAATGCACTATGTTCCCGTTTAATAATTTCCAATCCTAGGGTATGAAAAGTTGAAACAATTAATCCTCTGGTTTCTTTTTTTCCTAGCGTTTGTCCTACCCGTTCTTTCATCTCTCTGGCGGCTTTATTGGTAAAAGTGACTGCCACCACCTGACGTGGTAAATATCCACGATGACGAATTAAGTAGGCTATTTTATTGGTAATAACGCGAGTTTTTCCTGAGCCCGCGCCAGCCAACACTAAACAGGGACCGTCAACATATTCAACCGCTTGTTGTTGATTGTAATTTAATCGCATAGCGTATTAACTGAGTATTTGTCATTATTCATCATAAGCTAAAATTGTATCAGAAAGAAAATCAGTAAAAAATGTCATAAAAAAACCGCTATTGAGTGATAAAAATATAATTGCTGAAAACCCATATCAGAAATAAAGTTGTTCTACCCTCGAATCATGACGAATGAGGGTAACTTTTCCAAAGCTATTTCATACCGTTAATAAAAAAACTTTAAAACAATTAGTTAGGGTTTTATTGTCGTTGATTTACTCCAGGCTAAACTCTCTAGTACACGAGTTTCGCACCAATAAAAAAACGCTCTATTTTTAAGTTTAATTCAGCATAATATGTAAATAGATAAAACCTTATAAATTAAATATAACTTATTGTAAATTAAGTAAATTTATGCATTTCAGTAACTTGCAGATTAATCATTACTTTTAAGCCATTTCTAGAATTTTATAGGCCTGTGCGAAACTCGTGGATACGTTATTTGGTAATAACGGCGATGATAAATTATCCGGTGGTAAGGGGAACAATATTTTATTCGGCGGTTGTGGCAATGATCACCTATCCGGAGGTAGTGGTGATGACCAATTATTTGGTGGTAGTGGTAACGATCACCTATTTGGAGATAGTGGTAATGATAATTTATACGGCGATAAAGGCGCTGATAGATTAACTGGTGGTGAGGGTAATGATACTTTTAACTACTTGTCACTAGATAATTCTTTGTCTGAATCGCCAGATACCATTACTGATTTTGAGATGGGTAAAGACAAAATTGATATTTCCACACTTAACATAGACTCTGATGATAATTTTGTTGCTATTCAATTAGTCGATCATTTTACTCATAGAAAAAATGAAATGTTATTTAGTTACAGTGAACAAGAAAATCTAACAAAATTAATGTTGGATCATGATGGTGATGGAGTCGGTGAATTCCAAATCAATATCATAGGAAAGATGAATGATATAACTAACATTAAATACTTAGACCCTGTACACGATTCTGTGTACAGGGTCAAAATTCCGTTTACATTCTGCAACAGAAGCAATACCTTTCATATCAGTCATATAATTACGCAGTTTATTACCTATGACCTCAATGGGATGACTACGGATCGCTGCATTGATATCCCGCAATTGCCTATTATCAATGTGGCTAGCGGCCATATTTTTCGCTAAGTCACCTGGCTGTAAAGTTGCCATAAAATCCTTGAGTAAAGGTATTGCAGCAAAAGAGAATAGATAATTACCATATTCTGCAGTATCGGAAATAACGACATTCATCTCATATAAACGTTTCCGCGCAATGGTATTCGCAATCAATGGTAATTCATGTAATGATTCATAATAAGCAGACTCCGCAATAATACCGGCTTGCAGCATAGTTTCATAGGCTAATTCAACCCCGGCTTTAGTCATCGCAACTAATAAAAGACCATGGTCAAAATAATCCTGCTCTAAAATTTTCCCATTATATTCTGGATAATTTTCAAACGCTGTTTGCCTGGTTTCTGCCCGCCAAGACAGTAAATTTTTATCATTATTATTCCAATCTGCCATCATGGTAGATGAAAATTTGCCGGATATAATATCGTCCATATGTAGTTGAAATAATGGCGCCATGATTTCTTTTAGCTGTTCAGATAATGCAAATGCCCGCAATTTAGCTGAATTAGATAAACGATCCATCATCAGTGTAATACCGCCGTGCTTTAAGGCTTCGGTGATCGTTTCCCAACCATATTGTAATAATTTTCCTGCATAACCCGGCTCAATACCGTCTGCAACCATTTTGTCATAACAAAGCAAGGAGCCAGCCTGAAGCATGCCACACAAGATGGTTTGTTCACCCATCAGATCTGATTTTACTTCGGCAACAAAAGAGGATTCAAGAACACCCGCACGATGACCTCCTGTCGCAGCAGCCCATGCTTTCGCAATGGCTATTCCTTCACCTTGCGGATCATTTTCCGGATGAACGGCAATCAACGTTGGTACGCCAAAACCACGCAGATACTCTTCACGTACTTCGGTTCCCGGGCATTTCGGCGCAACCATAATAACGGTAATATCCTGGCGGATCTGTTCACCTACCTCAACGATATTGAAACCATGTGAGTAACCTAATGCTGCACCTGGTTTCATTAATGGCTGAATGGCTTGTATCTATAGCGCGGGAAATCATTTGATACCGAAAGGCAAAATATTTGATACGCTCAAAAATCACACAAATGAAAATTATTTGATACCAATTGTTGTACTGATGTAACGCTTTTATTGTTCCTAAAACATCATGAACTTGGTTTTAACGTTTCCGGCTTAGGATAAAGTTGCACTTTAAATAATTTTGTATTGAGGCGCTTCTTCACGCGTTTGTCCAAAAAGCGGATATATCGGAACTGCTGGAAGCGATGAACAGTTGCACGCTCTATATTGGCCCTCAGGTATTCTCCTCGCTTGCCGCCCCGCGTGATCGCGTTGCGGGCTATTTCGTGATACCACTCACCATCAAGCTCATAGAATCGCGAGTAATGGCTGCCGATATATTCAAAATTACTCGCCTGATACCCCACGCCACAACGCCCACAGCGCTCATCTGCAAAGGATTGCACCCATTGCACTTGAGGATAAAGTAACCTGATAGTTTTCAGTGCATAGCTGATCGCTCGTGACTCTGAATTTTTAGGCATGTCATCATGCAGCCATAAGCGGTTAAGCTCCATATACTCACGATTCCCTGTACCAGAGACCACTTTTGCGCCACTGTTAGGATTCAGGGCGTACCCCCACTGCATCACCCCAACCAAAGCCCTACCGGAGAATACCCCAAGATGTAGCCAGGAATTATTAACACGAGTTTCGCACAAAACTAATTTGGGTACGCTAATAAAACACGGATTTGCTCAGTAATAGCACTTTTGATTACGTCCCAATTTTGTTGATAAAGGGTTATTTTTTCAGATATACGACGTTTATGTTGTTCAAACCACGCAGAAATAGCGAGAAAAATATGATTTCTTTGCGCTCGGCTCGTGCGAGCCTGACAGCGTTCAATACCACAGTTTTGTTTAACTTCTCGATGATAAACTTCAACAGACCAACGGGCATCCATGATAAATTTGACGTATTGACGGGTGGGATTCTCTTTGTTTGTTACTATGTAATCAATACGGCCGTTTTTGGCTGTAAATTTGAAAACGGTTACCCAACCATATCCTCGCAAGTGTATTGACGTTCCTTCTTCTGAGATGTCTAACTTGTTCAGTTGTTTGTTATGGTTAACAATCCTATTTTTCCTCAGCGTGGTTACCCAGATCCAACCATGAGAGCGAATTGATTTCAGGTTATCCAGGCTAGAATACCAAGCATCCATCACTACGGCTTCTGGCATGATCCCTCTTTTTTTAGCAAGAGTGAGCATTTCGGAAAAGTGCGTGTTTTTTGTTTTTCCATCAGAATCTTTATCATAAATAAGATAATTGATAGGAATTGATTCAACCTTCGTCAGATCATGCCAAAGCAAATTAACTAAACCTATGCCAGCAATAACCTCATGTTCATTACCTGAATATTGATAATGGACCATCTCTATTTTTTTACTACGTGTTTTGGCAATCAATGTATCATCGGCAATTAGTACGCAAGGGCTTTTTTTGTCTATAGAAGGTTCAACTAATCGCCATAGGTCTTTAGGTCTAAAACATCTACTTTTTAGCCATCGGCTAACAGTGTCATGAGATAAAGGCGATGGGCTTACTTCTGATAACGCTAAACCAGAGTATCTTAAACTGCTTACTTGTAAGAATGTTTTATAGATATCTTTAATACATGGATAACCCGACAAAATATGAACACCCTGATTTTTTCTTGTTTTTAAATTTATACTTCTTTTTTGGAGATTGCGAAACTCGTGATTAACAAACCGCCGGCTATAATGCCGACTTGTTACAATGACGCGGGCCAGCCAGCAGGCAATGGTTTCTACCCGCAATTCGTGTGAGCCGTATCCAACAATCTGGTCATTATCGAAAATGGGCTGGGGTGGTGTGATAATGCGTGACGTATGTGCGCACTTCATTTCCGGTCTCCGACTGGCGTTCGGAGACGCTGGTTGAGGGATTGCTCATCCTCATTTCATTAAATGCTTTGCAGAGCGGACAATCTGGATGTAAATCGCGTTTGCTTTTGCCAGCAACCGGTGAGAACCACAGCAACGTATCTCTTGTAACATCTTCTGATATCCCTACTTAATCAAGGAATATCATGTTACACATCAAGTATTGTGAATGTGATTAAGCCACTGTAATTGATCTGTTTTAGCGATCGATAAGGCTTTATTGATCGCTAATGACACTTATGTTTCATGTTAGCCGGCGCAAGGTCGGTAGTGCGATTTTCTGATGCGGCGTGCGATATTTGAAGCCAAAACGTGCGATAAATGGTGGGCTACTTTTGTTTCCGTCAGTGCAACGTAATTACACTTTTATTTTTTGTCGGGATCGCTTTGACCTGTTCGAGCATTTAGATTAACTGGACAATATTTGTAGATGCTAGCTAATGAGACGCCATACAGTAATGCCAGCTGCTTTCTACTATTGCCGGACTCAAGTAATTTTTTAGCCTGCTCTTGCTGTGCGGAAGATAATGAGCAAGGTCTCCCCCCGATACGTCCCTTGCTTCTTGCTGCGGCTAAACCTGCCTTAGTACGCTCAACAATCAGTTCTCGCTCCATTTGCGCCAACGCACTCATCACATGAAAGAAAAAACGACCTGCTGACGAAGAAGTGTCGATAGAATCTGTCAAACTATGAAAATGAATACCTTCATCTTCCAGTTTGGAGATTAAAGTAATCAAATGTTTAATGCTACGACCCAACCTGTCGAGCTTCCAGACCACCAGAGTATCCCCCGATTTCAGGCAGTTTAACGCGCGTTTTAATCCGGATCTCTGGTCTGTTTTTCCACTGATTTTATCCTCAAAAATCTGTTCACAATTTGCACAAATCAAGGGTTTTTGCTGTAAATCGGTGTTTTGGTCATTTTTTGACACCTTCATATAGCCAATTTTTGCCATTTTTAACCTTTTCTCAGACCCGGTAAGCCTTGTAATCGCTGGTTATTGTCTAAATTTTACCTAATTTCTCGATTTAATAAAAACTTTGTTTGTTGAAAACGGTAGATTGTGCAAAAAATGCACTGGATAAACGGACCGGCGGAACGGTCAACGGCGGTGTCACATTAGGGCAAAATTTAACCATCTCATGGGGCGGCAGAACGGCCACTTATCATGAAAATGGTGATATTACTGGCCCAGCTTGGGGTGGAGCGTTGAGTGGCTGGATTACCGCCCGTACAAATGAAGCACAAAGCAATGCTTGGCAACATGCCGATCATGTAGCGAACGGCCGTGCCACTTGGGATTATGTTAACACCACGTTTGTACGGGATATTCGATTGGGCCATATGCAGGAGATTCAGATATGGCGAGGTACGGGTTATCGAGATGAACCTCATTATGTAATAACCGGTGTGTATAACGGAAACGTTGATGCCTATGTGGATTATGTTCAGCGCCGGATTTTACAGAAAAACGTTAATGGTAACTGGATAAATGTGTGGTTTATGTGATGAAAAATATTAAAAATTTCAAACGCTACCATCCTGATGCTGTTGATAAAAAATGGCTAGAACACGCTGTTGGTGCAATTTTCCTTATCTCGGAAGATGGTCAAGACTGGTATGAGTGCCAGAAGTTCTTTCAGCCCGATACGATGAAAGTCGAGTATGAAGCCGACGGTGTAATACGCTCAATGGGCTACGATATCAGTGCCTTTTGTCCCGAAGGATGCAGCATAGCAGAAGTATTAGCATGGCCTCAGGAGGCCGCCCCTAACCGAAAATGGTGTTTTATCGATGGTGAGGTTGTTCCACGCATTTATACAGCAGATGAACTCAGGGAGCAAGCGACCCATAAACGAGATTATCTGCTTGAGCAGGCAGCAAAAATCATAGCGCCATTGCAGGATGCGTCAGACCTTGACATCGCTACAGAAGCCGAAAAAGCTTCACTGCTGGCCTGGAAAAAATACCGTGTGCTGCTAAACCGTGTCGATATCAGCAAAAGGCCGGATATTGCGTGGCCGGAAGCACCAAAAAAGTAGTGTGATAATCTGGAGTTAGTAACAAACCAGCTCCCATGTTCTCGGCACTTTAATCCCTGTTCTGGTGTAATCTGCACTGATAATTAACGATTTTCCGACTATTTCGACATAAGTGCCTAAATTGCCCTCGGGAGCAATACCTTTGTATTTTACCGTCGCGTTTGCCGAGAAGATGGCATGAGGGACGGGACAAGGTAAAGATACCGTATAAATCTGTCCAGCATTGAGGGGTGGTGTAACGCCCCATTGCCTGATAAAGCCGGTATCACCACATTTCCACCATCCGTTAGTAGCAAGGTGAGCGGTATTTTTTGCGCCTTTCGCATTGATACGACTATCCACTTCGGCTTTGGTATAAGCGCCGACATTGCTTGCCGGTATACTGATATCTGTACTTCCATTAAAGGCTACACCCGCGATTTTTCTGGCTGTTTGTAGACGTGTTGCTGACGCCGCGTTGACGTCAATATTACCGCTAATTAACATGTTAAAAATTTGTTTATTAATCCACCGATTTTCTTTTTCCAACAAACCAAGGTTTTTTAGAAAAAGATTCTTGTCTGGGATGTCAGCCCCATTTTCATTTTTTGCCAGTTTTTGACTCAACAGTTGCATGACGTTTTCAGCAAATTTGGGGTTATTGCTGATGGCCTTCGCCAGCTTGTTCAGCGTATCTAAATCGGACGGCGCTTTATCAACAACCCCATTCACCCGGTCATTGACCGCCTTGGGTGTCGCGGCGGTAGTTTCGTCCGCGCTGCGAGGGGAACTGTTTAACTGCACAATCTCTTTGCGGTGCACCGTGGCTTCCTGAATACCGTCCTGGGTCGCTAGTTTGCCGAGGCCCAGATGCGTGCGCGCCTTTTGCTGCGCCGTCTTACCCGCTGCCGCAATCTCCGCCAATGCCTGCGTTTTCAGCAGCGCTTCCTGACCGATAATCGCCCGGATAGCCAGCGTCAGCTGATTTAACTTGCCCTTATCCGGGCGGATACCCGCGGCGTCCAGCAAGGCCAGTTGTTCGGCTTGCTGGATATTGAACCAGTCCTCACCCGGCCAGCTGATACCCTTGTGGCCGTCACCCTCGGTAAACCATAACGGCGTGGTGCTCTGGGCTTCTTTCAGCGGCGGCATGGTGGCTATGCCGCTGTTGTTATCTAAAAAATACATTAGCCTTTCTCCTTTTTGTCAGCATACACATAGCGAAAGTCCTGATGCGCCGGCTTATAGCGGTTTAACAGGCATTCGAGTATCCCGGCGTAATAAATCCGCAGCGGCGTGGTGATGGGGTCAAGCACATGCATCGGGCGATAGTCCACGTGGGTCTCAATCGTCACCATCGTGACCCACTGATTGTCCGGCAAGGTGCTCAGGCTCACCGTAAAGCCGTAAGACCGCGCCAGTTCAATGTAAAACTGCCGGTTGAGGCTCGGTTTCATCCGCAGCTTGTTGGCCGCATAGCGCTGGCGCTCATCGATGCCGGCATCGTCGCCGATATCACAGTCCGGTAGCCCTAAAAAACGCTCCCAGTCAGCCAGCAACAGTGTGGCGGTCAGCGGAAAGCGCTCGCTTAGCAATTGCTCGGCGCGTTCGGTGACGCGCGCTGTGCTGCAGGACAGGCCGTCGGCCAGGGACGCCAGCAGCGTATCCGGCGCTTTGTTCCAGGCCAGGCCATTAGGCAGCAGTTGCAGCAGTGCGCGTTGGTGTGCCTTTAAAGCCATGTCATCTCCCCCATCACCAATAGCTCGGTTTTCCCGCTACTGACCGGCGTCAGCGGGCTTTTCAGGACGTAATCCTCCAGTCCGCCTATCCCGGACAGCACACGCCAGAATGCCGAGGGCAACAGGGTTTCGCCCGGCTTGGCCGCCGTGTAAAACAGTTGCCTGAGCGCCTCGCGGATACGGGCCTGGTTATCCGGGGTATTAGGGGCGATACGCAGCGTGATATCGACCTTTTTTGCTCCCGGCGCAAACACCGTCACCGTCGGCCCCTCCGGTTGGCCGACCCACTCGCCGGTGGCCGGGTCCCGGTGGCGCGCGCAATATCGGCCGGGCCGGGGAAAATATCCGGGTGATGGTCCATCACGAAGGTCACGCCCACCGTGCCCGCCCCGTTCCAGGTAGGCAGACCCCAGCTACGGGTAACACCCGGCACCTCGCGCGCCCAGCGTTCGTAATCCCAGCGTGTGCCGCCGCCCGGCGGAAACTGCACCCGATACAGCAGGCGCGACAGCAATTCCTCGACGCGCTCACGGTCAGCGCCGCCCCGGATCCCGGGCACATCGGTCAGCGCCTGCGGGGCCACCCCGGCAATCGGGGTGACAAAACCGAGTAATTGCTCCGCGCCGCAGTCACCTGCCAGCCCCGGCTGGTCGGCCTCGACGTTAACCGTTAAGGTTCCCGCCTTACCTTGGGCGGCGTCTGTCAGGCGGTAAAGCGCGCCGTCGGCCCGTTGCAAACGCGCCCCAACCGGCACACTGGCGGCATCATACAGCGACAGCCTGACCGGGCCGCTGGCCCGGGCGGCCTGCTTGCGCACCACGCCCCAGAAAGCACCGTGTTTGAGCAGTTCGCTTTCGTCGGCGTCGCTCGGAATAATCTGCCGGGCTATCCAGCCCAGGTGCTCATGCTCCAGCGCCGACAGCCCGGCCTGCGCCATCGCCATGGCACCCAGCAGACTGTCCTCGGCCGGCAGCGCGCCCGGCAGGCGTTGCGCCACATCCTGCTGCGTCTGCCTGATAAGCTCGCCGAGCGTGGGTATCTGATACGGCATTTACATCCCCTCCAAACGGGCTTTAAAGGTAAACGGGCGCGCACTGCCGTCCTTGAACGTCAGGCGCACGGTCAGTCGCAGCCAGCCCGGCAGCGGCGCACTCGCCTGGCAATGCAACTGGCTTATCATCCCGGCGTCCAGCAGGCCACGCAGCGCCTCATGGGCGTAGGCTTCCGCCCGCGCCAATACCGCAGGCAGCGCCTTTTCCCGTGACAGCAGCCACAGCCGCGAGCCAACCGGGCGGTCGCGATAACTGTCCGCCCACCATCCGCGCCGGTCATGGCCGCCATCCGGCAGGCGGTCGGAGACCTCGGCACGCCGGTCGGTAAACAGGCACAGCAGCACCGCCGTCGTCAGGCTGTCGTCGGCGAGTAAATCCGTGCCGGCCTGTACCAGCCTGCCCTCACCATTCATCCAGCGTATCGCTACGTCACTCATTGCGGTCCTCCCGTCAGACTGCCCTGGCCATTTTCCTGATGGCGATGGCCGCTGTGTTTGACACCGCCGATAACGGCTTCCGGCGCGGCAAAGGTGCCTTGGGACTCCGCGTCCCCGGCAATCGTCATGTTTTGTTTCACCATCAGGTTTTTCTCAATCACCACATCATCAGTAAAACGCGCGGTCGGGGTGTTAAACACCGCCTCCTGCTCGGCGACCACTTCCAGTGTTTTACAGGTGATGATGCAGCGGCCATCCTGAGTCAGACGCAAGCGATGCCCTTCATAGTGATACAGGCCGCTATCCCCGGCGGGCAGCCCGGTGGGTCGATAACGGCGGTCTTCTACCACCAGGACCGTCGCCTGATCACGACTGCCGCCCAGGCAGGCAAACACCACCTCAGCCCCCGGCAACGGCACGCTAATATGCCCGTATTGCTGCGGGCGCTCGACCTCATCGAAGGTTTCACCGTCCAGCGCCGTCAGCTGGACGTTTTGCGCTTTCAGGCCGTCATTCACCCCGGTCAGGATGCCCCGCCCGAACAACAGGCGGATCCCGCGCATCACCGGGGCAAGCAGCCGTTGTAGTGCGATATTACTCATCGAGTTTATTCCCCTGATTAAGCCAGGCCCGCACCAGACCATCGACGCCACCGTCAGCCCCGCTGGCCTGACGCTCCGCCTCCGCCGGCACGATAAACGCCTCGCGCGGGGCCAGTGTTAACGTTGTGCGTTCCCCCTTGTCCGCATCGAGATCAAACTGCACCTGGCTAATCAACAGGTCACGACTGACCATGGACAGACGCGGCGCAATGACGCGGGTCAGCCGGTTGGTCTGCCACAGTTCGCCGTTTTCGCGTCGCCAGCCCTTGACCACGGCGGTAAAGCGCTCTGACTGGGCCAATGCCCGGCGACTTTCCCGCAGGGCGCGCGCCCGTGCGGTGGCGGGGGCCAGTGTGCTGTCAGCCAGAATGACTTTGGGGCGATAACGCCCAATCGCGGGATCGTCGCTTTCTCCCTTGGGGGCAGCGCGCAGCGCGCTGGTGTTGGCATCGCCCGCGTGACCGCCTCCGCCGCCGTGGCCTTTAACCCGATACTGACTGTGACGGTCGCGCCAGTCCTCGGTGTACTCGGCGGACAACAGATTTTCACCCAGACGCAGGGTGTCAGTGGCGGTGTTCGCCGCCTGGGTAAACACCAGATCGCCGTCCGCATCACTGGTCACCAAAACGCCCCGGTGACGCGCCGCCCGGCTCAGCACATCCGCCACGCTTTCAGACAGTTCAAGGGTAAAGGAGGTAAAGGGTTTGGCGGCCTCGGGGTCAGACACCGCCCAGCGCACCGCAATGCCAAAAGGTTTGCACAGGTCTTGCGCAATCTGTTGCAGGGTGCGGTGACGCCATTGCCCGCCCGGATAGACCGCCGAACAGTCCACCAGATCGCCGGTTTTATCCCGGCCCTTTATCGTGACCTGTGCCGCGTCGGCTCCCATCTTGTGCGACACGCTGTCCAGGTAGCCGGTGATGACCGGTTGCCCGTCAAGGGTCAGCGCGAGCGTTCCGCCGGCGCGCAGGCTGTCGGGCAACGCCTGGCCGGGCATCATGATCCCGAGGGTAAAATCCCCGGCCAGACGCGCCAGCCCGCGGGTAATGCTGACCGAGAGCCAGTGGGTAAAAATCCGGTTGTCGATGAGCAACGCCACCTCAGCCACCGAGCACCTCCACGCGCTCGCCACCCGGCACAAACAGCGGATGACGCAGCCGGTTACGACGAATAAAGCGCGCCGTATCACACGCATCGCCGGTGATGTCAACGATCACCGAAAACTGATCCACTTTTTAGCTAAATCCGATCAATCAAAATTGATCCACTTTTACTCAGTCATTGCTCCTGAGCGCCGCTTATCTTTCAATCGATAGCTTTCACCGCTTAATTGCAGTACATGCGAATGATGAAGTAAACGATCAAGCATAGCGGCAGTTAATGTTGCGTCATCAGCAAAAGCATTTGGCCATTGCCCAAATGATAAGTTACTCGTCAATATGACACTGCCATGCTCATAACGCTTGGCAATCACATTGAAAAACAGGTTTGCTTCTTCTCGCCCAAACGGCAGGTATCCAATCTCATCGATAATCAACAATTTCGGGGCCATCACCGAACGTGATAGATATTGTTTGAGCTTATTTTGTCGTTTGGCAGTTGAGAGTTGCAACATCAGTTCAGCTGCCGTGGTAAAGCGGGTTTTCTTCTTGGCCTGTACTGCTTTTAATCCTAACCCAATAGCTAAATGCGTTTTGCCTACACCGCTTGGGCCAAGCAACACGACATTTTCATTACGTTCAATAAACGTTAATGCGCTTAATTCCTGTATGTGTTGTTTGGGGATCCCCGTTGCAAACTTAAAATCGAACGTATTAAGTTCTTTATGTGCTGGGAATCCTGCCATCCGACTCAAAAGATTACGGGTTCGTTCATCTCGTTGTTGTTGCTCACATTTTAATAGGGACAGTAAAAACTCTCCGTAGCTTTTGTCTTGGGCAATGCATTGTTCGGCAAGTGATGACCAATGAGTCGGAATAGAATTTAATTTCAATGACTCACACAGGTGTTCAATTTGTTCATGCAATAACATGTTCACCTCCCAGCAATGCTTCGTATACGCTGATTGAGTGTTGCAAACTGACAGATTCAAGGGGCGGTACGATACGGATATTAAGCGTATCAGTCTGCGGGATAGATTGGCAAACCCTTGCTGGTAAGGGTAGAAGATACTTAACTTCCTTAGCTAGTCTATCTGCTGGCTTCTCTAACGTTGTTCCATGAATCCGCTGATGGGCAACGCGTTGTAACCAGGGCCCCACTCTTGCATTAGCTATCTCAATATCCAGTTCAAGATTATGAGCACGAAGGTCGGTATTTAATGGTACGATAAAGCTGTTTTTTAAATAGTGGTTAAAGCGCTCTACTTTCCCTTTAGTTTTTGCCCTGTAGGGCTTGCAAGCACACAATTTAAACCCGTAATCTTTCGACATTTGAAGCATTTCGACATGTAATTTATGTTCACCTTCTGCATAAGCATCCCGTTCGATGATGAGGGATTTTGCGTTATCACACAATATTTCCTGTGGTACACCACCAAAATAGTCGAAAGCTTCTCGTAAACCTTGTTGCCAGGATTCTGCTCGTTCATTATCAAAGAACTTTACATAACTCGCACGCGAATAGCCTAGCGTTGCAACAAACGCTTTTAGTGATTTTTTACCTCGCCGGATGCTGGTGAAGTCGATTTGCATTTGTTGACCTGGCTGTGTTTCAAAACGGACGACAGCTTCGGGAACAATGCTTGGTTTAAATTGACAAACAAATCGGCGTAATTGAACAATACCGCCTTGATAGCCGCTTTCAACTACTTCATTAAATAAGACTGTTGCAGGAATCCAATCAGGTTTAGCCAGTTCAATTCGATGAAGCAAATAAGGTTTAAAGGGTGCTAATTTAGTCGGTTGTTGACTTCTTTTAGCATAAGTTGGCATTGTCTGTTGTTGTAAATGATGTTTTACGGTGTTACGGGATATGCCCAATTCACGGGCAATTTTTCGAAGGCTTTGTCCTTGTGCAAAGCGAACATGAATATCCACAAATATCTCCTTGGTTAACATAAATTATCCGTACAAAAATGTGCGAATAATACCAAGTGGATCAGTTTTGCATGATCGGTGACAGTGATGCGGTACAGGGTCACCAGCGCCGGCTCGGTGGTTGTCACTGCGGCCTGGATCAGGCCGGGTAACGCCACACCGCGATGGGATAAATCCGCCACAAAGGCGCGGCTTAACGCCCGCACCTGCAAGGCCAGGCTCTGATAGCCCAGCGCCGAGCTGGTCAGGGCACACGCATCCAGGCGGCGCGCGACCTGCTGGCTGACGCGCACCACATCCGGCGTACTTTCCAGCCAGCCGCTGTCACTGAGCGGCAGCGGGGCGGGCGAGGCCGTGCGTGGCAACCCATGCGCCGGTGCGTTTGGGCTGACCGCCGCCAGACTGGCGGTGAGCAGGGACGACAACATCTGTACCTGCACCACCGCCACCGCCAGGCCCAGCGTATTGTGCAATAGCTGCACCGTGGCGCGGGTGGCCGGTTGCAGCCCCTGCCTATCGCGCTGGCGGTCCTGACGGACCAGCGCGCTGTCCAGCCGGTCGGCCAGCTGGACTATCTGGTGTTGGAGTGCGCCGGGCTGCGGGGAGACCGGCGCGCGCCCCCGGTTTGTTATTTTTTCCGGTTGGGGGTAAGCCGGCAGGCGCTGTATGCCCTGAAAAATTCCCTTGAAGGCCAGCGCCATGCGGTCGGGGGTGGTGATAAGCCCCTGGATATTGCCGCGCAGGGCCGTGAATGAGGCGGTAAAGCTCTGCATATCGGCCAGCAGCCCCAGACCCGTGAGTGCGCTTTCCAGCGTGTTGGCTTTCTCGTTGACGCACGCCATTAACGCCTGCACGTCATGCAGCGAGGTCCGCCAGCCATCAGCCAGGGTTGAAAAGAGTGCGGCCAGTGTGCTGTCGCCCTGGCGATTGACCACCCCGGCGGTATCTTGGGCCACCGTGGGGGCGGTCTCATCGGCCACCGGCACCACCGTGACGGTAAACTACACCAGACGCTGGTTATCGACGCTGTAGCGGCTTTCAAAATGTTCAACCAGCACCGACAGCGTACCCCAGTCAGGGTGCAACAGCTCGCCCGGTCCCGGCGCATTCAGCGCCTGTGTCAGCCGTACCCGCTGCACCTGCACATCATCGCCGGTCAGTGACAGGGTGAAGGTGTGCTCAGGCACTTTTTTTCCTAAATCGTCTGCCCCACCGTGTTCGCGCAGCGGGTACTCACGCCGCACCACCCGGCGACCGCCGCGACTGCGCTGCTCTTTGTAAACCCAGAAAGGCACGCCGCGAAAGCGGCCCTGACCGGTACTTTTCATCTGCGCACCTCAATAAATATGATAATTATCGCCGTTATACACATCGAGCTGTAAGCCAAAGGCGTTGCTGTCGGTGACGGCGCTGTTTTGCAGCACCAGGCCCGGGGCCAGCGCGATACGCATGTCCGCCTGGGCTTTCACTGCCGGCGGCATCGCCTGTTGCTCGTCCTGCTTGTCCCACCGGGCGTAGATATCGCCCAGCCAGCCGCCAAGTTTTTCGCCGAGCACACTACCGAGCATCGAGCCGGCCACCGCCCCAATCGGGCCACCGATGGCCCCGACGAGGCCGTCCACCGTTGCCCCGGTTGCCGACCCCACTGCGCCACCTTTATCCTCGGCGCTGGCATTCTTGTCCAGCAGCGTCGGGGCCAGCGACAACGCCGTCAGCGCCGGGCCGCCGAGGCGCATTGCGCCGCGCCCGAGTGCCCCCGCAGACCGTCCCAGCCAGCCGGTGAAACCGGATAGCCGCGTCGTTGCCCCACCCAGCAGGCCACGCGCGCGCTGCCCCATATCGCGCAACCCGCCGCCCACACCGGACAGCCAGCGCCCGACCGTGCTCACGCCCGGTAGTCGGCTTAACCGTGCGCCAGTGCGATTGACCAGGCCGCCAAAGAAGCCTGAGACGGCGGAGGCCGCCCGCCCCAAACGGGAGCGCGGCACCGAGAGCGCTGGACGGCCCGGACGCAGGCGCGAGCCTTTACGGCGGGTGCGTCCGCTGCCATCGACATAAGTCTCACTGCCACCCCCGACGCCGCCCGCCGGCCAGTTGGTGACAAACACGCTCACCGGCGCACTGGCCAGCCCCCAGGCGGGACGGGCTATCGCCATCCCGACACGCGCCAGTTTCGAGGCGACGTAAATCGCCAGCATGGCTTTGGCGGTGTTAGCGGCATATTTGCCGATAGTGTCGAGGGTGTCGCCGTAACCGGCCTGGCGTAGCGCCATCAATTCAGCATTGACCCGGCTCAGGCCATTTTTAAACAGCGTGATGCCCCGTCGGGCACTGTCGAATACCCCGTTAAAACGGCTGGCGAGCCGGTTGGCCCATTGGTCCTGCAAACCGCTTTCCTGCGCCTCGCCGGCAACATCCAGAAAGTCTTTTAACTCGGTTTTAAGCCGTTTAAACGGCCCTTGATTCATTACCTTGACGGCGAACTGCTGCCAGACATCACCCAGCTGGGAAGTGAGTCCCGTCCACGAGTTCATCGCGTCTTTCTGCGCCCCTTTGGTCTCTGCCCGCATCGCCTGAAACAGCAAGCGAATAGACTCAGGCCCCAGCAAGCCTTTTTCCCCGCGAGCCTGCATTTCAGGACGTGTTTTTCCCAGCGCCCGGCCAAGGATGCTGTAAACATCAACGCCATAGCCGGTTAACAGGTTCGCATCCTGCGCCTGAATGCTTTTGCGGGAAAACATCTGCTTAAGCTGAAGGGAGGCACCTTGCGCTTCCGGCAGCGTCCAGCCGTGCCGCGCGCCCTGGTCTTCCAGCATGGCGACAAAAAGCCTCGCCTGCTCTCGGTTCATGCCAAATTCACGGCTGGTCGTGTACTCCTGAATGACGCCCTGCAAGCCCCAGGTGGTGTCTTTGGCGTTTTTCGTCGCCCACTGAATATCGTCGTCGGTCTGTCCCTTGTTCTTGTTATTCTGCGCGTTCAGGCGAATGGTGTAGTTTTCCATTGCCGCCGCCGGGTCGATAAAGGCTTTTTTCAGGCCAACCAGTGCCGCGCCCCCGGCCAGCAGCCCGTAAAGGCGTGCTACGCCGCCATAGGCCGCCTTGGCGCGCGTCTCCAGATGGTCAAAACCGGATGACACCGACGCCAGCCCCAGGCGCAGACCGCTAAAGGTGCGCTGGCCCTGATGGCCCAGCCGGTCAAGCTGACTTCCCAGGCTATTCGCCCGCAGACCGAGACCGTGCAGGGATGCGCCGCCTTGCCGCCCCATGCCGACCAGACTTTGACCGAACAGCCGCGCCTGCCGGGGCAGGGTGCCCAGCAGGTCAACAATGACGGCGGCTTTGACTTTTTTTTCTGCCATCGGTTACTCACGCTGTAATAAATGGGTGGCTTGCTGGCAGTGCCGGTAGAGCCGGATTAACGGCAGGGAAAGCGCCCAGTCCATGCCCGATTTGGTAACGGTTGCGAGCATCAGCGCCGCTTCCTCAATTTTTTCCCGACACTGCATCCAGTCGCCCCGCATCAGCCGCCAGCTGGCCGGCCAGCGCGCTGCCGCCCAGACGCTGGGCGATGATAAGGCGTTCAATATCCCGCGCCGACAGGCTTTTCAGTTGCAGCAGCGACAATGGGCCGTTGAGGTTGCCCAGCCGGGCGACCTGGCGGCGCAGCAGCTCAAACTCCACCATCGCTGGCGAACGCACTAACTCTGAGCCGTTAGCCGTCTGCACCACCCGCTCGGCGGCCAATTCGGCATCAATAATGTCCTTGCCGGTTAATGGCCGCAGGGTGACGTCCGTATGGCGCTGTTCATCATCACCGCTGCCGGTAACCAGACCGTCAACCAGGGTCAGTTGCCCGCGCGCCAGTTCGTCGGCGACACTGGCGATATCCGGCGACACCCCGTCAACCTCGTGGGCCGCCGCCAGGGTTTCCATGCTGTGGGTCATGCTTGCTCCTTACGCCACGCGCTGGCTGCGAATGGCGGTAAATTTGGCGGAGATTTCGCCCGCGTCCGTCAGGGATTCTTCCCCGTTGCTCCAGGCGTTGGTCATCATGTGCGTTTCGCCGGAATCGGCGGCAAACTCCAGCGTGGCGGCACGGGGCGTCGACTTATAGCCATAAACCCGTGCGCCGGTCACTTCCTCGCGTTTTTCCCCGGACGGGGTAAAGGTGGCCCCCGTCAGGGTCGGGTATTCCTGCCCGTTAACCCGGACAATGGCCTTGCCCTGGTATTGGTATTTGCCAAATGCCATCGTACCCCCTTACAAAATGAACTGAATTTGTTCCGCGAAAATGCGAAATTGATTAACAATATCCGGCGTGCACTGAACGTCTACCCGGTTACGGTCATTGTTGTTGCGCTCGACAATCAGGCTGTCGCGGAAGCGCTCGAAGTTCTCAATCAGCCCCGCCTCCAGCCACTCTATCGCCAGCGCCAGTAACTGGGTGCGGATAATGGCCGGCGTCACCATCGCCTGCCCCGGTGCCACCGGCGTACCGTCATCGGCCAGCTTATGGCGCGGAAAGCGCTGGGTGATGCGTACCCGGGTGGAATAGCGCAGATAAGACAGCGTCGCCACGGTATTCACATCGAGGTAAGACGGATCGGGATCGCCATAGGCGTTGGTACGATAGGTGGTTATCTGCCGCTCAATCTGCACCCCATCGTCGGCCCCCACGGTCACGGTAGCGATGCCGTCATACAGCAGCTGGTTACGCTCATTGGGGCGCAGCCGGTCAGACAATGCCGGCACCAGCCGTCGCGGCAGGCGCAGGCTTTGCAGCGGGCGCGCCGGATCAAGACTTAAATGTTTTGCGCCAATGGCACACAGGGTGGCCGCCCACAGATAGGCCGGCTCGGGGGCGCGCTGAATGCCGCTACAGGTCAGCAGAAAATCATTGCGCGTCTTACCGAACTGGGTGATTTCCCCCAGACTGCCGGTATGGGCCGCCCAGGCGATGCCGTCAGACATTTTGGTCGGTCCCCAGCGATCGCGCAGCGCTTCACTCAATAATTTCAGATTGGCCGCATCGAGCCAGGGCATGACAATATGGTGATACTGGGTATCCCCCAGCGCGGCAATACTGTTGGCCAAATCAGGGTTCGTCGCCCGTGCAGCGGGCGCGGCAAGTGTCACTGCCAGCCCGGGCGGCGTTATCTCGCCATCGTAATAATTCAGGCGGATATCCTGCGCCGAATAGTCGGAAATAAACCGTGCCGTCAGGGTCACCACCGTTTGATCGGCAGTGACATTTTCACCCCCCGGCGCGGCAGACACAGCGGTCACCGGCAGCGACGGCAGGGCATTAATCGCCAGGGCCAGCGCATCGCCGACCGCCTTACCCTGCTGGCCTTTCTCCACCGTCACGCGCACCCGCACGCCCCCGAGATAGACATTCAGTACCCCGGCCTGTTGTGCTGTGCCCGATAAGGTCAGGCTGCCGGCATCGGCCTTGCCCGCCCCGTTACCCTGCGCCATCACGGTTAACACCGCATCCGGGTTATCGGTTAAAAATTCCCTCACCATCGCCGCCAGCATCGATCCCTGGCCCCAGAGTGTCGCGGCATGATCGGCGCGGGTGATGCGGACCGGCGTGTCTACTGCGCCGCTGCCGTCGACCTTGCCGTCCTTGATGGCGGCCTGACCCAACATCAGCACCTGGGTCAGCGTGGTCGGGTTACCGGTGACGGCCTGCGAATTATCAATCTCAATATGCGTCAGCGGTAGGCGAACCCCGGCGCTGATTTCATTAAAGCTTATGGTCATGAAGGCGACTCCTGTTTACTCAAGGCGGCAGGGGCTGACTTTTGCCGGGTGGCCGCCGGTTTGGATGGGGGCGGGATTTCCAGCACATCCTTGAAACGCAGCCGGCGTAGCCAGAAAGCATTGCGCGGCACGCAGGCCCCCGTATCCGGTAACATCCGCAGGGAATTCGGTTCACGCACCGCACGCTCCGGGGCCGGCACCCCAAAAATCATCGGTAAGTCATGCGGGTTAGGGAAGCGCATCAAAGCGTTATCGGTGTCATTCATCGTCAGTGTGTCCCCTGCGCAGGGTAATATGGGCGGCGAACGGCAGACTGCCGTCCGCCTGGGTAAAGGTCTGATAATGGCGCAGGTACGCATCCACGCCATCGTCCTGCATCAACGCTGGCACCGGCTCCTCACAGGTAAAGTAGATGCCATACAGCACCACGCCGCAATTCCCCTGTTCCTCCGTGTACAGGTTGCGCCCCTCTTCAAAGCGCATCGGCCCAGCGTTTGCGGGACAAAAACCCGATAAGTCCGCTATCAGGCGCGCCACTATCTGGTAGAGGCCGGGGCGGTCTCCCTCGGCACCGTTGATAACCTCGGCCACCACGTAAAAAACAAAGCGACTGTCAATCACCCCTTTCACTTGACCCGCCTGCGCTCCCAGCCACACCAGATATACCGAGGGCGGTGTAAGTAGCACATCACGCAGCCCCGCCTCGCTCCAGTCGCCGGGATGGGTGGTGATCTCGCGCAACGTCTTGCCAAACACATCATGTAGCCGCGCCAGCAAGGCGTTTTCGGTGGAGACAATCATCAGATAAACCCTTTCTGCTGGCGCCCGAGTACCGACGCGTCGGCCTGCATCTGCGGCAAATCGGCACTGTCGGGGGCCTGGTTATCGCTATCCACCCCGAGCGGCAGCTCGCCGTTTTTCACCGCCTCCAGCCAGCGCAGCGCATCCTGGTAACGCTGGCGGGTTTGCTCAGTGGCCCGCTCGTCATTCAGGTAGTAAAACGCCATCGTACAGGCATGCTGTTTCAGCACCGACGGCACCACCGAGAGCGGCAGGGCGTAACGGGCCGCGATAAAGCTGTCCATCAGGGCGCTGGCATCGCTGAGCGCCTGGTCCACTTTCTGCCGGGCTGCCGCCTCATCGCCGCGCCCGTCGACCAGTTTTTCTATCAACGGGGCGCTATAGCGGGCGCGTAAATCCTGCTCACTGGCATACATCCACTGACTCTCCGTTAATGACCGTTAAAACCCGGTTTAAAGGGCGTTTAGAGCGCATCTGCCACCAACAGTGTCAGCTTGCCTTTCATTTCGTTAGAGACCGTGGTGCTGCCCTCGGCCAGTAATTCCCGCTCCAGTAACTGGGTGGCGGTTTTTTCCAGCTCCACCGGCACCACCAGATGGGTCGGGCGAATACCCAGCTTGCGACCGCCATCGGCACTAAAGCCGCGCATGGCGCTCCAGCCTTTCCAGAGGTTATCCAGCGTCAGTGACGCCTGCATGCGGTAAGCCATCTGCCAGAAGCCGTAGCCCACATTGCGCCGGGCGGAGGCACCAAAGACAAATTCGTTATCGGTAAACGCGCGCCCCTCATCGACCTTGGTCAGGGCGAGTAACTCCGGCGGGCGGCGGTTCTGGAAAATCAGCGGTTTAAGCGCCCGTGAGCAGTCCAGCAGATACCATACCGCCCCCTCGTAGTCTTTTTCTGTTGCCCCGGTGCCGGTTTTTTCAATCAACTGGTTGGCGACCTTTTTGGCGGTGCCGGTGCCGTCGACCTTGGGATAGACCGGATGCTCGCTATCAAAAAAAGGTTTACCGTCGTAGCAGTCGGTTTTATTGCCGTCGCGCAAGGCGGTAAACACCAGTTCGTCCGGTTGTGCGGCGGCAGCGCGCCCCATTTCCTGAAACAGCGGGGTATACACGCCCAGATTGTCATCCTCGAAATCATCGCGGGTAATGGCCACCGTACCTTCATAGGTCTTGTTGTTGATGGTGTAACCATAGACTTTCATCTGCTGGATACTGCGTGCACCGACCCACTCACGGAACGCGGGAAACTGCCGCAGCCAGCCGTAGGTATTGGATTTTGACGTCGAGGGCACGCTGGTCGCCACCTGCTGATAGTGAGACGGGGCCATCGCCAGCCCGTTCTGAAACTCTTTGCGAAAGCCGGTCATCAGGGCAGTGATTTGCGACGGGGTAATGGGGGTTGGCATTATAGTGCGTCCTCGGTCTTGATTTTCTGGAACGCCGCCGGGGTCATCCCCAGCACGCGCGCGGCCTGTAACTCTTCCGCCGACAGGGCGACGGTGGCGGTTTTTTCACGGTGTTGGGGCGGCAGCATCAGGGTTTCGGTCTGGGCGGCTATCGGCTGGCGCGTCGCCAGTTGCGCCGACAACGCCGCCACGCCAATCTGGTCGCCGAGTGTTTCCAGGTAGGCGCGCTCGGATTTCAATATCCGCCCGTCCTGCTCGGCCTGGTCCAGCGTCTGCGCCAGGGTGGTTTTTCCCAGGTCGGCGGACAGTGACACCACCTGCTCACGCACCGCGTTATAGGTCTCGACCGGGACATAGCGGCGTAAATCCACGGCCACCGTCGGTGCCTGGGTTTTCAGGGCGTTCAGGTCAGCGGACAGGGCCGCCATAGTGGTTTCCAGCGCGGTAGCCTTGTCCGCCTGGCTTTTTAGCGTGGTCACGGCAGACAGGGCGGCGGTGGCGACCTCATCGGTCAGCTCGCCGCCCGCCGGCACCGTCAGGCCCAGCGCGGCCAGCAGCGCGTTTAACGATGGATTCATTGCAGGCTCCTTAGGGGAGGAAGGGGGGAACAGTTAACGCCTGGTAGATATCTTCGGCGCTCAGAGCGGCCACCGGGCGCAGGCCCGTCAGACCCGGATCGCCGGTAATGGCTAACATTCTTAGCTCAAGGGGTTCGCCGCTGCGCGCGTCATAGCCCATCACCAGCGAAAAATAGGGAAATTCATTGTTTTTCAGGTGCTCAAGCGCCGGCGGGTTCCACTCCGGCTTGACCCAGACCCCGGTGTTGTCGTCCCAGCGAAAACGCGCCGGGGTCGCCGGAACAAAGCCGGCTGCCGGGGCCGCTTCCGGTTTAAACAGCGTCTGGTGGTTATAATCGATTTTGACAGGCTGATTGAGCGCTACCACTCGCGCCACCATGCGGTTAAACGCGGCTTCGTTAATCAGCCAGCCCTCGGCGGGCGTCTCGGGGCGACCATCACGCGCCCGGACATGGCCGGCGGGCATCACCTGACACCAGCCGTCATGATCAAAGGGCGAGAGCGTCGCGGCGTTAAGCACCGCATAGGCTATCTTGGGAACAGGGGGTTTTGTCGTCATGCCGGCAGTGTGGCAGCCTGAGTGCGGACGGTGGGATTACGCTAAATTAACAATCTAAAGAGAGGGCCAGTTTTACGTTGGCAGGGGGGCAGATTTCAATGGGCACTGACAACGGCGGGCGCCCGCCTGCATAACCCCGTTCAAAACCCCTTCAAAAACGCCGGGGCGCGTTCAAAAGATTTTTTTGATGCCAAGGTGTACACCGTCTCCGTCATCATCACGTGGTGGGGCGCACAGGCGCTTATGGGTGTAGGGCGTTAGACAGACGTTGCGCCAGGGCGTCGAGAATATCCCGCTCACCGGTCGGATCCAGTCCCATAAACGGACGGGCCGGGATGGCTGCCGGCCCCGGACGCATCCCCAGTTTGCCGCCCCACTGATGGATGGCCGCCTGCGGCGCATTGGCCCCGATACGCGCCCAGCTATCGCCCCAGTCGATGCTCACCGAGCGCGCCATATCGCCCTCGCGGGTCAACACCGTGATCGGGCTGTAACCGTGCCGCTCACGCCAGCGGCGATACGGATCGCTCAAGGGTGCCCAGGCCGCCCCGGTATCCGGCGCGCGTTCGCGCTCAAACGCCTGCTCAGTGGCCGAAAGGAGGCTGGCGGCGACAGGCGACAATACGGGTGATCGCCTTGCCGTCTTCGCCAACGCGTTGCAGCTCGGCAAACAGGGCGGGTTGGGTACGCTTGACATAGCGCTGGCGCTGGGTGGCAATCACTTTATAAATCTGTATCTGTCCGAGCCGGTATTCCTTGCGTAGCGTTTCAATCGGTGTGCCCTGCTGCCAGCGGTGGAAAATTTCATCGTCGCGTAACGCCGTAAGCAGACTGTCGCCTTTAGGCAAATAATAGTTACGCTCACCCGCATAAGCGGCCAGGGCCGCCGCCATTTTACGCGCCAGAGGGCGAGATTGGGGGGCGGTAAATCCCTGGCGTTGCAGTTCATTATCCATCACATCCACCAACGCGGCGAGTAATTGTGGCCACTGAGGCTGTAAGGTTTCCTCATCCACCGTGTCTATTCGGTCAATTAACGCATGCAGCTGGGTATCATCGGCGAGTAAATCCGCTTGGTGTGTCTTCATCGTCTACCTCATCAGGTAAGTTGAGTAATAATGTTATTATACAATATATTATCCCATAACCCTAAAGCGAGACGCCCCTTCTGCCCACGGTGACGATAACCCGTTAACGACGTTATGACGATACACGGGTCTCGGCCTCATAACGCTGACAAACGCGCGGATAACTTTCAGTCGGCGTACCCGGTGGGAGTGTCGCCAGCATGCAGCGCCGATGCCAGCGCTTGAGACTTTCAAGCACCTTGACGGCCAGGGCGTTATCCTGATTGAGCCAGGCCAGCTGTGCCACCCCCAGGCCACCGTTCTCCTTGGCCGTTGTACGCGTTATCCAGGCATTCAGTGCTGCCTCATCGCCCGACTGCACAAAGCCCTGGAGGTGCATGGTCTGCCAGATGGCAAGGATTTTTGCGACCGGTGAAGCGGGTTTAACTCCCCGTAAAACCGGCTTTGAACGCACGGTAAAGCCTTTTTGCTGAAAGGCATGTAACACCCTGACCAGCTCGGGTACCGTCATTTCCCGGCAACTGGTTTTATCGGCGCACACCTTCATCAGCACCGCGCGGTAGGTCTCTTCGTCCAGTTGTAACTCCCGACGGGCCACATGGATAAGTTTGATTAAAGTAGCCCGGTTCATGCCTTATCTCCCGTGTTTATCGTCGCTGGTGGTTGGGTCAATAGGCGTTGCGACAAGGCGTCCAGCTTGCGCACTTTTTCATCGTCAATCATCGCCGCCAGACCGTTCAAGCGAAGCTGGGCGAGCATGATTTCCATGTCCGCCACGGTTTGACAGACTTGTCGCATATTCTGACCCTGCGAAAGAAAACGGCACAGCGCGCCGGCCAGTGCCCCGCAGAGCTCAATGGTTTTTAACATCTGTCGGTCATGCCCCCAACGCGCCAGGGCGGCGTCATAAATTAAATTTTCATTCACTAACATCAATATGTCCTCGGCTGAATCCGGCGCGCCCGATGCCCTGACGTGCGCGCCAGATTTAAAGCCATCGATTAAAAAAGGCATTACAGTTTGGAGATATCGAGCGACAGTTGTTTATAGGCTTTGTCCGCTTCCCGCTGATAAAAACGCAGATAGGTACTGCTGCCGCTGACCTTAATCGAATCGCTGACCGCGCGCATCGCCTCTTGCCATTCTTCATCGTCAATATCTAAATCCCGTAGCGCCAGCACTTCATTAATATCAATCTGTCCCTGTTTATTGACCTTAAAGGAACGCTTCACGATGGCGATTAATTTGGCATCCGCGCCATCTGACCATTTGGTAATGCAGGCCGCGATTTTTTCTTTCGCCGCCTGGATACGTTCATCAAAAATACGGTGTTCGCCCACCGCCCGAACAAGACGATACCGCCCGTCAAAGCTGGTCAGGGTGGCATTGCCTTTAGCGGCCCCGTAATTGACGCCATATTCGGCGGCGGATAAATCGACAAAATCCCGAATACGTTGCAGGGCGCGCAATTTAAATTCGGCCAGTTGATGCCGAAGCTGCCGCGCCTCGGTAAACAGGCTGTCAATCAATTCATCGCGTAACAGGTCAATCGGCTTGATATGACTGACCGGCACCATATGCCCTAACGCATTAATGCGATAGCCGTCAGGGGGTGTTAGGGGAGATTTTTCAGGGTGATAATGCATATTTCGTGTTTCCTCGCTAAAAGAGTGGATAACGGCGGCGCATTTAGTCCTGCGCGTCCCAATAGACCAGACAGCCTGATAACGGTTTGGCATAGACCTGACGCCGCTGGCCCTGGTAATACAAGGTAATGGTCGTCACCGCATCGGACGCCGTCGGCTGACCCGCCGGCGGGATAATTTTTATAAACGGGCGCAGCCGATAACGCCGGGCGGACAGAATGTCGCTGCCGACCGCGCGTAACTGATAACGCACGCTATTCATCGCATCAAACATGTTCATCATGATGACCTTTCCTTTTCAGCATATTCATTGATAGCCTAGCCTCAAAAAGTAGCGTGCTCAGTAAAGCCGGCCCTGATTCGGACGGCACTGACCGCCCGGACAACAATGCCCGTAAGGTGCGCCAGGCGGCATACCACGCCTGACGCCGGCTTGGGCCAGAGAGATAACAGCCCAGTTGCAGCGCTTCCCAGCTATCTACATCAAATCCCTGCCACCGGTAATACTGTTGCTGGGCCGGGGGCAAGGTCGCCGCCGCCATCTCATACCGGTCCAGCCAGAGGTACGGCGTTGCCCCGCGTGACAGGGTAATATTGGGCCGGATAGTCCCATCAACGTTATAGCTTGCGTAGCGGGCCATACGCCGCAGGGCGAGGACTTCATGGCGTAAAGAGTTATTCATCACTGGCTCTCCTGAGTAAACGGTTCATGTCATGACATAACTGCATCATCACCTCTTGCGCATCCGGCAACACATAGAGCGCAGCGCCCCGATTGCCAAATGACACCAGCAGACTGTGTGACGATTCCAGCGAGACGGACACCACCCGCCGGGTATTGAGCAGCACCTGGCGTCCGGCGCTGTCGGTAAAGAGCACACCACCCATACTCACCCCCTGGCCGGCAGCAGGTCGGTATCGGTATACACCTCCCTGAACGCCGCCTTGATGTATTTTTCCCCCAGCTGGGCCTGTGCATCACCGCTGGCCATCAGCCACGCCTGGCGCAGGGTGTGCGACAATACCCGCAAGGCACCGGCTTTCTGGGCAATGGCCTGTACCAGCGTCAGCTCACTCTCGCCAGTAATGCCCCAGGCGGCAGCAATCGCGGCCACATCCGCTTTTTTGGCCTTTAACAGGCGCTTGGAGCGGGCGATACGGCTGTACAGCCGAGCCAAGTCATCCGCCCCCTGGGTTGAACGGGCCGATTTCGACAGGCCGCGCGGGTTACCAATCAGCACCATGCCGACCCCGGTCGCATCCTGAATGGCGCGCAGCTGCTCCAGCCCGTCAATGCCCAGGTGGTCAGCCTCATCGACAATCACCAGCCCGTGAGTACCGGTCAGCCGCCGCCAAATTGCACGCGCCAGCGTCCCCTTGTTTCTGGGCAGGTCGCTAAGACCTAGCGCCTCGGCCAGCTCCAGCAGACACTCGGTGATACTGGCGTGGGCCGGGGAAAGGGTCACCATCCAGGTATTGGCATGCTGGCAGTACTGACGGGCGGCAAAGGTTTTGCCCACCCCCGGCACCCCGACAATCACATTCATACACTGCGCCAGCCGGACAAACTGGAACACTGCCCATATCTCCTTGACCGTGGCCGTCTCCACAAACTGCGGCGGCGCGGGCAAGGTCTTTTTTTGCTGATAATCCGTCAGCCAGCGGGTTAACCGTTCCCCGACCCGCTGATTGTTGCCGTTATAACTACCGTTGATAAAGCTGGATATCACTGCACTCGACTGGCCGGTTTCGCGGGCAATCTGCGCCTGGGTGACCTGGTCTGTATCGATTAACGGTTGCAGCTGCTTGATAATCTCTGGGTTTTCAGTCATCATCTTGCCTCCTGATAAAAGTTGTTTTGTATTTCAATCAGCCATCGGTTTGCCGACCAGATGGCTTTTTTACAACAGCGGGTCAATCCGCTGGGCTTCCAGTAATGCCAAACCCCGTTGTAACGCGGCTTCCGCATCAAGGTCGCTCTGTTCTTCAACCTCAGCTTTTAATGCGGTATTCCCCAATTGCCGATAAACATTGACCGGTAACTCGAGGTCATTCACTTTCTCACCCGGCAACGTTAGGGTCACGAGTTTCGCACGGGCATATAAAATTCTAGAAATGGCTTCAGAACAATAATTAATCTGTAACTTGCTAAGACGTATAAATTTACTTAAATTACAATAAGTTATTTTTAATTTATGAGATTTTTTCTATTTATATATTATGCTGAATTAAACTTAAAAATAGAGCGTTTTTTTATTGGTGCGAAACTCGTGAGGGTATTTTCTGCCTCAGCAAGCGCCACTTTCTCCTCACCCCGCTTACGCATCCCTTTGATACGTTGCTGCCGGTTGTGGTATTCCGCCGTTACCGGGAAGGCCAGCTGTTTATTGCCGTCCCACAGGGCGTCACAGAGGTAAGTACCGTCCATACGGCGCACGATAACCTTGCTGGCATCGTGAATGTCGTAACTGATTAACACCTTGCGGTCGTGCTCATCGACTAGTTTGGCGGCATAATAAATATTGTCACGAGTTTCGCACCAATAAAAAAACGCTCTATTTTTAAGTTTAATTCAGCATAATATGTAAATAGATAAAACCTTATAAATTAAATATAACTTATTGTAAATTAAGTGAATTTATGCATTTCAGTAACTTGCAGATTAATCATTACTTTTAAGCCATTTCTAGAATTTTATAGGCCTGTGCGAAACTCGTGATTGTTAAGGAAACGGATTTCACAGCGCCTGACCGTGTGTCAACGATCACCGAAAACTGATCCACTTTTTAGCTAAATACGATCAATCAAAATTGATCCACTGTTTTACTCGGTTATTGCTCCTGATCGCCGCTTATCTTTCAATCGATAGCTTTCACCGCTCAATTGCAGTACATGCGAATGATGAAGTAAACGATCAAGCATAGTGGCGGTTAATGTTGCGTCATCAGCAAAAGCACCAGGCCATTGTCCAAATGATAAGTTACTCGTCAATATGACACTGCCATGCTCATAACGCTTGGCAATCACATTGAAAAATAGGTTTGCTTCCTCTCGCCCAAATGGCAGGTATCCAATCTCATCTATGATCAACAACTTCGGGGCCATTACCGAACGTGATAGATATTGTTTGAGCTTATTTTGTCGTTTAGCAGTTGAGAGTTGCAACATCAGTTCAGCCGCTGTTGTAAAGCGAGTTTTCTTCCTGGCCTGTACTGCTTTTAATCCTAATCCAATAGCTAAATGCGTTTTGCGTACACCGCTTGGGCCAAGCAACACGACATTTTCATTACGTTCAATAAAAGTTAATGCACTTAATTCTTGTATTTGTTGCTTAGGAACACCCGTTGCAAACTTAAAATCG
Source organism: Arsenophonus sp. PmNCSU2021_1 (assembly GCF_036919435.1). Classification (NCBI taxonomy): domain Bacteria; kingdom Pseudomonadati; phylum Pseudomonadota; class Gammaproteobacteria; order Enterobacterales; family Morganellaceae; genus Arsenophonus; species Arsenophonus sp. PmNCSU2021_1. The sequence continues at coordinate 422,748 of NZ_JAZHPL010000006.1, read as the reverse complement.
AACGAACTAAGTTCTTTGTGTGTTGGGAATCCTGCCATCCGACTAAAGAGATGGCGAGTTCGTTCATCTCGTTGTTGTTGCTCACATTTTAATAGGGACAATAAAAACTCTCCGTAGCTTTTGTCTTGGGCAATGCACTGTTCGGCAAGTGATGACCAATGAGTCGGAACAGAATTTAATTTCAATGACTCACACAGGTGTTCAATTTGTTCATGCAATAACATGTTCACCTCCCAGCAATGCTTCATATACGCTGATTGAGTGTTGCAAATTGACAGATTCAAGCGGCGGTACGATACGGATATTAAGCGCATTAGTCTGCGGGATAGATTGGCAAATCCTTGTTGGCAAAGGAAGAAGATACTTAATTTCCTTAGCTAATCTATCTGCTGGCTTCTCTAACGTTGTTCCATGAATCCGCTGATGAGCGACTCGTTGTAACCATGGCCCCACTTTTGCATTGGCTATCTCCATGTCCAGTTCAAGATTATGAGCACGAAGGTCGGTATTTAATGGTACGATAAAGCTGTTTTTTAAGTAGTGGTTAAAGCGCTCTACTTTACCTTTTGTTTTTGCCCTGTAGGGCTTACAAGCACTCAATTTAAATCCGTAATCTTTCGACATCTGAAGCATTTCGACATTTAATTTATGTTCACCTTCTGCATAAGCATCCCGTTCGATGATGAGAGCTTTTGCGTTATCACACCATACTTCCTGTGGTACACCACCAAAATAGTCGAAAGCGTCTTTTAAACCTTGTTGCCAGGATTCTGCTCGCTCATTATCAAAGAATTTTACATAACTCGCACGCGAGTAGCCGAGCGTTGCAACAAACGCTTTTAGGGGTTGTTTTCCTCGCCGGATGGTGGTGAAGTCGATTTGCATTTGTTGACCTGGCTGTGTTTCAAAACGGACGACAGCTTCGGGAACGATGCTTGGTTTAAATTGACAAACAAATCGGCGTAATTGAGCAATACCGCCTTGATAACCTCTTTCAACTACCTCATCAAATAAGACTGTTGCAGGGATCCAATCAGGTTTAGCCAATTCAATTCGCTGAAGCAAATAAGGTTTAAAGGGTGCCAGTTTACTCGGTTGTTTACTTCTTTTAGCATAAGTTGGCATTCCCTGCTGTTGTAAATGATGTTTTACGGTGTTACGGGAAATGCCCAATTCACGGGCAATTTTTCGAAGGCTTTGTCCTTGTGCAACGCGAACATGAATATCCACAAATATCTCCTTGGTTAACATAAATTACCCGTACAAAAATGTACGAATAATACCAAGTGGATCAGTTTTAGATGATCGTTAGTGGATCAGTTTTGCATGATCGCTGAAACGTGCGCTCGGTCTGTGGCATAAACAAGTCACGCAGTTCAAACTGTGTCAGCCACTTTCTGCGTGGTTTGAACAACATAAACGTCGTATATCTGAAAAAATAACCCTTTATCAACAAAATTGGGACGTAATCAAAAGTGCTATTACTGAGCAAATCCGTGTTTTATTAGCGTACCCAAATTAGTTTTGTGCGAAACTCGTGTAATGTAGAAACTGTAGGTAATCCTGAGATAGCAATAAAATCCCTCAACTCAGCGACCGCCCCTGACATACCAACACCGCCACCCACATACAAAATAGGTTGTTTCGCTTGCTCCATAATTTCACATGCAGTAGCTAATTGATAAGCAGAATAAAATGGTTTTTGTTCAACTGGCATCAAATAAGGCAGCGAATGAGTTGTCTGCAACTGTATATCTTTGGGAATATCAATTAAAACTGGGCCTGGACGACCCGTTGTTGCAATACTGAAAGCCTCAGTAATAACCTGTGGCAACATATCAACAGAATCCACTAAGAAACTGTGTTTTGTACAAGCTAAAGAAAGACTTAAAATATCAACTTCCTGAAAGGCATCTGTGCCAATAAGCTCCAAAGCAACCTGTCCTGTTATGGCAACGATAGGCACTGAATCTAATAATGCATCGGCTAAACCAGTGATTAAATTGGTTGCTCCTGGCCCTGATGTTGCAATACAGACTCCTGGTTTATTCGTTGCTCTTGCATAACCAATAGCAGCCATAACAGCACCTTACTCATGGCGACATAAGAGATGTTCTAAATCACTATCATACAAAGCGTCATAAACAGGCATAATGGCCCCCCCTGGATAACCAAAAATCTGTTCAACCCCTTGGGTAATTAATCCCTGAACTAACCATTGTGCTCCATTCATTGTTCTACTCCAGAAACCTAATTTATTGGTTTATTTTTCTAAACTCTCACCGACAACTAAAATTTAAAGCTAAAAAAAACCCCGCGCCTTTCGGTGCGGGGTTCTTGTGAAATCTGGCTAGTTATTCTGCCTTTCTTCTTCCAAGTGCTGCCCCGCACGGTGGGATAATCACCACCACGCTCACAATAATTAGGTTAATTATTAGTGCAAACACCTTCGTCATAATATCCGTTCTTTGATCTTGATAATTTATTTAGTTATTTAGAGTTAACACGTTGACACTTATTTGACAATACTTATTTTATTTTTTTATCGAAAAATAAAAAATTACGATTAAAATCAATAATTAAACCTAATAATAAAATAATTCCATTAAAAATAGAAAATAATTGAAATAAAAAACCATTAAATGCAGTTAATACAAAAAATTTAACCAAAAAGCCATTTGATTATAAAATGATAAACTACAGCTTATTAATTAATGTCAGAAATTGTAATACAGACAATTAATGGCCAATTTTCATCATCAAAAATGGCAGCGCTGTCCTAAAAAATTACCACAAAAGTAAAAATTTCGGCTACTTTTCTAACAACCTTCCCATATTCACCAAAAGCTAGTTGTACCTAATTTACTAACTAAGAAAATAGTGACATGACATTTTAGGGAGGAAATATGGCACTAGCGGTTATTTACACCAGAGCTTCAATCGGTATGAATGCCCCACGGGTAACAGTTGAGGCACATATTAGTAATGGGCTACCTGGACTCACCCTAGTAGGGTTGCCAGAAACAGACGTCAAAGAAGCGCGTGATCGTGTTAGAAGTGCTTTAATTAATAGTGGTTTTCAGTATCCATCTAAAAGAATAACTATCAATTTAGCGCCTGCCGATTTGCCAAAAGAAGGCGGACGTTATGATCTAGCTATCGCACTCGCCATCTTAGCGGCATCGGAACAAATTACATCAATAAAATTAAATCAATTCGAATTCCTTGGCGAATTAGCACTTTCTGGTCAAATTCGTCGAATAACAGGGGTAATAACAGCGGCACAAGCAGCATTAAAAAATCAGCGTAAATTGATCACTTCCCTAGAAAACACAAATGAATTAAATTTGTTACCAACAGAAAGTGTCTATTTTTGTGAACATCTATTAGCTGTTTGTCATTTCTTACATGATCAAAATACTTTATCTCACAATCAAGAAACACCTATCACCAACCATAAGCACTCTAATATAACAGATATCAATGATATTATTGGCCAACAACATGCCAAGCGCGCATTAGAGATAACCGCCGCAGGAGGACATAACCTTTTACTACTTGGCCCACCAGGCACAGGTAAAACCATGCTTGCCAACCGCCTTATTACTATCCTGCCTGATCTCACTAATCAAGAAGCGCTAGAGGTAGCGTCAATAAAAAGTTTATGTGATATCTCATTTGATAACGAAAAATGGCTTACACGGCCATTTAGAGCACCTCATCACAGTGCTTCTATGGCAGCATTAATTGGTGGAGGAAGCTTACCCAAACCGGGAGAAATATCCTTAGCCCATAATGGCATTTTATTCCTTGATGAACTCGCCGAATTTGAACGAAAAGTGCTCGACTCACTTAGGGAACCGCTAGAGTCTGGAGAAATAATAATTTCACGTGCAAAAGCTAAAGTTAATTTCCCAGCCAATATTCAACTTATTGCCGCCTTAAATCCCAGCGCTATGGGCCACTATAAAGGCATATATAACCGAGCCAGCCCAAAACAGATCCTCCGTTATTTAGCAAAGATATCTGGACCATTCTTAGATCGTTTTGATCTCTCTATAGAGGTACCTCTGTTACCGCTAGGTACTTTAAGCCACTCTACACCTACAAATGAAACCAGTTTCGATATAAAACAACGTGTAATACAGGCAAGAAAGCAACAAATTGAACGTTCAGGTAAAATTAATGCAAAACTAAATAGCAAAGAAGCCGCACTTTTTTGTAAACTAAAACCAAATGACGCCCTTTTTTTAGAAACAACATTAAATAAACTTGGCCTCTCAATCAGAGCTTGGCATCGTATACTGAAAGTCTCACGAACCATTGCCGATTTAAAACAGCAACAACAAATTGAAAAAATTGATATTATTGAAGCAATTAGCTATCGCAGTATGGATAAGCTACTTATTCAATTACAAAAACAAATTGAATAATTAAGGGGTATTAAAACCCCTTTTTTTAGAACTATGATGATATTAATCATCAGTATCGGTGTAGTCTTCTGAGGGATCCAGTTGTGGTTTACCTCCAGATAAGGTATGAAAACGCTTAGGTCGGCTAATACGAGTCATATACTTAGACCATACTTTTTCTTCTGGTGTCACAGGTTCGCGTTCACCGCGACACATAGCAACAAAAAGTTTTTCTTCTTCTGTCTGAGGTTGACGCTTACCTAAATCAAGTTCATTGAAAGCTTGACCGCAACATTCTAACAACTGAGCTTCTTTAATGGTGAAATCACCATGACGAGAAAAACCTCGAGGATAATTTTTATTATCAAAAAAACGATTAGTCGTGATAAAGCTTTCTGCCATCTAACACACTCCTACCTCTCTAATGTCACACTCATTATGGCGCGGAGTATTAGTTAGCAATTGCATTCTGTAAAACAAAACATTTAAATCGTTAAGATTAAAAATTTTGGAGTTTGCTGTGGATACTGAATTATTAAAAACTTTTTTAGAAGTTAGTAAAACCCGACATTTTGGTCGAGCAGCCGAATCATTATACCTTACACAATCAGCGGTAAGTTTTCGAATACGTCAATTAGAAACGCAATTAGGTACTATTTTATTTGCCCGTCATCGCAATAATATTCGTTTAACTGCCGCAGGCGAACGTTTGATTCCCTACGCTGAATCGTTAATAAATACCTGGCTACAAGCTAAAAAAGAAATTTCTCATCAATCATTACACACAGAATTTTCAATAGGCTCAACAATATCACTATGGGAAGGATGCTTAACAAATTGGATACAACTTATCTATCAAAAACACAAAGAGCTTCATCTTGAATGCAGAATATCCACGCGACAATCTTTAGTAAAACAGCTTCATTCACGCGAACTTGATTTACTTATTGCAATCGAACCCCCAAAAATGGATGAATTTGAAAGCGCCATTATTGGTGAAATAAAATTACAATTAATGACAAATAAAAAAAATTTAACTCTGTCGAGATTCAATTACATCAAACTCGAATGGAGTCCTGATTTCAATACCACTGAAAAATCATCTTTAGTTGAAAATTCGCCGACACTACTTACAACGTCGGCTAATCTTGCGCGGGAGCTATTATACCCAACAAAATCTGCCTCTGTTTTACCAATTCATTGGCTTAATCAATATCATGAATTAAAAACACTATCGAAAGTTGTCTATAGCAAACCAATTTATGCTATTTGGTTACAAAATAATGGAAAAGAGACGTTTATTGATAAATTAGCAAAAATACCTATTAAAAATAACTAATTATGAATAAGTAAAATATAAACTTTTAGTTACATGACCTATCATTAACAAAAAATATCTATTATGGCTAAAAGTACAAAAACGATCCTGGTCTTTTTATATCTAATATTTACCAAAAATAATATGATAGGACAGAAATACATCAATTTTAATAACTAGAAATTAAAATGGCTTTGGGCGGCTTATAAAAAAACCCAGTCTGTTAAACTGGGTTTTTAATATTTAATAATATTATCTATAAAGCCGTAAATGGCAGGGGCGGAGAGACTCGAACTCCCAACACCCGGTTTTGGAGACCGGTGCTCTACCAATTGAACTACGCCCCTAATAGGTGGCGGTGCGGACGGGGCTCGAACCCGCGACCCCCGGCGTGACAGGCCGGTATTCTAACCAACTGAACTACCGCACCACCCGATTCATTTCACTAACGGTGTTTCCCATTAGTATTAAATTAAAGTCTGGCAGCTCCCTACTCTCACATGGGGAGACCCCACACTACCATCGGCGCTACGGCATTTCACTTCTGAGTTCGGCATGGGGTCAGGTGGGACCACCGCGCTATTACCGCCAGACAAATTCTTTTCTATTTATCCCGTCTTATTTCGCTGCCTTACAGTCTGCTCACCTACCTCAGTAGCGAACACACCTCGGCCTTCAGTAAAATCCGACCAGATTCAATCTCAAAACAAGCTAAAATTCTCTCTCTCAAAACACCTTCGGTGTTGTCAGGTTAAGCCTCTCGGGTCATTAGTACTGGTTAGCTCAACGTATCGCTACGCTTACACACCCAGCCTATCTACGTCCTCGTCTCGAACACCCCTTATAGGACATTACTGTCAGGGAAGACTCATCTTGAGGCAAGTTTCCCGCTTAGATGCTTTCAGCGGTTATCTCTTCCGAACTTAGCTACCAGGCGATGCCATTGGCATGATAACCTGTACACCAGTGGTGCGTCCACTCCGGTCCTCTCGTACTAGGAGCAGCCCCCCTCAATCTTCCTTCGCCCACGACAGATAGGGACCGAACTGTCTCACGACGTTCTAAACCCAGCTCGCGTACCACTTTAAATGGCGAACAGCCATACCCTTGGGACCTACTTCAGCCCCAGGATGTGATGAGCCGACATCGAGGTGCCAAACACCGCCGTCGATATGAACTCTTGGGCGGTATCAGCCTGTTATCCCCGGAGTACCTTTTATCCGTTGAGCGATGGCCCTTCCATTCAGAACCACCGGATCACTAAGACCTACTTTCGTACCTGCTCGCGCCGTCACGCTCGCAGTCAAGCTGGCTTATGCCTTTGCACTAACCTCACGATGTCCGACCGTGATTAGCCAACCTTTGTGCTCCTCCGTTACGCTTTGGGAGGAGACCGCCCCAGTCAAACTACCCACCAGACACTGTCCTCAGCCCGGATTACGGGCCCAAGTTAGAACATCAAACATTAAAGGGTGGTATTTCAACGTTGGCTCCATGCAGACTGGCGTCTACACTTCAAAGCCTCCCACCTATCCTACACATCAAGGCTCAATGTTCAGTGTCAAGCTATAGTAAAGGTTCACGGGGTCTTTCCGTCTTGCCGCGGGTACACTGCATCTTCACAGCGAGTTCAATTTCACTGAGTCTCGGGTGGAGACAGCCTGGCCATCATTACGCCATTCGTGCAGGTCGGAACTTACCCGACAAGGAATTTCGCTACCTTAGGACCGTTATAGTTACGGCCGCCGTTTACTGGGGCTTCGATCAAGAGCTTCGCCTTACGGCTTACCCCATCAATTAACCTTCCAGCACCGGGCAGGCGTCACACCGTATACGTCCACTTTCGTGTTTGCACAGTGCTGTGTTTTTAATAAACAGTTGCAGCCAGCTGGTATCTTCGACTGGCTTCAGCTCCGGATGCTAGACCCTTCACCTAATGCCAGCGTGCCTTCTCCCGAAGTTACGGCACCATTTTGCCTAGTTCCTTCACCCGAGTTCTCTCAAGCGCCTGAGTATTCTCTACCTAACCACCTGTGTCGGTTTGGGGTACGATTAATGATTACCTATCGCTTAGAGGCTTTTCCTGGAAGCTGGGCATCAACTACTTCACCACCTTGGTGGCTCGTCATCACGTCTCAGTGTTGTAGCAGTGCGGATTTGCCTACACTACCCACCTACTCGCTTAAACCGGGACAACCGTCGCCCGGATAGCCTAGCCTTCTCCGTCCCCCCTTCGCAGTAACCCTTAGTACGGGAATATTAACCCGTTTCCCATCAACTACGCTTTTCAGCCTCGCCTTAGGGGTCGACTTACCCTGCCCCGATTAACGTTGGACAGGAAACCTTGGTCTTTCGGCGAGCGGGTTTTTCACCCGCTTTATCGTTACTTATGTCAGCATTCGCACTTCTGATACCTCCAGCAGACCTCTCAGTGCACCTTCTACGGCTTACAGAACGCTCCCCTACCCAACAACATCTAAATGTCGCTGCCGCAGCTTCGGTGCATGGTTTAGCCCCGTTACATCTTCCGCGCAGGCCGACTCGACCAGTGAGCTATTACGCTTTCTTTAAATGATGGCTGCTTCTAAGCCAACATCCTGGCTGTCTAAGCCTTCCCACTTCGTTTCCCACTTAACCATGACTTCGGGACCTTAGCTGGCGGTCTGGGTTGTTTCCCTCTTCACGACGGACGTTAGCACCCGCCGTGTGTCTCCCGTGATAACATTCTTCGGTATTCGTAGTTTGCATCGGGTTGGTAAGTCGGGATGACCCCCTAGCCGAAACAGTGCTCTACCCCCGAAGATGAATCCACGAGGCGCTACCTAAATAGCTTTCGGGGAGAACCAGCTATCTCCCGGTTTGATTGGCCTTTCACCCCCAGCCACAAGTCATCCGCTAATTTTTCAACATTAGTCGGTTCGGTCCTCCAGTTAGTGTTACCCAACCTTCAACCTGCCCATGGCTAGATCACCGGGTTTCGGGTCTATACCCTGCAACTTAACGCCCAGTTAAGACTCGGTTTCCCTACGGCTCCCCTATGCGGTTAACCTTGCTACAGAATATAAGTCGCTGACCCATTATACAAAAGGTACGCAGTCACACCCTTTCAGGTGCTCCCACTGCTTGTACGTACACGGTTTCAGGTTCTATTTCACTCCCCTCGCCGGGGTTCTTTTCGCCTTTCCCTCACGGTACTGGTTCACTATCGGTCAGTCAGGAGTATTTAGCCTTGGAGGATGGTCCCCCCATATTCAGACAGGATAACACGTGTCCCGCCCTACTCTTCGAGTTCACAACACTTACCGTTTCAGATACGGGGCTATCACCCTTTATTGCTGGCCTTTCCAGACCCTTCTCCTGCGGTAAATATTGATGTTGACTCTGGGCTGCTCCCCGTTCGCTCGCCGCTACTGGGGGAATCTCGGTTGATTTCTTTTCCTCGGGGTACTGAGATGTTTCAGTTCCCCCGGTTCGCCTCGTTTGACTATGAATTCATCAAACGATAGTGCATTAATGCACTGGGTTTCCCCATTCGGACATCGCCGGCTAGTACGCTTCATATCAGCTTACCGACGCTTTTCGCAGATTAGCACGTCCTTCATCGCCTCTGACTGCCTAGGCATCCACCGTGTACGCTTCATTCGCTTAACCTCACAACCCGAAGGTGTCTCTTATCAAATAATACACAGGCGTCATGGCTGCGCCGTGCGAAATTTTTTGTTGTGCGGTGCTCGTCATGCTCACGTACTTATGTACGCTGCGCTGACTGCGCGCCTACGCCGCAAATTTCACCCTGCTCGCCATTCCACTCGTCTGCCTATTTGAATAACACTTCAAATTGGAGTTTGAGAGTTCTCCACATTATTTTTTCAATAATGTGTGTTTCAATTTTCAGCTTGTTCCAGATTGTTAAAGAGCATAATTGGTAAACCAACTCACTAAATTGGTTTAATCATTATTGCGTAAAGCACAAACAGTGCACAACACTAAAAGCGTGATGCACCGCCTTTCTAAATCACTAAAGTGGCGTCCCCTAGGGGATTCGAACCCCTGTTACCGCCGTGAAAGGGCGATGTCCTAGGCCTCTAGACGAAGGGGACTTCAAGCTCTTCAGTCAATCTTAAATTGGCTTTACGCGTTATTTCATCAGACAATCTGTGTGAACACTCACATTCCATCTATCTAGGTAAGGAGGTGATCCAACCGCAGGTTCCCCTACGGTTACCTTGTTACGACTTCACCCCAGTCATGAATCACAAAGTGGTAAGCGCCATCCAAAAAGGTTAAGCTACCTACTTCTTTTGCAACCCACTCCCATGGTGTGACGGGCGGTGTGTACAAGGCCCGGGAACGTATTCACCGCGACATGCTGATCCGCGATTACTAGCGATTCCGACTTCATGGAGTCGAGTTGCAGACTCCAATCCGGACTTCGACGTACTTTCTGAGTTCCGCTTCCCATCGCTGGCTCGCCTCTCTCTGTATACGCCATTGTAGCACGTGTGTAGCCCTACTCGTAAGGGCCATGATGACTTGACGTCATCCCCACCTTCCTCCGGTTTATCACCGGCAGTCTCCTTTGAGTTCCCGACACTATTCGCTGGCAACAAAGGATAAGGGTTGCGCTCGTTGTGGGACTTAACCCAACATTTCACAACACGAGCTGACGACAGCCATGCAGCACCTGTCTCAGCGCTCCCGAAGGCACTCCTCTATCTCTAAAGGATTCGCTGGATGTCAAGAGTAGGTAAGGTTCTTCGCGTTGCATCGAATTAAACCACATGCTCCACCGCTTGGGCGGGCCCCCGTCAATTCATTTGAGTTTTAACCTTGCGGCCGTACTCCCCAGGCGGTCGATTTAACGCGTTAGCTCCGGAGGCCACAGTTCATGACCACAACCTCCAAATCGACATCGTTTACAGCGTGGACTACCAGGGTATCTAATCCTGTTTGCTCCCCACGCTTTCGCACATGAGCGTCAGTCTTTGTCCAGGGGGCCGCCTTCGCCACCGGTATTCCTCCACATCTCTACGCATTTCACCGCTACACATGGAATTCTACCCCCCTCTACAAGACTCTAGCTAACCAGTCTTGAATGCCATTCCCAGGTTAAGCCCGGGGATTTCACATCCAACTTAATTAGCCGCCTGCGTGCCCTTTACGCCCAGTAATTCCGACTAACGCTCGCACCCTCCGTATTACCGCGGCTGCTGGCACGGAGTTAGCCGGTGCTTCTTCTGTCGCTAACGTCAATTGCTAAGGTTATTAACCTTAACACCTTCCTCACGACTGAAAGTACTTTACAACCCGAAGGCCTTCTTCATACACGCGGCATGGCTGCATCAGGCTTGCGCCCATTGTGCAATATTCCCCACTGCTGCCTCCCGTAGGAGTCTGGGCCGTGTCTCAGTCCCAGTGTGGCTGATCATCCTCTCAGACCAGCTAGAGATCGTCGCCTAGGTGAGCCATTACCCCACCTACTAGCTAATCTCATATGGGTTCATCCGAAGGTGTGAGGCCAGAACGGTCCCCCACTTTGCTCCTTAGAGATTATGCGGTATTAGCCACCGTTTCCAGTGGTTATCCCCCGCCTTCGGCCAGATCCCCATACCTTACTCACCCGTCCGCCGCTCGCCGGCAAGGAAGCAAGCTTCCTTCCGCTGCCGCTCGACTTGCATGTGTTAAGCCTGCCGCCAGCGTTCAATCTGAGCCATGATCAAACTCTTCAATTAAAAGCTTGATGCTCAAAGAATGTTTTACTGACCGTAACGCCCTTTTGTTCAACCCGCTTTGCCGATGTTTGACCACCTTCGCCGCTGCCGTCCAAAATAACGTTACTGCATATTAGTTCATATATGAATTAACTGTTTGTCACTCTTCAAGACTTTAAAATCAAATATTTTTTGATGATGTCTTGCGAGTGCCCACACAGATTGTCTGATTAATTGTTAAAGAGCGTCCGACCTTGAGCCGCGAGGTGGCGTATATTACGCTTTTCACCTGTAAAGTCAAGTAGTTATTTCTACTTTTCTTTGCCCTGCGTCAAGAAAATTCAATTCGATTGATTCGTTCTATACTGACTCAGTGGGGGCGCATTATAGGCAGTTTTACGCAGCTGGCAAGCTTAATTTTGCATAATTTTGTTTAATTGATTAATTAAACAGCAAAGCATTATATTATACCGAATTATTAACAGAGTTATTCACAAAAATAAAATGACAAAAATTATAGCGAAATACGCAAACGTTTGCGTTATAATTGCGTTTGCGACAAAAAATATTTGATTGAAACTAGTTATTTTCGAATATCATTTGTAATAGCAAATAGCCATAAAATTTAATTAATGTTTTAAAACATTTTATTATTCCAAGGGATCTATTTCATGCCACAACTCCGCCCTATTCAGCGTGCTCTACTGAGTGTTTCTGACAAAGAAGGTATTGTTGAATTTGCTAAAGCTTTATCTCAACGTAAAATTGAACTTATCTCTACCGGCGGTACAGCTAAATTATTGCTAGCGGCCGGGTTAACTGTTATAGAAGTTTCCGATTATACCGGATGGCCAGAAATGATGGCCGGCCGTCTCAAAACGCTTCATCCGAAAGTACATGGCGGTATTCTCGGCCGGCGCGGGCAAGATGACGAAATAATGAGACAACATCAAATTACGCCAATTGATATGGTTGTTGTTAATCTTTACCCTTTTGCAGAAACTGTTGCCAAGCCAGATTGTACGCTAGAAAATGCCATTGAGAATATTGATATTGGTGGGCCAGCCATGATCCGTTCTGCTGCCAAAAATTATAAAGATGTGGCGGTCGTGGTTAATAGTCAGGATTATCACAAAATCATCGAAGAGATGGATAATCAGCAAAACTCTCTAACTAAGATGTTCCGCTTTAACTTGGCAGTTAAGGCTTTTGAACATACTGCCGCTTATGATGGCATGATTGCTAATTATTTTGGTAAGTTAGTACCTTCTTATTATGGTGAGATGAACCAGGCTTCAGGTAAATTTCCTCGTACATTGAACCTGAATTTTATTAAACAGCAGGATATGCGTTACGGCGAAAATAGTCATCAAGCTGCGGCTTTTTATATAGAGGAAAATAGAGTAGAAGCCTCTGTTGCTACAGCAAGACAGCTACAAGGCAAATCGCTTTCTTATAATAATATTGCTGATACTGACGCAGCCTTGGAGTGCGTAAAAAGTTTTTCCAAACCGGCTTGTGTCATTGTCAAACACGCTAATCCTTGTGGTGTTGCGGTCAGTACTGATATCTGTGCGGCTTACGATCACGCTTTCAAAACTGATCCAACCTCTGCATTTGGTGGTATTATTGCATTTAATCGTGAATTAGATGCAAATACGGCTAAAACAATTATTGAGCGTCAATTTGTTGAAGTCATTATTGCACCTGCGGTTACTGAAGCTGCCCTCGCAATACTTGCAAGCAAGCAGAATGTGCGTGTTCTGGCCTGTGGCCAATGGCATTCACCTATTGCAGGTTTAGATTTCAAACGGGTAAATGATGGCTTATTGGTGCAAGATCGCGATTTAGGTTTAGTGACCAAAGCTGATCTGCGTGTCGTTTCCAAACGTCAGCCAAGCGAACAAGAAATAGATAATGCCCTATTTTGTTGGCATGTGGCAAAATTTGTAAAATCCAATGCCATTGTTTATGCCAAAAATAATATGACAGTCGGTATTGGTGCGGGACAAATGAGCCGAGTTTATTCAGCAAAAATCGCGGCATTAAAAGCGCAGGACGAAAATTTAGATCTTGTCGGATGTGCAATGGCATCTGATGCTTTCTTTCCATTCCGAGATAGTATTGATGCTGCCGCTACCGCAGGCATAACCTGTGTTATCCAACCAGGCGGTTCAATTCGTGACGATGAGATCATAGCCGCAGCTAATGAACATGATATCGCGATGATTTTTACTGATATGCGCCATTTCCGCCATTAATTTAGGGAGCAATAACATGAATATTTTAATTATCGGCAATGGTGGTCGTGAGCATGCTTTAGCATGGAAAGCAGCACAATCACCTCTCGCTGACAAGGTTTATGTTGCACCCGGTAATGCCGGAACTGCACTAGAAAAAAATCTAACCAATATTAATGTTTCAATAACAGATATTACTGGATTAGTCGATTTTGCCAAAAATAATAATATTGGTTTAACGATCGTTGGACCAGAAACCCCCTTAATTCTAGGCGTTGTTGATGCTTTTCAACATGCTGGTTTAACGATCTTTGGTCCCAGTCAAAAAGCAGCACAATTAGAAGGCTCTAAAGCTTTTACGAAAGATTTTCTTACACGTCATCATATTCCGACCGCCACTTACCAGAATTTTACCGAAGTTGAACCCGCACTCGCCTACCTAAACAAAATGGGCGCCCCGATTGTTATTAAAGCTGATGGGCTAGCCGCAGGTAAAGGCGTGGTTGTTGCTATGACTTTAGAAGAAGCCAAAAATGCTGTTCATGATATGCTTGCCGGTAATACATTTGGCCAAGCTGGTCACCGTATCGTTATTGAGGAGTTTCTTGACGGCGAAGAAGCCAGTTTTATCGTAATGGTTGATGGTGAAAATGTCATTCCTATGGCAACAAGCCAAGATCATAAGCGTGTTGGTAATAATGATAGCGGGCCAAATACAGGTGGAATGGGGGCATATTCTCCTGCTCCGGTTGTCACAGACATTATTCATCAGCGTGTAATGGATCAAATTATTTATCCTACGGTAAAAGGTATGGCGCTCGAAGATCGGCGATATCAAGGATTTTTATATGCCGGATTAATGATAGATAAACAAGGAAATCCAAAGGTTATTGAATTTAATTGTCGATTTGGTGATCCAGAAACACAACCCATTATGATGCGCTTACAATCTGATCTGGTAGAACTTTGTCTAGCCGGCGCTAAAGGAGAATTAGCGGGTAAAACATCATGTTGGGATGAACGCTGTGCCTTAGGTGTTGTCATGGCCGCTGAAGGTTATCCGGCCAATTATCGTAAAGGTGATATTATTGAAGGGATCAATGACAACCCAGCAGAAATGTGTAAAGTTTTTCACGCCGGAACAGAATTAAAACAAAACCAAGTCATTACTGCCGGTGGCCGTGTACTGTGTGTTACCGCGCTTGGAAAAACAATTCTTGATGCCCAAAAAGCAGCTTATCAGAAAGCAGAAAAAATATCCTGGACGGGTTGTTTCTATCGGGATGATATCGGTTATCGAGCACTGGCTCGTTTAAAATAAAAAATTTAAAATTTCTCTTTTGTTGGCGCCCATAGACAGAAATTCTCATTGGCAACGAGCAATAACTCGTTGCCTTCTCTTCTAACCAGGCAATAGCCAAGTCATCTGAACTATTCTTGGATCTTTGCAACAACCAATTTTCAGCTTGAGCGGTAAACGATGTATCACGTTTTTCACCACTACAAGTTATAATTTGTCCTTGACGCCAATGACCTTGGTAAAGATGAACATTACCAGCAATAAGTCTGTTGCTCAATTCAATTAAACGCTCTGATTCAAATCGCCAGCGAAGAATATCATCCTTAGTTAAAGGAATTTTGTTATTATTTATTATGCGCTGCATAAAAATAATATGGTCATTTTGATCAAATCTTAGCTGTTGTTGCTGTTTATTTTTATAGTCAAAAGATTGATACCGAATTTGCCAAAGTTTATTTTGACGATATTCAAAGAAAGTAATGGTAGTATTTTTGTCTTGGTAAGGACTATATACAGCGACAATTACTTGAGGGTTGCTTTTTTGATCATTTAAGCGCCATAGCCTAACGACGCCGGCGTCAGAAATAAATCCACTTGCGCTAAATTCGGGCATTTTAGGTTTACTGGTGCAAGCGCCAAGTAAAATGAGGATGTGCCCAATCAATAAAAGGGGTTTAATACCCCCTCTGAATATTCTCTTTCGCAACTGAGTTACTTAACTGCTTCTTTCAGTGATTTTCCAGCAACAAATACTGGTACATTAGCGGCTTCAATTTTGAGTTCTGCACCTGTTTTAGGATTACGACCAGTACGAGCTGCACGATAATTAATCTTAAAAGTACCAAAACCAACGAATTGAACTTGCTCACCTTCTTTCAATGCATCTGTAATACATTCAATGACTGCTTCTAACGCACTTTTAGCTTGAGTCTTAGTCAAGTTTGCCTTTTGCGCGACACATTCAATTACATGACCCTTATTCATGTTCTTATTTACAGTCTTATTCATAAGTTATCCTTACACAGTGTGTTTATCATTTGCATAGCATCGAGTACGTTGGATATGTAGAACCTATTAATTCTTAATATACGTCCCGAAAGTACTCCTCTCCACCTTCACTGTAGAGCATAGTATAGGCGAATGTGAAGCGTTAAAAGTCAGCATTTATGGTACCAAATCACGTTTTTAAACACTATGAACGGAAATTAGGTAACCTTAATGCCAATATTGCTGATCCCTACTTCACGGAGGTCGGATTTTAATCCTTTAATCAGCGCTACATACCGCTCTTCACAAGCGGCAAGTAAACGGTAAATCTCCCATTGAATATCCCATTCTTCTTCAATGGTAAGCAATTCTTTCAGTTCTTCATCAGACATCTCTTTACCTGTCTGAGTCATCTCAAACATTGCGATAGTTCGAATCGAAATTTTACTTACTTCAATAGCACTTTCTAATGTTTCCCCACTTAAGTAAGAATGAATTATTTCACTTAACGCAATACATGCATCAATAGCAGGATGAACTCCGTATATATCAAAATCATTTGCGACGGGAATAACTTCCTCTAACTTTTCCAACTGATTATCAAAATCAATTTTACTATCTTTAATAATCAGTGATTCCCAGATTAAATCTAAAATAATACGATAACGTATTGGATTTAAAAAGCTCGTTTGTTTACAAAACAATTGATAATTAGGATACATACGCTCACATAAACAGGCCATGAAAGTAATATGCCGCCAACTGTCTAATTTTGCCAACCGCAAATGAATTGGGTTTCTTAACATTAAATTTCTACTCACTTACCTTTTACGCCGAAGTTTACCTAAAAATCAATAGGTTCCACATATTTTAACTTTAATTATGCCAAATTCTGTTTCATTCGATTAAAAAACGCTCTATTAGAAGCGATTCCATCAGCCCAACGAGTAGGTTCAGGTAAACGATAACCTTTAATACAATGCTTAACCCATAATAGTGAAGCATCTAAACTGATTTTATGGCCAGGTGAGATATAAAGTGGTTTACATCTTTTTTTACTACGAAACACCCAACCAATTTGCTCATTATTATCATTCAATGGTTGGCAGCTTTCCACTATTTCATCTAAAGCTTCATGGTGACCACATAGACGACTTTTTGCTATACCTATCGTTGGAATATCTAATAAAAGACCCAAATGACTAGCTACTCCAAAACGACGAGGATGCGCAATTCCTTGGCCATCAACCATAATAAGATCGGGTTTATGTTGCAGTTTTTCCCAAACCGCCAGTAGTGCAGGATACTCTCGAAAAGAGAGTAAACCTGGAATATAAGGAAATTCAGTCGGTATACGGGCAATATGATATTCAACAATAGCAAGTGAAGGCCAGTGCATAACAACCATTACGGCTCGGGTTATAGTACCTTTTTCTTCAAATCCAACATCAGCACCAGCAATAAGATTAGGGGTAGCAAAATTATCCGTAAGAATAATTTGTTTAGCTTTTGTGGTCTGTTCCTGACGTAATAATTTGGTATCAATCATATTTATTTTTACTTAAAAAATTTTTATATAAATATATTTTATTATTTGTTTTATAACACAAAATTTAAAAAAATATATTTAAATAATTGTAAATATTTAATTTAGATTTAATAATAAATAAAAAATATAACAATTATTATTTATCGGCATTTTCTTTGTTTGGATAAACCTTACTTATTGATGATATTGCTCTGATAATTTGTGTACTGAATTAATAAAATTTTTAACATGCTCAGGTGGAATATCCTGGTGAATGCCATGACCTAAATTAAAAACATGGCCACTGCCCTGACCGAATTGCTTTAAAATTGTTTTAACCTCAAACTCGATACGTTCTTTTGATGCATATAATATAGAAGGATCCATGTTTCCCTGTAAGGCAACCTTATTTCCTACACGAGAACGAGCCTCTTCAATATCTGTCATCCAGTCGATCCCTAACGCGTCACAACCGGTCGCAGCCATTGCCTCTAACCATTGGCCACCGCCTTTAGTAAATAAGGTCACCGGGACTTTACGCCCTTCATGTTCTCGCTGTAGACCATCAATGATCTGATGCATGTAATGTAAAGAAAATTGATGGTAATCAGGCCCGGTTAATACACCACCCCAAGTATCAAAAATCATCACCGATTGAGCACCAGCCCGAATCTGAGCATTTAGATAAAGAATGACACTCTGGGCCAACTTATCCAATAATAAATGTAACGCTTTTGGCTCCGTATACATCATCTTCTTAATATGGGTAAAAGCCTTACTACTTCGCCCTTCGACCATATAAGTTGCCAATGTCCACGGGCTACCAGAAAAACCGATTAATGGCACTTTTCCTTGTAACGCCTTGCGGATAGCGCGTACAGCATTCATTACGTAAACTAATTCTTGCTCAGGATCAGGAATTGGCAGTTTCTCTATATCAGCCAAACAATCAATTGGACGCTGAAACATAGGCCCTTCTCCAGCTGAAAAATAAAGACCTAAGCCCATCGCATCAGGAATAGTAAGAATATCTGAAAACAGGATCGCCGCATCTAATGGAAAACGATGTAGTGGTTGTAATGTCACTTCACAGGCTAACTCGGTATTTTTGCACAATGAAAGAAAATCACCGGCTTGCTGACGAATTTTTCGATACTCCGGTAAATAACGACCGGCCTGGCGCATCATCCATACTGGGGTTTTATCAACTGGCTGCCGTAATAGCGCACGTAAGTAGCGATCGTTTGTTAATGCAGACATCATTAGCTCCATTAAATGGCAATTAGAAATTGCCAATTATCATCGTGTATTTGCCTTTTTCTTGTTGCTTAAATCAGCAACAACTTAGATATAGCGTGATTAATATTATTTGTATAAGTTATCATTTTCTTGCCGACATAAAGCCAGTGTATCTTCAATTAAACGGCGAGCTATGGTATCAGGAGGCGGTATAAGCGGTAATTTATCAGATGATACCAGTCCGCACTAATTAACTCATCAGGATTAGCCTGGATTTCACCACTGGCATAATCAGCCAGAAAACCGATCATTAATGAATGAGGAAAAGGCCATGGCTGTGAAGCAATATAGCGAATGTTACTAATGATAATATTACTCTCTTCTTTTACTTCTCTTTTCACCGCTTCTTCAATAGTCTCACCTAGTTCAACAAATCCTGCTAATACAGTAAATATTGGCTTTTTTTTATGACGCCGATGTTGAGCCAATAAGATATGATCAGCACGCCGAATAGCAACAATAATACAGGGCGCAATTTGCGGATAATAGCGCTCATGACAATGACTAAACAAACATGCCCATTCGGTTAAGCTGGCTGTCATTTTGTTGCCGCAATAATGGTGCGAACGATAAAACTCTGCCAGTTGAATACCGCGTCCAACTAGTTTAAATAGCCCCTCATCTTGACTGGCAATCCATCGCGGCGAACACATATCCGTTGGTGATTTTGCTATAATTAACCAAATCGTTTCCGCTTGCCATTCACCAATAGGGAGTGCCTCTTTTCCTGTTAGCGACCAAAATTGGGCGGAACCTTTCGGTAAATCACCATTTGGCAACCAAATTCGACCACCAGAACTAACCACCCACCAGCCTGTTTCTGTTCCTGTTAACTTTTTTCTAATCATATAGCTCAATTCTTCTATATTTTATTGATTAGTCAATTTTGAAAATATGCCTTATTCATCAATATCAAGTGTCTATTTTGATTAACAATTGTTTGATGAAGAAGTTATCCATTGCAGTTTTCATTATCTCTCTTATATACTGACATCATCTTGTCGGAGTGCCTAGTCGGTTTAATAATACCTACAGGCTGAGACCGTTAATTCGGGATCCGCGGAACCTGATCAGGCTAATACCTGCGAAGGGAACAAGAGTAATCAACCCGCGATTTTAACTTATCAAAAGTAAACAGCGCAATTATTATACTATTACTCTCACCGAGCTCCAGACAAGCAATTTCTCTCTTACGTGAACCATTTGTAATGATTTTAGGAATTTGTTATGTCGAAAAATATTATTGCAACCAGCGATATTACCGTTAAAACCAATACCACTTCGCCACGAAAAGCACAACGTGAAGCGGCACAACGTTTTCTTGATAAGCTACAAAATATCAACTTTCCCAATTCAAAACGGATCTATTTAACAGGTTCACGAGTTTCGCACCAATAAAAAAACGCTCTATTTTTAAGTTTAATTCAGCATAATATGTAAATAGATAAAACCTTATAAATTAAATATAACTTATTGTAAATTAAGTAAATTTATGCATTTCAGCAACTTGCAGATTAATCATTACTTTTAAGCCATTTCTAGAATTTTATAGGCCTGTGCGAAACTCGTGAGGTTATCACTATAATACCCAAGTTCCTATGCTTGAAATTCAGCTTTCACCGACCTTGGTTGGCGGTACAAAAGATAAACCCTTGTTTGTAGAGAATGAGGCAATACCTGTCTATGATACTTCTGGCGCCTATGGCGATGCTGATGTAACTGTAGATATTAAGGAGGGTTTAAAAAAATGCCGCCAATACTGGATCCTCGATCGCAATGATACTGAGTTAGTTAAAAAACCAAGCTCTTATTTTACCCAACAACGATTGGCTGATGCAGGATTGAATCATCTTCGCTTCAATCACCGACCACAACCATTAAAAGCCAAAACCAGAAAACAGTCACGCAGTTGCACTATGCCCGTCAAGGGATAATCACACCTGAAATGGAATTTATTGCGATCCGCGAAAATATGGGACGCGAGCGTATCAATAGTAAGATATTAACTCAACAGCACCCAGGCCAAAGCTTTAATGCTAACCGGCCAAACAATATTACCCCTGAATTTGTTCGACAAGAAGTTGCCGCTGGACGTGCCATTATTCCAGCCAATATTAACCATCCTGAATCCGAGCCGATGATCATTGGTCGAAATTTTTTGGTGAAAGTCAATGCTAATATCGGTAATTCCTCAGTAACTTCATCGATTGAAGAAGAAATTGAAAAACTAATCTGGGCGACTCACTGGGGAGCTGACACCGTGATGGATTTATCGACAGGCCGCTATATCCATGAAACGAGAGAATGGATCTTACGTAATAGCCCAGTTCCTATTGGTACAGTGCCAATTTATCAAGCACTAGAAAAAGTCAATGGCGTGGCAGAAAATTTGAGCTGGGAAATATTTCGCGACACCTTACTTGAACAAGCCGAACAAGGCGTAGACTACTTTACCATCCACGCCGGTGTCTTACTACGCTATATACCAATGACTGCTAATCGATTGACGGGTATTGTTTCTCGCGGTGGCTCTATTATGGCCAAATGGTGCTTGTCACATCATCAAGAAAATTTTTTGTATACCCATTTCGACGAAATCTGTGCAATCTGTGCTGCTTATGATGTCTCTTTGTCCCTTGGCGATGGATTACGACCTGGCTCCTTACAAGACGCTAATGATAAAGCGCAATTTGCTGAACTATATACATTAGGCGAATTAACCAAGATAGCCTGGCAATATGATGTTCAAGTTATGATAGAAGGCCCTGGTCATATCCCAATGCAAATGATCCGCCGCAATATGACGGAAGAATTAACTCATTGCCATGAAGCGCCATTCTATACCTTAGGGCCTTTAACCACCGACATCGCACCAGGTTATGATCACTTTACCTCTGGTATCGGTGCGGCTTTAATTGGTTGGTTTGGCTGTGCCATGCTCTGTTATGTTACCCCAAAAGAGCACTTGGGTTTACCTAATAAAGAAGATGTAAAACAAGGACTTATTACCTATAAAATTGCTGCCCATGCCGCTGATCTGGCTAAAGGCCACCCTGGGGCTCAAATTCGTGATAACGCCTTATCCAAAGCCAGATTTGAGTTTCGTTGGGAAGACCAATTTAATCTGGCTCTCGATCCTACAACCGCACGTGCCTAACATGATGAAACACTACCGCAAGCCGCTGGTAAAGTCGCCCATTTTTGCTCAATGTGTGGGCCTAAATTTTGCTCCATGAAAATTTCACAAGAAGTCCGTGAGCATGCAGCTCAAATGGCACAGATGTCGGTAACATTTCGCGCCCACGGTAGTGAGCTATACCACGATATGGAGACGATTTCCGATGACAAAATGGCCTGATCACGCATTTGCAACTACGGAGCATAAACTTGGCTTGTATCCAGTGGTTGATTCCGTCGAGTGGATAAGGCGCTTGCTTAGCGTCGGTGTTACCACTATTCAATTAAGGATCAAAGATCGATCAGCCAGTAACCTCGAACAAGATATTAATCAGGCAATTATGCTAGGCCAGCAATATCAAGCTCGCCTATTTATTAATGACTATTGGCAATTAGCCATAAAACATGGCGCCTATGGCGTCCATTTAGGGCAAGAGGATATTAATTTCGCTGATCTGAATCGCCTACAAAAAGCAGGATTGCGCCTAGGAATTTCGACCCATAATCAACAAGAACTCATCAGAGCAAAGCAGTTAAAACCCTCTTATATTGCATTAGGACATATTTTTCCTACTACTACAAAATTAATGTCCTCTTCACCGCAAGGTTTAGTAACCCTAAAACAGCAGGTTAATGACACACCAGATCATGCCACTATTGCAATAGGCGGTATCTCTTTAGCGTGTGTTCCCGCAGTGCTTGCAACTGGAGTCGGGAGTATTGCTATGGTTAGTGCGATCACCAAATCGACTAACTGGCGCAAAGTTGTTGCTCAGTTACTCTATCTCATCGAAGGTAAGGAAATGATCGATGCTTGATGATGCTATTTTTATGCGCTATAGCCGTCAGCTATTACTTGAAGAAATCGGTAATAAAGGACAACAAAAATTAACAATGAGCAAAGTGCTTATTGTGGGATTGGGGGGACTGGGTTCACCGGCGGCACTTTATTTAGCGGCGGCCGGTGTCGGCGAACTCTGGTTGGCCGATAACGATAAGCTACATATTTCCAACCTGCCACGACAAATTCTTTACCATACGCAGGATGTTTCTCAGCTTAAAGTCACATTAGCAGTAAAACAGCTTAGTCAGCTCAATCCACAAATCAAGGTGAAAACATTTAACACCAAACAACATTATCATTCTCTCCGTCCACTTGTCCGTAATACGGATCTGGTATTGGATTGTACTGATAATATGTCAACCCGTCAGGCAATTAATGCAGCTTGTGTGGCAGAAAAAAAAACCCTCATTAGTGGTAGTGCAGTAGGGTTCAATGGTCAACTGTTAGTGCTTGAACCTCCCTATAACCAAGGCTGCTATGCTTGCCTTTATCCTGATACCAATGAACCCTATCAAAACTGCCGCACAGCAGGAGTTGTCGGACCGATTGTTGGCGTTATCGGTACTCTGCAAGCCTTAGAGGCGATTAAATTATTAATCAATTTACCTTCTTCTCTCAATGGAAAACTGAAATGATTCGATGGTAAACAACACAATTGGCATACATTGCAACTTAGCAAAGCAAAAAGCTGTTTAGTTTGTCGAACCAGGAGATAAATATGCCCATTATGCTAAATGATCGACTGATCGAACTTAATAGTGCGATCACAATCAGCCAATTATTTGATCATCTGAAACTTAACGCATCAGGTATTGCAATAGCAATTAATCAGATCATTATTCCCCGTGAAGATTGGAACCATCACTATATTAACCACCAAGATAAGATCCTGCTATTCCAGGCCATTGCCGGAGGCTAATTTATGTTAAAAATTGCTGATACTGTTTTTCAATCACGTTTATTTATTGGTAGCGGAAAATTCGCTAATTCATCATTGATGACCCAAGCTATACAAGCTTCTGGCAGTCAGTTAGTCACCATGGCGATGAAGAGGCTTGATTTAATAAATAAAAATGATGATATTTTAGCGCCATTACAAAAAATCGGCGTCAAATTATTACCTAATACTTCTGGTGCTAAAAATGCCCAAGAAGCTCTATTTGCCGCTCGTCTAACGCGTGAAGCCTTAGCCACAAACTGGATAAAACTTGAGATCCACCCCGATACAAAATACTTATTACCCGATCCGATTGAGACGTTAAAAGCGGCTGAACTATTGGTAAAAGAAGGTTTTATTGTTTTACCTTATTGTAGTGCCGATCCTGTCTTGTGTCGGCGTTTAGAGGAGGTAGGTTGCGCTGCTGTGATGCCGCTTGGCGCACCTATCGGTACCAATAAAGGATTAATTACCTACGATTTTCTACAAATTATTATTGAACAAGCCTCGATCCCAGTTGTTGTCGATGCAGGGCTCGGAGCACCCAGTCATGCATTAGCCGCTTTGGAGATGGGAGCCGATGCTGTACTGGTAAATACCGCCATTGCCGTTGCTAATGATCCTGTTGCAATGGCTCACGCTTTTCGCATTGCCACTGAAGCAGGTGAGATAGTACAAGCGGCTGGACTCGCAGCGCAGCAGCATCAAGCGGCATCCACTAGCCCTTTAACTCAATTCCTCGAGGCATTTCAATAATGACGGCTTTTACTGAAATTTATCAGCAACTTGATTGGCAGCAACTAGCGATACAAATTAATAGCAAATCGGCTCAAGAGGTTGAAAAAGCGATTTGCTCAGACAGACCGTCCCTGAATGATTTTATGGCTCTCATTTCACCCGCTGCTTATCCCTATCTGGAAGTTATCGCTCAAAAAGCGCAAAAATTAACCCGCCAGCGCTTTGGCAATACTGTTGGTCTTTATGTACCGCTCTACCTGTCTAACCTGTGTGCTAATAATTGTACTTATTGTGGTTTTTCCATGCACAACCCAATCAAACGAAAAACACTTCACGAAACAGAAATTATTGCAGAATGCGAAGCGCTACGTTCCATTGGATATAATAATCTCTTGCTGGTAACCGGTGAACATCCAAGCAAAGTGGGGATGAATTATTTTCGCCAATATATTCCATTAATTAAAAAATATTTCAGTACGCTATTGATGGAGGTTCAGCCATTAACAATTACAGAATATAGGGAACTGAAAGAAATTGGCTTAGATGGTGTACTGGTTTACCAGGAAACTTATCATCAACCAACTTATCAGCAGCACCATTTACGGGGGAAAAAACAAGATTTTTTTTGGCGTCTAGAAACACCGGATCGCCTTGGCCAGGCCGGTATTGATAAAATCGGCTTAGGTGCACTAATCGGATTATCCGATAATTGGCGAGTTGACTATTATCTCGTCGCAAATCATCTATCTTATCTGCAAAAAAATATTGGAAAAGCCGTTACTCTATTTATTTCCCCCGAATACGCGCTTGTATAGGGGGTATTCAGCCAGCATCAACCATCCACGAAGCAGAATTAATTTGCGCTTTCCGTTTATTGGCAGCCGAAGTTGAGCTTTCATTATCAACCCGTGAATCTCCTTTTTTCCGTGATAATATTATTCCAGTGGTTATCAATACCCTTAGCTCTGGTTCAAAAACTCAACCCGGTGGTTATGCTGATAATCATCAAGCACTGGAGCAATTTACTGTCTATGATAATCGCAGCGCTGAAACCATGGCTAAGGTTATTATTAATGCTGGACTCCAACCCGTCGGGAAAGATTGGGATCACCATTTAGGCCGTTAATAAAACACCACCTTAATCGGTGGTGATAGCGGGTCTACTCAATCACATGGTTAATTTTTAATTCCTTTTTTTCTAGCAACTAAATAGAATAAAAATTTGCCTAGCTATGATCTTACCTATAGTGGTACCTACATAATGAGTCTTTATTGATCAACAATAATGTCTTTATTAATAATTTGTTGCTCGCTATTGCCCACCATTTGGACAAATTTTTCCATTGGATCATTCCGCAAGGCATATACACGAGTTTCGCACGGGCATATAAAATTCTAGAAATGGCTTCAGAACAATAATTAATCTGTAACTTGCTAAGACGTATAAATTTACTTAAATTACAATAAGTTATTTTTAATTTATAAGGTTTTGTCTATTTATATATTATGCTGAATTAAACTTAAAAATAGAGCGTTTTTTTATTGGTGCGAAACTCGTGATATAATCGTTTCAATGCATACGGATTATCACCCAGTTTCACTTTACCTTGAATAGTCGTCAGTGCCAACATCATTCCAGCAGCTTTTGCCGCATCCATGACCTGTCCATTATAGGCACCAAAAGGATATGCCAAGTAACGTTGAAAGGGATTAAATGGCGCTAATACACGACGAGAATGGGGAAAATCAAGTTTTACTGTACGATAAGATCGGCTAAAAATAATCGGTTGATTTTTATTATCTAATCTATGCAGAAAATGGGAGTGAGATTGAATATCAAAGACATCGCGACTGTTTTTCAACTCATGTCTACTCATAAATTGTAAACCATTCGGATCCCATTTTTGATCATGAAATTTAATCCGCGAGGAGATAACAAAAAGCGTTGCCAGCTGCGCATGCGCTTTCAAGATCGGATAAGCATAGCGATAAACCGATTTTAAGCCATCATCAAAAGTTATACTGACTACCTTACCCGGTAAATTAATTTTTTTCTTTAAATAACAATCAACTTCGTCCAAGGTAATTGTCTGATAAACCGCTTGTTTTAAGTAATCCATTTGAGCTTTAAAAGCTGTTACCGAAGTAGTTGTTGAAGTATGGCGAAATAATTTATTTTCATTATCAGGAAGTAAATGATGATAGGTGAGAATTGGGATCCCTTTATCTAATGAAACATCTTGACCATCAATAAAAGCCAGTCTACCACCAAGATCAATAATAAACCAAGAGCTCATGGATGATGAGTCAAACTCAACTTTCTTCGCTATTCGACTTAGTACTGGATAACGTAAATTGGCGGACAGAAAACCAATAACCGTGCTTTTCTCATCTGCATTTTCATAGATAGGCGTTTTTTCAGTGGTCACTAAATAGTCCACGAGTTTCGCACCAATAAAAAAACGCGCTATTTTTAAGTTTAATTCAGCATGATATATAAATAGACAAAACCTTATAAATTAAATACAAATTATTGTAATTTAATAAAATTTATGTGTTTTAGTAACTTGCAGATTAACCATTGCTTTTAAGCCATTTCTAGAACTTTATATGCCTGTGCGAAACTCGTGTAGTCATAAACTGGCAGATCTAATTGTTTTAAAGTATCAGCCGGAAACTGATTTTTTTTGCCTCAAAAGCTTGTTGCTGAGTAATATAGCCAACACTATTACCAAAATGAAAACGGTAAAAATTATTTTTCGCCGGTTGCATAAGTAAAACCGAATTTTTCAATAAACAACCAGCTGGCCGTATTTTTCCTCCCACTACCGCATAAATCACACTATCCTGGCTAATTTTCATTGGTTTGTTGAGATCAACATCAAGACGTTTTTCTAACAATGGAACCATGCTGTTTTCCGCATAAAGTGGAAAACTGAGAAAAAAAGAAATAAAAATACTCAATATATATAAAGTAATAAAACGACAGCGTGTCATTATTTAATTTTCTCCATAATATAGCTATAAAAATGCCCTCGTTATGAGGGCATTTTTTACAGATCAAGCTGCATTACTCATGGTCTCGGTTACCAAAACCCGCATTTAGCAATTCTGCCAAATTAGCCGTTGCCTCATCAGCGCTAACTTGTGATGATTCAACAGGTTCATTAACCATATGACGACGACGCATCCGATCTTGATGATATGCATAGCCTGTACCGGCAGGAATTAGACGGCCAACAATGACGTTCTCCTTCAAACCACGAAGTTCATCACGTTTTCCAGCCACCGCAGCTTCGGTAAGCACACGTGTTGTTTCCTGGAATGACGCTGCTGAGATAAAGGACTCTGTCGCCAGAGACGCCTTGGTAATACCTAGCAGATCACGACTGAAGGTAGCAGGCACTTTTCCATCTTGCTCTAATTTACGATTCGCTACTTTAACGCGTGCATACTCTACTTGTTCACCTTCCAAGAATTCAGAGCTACCAGCATCAACAATTGTTACTTTACGTAACATCTGACGAACGATAACTTCAATATGCTTATCGTTAATTTTAACGCCTTGTAGACGATAAACTTCCTGGACTTCATTGGTGATATAACGAGCAACAGCATGCGCTCCACGCAAACGTAAAATATCATGCGGTGATTCCGGGCCATCAGAAATCACATCACCACGCTCAACTCGCTCACCTTCAAAGACATTAAGCTGACGCCATTTAGGGATCATTGCTTCGTATGCATCATCACCATCTATCGGTGTGATAACTAGGCGACGCTTACCTTTAGTTTCCTTACCAAAAGAAATAATACCGCTAATTTCAGCCAAAATAGCTGGCTCTTTTGGTCGACGTGCTTCGAATAGATCAGCAACCCGTGGTAAACCACCAGTAATATCCTTAGTACCGCCCGATTCTTGTGGAATACGAGCTAAGGTATCACCAATATTAATTGTTGCACCATCATCCAATTGAACAATCGCTTTACCAGGCAAGAAATATTGCGCTGGCATATCAGTACCCGGAATTAATACATCATTGCCTTTCGCATCAGCAACACGCAATGCAGGACGCAAATCTTTACTACCCGCAGTACGCTCAGCTGTATCGAGCACAACAATTGATGATAAACCCGTTAGTTCATCTGTCTGACGTATAATAGATTGTCCATCTGCCATATCAGAGAAACGAATAATACCCGCAACTTCACTGATAACCGGCATAGTATGTGGATCCCAGTTAGCAACGGTTTCACCACCATTAACGCCATCACCATCACCTTTATTCAGGTGTGCACCGTAAGGAACTTTATAGCTTTCTTTGGTTCGACCAAATTCATCTACCACTCGCAATTCTGTATTACGAGAAGTGATAACCAAGTGACCTTCAGAATTTGTTACAAACTTAGCATTAACTAGTTTGATATTACCTTTGTTACGTACCTGAATACTCGATTCCGCAGCAGCACGTGATGCCGCACCACCAATATGGAATGTACGCATTGTCAACTGTGTGCCAGGCTCACCGATTGATTGAGCAGCAATAACACCAACAGCTTCACCTTTATTGATGATATGACCCCGCGCTAAATCACGTCCATAACATTTCGCACAAACACCGAAGTCAGTTTCACAACTTACAACAGAGCGTACTTTTACGCTATCAACAGAGTTAGCTTCCAGTTCATCACACCATTTTTCACTTAATAAGGCATTACGCGGTATTAAAATGTCCGCTGTACCAGGTACTAATATATCTTCCGCGGTGACTCGACCCAAGACACGTTCGCGTAAAGGTTCTTTAACGTCACCACCTTCAATAACTGGTGTCATTAAAATACCGTCGTGGGTACCACAATCATCCTCAGTGACAACCAGATCTTGTGCAACATCAACTAAACGACGGGTTAAATAACCTGAGTTTGCTGTCTTCAAGGCGGTATCGGCTAGACCTTTACGTGCACCGTGAGTTGAAATGAAGTATTGTAATACGTTCAAACCTTCACGGAAGTTAGCGGTGATCGGTGTCTCGATAATTGAACCATCTGGCTTCGCCATCAAACCGCGCATACCCGCTAACTGACGGATCTGTGCGGCAGAACCACGTGCTCCAGAGTCAGCCATCATAAAGATGCTGTTAAACGAAACTTGTTGTTCGTCTTGGCCATCACGGTTAACAACGGTTTCTGTGGATAAATTCTCCATCATCGCTTTTGCGACACGCTCATTAGCCGCAGCCCAAATGTCAATAACTTTGTTATAACGTTCGCCCGCAGTAACCAGACCTGATTGGAACTGTTCTTGAATTTCAGCAACCTCAGCTTCAGCTTCAGCAATAATACTGGCTTTCTTCTCCGGTATTACCATATCATCAATACCAACAGAAGCACCAGAACGAGCTGCATAAGCAAAACCGGTGTACATGATCTGGTCGGCAAAGATAACGGTTGGTTTTAAACCTAAAACACGGTAACAAGTATTAAGCATTTTAGAAATTGCTTTTTTACCCAACGGCTGATTAACCAATGAGTATGGCAGGCCTTTAGGTACAATCATCCATAAGATAGCGCGACCAATTGTGGTATCAACTAACTGAGTTGCAACCTCAACATTACCTTCACCATCACGGACTTCTTCTGTAATACGGACTTTAACGCGAGCATGTAATGATGCTAAGCCTGCACGGTAAACCCGCTCAGCTTCTTTCGGGCCAGACAATACCATGCCTTCACCTTCAGCATTTACACAATCACGTGTCATATAGTACAAACCAAGTACCACGTCTTGAGAAGGTACTATGATAGGTTCACCACTGGCTGGCGACAAAATATTATTTGTCGACATCATTAAGGCACGCGCTTCTAACTGCGCTTCTAAAGTTAACGGGACGTGAACAGCCATCTGGTCACCGTCAAAGTCAGCGTTATAAGCAGCACACACAAGTGGGTGTAATTGGATTGCTTTACCTTCAATCAAAATAGGCTCAAACGCCTGAATACCAAGACGATGCAGCGTTGGAGCACGGTTTAGCATCACCGGATGTTCACGAATCACTTCATCGAGAATATCCCAGACGACAGCTTCTTCACGCTCAACCATCTTCTTGGCTGCTTTGATCGTTGTCGCTAATCCACGTAATTCCAATTTACCATAAATAAATGGCTTAAATAATTCTAATGCCATTCTCTTCGGCAAACCACATTGGTGCAGGCGAAGATAAGGACCAACCGTGATAACAGAACGACCTGAGTAATCAACACGCTTACCCAGTAAGTTCTGACGGAAACGACCTTGCTTACCTTTGATCATATCGGCCAAAGATTTCAGCGGACGTTTATTCGAACCAGTAATCGCACGTCCACGACGTCCATTATCCAGCAGTGCGTCAACCGCTTCTTGTAGCATTCGTTTTTCATTACGTACAATGATATCAGGCGCAGCCAAATCCAATAGACGCTTTAAACGATTGTTACGGTTAATAACGCGACGATATAAATCATTTAAATCAGAAGTTGCAAAGCGACCACCATCTAGCGGAACAAGCGGACGCAAATCCGGCGGTAATACCGGTAGTACATTCAGGATCATCCACTCAGGCTTATTACCAGACTGAATAAACGCTTCTAGCAGTTTGATACGCTTAGTCAATTTCTTCCGCTTAGTTTCAGAGTTAGTTGTATTTAACTCTTCACGTAGCACTTCACACTCTTGCTCCAAATCGAGATTTTTTAGCAAAGATTGGATAGCTTCTGCACCCATTTTAGCGTCAAATTCATCACCAAACTCTTCCAAAGCATCAAGATATTGCTCTTCAGTCAAGATTTGTCCACGCTCTAAGCTTGTCATACCCCCTTCGACCACAACATAAGATTCGAAGTAGAGTACCCGCTCAATATCACGCAAAGGCATATCAAGTAACAAACCAATACGTGACGGTAATGATTTTAAAAACCAGATATGTGCTGTCGGTGAAGCCAACTCAATATGACCCATACGTTCACGACGCACTTTAGTCTGAGTAACCTCAACACCACATTTCTCACAAATCACACCTCGGTGTTTTAATCGTTTATATTTACCACACAAACATTCATAATCTTTAACTGGCCCGAAAATACGTGCACAGAAAAGACCATCACGCTCAGGTTTGAACGTACGGTAGTTAATAGTTTCTGGCTTTTTCACTTCACCAAATGACCATGAACGGATCATATCTGGAGAGGCCAGAGCAATCTTGATCGCATCAAACTCTTCTGTTTTAGTCTGTGCTTTCAGAAACTTTAATAAGTCTTTCACGGAATGGCTCCTGTCGGAGTTAAACCTGCTAGGAAGCGGCTTTAACCACTTCCTCCTAAACCCAGTGTAACAATTTGTAAAGCTTAGTCGCGACTAAGCTTTACAACATCACTTATTACTCGTCTTCCAGTTCGATGTTAATACCCAGCGAACGGATCTCTTTCAATAATACATTGAAAGACTCCGGCATCCCTGGTTCCATCTGATGGTTGCCGTCTACGATGTTTTTATACATCTTAGTACGTCCGTTCACATCATCGGATTTAACGGTAAGCATTTCTTGCAAGGTGTAAGCGGCGCCATATGCTTCCAGAGCCCAAACTTCCATCTCACCAAAACGCTGACCACCAAACTGTGCTTTACCACCCAACGGTTGTTGAGTAACCAGACTATAGGAGCCTGTTGAACGTGCATGCATTTTATCATCAACAAGATGATTCAGTTTTAGCATATACATATAGCCAACTGTCACCTGACGTTCAAATTTCTCGCCTGTACGACCATCATACAATGTAATCTGACCGGAAGTCGGCAACTCAGCTAAAGTCAATAGTTCTTTGATTTCCTTTTCTTTTGCACCATCAAAGACCGGTGTCGCAATTGGCATACCTTTCTTCAAATTATGTGCTAACCGCAGAACTTGTTCATCAGAAAAGGTACTGAGATCAACTTTTTGACGAGGATCATCTCCTAAGTCATAAGCTTTCTGAATAAATTCTCTCAATTTGGCTACTTCACGCTGTTGTTTCAGCATGGCATTGATTTTATCACCAATACCTTTAGCTGCCATCCCCAAATGGGTTTCCAGAATTTGACCAATATTCATACGTGATGGTACGCCCAGTGGGTTCAAAACGATATCAACAGGGTTACCACTTTCATCGTAAGGCATGTCTTCAACAGGGTTTATTTTTGAAATAACACCTTTGTTACCATGCCGACCGGCCATTTTATCGCCCGGTTGGATTTGGCGTTTTACTGCCAAATAAACTTTAACGATTTTCAATACGCCTGGCGCTAAATCATCACCTTGAGTGATCTTACGACGTTTAGCCTCTAGCTTCTTCTCAAATTCGGCTTTCAGCTCATCATACTGCTCAGCTAATTGCTCTAGCTGGTTTTGTTTTTCTTCATCCTTTAAGGATAATTCTAACCAACGTTCACGGGGTAATTTATCCAGTTTTTCACCTTCAATACCGCCATTAGTTAGTACTGCTCGGATACGGGCAAATAGACCTGCTTCAAAGATACGCAACTCTTCAGTTAAGTCTTTCTTCGCATCACGAAGCTGCATTTCTTCGATTTCTAACGCACGTTTATCTTTCTCTACGCCATCACGGGTAAAGACTTGTACATCAATAACCGTTCCTGATACCCCATTTGGTACCCGCAGTGAAGAATCTTTAACATCAGAAGCTTTTTCACCAAAAATGGCGCGCAACAATTTCTCTTCTGGCGTTAATTGCGTTTCACCTTTGGGTGTTACCTTACCAACCAGAATGTCGCCGCCCGTTACTTCAGCAC
Organism: Arsenophonus sp. PmNCSU2021_1; assembly: GCF_036919435.1. NCBI lineage: Bacteria > Pseudomonadati > Pseudomonadota > Gammaproteobacteria > Enterobacterales > Morganellaceae > Arsenophonus > Arsenophonus sp. PmNCSU2021_1. The sequence continues at coordinate 389,436 of NZ_JAZHPL010000006.1, read as the reverse complement.
CGATATAAACAATACCTGATTCATCCAATTTAGATAATGCAGCTTCACCTACGTTAGGAATATCTGCCGTAATCTCTTCTGGCCCTAACTTAGTATCACGCGATACACAAGCTAATTCCTGAATATGAATGGTGGTGAAACGATCTTCCTGTACCACTCGTTCAGATACCAAAATAGAATCCTCAAAGTTGTAACCATTCCAGGGCATGAACGCCACGCGCATATTTTGACCAAGCGCCAATTCACCTAAATCAGTCGATGGTCCATCAGCCAAAACATCACCGCGTTCAATCGGTTCACCGAGCGAAACACATGGCATTTGATTAATACAAGTGTTCTGATTAGAACGCGTATATTTAGTCAGATTATAGATATCAATGCCGGCTTCACCAGGATACATTTCATCTTCATTAACTTTGATAACAATACGTGAAGCGTCAACATACTGAACGGTACCACCACGTTTAGCTACCGCTGTTACCCCAGAGTCAACAGCAACGGCACGCTCCATACCCGTTCCAACCAATGGTTTATCTGAGCGTAACGTCGGTACCGCCTGACGTTGCATGTTCGCGCCCATCAATGCACGGTTTGCGTCATCATGCTCAAGGAATGGAATTAATGAAGCTCCAACAGAAACAACCTGCTGGGTTGAAACGTCCATATATTCCACTTGATCTTGGCTGAATAAACTAGATTCACCTTTATTACGGCAAGTGATTAATTCTTCAACAAACCGACCATCATCATCTAAAACAGTATTCGCCTGAGCAATGATGTAGTTACCTTCTTCAATCGCTGACAAATAATGAATTTCATCAGTAACGATAGCATCTCGTACCAAACGATAAGGCGTTTCCAAAAAACCATACTCATTGGTTTGTGCATAGACAGACAATGAGTTAATCAAACCGATATTTGGTCCTTCAGGTGTTTCAATTGGACATACACGTCCGTAGTGCGTTGGATGTACGTCACGAACTTCAAAGCCAGCTCGTTCACGTGTTAATCCACCTGGCCCTAATGCTGAAATACGACGTTTATGTGTGATTTCAGACAGTGGGTTATTCTGATCCATAAACTGCGATAATTGGCTGGAACCAAAAAACTCTTTAACCGCAGCAGAAATAGGCTTCGCGTTAATCATGTCCTGAGGCATTAATGCATCTAAATCACCTAATGATAAACGCTCTTTAACCGCACGCTCAACTCGCACTAAACCAACACGGAACTGATTTTCAGCCATTTCGCCAACCGAACGAATACGACGGTTACCTAAATGGTCAATATCATCAACTTCACCTTTACCGTTACGAATACCAATGAGTTTTTTCATCACATCAATGATATCTTGTTTACTTAAGATGCTTGAGCCTTCAATTGCTTCACGATCTAGTGAGCGATTAAATTTCATGCGCCCTACAGCGGAAAGAGCATAACGTTCTTCAGAAAAGAATAAGTTCTCAAACAGATTTTCTGCCGCTTCGCGGGTAGGTGGCTCGCCTGGACGCATCATACGGTAAATTTCAACTAATGCACTTAAACGATCATTTGTTGGATCAGTACGCAAGGTTTCTGAAATATATGCACCATGATCTAAGTCATTAGTAAATAAGGTCTCAATGGTTTTATGACCGCCTTGACTTAGACGTGCCAACATATCCAGAGAAAGCTCTGTATTAGCTGTACAGATTAATTCGCCGGTACTTTCATCAATGTAATCTTTAGCTACCACTTTACCAGCAATATACTCAACAGGTACTTCAATACTGCTGATTTGGTCTTTTTCTAGCTGACGAATGTGACGTGCAGTAATACGGCGGCCCTTTTCAATATAGACTTTACCGTTGTCTTCAATATCAAAAGAAGCCGTTTCACCACGTAAACGTTCAGGTATCAACGTCATCAACAGTTTATTATCACTGATTTGGAAAATCGTTTTCTCAAAAAAGAGATTGAGGATTTCTTCGGTACCATAATCCATCGCACGTAGAATAATGGTCGCCGGTAATTTACGACGGCGATCAATACGAACGAAAAGATTATCTTTAGGATCAAATTCAAAATCTAACCATGAACCACGGTAAGGAATAATGCGTGCATTATATAATACCTTACCTGAAGAATGGGTTTTACCTTTATCACTATCAAAAAATACACCAGGGCTGCGATGTAATTGAGAGACAATAACACGCTCTGTACCATTGATAATAAAAGTACCATTATCTGTCATGAGTGGAATTTCACCCATGTAAACTTCTTGCTCTTTTATATCCTTTACTGTGCCTTCTGGTGCTTCACGCTCGTAAATAACAAGGCGTAGCTTAACCCGTAAAGGAGCAGAATAAGTGACACCACGGATCTGACATTCTTTAACATCAAATACAGGTTCACCAAGACGATAGCTAACATATTGCAATTCAGCATTGCCACTGTAGCTTTGAATTGGAAATACAGAACGGAATGCTGCTTCCAGCCCATTCTGACCTTCTAAATCTTGCTCGATAAATTTAGCGAACGAGTCAAGTTGGATAGATAAAAGATAAGGAACATCCAAGACTTGCGGACGTTTGCCAAAATCCTTACGAATACGTTTTTTCTCGGTATAGGAGTAAACCATAGGGTTCCTCAGCTTGCTGATCAGTGGCCCACTCTGTCCGTCCTAAAGGACAGCATCTGCAACACTATTTTTTGGAACGGAAAACAGATTATTTTCCATAATACTTATTGCTATTACTCTTAAATCATTTCATTGCATTATATAACTACCAAGCTTTAATTGTCAGAGTCACAAACGCAGTATATTAAGTCGTCAATAGCAAAAAGCATTGAAAGGATCACTCAGTAACTAAACAGTGTGAAATATTACTGATACCCTAATACACTTTATAGCGCAAAAAGGCTGGTGACTAAAAAATCACCAGCCGTCAGCCTATAAAATTAGGCTGCCAACTTAAAGCAAAGCTTATTTAACTTCAACAGAAGCACCCGCGTCTTCCAGCGATTTCTTCAATGTTTCAGATTCGTCTTTGCTTACAGCTTCTTTAATTGTTGCTGGCGCTGATTCTACCATTTCTTTAGCTTCTTTTAGTCCTAAGCCAGTTGCTGTACGAACAGCTTTAATAACCGCAACTTTGTTAGCACCAATAGCAGACAAGATAACATCAAATTCAGTTTTTTCTTCAACTGCTTCAGCTGCACCTAGTGCAGCAACTGCGACTGCTGCCGCAGCAGAAACGCCAAACTTCTCTTCCATCATAGTGATCAGTGCAACAACGTCCATTACAGACATTTCTGCAACTGCATCAAGAATTTGTTCTTTAGTTATTACAGACATAACAAGGATTCCTAAAATTCAGAAATATTTTATACGTTAAAAAGCAACAACGGAAATAGCTTTAAGCAGCTTCTTTCTGATCGCGTAGTGCCGCCATAATGCGAGCCAACTTACCTGCAGAGGCTTCTTTCATGGTTGACATCAGACGCGCAATTGCTTCTTCGTAAGTTGGAAGAGTTGCCAAACGATCGATTTGATTCGCTGGGATAAGCTCTCCTTCAAAGGCTGCTGCTTTAATCTCGAATGCTGGATTCGCTTTCGCGAATTCTTTAAACAAACGAGATGCTGCGCCCGGATGTTCATTAGAAAAAGCAATCAAGGTTGGACCAATAAACGCTTCTTTGAGGCACTCATAAGCAGTACCTTCAACAACACGGCGCATCAACGTATTACGAACAACACGCAGATAAACACCTGCTTCGCGACCTGCTTTACGCAGTTCAGTCATTTTATCTACAGCTACACCACGAGAATCCGCGACAACTGCAGACAGCGCACCTTCGGCTACTTCGCTGACTTCAGCAACAATCGCTTGTTTGTCTTGAAGATTTAGTGCCATTAGCTTCTTGCTCCTGGATTAACCGGGTTACCCCGGGACTCACATCACTCAAAACATCCCATATGTTTGAGCGTTAAATACGGTGAGCAGAATACAGAAATTAATCTTAGTGGCTCTGTCACCGTCTACGTAGGATATTAAGTAATCACTTACACCTACGGTCTTGGACGGGGCCTGGATAAGGCCAGGCACCAACCTAAATTCAGCGTTTGCTATTTTTCTGTTTAAAATAGAAATAGCAAACATAAGGCGCAAAATTCTATACAAATTTAACACAAAGGTAAAGCTAAAAATAATACTCAAAAATTATGCTGACGCAGATAATCCTGCTTGATCAACAGCAACTCCTGCTCCCATCGTGGTAGATAGGCTAATTTTCTTAATATAAACACCTTTAGCAGAAGAGGGTTTTGCTTTTTTCAACGCAACCAATAGTGCTTCAAGGTTTTCTTTTAATTTACTATCGTCAAAATCAACTTTACCGATAGTGGTATGAATGATACCGTTTTTATCATTACGATAACGGATCTGACCAGCTTTGGCATTTTGAACCGCTTCAGCGATATTAGGCGTTACTGTACCAACTTTAGGATTTGGCATTAAGCCACGAGGTCCTAAAATCTGACCTAACTGGCCAACAATGCGCATTGCGTCTGGCGAAGCAATAACAACATCAAAGTCCATTTCACCCTTTTTAATTTTATCAGCCAGTTCTTCCATACCAACTAATTCAGCTCCAGCAGCTGTTGCAGCTTCAGCATTTGCTCCTTGAGTAAATACCGCAACACGAACAGAACGACCGGTACCATGCGGCAAAACAGTTGCCCCACGAACATTTTGATCAGATTTACGTGCATCAATACCAAGATTAACTGCAACGTCAACGCTTTCTACAAATTTAGCCGTCGCTAATTCTTTCAAGAGTGTAATTGCTTCAGTAATATCATATTGTTTAGTTGCATCAATCTTTTCACGGATATTGCGCATACGCTTGGTTAGTTTAGCCATTGATTAAACCTCCACCACCAAGCCCATGGAACGAGCAGTACCTTCAATTGAACGCATCATCGCTTCAATATCAGCCCCTGTCATATCCGCAGCTTTAGTTTCAGCAATTTCACGAATTTGTGCGCTGGTTACTTTACCAACTTTCTCTTTATTTGGTGTACCTGAACCTGATTTAACACCCGCTGCTTTTTTAAGTAATACCGCGGCAGGTGGTGTCTTGGTTATGAATGTAAATGAACGGTCTGAATAGACAGTAATTACAACTGGAATTGGCAAGCCTTTTTCTAAGCTATCTGTCTTAGCATTAAACGCTTTACAAAATTCCATGATATTCACACCTTGCTGACCCAAAGCCGGACCAACAGGAGGACTAGGATTAGCCATGCCTGCTGCAACTTGCAGCTTAACATAGGCTTGTACTTTCTTAGCCATGCATATTTCCTCTAATTGGGTAATGTCGCTTCAATTATCAAGCTCCCCTGTATATATAATGACCTGTGCAATTTTCAGACCATAAAAAATAAAAGCGCGAAATTGTAGCTAAATTTCCCGCCTTTAGCAAGTTGTCAAGTGTATTACACTTTTTCTACTTGACTAAAATCTAATTCTACCGGTGTTGCACGACCGAAAATAGAAACCGATACTTTAAGACGGCTCTTTTCATAATCAACTTCTTCAACCACACCGTTGAAATCTGCAAATGGACCATCACTAACACGAACCATTTCTCCTGGCTCAAACAGTGTTTTGGGTCGCGGCTTATCCCCTACTTGCTGCAAGCGATTCATAATCGCATCAACTTCTTTGTCGCTAATAGGAGCTGGGCGATCTGGTGTACCACCAATAAAACCCATAACACGTGGTACACTGCGCACTAAATGCCAGCTAGCATCATCCATAGTCATTTGAACTAAAACATATCCTGGAAAGAATTTTCGTTCACTTTTACGACGTTGGCCACTTCGAATTTCCATAACTTCTTCGGTTGGCACCATCACTTCACCAAACTTATCTTCCATATCATGCAACTTGATATGTTCACGCAATGACTGGGCAACTCTAGCTTCAAAACCAGAAGATGCTTGAATAACATACCAGCGTTTTTTAGGGGATTCAGACATCTTAGAACCTCAGGCCTGTAATAAATGAAACTAAACGCACCAGTATAGCATCTAATCCCCAAAGAATTAGTGCCATAACGGCAGTAACTGCCGCAACAATTAATGTTGTCTGTAATGTTTCCTGGCGCGTTGGCCAAATCACTTTACGCATTTCAATACGAGCTTCGCGAGCAAATGCTAAAGTTGCTTTTCCTTTTGCTGTCCACAATGCAATGCCACCAGCAAGCGCGGCAATAGCAACAACTGCTATGACACGTAATGCAAGATTGTATTGTCGGAAATAATAATTACCAACAATAGCAATAACTAAAAGAATCGCGACTAATGCCCATTTTGCTACATCAAAACTACGTCCGCTTTCTTGAGCATCGCTATTCACACTCATAAATCAACCCGCTACTATGATATAATAAAAAGTCAATTTGCCTCGTAAAACAATTCAAATTTGACCGAAATAAAACATACCACTATTGTATCTCACTTTACGCCATAAACCAGTATGAAATTCAACTATTGAGAGACATCCAATAATTCTTTAATCAGAGCCTATCTCACCAATAATTAAACTACCATATAAACTATTGATGAGATAGGTTCTTAAATTATCCAAGCTAGTATAAAAAAGGCATCAGATGATGCCCTTTTTACAATTATTGCTCTAAAGATTAAGCAATAATTTTAGCAACGACACCGGCACCGACTGTACGGCCACCTTCACGGATCGCAAAACGCAATCCTTCATCCATCGCGATTGGCGCTATCAACGTCACTTTCATATTGATATTATCACCTGGCATTACCATCTCTACGCCTTCTGGCAACTCGATTGTGCCCGTTACATCCGTCGTTCTAAAATAAAACTGTGGACGGTAACCTTTAAAGAATGGCGTGTGGCGACCGCCCTCATCTTTGCTTAAAATATATACTTCTGATTCAAATTGAGTATGCGGATTGATTGAACCTGGTTTTGCTAATACTTGACCACGCTCTACATCTTCACGCTTGGTACCACGTAATAATACACCTACGTTCTCACCTGCACGACCTTCGTCCAGCAGTTTGCGGAACATTTCTACGCCCGTACACGTCGTTTTGGTCGTCTCTTTAATTCCGACGATTTCAACTTCTTCACCAACCTTAACTACACCACGCTCTACACGGCCTGTTACTACGGTTCCACGACCTGAGATTGAAAATACGTCTTCGATTGGCAACAAGAACGGTTTATCTATCGCACGCTCTGGCTCTGGGATGTAGTCATCTAATGCTTTCGCTAACTCTAGAATTTTCTCTTCCCACTCAGCAACGCCTTCCAACGCCTTCAACGCTGAACCTTTGATTACCGGCGTGTCGTCTCCTGGGAAATCATACTGAGAAAGAAGCTCACGCACTTCCATTTCAACCAATTCCAGCAGCTCTTCATCATCTACCATATCACATTTGTTCAGGAAAACGATGATGTAAGGAACACCTACCTGGCGACCTAATAGGATATGCTCACGTGTTTGTGGCATTGGACCATCTGTTGCCGCAACCACTAAAATCGCGCCGTCCATTTGTGCCGCACCGGTGATCATGTTTTTTACATAATCTGCGTGGCCTGGGCAATCAACGTGGGCATAATGGCGGGTTGGCGTATCATATTCTACGTGAGAGGTAGAAATTGTGATACCGCGCGCTTTTTCTTCCGGTGCATTATCAATTTGATCAAATGCACGTGCACTACCGCCATAAGTTTTCGCTAATACGGTGGTGATTGCTGCAGTTAAAGTTGTTTTACCATGGTCAACGTGGCCGATTGTACCAACGTTAACGTGCGGTTTTTTACGTTCAAATTTTTCTTTAGACATTAGATTGTCCCTCTAAGACACGGAATCGGTGGTTACACCACATTAAGCAAGCAGTAAAAGTCGCATACTCGTTGCTTGTTTTTTCGCAGGAAAAAAATCAGGGAACAATTAAGAACACATTCTAGGAGTGGTGCTGATAGGCAGATTCGAACTGCCGACCTCACCCTTACCAAGGGTGTGCTCTACCAACTGAGCTATATCAGCACATCTTGGAGCGGGCAGCGGGAATCGAACCCGCATGATCAGCTTGGAAGGCTGATGTAATAGCCATTATACGATGCCCGCGATGAACTCGGCTACTTGACTTTAATCAGCTGCAAATTTTATCTTAAGTATTTTGCATCGAGGTGGCATTTTAAGCTGAACACTTAAGATGAAACTTATGGTGGTGGGAGAAGGATTCGAACCTTCGAAGTCTGTGACGGCAGATTTACAGTCTGCTCCCTTTGGCCGCTCGGGAATCCCACCTTTTACTTATATCCAAATTTTTAATGATGCCGGCACCAAGAGTCGAACTCGGGACCTACTGATTACAAGTCAGTTGCTCTACCAACTGAGCTATGCCGGCATCAGCTGCTGCGCATTCTAGGTAGAGAACGAGCATGTTGCAACAAAAAAATTAAAATATTTGTTCTTTTGCTTATAAAACACTCACTTTAACCTTTTTTGCTGCTTTTTTCTATAGTAAATGTTTAAATACTCAACAGTATAAATTTTTTATTTACTATTTACTCTAGTGAAAAATGACATCAAATTTTTCTCACTAACACGAGTTTCGCACAGGCATATAAAGTTCTAGAAATGGCTTAAAAGCAATGGTTAATCTGCAAGTTACTAAAACACATAAATTTTATTAAATTACAATAATTTGTATTTAATTTATAAGGTTTTGTCTATTTATATATCATGCTGAATTAAACTTAAAAATAGCGCGTTTTTTTATTGGTGCGAAACTCGTGACTAATAAAAACGTATCGTAAAACATACAATATTATTTCATTGCTAAAAATAAAAAACGGATGAATTGTGATCAATTATTTAATTAATACAAAAAAACAGAAAAAACTCTACGCCTAAAGATATTCAATCGTTATTATGCAATCTATTTTTTTATTGGTTATGAATGATTATGACAACCTGTACACAGGTAAATGTTGACTTATGAAACAACAACAAAACTTTTCAATAACACCTTATTTAGAATTTGACCGTGAACATTGGGCAACATTACGTGATTCTGTTCCACTAGAGCTACTAACGCATAAAGAGCTGCTGGAACTGAAGGGTATCAATGACGAAATTTCAATGGATGAAGTAAATAAAATTTATCTTCCTATTTCACGGCTACTTAATTTCTATATCAGTTCAAATTTACGTAGACAAACAGTTTTACAACAATTCTTAGGTACTAATGGTACTAATGGTACTAAAGTACCTTATGTTATCGGTATTGCAGGCAGTGTTGCAGTTGGTAAAAGTACCACAGCTCGCCTATTACAAACTTTATTAAGTCGGTGGCCCGAGCATCGTAAAGTTGATCTTATTACAACAGATGGTTTCTTATACCCAAATCAGATTTTAAACGAACGTGGAATAATGAAGAAAAAAGGATTTCCACAATCCTATGATATGCACCGTTTAGTAAAATTTGTTTCTGATATAAAATCTGGAGTCAAACAGGTTACCGCTCCGGTATACTCCCATTTTACTTATGATATCGTTCCCGATAAAAAGCAAGTGATTGAGCAGCCTGATATTCTTATTTTGGAAGGTTTAAACGTTTTGCAAAGCGGAATGGATTATCCGCATGCTCCCCATCATGTTTTTGTATCTGACTTTGTCGATTTTTCAATTTATGTTGATGCCCCGGAAAATTTATTGAAAAAATGGTATATCAGTCGATTTTTGAAATTTTGCCAAGGCGCTTTTTCCGACCCTCACGCCTATTTCTACCATTATTCTAAATTAGAGCAAGAAGAAGCAATCAATACAGCTAAAACAATATGGGAAGAAATTAATAAAATAAATTTGGAAGAGAATATAATACCAACCAAAGAAAGAGCCAGTTTGATCATGACTAAAGTCTCTAATCATTCAATTACAAATGTTAGATTAAGAAAATAATTTCAAACATTGAGTCGATGATTAGCTTCGACTCAATTGTTCTAATTATCTGGCCGTAATGAAATTTCACCACCTATATAAGAAACAATTTCACGATTTTGTTCTAACAAAATTGCGCCGTGTTCATTAATACCTTTCACGATACCGATTTCAAGGTGATCACCAATATGTAATCTTACTTTTTTATGTAAAAAATTATCCAACGCCAGCCAACGCTTAATAAAAGGAACAAGACCATATTTCTCAAATTGCACTAATTCATGACGTAATGCCATAATGATCTGACCTGCGATCACATTTCTTTCTATTTGAATACCAGCCTGCTCAAGATTAATCCATCCTTGATTAATATTTGTTTCATAATTACGACTCATTGCAATATTAAGCCCAATACCAATCACAATATGTGCCGCATCGCCAGTTTTACCTACCATTTCAATTAAAATACCTGCAAGCTTTTTTTCATTAAGATAAAGATCATTAGGCCATTTAACTTTTATATTACTACCACTCAATTTATTAAGGGTCTCAGCTATCACAATCCCCGCAACCAAGCTTAGACCCATGGCAGCAGCCGGCCCTTGGTCTAAATGCCAGTACAATGATAAATAAAGATTACAGCCGAAAGGAGAAGCCCAATATCGACCACGCCTCCCTCTACCGGCTGTTTGATATTCTGCAACACAAGCATCACCAGAACTTAATTGATCAATGCGCTCAAGTAGATATTGATTGGTAGAATTAATAACCGGTTTTACTATTATATTTCCGCGTCTCACTAAACCATAAATTCGCTCGTAGTCTAATAAATCCATTTTTCTAGTAAGTTGGTAACCCTTACTAGTAATAGTATTAACCTCAATACCCCATTTACGTAGTGTGTGAATATGTTTATTAATACCAGCTCGCGTCATGCCAAGTAATTCACCCAACTGCTCGCCTGAATGTATACTACCATCAGAAAGTATTTTGATGAGTTTTAAAGGAATAGTTACATCTTTCATGAAATAGCATCCATAGCATTTACTTCACCATATTTACCAATAAAACGCACTTCTGGTTCTAGTGTAATAGCAAATTTCTCTATAACCTTTTTTCGGATATAACGGGCTAAATCTACAATATCTTCTCCAGTCGCATTATTTTTATTAATTAAAATCAATGCTTGCTCCTTATGTACTGCCGCGCCACCACATTGATAACCCTTTAGATCACATTGATCAATGAGCCATCCAGCAGCAAGCTTTACTGTACCATCAATTTGAGGATATTCTGGACATCGAGGATAATGGGCCTTTATTTCATTTGCCGCCATACTAGAAATAACGGGATTTTTAAAAAAACTACCCGCATTTCCTACCAAAAATGGATCAGGTAACTTACTTTGCCGGATTTTACAAACAGCGTCAAAGATAGTTTCCGCTGTCACTGTTTGTGCTGCTAAGGAAGTCAAACCAGCATATGTTAATCTGGGTTGTTGCCATAGCTTGTTAAGCTTCAGACCAACTGCAACAATAGCAAAATTTTCACGATATTTATGCTTAAAAATACTATCCCGATAACCAAATTGACATTCAGCGGCATCTAAACGATATTGTTGACCATTATTTAGATTAACAATATCGACATAGTGACATGCATCTTTAAATTCCATACCATAAGCACCGATATTTTGTATAGGCGCAGCCCCTATAGATCCCGGAATTAACGCCATATTTTCTAATCCATAGATGCCATTTTTTATAAGTGTTTCAACCAATTGATGCCAATTATTTCCTGCGCCAACATGAATAAACCATTCCTTAGCTGATTCAGTTATCTCTAACGCCATAATTCGATTTAAAATAACCAGGCCATCAAAGTCACTAATGAAGAGAACATTACTCCCGCCGCCCAATAATAAAATAGGCCACCCTTTTAGTCGTGCATTTTTCCATAACATAAGCAACTCTTCTACTGAAGTAGCCGAGTATATTGCTTTTGCCTTAGCATCAAGACTAAAAGTATTATATTTTTTTAATTCATTATGATTATCAGAATGCATATATCAAAACTCAATTAATATATATAGTCTACACGAGTTTCGCACCAATAAAAAAACGCTCTATTTTTAAGTTTAATTCAGCATAATATGTAAATAGATAAAACCTTATAAATTAAATATAACTTATTGTAAATTAAGTGAATTTATGCATTTCAGTAACTTGCAGATTAATCATTACTTTTAAGCCATTTCTAGAATTTTATAGGTCTGTGCGAAACTCGTGATATAGTAATTATATAGTCTATTAATGTAGATATATAGAGAATAGATAAGTGTCAACGATCACCGAAAACTGATCCACTTTTTATCTAAATACGATCAATCAAAATTGATCCACTGTTTTACTCGGTTATTGCTCCTGATCGCCGCTTATCTTTCAATCGATAGCTTTCACCGCTTAATTGCAGTACATGCGAATGATGAAGTAAACGATCAAGCATAGCGGCGGTTAATGTTGCGTCATCAGCAAAAGTACCAGGCCATTGCCCAAATGATAAGTTACTCGTCAATATGACACTACCATGCTCATAACGCTTGGCAATCACATTAAAAAATAGGGTTGCTTCCTCTCGCCCAAACGGCAAGTATCCAATCTCATCTATGATCAACAACTTCGGGGCCATCACCGAACGTGATAGATATTGTTTGAGCTTATTTTGTCGTTTGGCAGTTGAGAGTTGCAACATCAGTTCAGCCGCTGTTGTAAAGCGAGTTTTCTTCCTAGCCTGTACTGCTTTTAATCCTAATCCAATAGCTAAATGCGTTTTACCTACACCACTTGGGCCAAGCAATACGACATTTTCATTACGTTCAATAAATGTTAATGCGCTTAATTCCTGTATTTGTTGTTTAGGAACACTCGTTGCAAACTTAAAATCGAACGTATTAAGTTCTTTGTGTACTGGGAATCCTGCCATCCGACTCAAGAGATTACGAGTTCGTTCATCTCGTTGTTGTTGCTCACATTTTAATAGGGACAGTAAAAACTCTCCGTAGCTTTTGTCTTGGGCAATGCATTGTTCTGCAAGTGATGACCAATGACTGAGAACAGAATTTAATTTCAATGACTGACACAGGTGTTCAATTTGTTCATGCAATAACATGTTCACCTCCCAGCAATGCTTCATATACGCTGATTGAGTGTTGCAAATTGACAGATTCAAGGGGCGGTACGATACGAATATTAAGCGTATTAGTCTGCGGGATAGATTGGCAAACCCTCGCTGGTAAGGGAAGAAGATACTTAACTTCCTTAGCTAATCTGTCTGCTGGCTTTTCTAACGTTGTTCCATGAATCCGCTGATGGGCAACGCGTTGTAACCATGGACCCACTTTTGCGTTGGCTATCTCGATATCTAGTTCAAGATTATGAGCACGAAGGTCGGTATTTAATGGCACTATAAAACTGTTTTTTAAATAGTGGTTAAAGCGCTCTACTTTCCCTTTCGTTTTTGCCCTGTAGGGCTTGCAAGCCTTCAATTTAAAACCGTAATCTTTCGACATTTGAAGCATTTCGACATGCAATTTATGTTCACCTTCTGCATAAGCATCCCGTTCGATGATGAGGGATTTTGCGTTATCACACAATACTTCCTGTGGTACACCACCAAAATAGTCGAAAGCTTCTCTTAAACCTTGTTGCCACGATCCTGCTCGTTCATTATCAAAGAACTTTACATAACTAGCACGCGAATAGCCTAGTGTTGCAACAAACGCTTTTAGGGATTTTTTACCTCGCCGGATGCTGGTGAAGTCGATTTGCATTTGTTGACCTGGCTGTGTTTCAAAACGGACGACAGCTTCGGGAACAATGCTTGGTTTAAATTGACAAACAAATCGGCGTAACTGAGCAATACCGCCTTGATAACCTCTTTCAGCTACCTCATCAAATAACACTGTTGCAGGGATCCAATCAGGTTTAGCCAATTCAATTCGCTGAAGCAAATAAGGTTTAAAGGGTGCCAGTTTACTCGGTTGTTGACTTCTTTTAGCATAAGTTGGCATTGCCTGTTGTTGTAAATGATGTTTTACGGTGTTACGGGAAATGCCTAATTCACGGGCAATTTTTCGAAGGCTTTGTCCTTGTGTAAAGCGAACATGAATATCCACAAATATCTCCTTGGTTAACATAAATTACCCGTACAAAAATGTACGAATAATACCAAGTGGATCAGTTTTGCATGATCGGTGACAGAGTTACAAAATCAAACAATAAAACGTCAAAAAGCCACCCTTGGGTGGCTTTCTTAACATAATTAAAGTCTGGCAGCTCCCTACTCTCACATGGGGAGACCCCACACTACCATCGGCGCTACGGCATTTCACTTCTGAGTTCGGCATGGGGTCAGGTGGGACCACCGCGCTATTACCGCCAGACAAATTCTTTTCTATTTATCCCGTCTTATTTCGCTGCCTTACAGTCTGCTCACCTACCTCAGTAGCGAACACACCTCGGCCTTCAGTAAAATCCGACCAGATTCAATCTCAAAACAAGCTAAAATTCTCTCTCTCAAAACACCTTCGGTGTTGTCAGGTTAAGCCTCTCGGGTCATTAGTACTGGTTAGCTCAACGTATCGCTACGCTTACACACCCAGCCTATCTACGTCCTCGTCTCGAACACCCCTTATAGGACATTACTGTCAGGGAAGACTCATCTTGAGGCAAGTTTCCCGCTTAGATGCTTTCAGCGGTTATCTCTTCCGCACTTAGCTACCAGGCGATGCCATTGGCATGACAACCTGTACACCAGTGGTGCGTCCACTCCGGTCCTCTCGTACTAGGAGCAGCCCCCCTCAATCTTCCTTCGCCCACGACAGATAGGGACCGAACTGTCTCACGACGTTCTAAACCCAGCTCGCGTACCACTTTAAATGGCGAACAGCCATACCCTTGGGACCTACTTCAGCCCCAGGATGTGATGAGCCGACATCGAGGTGCCAAACACCGCCGTCGATATGAACTCTTGGGCGGTATCAGCCTGTTATCCCCGGAGTACCTTTTATCCGTTGAGCGATGGCCCTTCCATTCAGAACCACCGGATCACTAAGACCTACTTTCGTACCTGCTCGCGCCGTCACGCTCGCAGTCAAGCTGGCTTATGCCTTTGCACTAACCTCACGATGTCCGACCGTGATTAGCCAACCTTTGTGCTCCTCCGTTACGCTTTGGGAGGAGACCGCCCCAGTCAAACTACCCACCAGACACTGTCCTCAGCCCGGATTACGGGCCCAAGTTAGAACATCAAACATTAAAGGGTGGTATTTCAACGTTGGCTCCATGCAGACTGGCGTCTACACTTCAAAGCCTCCCACCTATCCTACACATCAAGGCTCAATGTTCAGTGTCAAGCTATAGTAAAGGTTCACGGGGTCTTTCCGTCTTGCCGCGGGTACACTGCATCTTCACAGCGAGTTCAATTTCACTGAGTCTCGGGTGGAGACAGCCTGGCCATCATTACGCCATTCGTGCAGGTCGGAACTTACCCGACAAGGAATTTCGCTACCTTAGGACCGTTATAGTTACGGCCGCCGTTTACTGGGGCTTCGATCAAGAGCTTCGCCTTACGGCTTACCCCATCAATTAACCTTCCAGCACCGGGCAGGCGTCACACCGTATACGTCCACTTTCGTGTTTGCACAGTGCTGTGTTTTTAATAAACAGTTGCAGCCAGCTGGTATCTTCGACTGGCTTCAGCTCCGGATGCTAGACCCTTCACCTAATGCCAGCGTGCCTTCTCCCGAAGTTACGGCACCATTTTGCCTAGTTCCTTCACCCGAGTTCTCTCAAGCGCCTGAGTATTCTCTACCTAACCACCTGTGTCGGTTTGGGGTACGATTAATGATTACCTATCGCTTAGAGGCTTTTCCTGGAAGCTGGGCATCAACTACTTCACCACCTTGGTGGCTCGTCATCACGTCTCAGTGTTGTAGCAGTGCGGATTTGCCTACACTACCCACCTACTCGCTTAAACCGGGACAACCGTCGCCCGGATAGCCTAGCCTTCTCCGTCCCCCCTTCGCAGTAACCCTTAGTACGGGAATATTAACCCGTTTCCCATCAACTACGCTTTTCAGCCTCGCCTTAGGGGTCGACTTACCCTGCCCCGATTAACGTTGGACAGGAAACCTTGGTCTTTCGGCGAGCGGGTTTTTCACCCGCTTTATCGTTACTTATGTCAGCATTCGCACTTCTGATACCTCCAGCAGACCTCTCAGTGCACCTTCTACGGCTTACAGAACGCTCCCCTACCCAACAACATCTAAATGTCGCTGCCGCAGCTTCGGTGCATGGTTTAGCCCCGTTACATCTTCCGCGCAGGCCGACTCGACCAGTGAGCTATTACGCTTTCTTTAAATGATGGCTGCTTCTAAGCCAACATCCTGGCTGTCTAAGCCTTCCCACTTCGTTTCCCACTTAACCATGACTTCGGGACCTTAGCTGGCGGTCTGGGTTGTTTCCCTCTTCACGACGGACGTTAGCACCCGCCGTGTGTCTCCCGTGATAACATTCTTCGGTATTCGTAGTTTGCATCGGGTTGGTAAGTCGGGATGACCCCCTAGCCGAAACAGTGCTCTACCCCCGAAGATGAATTCACGAGGCGCTACCTAAATAGCTTTCGGGGAGAACCAGCTATCTCCCGGTTTGATTGGCCTTTCACCCCCAGCCACAAGTCATCCGCTAATTTTTCAACATTAGTCGGTTCGGTCCTCCAGTTAGTGTTACCCAACCTTCAACCTGCCCATGGCTAGATCACCGGGTTTCGGGTCTATACCCTGCAACTTAACGCCCAGTTAAGACTCGGTTTCCCTACGGCTCCCCTATGCGGTTAACCTTGCTACAGAATATAAGTCGCTGACCCATTATACAAAAGGTACGCAGTCACACCCTTTCAGGTGCTCCCACTGCTTGTACGTACACGGTTTCAGGTTCTATTTCACTCCCCTCGCCGGGGTTCTTTTCGCCTTTCCCTCACGGTACTGGTTCACTATCGGTCAGTCAGGAGTATTTAGCCTTGGAGGATGGTCCCCCCATATTCAGACAGGATAACACGTGTCCCGCCCTACTCTTCGAGTTCACAACACTTACCGTTTCAGATACGGGGCTATCACCCTTTATTGCTGGCCTTTCCAGACCCTTCTCCTGCGGTAAATATTGATGTTGACTCTGGGCTGCTCCCCGTTCGCTCGCCGCTACTGGGGGAATCTCGGTTGATTTCTTTTCCTCGGGGTACTGAGATGTTTCAGTTCCCCCGGTTCGCCTCGTTTGACTATGAATTCATCAAACGATAGTGCATTAATGCACTGGGTTTCCCCATTCGGACATCGCCGGCTAGTACGCTTCATATCAGCTTACCGACGCTTTTCGCAGATTAGCACGTCCTTCATCGCCTCTGACTGCCTAGGCATCCACCGTGTACGCTTCATTCGCTTAACCTCACAACCCGAAGGTGTCTCTTATCAAATAATACACAGGCGTCAGGGCTGCGCCGTGCGAAATTTTTTGTTGTGCGGTGCTCGTCATGCTCACGTACTTATGTACGCTGCGCTGACTGCGCGCCTACGCCGCAAATTTCACCCTGCTCGCCATGCCACTCGTCTGCCTATTTGAATAACACTTCAAATTGGAGTTTGAGAGTTCTCCACATTATTTTTTCAATAATGTGTGTTTCAATTTTCAGCTTGTTCCAGATTGTTAAAGAGCATAATTAGTAAACCAACTCACTAAATTGGTTTAATCATTATTGCGTAAAGCACAAACGGTGCACAACACTAAAAGCGTGATGCACCGCCTTTCTAAATCACTAAAGTGGCGCCCACTAGGGGATTCGAACCCCTGTTACCGCCGTGAAAGGGCGATGTCCTAGGCCTCTAGACGAAGGGGACTTCAAGCTCTTCAGTCAATCTTAGATTGGCTTTACGCGTTATTTCATCAGACAATCTGTGTGAACACTCACATTCCATCTATCTAGGTAAGGAGGTGATCCAACCGCAGGTTCCCCTACGGTTACCTTGTTACGACTTCACCCCAGTCATGAATCACAAAGTGGTAAGCGCCATCCAAAAAGGTTAAGCTACCTACTTCTTTTGCAACCCACTCCCATGGTGTGACGGGCGGTGTGTACAAGGCCCGGGAACGTATTCACCGCGACATGCTGATCCGCGATTACTAGCGATTCCGACTTCATGGAGTCGAGTTGCAGACTCCAATCCGGACTTCGACGTACTTTCTGAGTTCCGCTTCCCATCGCTGGCTCGCCTCTCTCTGTATACGCCATTGTAGCACGTGTGTAGCCCTACTCGTAAGGGCCATGATGACTTGACGTCATCCCCACCTTCCTCCGGTTTATCACCGGCAGTCTCCTTTGAGTTCCCGACACTATTCGCTGGCAACAAAGGATAAGGGTTGCGCTCGTTGTGGGACTTAACCCAACATTTCACAACACGAGCTGACGACAGCCATGCAGCACCTGTCTCAGCGCTCCCGAAGGCACTCCTCTATCTCTAAAGGATTCGCTGGATGTCAAGAGTAGGTAAGGTTCTTCGCGTTGCATCGAATTAAACCACATGCTCCACCGCTTGGGCGGGCCCCCGTCAATTCATTTGAGTTTTAACCTTGCGGCCGTACTCCCCAGGCGGTCGATTTAACGCGTTAGCTCCGGAGGCCACAGTTCATGACCACAACCTCCAAATCGACATCGTTTACAGCGTGGACTACCAGGGTATCTAATCCTGTTTGCTCCCCACGCTTTCGCACATGAGCGTCAGTCTTTGTCCAGGGGGCCGCCTTCGCCACCGGTATTCCTCCACATCTCTACGCATTTCACCGCTACACATGGAATTCTACCCCCCTCTACAAGACTCTAGCTAACCAGTCTTGAATGCCATTCCCAGGTTAAGCCCGGGGATTTCACATCCAACTTAATTAGCCGCCTGCGTGCCCTTTACGCCCAGTAATTCCGACTAACGCTCGCACCCTCCGTATTACCGCGGCTGCTGGCACGGAGTTAGCCGGTGCTTCTTTTGTCGCTAACGTCAATTGCTAAGGTTATTAACCTTAACACCTTCCTCACGACTGAAAGTACTTTACAACCCGAAGGCCTTCTTCATACACGCGGCATGGCTGCATCAGGCTTGCGCCCATTGTGCAATATTCCCCACTGCTGCCTCCCGTAGGAGTCTGGGCCGTGTCTCAGTCCCAGTGTGGCTGATCATCCTCTCAGACCAGCTAGAGATCGTCGCCTAGGTGAGCCATTACCCCACCTACTAGCTAATCTCATATGGGTTCATCCGAAGGTGTGAGGCCAGAACGGTCCCCCACTTTGCTCCTTAGAGATTATGCGGTATTAGCCACCGTTTCCAGTGGTTATCCCCCGCCTTCGGCCAGATCCCCATACCTTACTCACCCGTCCGCCGCTCGCCGGCAAGGAAGCAAGCTTCCTTCCGCTGCCGCTCGACTTGCATGTGTTAAGCCTGCCGCCAGCGTTCAATCTGAGCCATGATCAAACTCTTCAATTAAAAGCTTGATGCTCAAAGAATGTTTTACTGACCGTAACGCCCTTTTGTTCAACCCGCTTTGCCGATGTTTGACCACCTTCGCCGCTGCCGTCCAAAATAACGTTACTGCATATTAGTTCATATATGAATTAACTGTTTGTCACTCTTCAAGACTTTAAAATCAAATATTTTTTGATGATGTCTTGCGAGTGCCCACACAGATTGTCTGATTAATTGTTAAAGAGCGTCCGACCTGAGCCGCGAGGTGGCGTATATTACGCTTTTCACCTGTAAAGTCAAGTAGTTATTTCTACTTTTCTTTTCACTTCACTGACTAAAAATCCAATTATTTATTCTCAGCCAGTGGGAGCGCATTATAGGCGCGTTTAAGCCGCTGGCAACCGTTATTTAAAAAAATTTGTCTAATTGGTTTATATTTCAACAAATAGGCTTAAATAGAAATTTTTTCTAACCGATTAAAACCTTCATTTATCACTACAGGAATAAGCTTTTCAGCTTCAACATCCATTTTAGTGCAATAGGCGATATTTTTACTTTTTGTCAAAATCAAATTTTGATGGTTATTGATTAACCAAACCGCTCGTCTGGCAATTGCAGCGCCTGAATCAATGAGTCTGGTTCCGTCAAGCAGCACTTCTTTTAGTTCTGCCGATAATAACGGAAAGTGTGTACAACCGAGCACAATGGTATCAGGGGGTTCTTTCATTTTTAACCACGGTTTTACAATGCGCACTAACGCTTCTTTTGAGATTACCTGACCATGAAGTTTTTTTTCTGCTAATTCGACTAATTCTGATGAAGCGATCATCTCAACTTTACAATCAACGGCAAATCGATCGATCAGTTCTCTAGTATAGTTTCCACTAACCGTTACCTTAGTTGCTAATAATCCAATAACACCATTACGTGTTAATTTAGTTGCTGGTTTTATTGCGGGAACAACCCCAATAATTGGAAATTGGAAATGCGCTCTTAAAACAGGCAAACTGACCGTACTTGCCGTATTACAAGCAATAATTGCTATTGCTAACGCATGTTTTTGTTGAATTTGATCGATGAAGCGAATAATACGTTCAATAATAAATTCTGCACTTTTCTCTCCATAAGGAAAAGCATCATTATCAAAAGCATAAATATAGTGTAAATCTGGCAATAGCTGTCTGACTTCACGATAAACAGATAACCCACCAACACCAGAATCAAAAATTAGAATAGTTGGCCGAGCCGTTTTCGACTGAGCAGAGGTTACTTTTTTTATTTCATTTTTCATTCATTTCATCACAATAATGAACAATATGCTGATAAGAGAATTGTTAGTAAAAATAGTCATGAGTAATTATACAGTAATAATAGATTGAATGAATCCTGTGCTGTTGTAATAATTGTC
Source organism: Arsenophonus sp. PmNCSU2021_1 (assembly GCF_036919435.1). Classification (NCBI taxonomy): domain Bacteria; kingdom Pseudomonadati; phylum Pseudomonadota; class Gammaproteobacteria; order Enterobacterales; family Morganellaceae; genus Arsenophonus; species Arsenophonus sp. PmNCSU2021_1. Next base: position 368,491 of record NZ_JAZHPL010000006.1, on the reverse strand, counting down.
CGCTGGTTTTAAGACAATATTATAACCTATTTTTATTTTTACATTACCGTCCAATATCGAAGAACTAAAACTTTACGACTCTTACTATCAATATTCAAAAAATAAGCTTTAGAAAAACCTTTTTAATTACTATCTATAAATCGTGCACCAAAGCTAGACTTCTCTTTCCCTACACTCTCACGATAGAAAATTTTTTATCAAGATGAATCTGAATACATGCTAAATAATTTGTCAATTACCCAATACAACTTGCAGTTAGCTGAAAAAATCAAATATTTAAACAGTATTATGCGGCCTTTTAATGCACCTGAACCAGAAATTTTTCGTTCTGATTTTTCCCATTATAGAATGCGCGCTGAATTTCGCCTCTGGCATGAAGGACCAGATTTATTTCATATAATGTTTGATCAAACGACTAAACAACGTCACGAGTTTCGCACCAATAAAAAAACGCTCTATTTTTAAGTTTAATTCAGCATAATATATAAATAGAAAAAATCTCATAAATTGAAAATAACTTATTGTAATTTAAGTAAATTTATACGTCTTAGCAAGTTACAGATTAATTATTGTTCTGAAGCCATTTCTAGAATTTTATATGCCCGTGCGAAACTCGTGAACGTATAAGAGTTGATCAATTACCTAGCGCTAGTAAATTAATTAATCAAATGATGCTTGCTTTAATTCCATTAATTAAAACTAAACCGCTTTTACGGTATAAACTCTTCCAATTAGATTATTTATCAACATTAAGTAATAAGATTATTGTTTCATTAATTTATCATAAAAAATTGGAACAAGAATGGATTGAACAAGCTAAACAATTACGTAGCGCTCTAATTAATCAAGGTTTTGATATACAACTTATTGGCCGCGCAGCAAAAACAAAAATTATATTAGAACAGGATCATATTGATGAGGTATTACCTATTTCAGGTAAGTCAATTATCTATCGCCAAATTGAAAATAGTTTTACCCAGCCCAATGCCGGAATAAATATCAAAATGTTAGAATGGGCGATTAATATTACTAAAAACACAAAAGGTGATTTACTGGAGCTTTATTGTGGAAACGGTAATTTTTCTATCGCACTAGCACAAAATTTTAATCGTGTTCTGGCAACCGAGATTGCAAAACCATCAGTAGCAGCAGCTCAATATAATATTGAAGCTAATAAAATTAATAATGTAAAAATTATTCGAATGTCAGCAGAAGATTTTACCCAAGCAATACGAGGTGAACGTCAGTTTAAACGCCTTGAAGGTGTTGATTTGACAAGTTATAAATGTGAGACTATTTTAATCGATCCGCCTCGCTGTGGTTTAGATGAAAAAACGCTTGAATTAGTACAAAAATATCCACGCATTCTTTATATATCCTGTAATCCTAATACACTTTGTCACAATTTAAATATACTCAATAAAACTCATAAAATTGATCGATTAGCGTTATTTGATCAATTTCCTTATACCCACCATATTGAATGCGGTGTTTTACTTGAGAAAAAACATATTTGAATGAGATAAAAACGCCATTAAAAAATATGGCGTTTTATTTTATAAGTTATAACAGCAAAAAATCTATCTAATGATAGCTAATATTATTTTTATTCTAAGAATATATTAAATAATATTGATATAGACAATATTTCTCTAACATTCATAATATTAAAAGTCATTTAAAAAACTAATATAGAAAACACCAATAAATAATTGCAATTTTTGGTTTACTGCAAAAAATTATTTATAATTTAATATTATGTTTTTCCTGTTCACGACGATACCAATAATAGGCTCCTCGGGCGATCATTCTAAGCTGTAAAACTAATCGTTCTTCCAAAAGCTGCCTTTTTTCCTGATCAATATCTAATGCTTCTGCCCCCGCATTAAATACTATAGTAAGCATGGCTTCGGCTTCAATTTCAGTAAAATACCGAGGCATATTACTTTCCTGTTGCAAGTAGTCGGCCAATTCAGCAATAAAATGCTGAATTTCTCTGGCAACTGCCGCACGAAATTCAGCCGATGTACCTGAACGTTCACGCAGCAATAATCGAAAGGCATTCGGATTATTACCAATAAATTCCATAAAAGTAGCAACAGATGTTCGAATAACACTGCCACCTTTTGCAATACGCTGTCGTGCTTGACGCATTAATTGACGGAGCATAAGACCGCTTTCATCAACCATGGTCAATCCTAATTCATCAACATCACGAAAATGTCGATAAAAAGAAGTCGGTGCAATACCCGCTTCTCGGGCAACCTCACGTAAGCTGAGACTAGTAAAGCTACGCTCAGCACTCAATTGACTAAAAGCCGCTTCTATCAGAGAACGACGCGTTTTTTCTTTCTGCTTTGCCCTGACGCCTGTAATATTACTCACAGTAATTAATATACCTCTTCGATAATAATGTAACTAGGCTACTATACCAAATTTTAACAGATTTGCAGTGTTCTTAAGTTTAACTAGTATATAAGGAATTTCTGTTATTTATTAAAATGTAAAGCCTGAATCTTATATTTAAGCTTGATTAAAGAAGATAATGTTAATCTGAGTTGTCTATTCGTATTTACATAATAATAGGTTATACCGAATGCCACAGATTCAATTTGATACTATCGTTATTGGTTCCGGCCCCGGGGGAGAAGGTGCAGCAATGGGGTTGGTAAAACAAGGGAAAAAAGTCGCAGTCATTGAACGTTATAATAAAATTGGTGGTGGTTGTACCCACTGGGGAACCATTCTGTCGCTACCAATGTAAAAATGATCCACTTGCTAATGTAAAACTGATCCACTAAGAGTAAATATGGCAGTTTTAAGGTACTGCCGATGATAACATTGGAGATCAGAGTGGAAATTTCTGTTTTACATCGCCAGGGTATGTCTATACGTGCGATTGCGCGACGGCTTTCATGCTCAAGAGTAACCGGGAGGCGATATCTTCGTAGCACTGAAGCGGCGGCGAATATGCGTTATAAATCGAGAGCGCCTAGACCCGGTAAGTTGGATCCCTTCAAGGTATATATTCTCGAACGCGTAGAGGCGGCCAGACCTGATTGGATACCGGCCTGCGATTGCTACGGGAGATCCGTGAACGAGGCTACACAGGCAGCTATAGCTTGCTGACCGCTTTTCTTCATCCTATGAAAAAAACCGTTATTGAAGATCTTGTCCGCTTTGAGACTGAACCCGGTGAACAGATGCAGGTTGACTTCACGATTATCAGACAGGGGAAGAATCCTTTGATGGCATTCGTTGCCACGTTAGGCTGGAGTCGCTCCACTTTTGTTAGGTTTTACACCTGTCAAAATTCAGCAGCCTGGGGCGACGGGATTGAGTCAGCCCTACAGTATTTTGGCGGTACCCCTCGTCAGCTGCTATTTGATAATGCGAAGACCATTATCATTGAGCGTGATGTTTATGGTCCTGGTAAACACCGCTGGAACCCACAGCTTATCAAGCTTGCCGAAAAATATGCTTTCAGTCCGAAAGTCTGCCGTCCATACAGGGCGAAGACTAAAGGTAAGGTTGAACCTTTTAATCACTATCTTAAGAACAGTTTCATTGTTCCACTAACCGCGTCATTTCGTCAGGCAGGGCTTACTTTGGATGCTACCGCCGCCAACTCACGTATTGGAGACTGGCTGAGTACAATAGCTAATGTACGTAAACACGGCACTACGGGTGTATCGCCGGAAGAGCGCATGCTACAAGAACGCTTGGCACTGTTGCCGCTGCCGAAAGTCATGCAAGCATTTCCTTTACCGATACATCAGACTCGCCCCATTCCTATCGAGAGCCTACAACATCCTTTGTCCGTCTATCAGTCGATTCTGGAGATGCCGATATGAGTCTTCAGTATGAACGCATCGAAAAATTCTACCAGCAGCTTAAACTGGACAGACTAAGCACAGAGTGGCCAGCTGTAGCGCAAGGAACTGTCGACAAGAACGGTACACACGCTGACTTTCTAGAGTCTGTTTTACGACTCCAGTATGAAGGACTTACTGAACGTCGGCGTCAAACGATACTCCGTTTATCTGGGCTGCCAGTGATACACGAGTTTCGCACAGGCATATAAAATTCTAGAAATGGCTTAAAAGCAATGATCAATCTGCAAGTTACTAAAACACATTAATTTTCTTAAATTACAATAAGTTGTATTTGATTTATAAGGTTTTATCTATTTATATATTATGCTGAATTAAACTTAAAAATAGAGCGTTTTTTTATTGGGGCGAAACTCGTGTGATAAAGACGTTGGAGCAGTTTGATTACAAATATGCCAGCGGTGTTCCCCGTAACCAAATACAGGAACTGGCTGGACTGGCTTTTATTGAGCGCCAGGAGAATATCGTGTTGTTAGGTCCGTCTGGTGTCGGTAAGACCCACCTTGCTACTGCCATCAGCTATAGGGCTGCGATGCAGGGATTAAGCATCCGTTTTCTAACTGCGGCGGACATGATGTTGCAGCTGCTTACCTCTCATCGACAAGGTGACCTTAAAGGATATCTTACCCGAGTTATCAGTAAACCTAGACTATTGATTATCGATGAAGTTGGCTATTTACCTTTTGGCAAGGAAGAAGCAAACCTGTTCTTCCAGGTGGTGGCAAAGCGATATGAAGCGGGTAGTGTGCTCTTAACTAGTAATCTGTCTTTTGCTCAGTGGTCAAGTACATTTGGTGACGATGAGACGCTAACAGCGGCTATGCTGGATAGATTGCTGCACCATGCACATATTGTACAGATTAGTGGACAAAGTTATCGGTTAAAAGACAAGCTAAAAAGCGGTCAGCTACATAAAAAATTGAAACCGGAACTTAGCGAGTAAATTAAAGGGGGTGGATCAGTTTTACTTTAGCAAAGTGGATCAGAATTCAGTTGGCATTGACAATTCCTTCTAAAGCGCTTCGGCACGCGGTCAGCCGAATTATCGAATTTAATCAAAATCCATTATACAGCGATAAATCCCGGCTTTTACGCTCTTCTTTCTCCGACATTCTTAAACAAGCCGAGACCGTAATTAATAAACAAACACTTATGCGGCAAGGATTTTACGAACGAAATGGTTGCAAAATGTTTGCCGGTGAAGCCTCTTTCATTGACCAACATAGTTTAAAAGTTCTTTATAATGATGGTACCTACGATACTCTATATGCTGAAAAAATCATTATCGCAACAGGTTCTCGTCCATACTGTCCACCCGATGTCGATTTTCAGCATTCACGCATTTACAATAGCGATTCAATTTTAACTCTCAATCATGAGCCCCACCATGTTATTATTTATGGTGCAGGGGTAATTGGCTGTGAATATGCTTCAATTTTTAGAGGATTAGGGGTAAAAGTTGATCTTATTAATACCCGTGATCACCTTCTGTCGTTTTTAGACCAAGAGATGTCAGACGCTTTATCATACCATTTTTGGAATAATGGTGTTGTCATTCGCCATAATGAAGAATATGAAAAAATCGAAGGAACAGATGATGGCGTAATTATTCATCTGAAGTCAGGTAAAAAGGTTAAAGCCGATTGTCTATTATATGCTAATGGCCGTACGGGAAATACCGATAATCTAAATTTAGAAAATATCGCTATTCCTATTGATAATCGAGGTTTGATTAAAGTTGATACTACCTATCGTACTCATAATAAAAATATCTATGCGGTCGGCGATGTTATTGGCTATCCCAGTTTAGCTTCAGCCGCTTATGATCAAGGTCGTCTCGCTGCCCGCGCGATAACAACGGGCCACAGCGATACCCATTTAATAGAGGATATTCCTACCGGGATCTACACCATTCCAGAAATCAGTTCTGTCGGTAAAACAGAACAACAATTGACTGCCATGAAAATTCCTTATGAAGTCGGGCGTGCTCAATTTAAACATTTAGCCAGAGCACAAATTGCAGGGATGAATGTAGGCAGTTTAAAGATCCTATTTCATCGCGAAACATTAAAAATTCTAGGTATTCACTGCTTCGGTGAGCGTGCAGCAGAAACTATTCATATTGGCCAGGCAATTATGGAGCAAAAAGGTGAAGGTAATACTATTGAATATTTTGTTAATACTACCTTCAATTATCCAACTATGGCAGAAGCATTTCGGGTTGCCGCACTGAATGGGTTAAACCGTCTGTTTTAACCCAATAAAGCTCAATATTAGTAGTAAGTAAACAATTAATTTTTACTATAGTATCGATACATTTGCTTACGAATTGCCTCAGCAAACTGCTCATGACAACTTCTAAGCGGTGAGCCAGGACGGTAAATTAAAACAACCGAACGTGAAGGAACAGGGTTAATACAATCAAGATAATAAACACCATCACGTTTTATCTCTTTCGGTACAGATAAATCTGGCAATAGTGTTATACCACTTCCGGCTGCCACCATGTTACGTAATGTCTCTAAACTGGTGGCACGAAAGTGGGTATCATCTTTTGCCCCAACCTGAAAACAATATCCCATCGCTTGATCACGTAAACAGTGTCCATCTTCCAACATAAGTAATTTCTGTCCAACAAGCTCACGCATTTCAATTTCCTTACGATTGAACCATGGATGTCCTTCATAAATAGCTAATCGCATAGGTTCCTCATACAGAGGTATTTCAATAAAAGCTTCGGTCTCCTTCACTTGCGCTAATATTGCACAATCTAGTTTGCCATTATTTAATTGCGCTAACAGATGGTGTGTTTGTGCTTCATGTAAATACATCTCCAATTTAGGAAATAAACGGTGTAATTCTGGAATGATGTAAGGTAAAAGATAAGGACCGATAGTAGGAATTAATCCTATGTATAACGGGCCTGACATGCTTTCACCTTGTAAGGAAGCCATTTCCTGCAGTATTTTAACTTCTCTCAATACTGTTCTGGCTTGTTCAACTAATAATAACCCCTGCTGAGTAAACAGAACCTTTCGGCTTGTCCGCTCTAATAACATAACACCTAAATCGTCTTCCAATTTACGAATTTGACCGCTGAGGGTCGGTTGACTAACATGGCAGGCATCTGCAGCACGCCGAAAATGTTTATGCTCAGCTAATGCAACAAGGTACTCCAAATCACGAATATTCATGCCTACTCCTTCCCTAAATACAAATTTGATAGAATCAACCTATCTATTCATCATAATGGATCCAGTTTTCCTATCAACGAAAAAATTCGGCAAAAAAATTTATCTTCATAATTTATAGACAAAACGAATAAATTAAACGCTTTCGCGGTGAGTTGTTTAGCGCCAATAACTGATTCTACTAAGCAGCTAATATTTCACAACTAAGTTGCGACCATAAATCAATGCTTCAACACCCTATTTATTGAAATTCAGATTCACTAAGCATCGATTGAACACATCACCAATAAAGACTTCACTAAACTTTTATGAACAAATTAATGGTCATTGCTGAATTTAAATCGATATATTGAAATAATTATTTTATCAATAATATTATTATGTTAAAGCAAATATTTTTTTAATTCTTAAATAAAATCTTTATATCGAAATATATTAATCGACGATCCTATACGCCATTAATTTTCCTTTATCCTGTATATATTGTTGTTATCAATTAAAACACGAGTTTCGCACCAATAAAAAAACGCGCTATTTTTGAGTTTAATTCAGCATGATATATAAATAGACAAAACCTTATAAATTAAATACAAATTATTGTAATTTAATAAAATTTATGTGTTTTAGTAACTTGCGGATTAACCATTGCTTTTAAGCCATTTCTAGAACTTTATATGCCTGTGCGAAACTCGTGTAAAAGAAAAAATTTGTATCATCAACCCTCTCATTAATAAATCTTGTACACTGAACTAACATTAATTGTTGTATTTTTATTCAATGAAATGCATGAGTACTGAAATTTTAGTCATTAAGGCTGACAACAGTGAAAAACAAACTGCCCACATTTATTGAGTTATACCGTCAATTAGTTGGCATACCATCAATTAGTTCTGTCGATGCAAGACGCGATCTAAGTAATGAAACATTAATTAATCTACTGGCAGAATGGCTTACGACACTAAGTGGTAAAATAACCATTTAACCTGTACCAGATAGCCGCCATAAATTCAATTTACTGGCTACTTTTGGCCAAGGAGAGGCTGGATTACTACTTTGTGGGCATACTGATACGGTTCCTTTTGATGACGGGCGCTGGACAAAAAATCCTTTCCAATTAACGGAATATAAAGACAAATTATATGGTTTAGGTAGCGCGGATATGAAAGGTTTTTTCGCTTTTATTATTGATACTTTACGCAATGTCGATATTGATCAGTTACAGCATCCCATCTATATTCTGGCAACCGCTGATGAAGAAACCACCATGGCCGGAGCACGTTATTTTGCTGCAACTGCAGAAATTCAGCCTGAATTAGCAATTATTGGTGAACCAACTTCATTGCGACCGATTCGCGCTCATAAGGGGCATATTGCCAATGCCATTCGTATTACCGGTCAATCTGGCCATTCAAGTGATCCGGAACAGGGTATCAATGCGATTGAGTTAATGCATGAAACCATTAGTCAGTTAATTTTGCTTAGAAATAGACTAAAAACCGATTACCACAACAAGGCATTTGATATTCCCTACCCAACAATGAATTTCGGACATATTCATGGGGGTGATGCCGTAAATCGAATTTGTGGGTGTTGTGAATTACATATCGATATTCGTCCACTACCCGGTCTGTCACTAAAAAATTTGGATGAATTGTTACATGCCGCACTTAAACCGATTAAACATCGTTGGCCTGATCGCTTAACTATCGAGGAACTTCATCCGCCTATTCCCGGTTTTGAATGCCCAATAAATCATAACATGGTGAAAATAATTGAAAATTTATTAGATAAAAAAGCTCAAACCGTAAATTACTGCACCGAAGCGCCCTTTATTCAAACGCGATGTCCAACATTAATATTAGGGCCAGGTTCGATAGAGCAGGCTCACCAACCTGATGAATTTATTGAACTTAAATATATAAAACCGACAATTGAATTACTTTCACAAATGATATCCCATTTTTGCTTGAAAAAATAAACTACTAAATTGGGAATAAAATAAGACCAGCTCTATCTTTTTTTCACTACCGCACCATGATTGTGCTTTAATAGCATCCGATTTGCACAATAATGGTGCAGTTTATTATTCGATTTATGATTATTTACTAATAAATCATTAAAAAAGCATCTATTATCAGTTATAAAAATTTGGCATGATTTTCGCATAGTGAATAATTAACTATAGTAAAACTTTTTGGCGCTGTCTTCAAAATAGGATCCAATCAGGAGAATCTTTATGTCTGTTGAGCATGTTTTATCCATGATCAAAGAGCACCATGTTAAATATATTGATCTACGCTTTACCGATACCAGAGGTAAAGAACAACATATCACTATCCCTGCTCACCAAATTAACCAAGATTTCTTTGAAGAAGGTAAAATGTTTGACGGTTCGTCAATTGCCGGTTGGAAAGGAATTAATGAGTCAGATATGATGCTTATGCCTGATCCTGAGACGGCAGTATTAGATCCTTTTTTTAGTGATTCAACCCTAATTATTCGCTGTGATATCCTAGAGCCCCACACTCATCAGGGCTACGAACGAGATCCTCGTTCAATTTCTAAACGCGCCGAAAATTTCTTACGTAGTAGCGGTATTGCAGATACGATATTATTTGGACCTGAACCTGAATTCTTTGTGTTTGACGATATTCGCTTTGGTAACAATATTTCTGGTGCTTATTATCATATCGATGATGTTGAAGCAGCCTGGAATTCTGGCGCACATTATGAAGATGGTAATAAAGGTCATCGGCCAAGCGTTAAAGGTGGTTATTTTCCTGTCCCTCCCGTTGACTCTTCACAAAATATGCGCTCCGCTATGTGTTCCACCATGGAGAAAATGGGATTAATTGTTGAAGCACACCACCATGAAGTTGCCACCGCAGGCCAAAACGAGGTTGCTACCCGTTTTAATACCATGACTAAAAGGGCCGATGAAACACAAATATACAAATACGTGGTGCACAATATTGCCCATTCTTTTGGTAAAACAGCAACATTTATGCCAAAACCACTAGTGGGTGATAATGGCTCTGGTATGCACTGTCATATGTCACTGGAAAAAAATGGCAGCAACTTGTTTGCCGGTGATAAATATGGCGGGTTATCTGAAATGGCACTTTATTATATTGGAGGTATTATTAAACATGCGCGAGCTTTAAATGCCTTTACTAATCCAACCACCAACTCTTATAAACGTCTGGTGCCAGGTTTTGAAGCACCTGTAATGCTGGCTTACTCCGCACGTAATCGTTCAGCTTCTATTCGCATTCCAATCGTTGCTAATCCTAGGGCATCGCGTATTGAGGTTCGTTTCCCAGACCCGGCCGCCAATCCGTACTTAGCCTTTGCGGCACAATTGATGGCAGGTCTCGATGGAATTATTAATAAAATTCATCCGGGTGAAGCAATGGACAAAAATTTATATGATTTACCTGCAGAAGAAGCACAAGAGATCCCAACCGTTGCCAGTTCACTGGAAGAAGCACTACAGGCATTGAATGCTGATCGGGAGTTTTTGAAACGGGGTGAAGTATTTACTGATGAAACGATCGATGCTTATATCAATTTATTAAAAGGTGATGTTCAACGTATTCGGATGACACCTCACCCATTAGAGTTCGAAATATACTACAGCGTTTGATAAGCCATTCTCCGCTGAGTATTTTTGTTGTATTGTAATATTTACCTCATCTTTTGATGAGGTTTTTTTGCATAAAAATTGAACAAAAACTCTTGGTTTATACTCAACACGAGTTTCGCACAAAACTAATTTGGGTACGCTAATAAAACACGGATTTGCTCAGTAATAGCACTTTTGATTACGTCCCAATTTTGTTGATAAAGGGTTATTTTTTCAGATATACGACGTTTATGTTGTTCAAACCACGCAGAAATAGCGAGAAAAATATGATTTCTTTGCGCTCGGCTCGTGCGAGCCTGACAGCGTTCAATACCACAGTTTTGTTTAACTTCTCGATGATAAACTTCAACAGACCAACGGGCATCCATGATAGATTTGAGGTATTGACGGGTGGGATTCTCTTTGTTTGTTACTATGTAATCAATACGGCCGTTTTTGGCTGTAAATTTGAAAACGGTTACCCAACCATATCCTCGCAAGTGTATTGACGTTCCTTCTTCTGAGATGTCTAACTTGTTCAGTTGTTTGTTATTGTCACCGATCATGCAAAACTGATCCACTAACGATCATCTAAAACTGATCCACTTGGTATTATTCGTACATTTTTGTACGGGTAATTTATGTTAACCAAGGAGATATTTGTGGATATTCATGTTCGCTTTACACAAGGACAAAGCCTTCGAAAAATTGCCCGTGAATTAGGCATTTCCCGTAACACCGTAAAACATCATTTACAACAACAGGCAATGCCAACTTATGCTAAAAGAAGTAAACAACCGAGTAAACTGGCACCCTTTAAACCTTATTTGCTTCAGCGAATTGAATTGGCTAAACCTGATTGGATCCCTGCAACAGTGTTATTTGATGAGGTAGCTGAAAGAGGTTATCAAGGCGGTATTGCTCAGTTACGCCGATTTGTTTGTCAATTTAAACCAAGCATTGTTCCCGAAGCTGTCGTCCGTTTTGAAACACAGCCAGGTCAACAAATGCAAATCGACTTCACCAGCATCCGGCGAGGTAAAAAATCCCTAAAAGCGTTTGTTGCAACACTAGGCTATTCGCGTGCTAGTTATGTAAAGTTCTTTGATAATGAACGAGCAGGATCGTGGCAACAAGGTTTAAGAGAAGCTTTCGACTATTTTGGTGGTGTACCACAGGAAGTATTGTGTGATAACGCAAAATCCCTCATCATCGAACGGGATGCTTATGCAGAAGGTGAACATAAATTGCATGTCGAAATGCTTCAAATGTCGAAAGATTACGGTTTTAAATTGAAGGCTTGCAAGCCCTACAGGGCAAAAACGAAAGGGAAAGTAGAGCGCTTTAACCACTATTTAAAAAACAGTTTTATCGTGCCATTAAATACCGACCTTCGTGCTCATAACCTTGAACTAGATATCGAGATAGCCAACGCAAAAGTGGGTCCATGGTTACAACGCGTTGCCCATCAGCGGATTCATGGAACAACGTTAGAAAAGCCAGCAGACAGATTAGCTAAGGAAGTTAAGTATCTTCTTCCCTTACCAGCAAGGGTTTGCCAATCTATCCCGCAGACTAATACGCTTAATATTCGTATCGTACCGCCCCTTGAATCTGTCAATTTGCAACACTCAATCAGCGTATATGAAGCATTGCTGGGAGGTGAACATGTTATTGCATGAACAAATTGAACACCTGTGTGAGTCATTGAAATTAAATTCTGTTCCCAGTCATTGGTCATCACTTGCAGAACAATGCATTGCCCAAGACAAAAGCTACGGAGAGTTTTTACTGTCCCTATTAAAATGTGAGCAACAACAACGAGATGAACGAACTCGTAATCTCTTGAGTCGGATGGCAGGATTCCCAGTACACAAAGAACTTAATACGTTCGATTTTAAGTTTGCAACGAGTGTTCCTAAACAACAAATACAGGAATTAAGCGCATTAACATTTATTGAACGTAATGAAAATGTCGTATTGCTTGGCCCAAGTGGTGTAGGTAAAACGCATTTAGCTATTGGATTAGGATTAAAAGCAGTACAGGCTAGGAAGAAAACTCGCTTTACAACAGCGGCTGAACTGATGTTGCAACTCTCAACTGCCAAACGACAAAATAAGCTCAAACAATATCTATCACGTTCGGTGATGGTCCCGAAGTTGTTGATCATAGATGAGATTGGATACTTGCCGTTTGGGCGAGAGGAAGCAACCCTATTTTTTAATGTGATTGCCAAGCGTTATGAGCATGGTAGTGTCATATTGACGAGTAACTTATCATTTGGGCAATGGCCTGGTACTTTTGCTGATGACGCAACATTAACCGCCGCTATGCTTGATCGTTTACTTCATCATTCGCATGTACTGCAATTAAGCGGTGAAAGCTATCGATTGAAAGATAAGCGGCGATCAGGAGCAATAACCGAGTAAAACAGTGGATCAATTTTGATTGATCGTATTTAGATAAAAAGTGGATCAGTTTTCGGTGATCGTTGACAGTTATGGTTAACAATCCTATTTTTCCTCAGCGTGGTTACCCAGATCCAACCATGAGAGCGAATTGATTTCAGGTTATCCAGGCTAGAATACCAAGCATCCATCACTACCGCTTCTGGCATGATCCCTCTTTTTTTAGCAAGAGTGAGCATTTCGGAAAAGTGCGTGTTTTTTGTTTTTCCATCAGAATCTTTATCATAAATACGATAATTGATAGGAATTGATTCAACCTTCGTCAGATCATGCCAAAGCAAATTAACTAAACCTATGCCAGCAATAACATCATGTTCATTACCTCACGAGTTTCGCAATCTCCAAAAAAGAAGTATAAATTTAAAAACAAGAAAAAATCAGGGTGTTCATATTTTGTCGGGTTATCCATGTATTAAAGATATCTATAAAACATTCTTACAAGTAAGCAGTTTAAGATACTCTGGTTTAGCGTTATCAGAAGTAAGCCCATCGCCTTTATCTCATGACACTGTTAGCCGATGGCTAAAAAGTAGATGTTTTAGACCTAAAGACCTATGGCGATTAGTTGAACCTTCTATAGACAAAAAAAGCCCTTGCGTACTAATTGCCGATGATACATTGATTGCCAAAACACGTAGTAAAAAAATAGAGATGGTCCATTATCAATATTCAGGTAATGAACATGATGTTATTGCTGGCATAGGTTTAGTTAATTTGCTTTGGCATGATCTGACGAAGGTTGAATCAATTCCTATCAATTATCGTATTTATGATAAAGATTCTGATGGAAAAACAAAAAACACGCACTTTTCCGAAATGCTCACTCTTGCTAAAAAAAGAGGGATCATGCCAGAAGCCGTAGTGATGGATGCTTGGTATTCTAGCCTGGATAACCTGAAATCAATTCGCTCTCATGGTTGGATCTGGGTAACCACGCTGAGGAAAAATAGGACACGAGTTTCGCACCAATAAAAAAACGCTCTATTTTTAAGTTTAATTCAGCATAATATATAAATAGATAAAACCTTATAAATCAAATACAACTTATTGTAATTTAAGAAAATTTATGTGTTTTAGTAACTTGCAGATTGATCATTGCTTTTAAGCCATTTCTAGAATTTTATATGCCTGTGCGAAACTCGTGTAGGATTGTTAACCATAACAAACAACTGAACAAGTTAAACATCTCAGAAGAAGGAACGTCAATACACTTGCGAGGATATGGTTGGGTAACCGTTTTCAAATTTACAGCCAAAAACGGCCGTATTGATTACATAGTAACAAACAAAGAGAATCCCACCCGTCAATACCTCAAATCTATCATGGATGCACGTTGGTCTGTTGAAGTTTATCATCGAGAAGTTAAACAAAACTGTGGTATTGAACGCTGTCAGGCTCGCACGAGCCGAGCGCAAAGAAATCATATTTTTCTCGCTATTTCTGCGTGGTTTGAACAACATAAACGTCGTATATCTGAAAAAATAACCCTTTATCAACAAAATTGGGACGTAATCAAAAGTGCTATTACTGAGCAAATCCGTGTTTTATTAGCTTACCCAAATTAGTTTTGTGCGAAACTCGTGTACCTGAATATTGATAATGGACCATCTCTATTTTTTTACTACGCGTTTTGGCAATCAATGTATCATCGGCAATTAGTACGCAAGGGCTTTTTTTGTCTATAGAAGGTTCAACTAATCGCCATAGGTCTTTAGGTCTAAAACATCTACTTTTTAGCCATCGGCTAACAGTGTCATGAGATAAAGGCGATGGGCTTACTTCTGATAACACTAAACCAGAGTATCTTAAACTGCTTACTTGTAAGAATGTTTTATAGATATCTTTAATACATGGATAACCCGACAAAATATGAACACCCTGATTTTTTCTTGTTTTTAAATTTATACTTCTTTTTTGGAGATTGCGAAACTCGTGCTCAAATATGTTAATATGCACTAAAAAGGTGCAGGAGTAAGACCAAGTGAAAATTGATAATTTACCAATTGGCGATCATATTTTAGATTGTTTATTGCATAATATTCTATTACTCGATAATGAACTCATTATCCATTACGCTAATCATGCTAGCCGCCAATTTTTTTTAGCTAGCCCAAGAAAATTACTAGGTACACCGCTACCAGTACTGTTTGATTATTGTTCGCTTAATATGGATTTAATGCAAAAAAAAATAAAAAAAAATCTAAGCTTTACCGATAATGACGTTACTCTGGTTATTAATAATCACTCTTATATCGTGACTATCAGTGCGCAGCCCATTTCACCATGCTTTATTTTGCTAGAATTTTCGCCAGTCAATCACCATCGCCGTTTAGATCAAGAACAATCATTACAAAGCGCATCACGTGAGTTAATCCGTACTTTAGCTCATGAGATAAAAAATCCATTAGGTGGTTTACGTGGAGCAGCTCAGCTGTTAGCCAAAACCCTTTCTAATTCTAATCAGTTGGAATATACCCAAGTTATTATTGAGCAAGCCGATCGCTTGCGTAATTTAGTTGATCGTCTACTTGGCCCCCAACATCCTGGCGCAAAAACAAAACAGAATATTCATCAAGTTGTTGAGCGTACTTACCATTTAATATCACTGACACTACCGGAAAATATTAAACTAATAAAAGACTATGATCCCAGTTTACCTGAATTTGCACACTATCCGGAACAAATTGAACAGGTATTACTCAATTTAAGCCAAAACGCGATACAAGCAATGGAAGAAAACGGCGGAACCTTGATTATACGGACTCGCACCGCATTTCGAGTGACATTACATGGAAAAACGTATCGACTTGCTGCCCGGATCGATATTGAAGATAATGGTCCAGGCATCCCGTCACAGATACAAGACACGCTGTTTTATCCAAGGGTCAGTCATCGTAAAGGTGGCAATGGTTTAGGACTCTCAATTGCACAAAATATTATTGATCAGCATGCTGGCAGGATCGAATTTTCCAGTTGGCCTGGCCATACACAATTTTCGATTTATCTTCCTATTAAGAATTAGGTAACTGATATGCAAAAAGGTACGGTGTGGATCGTTGATGATGATAATGCCATTCGTTGGGTTTTAGAACGAGCGTTAAATAATGCCAACATGGAATGTCGCAGTTTTGAAGATATTCAAAGTGTACTGGCTGCATTAGAGAAAACCTGTCCGGATGTTTTAATCTCTGATATCCATATGCCAGAAAACGATGGATTATCATTACTGACAAGACTTAAACAAAGTCATCCTAAATTACCGATTATTATTATGACTGCCCATTCAGATCTCAATACCGCAGTTAATGCCTATCAACAAGGTGCTTTTGATTATTTGCCAAAACCTTTTGATATTGACGAAACGATATCGTTGGTTGAACGCGCACTTAATTATTATCGCAATCAACAATCGAGTCGTGGATCAAATTCTTTTCCGACCGCTCCTGTCACCAAGATTATTGGTGAAGCACCAGCCATGCAGGAAGTTTATCGAATTATCGGTCGCTTATCCCGTTCCTCGATTAGTGTACTTATTAATGGTGAGTCAGGCACTGGTAAAGAGTTAATTGCGGATGCACTTCATCGCCATAGTCCTAAAGCAGCAGGGCCTTTTATTGCGTTAAATATGGCGGCTATCCCTAAAGATCTGATTGAATCTGAGTTATTTGGCCATGAAAAAGGCGCTTTTACTGGCGCCAGTCAGGTCAGGCAAGGGCGCTTCGAACAAGCGCATGGTGGTTCACTTTTCCTCGATGAAATTGGTGACATGCCACTTGATATTCAAACTCGCCTTTTACGCGTATTGGCTGAAGGCCAGTTTTATCGGGTTGGTGGTTATACACCGATTAAAGTTGATGTCCGTATTATTGCCGCAACCCATCAATGCCTTGAGCAACTGGTACAAGAAGGAAAATTTAGAGAAGATCTCTTTCATCGCCTCAATGTGATCCGCATTCCGCTTCCACCATTGAGTGAACGGACTGCAGATATTCCACATTTGGCCAGCCATTTTTTACGCCAAACAGCACAAGAACTTGGCGTCGAGAGCAAAATTTTGGTACCACAGACAGAAACTATCTTAATGTCTTTACCTTGGACGGGTAATGTACGCCAGTTAGAAAACGTCTGTCGTTGGCTTACAGTTATGTCTTCCAGCCAAGTGATATTGCCGCAAGATCTGCCAAGCGATTTGCAACAAAATCAACAATTTCTCTATTCGCCTAAAAAGAAACCTGCGGCAAATAACGAAATATGGCTTGATCCACTTGCCAATTGGACAAAAACCGCACTCGAAAATAATAAACAGAATTTACTACAGGAAGTTTTACCGCAGATTGAACGTACAATGCTTGCATGCGCTTTAATCCATACCAAAGGCCATAAACAAGAAGCCGCTCGCTTACTCGGCTGGGGGAGAAATACTATTACTCGTAAATTGAAAGAATTTGGTATCGAGTAGTAAAAAAGAGCTGAAGTGTACAGCTAGACTATTCTCTGTAACCAACTAAATCACACGTGAAAATTGACATTGACGCATTTTGTTGCACAAATAAATATCAAAACACATACATATATTACGAATTAATAATCGGCCTTTAGGGGTAATTTGTAGCTGTCTTTGACCAACAATCACCAAACCATCTGCTATCATCGGTTGTAATAACTGTAAATCTGCAGAAAAATAATTTTTAAAATCAATCTGATAGCAATCTTCAATTTGACCATAATCTAAATAAAAATTGCAGATCAAAGTTTTGATGACATCACGTCGAATACAGTCATCCTGTGTCAAAGATAAACCTTTCCACAATGCATGTTGATGATTTTCAATGGCCTGATAGTAGGCGCTTAAATCTTTTTGATTTTGTGCATAATGATCGCCTAACATGCTAATTGCTGACACGCCAAGTCCGAGTAGATCACAGTTTTGCTGAGTGGTATAGCCCTGAAAATTACGATGTAAAACCCCATTACGTTGTGCAATAGCCAGTTCGTCGTTAGGTTTAGCAAAATGATCCATACCAATAAATTGATAACCATTTTGTGTTAAGGTGAAAATCGTTTGCTGCAAAATAGCCAGTTTTTGTTCCGCTGTCGGTAAATCTTGCGGTTTTATTTTGCGTTGTGCAGCAAAGAGAGCCGGTAAATGGGCATAATTAAACACACTTAAACGATCAGGCGAAAGGGCTAATACTCGCTCTAAAGTAAAAGCAAACGTTTCCGCTGTCTGTTTCGGTAAACCATAAATCAAATCGATACTGGTAGAAATAAACCCCGTGTCTCTGGCTCGTTGAATCAAAGCGAAAATAAAATCTTCATCCTGCTGGCGGTTAACTAAATGCTGTACCTGTTTATTAAAATCCTGTACGCCCATACTCAAGCGGTTAAAACCCTCGTAGCGCAAGTGATCAATAACATCCAATTCTATTTCTCGCGGATCAATTTCAATTGATATTTCGGCATCGGTGGCAAAATGAAAATGTGATTTCAACATTGCCAATAGTTGGCTGATCTGGGATTTACTCAAATAGGTTGGTGTCCCACCGCCCCAGTGCATTTGGGTAACAGTACGATTAGTAAATAATTTCGCTTGTTCTATGATCTCTTTTGCTAAAATCAGCAGATAGTTATCTACTTTATGTTTATGACGAGTCACCAACTTATTACAACCACAGAAATAGCACAGTTTATGACAAAACGGAATGTGTACATAAAGAGACAGCGGTCTGTCAGGATAGCGACTGGCAGCAATAGCAAAATCACTATCACTGTAGTGTTGATTAAATTCTAACGCAGTAGGATAAGATGTATATCTGGGCCCAGCATAGTTATATTTTTGAATGATGGAAAGATCCCAAATAATACCCTGCTCTGACATATTTTTATCCTTCAATAATAACTATCTGCTATCTTATAGCCAGACTCACATTACTGTATTTGCTGCCACTATCTTAACTGATGAGAGATTATCATAAGATGATGTAAATGGAATAATCATCCAATTAATCAAACTATTTAAGATCAGTAATATTGATAATCAAAGATAATTATTAATAAATTATTTATGATTAATCAGTAATAAATATTACTATTTTATTAGGCAGTAACACCCATTTTTACTATTAAATAGTTATGAAACAAACAATGCTTACTTCCCTTTTAAAAGCCGCATAATATCATCTGGTTTATCATCATCTTCTTCGTCATCAAGCTCAATACCAACTATTTTTAGTAAAGTATCAATGCGATCCAATTTACTATCAACATAAGTCATTTCATCTTTGGCCAATTTTTTACCTTCTTCAAGATCAGTTAATAACGCGGCCAGACGTTCATCATTTTCCAATAATACCAACTCTTCTGCGGGTGATAATATTGATTTTTCTACCTTGTTTATTTTTTGCTTGTTGGTATTTAAGGCTTTTTCTTCTTTAGCATCAATGAGTAGAGGGATCGGTTTCTTACTACCAATGCGCGGATCTTTCTCCATTGATGGATAATTGTTATTTTGTGCATTAGATCTTTCTTGATAACGACTACCTGCTATATGGCCGCGCTTTTTTTTCTGTTTTTTTCGTTCACGACTGGCTAAATTTAGCGATTCACGATTTTTTTTCATCTTATTAGCTGCTTTTTTCTTATGCTCCGACATAACGGGTTTTCTCTCATTGCTGATTTTCAATTCTATATTTAACACAATAATATGATATGTGGATGACTTATACTAGATACGGTAAAATTAGAATAAATAAAAACTTCGATATAATAATTATCGAAGTAATGTAAATAAATTATTCAGTTATTTATCAATGCTATTACACATCAACCAAAATAATTTTTGCAATAAATAACAGCGAAACAATAACGACTGCCAAACCAATTTCACGCCACCGTCCTGTTCCTATTTTCATGACACAGTAAGCAATAAAACCTAACGCGATACCTTCAGTGATGGAAAAACTAAAAGGCATCATAACCGCTGTGATAAAAGCGGGTACTGACTCGGTTAAATCATGCCACGCAACACATGTTAGACTCGATGTCATTAAGACACCAACATAGATCAGTGCACCAGCTGTTGCATAGGCGGGTACCATACTAGCTAGCGGTGAAATAAAAATTGTTAATAAAAATAGCGCGCCAACCACAATTGCGGTTAATCCAGTACGTCCACCTATCGCAACCCCAGAACTACTTTCAATATAGGTAGTTACTGAAGATGTTCCCATTGCGCTGCCTGCGACCGAACTTAAACTATCAACATAAAGCGCCTGTTTCATCTGCGGAAATTTACCTGTCTTATCAGCCAAACCCGCTTTATCGGTAACACCAATTAAGGTTCCTGAAGAATCAAACAGGTTAATCAGCATGAAACACGAGTTTCGCACAGGCATATAAAATTCTAGAAATGGCTTAAAAGCAATGATCAATCTGCAAGTTACTAAAACACATGAATTTTCTTAAATTACAATAAGTTGTATTTGATTTATAAGGTTTTATCTATTTATATATTATGCTGAATTAAACTTAAAAATAGAGCGTTTTTTTATTGGTGCGAAACTCGTGATGAAAGAGAAAATAATGCCAGACAAACCAATATCTAATGAGCCAATCATATCAACATGTCCAACAACCGTCATGATGCTAGGTGGTAGCGCAAAAACACCATTATATTGGACATCACCGATAATCATCCCAATCAGCGTGGTGATCACAATAGAAACAAGCACCGCAGCATGAATATTGCGCGCCGCTAACACGACAATGATAAAAAATCCCAAGATCCCCAATAACACATTCGATTGAGAAAAATTACCAATCGCCACCAAGGTATCTCGATTAGCAACAATTATGCCAGCATTTTTCAATCCCATCATGGCAATAAATAAACCAATACCACTGGTAATACCAACCCGTAAGCTTAAAGGGATATGCGCAATGATCCAGTAGCGAATATGAAAAAGTGTTAAAAGAAATAAACCAACTGCTCCCCAGAAAATTGCTCCCATCGCCACTTGCCAGGAATAGCCCATAGCACCAAGAACGACAAAAGCAAAAAAGGCATTTAATCCCATCGCAGGAGCAACAGCAACCGGTAAATTGGCGACGAGCCCCATCATAATACTACCTAACGCTGCAACCAGGCAGGTAGTGACAAAAACAGCTTTAATATCGATTCCCGCCATTGATAGAATTTGTGGGTTAACAAAAACGATATAAACCATTCACGAGTTTCGCACAGGCCTATAAAATTCTAGAAATGGCTTAAAAGTAATGATTAATCTGCAAGTTACTGAAATGCATAAATTTACTTAATTTACAATAAGTTATATTTAATTTATAAGGTTTTATCTATTTACATATTATGCTGAATTAAACTTAAAAATAAAGCGTTTTTTTATTGGTGCGAAACTCGTGCCATTGTCAAAAACGTCGTCAATCCGGCAATGATTTCTGTTCGAACTGTCGTGCCATGTTCATGTAATTTAAACATGCGCTGAAGCAGACTCTGTCGTCTGATCGGATCTGTTTTGTTCATATATTTAGCCTAATAAAAAAGTTTTTTTGCTCTATCCTACAATAAAATTAATCCAAATAGTTAATTATAAAACAGAAAAAGGAAAACAATATCTGACATAATTATGCGAATGAATATTCAACACAGTCATTACGTTGAAATAAGGCTTCGTGGAATCAAAAAGAGAGTGATATAAATACCAACGAATCAACCACTCATGTTACCAATCTTTCACTTACCTCTAAAAGGCACTAGAAACAAACCAACTGATTTGGTTGCTTGCCTGATAATAGAGCCTGTGACGACCGATTTTTTTCTAAACGACGTAAGATTTGATTTGCTATCAGCTCAAGTGAAAAACACATAATGAAATAGATAAAAGCAACAAATAGAAAAATTTCCATTGGATAAATCATTTCTCGATTATTTATTTGAGTGGCTAAAAATGATAATTCTGCCACTCCCACAATATAAGCCAATGAAGTATCTTTAATTAATGCAATCCACTGATTAATAAAAGAGGGGATCATCATCCGTAACGCTTGCGGCAATATAATATTCCACAATACCGCCCAACGGGTAAAACCTAGCGACATCCCCGCTTGCCATTGCCCTTGACCTATAGCCAAAATACCTGCTTTTACTCCATGGGCTAAATAAGCTGATGTGATCAAAGCTAAAGCACAAATTACGGTCGTCAATTCAGGAATATCCGTACCTAGTAAAACAGGTAATAAAAAGTAACTCCAGAAAATTAACATGATGACAGGTATAGCCCGAAAAAAACCTAACGCAGCTGCCAGTAAATTTGCCCACCAACCATTTAACATCGCCAATGCAATTCCACCAGCAATACCGAGAAAAATAGAGATACTTCCTGCTAATAAACTTATTAACAGAGTCAGTGCTGCACCTTCTAAAGGGCGATCAGGAAATGTACCAAATAACAGATAGCGCCAATTTTCAGCAATCACTGTAAAATCCATGTTAATATCCCTTTATTAATAGACGCTGCTGACGCCATTGTCCCCAAGCTTCCATCAGGGCAATAATGGCAACATAAAGAATTGTCGCCACACCAAACGCCGTAAAGGTTTGTAAACTTTGACTTTCAATCTGACGAGCAACATAAGAAAGCTCCGCAACACCAATTGCCATAGTTAGGGAAGAATTTTTTACAATATTCATATACTGCCCCAATAAAGGCGACATTGCGATTTTTAGCGCTTGGGGTAAAACCACATAACGCATGGCTTGCCAGCCAGATAAACCTAATGCTAATGCAGCAAATTTTTGTCCTTGCTTTACACCATAAATACCGGCTCTTAATTCTTCAGCAATAAAAGGCGTAGAGTAGAGAGTTAAGCCAATCACACCTGCCAAAAATTCAAATGATGGCCATGCGAGCTTAATATCGAGAATAGCCAGCTGATGTGGTGTATTTAGCCATTGCATAACTGATTCTGGTAATATCGTTCCAGCAGCAAAGTACCAAAAAAAAAGCTGTATTAATAATGGCGTATTACGAAATAGTGAAATATAACTAATTGCTAACCAACGCAAAAATACGGTATGGCTATCTCTAGCAGCAACGACAACAAACCCTAGCAGGGTTGAGGCGACTATGGCACAAAATGAGATCCAAATAGTAATGAGTAAGCCCTGCCAAATCCAATCAAGATATTCAGGGGCTAATAGCTGGCTAGAGAAAAAATGTTCAAACATTTATGCAACCTATTTATGATGAGGCACTCATTTAGGTATTTTTATTAAAAATAATATCTTTTTACTTTTCTAATGGTGAAAATTTAAAATCACCACGAGGTAGTGCTGCTTTAGTTTCTGGACCAAACCAACGATTATAAATTATTTCTGCCTGACCATTTTTTTCTAATTTCAATAAAGTATTATTTACCACTCTAATCAAATTCGTTTCACCTTTAGCCGCTGCTAATGCCTGATATTCACGTGTAAGACTAAAAGGTGAGATCTCATAATCTGCTTTAATTTTTGCCGGTAAGTTCCCCAATAAACCAATCAGTTTGGCATCATCTTGCGTAATAGCTTGTACATTGCCATTTCGTAATGCAGCAAAAGCGAGCGGGGTGTCATCGTAAGATATTACTTTAGTATTAGGATAGCGTTCACGTAGAGTAATTTCCTGCACGGTTCCTTTATCTGCACCGATACGCAAAGGAATAATATCATCAGCCGTTTTTAATACCCCAATACGTGCGATAAATTTCTGCCCAGTAGCAAAATCAGGAATTGAAAACTCAACTTGTTTAGCACGTTCGTTGGTGATGGTAAAATTAGCACCAATCAGATCCACTTTACCTGCTGTCAATAGCGGTATTCGATTCGCTGGATTAGTTGGACGCAATACTAATTTAACACCAAAATCTTTAGCAATCGCTTCTGCAATATCAATATCATAACCCACCAATTTTTTAGTTTTAGCATCAATAAAACCAAAGGGAGGATTACTATCAAAAACAGCAATACGGATCACACCGGCTTTTTTGATACTTTCCAATTTATCTGCTTTTGCCAACCCGGTAACCAATGCTAATGTGACAGATAATACAGTTGCAATAAGATTGAATTTCATTTCACTATTACCTTTTACTGTCAATTTTTTGTATATTTATGTTTATTCGACTCAAATTATCAATTCACAGTTAAAACATGAAATAATATAAAAACCTATGGTTATTCCAAAAAGGAATAACCATGAGCTAAAAAATAATCATTCAATAATCGCTGAAAAGCGTGTTAATGACCACCCTTAGTTAGCATTTTTTCTACAAAATCCCCACCTAAATGACGGAAATCTTGCCCTTTTAAATAATAGAAAATAAATTCACAAATGTTTTGGCAACGATCACCTATTCGCTCAATAGAGCGCGCACAAAACAACGCTGTTAATACACTAGGAATAGTGCGAGGATCTTCCATCATATAAGTCATCAGTTGGCGAACAATACCTTCATACTCTTCATCAACCTTTTTATCTTCCAGATAAACGCCAATTGCCGCATCCAGATCCATACGGGCAAATGCATCCAACACATTATGTAACATTTGAATAGTATGCCCGCCTAAAGCTTCCAGACTAACAAGTAACGATTGATGTTGCTCAGAAAACTTTTCCAACGCAACCTCACAAATCTTATCAGCAACATCACCAATACGTTCAAGCTCAGCAATGGTTTTTGAAATCGCCATAATTAAACGTAAATCACTGGCAGTCGGTTGCCGCTTAGCAATAATGCGCACACAAGCCTCATCAATCGCCACTTCCATCATATTGACTTTTTGATCATCCTCTATCACTTTTTTTGCCAAATTCTGATCTTGGTTATGTAAAGCTTCAATGGCATTTTTAAGTTGTTCTTCTACCAACCCACCCATTTTCATTAATTCAGTGCGAATATGCTCCAACTCAGCATTAAACTGGCGAGAAATATGTTTGTTGTAATTTAGATTATCCATGGTAATACCCTATATTAACCGTAGCGGCCAGTAATATAATCCTCAGTCTGTTTTACTGTAGGTGCGGTAAACAAAGTATCTGTATCATTAAATTCAATCAGCTCACCTAAATACATAAATGCTGTGTAGTCGGAGCAACGTGCGGCTTGCTGCATATTATGTGTGACCATTACCACGGTATATTCCGATTTCAGTTCACTTATCAACTCTTCAATACGTCCTGTTGAGATAGGGTCAAGTGCTGAACAAGGCTCATCTAATAGTAATATTTCTGGCCGGATCGCGATGCCACGAGCAATGCACAACCGTTGCTGCTGACCGCCTGATAAACTATAGCCACTATGCGAAAGTTTATCTTTCGTTTCATCCCAAAGGGCAGCTTTAGTTAACGCCCATTGAACACGTTCATCTATTTCAGCGCGAGAAAGTTTTTCAAATAAACGCACCCCAAAAGCAATATTGTCATAGATTGACATCGGAAATGGTGTTGGTTTTTGAAAAACCATACCTACTCTGGCGCGCAATAACGCAATATCTTGTTCATCGGTCAAAATATTAGTGCCATCCAACAAAATTTTACCTTCAGCATACTGCTCAGTATAAAGCTCAAACATCTTATTAAATGTACGTAACAGGGTAGATTTACCACAGCCTGAAGGACCAATAAAAGCCGTTACCTTATTCTCTGCAATATTTAATGAAATGTTTTTTAGCGCATGGAATTTGCCATAGTAGAAATTCAAGTCACGAACTTGAATTTTACCTTCTGCCATGTCATTAACTTTAATCATCAATTTGTCTCTTAAGTTTGTCATCTGTTACTAAAGAACTAATATTTTTTCTTGGCAAATAATACACGCGCTAAGATATTGA
Source organism: Arsenophonus sp. PmNCSU2021_1 (assembly GCF_036919435.1). Classification (NCBI taxonomy): domain Bacteria; kingdom Pseudomonadati; phylum Pseudomonadota; class Gammaproteobacteria; order Enterobacterales; family Morganellaceae; genus Arsenophonus; species Arsenophonus sp. PmNCSU2021_1. The sequence goes on along the minus strand of NZ_JAZHPL010000006.1, from coordinate 342,427 downwards.
TTAACAAAACACATAAAGTAATCAATAAAACACCTGCCCAAGCCAATTGCTGCCATTCTGAGAATGGACTCATCGCAAATTTAAATATGGTTACTGGAAGATTAGCAATCGGTCCACTGAGATCTGTACTCCAGAACTGATTGGAAAGTGAAGTAAACAACAAAGGCGCAGTCTCACCAGCAATTCTCGCAATGGCGAGTAATACTCCGGTAATAATCCCTGAAACAGACGCTTTTAAGGTAATTGATAAAATCATTTTCCATTTTGGTGCACCTAAAGCATAAGCTGCCTCACGTAAATTATCTGGCACCAGTTTTAGCATATTTTCCGTTGTTCGAATAACAATCGGGATCTGTAACAAAGCCAGAGCAATAACACCTGCCCAACCAGAAAAATGCTGCATTCTGGCAACGATAATCATATAAACGAATAATCCAACCACAATTGATGGCGCAGACAGCAAAATATCATTAATAAAACGAATTATTTCTGCCAGCCAAGAACGACGTCCATATTCAGCCAAATAAATACCCGCCATAATGCCAAGGGGTGAGCCTAACACCGTAGCCCATAAAACCAGCAAACCACTACCTACAATCGCATTGGCTAATCCACCACCGGTAGAATTTGGTGGTGGCGTCATTTCAGTAAATAAACTCCAGGACATGCCTTCAACCCCTTTGGTTAACGTTGTAAATAAGATCCAAATTAACCAAAATAGACCAAATGCCATGGTGATCATCGAGAGCAACAGTGCAATCCGATTTTTTTGTCTCCGCCATGCCTGACGACGTTGACGTTGTTTAATATCAATAGTTTTTGTTGTATCTGCCGTCACCATGTTAGCGCCCTTCATTTTTGCCTAAACGCATAATCATCAATTTAGAAAACGCAAGCACGATAAAAGTAATAACAAATAAAATTAAGCCTAACTCCATTAATGCAGCGGTATGTAATCCACTTTCCGCTTCAGCAAACTCATTTGCCAACGCAGAGGTAATACTATTTCCTGGCATGAAAAGTGAAAAGCTATCTAGCTGATAAGTATTACCAATAATGAAAGTGACTGCCATTGTTTCCCCTAAAGCTCGCCCTAACCCTAACATCACACCGCCGATCACACCATTACGCGTATAGGGCAATACGATATGCCAGATAACTTCCCAAGTCGTGCAGCCAATACCATAAGCAGATTCTTTCATCATAACTGGGGTCTGTTCAAAAACATCCCGCATCACTGAAGCAATATAAGGAATAATCATAATTGCCAGGATCACGCCAGCAGCTAAAATGCCGATACCTAAAGCCGGGCCTGAAAATAATTCACCAATAATTGGTATACCTGCCAAAACGTTACCAATCGGCTCTTGAAAATAAGTGGCAAATAGTGGCGCAAAAACAAACAATCCCCACATGCCATAAACAATACTCGGTATGGCCGCCAATAATTCAATCGCAATGCCTAACGGGCGCTTTAACCAATTTGGTGATAATTCTGTTAAGAATAAAGCTATGCCAAAACTGACAGGCACTGCAATGATCAATGCAATTAACGACGTTACTACCGTGCCATAAATGGTCACTAACGCACCAAATTCCTGGGCAGGAACATCCCAATCCTTTGACCAAAGAAAAGAAAAGCCAAATTTTTCGATACTTGGCCACGATGCAATAATCAAAGAAATAATAATTCCACTTAACATTAACAGTGTAATTAGTGCAGCTAGTTTAACGAGAGCACCAAAAATAATATCACCTTTTTTTCCCGGTGCTTTATATGTCGTTAACTTCTCAGCCATTGTTTTTTCTCATTTTAATCCCCTTATATAACAAGGGGATAATCGTTCATTTATAATAGAGCGCGATTTTTGCTATCAGCTGATGCCACACTCAATTCAATATACAGAATTACTATTAGCGTCTTTTATATTACTTTTCCATGCCGCCCTAATATGGGCCACAACTTCGTTCGGCAAGGTAGCATAATCCAAAGCCTTAGCCTGTTCAGCGCCTTTATCGTATGCCCAGTCAAAGAAGGCTAATATTGCTTTCGCCTTCTCAATATTTTTTTGTTCTTTATGTAATAAAAAAAGTAGCAGAAGTAATTGGCCAGACATTTTTGCCTACCTGATTAGTCAGATCTTGTGCAAAGGTTTTAGTCCAATCAGCTTTTTTAGCAGCGGCACTAAAACTACTGGCTGTTGGCGACACCGCTTCTCCATCGGCAGAAATTAATTTGGTATAAGCTAATTTGTTCTGTTTAGCGTAAGCATATTCTACATAGCCAATAGCACCAGGCAGACGCTGAACAAAGGCAGCAACACCTTCATTACCTTTTCCAGCAATGCCAGTTGGCCATCTAACCGTAGAACCCGTGCCAATCTTACTTTTCCAATCAGCATTCACCTTAGCCAGATAACTGGTAAAAACAAAAGTCGTTCCTGAACCATCAGCACGGCGAACAACGGTAATATTTTGTGCTGGCAATACTAAACCTGGATTTAATTCAACAATTTTTGGATCATTCCATTTTTTAATGTTACCTAAATAAATGTTAGCCAATCTTTTGCCATCTAATACCAATTGTCCAGATTGAATACCTGAAATATTGATTGTTGGAACAACACCACCAATCACAGTTGGAAATTGAATGAGTCCTTCTCGATTGAGTTTTTCATCACTTAAAGGCGCATCTGAAGCACCGAAATCGACCGTTTTAGCTGTAATCTGTTTTACCCCACCGGATGAACCAATCCCCTGGTAGTTAATCTGATCGCCGGTCTGTTTTTGGTAACTATCTGCCCATTTTGCATAAACTGGCGCGGGAAATGTGGCACCAGCGCCAGTAAGGCTTGTTGCCGCAAAAGCTGACATGGCCGTCAAAGAAAACATGGCTATGATATTAACGATGATAGAACGCATCAATTTCATAATCTCTCCTATTTGAGATGAAAGAGAAACAAATTACTCTGTTAATTGTAGCGAGTTAAAAAATACGAGGAAAAAATAGGTTAGTTAGATGACAGAAAGATGTATTATTTATGACAGTTTTATGACTGTTAAATAAATAATCAATTTATTTAAAAATATAGCCTTATATATCGATATAATAAATTTTCAAAATCAAAGAATTATATGATTTCATAAAATATAATAAAATTTCCGTTAAATTACGGCTAAATAAAAATATAGCTTTTTATTTTTCCATTAATGGTAAAGTTGCCCGTATAGATAACCCTCCCCGTTTACTTTTATCTATAATAATTTCACCATCATGAGCATCAATAATTCGGCGAATAATTGCTAATCCTAGTCCTGTACCACCATTACTTCTTGCCCTTTCACCTTGCACAAAAGGTTGAAAAAGATGTTGAATACTTTCTTTTTTAATTCCTGCTCCATCATCCTCAACCTGAAACCAGGCATGATCTTTTATCACACCACTACTGACTTTTACCCAACCATTCCCATAGCGGAGGGCGTTAACCAGCATATTGGTTACTGCTCGTTTTATGGCAATTACATTAGCATTAATAATGATAGGTGATGAACTAATCTGCGTCTCAATATTAGACAGGAAACTACTCTCAGCATTAACAGCTTCAAGTAGGACTTTGTTCAAGTCACAAAACTCCATGTTCATTTCCCTGCCTGTACATATATAGTCCATGAACTGCCCAATGATAGCATTACACTCTTCAATATCTTTGTTAATTGATTCTGCTAGATATTGATCCTTTTCATTCATCATTTCTGTTGCTAAACGGATCCGGGTTAACGGAGTTCTCAAATCATGACTCACGCCTGCCATTAATATCGTTCTATCATTTTCCAGCATTTTTATTCCTGACGACATACGATTAAAAGCGCGGATGACATAACGTATTTCTAATGAACCTTCTTCCTTGATTGCTGGAACCATGACACCTTTTCCCATTTGCTTGGCATAACTTTCTAATACAAATAATGGTCTACTCTGATAACGAATATAAAGCCATGTAACAGCAAAAATGGTTAAAAAAATAGCCAATGTATAACGAAATACAACGGCGAACTGATTCTGTCCTATTTCAGTTAAAGGCAGTCTTATCCAAACATTTGGGGCAAGATAAGAGTTTAACCATAAAAAAGGATGCTCTTTGGCAATTTCAAGACGAACATCCGCCTTGCCACCCATATATTCCGCCATCTGCTGGCTTAATTCCTCATAATGTCTTGCCCAACCTAAGCCTTTTGCCATAGCACGCGACTCGGTATAAAAATTAATACCCAGTTCTTTATAGATTTTCTTCTTAAATGATGGCGGCATTAAAATTGCATTTCCATCTTGCAATTCAATTTTCTCTGTTAATAACGTATGCACTTCATAGGCTAAGACTTTATTAAGCTGCTGAAGACTCGGCATTACAACAAAATTAAGCACAACTAAATAGCTGGTGACTAAACTAGCAAACAGTAAAGTAACAATAACAAATAATGAACGAGAAAACGTGTTACGTCTGGAAAAACACAATCGTTTCATGCTTTACTACCATCTGGTACAAATACATAACCCAACCCCCAAACCGTTTGAATATAACGTGGATGAGTAGGATCATCCTCAATCATTCGACGAAGACGTGAAATCTGCACGTCTATCGAACGCTCCATCGCACTATATTCACGCCCTCGAGCAAGACTCATCAATTTATCACGAGATAGAGGCTCACGTGGATATGAAACAAGCACTTTTAAAACCGCAAACTCACCGCTGGTTAATGGCATAGACTCATCATCTTGAAACATTTCCCTTGTTCCTAGGTTTAATTTGAATTTACCAAATCGAATCACCGCCTCGTCCTGTGCCGGCGCACCCGGCAGCTCATTTGCCTGACGTCGTAATACGGCGCGAATACGAGCCAATAACTCTCTAGGATTAAATGGTTTAGGTATATAATCATCCGCCCCAATTTCTAATCCAACAATCCGATCTACTTCTTCACCTTTTGCTGTTACCATAATAATTGGGATAGGATTATTTTGACTCCTTAAACGACGACAAATAGATAAACCATCTTCACCCGGTAACATCAAATCCAGTACAATCAAATGAATAGATTCACGCGTCAAAATACGATCCATTTGCTCCGCATTGGCGGTACTACGAACTTGAAAACCCTGTTCAGTTAAATAACGCTCCAGTAAAGAGCGCAAACGCATATCATCATCCACAACAAGAATTTTATAATTTTCTTGCATTTTTTGACTCCACAAATATTTTTAAGATCCCTATATATAGTGTCTTAATAACAAATAAGACAATAATAATATAACTAATTCCTATTAGGCTTTTTTAGATTAATATTTACATTTTATTGATTTTTTTAATTTTATATCATTTACAACTCAATTCCTTGATAATTAATTTCCAATATCCAATAAGTAATAATACCATTTGGCGTATTCACCGTAACTTCATCATCAATTTGTTTACCTAATAATTCCCTTGCCACTGGTGAATTAATAGAAATCCATTTTTTAGCCGGATTAAATTCATCTGGTCCAACTAAACGAAAAACTTTAATACCACCATTTTCATCTTGTAGTTTTACCCAAGCTCCAAAATAAACTCTACCTTCCTGCCGAGGATCGGGATCAACTATTTTTAATACTTCAAGACGTTTAGATAAAAATCGAATACGTCGATCAATTTCTCGTAATCGCTTTTTACCATAAATATACTCCGCATTCTCTGAACGATCACCAAGCGCCGCTGCCTCTGATACAGCTTGAGTGACTTTCGGCCGCTCCTCACGCCAAAGAAACTTCAACTCTTGTTTGAGGTTGTCCCACCCTTCACGAGTAATATAATTATTTTTCACAATAAAAACTCAGTATGATTAACCTTAATTTAAACTAATTACTATATATAATTCAAAAAAAGTTTTCGTTCACTACATCAAGTTCTAATATCCAAATATAATGTTAACTGGAAATTATTGTTTTCAACACGTATAAATGCGCACATAAGTCGTTAATTGCGTCCTATTTAAGTATTGAAGAAACTAAAATGATGAATAAATCCTTAAGCAAAATTATTGCACATGAATTAGATACAACGCCAGCGCAAATACTTTCAGCCATTACATTACTCGATGAAGGAAATACTGTTCCTTTTATTGCCCGTTATCGTAAAGAAGTAACAGGAGGACTCGATGATAACCAGCTACATAAACTTGAAACACGTTTAAGTTACTTACGTGAATTAAACGAGCGCCGCCAAACTATCCTAAAATCGATTAATGAACAAGGAAAGCTTACGGCTGAACTTGCTCAGGCGATTAATAACACTTTTAATAAAACTGAGCTCGAAGATCTCTACTTACCCTATAAACCAAAACGTAGGACACGAGGCCAAGTAGCGATTGAAGCAGGTTTAGAGCCACTCGCAAAGCGGTTATGGAATGAGCCCCAACATATACCAGAGCAGATAGCTGAAACCTTTATTGATCCACAAAAAAATATTAATGACACTAAAGCTGCGCTCGATGGTGCTCGTTATATTTTAATGGAACGCTTCGCTGAAGATACAAATTTACTTAGCAAAATTCGTAATTATTTGTGGAAAAATGCCCATTTAACGGCAAAAGTTATTGAAGGTAAAGAAACCATAGGTGCAAAATTTAGCGACTATTTTGATCACCATGAGCTTATTTCGCATATCCCATCCCACCGTGCACTTGCTATGTTTCTTGGCCGTAACGAGGGTATTTTACAATTATCACTTAATGCAGATCCACAATTTGAATCACCACCAAAAGAAAGTTATTGTGAAGAAATTATTACCCAACACTTTGGCTTACATTTAAATAATGCACCAGCAGATAAATGGCGAAAAGCCGTTATCAGTTGGACATGGCGAGTTAAAATTCTGTTACATCTTGAAACAGAGTTGATGGGCACCTTACGTGAAAAAGCAGAAGAAGAAGCGATTCATGTTTTCGCCCGTAATCTACGTGACCTTTTGATGGCAGCGCCTGCTGGTATGCATACCACCATGGGATTAGATCCTGGTTTACGCACTGGGGTCAAAGTTGCTATTGTTGATGCGACAGGCAAACTCATTACCACAGATACGATTTATCCTCACACCGGACAAGCAGCTAAATCTGCAACGACTATTGCATCCTTATGTGAGAAATATAAAGTTGCCTTGGTCGCTATTGGTAATGGTACTGCCTCACGTGAAACTGAACGCTTCTTTGCCGCAGTTAAAAAACAGTACCCGCAAATTACCGCCCAGAAAGTAATTGTTAGTGAATCTGGCGCTTCAGTTTACTCGGCATCTGAGTTAGCGGCTCAAGAATTTCCAGCACTCGGTGTCTCTTTACGTGGCGCAGTCTCTATTGCCCGCCGTTTACAAGATCCACTAGCCGAATTAGTAAAAATTGATCCCAAATCAATTGGTGTTGGTCAATACCAACATGATGTTAACCAAACTTTACTAGCTAAAAAATTGACAGCGGTAGTTGAAGATTGTGTAAACTCAGTCGGTGTTGATCTAAATACCGCCTCTGTTGCTCTTCTTTCACATATTGCAGGACTAAGTAAAGCGATTGCGCAAAATGTCGTTAATTGGCGTAACGAACACGGGCGCTTTAATGACCGCAAACAACTATTGGAAGTTACACGTCTTGGTACAAAAGCTTTTGAGCAGTGTGCGGGCTTTTTACGCATTATGGAAGGGAATAATCCTCTCGATGCCTCAACAGTTCATCCTGAAGCTTATCCGATTGTAGAAAAGATTTTATTAACCACTAAGCAACCCTTAAAAACGATTATGGGTAACACTAGCGTGCTTAATAATCTCAAACCAGAATTGTTTACTACAGACAAATTTGGTATTCCGACGGTAAATGATATTCTAAAACAATTAGAAAAGCCTGGACGAGATCCGCGGCCAGAATTTAAAACAGCCACTTTTATCGATGGCATTGAAACCATGGAAGATCTTAAAGTAGGTATGATATTAGAAGGTTCGGTGACCAATGTGACCAATTTTGGTGCGTTTGTCGATATTGGCGTTCATCAGGATGGTTTGGTACACATTTCCTCTCTGTCCGATAAATTTATTAAAGATCCTCATTCTCTAGTCAAAACAGGGGATATTATCACCGTTAAAGTTATCGATATTGATTTAAACCGTAAACGAATTGCATTAAGCATGCGTCTGGATGAGAAAACAGCAGATACGCCACAACAACATCGTAATAAGCCACAGACAGGCAAAAATGCCTCCTCAGCCAGTTCAACTAAAACATCCCAACGCAACAATACGCTATTCGCTAATAGTGTAATGGGTGATGCACTGGCGGCGGCACTCAATAAAAAGCGTTAATTGTTAATATATATTACACGAGTTTCGCACCAATAAAAAAACGCTCTATTTTTAAGTTTAATTCAGCATAATATATAAATAGAAAAAATCTCATAAATTAAAAATAACTTATTGTAATTTAAGTAAATTTATACGTCTTAGCAAGTTACAGATTAATTATTGTTCTGAAGCCATTTCTAGAATTTTATATGCCCGTGCGAAACTCGTGACTAATTTTGATGCCAATTATAAAGAAGTAATTTATTTGATACTTGTGGGAACATCCGGGAATTGGCGGGAACTCATGGGATTTCTTAGGGTTAGCTCGGATTTATCTATTTGATACCGATGAGCAAAATATGAACAAAAATGAGCCTATAGGCAAAATATTTGATACTTACTGCAATGGATTTAAGACCGTTTTAAAATAGCTTTAATATAGTAAAAAGCATTAGCTTAGCAAGCGCCTCAAGCACTGGCTTGGTGCTTATGATTTATTTCTTCGGAAAGGGTACTACATTGCTTGATTTCACGCAAAATCTCTCTTACGCGATTAGGTGGTAATTCCTGCAAACTAAGAGCTGCCTCCCTTGCCTCTCCTGAAAGTTTAAGTAAATCTACACCCCCCTGTTCTAGTAATAAAGCTAATAATTCAGCACCTTTGCGCCCAAGTAATCTAGCTAACTTTTCCCGTTCTACAGGCTCCAACGACCTTAAAATAGCATTAAGATCTTGCAAGTTACGATCAAGTAATGACTCATTCTGTTGTGGCTGTTGTGGCTGTTGTGGCTGTTGTGGCTGTTGTGGCTGTTGTGGCTGCTGGCCATTAACTAACCAATCAATACTGACATTTTCTTTACAAGCGATTTTTTGAATCATACTTAGTAAAGGTTGAGTATTTTTGCTTAAGTAGTTATTCAAAGTTGATGTTGGAATCCCCCAGTCTTTTGCTGCTGCTCGTACACTTCTGCTACCTATAAGTGCTTTCAATCGGTCTTTAAAACTTTCTTTTTCAGTATGTTGCAAAGAAAAATCTTTGCTTTTAGCATCTGTCATTTTCTTTTCCTCTAATTTATTGAATCAAAAGGCTTTGTTTTAACTTGAGCAATTTTCGTGTTAAAAACGAAAAGAAAGGAGCTAATTTGCTTTACTTTGATTCAAGTTAAGATAATAATATCTATGGATAACACACCCATGTTATCTGCATATCTAACCTTTTAGGATAATCGAATAATGCTTATAAATGAAGTTTTAAACCGTGATTGGCACCGCCAACATATTGTGGCTGCGGTGCATGTGAAAGGGTTCACACTTCGCCAGCTCTCCGTTCAGGCAGGATTAAAGCCAGATTCACTAAAAAACGTGCTATATCGCCCCTGTAAAAAATACGAACGTATTGTTGCGGAGGCGATCGGTGTTGCTCCTGAAGAAATCTGGCCAAGTCGGTATCGTCGTGCCCGTGAGGTAGCCTGATTATGTTTGTATCAGTGAATGAATTAATCGGGATACCTGGTTTACCTAGTACTGTGCAAGGCTTGCGTTGGTCTCTAAATAAATGGGCCGCTGGTTCTGTTTCGATGAAACGCAAACGTCCAGGCACCAAGGCTTACGAGTACCACATTGATTGCTTACCACCTGAAGCCCAGAACGCGATCCGTGAGCGTCATCTTCAACAACTGATGATCGCTGCACCGGTGGATGATGCTGCCAAACAACCCACTGTATCAAAGGTCAACACCGATCCGGAGAAGCTTGGCAAGTTGGACGTTTATCGCCGTTGCCCTGCGTTGATTGGCAATAAACTGGCCGACCTGACGGACAAGCAGCGCCAGATTGCCGATGCGAGAATGTTACTGGTACAGCATATCCTTACTATCGGCCAACAGCCGCGTTATAGCTGCGCACAGGCCATCCGCTTTATTGTCCAGCAGGCGAAAAAAGCACGAGTTTCGCACCAATAAAAAAACGCGCTATTTTTAAGTTTAATTCAGCATGATATATAAATAGACAAAACCTTATAAATTAAATACAAATTATTGTAATTTAATAAAATTTATGTGTTTTAGTAACTTGCAGATTAACCATTGCTTTTAAGCCATTTCTAGAACTTTATATGCCTGTGCGAAACTCGTGAAAAGGCCAGTTGCCCGAAAGCATCGCGCAAGCGGCACAGGTGGCTAATGCCAAGAAGGGCAAAAGCCGTCAACTCAGTGAAATCACCCTTAAGCGCTGGCTGGCCGACTACAAAAAAGCCGCCACGCCCGCCGAGCGCCTGATTATCTTGGCACCGGGTAAGCGCGAGGTGGTCAAACCGGAGCAGATAGCCTGGTTACATGACTATCTGGCGCACTATCGCAAGCCAAACGGGTGCAGCATGAAAGAGGCCTATGTGGATTTTTGCGCCGAATGGCAACAACGCTATGCCGATGAGCCGCTGATGTTGGCCGCGCAGCCTTCCTACGATGCGGTGCTGTACGCGATGGAGAAACTCCCCGAAATCGTCAAACAGCGCGGGCGCAAAACCGGCAGCGAATATCGCCAGCTGGAAGGGTTTGTCCGCCGCGACTGGACCAGCCTGCCGGTTAACTACGTCTGGATTGGCGACGGTCACGGCATGAAGATGAAAGTCGCCCATCCCGACCACGGTCAACCCTTTTCGCCGGAAGTGACTTTTATTATCGATGGCAGCTGCCGCTATATCACCGGCTGGAGCCTGTCGCTCTCCGAGAACGTGATTGCCGTTACCGATGCCCTGCGGTATGGCATTGCCACTCACGGCAAACCGTTTCTCTACTACTCAGATAACGGCAGTGGTGAAACCAATCTCACCCTGGATGCAGACGTGACCGGTATTCTGCGGCGGCTCGAGATTGACCACCCGACCGGTATCGCCGGCAATCCCCAGGGGCGCGGCATTATCGAACGCCTTAACCGTACCTTGCCCATGTACCTTGCCCGCCGCTTTGCCACTTATTACGGTACCGGCGCTGACCGGGAAACCGTGCGCAAGACTGGCAAGGCGCTTAAATCCGCCTTAAACGCTCAGGCAAAGGGCCATGCACTGACGGTCGCCCAGCAGAGCACGTTACGCAAGCTGCCCTCCTGGGAGAGGCTGATTGATGAAATCAAGGCCGGGGTCGAGTGGTACAACGCCCGTCCGCACAGTGAATTACCCAAACGCCCCGATGGCCAGCATTACAGTCCGGCCGAGTTTCGCCGCTGGAAGCTGGAAAACGAAGCCACCGAGCTGGAGTGGCTGACACAGTTTGAACTGCGCGACCTGTTTATGCCACAGACCGAGCGCACGGTCAGGCGCTGTGAAATCCGTTTCCTTAACAATATTTATTATGCCGCCAAACTGGCCGAGGAGCACGACCGCAAGGTGTTAATCAGTTACGACATTCACGATGCCAGCAAGGTTATCGTGCGCCGTATGGACGGTACTTACCTCTGTGACGCCCTGTGGGACGGCAATAAACAGCTGGCCTTCCCGGTAACGGCGGAATACCACAACCGGCAGCAACGTATCAAAGGGATGCGTAAGCGGGGTGAGGAGAAAGTGGCATTAGCAGAGGCAGAAAATACCCTGACGTTGCCGGCTGAAAAAGTCAATGACCTCGGCTTACCGGTCAATGTTTATCGGCAATTGGGGAATACCGCATTAAAAGCTGAGGTTGAAGAACAGAGCGACCTTGATGCGGAAGCCGCGTTACAACGGGGTTTGGCATTACTGGAAGCCCAGCAGATTGACCCGCTGTTGTAAAAAAGCCATCTGGTCGGCAAACCGAATGGCCTTATCGAAACACAAAAACACTTTCTTTCAAAGAGGCAAGATGATGACTCAAAATGATGATCTTATCAAGACGCTGCATCAACTGATTGATTCAGGCCAGGTCACACAGGCGCAGATTGCCCGTGAAACCGGCCAGTCGAGTGCAGTGATATCCAGCTTTATCAACGGTAGTTATAACGGCAATAACCAGCGCGTCGGTGAACTGTTAACCCGCTGGCTGACGGATTATCAGCAAAAAAAGACTTTGCCCGCGCCGCCGCAGTTTGTGGAGACGGCCACGGTCAAGGAGATATGGGCGGTGTTCCAGTTTGTCCGGCTGGCGCAGTGCATGAATGTGATTGTCGGGGTGCCGGGGGTGGGCAAAACCTTTGCTGCCTGTCAGTACTGCCAGCATGCCAATACCTGGATGGTGACCCTTTCCCCGGCCCACGCCAGCATTACCGAGTGTCTGCTGGAGCTGGCGGAAGCGTTGGGTCTTAGCGACCTGCCCAAAAACAAGGGGACGCTGGCGCGCGCGATACGGCGGCGGCTGACCGGCACTCACGGGCTGGTGATTGTCGATGAGGCTGACCACCTGGGCATTGACGGCCTGGAGCAGCTGCGCGCCATTCAGGATGCGACCGGGGTCGGGATGGTGCTGATTGGTAACCCGCGCGGCCTGTCGAAATCGGCCCGCTCAACCCAGGGGGCGGATGACTTGGCTCGGCTGTACAGCCGTATCGCCCGCTCCAAACGGCTGTTAAAGGCCAAAAAAGCCGATGTGACCGCGATTGCTGCCGCCTGGGGCATTACCGGCGAAAGTGAGCTGACGCTGGTACAGGCCATTGCCCAGAAAGCCGGTGCCTTGCGGGTATTGTCGCACACCCTGCGCCAGGCGTGGCTGATGGCCAGCGGTGATGCACAGGTCCAGCTGGGGGAAAAATACATCAAGGCGGCCTTCAGGGAGGTGTATACCGATACCGACCTGCTGCCGGCAAGGGGGTGAGTATGGGCGGTGTGCTCTTTACCGACAGCGCCGGACGCCAGGTGCTGCTCAATACCCGGCGGGTGGTGTCTGTCTCGCTGGAATCGTCACACAGCCTGTTAGTGTCGTTTGGCAACCGGGGAGACGCGCTCTATGTGTTGCCGGATGCGCAGGAGGTGATGATGCAGGTCTGTCATGACATGAACCAGTTACTCAGGAGAGCCAGTGATGAATAACCCTTTACGCCATGAAGTCCGCGCCCTGCGGCGTATGGCCCGCTACGCCAGCTATAACGTTGATGGCACTATCCGGCCCAATATTACCCTGTCACGCGGGGCAACGCCGTACCTCTGGCTGGACCGGTATGAGATGGCGGCGGCGACCTTGCCCCCGGCCCAGCAACAGTATTACCGGTGGCAGGGATTTGATGTGGATGTCTGGGAAGCGCTGCAACTGGGCTGTTATCTCTCTGGCCCAAGCCGGCGTCAGGCGTGGTACGCCGCCTGGCACACCTTACGGGCATTGCTGTCCGGGCGGTCAGTGCCGTCCGAATCGGGGCCGGTTTTACTGAGCACGCTACTGTATGAGGCTCGGTTATCAATGAAAAGGCTGAATAAGGAAAGGTCATCATGATGAACATGTTTGATGCCATGAACGCCGTGCGCCGCCGGCTACGTCAGGCGGGCAGCGACATCCTGCATACCCGGCGTTACTGCCAGCGCCCGTTTATAAAAATCACCCCGCCGGTACGCCCGGGGGAGAGGGATAACGCGACGGAAATCACCCTTTGCTGCCAGGGAGAGCGCCGTCAGGTGTATGCCCGCCAGATTGAGGGGTGTCTGGTGTATTGGGACACCACAGAAGAGAAGAGACCACAGGAGTGATAAAAGCGATGAAAAATAGCGTGCAACGTATGAAAAATCCCGCGAGCGAAGCCGTACCACAAAGTCGGGAAGCGGTCTGCCAGGCGATAAAAACCCTGGGCGATCTGAAACGGGAACAAGTGCGCACCGAGACGCAGATGAATGACGCGATTGCCAATATTACCGGGCAATATGTTCCCAGGCTTGAACAGCTGAAAAAAGAAGGCAAGGCATTACTTAACGGTATCCAGTCCTGGTGTGAAGCGCATCGTCAGGCGCTGACGCTCGACGGTAAAGTGAAAACGGTCAACTTTACCACCGGTACCGTCAGTTGGCGATTGCGTCCAGCCTCCTGCGCTATCCGTCATACGGATGAGGTCCTGGAGGTACTCCGACGTATGCAGCTTGAACGTTTTATTCGGGTAAAGGAAGAAATTAACAAGGAGGCGATTTTAAACGACCCCAGTGCCGTAAAAGGGATTGTCGGCATTACCGTGAAAAACGGTGTGGAGGACTTTGAAATCAAGCCTTTTGAACAAAAAGACGCCGGATAATTCCGCGCGCGTTATTTCGTTTTACCTCTAATAACCTGAGTTCGGGATAAGCGTTAGTTATGAGAAAATAAAAATAGCTCATTTATCAATAAAAACCTTTTAAAATCAATAAAATGATAAAAAAAGGAATATTTTTAGTTGGTTGTAGGTTAAAAAATAAGCTATTTTCTCTGCTAAAATCATGAAAAAAGCCAAAATTTAGCACTGTTTTATGTAATAATTTTAATTTAAGTAATTGAATATATAATGAAAAAATTTATATTCCTTATCCCGAACTCAGGTTCTAATAGTGTTAAATCCGGCGCGTGCGTCAGGGCTTCGTGCGCGCCAAATTCAGCCGAGGACATATTATGTCAGTGAATGAACAGTCTATTTATGATGCCGCCCTGGCGCCATGACCGGCAAATGTTAAAAACCATTGAGCGCTGTGGGGCACTGGCCGGCGCGCTGTGCCGTTTTCTTTCGCAGGGGCAGAATATGCGACAAGTCTGTCAAACCGTGGCGGACATGGAAATCATGCTCGCCCAGCTTCGCCTGAACGGTCTGGCGGCGATGATTGACGATGAAAAAGTGCGCAAGCTGGACGCCTTGTCGCAACGCCTATTGACCCAACAACCGGCGACGATAAACACGGGGGAAGGATAAGTCATGAACCGGGCTACCTTAATCAAACTTATCCATGTGGCCCGTCGGGAGTTGCAGCTGGACGAAGCGACCTACCGCGCGGCGCTGATGAAGGTGTGCGCCGATAAAACCAGTTGCCGGGAAATGACGGTACCCGAGCTGGTCAGGGTGTTACATGCCTTTCAGCAAAAAGGCTTTACCGTGCGTTCAAAGCCGGTTTTACGCGGCGTTAAACCCGCGTCACCGGTCGCTAAAATCCTTGCCATCTGGCAGACCATGCACCGCCAGGGGTTTGTGCAGTCCGGCGATGAGGCAGCACTGAATGCCTGGATAAGGCGTACCACGGCAAGGGAGAACGGTGGCCTGGGGGTGGCACAGCTGGCCTGGCTCAATCAGGATAACGCCCTGGCCGTCAAGGTGCTTGAAAGTCTTAAGCGCTGGCATCGGCGCTGCATGCTGGCGACACTCCCCCCGGGTACGCCGGCTGAAAGTTATCCGCGCGTTTGTCAGCGTTATGAGGCCGAGACCCGTGTATCGTCATAACGTCGGTAACGGGGTATCTTCACCGTGGGCAGAAGGGGCGTCTCGCTTTAGGGTTATGGGATAATATATTGTATAATAACATTATTACTCAACTCACCTGATGAGGTAGACGATGAAGATACAACAAGCAGATTTACTCGCCGATGATACCCAGCTGCATGCGTTAATTGACCGAATAGACACGGTGGATGAGGAAACCTTACAGCCTCAGTGGCCACAATTACTCGCCGCGTTGGTGGATGTGATGGATAATGAACTGCAACGCCAGGGATTTACCGCCCCCCAATCTCGCCCTCTGGCGCGTAAAATGGCGGCGGCCCTGGCCGCGTATGCGGGTGGGCGTAACTATTATTTGCCCAAAGGCGACAGTCTGCTTACGGCGTTACGCGACGATGAAATTTTCCACCGCTGGCAGCAGGGCACACCGATTGAAACGCTACGCAAGGCATACCGGCTCGGCCAGATACAGATTTATAAAGTGATTGCCACCCAGCGCCAGCGCTATGTCAAGCGTACCCAACCCGCCCTGTTTGCCGACTAACCCCTGCTAACGTATCCGAACAATCGACTGGCCCCCAGGGGACGGATTGTTAACGGAGCGTAATCCCCCGCCTTATCACGCAACGCTTACCCTGTGACCAGGAATCCCTGTATCAAGGTATCGCTATGCCGCCGTTGCCCGACCCGTTACGTAAAAAACTCCTCGCCGTCTCCGGTGCCGGTCTGTTGACTATTGCCGCCTGCTATACCGCGTTCTGGGAAGGTCACGCCCTCCAGCCCTATGCCGACAGCGGCGGGGTGCTGACGGTGTGCTACGGCCATACCGGTAGCGATATCACCCCCGAGACGACCCAAACGCCGGCGCAATGTGAGGCCCTGCTGGCGGCGGATATGCGCCAGGCTTTCGCTGTGATTGACCAGCAGGTCACCGTACCGCTGTCAGACGGGCAGCGCGTGGCGCTCGCGGCGTTTATTCACAATGTCGGGTCGGGGGCCTTTGCGCGCTCGACCCTGCTAAAGCGCCTGAATGCCGGCGATATCCCGGCGGCCTGCGATGAGTTTCGTCGCTGGGTTAAGGTGAAGGGCGTCACGCTGAACGGTCTGGTCAATCGCCGCGCCGCCGATGAATGGCTGTGTCGGCATGGACTGCCTGACCCCGAGGCGACGCTGTGAACACGTTACTTAAAACGGGGCTGACGCTGTGCCTGCTGGCGTTATTACTCGCTACTGCCGGCTGGCTCTGGCAACGTGAACGCCTGCGGGAAACCGCGCTGCACGACTTGCGCCAGGAGCGGGACGAAGCCTGGCAGGCACTGGCAGAGCAACGCCAAATACAGCAGGTATTTCATACCTTGGAGCAGACCGTCACGCATGAAAAACAACACCTGCGCGGAGAAAGCGAAAAGGACCGCCAACAGGTGCGCCAGCGGTTATCGTGGGTCAATTGTGCCCGTGAGCCTGTGCCTGGCCCTGTGGCTGACCGGGTGCGCCGCGCCGCCCGTGAAAGTGGTGACGTTGCCGCCGGTACCGCTCCCTGAAGGCTTACTGGCGGCCTGTCCGGCTCCGCTACCACCGGAGCCGTTGACCTTTGGGGCCAGCGTGGACTATTCCCTGCAACTGCTGGCCGTGATTAAACAGTGTAATGCCGACAAGGCCGCGTTGCGCCAGGCCGAGCATTACCGACAAGAGCAACCCCATGATGAGTAAACGATGGAAACGATAACCCCCTCAATACCGGACAACGGACGGACCCGAACCCCGCCCGCGCGTTATTGCGCCGCGTGCCGGGTTCCGATAGACCCGGCAAGGCTGGCCGTGATGCCCCAGGCGCGCTGCTGTGTGGCCTGCCAGGCACGACGGGAGCGGCGGCGTGTGGGTTAACGTGCTTAAAGACTCTATTGCCCCGGCGCTCTCTGCTGCCAGCACCGCAGGGGCGCTGTTTATGTGGCTGATGCGCCGCTCCTTTGCCGGACGCGAGCAGGTCGAGCGCCTTAACGCCCGTCTGCTGACGGTAGAAACCCAGCTGGGTAATGCGCCGTCGGCACAGACAGTGCATGCCCTGAAAGTGGAAATCACCGAGCTGCGCGGCGATTTGAAAGAAACCCGCGCCAGCTTGCAGGCGGTGACGCATCAGCTAGAGTTACTGGTGGAAAAAGCCCTTTACCGGAGTGACGGATGATTGACGATATTTTGACGCAAGACCAACGCCTGGTGATAGTGCGTTCACTGAATGAGTATCACGGCGAATTAAATGAATCGGTGTTGCAGGACTGCCTCGACGCCTACGGTCATAAGGTGTCGCGCGACCGGGTGCGCGTGTTACTGGCCTGGCTGGCGGAGCAGGACCTGTTGCGGCTTGATACCTTGCCCGGGGGTTATCTAGTGGCCCATCTGAGCGGGCGCGGGCAGGAGGTCGCCGAGGGTCGCGCAACCGTGCCGGGCGTGAAGAAGCCACGTCGGCGCTAGGGAGGTCGCGATGGAAGAAAACCTCACGCGCGGGCGCGCCAGTAAGGTGGATTTATTACCGGCGGATATTCGTCAACGCCTGTTTGCCCTGCTGCGAGAAAAACGCATTACCCAGTTACAGATTGTGGACGAGATTAACCGCCTGATTGATGCCGCAGGCCTCCCGGTCGAGCAACAACTGTCCCGCTCAGGGGTGAACCGGCTGGCAACGCAAAACGAGCGCGTGGCGCGGGATTTACGCGAGCTGCGTGAGCAGACCCGCGCCCTGACCGCTGAACTGGGCGAAAAACCCACCGGCGAAACCTCGCGGCTGATTATGGAGATGGCGCGCTCCCTGCTGTTCAAGGGCATCCGCAAGCACCAGATTGCCAGCCAGGATAACGACGAGATTGATATTGATTTTCTCAAAGAAGCCATGCTGGCCGCCCAGCGCCTGGAGCGCACGGCAGAGATGAGCCACAAGCGCGAGGCACAAATCCGCCAGGCTTATGCTGAGGAAGCGGCGAATGCCGTCAGTGAAGCGCTCCGTGGACAAGAGGGCATGAGTCACCAGATGGAAAGCAAAATCCGCGACATTTTGCTGGGTAAGGCCTAATGCATTTTTTAACGGTTTGATTTTTAATGGAAACAGACAATGCGAACCGCTGAACAACCGGCCCCGATGCACCGATTGACCGACCCGCGCAAAATTGACCTGCGCGAGGCCACCCGCGCCTGCGGCGTCGATGTGCCCGAATCACTGGCGTTACCCGAAAATGAACCGGTGTTTTTGCCTTATCAACAACGCTGGTTCCTCGACGACAGCCCGGTGTGCATTGCCGAAAAATCCCGCCGTACCGGCCTGACCTGGGCCGAGGCCGGGCGCAACGTCATCACCGCCAGCAAGTCGCGGCGCGATGGCGGACGCAACGTGTTTTACGTCGGCAGCAAGAAGGAGATGGCGCTGGAATATATTGCCGCCTGCGCGCTGTTTGCCCGCGCCTTTAACCAGCTGGCCCAGGCCGATGTTTACGAGTCCACTTTCTGGGACAGCGAGAAACACGAGGAAATTCTCCAGTACATGATCCGCTTTCCGCACAGCGGCTTTAAAATTCAGGCGTTAAGCGCTCGCCCGTCCAACCTCCGTGGCTTGCAGGGCGACGTGGTGATTGACGAGGCGGCGTTCCATGAATCCCTTGAAGAGCTGCTCAAGGCGGCGCTGGCGCTCAACATGTGGGGCGCGCGGGTGCGGTTGATTTCCACCCATAACGGGGTCGATAACCCGTTTAATGCCTACATTCAGGACGCCCGCGAAGGGCGCAAGGATTACAGCCTGCACCGCATCACGCTCGATGAGGCGATTGGCGAGGGACTGTATCGCCGTATCTGCACGGTCACCGGGCAGGTGTGGTCGCCTGACGCCGAAAAATCGTGGCGCGATAACCTGTATAAAAATGCCCCCAATCGCGAATGTGCCGAGGAGGAATACGGCTGTGTGCCGCGCAAGTCGGGCGGTGCCTATCTTGCCCGCCCGCTGATTGAGGCGGCGATGGCCCCGACAGGCCGTGTCCCCCTGCTGCGCTTTGAGGCCCCGGCGGTATTTGAACTGTGGAGCGCCGCGCAGCGTGAAGCTGAAGTGGAGGCCTGGTGTCAGGCGCACCTCGAGGCGGTGCTGACGACCCTTGCGCCGGACTGTCGTTACTGTTTCGGCGAGGACTTTGCTCGCAAGGGCGATCTGTCGGTGTTTGTGGTACTGGCCATCGCCCCGGATTTAAGCAAGCGCGAGGCGCTGCGCGTCGAGCTGCGCAACGTCACCTATGACCAGCAAAAGCAGATAATGCTCACCATCCTGACCCGGCTGCCGCGTCTGGTGGGGGCCGCCTTTGACGCCACCGGCAACGGCGGCTATCTGGCCGAAGCCGCCCGGCTGCATTTCGGCCCGGACATGGTGGATTGCGTCACGCTCTCGGCAAAATGGTATGCCGAATGGATGCCCAAACTGAAAGGTGAGCTGGAAGCGCAAAACCTGACCCTGGCCCGCCATCAGTCCACGCTGGATGATTTGCTGCATATCAAGGTAGTGAACGGGATACCGCAAATTGACAAGGGCCGCAGCAAGGATACGCCGTCAGGCGTTCAGGGCGCGCGCCGTCACGGCGACTATGCGGTGGCGCTCTGTATGGCCAACCGCGCCGCCGCGCTGGACGGTTTTGTGCTGGATGAGGCGGCCTGTCAGGCATTGCCAGCCCGTATCCGGGCGATGGAGTATGCCGATGAGGTCGGCGATGACGATGATAACGCTGATGAGCGAGGATGCTGGTAATGAAAAGGCTTGTAGATATTCAGGGACAGCCGCGGGTGTTTTCACCGGACAGCCAGACGGCAAAGACCGATATTCCCCAGGTGGCCAGCCGTGCGCCAGAACATCCGGCGTCCGGTATCACCCCTAACCGTGCCGCACGCTGTTTGCGGGCGGCAGAGCACGGTGACATGACCGCTCTGGTGGATTTGGCCGCCGATCTGGAAGAAAAAGATACCCATCTGTTTTCTGAACTCAGCAAGCGCCGCCTGGCGCTGCACAGTGTGGAATGGCGTATTCAGCCGCCGGATAACCCCAACGCCCAGGAGAAAGCCCAGGCAGTGGCGCTGGAAGCGCGGCTCACCGATGCGCCCTGGTTTGACAATGCGCTGTTTGACGCCACCGACGCCCTTCTCAAAGGCTATGCGATGCAGGAAATTATCTGGGGTCCCCGGCGCGGCGGCGAATTTTTCCCGCGCGCTGTCCACTGGCGCGATCCGGCGTTGTTCTGCGTCAATCCCGACGACTACCGCGAGCTGCGGCTGCGCGATGGCAGCTATGCCGGACAGGTGTTACAGCCGTTTGGCTGGATTTGCCATGAGGCCAAGGCCAAAACCGGCTACCCCGGCACCCAGGGGCTGGTGCGCACGCTGATTTGGCCGTTTATCTTCAAGAATTACAGCGTGCGGGATTTCGCCGAGTTTCTGGAGATTTACGGACTACCGTTGCGGGTGGGGAAATACCCCAGCGGCGCGAGTGCCGAGCAGAAAAGCGCCCTGATGCGGGCGGTGATGGATATTGGCCGCCGGGCCGGGGGGATTATTCCCGCCGGCATGAGCCTGGAGTTTGAGGCCGCCGCTAACGGTCAGTCTGACCCGTTTATGGCGATGATTGCCTGGGGAGAGCGCGCGATATCTAAAGCGATCCTCGGCGGGACACTGACCTCAGAGGCGGGCGATAAAGGCGCGCGCTCGCTGGGCGAGGTGCACAATGCGGTGCGCAAGGAGATCCGCAACGCCGATTTACGCCAGCTGTCACGGACCTTTAACCGTGATCTCATTTATCCGCTGCTGGCACTGAACAGCCCGGTCCCGCTTGACCCGCGGCGACTCCCCCGCCTGGTGTTTGATACGCTGGAATGTGAGGATATGGCCAGCTTTGCCGAGGCTATTCCCAAACTGGCGACCGGCATGGCGATACCGGTTTCCTGGATCTACGATAAGCTGCGCATTCCAGTGCCGGATGGCAATGAGGCGGTGTTTACCGTCTCGTCACCACCGGCAGTGGCGCAAACGGCGCTATCCGCGACCCTCACACCGGCAGCGCCGATAAGCGACGCGCTGGACGCGGTGCAGACAGCACTTGACGCCCCGGGATTGAACGCCAGTGCCGACCCGCTACTGGCACCGGTGATAGCCGCTATCCGTGAGCAGGGGCCAGAGGCGGCGCTGGAGCAGGCGGCGATTCTTTACCCCGAGATGGACGACCGCGCGCTGATTGAACTGCTGACCCGCGCCACCTTTGCACTGGAAGTCTGGGGGCGTCTCGATGCCACAACCGATTGATTTGGGCGTCGTCGCCCGCCTGCCGCCAAAAGAGGCCATCGCCTACTTCCGCGCCAAGGGGTATCACATCACCTGGAACTGGTTTGAGCAACAGGCGGACGTTCATGCCCGGATATTTACCGTCGCCAAGGCGGCGCGGCTGGACGTCCTGAGTGCGATCCGTGACGAGGTGGATAGAGCAAAATCACAGGGAATATCCCGGCAGGATTTTATCGACACGCTGACGCCCCGGCTGCAAACGCTCGGATGGTGGGGGAAGCAGGTCGTGGTCGACAGCCAGGGCAAGGCCGAAGTCGTACAACTGGGCAGCGCCCGCCGTCTGGCGACGATATATAACGTCAATACCCGCGTCGCCTATAATGCCGGGCGCTATGCACAGATGATGGCCACCGCAGACCTGTATCCCTACTGGCAGTATGTCGCCGTCGGGGATAGCCGCACCCGGCCCTCGCATGCCGCCCTGCATGGCAAGGTCTTTCGTTACGATCACCCCTTCTGGCAAAGTCATTACCCGCCCAACGGGTTTAACTGCCGCTGCCGGGTACGCGCCTTGTCAAAACGCCGACTCGATGCGTTGGGCCTGCACGTTACGGAAGAGGCCGGTCAGCTACACACGCATGAGGCAGCGGCGGGTGTCGATAAGCGTAGTGGGGAAATCGTCACCAGCCCCGTGACCACCTTTGATGATGGCAAGGTAAAAATGACGCCGGATGTGGGTTGGTCCTATCACCCCGGCGCGGCGGCGTTCGGTGTTGACCAGACCATGATCCGCAAACTCCTTGAGGTCAAAGACGCGGCGCTGCGTGAAGCCGTGGTGCAGGATCTGAACAACAGCCCGGTGCGTCAGTTGAGTTTTTCGCTGTGGGCCACGCGCATTATGCAAAGCCGGCGTGCCGGCAACGGCATTCACACGCTGGGCTTTTTGCCGGAAGCCATTGCCCGTGCGGTACAGGCACGCACGGGGCAAGCACCGGCCCGTCTGCTGGCAATGAGCGAAAAAAACCTGTTGCATGCCGACAGTGACAAGCACCCTAAAACCGGGGTGGCATTGTTGCCCGAGGATGTGGCCGCACTTCCTGGCTTGTTGGCAAAGCCTCAAGCTGTACTCTGGGATAAGGCTCACCAAAACCTGCTTTTTCTTGTGCCAGGAAAAGCGGGGCTGGCACGTATTGTGGTTAATGCGTCTTATGGCGTTAAGAAACACCCGGATACCCTGGATGTGGTGATCAATGCTTATCGCATTCTCAACCTCAATAAAGTGAAATCTGATTTGGCCGGTGGCAAGCTAGAACTGCTGGCAGGAACGTTAGACTAAACCGGTGGCAGGGATCGAACCTGCATACATGTTATGCCCCATTGCTGGGACTGACATCGACTTTACCATTAAGCGTACACCGGTCTATTGGCTGTATTTTAACCGACCCCCATACGGAGGGCAAGATGTCACAGACTGAATTAACCGCAGTGATTGATCGCCAGCGCCTGCAAACCCTGTTTGCTGAACTGCAACGCGTTGGCGAAGACGGCAAGGCGATCACCCGTATCGTTGCCGCCAGCCTCCTTTCGGCCACTGAGCAGGCGTTTGAACGCGAACGCGCGCCGGATACCGGGGCAGCTTGGGCACCCTTGAGCGATCCGTATCGCCGCTGGCGTGAGCGGCACGGCTATAGCCCGATCAAGGTGTTAACCCGTGAGGGCGATATGGCGCGCTCGGTGAGCATCGACTGGGGGGATAGCTGGGCGCGTATCGGGGCCAATGCGCCGCAGGCGGCCATCCATCAGTGGGGCGGCAAACCGGGGATGCGTCCGGGGCCGGCAGCCATCCCGGCCCGTCCGTTTATGGGACTGGATCCGACCGGCGAGCGGGATATCCTTGACGCCCTGGCGCAACGCCTGTCCAACGCCCTGCACCCATAAACGCCAGTGCGCCCCACCACGCGATGATGACGGAGAAGGTATACCTTGCATCAAAAAAATCTTTTGAACGCGCTACGGCGTTTTTGAAGGGGTTTTGAACGGGGTTATTCAGGCGATCGCCCGCCGTTGTCAGTGCCCATTGAAATCTGCCCCCCTGCCAACGTAAAACTGGCCCCCTCTTTGATTGTTAATGTAGCGTAATCCCACCGTCCGCACTCAGGCTGCCACACTGCCGGCATGACGACAAAACCCCCTGTTCCCAAGATAGCCTATGCGGTGCTCAACGCCGCGACGCTCTCGCCCTTTGATCATGACGGCTGGTGTCAGGTGATGCCCGCCGGCCATGTCCGGGCGCGTGACGGTCGCCCCGAGACGCCCGCCGAAGGCTGGCTGATTAACGAAGCCGCGTTTAACCGCATGGTGGCGCGGGTGGTGGCACTCAATCAGCCTGTCAAAATCGATTATAACCACCAGACGCTGTTTAAACAGGAAGCGGCCCCGGCAGCCGGCTTTGTTCCGGCTACCCCGGCACGTTTTCGCTGGGACGACAACACCGGGGTCTGGGTCAAGCCGGAGTGGAACCCGCCGGCGCTTGAGCGCCTAAAAAACAATGAATTTCCCTATTTTTCGCCGGTGATGGGCTATGACGCGCGCAGCGGCGAACCCCTGGAGCTAAGAATGTTAGCCATTACCGGCGATCCGGGTCTGACGGGCCTGCGCCCGGTGGCCGCTCTGAGCGCCGAAGATATCTACCAGGCGTTAACTGTTCCCCCTTCCTCCCCTAAGGAGCCTGCAATGAATCCATCGTTAACAGCGCTGCTGGCCGCGCTGGGCCTGACGGTGCCGGAGGGCGGCGAGCTGACCGATGAGGTCGCCACCGCCGCCCTGTCTGCCGTGACCACGCTAAAAAGCCAGGCGGACAAGGCTACCGCGCTGGAAACCACTATGGCGGCCCTGTCCGCTGACCTGAACGCCCTGAAAACCCAGGCACCGACGGCGGCCGTGGATTTACGCCGCTATGTCCCGGTCGAGACCTATAACGCGGTGCGTGAGCAGGTGGTGTCACTGTCCGCCGACCTGGGAAAAACCACCCTGGCGCAGACGCTGGACCAGGCCGAGCAGGACGGGCGGATATTGAAATCCGAGCGCCCCTACCTGGAAACACTCGGCGACCAGATGGGTGTGACGGCGCTGTCGGCGCAGCTAGCGACGCGCCAGCCGATAGCCGCCCTGACCCGGGTGCAGACCGAAACCCTGACGCTGCCGCCCGAAAACCGTGAAAAAACCGCCACCGTCGCCCTGTCGGCGGAAGAGTTACAGGCCGCGCGCGTGCTGGGGATGACCCCGGCGGCGTTCCAGAAAATCAAGACCGAGGACGCACTATAATGCCAACCCCCATTACCCCGTCGCAAATCACTGCCCTGATGACCGGCTTTCGCAAAGAGTTTCAGAACGGGCTGGCGATGGCCCCGTCTCACTATCAGCAGGTGGCGACCAGCGTGCCCTCGACGTCAAAATCCAATACCTACGGCTGGCTGGGGCAGTTTCCCGCGTTCCGTGAGTGGGTCGGTGCACGCAGTATCCAGCAGATGAAAGTCTATGGTTACACCATCAACAACAAGACCTATGAAGGTACGGTGGCCATTACCCGCGATGATTTCGAGGATGACAATCTGGGCGTGTATACCCCGCTGTTTCAGGAAATGGGGCGCGCTGCCGCCGCACAACCGGACGAACTGGTGTTTACCGCCTTGCGCGACGGCAATAAAACCGACTGCTACGACGGTAAACCTTTTTTTGATAGCGAGCATCCGGTCTATCCCAAGGTCGACGGCACCGGCACCGCCAAAAAGGTCGCCAACCAGTTGATTGAAAAAACCGGCACCGGGGCAACAGAAAAAGACTACGAGGGGGCGGTATGGTATCTGCTGGACTGCTCACGGGCGCTTAAACCGCTGATTTTCCAGAACCGCCGCCCGCCGGAGTTACTCGCCCTGACCAAGGTCGATGAGGGGCGCGCGTTTACCGATAACGAATTTGTCTTTGGTGCCTCCGCCCGGCGCAATGTGGGCTACGGCTTCTGGCAGATGGCTTACCGCATGCAGGCGTCACTGACGCTGGATAACCTCTGGAAAGGCTGGAGCGCCATGCGCGGCTTTAGTGCCGATGGCGGTCGCAAGCTGGGTATTCGCCCGACCCATCTGGTGGTGCCGGTGGAGCTGGAAAAAACCGCCACCCAGTTACTGGAGCGGGAATTACTGGCCGAGGGCAGCACCACGGTCTCTAACGAAATGAAAGGCAAGCTGACACTGTTGGTGGCGGATGCGCTCTAAACGCCCTTTAAACCGGGTTTTAACGGTCATTAACGGAGAGTCAGGGGATGTATGCCAGTGAGCAGGATTTACGCGCCCGCTATAGCGCCCCGTTGATAGAAAAACTGGTCGACGGGCGCGGCGATGAGGCGGCAGCCCGGCAGAAAGTGGACCAGGCGCTCAGCGATGCCAGCGCCCTGATGGACAGCTTTATCGCGGCCCGTTACGCGCTGCCGCTCTCGGTGGTGCCGTCGGTGCTGAAACAGCATGCCTGCACCCTGGCGTTTTACTACCTGAATGACGAGCGGGCCACTGAGCAAACCCGCCAGCGTTACCAGGATGCGCTGCGCTGGCTGGAGGCGGTGAAAAAGGGTGAACTGCCGCTCGGGGTGGATAACGATAACCAGGCTCCCGACAGTGCCGACCTGCCGCAGATGCAGGCCGAGGCGTCGGTGTTCGGGCGCAGGCAGAAGGGGTTTATCTGATGATTGTCTCCACCGAAAACGCCTTGCTGGCGCGACTACATGAGGTATTTGGCAACACGTTGCGTGATATCGCCACCCATCCCGGCGACTGGAGCGAGGCGGGGCTGCGTGATGTGCTACTTACACCGCCCTCGGTATATCTGGTGTGGCTGGGAGCGCAGGCGGGTCAAGTGAAAGGGGTGATTGACAGCCGTTTTGTTTTTTACGTGGTGGCCGAGGTTATCAATGGTGCCGAGGGAGACCGCCCCGGCCTCTACCAGATAGTGACGCGGCTGATAGCGGGCTTGTCGGGTTTTCGTCCCGGTCATGCCGGACCGATGCGTTTTGAAGAAGGGCGCAACCTGTACACCGAGCAACAGGGGCAACATGGCGTGGTGCTGTATGGCACTTATTTCACCTGCGAGGAGCCGGTGCCGCCTTTGCTTCAGGATGACGGTGTGGATGCGTACCTGCGCCATTATCAAACCTTTACCCAGACGGACGGCAGCCCGCCGTTCGCCGCCCCTATCACCCTGCGCGGAGAGAACAACGACCATGAATGACACCGATAACGCTTTGATGCGCTTCCCTAACCCGCATGACTTACCGATGATTTTTGTGGTGCCGGCCCCGGAGCGTGCGGTGCGTGAACCGAATTCCCTGCGGATGTTACCGGATACGGGGGCCTGGGTGCCGCGCAATGCTTTCTGGCTAACACGCCTGCTGCGTTTCAAGGATGTGCTGGAAATCCCGCCCCCATCCAAACCGGCGGCCACCCGGCAAACGTCAGCCCCTGCCGCCTTGAGTAAACAGGAGTCGCCTTCATGACCATAAGCTTTAATGAAATCAGCGCCGGGGTTCGCCTACCGCTGACGCATATTGAGATTGATAATTCGCAGGCCGTCACCGGTACCCCGACCACGCTGACCCAGGTGCTGATGTTGGGTCAGGCCGCCATCAAGGACGGCAAGGTCGACGGCAGCGGCGCAGTAGACACGCCGGTCCGCATCACCCGCGCCGATCATGCCGCGACACTCTGGGGCCAGGGATCGATGCTGGCGGCGATGGTGAGGGAATTTTTAACCGATAACCCGGATGCGGTGTTAACCGTGATGGCGCAGGGTAACGGGGCGGGCAAGGCCGATGCCGGCAGCCTGACCTTATCGGGCACAGCACAACAGGCCGGGGTACTGAATGTCTATCTCGGCGGTGTGCGGGTGCGCGTGACGGTGGAGAAAGGCCAGCAGGGTAAGACGGTCGGTGATGCGTTGGCGACAGCGATTAATACCCTGCCGTCGCTGCCGGTGACCGCGGTGTCTGCCGCCCCGGGGGGTGAAAATGTCACTGCCGATCAAACGGTGGTGACCCTGACGGCACGGTTTATTTCCGACTATTCGGCGCAGGATATCCGCCTGAATTATTACGATGGCGAGATAACGCCGCCCGGACTGGCAGTGACACTTGCCGCGCCCGCTGCACGGGCGACGAACCCTGATTTGGCCAACAGTATTGCCGCGCTGGGGGATACCCAGTATCACCATATTGTCATGCCCTGGCTCGATGCGGCTAATCTGAAATTATTGAGTGAAGCGCTGCGCGATCGCTGGGGACCGACCAAAATGTCTGACGGCATCGCCTGGGCGGCCCATACCGGCAGTCTGGGGGAAATCACCCAGTTCGGTAAGACGCGCAATGATTTTCTGCTGACCTGTAGCGGCATTCAGCGCGCCCCCGAGCCGGGCTATCTGTGGGCGGCCACCCTGTGCGCCATTGGCGCAAAACATTTAAGTCTTGATCCGGCGCGCCCGCTGCAAAGCCTGCGCCTGCCGCGACGGCTGGCGCCGGCATTGTCTGACCGGCTGCGCCCCAATGAGCGTAACCAGCTGCTGTATGACGGCATCGCTACCGTGACCGTGGGGGCCGACGATGGGGTGCAGATTGAGCGGCAGATAACCACCTATCGTACCAACGCCTATGGCGATCCGGATCCGTCTTACCTCGATGTGAATACCGTGGCGACGCTGTCTTATCTGCGCTATTCCACCGGGGTACGCATCACCCAGCGCTTTCCGCGCCATAAGCTGGCCGATGACGGTACGCCGGTGGCACCGGGGCAGGCGATGGTGACGCCGGCCATTATCCGCACCCAGTTACTGGCGCTGGCGATAGAGTGGCTGGAGGCGGGGCTGATTGAGAACTTCGAGCGCTTCCGCGACAGCCTGATTGTCGAGCGCAACAAAAACGACCGCAACCGGGTAGACGTACTGTGCAGGCCGGATGTGGTCAACCAGTTCCGCATTTTCGCAGAACAAATTCAGTTCATTTTGTAAGGGGGTACGATGGCATTTGGCAAACTGCAATACCAGGGCAAGGCCATTGTCCGGGTTAACGGGCAGGAATACCCGACCCTGACGGGGGCCACCTTTACCCCGTCCGGGGAAAAACGCGAGGAAGTGACCGGCGCACGCGTTTATGGCTACAAATCGACACCTCGCGCCGCCACGCTGGAATGCAAATTCCCGGCGCGGGGTGATCTGAGTGTGGACGTCATCAACGGCTGGCACGATGTCACGCTGGAGTTTGCCGCCGATTCCGGCGAAACGCACATGATGACCAACGCCTGGAGCAACGGGGAAGAATCCCTGACGGACGCGGGCGAAATTTCCGCCAAATTTACCGCCATTCGCAGCCAGCGTGTGGCGTAAGGAGCAAGCATGACCCACAGCATGGAAACCCTGGCGGCGGCCCACGAGGTTGAAGGGGTGTCGCCGGATATCGCCAGTGTCGCCGACGAACTGGCGCGCGGGCAACTGACCCTGGTTGACGGTCTGGTCACCGGCAGCGGTGATGATGAACAGCGCCATACGGACGTCACCCTGCGGCCATTAACCGGCAAGGACATTATTGATGCCGAATTGGCCGCCGAGCGGGTGGTGCAGACGGCTAACGGCTCAGAGTTAGTGCGTTCGCCAGCGATGGTGGAGTTTGAGCTGCTGCGCCGCCAGGTCGCCCGGCTGGGCAACCTCAACGGCCCATTGTCGCTGCTGCAACTGAAAAGCCTGTCGGCGCGGGATATTGAACGCCTTATCATCGCCCAGCGTCTGGGCGGCAGCGCGCTGGCCGGCCAGCTGGCGGCTGATGCGGGGCGACTGGATGCAGTGTCGGGAAAAAATTGAGGAAGCGGCGCTGATGCTCGCAACCGTTACCAAATCGGGCATGGACTGGGCGCTTTCCCTGCCGTTAATCCGGCTCTACCGGCACTGCCAGCAAGCCACCCATTTATTACAGCGTGAGTAACCGATGGCAGAAAAAAAAGTCAAAGCCGCCGTCATTGTTGACCTGCTGGGCACCCTGCCCCGGCAGGCGCGGCTGTTCGGTCAAAGTCTGGTCGGCATGGGGCGGCAAGGCGGCGCATCCCTGCACGGTCTCGGTCTGCGGGCGAATAGCCTGGGAAGTCAGCTTGACCGGCTGGGCCATCAGGGCCAGCGCACCTTTAGCGGTCTGCGCCTGGGGCTGGCGTCGGTGTCATCCGGTTTTGACCATCTGGAGACGCGCGCCAAGGCGGCCTATGGCGGCGTAGCACGCCTTTACGGGCTGCTGGCCGGGGGCGCGGCACTGGTTGGCCTGAAAAAAGCCTTTATCGACCCGGCGGCGGCAATGGAAAACTACACCATTCGCCTGAACGCGCAGAATAACAAGAACAAGGGACAGACCGACGACGATATTCAGTGGGCGACGAAAAACGCCAAAGACACCACCTGGGGCTTGCAGGGCGTCATTCAGGAGTACACGACCAGCCGTGAATTTGGCATGAACCGAGAGCAGGCGAGGCTTTTTGTCGCCATGCTGGAAGACCAGGGCGCGCGGCACGGCTGGACGCTGCCGGAAGCGCAAGGTGCCTCCCTTCAGCTTAAGCAGATGTTTTCCCGCAAAAGCATTCAAGCGCAGGATGCGAACCTGTTAACCGGCTATGGCGTTGATGTTTACAGCATCCTTGGCCGGGCGCTGGGAAAAACACGTCCTGAAATGCAGGCTCGCGGGGAAAAAGGCTTGCTGGGGCCTGAGTCTATTCGCTTGCTGTTTCAGGCGATGCGGGCAGAGGCCAAAGGGGCGCAGAAAGACGCGATGAACTCGTGGACGGGACTCACTTCCCAGCTGGGTGATGTCTGGCAGCAGTTCGCCGTCAAGGTAATGAATCAAGGGCCGTTTAAACGGCTTAAAACCGAGTTAAAAGACTTTCTGGATGTTGCCGGCGAGGCGCAGGAAAGCGGTTTGCAGGACCAATGGGCCAACCGGCTGGCCAGCCGTTTTAACGGGGTATTCGACAGTGCCCGACGGGGCGT
This sequence comes from Arsenophonus sp. PmNCSU2021_1, assembly GCF_036919435.1. Lineage (NCBI taxonomy): Bacteria > Pseudomonadati > Pseudomonadota > Gammaproteobacteria > Enterobacterales > Morganellaceae > Arsenophonus > Arsenophonus sp. PmNCSU2021_1. Next base: position 311,385 of record NZ_JAZHPL010000006.1, on the reverse strand, counting down.
CACGCTGTTTAAAAATGGCCTGAGCCGGGTCAATGCTGAATTGATGGCGCTACGCCAGGCCGGTTACGGCGACACCCTCGACACTATCGGCAAATATGCCGCTAACACCGCCAAAGCCATGCTGGCGATTTACGTCGCCTCGAAACTGGCCCGTGTCGGCATGGCGATAGCCCGTCCCGCCTGGGGGCTGGCCAGTGCGCCGGTGCGTTACCCGTGGCGGGCTTATCGATGGTGGCGTGGGCGCGGCAAAAATGCCCCGGCGGGTTTGCCTGGCCCGGCACCGTTTGCGATGGGCGGCGGACTGGGTGCGCCGGTGAGCGTGTTTGTCACCAACTGGCCGGCGGGCGGCGTCGGGGGAGGCAGTGAGACTTATGTCGATGGCAGCGGACGCACCCGCCGTAAAGGCTCGCGCCTGCGTCCGGGCCGTCCAGCGGCCCCGGTGCCGCGCTCCCGTCTGGGGCGGGCGGCCTCCGCCGTCTCAGGCTTCTTTGGCGGCCTGGTCAATCGTGCAGGCACCCTGCTTGGCAGCGTGCCGGGTGTGGCTCGTGCAGGCCGGTTTATGGCCTCCATTGGCCGCCGCGCCGGCGGCTGGTTGAGTCAGGTGGGCGAGCGGGCCAGCGGCCTGTTCGGCGGCGCAATGCAGACACTGTCGGGCGCGACCGGCTGGCTGAGTAATAAGGCCGGCGCACTCGGTCGCGGTGCCCTGCGGTTTGGCAGTCGGCTCGGCGGCCCGTTACTCACGGCTTTGTCGGTTGCCCCTACGCTGCTCGATAAAGACGCGACAGCCGAAGATAAAGGCGGCGCACTGGGGTCGGCAACCGGGGCGACGGCGGGCGGACTCGTCGGCGCTATCGGCGGCCCGATTGGCGCGGTGGCCGGCTCGATGCTGGGTAGCGTACTCGGCGAAAAACTCGGCGGCTGGCTGGGCGATATCTACGCCCGGTGGGACAAGCAGGACGAGCAACAGGCAATACCGCAGGCAGTGAAAGCCCAGGCCGACATGCGTATCGCCCTGGCCCCGGGCCTGGTGCTGCAAAACAGCGCCGTCACCGACAGCAACGCCTTTGGCTTACAGCTCGATGTGTATAACGGCGACAACTACCGTATTTATTGAGGTGCGCAGATGAAAAGTACCGGTCAGGGCCGCTTTCGCGGCGTGCCTTTCTGGGTTTACAAAGAGCAGCGCAGTCGCGGCGGTCGCCGGGTGGTGCGGCGTGATTACCCGCTGCGCGAACACGGCGGGGCAGACGATTTAGGAAAAAAACTGCCTGAGCACACCTTCACCCTGTCACTGACCGGCGATGATGTGCAGGCGCAGCGGGTACGGCTGACGCAGGCGCTGAATGCGCCGGGACCGGGCGAGGTGTTGCACCCTGACTGGGGTACGCTGTCGGTGCTGGTTGAACATTTTGAAAGCCGCTACAGCGTCGATAACCAGCGTCTGGTGGAGTTTACCGTCACGGTGGTGCCGGTGGCCGATGAGACCGCCCCTGCGGTGGCGCAAGATACGGCTGGGGTGGTCAATCGCCAGGGCGACAGCACACTGGCCGCACTCTTTTCAACGCTGGCTGATGGCTGGCAGGCCTCGCTGCATGACGCGCAGGCGTTGATGGATACCGTTAGCGAGCAGGCCAACACGCTGGAAAGCGCCCTCACGGGTCTGGGGCTGCTGGCCGATATGCAGAGCTTTAGTGCCTCGTTTACCGCCCTGCGCGGCAATATCCAGGGGCTTATCAGCACCCCCGACCGCCTGGCGCTGGCCTTCAAGGGCATTTTTCAGGGCATACAGCGCCTGCCGGCTTACCCCCAACCTGAGCAGATAAAAAACCGGGCACGCGCGCCGGTCTCCCCGCAGCCCGGCGCTCTCCAACACCAGATAGTCCAGCTGGCCGACCGGCTGGACAGCGCTTTGGTCCGTCAGGATCGCCTGCGCGATAGGCAGGGGCTGCAACCTGCCACCCGCGCCACGCTGCAACTGCTGCACAATACGCTGCGCCTGGCGGTGGCGGTGGTGCAGGTACAGATGTTGTCGTCCCTGCTTACCGCCAGTCTGGCCGCGGTCGGCCAAAACGCACCGGCGCAGGTGTTGCCACACACGGTCTCGCCCGCCCCGCTGCCGCTCAGTGACAGCGCCAGCGTCTGGCTGGAAAGTACGCCGGATGTGGTGCGCGTCAGCCAGCAGGTCGCGCGCCGACTGGATGCGTGTGCCCTGACCAGCTCGGCGCTGGGCTATCAGAGCCTGGCCTTGCAGGTGCGGGCGTTAAGCCGCGCCTTTGTGGCGGATTTATCCCATCGCGGCGTGGCGTTACCCGGCCTGATCCAGGCCGCAGTGACAATCACCGAGCCGGCGCTGGTGACCCTGTACCGCATCACCGGCGATGCGCGTGACACGGCGCGCTTTATTCGTCGCAACCGGCTGCGTCATCCGCTGTTTGTGCCGGGGGGCGAGCGCGTGGAGGTGCTCGGTGGCTGAGGTGGCGTTGCGCATCGACAACCGGATTTTCACCCACTGGCTCTCGGTCAGTATTACCCGCGGGCTGTCGCGTCTGGCCGGGGATTTTACCCTCGGGATCATGATGCCCGGCCAGGCGTTGCCCGACAGCCTGCGCGCCGGCGGAACGCTCGCGCTGACCCTTGACGGGCAACCGGTCATCACCGGCTACCTGGACAGCGTATCGCACAAGATGGCGGCCGACGCGGCACAGGTGACGATAAAGGGCCGGGATAAAACCGGCGATCTGGTGGACTGTTCGGCGGTCTATCCGGGCGGGCAATGGCGTCAGCGCACCCTGCAACAGATTGCGCAAGACCTGTGCAGCCCTTTTGGCATTGCGGTGCGCTGGGCGGTGTCTGACCCCGAGGCCGCCAAACCCTTTACCTCCTTTACCCTTGAACTGTCTGAAAGCGTAGCGGATGTGCTGAGCCGGGCGGCGCGTTACCGGGGGGTTTTGGTGACCAGTGATGCCGATGGCGATCTGGTGTTTACCCAGGCGGCGAACACCGCCACTGACACCCTGCGTCTGGGTGAAAATCTGTTGTCCGCCGAGTACACCGAGGACTGGCGCGACCGCCACAGTCAGTATCGGGTTAAAGGCCACGGCGGCGGCGGTGGGCACGCCGGCGACGCCAACACCAACGCACTGCGCGCTGCCCCCAAGGGAGAAAGCGACGACCCCGCGATGGGGCGTTACCGCCCCAAAGTGATTCTGGCTGACAGCACACTGACCCCCGCCACCGCACGGGCGCGCGCCCTGCGGGAAAGTCGACGGGCATTGGCCCAGTCAGAACGCTTTACCACCGTGGTCAAGGGCTGGCGGCGCGAAAGCGGTGAACTGTGGCAGACCAATCGGCTGACCCGCGTCATTGCGCCGCGTCTGTCGATGGTCAGCCGTGACCTGTTGATTAGCCAGGTGCAGTTTGATCTCGATGCGGACCAGGGGGAACGCACAACGTTAACACTGGCCCCGCGCGAGGCGTTTATTGTGCCGGCGGAGGCCGAGCGTCAGGCGGGCGGTACTGACGGCGGCGTCGACGGTCTGGTGCGGGCCTGGCTTAACCAGGGGAATAAACTCGATGAGTAATATCGCACTGCAACGGCTGCTTGCCCCGGTGATACGCGGGATCCGGCTGTTGTTTGGGCGTGGCGTTCTGACCGGGGTCAATGACAGCCTGAAAGCGCAAAACGTCCAGTTGACGGCGCTGGACGGCGAAACCTTCGATGAGGTCGAGCGCCCGCAGCAATACGGGCATATCAGCGTGCCGTTGCCGGGGGCTGAGGTGGTGTTTGCCTGCCTGGGCGGCAGTCGTGACCAGGCGACCGTGCTAGTGGTAGAAGACCGCCGTTATCGACCCACCGGACTGCCCGCCGGGGATAGCGGCCTGTATCACTATGAGGGGCATCGTCTGCGTCTGACCCGGGACGGGCGCTGCATCATCACCTGTAAAACACTGGAAGTGGTCGCCGAGCAGGAGGCGGTGTTTAACACTCCGACAGCGCGCTTTACCGGTGATGTGGAAATAGCAAAGAGCGTGAGCGTGAAACAGAACATCACGATTGAGGGCAGTGCTGAATCTAAAGGCACCTTAACCGCACCGGAAGCCGTTATCGGCGGTGTCAAACAGAGTGCTCACCGCCATCAGGAAAATGGCCGGGGCAGTCTGACCGGGGGGCCGCAATGAGCGACGCGGCGCTACGCTGGATGAATGGCGAGGGGATGCTGGTACAAGAGGGCGCGGATTTACTCGCCGACGACAGCCTGACGACCACGGTGCTGCTGTGCCTGTTTACCGACCGGCGTGCCGAGGTCTCCGACTGTTTGCCGGATGGCGGCCATGACCGGCGCGGATGGTGGGCGGACAGTTACCGCGACCGCCCGGTTGGCGCGCGGCTGTGGCTGCTGTCACGGGAAAAGGCGCTGCCTGCGGTATTGGCGCGGGCGGAAGCCTACGCCCATGAGGCGCTGCGTGGCCTGCTGGACGCCGGGATGATAAGCCAGTTGCATTGCCAGGCGAGTGCGCCGCTGCCGGGCTGGCTGCGACTGACCGTGCGCCTGACGCTCAAGGACGGCAGTGCGCGCCCGTTTACCTTTAAAGCCCGTTTGGAGGGGATGTAAATGCCGTATCAGATACCCACGCTCGGCGAGCTTATCAGCCAGACGCAGCAGGATGTGGCGCAACGCCTGCCGGGCGCGCTACCGGCCCAGGACAGTCTGCTGGGTGCCATGGCGATGGCGCAGGCCGGGCTGTCGGCGCTGGAGCATGAGCACCTGGGCTGGATAGCCCGGCAAATCATTCCGAGCGACGCCGACGAAAGCGAACTGCTCAAACACTGTGCGTTCTGGGGCGTGGTGCGCAAACAGGCCGCACGGGCCAGCGGCCCGGTCAGGCTGTCGCTGTATGATGCCGCCAGTGTGCCGGTCGGCACACGTTTGCAACGGGCTGACGGCGCGCTTTACCGCCTGACAGACGCCGCCGAGGGCAAGGCCGGCAGCGTAACGGTCAACGTTGAGGCCGACCAGCCGGGGCTGGCGGGTGACTGCGGTGCGGGACAGTCCCTCGGTTTTGTGACCCCGGTTGCCGGGGTGGCCCAGCAGGCGCTGACGGAAGCACCGGGTATTCGGGGCGGCGCTGACCGCGAGCGCGTGGAGGAATTGCTGTCGCGCCTGCTGTATCGGGTGCAGTTTCCGCCGGGCGGCGGCACGCGCTGGGATTACGAACGCTGGGCGCGCGAGGTGCCGGGCGTCACGCGTAGCTGGTGTCTGCCCACCTGGAACGGGGCGGGCACGGTGGGCGTGACCTTCGTGATGGACCATCACCCAGATATCTTCCCCGGCCCGACCGATATTGCGCGGGTGACCGACTATCTCGCGCGCCACCGGGACCCGGCCACCGGCGAGTGGGTCGGCCAACCGGAGGGGCCGACGGTGACGGTGTTTGCGCCAGGGGCAAAAAAGGTCGATATCACGCTGCGTATCGCCCCCAATACCCCGGATAACCAGGCCCGTATCCGCGAGGCGCTCAGGCAACTGTTTTACACCGCGGCCAAACCAGGCGAAACCCTGTTGCCTTCGGCATTCTGGCGTGTGCTGTCCGGGATAAGCGGGCTGGATGATTACGCCCTGAAAAACCCGCTGACGCCGGTCAGTAGCGGAAAAACCGAGCTACTGGTGATGGGGGATATCACATGGCTTTAAAAGCACACCAGCGCGCACTGCTGCAACTGCTGCCTAATGGCCTGGCCTGGAACAAAGCGCCGGATACGCTGCTGGCGTCGCTGGCCGACGGCCTGGCCCGCAGCACAGCACGCGTCACCGAACGCGCCGAGCAATTGTTGGCCGAGCGTTTTCCGCTGACCGCCACACGGTTGCTGGCTGACTGGGAGCGTTTTTTAGGGCTACCGGACTGTGATATCGGCGACGATGCCGGTATCGATGAGCGCCAGCGCTATGCGGCCAACAAACTGCGCATGAAACCGAGCCTCAACCGGCAGTTTTACATTGACCTGGCGCGGTCTTACGGCTTTACGGTGAACATGAGCACCTTACCGGATAATCAGTGGGTCACGATGGTGACGATTGAGACCGACGTGGACTATCGCCCGATGCATGTGCTTGACCCGATCACCACGCCGCTGCGTATTTATTATGCAGGAATACTGGAATGCCTGTTAAACCGCTATAAGCCGGCGCATCAGGACTTTCGCTATGTGTATGCTGACAAAAAGGAGAAAGGCTAATGTATTTTTTAGATAACAACAGCGGCATTGCCACCATGCCGCCGCTGAAAGAAACCCAGAGCACCACGCCGTTATGGTTTACCGAGGGCGACGGCCACAAGGGCATCAGCTGGCCGGGGGAAGACTGGTTCAATATCCAGCAAGCTGAACAACTGGCCTTGCTGGACGCCGCGGGCATCCGCCCGGATAAGGGCAAGTTAAATCAGCTGACGCTGGCTATCCGGGCGATTATCGGTCAGGAGGCGTTACTGAAAACCCAGGCATTGACGGAGATTGCGGCAGCGGGTAAGACGGCGCAGGAAAAGGCCCGCACGCATCTGGGGCTGGGCAAACTGGCGACCCAGGACGGTATTCAGGAAGCCACGGTGCACCGCAAAGGGATTGTGCAGTTAAACAGTTCCCCTCGCAGCGCGGACGACACTACCGCCGCGACACCCAAGGCGGTCAATGACCGGGTGAATGCGGTTGTTGATAAAGCGCCGTCCGATTTAGATACGCTGAACAAGCTGGCCCAGGCCATCAGCAATAACCCCAAATTTGCTGAAAACGTCATGCAACTGTTGAGTCAAAAACTGGCAAAAAATGAGAATGGGGCGGACATCCTGGACAAAAATCAATTTATAAAAAACCTTGGTTTAACGGAAACGGTAGATTGTGCAAAAAATGCACTGGATAAACGAACGGGTGGTAGCGTCAATGGCAACCTCCATGTGACCCAATCTGTGCATATCGGCGATAACGATTCAGGATTACGGGCTAATGGCGATGGCAACGTGGCATTTTATGCTAATAATGCAAAAGTAGCTTCCTGGAATAATGATCGATTGCATTGGTTAAAGAGTGTAGAAATTGATGGAACCATCAATACTCATAGCAATTTGCATATCTCATGGGGCGGCAGAACCGCGGTTTATCAAGAAAATGGTGATGTAACTGGCCCTATTTGGGGCGGGGCGTTAAGCAGCTGGCTTAATATGCAGATTAACAATCGAGGAGCAAAAAATACAGCTCACCTCGCTACGAATGGATGGTGGAAATGTGGTGACAGCGGCCTTATCAGACAATGGGGCATCACACCACCACTCAATGCCGGACAGATTTATACGGTATCTTTACCTTGTCCCGTCCCTCATGCCATTTTCTCGGCAAACGCGACGGTAAAATACAAAGGTATTGCTCCCGAGGGCAATTTAGGTACTTATGTCGAAATAGTCGGAAAATCGTTAATTATCAGTGCAGATTATACCAGAACAGGGATTAAAGCGCCGAGAACATGGCAGCTGGTTTGCTACTAACTCAACATTATCAGGCCGCCCTGACAATGTAGTTAAACGCGACATTTCGCGGGCGGGTTTCGCTACCGCCTGCATTAGACGTTGTTTTGTCAATGAATAGAAAAGAATCATTATCTCCATCCGTAGCACGTGAACCTGTATCTGCATTATACCCTACAGGCATTTTTTCTTTATTGTTTGCGTGGCCTAGTGGACCATCATCTTCAACATAATACCTGTCCCGATAACCATGAGCGTGGCTCTCGAGTGATGCAGTTTCAGACGATAAAACCTTACGCCTAGGATTCACGCCTCGCCCAGCATCCCAGCCACGAATAAACTCACCACGTAAATCAGGGAGTTTTCCTGATGGATAGGCGAGTGCTAAAAGCGGGTATTTTTTCTTATCGAATGGCTCACCGTTGCAGATAAACCAACCGGTCGGCGCTCTTTCAGCAGGCCAAGGCAGGGGAATACCTACCGGGATTTCGACACGCAATACTTCGGGTGTAACAGCATGAACATCTGTGGCAGTTAGCTGCACATCCTGAGTGAGAGTTTTGCCGTTAATTTTACGCTGATTGGGTGTGGCATTTTTAGCCAGATTTACCGTTTCTAACAAACCAAGGTTTTTTGTAAAAAAGGATTTCGCCTGTTTCCTGACAAAATAAGCCTAAATGATGGCTTGATGAGGAAAATGCACGGCAAAAAACACTGTATTTACCGTTCAAATTTTAGCCAAAATGCCGATTTAGGGCTAAAATCGAGGTTTTGATTAAATTTTAATCCATTTTGGGGTGTTTTATGTACAGCAAAATCTCACTACTGAACTCTTGTCGGATAACATAAAACATCAGCGATATAGACGATCAATAAAGTGTTATCGATCGTCAAAACAGATCAATTACAGTGGCTTAACTACATTCACAATACTTAACCTGAGTTCGGGATAAGCATAATCAATTATGCTTGAAGATACGTACCTGCAACAGGTATCTTTGGTTTAGATGGCATTAAACAATATGCAACCAGTCCGCCTAATAAATTCACTACAAAATTAGCCGGAGAGCGATGTCGCGTATGCTCTATTTGACAAAGATTTTTTAACTCATCAAATACCGTTTCAATGACAGAACGATGACGCAAGATGGCTTTGTCGAAACAAGTCTGTTTAATAGGCTTCATTTTCTTCTTGATATTCGTTATAAGGTTAATTCCCATCGTTTTGAGTTGCTGTTTCAGTGAAGCCGATAAATACCCTTTATCTGCGTACAAACAACCAGAAAGATCCTTTGTCAGCTCAGGCAATGGTTTCCGATCATCGGTGTTTCCTGGTGTGAGTCGAAAACTGAGTATTTCCCCCAAATGATTGATAATTATATGAAGCTTGAAACCAAAGAACCAACCTGTTGAATTTTTTCCCCGTTCAGCTATCCCATTGAAGACTTTATGCCTGCGGATCCGTAAGTTATCACACACTGCTATCGGAGTAGAATCGGCAACCGATAGCCCCGTGCATTTTCCCTTAATTGACTCAAACAGTGCCGTTAACGCTAAGGCACTACGCGGAAGTAACTCTACACAGCGTGAATAGGATGGCAAGTTAGGAAATTCCTTCCGGAGATATAAGCGGACATAATAGAGATAAAATACCTTGAATTGCCTGAATCGGAGTTGATGAAACAACACAACCAGTGTCATCATTTCCGCCAACGAAAGCTGAGTAGACCGTCTACGACGCTTAGTACCGTTAGTCAGCAAATATTCATGCATTTTTGGCTCGAAGTCTTTGCAAAAATCATCCATCAGGCAATAAAGTTCAGTAAGATTTTCCATAATTGTTTAACAATGCTCTACTCTTTAACCAGACTGTTAGAGTATTTTAACAAAACAGGCTCATTCAACTATTTGAATATCAAGACTTTCTCTTTATTTCTTATCCCGAACTCAGGTTAAAATATTTACCTCGATACCGCAGTTAGTATCAAATAACTTTCCTTTGTGTGTTTTTTGAGCGTATCAAATATTTTGCCTTTCGGTATCAAATGATTTGCCGCGCTATACAATACTTCACTCTCTAGAGAACTATTGATCAATATCAATTGCTGTCATTTAAAAAAAGCGCTAAATTAATTCGAGTAGCATACAATGATGATTATCATTATTAATATGAGAATGATAATATTTTTCATTAATTTTACTATTCGTCTGGTACCCATTTGCGGTATCTTTGTTTTTTTTCGCTCTAGAGTGGAAGTGTCTATGTCAATTCTTCATAATCATCTATACAAAATTGTCGGATTTTCAGCAGAAATAAATCCAGCTTACCGTCAAAAGTTACTTTCTTTAGGTCTGTTACCTGGATCTTTTTTTAACGTTATTCGTATAGCGCCGCTTGGTGATCCTATTCAAATCGAAACTCGCCGTATGAATTTGATCTTAAGAAAAAAAGATCTTGCGTTATTAAATTTGGACGATGCCGGCAACCAAGCGGTATAAAAATATTTTTTATGATAACTAAATAGCCTATTGCTTATTACTCATCTGACACCAAAACTATGAAACCATTAACTATTGGCCTTATTGGCAACCCTAACGCCGGTAAAACGACACTCTCTAATCAATTAACAGGCGCCCGCCAACGTGTTGGCAACTGGTCTGGTGTCACTGTTGAGCGAAAGGCTGGTCGCTTTGCAACCTCGGAATATGATATTGAATTAGTTGACCTGCCTGGCACCTATTCACTAACCACTATTTCAGAACAGACCTCACTCGATGAGCAAATTGCCTGTCATTTCATCCTAAGTGGCGAAGCGGATATGTTGATAAATGTTATCGATGCCGCTAACCTCGAGCGTAATCTTTATCTAACATTACAACTTATTGAATTAGGTGTGCCTTGTATCGTTGCGCTTAATATGTTGGATATTGCCGAAAACCAAAATATTCATATTAATATTGATGAACTTCAAACACGCCTAGGCTGCCCTATTATCCCTCTAGTTTCGACTCGCGCAAAAGGTATTAGCAAATTAAAACAAGCGATTGATAAACATAGTAATAATCTTATTTCAACCCTCATCCGCTATCCCGATTTTTTGCTCACCGAAGTGGAAAATTTAATTCAAATTATCGACCATAATAAATTCAATCATCAACAGCGCCGTTGGCTAGCACTACAAATCTTAGAAGGTGATATATAGCCTCGAACGTGCCGCTATTTCCACTGATAAATTAGATAAAATTAGAACCCATTTACAATCTCAACAACAAGAAGAGCCTGAGCTCATCATCGCTGATGCACGCTATCAAACTATTGCCAGCCTTTGCGAAGCAGTGATTAATACTGAAACGGCAAAACCGAATGCCTTAACGCAATTTATTGATAACATAGTACTTAATCGCTGGTTTGGGGTGCCGATATTTCTTTTTATCATGTATTTGATGTTCATACTTGCTATCAATATTGGTGGTGCATTACAACCGCTCTTTGAAGGTGGCTCAGAAGCCATTTTCATCCATGGAATTCAATGGATTGGCCATACTTTTAACTTTCCACAATGGTTGACGGTTTTCCTTGCCCAAGGGGTAGGTGGTGGTATCAACACTGTTTTGCCATTAGTTCCCCAAATTGGTTTAATGTATTTATTCCTTTCTGTATTGGAAGACTCTGGTTATATGGCACGCGCAGCATTTGTCATGGATAGACTGATGCAAGCACTAGGTCTGCCTGGTAAATCTTTTGTTCCTTTGATTGTCGGTTTTGGCTGTAATGTACCTGCTATTATGGGTGCACGGACACTAGATAACCTGAGTTCGGGATAAGCATTATCAATTATACTTGAAGATACGTACCTGCAACAGGTATCTTTGGTTTAGATGGCATTAAACAATATGCAACCAGTCCGCCTAATAAATTCACTACAAAGTTAGCCGGAGAGCGATGTCGCGTATGCTCTATTTGACAAAGATTTTTTAACTCATCAAATACCGTTTCAATGACAGAACGATGACGCAAGATGGCTTTGTCGAAACAAGTCTGTTTAATAGGCTTCATTTTCTTCTTGATATTCGTTATAAGGCTAATTCCCATCGTTTTGAGTTGCTGTTTCAGTGAAGCCGATAAATACCCTTTATCTGCGTACAAACAACCAGAAAGATCCTTTGTCAGCTCAGGCAATGGTTTCCGATCATCGGTGTTTCCTGGTGTGAGTCGAAAACTGAGTATTTCCCCCAAATGATTGATAATTACATGAAGCTTGAAACCAAAGAACCAACCTGTTGAATTTTTTCCCCGTTCAGCTATCCCATTGAAGACTTTATGTCTGCGGATCCGTAAGTTATCACACACCGCTATCGGAGTAGAATCGGCAACCGATAGCCCCGTGCATTTTCCCTTAATTGACTCAAACAGTGCCGTTAACGCTAAGGCACTACGCGGAAGTAACTCTACACAGCGTGAATAGGATGGCAAGTTAGGAAATTCCTTCCGGAGATATAAGCGGACATAATAGAGATAAAATACCTTGAATTGCCTGAATCGGAGTTGATGAAACAACACAACCAGTGTCATCATTTCCGCCAACGAAAGCTGAGTAGACCGTCTACGACGCTTAGTACCGTTAGTCAGCAAATATTCATGCATTTTTGGCTCGAAGTCTTTGCAAAAATCATCCATCAGGCAATAAAGTTCAGTAAGATTTTCCATAATTGTTTAACAATGCTCTACTCTTTAACCAGACTGTTAGAGTATTTTAACAAAACAGGCTCATTCAACTATTTGAATATCAAGACTTTCTCTTTATTTCTTATCCCGAACTCAGGTTAGATACTCCTCGTGAACGATTAATCACCGTTTTAATGGCGCCTTTTATGTCTTGTGGCGCCAGGCTGACTATTTTTGCTGTCTTTGCGGCCGCTTTTTTTGGCAAAAATGGCGTAAGTATTGTTTTTTCTCTTTATTTATTAGGTATTGTCATTGCCATCCTAACCGGGTTGTTATTGAAATATACTGTTGCACGGGGCGCATCCTCCCCTTTTATCATGGAATTACCGGTTTACCATGTACCACACTTAAAAACATTACTATTACAGAGCTGGCAAAGATTGAAAGGCTTTGTCTTAAGAGCGGGAAAAGTGATTATTATTTCCAGTATGATTATGGGGGCACTTAATAGTTTTTCTTTGTCCGGTAAAGTCGTTGATAATATTAACCAATCAGCATTAGCGTCAGTAAGTAAAACCGTTACCCCGTTATTGAAACCTATCGGTATCAATGATGATAATTGGCAAGCAACCGTTGGACTTATTACGGGCGCGTTAGCTAAAGAAGTGGTAGTCGGCACATTGAATACACTGTACACCGCCGAAAATATTACTCAAACACCTTTTAATGCCGAGCAATTTAATCTGTTAGATGAATTAGAAGATGCGGTTAATGAAACTTGGGATAGTCTAAAAGAAACATTCAGTTTAAGTGTCTTATCCAATCCTATTGAAGCCAGTAAAGGTGATGGTGATATGGATAGCAGTACAATGGGCGCTATGGCAGCACGATTCGGTTCGTCTTTATCAACCTATAGCTATCTAATCTTTGTTCTACTTTATGTGCCTTGCATTTCTGTATTAGGAGCCATTGCCCGTGAAACGAATCGAAACTGGATGACATTTTCTATTCTATGGGGCTTGAATGTTGCTTATTCGGTTTCTGCCTTGTTCTACCAAATAGCCACTTTCTCACAACATCCACAATATAGCGCGTGGGTTATTGGGATGCTCGTCGTGTTTAACTTACTCACGAGTTTCGCACCAATAAAAAAACGCTCTATTTTTAAGTTTAATTCAGCATAATATGTAAATAGATAAAACCTTATAAATTAAATATAACTTATTGTAAATTAATTGAATTTATGCATTTCAGTAACTTGCAGATTAATCATTACTTTTAAGCCATTTCTAGAATTTTATAGGCCTGTGCGAAACTCGTGTTACTGTTAATTGCATTGTTGCGCCATTCACGTAAACGCATAACACTAAAACTCCATCATAATGTCCATAAATGTAACCACAGCCAAAGTGGTTCATGCCACTAGAGGTAATGAGATGATCAGTTTATTGCAAGTCAGAGATATGGTTGCGCTGTATGGCAGAACGGATGCTTACCAAATTAGTCAGAAATTCTCTGCTTCATTATTACCTATGATTGAGGCTATGTTAGATAAATTAGCAGCCATGGGAAAATTAGAACAAATTGATCAATCATCCTGTTTAACGGGCCATAGTTGTAAGCAATGTCCCGAAATAAAAAAGTGTAACCTAAAAATTTATCAAGTTACTTCTCTCTAATTTATGCAAGTAAGCGATAATTTATTAAAATTATCGCTTACTCGATTAGCATAAAGAATGCTTTTGCTTTTATTCTGACTCCCCATATTCATTTCTCCAATTGACCAAAAAAATCGACTAACAATTGAATAAACTGATTAGGATGAGAAATAAAAGGGGCATGGGCGGCATGTTTTATTACCACCGAAGGCGAATTAGGTAACCATTTATCCAGCATTGGTACTATTTTTTTGGGTACTAAGCTATCAAGGTCACCATAGATACGCAAAAAAGGTTTATTTAAGGTTAATAAAGATTGCCGTAGATCAGTTATTAGCAAAATTTCCAAACCTGCGTTTAACACGGCAACAGAAGGTAACGGCTGCTCTAGTATCACCGATTTTAATAATCGTATATCGCCATTAGCTGTTTTAGTGCCCAATGTTTGCAATACAAGAAAACGTTCTACTGTACGATGAAAATCAACCTGTAATTGTCGTTCAAACCCCTTAAGTACCGTAGGTTTAATGCCTGGCCAATTTTCTTGTTGTCCAAAACAGGGCGATGAAGCCACTGTTATTAAACCTGCTATTTCAGCTTGATGGTTAAGTGAGATGATACTAGCAATCAGTCCGCCTAACGACCAACCTAACCAAATAGCCTGCTTGGGCGCTTTCTGCCAAATTACCTCTGCCATTTGTTGTAGCGACATCGGTGGAAAAAGATTACTACGACCATAGCCAGGTAAGTCAACTAGATGGAGACGAAAATGAGAACCACATTCCACTTCAATGGTACGCCAAACTTCTGCATTTAATCCCCATCCGTGCAATAGCACAATATCTTGTTTTCCTTTACCCAACTGCTGCCAAAACAGTGTCGTCATAGTTATTCTCGCTTTACAGGTATAAAAAAGGACATCATTATGTTAACAATGGCTGGGTATTGTTGGCTATGCCACCAAACACTAAAATATCGCTTTCATGGCATTTGTCACTACTGTTTAAAACATTTACCTTATCTAAAACGAGTTTGTCATCGCTGTGCTTTACCCGTTGAACAATTCACCCTTGCTTGCGGTCGCTGCTTACAAACTCCACCCTATTGGCACAATCCTGTCGCCATTACTCCCTATATACCACCATTAAGCAAGCTAATACAGCAGTACAAATATGAAAAGATAACGCAAATCGCCTTTATCCTTGCAAACTTATTTCTACTCTATTGGCAACAAGGATATCGCCAACAACGCTGGCGTAAACCAGATATCATAATAGCGCTCCCACTGTATCATGGTAAACATTGGCAACGTGGATTTAATCAAGCCAGTTTAATAGCAACTCAATTAGCTTATTGGTTAGGATGCCAATTTCAAACTAATTCAATTATTCGCACTCGTGCTACACTACCGCAAACTCAACTTTCTGCTAAAAAACGTACCCAAAATCTTAGTAAAGTTTTTAGGGTAAAAAAATCGTTTCAAGATTGCCATATTGCCGTATTTGACGATGTCATTACAACAGGAACAACAATGAATGAAGTTGCTAAGTTGCTGATTAGTGCTGGAGCAAACTCAGTTCAAGCCTGGGCAATATGCAGAACCTTGTAGAAAGTAAGGAAAAGAGCGTATGATAAACATACTAAAATGATAAACTTGAGCATCGATTATGATTAATATTACTGAAGCAGCACAAGCTCATTTTGCCAAACTATTGGCAAATCAAGAACCTGGTACACAAATTCGCGTATTTGTCATCAATCCTGGCACACCTTCTGCAGAATGTGGGGTCTCTTATTGTCCTCCTGATGCTATCGAAGCGACGGATATTGAACTTAAATTTGATAAACTTTCAGCTTATATTGATGAAATTAGCGCACCTTTTCTGCAAGAGGCCGAAATCGATTTCGTAACGGATCAATTAGGCTCTCAACTTACCCTAAAAGCGCCTAATGCTAAAATGCGAAAAGTGGCTGACGATGCTCCACTGATTGAACGAGTTGAATATGTTATTCAATCACAAATTAACCCTCAATTAGCAGGCCATGGAGGACGGGTTTCATTGATGGAAATCACTGACGATGGATATGCAATTCTACAATTCGGTGGAGGATGTAATGGCTGTTCAATGGTCGATATTACCTTAAAAGAAGGTATTGAAAAACAGTTGCTAAATATGTTCCCAGACGAATTAAAAGGAGTAAAAGATTTAACCGAACATCAGCGTGGTGATCACTCTTATTATTAAAATAATTACTCATTTTTGCCAATGATGGATACTCTTTAAAAATACAGAGAGTATCTTGTTTTTCCGAATGTAAAATAATATTGTGCAGATTACTATGGATAATTTTCAATTAATTACAGTTGAACAAGCCTATAAACTTTGGCAAACAGGTGACATCATCATGGTCGACATTCGTGACCCACAAAGTTTTCATTCAGCGCATATTAAAGGCGCTTACCATCTCACGAATGAGACCTTAAATAACTTTATTAAGCAAACAGACTTTGACTCGCCGGTAATGATAATGTGTTACCATGGCCATAGTAGCCAAGGCGCCGCACAATATTTAGTTAATATGGGCTTCGAAACTGTTTATAGCATAAACGGTGGTTTTGAAGCATGGTTGAGAGAATACCCACACACCATCAACTCACTCTCGTAAGCGATATAACTGGTTATGATCCATTTAATTTCTATAGCAAATCCTAGATTAGCACAAGCATTTATTGATTATATGGCGATGCAAAACATTGTTATCGAAATGCGCGCAGAACCACAGAGAAAATTTTTTGATCTCTGGCTACATGATGAAAATAAGTTCGATCAAGTGCAGCAAGAACTAAAGCTGTTTATGCAAGATCCTCTTAATTCACGTTATCAGGCAGCAAGTTGGCAAACGGGACATATCGATAAAAAATTTGGCTACCGTAATTATCTCACTGTTGATTATTTAAAAAAACAATCTGGCCCACTAACCATCATCGTTTTCTTTTTAGCTATTTTTATTTATATTTGGATGTTAATTTCCGGTAATGACGCCGTAATGGCTTATCTTGCTTGGCCATCAAGTACTCAGTACACGGAAATCTGGCGAATATTCACCCCCGCCCTACTTCACTTTTCGTTGATGCACATTCTATTTAATTTAATGTGGTGGTGGTATTTAGGTAGTCAGGTAGAACGCCAATTGGGTACAGGTAAACTATTTGTCATTGCTATTGTATCAGCTCTTTTTAGTAATTGGAGGCAATCGCTCTTTAGTGGCTCTGCTTTTGGTGGTCTTTCCGGCCTAGTTTTTTCGCTGATTGGCTACGTTTGGTTAACCGGTGAACGTCACCCAGAAAAAGGTATTTCTATTCCAAGAGGGTTAATGATATTTGCTGTTTTATGGTTATTTCTTGGTTACTTTGATATTTTTGGCATGAAAATAGCTAACACGGCACACACTGCCGGGTTAATTATCGGTTTATTAATGGGATTATGGGATAATAGACATAAACCAAATAATACCAAACATGACCAATACATATAGTGATACTTGAGGTTCTTGTGAAGCAAACTCAACGCCATGATACTATTATCGAACTTGCCCGTATTCAAGGCTATGTAAGTACTGAAAAGTTAGTTGAATATTTCAATGTCAGCCCACAAACTATCCGTCGTGATCTCAATGAACTAGCGGAAAAAAATAAAATTCAGCGCCATCACGGAGGTGCCGCGCTTCCTTCAAGTTCTGTTAATACTGCTTACCACGATCGCAAGATGATGTGGTCGAACGAAAAAGAACGGATTGCTCAACATGTTGCGCGCCAAATCCCCAATGGAGCTACACTATTTATTGATATCGGTACTACACCAGAAGCTGTCGCCTATGCTTTGCTGGATCATAAAAATTTAAGGATCGTCACTAATAATCTTAATGTTGCAACCCTACTTATGACAAAAGAGGATTTTCGTCTGATCTTAGCAGGAGGAGAAGTTCGCAGCCGTGATGGAGGAATTGTTGGTGAGGCAACCTTAGATTTTATAACTCAATTCCGTCTAGACTATGGTATTTTAGGCATTAGTGGTATCGATGAAGATGGTTCATTACTCGAATTCGACTACCATGAAGTACGAACAAAAAAAGCGATTATTGAAAATTCTCGTTGCGTTATGCTGGTTACTGATCACTCAAAATTTGGTCGCAATGCAATGGTTAACCTAGGTAGTATGGAGATGATTGATTATCTTTTTACTGACAAAGCCCCTCCTGCAAACATCCACAAAATGATTGAGCATCATAATGTAACACTTGAAATATGCTAATGCTCACTTTTCGCAGGAGATTTTCTTATTTCCTGCTCTATTCTGTGGCTATACTTCTTAATAAGCTAATATTCTCTCCAGATTAATACTCATTTTCTTAATTAGTTTGCTATTTTTTCTCTATTTTTCCAATAAATGGTAAATAGCTTCAATTTAATGGTTTTTCTTCAACTTAATAATAGTTGGCTTTAGAATCTAATTTGATTAAAATTGTGAGCGAAAACGAACATATTTGAGCAATCTCGAACATTGGGGGACGCATGAAAACAAAAGATTTAATTGTGCTAGGTGGTGGTATAAATGGTGCAGGTATTGCCGCTGATGCTGCTGGTCGAGGATTATCAGTATTACTATTAGAAGCTCAAGATCTTGCTAGCGCAACTTCTTCTGCTAGTTCCAAACTAATCCATGGCGGATTACGCTATTTAGAACATTATGAATTTCGTTTAGTTAGTGAAGCGCTTGCCGAACGTGAAGTTTTGCTTAAGCTCGCTCCTCATATCGCTTTCCCTATGCGTTTTCGCCTACCTCATCAACCTCATCTTCGTCCTGCTTGGATGATACGTGCTGGCCTTTTCCTTTATGATCACCTCGGTAAACGTACCAGTCTACCCGGAAGTAAAGGACTAAAATTTGGTAAAAACTCTGTCTTAAAATCAGAACTGACAAAAGGTTTTGAATATTCAGATTGTTGGGTAGATGATGCACGGTTAGTTGTCCTCAATGCACAAGAAATTCTCAGACATAAAGGTGAAGTTCGAACTCGCACTAAAGCGACGAAAGCCTGGCGTGAGAATGGGCTGTGGGTCGTAGAAGCAGAAGACTTACGTACGGGCAAAAAAGAAACTTGGCAAGCAAAAGGATTAGTAAACGCAACAGGACCTTGGGTTAAATCTTTCTTTGATGAAGGGTTACAATTAAAATCTCCCTACGGTATCCGGCTAATTAAAGGTAGCCATATTGTTGTATCTCGTGTACACGATGGCTCACAAGCTTATATTTTACAAAATGAAGATCATCGTATTGTCTTTGTTATACCTTGGATGGACGAGTTTTCTATTATCGGTACTACCGATGTCGAATATCAAGGTGATCCAAAAGATGTTCACATAGATAATAATGAAATCAATTATTTATTAAAAGTTTATAACGATCATTTCAAAAAACAGTTAACACAGCAAGATATTGTCTGGACTTACTCTGGGGTACGTCCATTATGTGATGATGAATCTGATTCACCTCAAGCTATTACACGTGATTACACCCTCGACATCCATGATGAACAAGGAAAAGCACCTTTACTATCTGTTTTCGGCGGTAAATTAACCACCTATCGTAAACTTGCAGAACATGCGATAGATAAATTAGCTCATTACTATCCTAATGCCGGTAAAGCGTGGACTAAAGAAGCAACGCTACCTGGTGGTGATATCGAAGGCTGTGATCGTGACGGTTATGCCCAACTATTACGTAAACGCTACCCATGGTTACCAGAAGGCATTGCATTGCGATATGCCCGCACTTACGGTAGTAATAGCAATTTGATCTTAAAACAAGCACAATCGTTATCAGATCTAGGTGAAGCTTTTGGCCACAATTTATACGAAGCTGAATTACGTTATTTAGTCGAAAATGAATGGGTTACAGAGTTAGATGATGTCATCTGGCGCAGAACCAAATTAGGTATGTGGCTCAATGATGATGAGAAACAACGAATAACGCAATGGTTAACTAAAAATACAACCATCACGCAATAAAACCATATAAGCCTCATAAATTTATGAGGCTTATATCGAAACTTTATCAGCTACAACCCGCTCAAACCAGTTAATAAAGTTTCTTCGCCGTATCTAACCAATCCTGCTTAAACTTACGTTGCATATTTTCAACTGCATCAATAATATCATGATGAACCAGTTTATCATTTTGAATACCAACACAGCGCCCACCATACCCCTGTAAAAGTAACTGAATAGAGTAAGCACCCATACGGGATGCCAGAACTCGATCACTCGCAACTGGGCTACCACCTCGCTGAATATGGCCTAAAACCGTTGCTCGTGTCTCATGCCCCGTTGCTTTTTCAATATATTTTGCCAATTCATTAACATCATAAATATGTTCAGTAATGGCAACAATTGCATGACGTTTACCTCTTGCTAAGCCAGATTTAATTTCTGTCAGTAACTCTTCCTTATCAAAAGGTATTTCGGGCAATACCACAAACTCACAGCCGCCAGCAATAGCCGCGGATAAAGTCAAATCACCACAATGACGCCCCATTATTTCAACAATCGAAATACGTTTATGGGAAGTTGAGGTATCACGTAAACGATCAATTGCCTCAACAATAGTATCCAAAGCGGTAAAATAACCAATCGTATAATCAGTACCGGCAACATCATTATCAATAGTTCCGGGTACACCTATACAAGGGAAACCCGCTTCAGTGATCTTCTTTGCGCCACGATAAGAGCCATCTCCACCGATGACAACCAAGGCATCAATATTATGTTTTTTCATATTCTCAATAGCTTGGGTTCTTACCTTCTCACTATCACGAAATTCAGGAAAACGGGCAGAGCCTAAGAAAGTACCGCCGCGATTAATAATATCAGAAACACTAAAACGGTTGAGTTTTTTTATTCGATTTTCATAAAGTCCCATATAGCCGTCATAGATACCATAAACTTCTAAATCTTCAGAAAGTCCCATGCGCACAACACTACGAATAGCGGCATTCATTCCTGGCGCATCACCACCACTGGTTAAAACGCCAACTTTTTTTATTCCTTTTTTGTTCATGGTGACCTCTGATTTAATATATTGCCATAAGTATAAAAACCATAATTTCATTCATTTCGTTTATGGCTATAACTGGCTGAATTGATTCGGCTTACTACATTATACGATAAAACTTTTACCGAATGCTTAAATTATTAACTTTCTTTGATAAAGGTAAAATTTAGTATAAATATTGCAAATGCTATCATGAGAATAATTAAATAAAAAAATGTCTAATCATTATGTTAATAAATTATATATTTAGCGGATAACTCAGTTATCTTAATAGATAGTTTAATTTTTTTTATACTATAAATATATAGATTACTTTTCTTAAACCAGCGCTATCAATAAAACACTTTTTATGTCTTTTTAATATAGCTAACTTTATCTATAAAAATTTTTAACTTTTAATTAAAAACTGTCCGATTAATTTACACCTCCGATTTACACTTCCCATAAAATATTCCTTATGAGTGAGTTAGTTCCATCGAAAAATGCATATATAAACTTAACACCACTAGTGTACAAAAAATTACAGAGAAGGCAAAATATAATAGGCATTATTACCGATAGTGGAAATCGAAAAATAGTATCGCTAGATAGAAATATTTTAGTAATTTTAAATATAGGATCTCCGAGTAAATGAAATAATGGAGAAAAAATGTTAGAAATATTCGATGTGAACTACAACCTTTTGACTGAAAAAAAATCAAAAGAATTATTTACGCTAAGAAAAGAAACATTTAAAGATCGCCTTAACTGGGCAGTTAATTGTATTAATGGTATGGAGTTTGATGAATATGATAATGACAAAGCTAACTATCTATTTGGCGTAAGAAGTAACACCATCATCTGTAGTGTTAGATTTATTGAAATGCAATTTCCTAATATGATCACAGGCACATTTGCCCCTTTTTTCAAGCATCTCAATCTCCCTAAAGAAAACTATATTGAATCAAGCCGCTTTTTCGTGGCCAAAGACCGAACAAAAGAACTAAATTGCGACAAACATCCTGTCTTTTTTATACTATGTCTAGCAATGATTAATTATGCGCAAAAAGGCGATTATGATGGGATTCTTACTATTATCAGCCATGGTATGTTAAAAGTAGTAGAGCGATCCGGTTGGGAGGTTTCAATCATCGAACAAGGTTTATCAGAGAAAAATGAAAAAGTTTATCTACTGCTTTTGCCTATAGATTCTAAAAATCAAAATAAGCTAATTGGAAAAATAAGGAGCCATTATGACAGACTTGTTAATAATAATTTAAAAAAATGGCCATTGATATATCCGTCATTCGGAGATAGGCTTAATGAGTTGTAATTCGACACCGAGTCTTATTGCATGCTTAGCATTCATAACGCCTAATTTTTTCACAACACTGCCAATATGAAATTTTACTGTACCCAATTTTATACCTAGTATGGTTGCAATTTCCGCGTAAGTTTTTCCCATACTAACCCAATATAAAATTTCATTTTCGCGGGGTGAAAAACAATCTTTTCCACTTGCTGGGTTCTGATAGTTTCGTCTAATCATCTCTCGATACAGAGAGGTGATTTTTTCATGAACATCAAGAAGAAGCATATGCAAATCATTTTTATGATCTTTTATCCTTTTTTCTATTTCCACAACTTCCGAACTGATCATGACAATTGATAACATAGCAAGGAGATTATTATAATCGTGTAATACAAAAGTATAGCCATTTACAACATTATAATCTTTTGAAATATTAAAAATTTTGGAGAAATCAACATTAGAATTAACAGACAAACTTTCGTCCCACTCAAAAGGAGAAACTCTATTAAGAGCAAAGATAACAACGGGATCTATTTGTTGATAATTCCTTTCCTTATATATCTCAACCCACTTATCTGGATAATTTGTTATCGCAAACATTTCCGCTGGATTTCTTTTATTCAGGATTATATATGCATACCTAAATTTCCCAAAAACAGCTAATTCTTTATCTAAGTAGTTTTTTATTACATTATTTATCGTATCATTATCAAAAAACGCCTTTGACATCCAGTAATTCCCCCCAAAATACATAATTAACCTCCGTGTCAGGACAAAAGTATAGTACAAAACTAGACTTAAGTCTAACTACAATCGAAGCATAAAAAAGGGTAAAGTCACTATTAGATTTATATAAAAACAATAAAAAAACCTGACCTCATGTAAGGTCAGGCTGCCAAGTTGGCCAACACCAGGGAAATTTATTTGTCAATATCATATAGTCAGCAGAAGCAAGATGTCTCTGCTGGCTTTATAGCTTTTTTTAATCATAATTTGCCGCTAATAACTCACTTTTTCTTCGCAAGACTTTAATTTTTACTTATATATCAATATATTAACCTTAACAAAGAAATAAACTTTTGCTTACAAATTTATTTATAATTAAATCAATATATCGACTAATTAGCCATATTTCATTCTAAAAATCAGTTTAATCTATATCTCAATTGCTCTATAAATTTCATTTAGTGATATATCGAACATCCTACATATTAAAATTATCTAAGAATTTTACGATATAAAAACATTATGAATGGTTTATTCTTTATGAAAATAAATGTGCTAAATAAACAATATTTTTTCGATAGATGCTTATCATGATTGAATTTTTCAATATTCTGTCACTAATTAACAATATCTTTTTAAAAAAATAACACCATAGCAATACAAGTGCATTATTTAGCCACGCTAACAATTTTAAAAAACACCTTAATTTAATAAACTAGTATGATTTTGAGTACTGAATAGTGGCTTAATACTAATATTATTTGATTATATTTTTACTAAACTAATTTTTGATTAATTACATGAAAAACAATGATTATTCAACCAATTGGCTCGATACGATTTACTAACTCACGTAACTGCTGCGCTAACTGATCAACAGTTTTTTCTCCGGTAGCAGCTTCTACCGTTAAATTTTCCAAAGTATTGTCGTTATCTCGGATATTGATACCGTTGCGGTAGAGGAAAGTCATGGTCACAAAAAACGCGATACGCTCATTGCCATCATTAAAAATGTGACCTCTGGCGATAGCAACCCAGTAAGTGGCAGCCAACTCAAAAATATCCGTAACACCGTCATAATGTGCACGATTTTGCACCCGGGAAATAAGAGCTTCCGCTCTGCTAGGATCCGGCATACCAGCAACGCCGGGAAGCCATTGCAATATACGGTCATGAAAAGCAATAACTTCCTGTGCGCTGACCCATATCATCGGTTTGTCAATACCTCTACAGTATGCCCATGGCGCTGTATAATCACATCAAACTCCGCATCCAGCTTAGCGTTCTGGTATGCCTCGAATTCAGCCTTGCTGATAACTACTGCTGAACTTCCATCACTGCGGGTGATTTCAACGGGTTCACCATGAGTGGCAGCATCCAACACTTCTGAGATATTGGCGCGGGCTTGAGTGGAAGTGTATGTACGCATGATATGTCTCCTAAAGTGTACATTTAAATTGTACGTCGAACATCTGTATAGTGCAACTATATGAAAAGAAATGAGTGATGGGGCCATTAGACATTGAAATTGACGTATATAACACGAGTTTCGCAATCTCCAAAAAAGAAGTATAAATTTAAAAACAAGAAAAAATCAGGGTGTTCATATTTTGTCGGGTTATCCATGTATTAAAGATATCTATAAAACATTCTTACAAGTAAGCAGTTTAAGATACTCTGGTTTAGCGTTATCAGAAGTAAGCCCATCGCCTTTATCTCATGACACTGTTAGCCGATGGCTAAAAAGTAGATGTTTTAGACCTAAAGACCTATGGCGATTAGTTGAACCTTCTATAGACAAAAAAAGCCCTTGCGTACTAATTGCCGATGATACATTGATTGCCAAAACACGTAGTAAAAAAATAGAGATGGTCCATTATCAATATTCAGGTAATGAACATGATGTTATTGCTGGCATAGGTTTAGTTAATTTGCTTTGGCATGATCTGACGAAGGTTGAATCAATTCCTATCAATTATCGTATTTATGATAAAGATTCTGATGGAAAAACAAAAAACACGCACTTTTCCGAAATGCTCACTCTTGCTAAAAAAAGAGGGATCATGCCAGAAGCCGTAGTGATGGATGCTTGGTATTCTAGCCTGGATAACCTGAAATCAATTCGCTCTCATGGTTGGATCTGGGTAACCACGCTGAGGAAAAATAGGATTGTTAACCATAACAAACAACTGAACAAGTTAGACATCTCAGAAGAAGGAACGTCAATACACTTGCGAGGATATGGTTGGGTAACCGTTTTCAAATTTACAGCCAAAAACGGCCGTATTGATTACATAGTAACAAACAAAGAGAATCCCACCCGTCAATACCTCAAATCTATCATGGATGCCCGTTGGTCTGTTGAAGTTTATCATCGAGAAGTTAAACAAAACTGTGGTATTGAACGCTGTCAGGCTCGCACGAGCCGAGCGCAAAGAAATCATATTTTTCTCGCTATTTCTGCGTGGTTTGAACAACATAAACGTCGTATATCTGAAAAAATAACCCTTTATCAACAAAATTGGGACGTAATCAAAAGTGCTATTACTGAGCAAATCCGTGTTTTATTAGCGTACCCAAATTAGTTTTGTGCGAAACTCGTGACATAGTAACAAACAAAGAGAATCCCACCCGTCAATACGTCAAATCTATCATGGATGCCCGTTGGTCTGTTGAAGTTTATCATCGAGAAGTTAAAACAAAACTGTGGTATTGAACGCTGTCAGGCTCGCACGAGCCGAGCGCAAAGAAATCATATTTTTCTCGCTATTTCTGCGTGGTTTGAACAACATAAACGTCGTATATCTGAAAAAATAACCCTTTCATGAGTTTCGCACAGGCATATAAAGTTCTAGAAATGGCTTAAAAGCAATGGTTAATCTGTAAGTTACTAAAACACATAAATTTTATTAAATTACAATAATTTGTATTTAATTTATAAGGTTTTGTCTATTTATATATCATGCTGAATTAAACTTAAAAATAGCGCGTTTTTTTATTGGTGCGAAACTCGTGTACAATACTTGTTTATTTTTTTATTAGCTTGGAAAATAAAATATAGCTCACCACCGTCTGAGCATCTTACAAAGAGTTCTCCACTTCATATCCATGTTCTTTTTTATATGTCGTTAAGTTTTCCCATATTTTATTGAGGGTGTCCTTAAATTAGTGTACTTAAAACCAACTAAGTACCCTTTTAAGTACACCAATAATGTGCGCTTTGGTGATATCATCACGAGTTTCGCACCAATAAAAAAACGCGCTATTTTTAAGTTTAATTCAGCATAATATGTAAATAGATAAAACCTTATAAATTAAATATAACTTATTGTAAATTAAGTAAATTTATGCATTTCAGTAACTTGCAGATTAATCATTACTTTTAAGCCATTTCTAGAATTTTATAGACCTGTGCGAAACTCGTGATCATATGAAACTTGTTGAATTAAAAAAGCCAGTATTCGCACTGGCTCATTGGTATTAGTTGCAAGTTATGATATTTAGTGAATTTACTTGAGAATCTACTCGATGTTTTGAATCTGCTCACGCATTTGTTCTATTAATACTTTTAATTCAACAGCATAATTAGTCACTTGGCTATTAATAGACTTTGAGGCCAAGGTATTAGCTTCACGATTAAACTCCTGCATCATAAAATCTAACCGACGGCCAACAGCTTCTTGTTTTTTAAGAATATTACGTGTTTCTTTGACATGAGCATCCAGCCTATCAAGCTCTTCTGCAACATCAATACGTTGCGCTAATATGATAAGCTCTTGTTCTAATCGATTATTATCTATCTGAATTTCTGCCTCCTCTAATTTTGTTTGTAAGCGCTCACGCTGCCATTTTAAAATTTCAGGCATTTGACGACGAACCGCTTGAATTTCCTGACAAACAGCATCTAGCCGTTGCTCAATCATTATTTTTAGCATCTTGCCTTCGCTTTCCCGATTGA
Organism: Arsenophonus sp. PmNCSU2021_1; assembly: GCF_036919435.1. Classification (NCBI taxonomy): domain Bacteria; kingdom Pseudomonadati; phylum Pseudomonadota; class Gammaproteobacteria; order Enterobacterales; family Morganellaceae; genus Arsenophonus; species Arsenophonus sp. PmNCSU2021_1. The sequence continues at coordinate 284,465 of NZ_JAZHPL010000006.1, read as the reverse complement.
GAATAAAATCATCTAAAGCAAGTTCTAATTCTTTAAGCAAATACGTACAAATAACATCCAAATTCTGTTCTTGAGCCGACATAACACCAGGCCAGCGAAGAATTTCTAACGGATTAATTTCTCCTTCACTACTACTCTTTTTTACCCAGTTAGCAGTTCTAATCAATTGGTTAGCTAACTCTTCATTCAGTACTAATTCACTCTGTTGATGTGAACTAAGTTCAAAACGTAAACTACACTCTACTTTCCCTCGGGTTAATCTGGCACGTAGACGCTCACGAATAACAGGTTCGAGACTTCTAAATTGTTCCGGCAAGCGAATATAAGTTTCAAGATAACGTTGGTTAACGGAACGCAGCTCCCAAGCCGCATTTCCCCATTCACTTTTTATATCTCGTCGTGCGAAAGCGGTCATACTATGGATCATATTTCGTTCCTATAAATAAAAATTAAATTATAACCTTGAGTGAAACCATAGGATAGGCATTCAATGTCGAAGAACGTATAATGCGCCACCAACATTGTTTAACTACGGAGATAACACCATGCGTCCAGAGAATAGAGAAGCTAATCAGGTGCGCCCTATAAAAATCACCCGCCAATATACTAAACATGCCGAAGGCTCTGTTCTGATTGAATTTGGTGATACCAAAGTATTATGTAACGCCACAATCGAAGAAGGCGTTCCCCGCTTTTTAAAAGGCCAATCACAAGGTTGGATAACAGCGGAATACGGTATGCTACCACGGGCAACAAATTCTCGTAATATACGCGAAGCAGCAAAAGGCAAACAAACGGGTCGCACCATGGAGATACAACGCCTTATTGCCCGTTCTCTGCGTGCCGCCGTTGATTTAAAGCAATTAGGTGAATATACCATTACACTAGATTGTGATGTTATTCAGGCTGATGGAGGGACTCGTACCGCTGCAATTTCTGGTGCCTGTGTCGCTTTAACTGACGCATTAAATAAAATGGTCGCAGAAAGAAAATTGAAAAAAAGCCCACTTAAATCTATGGTTGCTGCGGTTTCTGTCGGCATAGTGGATGGCAAACCTATTTGTGATCTAGAATATATTGAAGACTCTGCCGCAGAAACAGATATGAATGTTGTCATGATGGATAATGGTAAAATGATCGAAATTCAAGGTACTGCCGAAGGTGAGCCATTTAGTCATGAAGAGCTGCTATCACTGCTTTCTTTAGCAAAAAATGGTTTACAAATTATTTTTACCGCCCAAAAAGAAGCATTAGAGCAATAAATTTTAATCATCTGTTTAACGGTCTTTTTATAGCGATTAATTAAAGTGAGAATAAATTAAAGAGGAAAATTTAATGAAAGGTTATCAGCGCGAATTTATTAAACTCGCCATGAAAAAAAAAGCATTGGAATTTGGTGAATTTACGTTGAAATCTGGTCGTAAGAGCCCCTATTTTTTCAATGCTGGCCTCTTTAATACAGGAAAAGATTTAGCTGCACTCGGTCATTTTTATGCCCAAGCGTTTATGGATCATAATCCTACTTGTGACATTATTTTTGGTCCGGCCTATAAAGGTATCCCGATCGTAACAACCATGGTAGTTGCACTATCTGAGGATTATCACTTCGATAAGCCTTACTGCTTTAATCGTAAAGAAGTTAAAAAACATGGGGAAGGTGGGGAATTAGTCGGTAGCCCATTAAAAGGAAACGTTGTGATCGTTGACGACGTTATTACAGCAGGAACTGCAATCAAAGAATCTGCAGAAATAATTAAGAGACATAAAGCTAAACTTAGTGCTGTTATATTAAGTCTAGATCGTCAGGAGAAAGGTGAAAAGAATCTATCCGCCGTCCAAGAAATCGAAAAAAAATTCAAATGCAAGGTATTTTCTATTATCACTTTGAATGATTTAATTAATTATTTAAGTGAAAATCCGAATATGTCAACCCATTTAGCTACGATGAAAGCTTATCGTGAGAATTACGGTATCACTCCCTCTTAACAAATAAAAAAATTAGCAATTTTATTAACCCACTAACATAAAAAAAACTCCGCCCAAATATCAGGCGGAGTGAGTAGTACAATTAATTATTGTAACTGCACCAAGACATAGGCCAGCGTGCATCAAATTCTTTAGTTGGGCAATACCGAAATTCTGAACGTACAAAACGTGATAGCATCCCCTCACAAAACACTAATAATTGAGATGCTAATAAGCTCTCATCATAACTAAAACTTTACTTATCACGTATTTTTCTTTCCTTTAAAACCTGTCTAAATTGCGCTTCGATACGTTCAAATAATTGGCAATCCTATCTTGTAACTGAACTTGCTCAAACATCAACGCATGTGCCGTCATTATTCGTGTCAATCCAGGATTTTTCTCCGCAAAACCGAGTATCAACATTAAAATCAACCGAATACGCCTAATGGTATCTTTTTCATCTTGCAGAATCAGATTAATCCGTGAAATTAAAGAATTTTCAATAAATTCAATAAGACTATCAAACATTTTTCCCTTACTAGGGAAATGTCGATAAAGTGCTGCTTCAGATACACCAACATGACTTGCCAACTTAGCTGTGGTAATGCGTTGACTACCACCACTGGTTTCTAACATTTGCGCAAGCACCTGCAAGATTTCCTCACGCCTGTTTTTCTTCTTTGTTATCTCTTTTCCTGCCATGGCGAAACAAGACCCCTGATAAAACAACAAAACAGACCACGCAATCCTTGCCTTTCATCATTTATAAAGCACAAAATTTAATAAATTTATAATATTTTATAAATAACAAGATTATTATTGACGACCTGAATGACCAAAACCACCGCTACCTCGTTTTGTCGTTTCAAAATCTTGTACCAGATCAAATTCAACTTGAACAATTGGTACAAAAACCATTTGTGCTATACGCTCACCAGGTTCAATAGTAAAACTTGTATCACCACGATTCCAGACTGAAACCTTCAATTCACCTTGATAATCAGAATCGATTAAACCGACTAAATTTCCTAATACAACACCATGTTTATGTCCTAAACCTGAACGAGGAAGAATGATTGCAGCTAATTGTTGATCTGCAATATGCACTGCTAATCCTGTAGGTAATAGCTCAGTTTGACCTGGTTCTAATTGAATAGCCTGATCTAAGCAAGCTCGTAGATCTAACCCAGCAGATCCTTCTGTCGCATAAGTTGGCAACGGAAATTTATTTCCTACACGAGGATCAAGAATTTTAATGTCTATTTTTTTCTTCATAACGTTGAAGTATCTCATCGAGTAAACGGTGACCAAGCTCTAATTTATGGCTATGTGGTAAATATATCTCTTTATCTTCCCAAAATAAATTCAAGGCATTGCTTTCTGAATTAAACCCATGATCAGCTAATGAAACATCATTTGCACAAATAAGATCCAGATTTTTTTGGGTACGCTTATTACGGGCATATTCTTCCACATTTTGTGTCTCTGCTGCAAATCCAACGACATAAGGACGATTTTTAGTCAATTTACCAACACTTGCCACAATATCAGGATTTTTTACCAATGTCAGAGTAATTTCATCTGCCCGCTTTTTAATTTTTTCTTTTGTAAACTCTTTTGGTCGATAATCAGCAACTGCGGCACATCCAATAAAAATATCTTGTTTATCAATTATATTATGTACTTGACTATACATTTCCAACGCGCTGATAACATTAATACGTTTAACGCCTGCAGGTGTTGGTAAATTAACTGGACCGGTAATAAGTGTTACATTAGCCCCTCGTTTTGCAGCAGCTTGTGCTATCGCGAAACCCATTCTCCCTGAACTATGATTAGTCACAAAACGAACGGGATCAATTTCTTCTTGTGTTGGCCCCGCAGTAATTGCTAAATGCAGGTTTACCATATCTAGCTTATGCTGAAAACTATTCTTAGCTAATTGAACAATAGCTAACGGCTCTAACACTCGACCAGGGCCAACATCACCACAAGCTTGACTACCTTCATCTGGGCCCCAAACTAAAACATGGCGTTCTTTAAGTATTGCAATATTTTGCTGAGTAATATTAGCGCGATACATTTGCTGATTCATTGCCGGTACGACAGCTATTGTTGCCTCTGAAGCTAAACAGACCGTTGTTAATAAATCATTCGCCATACCAACGGATAAACGAGCCAGCAAATCTGCAGTTGCAGGCGCTAAAATAATTAAATCTGCCCATTTAGCTAATTCAATATGACCCATTGCAGCCTCTGCGACAGGATCCAATAAATCATCAGCAACTGGATAGCCCGAAACAGCCTGTAGCGTCAAAGGTGTAATAAAAGATTTGGCGGCATTCGTCATTACCACACGTACAATTGCACCATGGTCACGCAAACGACGAACTAATTCTGGTGTTTTATAAGCAGCAATACCACCACTAATGCCAAGTACGATATGTTTACCTGTAAGTTCTGCCATCATATATATCCAAATTCAAATGATGAGTCTACTGATATTACCATAAGCTGAAGTTTAGGTGAGAATACCATCAATTTTTATCTATAAAAAAACTTTTTTGCAAAACGCTACGCAACTACGCTAGAAAATTTTGGCCCATATTTTGGCATGCTGTAACCTGTCAAAGCTACAAGGAAATAGACAGGAAAAACATATGGACGAAATAAATTATGCACTTAAACCTAGAGAAAAGCTTTTAGCTTATGGGGCATCATCATTAAGTGACCAAGAGCTTTTGGCCATTTTTCTTCGCACAGGATTGCCTGGATTTCCGGTTTTAATATTGGCTGAAAACTTATTAAAAGAATTTGGCTCGTTGCACAAACTATTAACTGCTGATTATCAACAATTTTCAGCGCACAAGGGATTAGGAGTTTGTAAGTATTCACAATTACAAGCGATTGGTGAAATCGCTAAACGATTCTTTACACAACAACTTATTAATCAAAGTATTATGAGAAGTCCTAAGCACTTGAAAAAATATCTACTCGATTTTTATTGTATTATTCTTAAACAACCAAAATCAAATTATCTGCTATGAAGAAATGTTTAAAGGCACCATAAATCGCGTAGAAGTACATCCAAGAGAAATTTTAAGGCAGGCGGTTAAAGTAAATGCAGTATCCATTATTCTTGCACATAATCATCCTTCGGGTAACCCAGAGCCCAGTTTAGCGGATAAAATTGTCACCGAAAAAATTGCTAATGCTTGCCGTTTGATAGATATAAAATTGCTTGACCATTTTGTCGTCACTCATAAAAAATGCCTTTCATTTGTCGAACTTGGTCTACTCTAGTACCACATTTTGACTAATAAATAGCAACTTTATTAGTTCTGGGCTTGAGTGAAAGCGCTAGAGGGCGTATAATACGCCACCTTTTAGGATCTCGGGTTTGACAAGAAGAGCCTATCTCAGTGAGTTTTACTGAAGTTAAGTTATTTTTTATATTAAGAAAATTTGCTGAGATAGGCTTCCAAGTCTGACGAGGCAGTCATTCCCGATATAAAGCTCGAGCTGATTAGATTTTTGGAGAAATAGACATGTCACGAGTCTGTCAAGTTACTGGTAAGCGCCCGATGAGTGGTAACAAACGCTCACACGCAATGAATGCAACTAAACGCCGCTTTCTGCCAAACCTGCACTCTCACCGTTTCTGGGTTGAATCTGAGAAACGTTTCGTAAAGCTTCGTGTGTCAGCAAAAGGCATGCGTATAATCGATAAACAAGGGATCGACGCAGTTCTTGCTGAGCTTCTCAGCCGTGGTGAGAAATACTAAGGAGCTAAAGAATGGCTAAAGGTATTCGCGATAAAATTAAACTGGTTTCTTCTGAAGGTACAGGTCACTTCTATACGACAACGAAGAACAAACGTACTATACCTGAAAAATTGGAAATGAAAAAATTCGATCCAGTTGTTCGTAAGCATGTGATTTATAAAGAAGCTAAAATTAAATAACTTCTTAATAAAAAACCCAGCGCAAGCTGGGTTTTTTATATAGTATTTTAGATATATAAAACAAAGCTTTATATTATTCACATTTTTATTCATTCCATTCTTTTCACAACAAGATCTACGCCCTATTTGAAAAATTCATATCTCACTTTTAATATTCTTATTTATCATCAAGAAATAAATCGTTAATGGTTTAAAATACGCCATAAGTTATTATTACTGGCTAGTGGTATGGTACCTAAGAAAAGTTGTCCAAAGATTCAATACTAAAAATATTAAGACATTTTAGCCTTGAGTTAATTAAACCAATTAAATTGGTCAGTCGCAATTTAAGTAAGTTTAAATTCTCAACTTTATCTGATATCAGATATTTATTAATTTATCAACAGTAACAGTTACTAATGTTGGTAGCAAAATAGATAATTTTTCAGTGTATTCTTTTTAAAAAATAGATAGATAGCGTGATGTGTAGTAAAAAATAGTAGATAATAAATTACAAATCAGTAATTTTATTGTTAAGATAATTGATAATATTAAAAATCCTTTACTTTATATAAATTCAAATTTTTATTATTTTTTCAAATCTGCTGAAATTTTTTAAAATAAAAGTTATTTTTAATGCCAAAATAGGTAACCATTTAGATTATTCTAATAAATTAACTATCTTAAATTTGTTGAATTTATAATGATAACATTGGTCAAAAATCAGATAAACTTATAAACAAACAATTCAAGAGTGACTGCAGCAAGTGGATAAACAATTTAAAAAAATTCTGATCATTAAAATGCGATTTCATGGAGATATGTTGCTGACAACACCTGTTATTAGCACGCTCAAAAAAAATTATCCAGCCGCTAAAATTGATATTCTTCTCTACCAAGATACAATACCAATTTTGTCTGAAAATAGAGAAATTCATGCATTTTATGGCATTAAAAACAAAAAAAATAACACAATAGCCAAATTAGTTAATTTTATTTTATTAATCAATAAATTACGAAAAAATCATTATGATTTAATTATAAATTTAGCTGATCAATGGATTGTACCTTTTTTGGTAAGATGTATCCCTGCCAAGATAAAAATTTCTCACCAATTCAACTATAGAAATACAAACTATTGGTCTGAAAGTTTTACACATATGGTTAAACCAACGGGAAAACATGTTGTTGAACAAAATCTCTCTATATTAAAACCACTTCAACTTAATACTTGGTATTCCAGTACAACAATGACTTATCAACCAAACGATTGGGAAAAAATTAATCACCGATTAATATCTCTAGGGGTACATAGTAGTTATGTTGTTATCCAACCAACAGCTAGACAAAAATTTAAGTGCTGGGATGATGAAAAATTTGCTGAGGTGATTGATAATCTACAATCTAGAGGATACCAGGTGATACTAACATCAGGTCCCAGTAAAGATGATCTCAGCTGTGTGGCTAATATTGCACAACAATGTCGTCAATCACCCATTACCGAATTTGCAGGAAAAACAACATTTCCAGAATTAGGTGCTCTAATTAGCCATGCCGCCTTATTCATCGGTGTAGATTCAGCACCAATGCATATTGCAGCAGCATTAGAAACCCCTATTATTTGCTTGTTCGGTGCGACAGATCATCAATATTGGAAACCATGGAGTAAAAACGTTATTCAAATTTGGGCTGGTAATTATGAAAAAATGCCAGAACGACACGAACGTGATCGTAATAAAAAGTATCTATCAATAATTCCAGTTAAAGATGTTATTACCGCTACAAAAAAAATGTTACCAATGGATATACAAACCATAAAATCTGAGATAGAGATATAATCCGATGAAAATTGCATTTTGTTTATACAAATATTTCCCTTTTGGTGGACTACAAAGAGATTTCATTCAGATTCTCTCTGCTTGCCAAAAACGAGGGCATCAAATACGTGTTTACACAATGGTATGGGATGGTGAAATTCCTGCTGATATTAACGTTATCATAATCCCAGTTAAAGCACATACAAATAATGGGCGTAATGAAGCATTTTATCATCAGGTCAAAACACATTTAACCCAGCATCCGGCTGATATTATTGTCGGTTTTAATAAGATGCCAGGATTAGATATTTATTATGCAGCAGATGTTTGTTATGCAGAAAAAGTTGAAAAAGAAAAAGGTTTTTTTTATAAACTGACCAAACGATACAAACATTATATTGCTTATGAAAAAGAGGTTTTTGATGCAGACAGTCACACCAAATTATTAATGCTTACCCAACATCAAATTAATGATTTTAAAAAACATTACAAAACACCTGACGCACGTTTTTATCTGTTACCACCGGGCATTGACCTTAGTAGAAAATATGACCAACAAATTATTGACGCAAAACCAATTTATCGTAAAAAAAATGCTATCTCTGAAGACCAATTTCTTTTATTACAAGTCGGTTCAGATTTTAAACGTAAAGGCGTAGACAGAACACTCAAATCAATAGCTTCCCTGCCTGACAAAATAAAAAATAAGACTATGTTAATGGTAGTAGGACAAGACTCACCTACCCGTTATCAACGGCTAGCAAAAAATTTGGGGATAGATAAACAAGTTTTATTTTTTCAGGGGCGTAATGATATAGCAGAATTGATGGCTGCTGCTGATATGTTAATCCATCCTGCCTATCAAGAGGCTGCTAGCATAGTATTAATCGAAGCCATTGCAGCGGGTTTACCAGTAATTACAACAGATATATGTGGCTATGCGTTCTATATCAAACATGCAGATTGTGGCATAGTAATAGATGAGCCTTATAAACAAAAAAATCTTAATAATGCTTTAACAACAAGTTTAACTAATAAATCTCTATTAAAACAATGGTCAGAATCTGCACGCCACTTTGCTGATACTCAAGATTTATACAGTTTGCCTGAAAAAGCTGCAGATATTATTTTGGGATGCCAGCATGCTTGAACTTAAACAACCTTTTAAAAACTTATGGCAAGGCAAAGATCCCTTTATAGAAATAGAAAAATTAGATGGTAAAATTTTTCGTCAATTAGAGACACGCAAAACATTATGCTTTATGCTCAATGAAAAAAGTTATTTTCTCAAAATTCATTATGGTACTACGTTAAAAGAAGTACTAAAAAATCTATTTTCTTTACGCTTACCAGTATTAGGTGCGGATAGAGAATGGAAAGCAATCCATCGTCTAACTGAGGCAGGCATTGACACTATGCATGGTAAAGCTTTCTGTCAAAAAGGAATTAATCCTTTACGCCGTAAGTCATTTATTATTACCGAAGCGCTGATTCCAACCATTAGCTTAGAAGAGTACTGCGCAAATTGGAAAAATTCAGCTCCCCAATTTAGTACTAAAAAAATATTAATTTGTCGAATGGCTGAAATAGTACGTAAAATGCATGCATGTGGCGTCAATCATCGCGATTGCTATATTTGCCATTTTTTATTACATTTGCCCTTTGACGACGATGACAAAAAATTAAAGATTTCAATCATTGACTTGCATCGTGCCCAAATACGTCAGTATGTACCAAAACGTTGGAAAGATAAGGATTTGATTGGATTATATTTTTCATCACTGAATATTGGTTTAACCCAACGAGATATTTTTCGTTTTATGCAGATTTATTTTTCTGATAATTTAAAAAATATTCTCAACAATGAACAAAAATTGATATCGAGCGCTAATATTAAAGCAGAAAGAATAAAAGAAAGAACCGTTAGGAGAGGATTATAACTCTAAACGTTTTGTTTTATAAAAAATTTTAGGAAATAGGTATAGTACATGTATTTTGACAAGCATAAAGTTATTACGCAAAAACTCTGCTTAACGCCAAATTTGCATGCTGATTGCCACCCTAAATTCCATATTGCCTATGGGGTAGACAAAAATTTTTATATGGTTGCGGAATTTCGATAACATCAATTGCACTGCATAATATTAATAATAATCATTGTTTCCATATATTTACCGATTATTTTGATCATGAGCAAGAAACCTTGTTCGATACTCTTGCGCAACAATATAAAATTGAAATAAATATTTATTTGGTTGACGATCAGAGCTTAAAATCATTACCTAGTACTAAAAACTGGTCCTATGCCACCTACTTTAGATTCATCATTGCTGACTATTTTTCAAATAAATTAGATAAAATTTTATACTTAGATGCAGATATCATATGTAATAATAGTTTAGATAGATTACAAAACATTCACTTCAATAATAATGAAATTGCTGCAGTTGTGACCGAAAAAGATGAAAAATGGTGGCAAAAAAGAGCATTCGAATTAGAAGTAGAAAATATCTCGCAAGGATATTTTAATGCTGGATTTTTATTCATTAATCTTAATCGCTGGGCAGAAGAGGATATTTCAACGCAGGCAATGAGATTACTTAAAAATAATGCGTTAAAAAATAAATTCTCTTTTTTAGACCAAGATGTTTTAAATATTCTGCTAGCAAATAAAATAATCTATCTAACCAAAAAATATAATACTCAATATAGTATAAATTATGGTCTGAAAAGCGTTAAACATGCTGCGTTTGCTATTGATACTATTTTTATTCACTATATTGGCCCGACCAAGCCATGGCATGAGTGGGCAATATCACCTTTTTCCCAACCATTCATAAAAGCAAAAAATGCTTCCCCCTGGCAAAATAAACCGCTATTAAAAGCAGAAAGCGTACACCTTTTAAGATATTGCGCTAAACATAAATTTAAACAAAGAAAATACCACGAAGGTTTAAAGAATTATACTCACTATTATTTAGCAAAATTTAAAATTCTCTTTAAAAGAGTTAAAGGGCTATGTTTATCATGAAGCATTTTATAAAACAAAGTTTTAATATTACGGGGAAAAAAAATCTTCTTGAAAAGAATAAAAATTTTAACATTGCTTATGGCGTTGATAAAAATTTCCTACTTGGTGCAGCGATATCAATAAATTCCGTATTAATAAATAATATTGATACAGATTTCAATTTTCACCTATTTACTGATTATATTGATGACGAATATATACAACGTTTCCAAAAAATGATAACAAAGTATAATTCTAATATAATTATCTATCTGTTAGATGCTGAAGAATTAAAACAATTATCAACCTCAGATTTCTGGTCTTATGCCACCTATTTTAGATTAATCGCTTTTGAATATTTAAGTACAAACATAAACTCTATTTTATATCTAGATGCTGATGTTATTTGCAAAGGCAATCTAAAAGAACTATTTCAGCTAAACTTAGCGAATTCTTTTGCCGCCGTGGTACTCGATGTCGACAACATGCAGCAATCAAGTGCGACTCGACTAAAGTTAACCGATTTAAATGGCAAATATTTTAATGCCGGCGTAATCTATGTGAATTTAAAGAAATGGATTGAAAATGATTTATCCAAAAAATCATTAGAACTGGTACGCGGAAAAACGAATTTTGGTAAATTAAAATACCTTGATCAAGATGCACTAAATATATTATTTCAGACGCAAAACATCTATTTATCTCGTGATTATAACTGTATATATACGTTGAAAAATGAATTGGCTTACCACGATTTATCCAAATACAAAAATACCATAACTGATAGCACCATTCTTATCCACTATACTGGCGTCACAAAACCCTGGCATACTTGGGGTATTAATTATCCGGCCAGTCAATTTTTTTTCAACTCATATATTCACTCACCGTGGAAAGATCAGCCATTAAAAATCGCAGAAAAGAGAACGGAACTACAAGAAAAATATAAGCATCTATTTTTACAACATAAATATGTGCATGGTTTGTTATGTTTAATTAAATATAAATTACTAAAAAAATAATTTTAAAGCACCTTACAGATAGGTGCTTTCTCTTAGCTAATTAATCAATTTTTTATCGCTATTCAGTGCTAATGCTATTCCTATTATGATAGCCATATTTGAAACATTTACAGTTTCAAACAAACCTCTAACGATCATATCACCGATAAATATCAACATCAGGATCAAAAAACCATCTTTTACCGTATTATTACGATATCCATTAAATAAATAGATAAAAATTGAAACAAAAAGATAGAAGGTAGCAATTAGTCCAAATATTCCAGCGGCAAACCAAATTGACAAAACTGTATTATGAGGCCCAATCGATTGTTTAAAAACCCAGTCAGGATAATCAATTACCCTTTCATTATAAATTTTATAAAATAACTGCTCGCCATAGCCATAACCGGTTATTGGATTCTCTTTAATCAAATCTAATGCTGAATCCTGAGTACCATTACCATATCGATGACTACTATTAGTCTGTTCTAATTTGTAAAATAAGTTATCAAACTGCCCTTGATTAACTGCTGCTAAACCTGACAATAAGATACTACAAGCAATAACAGCAATAACAGCAATAACAGCAATAACAGCAATAACAGCAATAACCGGCAATTTAATTTCTTTTTTTACTACACACCAGATAATAAATATTACTGCAATAGATAACCATGTACCTCGCTGTAATGTGCCGATTGTTATTGCGAGAAAAATAACCGAAAGCAAGAAAAATAAGATCTTATTTTTTACACCTTTATATAACCACAAAGCAAACAAAGCGGGTGCAATAAATATTAACCAATCAGAAATATATCGATGTTCAAATGCTGATAGAGGCATCACACCTTGATGATATTCATCAATATATTGCAAAATTTCCTTAATGGCTAACGGTAAAATAGAAAAAATTAAAGAGAAAATTAATAGCTTAGTTATGTGCTCTTTCTTTTCTCGATAGAGTAGTATCGCAATAGCTATTGCAGTAACAAATAACTTTTCTACAACACCTTTATTAATAGCTTTTAATGAAATGCTAACATCTTTAGAAATAATTAATGAACAAAGCATTGCCAAAACAAAAAACACTAAGGATAAAAATAAATTATTCTTAAATATACTGAAAACACGCTTTCTATCTTTAATTAAATAGACAATCGCAGTAAGATAAATTAATCCAGCTAAGGCATGTTTATAACGTGTAACACCATCAAGAAAATAAATAGCAATAAAAAAAAAGACTATCCCTAAATTCCAATAAGATTGGTAATTAAATCGTTTATTAATTATAGAGATAAGTTTCTTCATTTGCACTCCTGATAACATATTAACGCATTCTATTCTATCGACTAACCAACACAAGATACAGTAGTATATATTAACATTAACGACTAGTTACATAATTAAGGGATCTATGCCAGAACTACCTGAAGTTGAAACCAGCCGACGTGGAATTGAACCCTACTTGGTTGGTAATAAAATACAATATAGCATAGTACGCAATAGTAAATTACGCTGGCCGGTAGCGACAGAAATTGTACATATCGCCAATGAATCAGTAATCAGTGTTAAACGGCGCGCTAAATATTTACTCATTCAGCTCCAGCATGGTTGGATAATCATTCACTTGGGTATGTCAGGTAGTATACGCATCTTAACCAAGCAACAATTAGCCGAAAAACACGATCATATCGACTTGATTCTAGCCGATGGCAAAATATTGCGTTATACCGATCCCAGACGTTTTGGTGCCTGGTTATGGACTAATGACCTGGCTAATTGCTCTGTACTTTCCCATATAGGGCCGGAACCACTTTCTATCGATTTTAGCGCCGATTATCTTTATCAACGAGCAAAAAATAAAAAAACCGCCATCAAACCTTGGTTAATGGATAATAAAGTCGTCGTCGGTGTAGGCAATATTTATGCTAATGAGGCGCTATTTGCTGCCAAAATTCTGCCAACCAGAGCTGCACATTCATTGACAAAAAAAGAGATCAGCAATTTAGTTATTCAAATTAAACAAGTTCTTCAACGTTCAATAGAACAGGGTGGAACAACATTGAAAGATTTTTTACAGTCAGATGGCAAACCGGGTTACTTTGCTCAACAACTGTTTGTTTATGGTAAAAAAGATCAAGCTTGTACCCATTGCGGTCAACTGATTGAATCAATAAAACTAGGGCAACGCAGTACTTTTTTCTGTCATAGTTGCCAAAAATAAACTGAAGTATAACTCGTTTTTATTGTTCAATTTTTTGCAACATTGCTTTAGCTATTGGTTCTGGTATAAAAGATGAAGTATCACCGCCATAGCGGGCAACATCTTTAATCAAAGAAGAAGAAACAAACGAAAACTTCGGAGAAGGTAATAAAAAGATGGTTTCTAGATCAGCCATTAGATGACTATTCATATTAGCCAACTGACATTCATATTCAAAATCCGACACGGTTCGCACACCTCTAATCAAAATATTAGCCTGGTGTTTTTGCGCAAAATTTACCGTGAGCCCACAAAACCCGATTACTTCAACATTAGTTAAATGTTTTGTCTGTTCTTTAGCAAACAAAATACGTTCATCGAGGGTAAACATCGGATTTTTACGCGAACTATCAGCAATAGCCAATATTAGCTGTTCAAATATTAAGGCAGCGCGCTCTATAATATCCAAGTGGCCGTAAGTTATAGGATCAAAAGTACCAGGGTAAATTGCTTTTTTTTTCATAAAGTTATTTTCACTAATAACGAACAACTGAACACATATTATCGTATTGTTTAAGCATATTGAACAATTATGTTGACAAAATAAATCTCTATCATTGATAAGAATAGCTACAATTTATTATCTTTTGAAAATAAATGATAATTACTATCATATTTTTAGTTAATCACTAGTTTAATTTTAATTAACGGACAAAATATTAAAAAATTTTATCTTTAATGATGAATAAAAACGCTATTTAAATAGATATTCATTGCACTTTCTTATGTGCAATATGCTACTATAGTGCTAATCTCAACCAGTCAATGTGATAGAATGTTATTACGTCTATATCAAATACTTATTTACCTTATTCAACCTATTATTTGGTTGCGTTTATTGTGGCGTAGTCACAAATCTCCCGCTTATCGCAAACGTTGGGGTGAACGATATGGTTTTTGTAATGGTAAGGTAATTCCCGGCGGTATATTATTACATTCTGTTTCAGTAGGCGAAACCTTAGCCGCGGTTCCGTTAGTTAGAGCATTGCGCCATCACTATCCAACACTACCAATTACCGTTACTACCATGACCCCAACTGGTTCGGAGCGTGTTTTATCTGCATTTGGTGATGATGTTCAACATGTCTATTTACCCTACGATTTGGCAGGATCTGTACGCCGTTTCCTTAATCATGCGGATCCTAAATTAACCATAATTATGGAAACAGAACTTTGGCCAAATCTTATTATTCAATTAAGACAACGTAAAATCCCATTAGTTATTGCTAACGCCCGTCTGTCTGAACGATCAGCGGCACGTTATCAAAAATTAGGTTATTTTATCAAAAAGTTATTGCAAAAAATTACCTTAATCGCAGCACAAAACCAAGAAGATGGCGAACGTTTTATTAAATTGGGTTTAGCAAGAAAAAAATTGAATGTTACAGGTAGTCTAAAGTTTGATATTTCTGTCACCCCTGAATTGGCTGTAAAAGCCATAACATTACGTCGACAATGGGCTCCACACCGCCCGGTTTGGATTGCTACCAGTACCCATGAAGGAGAAGAGTCAATTATTTTACAGGCTCATACTAAACTATTAAAACAATTTCCCGACTTATTGCTGATCCTTGTTCCTCGCCACCCGGAACGCTTTGCACTAGCAAAAGCGTTAACCCAAAAAGCTAAACTACGCTATATTTGCCGTAGTGAAAATCGCGTTCCCAATACGGATACTCAAGTTATTATTGGTGATACAATGGGTGAACTGATGCTACTCTATGGTATTGCTGATCTGGCCTTTGTCGGCGGCAGTTTAGTTGAAAAAGGGGGGCATAATCCTTTGGAAGCAGCCGCACATGCCCTGCCTGTTTTAATGGGGCCTTATACTTTCAATTTCAAAGATATTTGTACCAAACTAAAACAAGCCGGTGGTCTTATTACGGTTAATGATAGTAAATCCTTAACCGTTACTGTTTCCCATTTGCTTAAAGATGAAGATTATCGTCTATACCATGGTCGTCAAGCAGCAGAAGTTTTACATGAGAATCAAGGGGCATTGCAAAAATTACTAAAGCTACTGGAACCCTACCTGCCACCAGTAACCCACTAAATACGAATATTATTGAATATCGCTAAAACCGATAGCGAAATAGCACTTATGATAATTCACTAAACAATATAACTTAACAAATACTACATATTTTGTCTTTTCTTCATTATAGTGTTACTGGTTTAATTCAAATAAATGGGATCCTTACCCTCCAATTTTATAACTAACGATGAAAAATAATATGCCTTTATCTAACTCAAATTCAAAAATATTGCTCTATCTGTGGGTATCGATTTATGCAATTTTATGGATTTGTGGAAGTTATTTTTTAGATCCAACCGTACCTTACGATGCTGTTGAAGCAGTTAACTGGGGAATGAACGGTGAATGGGGCTCCCCCAAAAACCCTTGGTTTGTTGGTGCCGTTATGTGGCCCGCCATCTACTTAAACCTCTCCTACAGTTTTTATTGGTATTTTATTCACTTTGTTGGTATAGCCATTGGTATGATAGGGGTATGGCAACTGGCTTACCGCCTCAGTCACAAAATTGAATTGGCTTGGTTTGCATTATTGATACTAAATTTATCAGGCATCATTAATTTTGATATCATTCCTTATAATGATAACTATATTTTGGTCACTCTATGGCCCTGGGTGCTACTCTTCTTCCTGCGTGCTGTTTATGATCATCCTAAATGGTGGCTTGCTTTTGCACTGGTATCTGGCTTGGCAACCATGGGTAAGTATTCAACATTGGCCCTGGTTGGCACGGTTTTTTTATTAACCCTTTTCGTGCCTAAGGTGCGCAAAAGTTATCAACAACCCCTTTTTTATATTGCAATTGCACTTTGGTTTGCATTGATCTCGCCTAATTTGTTCTGGCTATTAGAAAATGATTTTTCTGCCTTTAAATGGGTTGATTCACAGATCGAACAAGGCTTTAACCTGCATGTGGTCAGCTCAACATTATCTGTTTTCTACCCATTAGTTATTGCTACCATAATTCTCTATCTATTAGGTGGTAAAATAGGCTGGCCTAAAGAGCAACCCAATCAATTAGTTAATTTTATTTTACTCCTTCCCTTGGCCGTAATTTTTGGTTGGTTTTTGTTTCATGATGGAGGGCGGATGACCGAATGGTTACAACCATTTATGATGATTGCGGCGCCATTATTTATTGGCTCTATCTCCATTTCGCCCAAGAAATCACTACGAAAGACATTTTTTGGTTTAATTATCATTGGCGGCCTGATCTTTTTAGGTTACTGCCTGGTATTAAATTATAATATCCGTGGCGCTGGCCAGAAAATGATCGGTATTAAAGCACTCACGGCAGAAGGACAACAGCGCTGGCGGCAAAAATATGGTCAACCATTAAAATATGTTGGTGGCGAAGATAACCTTTATCAATGGTTTATTATCTATGCTTCTGATAGGCCACACACTATCCAGCCTTGGGATAGCAGTGAAGATCAGCCACCGAATGTTTATTATCGCGATATTACGGCAGAAACAATTAAAAAACATGGTGCTTTATTATTAGGGCGAAAAGGTAAAGATTGCAGCCAAGAAAATTTTACTCGGATGTCAAAACATTGGCCACAATTTACCATTAAAAAAGAAGCCATTATCTACCAATCAGAACCAAACGCTGATCCGCAATCAATGTGCTTGGGATTTATTGCGCCAGAAAAAAATTATCATTAAAAATAGAGTGACAATGAAATAGGAAGAAAATTTTCATTGTCACAAAATTGATACCTATATTTGTATCAACCTCACAGTTTTACTAAAGCTAACTTAAGTTTAACTGAGTAGATTGCCTTGCTCGGTTGTGCCTTATCTGTCAACAAATAGATAGATAAAAATTTTCACTATTTATTGTCTATTATTAAAACTAATCGTTGGTAGATTTCATTCGGTTTAATTGTCGCCATATTGCCATCAGCTGAAACAATTGCTTGTTGTGCTTCACCATAACCGGCAATTAATCCCGGATCTGTAGGGCCATAGAGGGTAATATTCGGTTTGCTCAGTGCAGCGGTTAAATGGCTTAATCCTGTATCAACAGAGACTACTGCTTTGGCTGCGACAATTTGTTGAGCTAATTTGTCTAATGACAGCTTAGGCAATACCTCAACATGCTTAAAACCAGCGGCCAGCCTCAGGGCACGTTGATGTTCCAGATTGGTTCCCCACGGTAATTTAACTGTTAAGCCTTTAGCTGCTACAGCGGTGATCAATTGTCGCCAATGGGACTCAGGCCAATGTTTCTCATCACGTGTGGTGGCATGGAAAAAAATAATATAAGGATCGTTTTCTTTTGCCAAAGCCGGTGGCGAAAAATAGGCTGCAATACCATAATCACCGACAATAGTCGGTTTACTATAATGTAAACTATCAGCAAATAATTGTCGGATACGTTCAACCGCATGCAGCTGTTTATTGACACTATAGCGACAATCATAAAATAGGCTTGCTATAGGCTCGCGAGCACTTTTCCAATCATAACCATGACTTACACCACTAGCTAACCGTGTGATCAAAAAAGCACTTTTCAATAATCCTTGTGCATCGATCACAGCATCATATTCTTGCTGTTGCAATTGGGCACGAAAAACGGCTCTTTGCTGCCTGACAGATTTTGCCAACCAGTTTTTTCGCCAGCGTCGAATAGCTACCGGAATAACTCGCTTAACAGCATGATGCCAGCGTGGAATTTCGACAAAATTTTCTTCAACAACCCAATCAAACTGAATATCAGGATAGCGCATAACTGCATCAGTCAGTGCAGGTAAAGTATGCAATACATCACCCATCGATGAGGTTTTAACAATCAACACTTTCATGGCTATTGGCTCTCCGCCAATAACTGAGTTAATGCGGTGAACACGCATTCGGGTTTTATATCAATCAAACTTTGATGATAGCCACTTTCTGCACTACCTTTCCTCACCTTATGATAACCGGTTATTAAACGGATAATTTCTACTCGATTTGACAATGGTGGCGTAAAATCCGGACTACTTGGCCCATAAAGTGCTACTAAAGGCCGATTTAATGCTGCCGCAATATGCATTAACCCGGAATCATTGGTCACCACAGCTCGACAAGATGCCAGTAGATTAACTGCCTGCTCAAGGGTTGTTTTACCTGCCAGATTAAAACAATGCTGCCGACAATCTGCAGAAAGTGACTGTCGAATATCTTCACCGATACGACTATCTTTTTGCGAGCCAAAGATTAAAATTTGATAACCATGGGCAGCAAATAATAATTGCGCCAACTCAACATAATGATAAGCTGGCCAGCGTTTAGCTGGGCCAAATTCTGCACCTGGACAAAAACCGATAATCGGTAACTGTTCTGGAATATGAAAAATGTGTTTACTCTGGACAATCTCTGTTTCTGTCACCGCAAGTTGCGGCCATAAAATAGGCTTGGGGATCTCATCGGCGTTGTTAACAGTGCCTTTTTGATAAGCTAAAGCCACATAACGCCGAACCATTTGTGGAAAAGCGGCTTTATCTAATAGGCGAATATCATTCAGCAACCAATAACGCATCTCACCGCGCCATCCTGTCCGTATTGGTATTTTGGCAAAAAAAGGCACCAGAGCAGATTTAAAAGAATTGGGTAAAATATAGGCTTGATCATAACTCTGAGTACGTAAATGAATACCAAGCTGACGACGTACACTGATAGCTAAACGACCATGGCCCAAAGGCATCGATATGGCCTGCCTGACTTCAGGCATTTTGTTTAATAGTGGCCGACACCAATCAGATGCCATAACATCAATTTCTGCGTCTGGGTGTAGGGTCTTCAAAGTACGGTAAAGACTCTGCGACATCATCATATCGCCCACCCATGACGGGCCAACTACCAGTATCTTCATACTATTTCCATTTAATCATTGCAATTTAACCATTGCATATAGTCAGCAACCCCTTCCGCCACAGTTTTGAACGGTTTATCGTAACCCGTAGCACGTAATTTGGTGAGATCTGCTTCGGTAAATGCCTGATAACAACCTTTCAATTTATCAGGAAAGGCAATATATTCCACTGCCAGTTTTTTTTCCTGATGAAAAGCGATTACCGCATCAGCTACCGCCTGAAAAGAGTCCGCCTTACCGGTACCGCAGTTAAATATGCCGGAGATTTTATTTTGCCAACACCATAAATTAACCGCAGCAACATCACTGACATGAATAAAATCACGTTTGAATTTTTCACTACCGGCAAAAAGTTTTGGCCTTTGCCCTTGATTGATTTGGCTATTTAAATGGAAAGCGACACTGGCCATGCTCCCCTTATGCCCCTCACGCGGACCATAAACATTAAAATAACGGAAGCCACAAACTTGTGAAGTAATTTGTGGTAAAAGCCCACGAACATATTGATCAAATAAAAACTTGGAATAACCATATACATTTAATGGTTTTTCATGTTGCCGCTCTTCAATAAAATGATCACTGCGCCCACCATAAGTTGCAGCCGAAGAAGCATACAAAAACGCAATATCTCGTTCAATACAGTAATGAAGTAACTCTTTCGAATATTCATAGTTATTATTCATCATATACTGACCATTCCACTCAGTGGTAGATGAACAAGCGCCTTCATGAAAAACTGCGTCAACTTCACCAATATTATCACCAGCCATTATTCTGGCAATAAAATCTTCTTTGTCGAGATAATCTGCAATATCTAAATCGACTAAATTAACAAATTTAGCGCCATTTTTAAGATTATCGACCACCAGAATGTCGCTACGCCCTATATCATTCAGTGCTTTAACAATGTTGCTGCCAATAAAACCAGCCCCACCCGTGACTATGATCATTGGATTTACCTCTACTCAATCGAGATCATTGTTGCTTATATTAGGTGATAATAACATTTATCCCACGTTAACCACAGTAACTTATTACGACACATTTAAAAGCAATAAACATACTTGCACCATGTTCTCTCTTATTATTTAATTCCTTAGTAAGCACTGACTCTTTCAGTAACAAATAATCTCTTATTCTATTGTTATATAGAATAGGATAGCCATTACTTACCCTATTTATAAGTGCTTCTTTTCCAATTTTACTTTTCGTGATATAGTCTCAATTGGCATTATCATTTATTTTCAAAAATTTTGGATGCTATCATTATGAATTAATTAACAAAAATTAGAAAATTTTAATGTACCAAATGTAATAATAATTAAATATACTTCATAATCTATAAGCAATGTAGACTATACAAATAAGCAACACAAACAAGAATAGAAGTATAAATACATATAAAATGATAGAAAAAATGGCTATCTTTTCTAATTATGTTTTTTCTAAAGTAACACGGAGAAATAGAATGATAGGTGTGAAACCTAACTTCATAAATAATAATATATTGATTTTTATCAATTTATTTTTTCTGTGCTAACGATTTTTTGGTTTTTACATTATGCTAAATATGGACTTGATTTTTCTGATGAAGGTGCTTATTTAAATTATATAGCTTACCCATATGAATATACATTTAATTTACCAATTACTTTATTTGGATTTATTTATCATCCTTTCTATGTACTCTTTAATGAAAATATTGTTTTACTAAGAATTTTTAACGTACTACTAACATTTTCATTGGCCTTTTTCTTAATAAAAAAATCAATATAGTGAACGAAAAGCCCTTCGTATTAAATATTGCTATTGCTTGTACTTCTCTTTTATTTTTTTCCATTGGCATTTTAACTCCTAATTATAATATATTAACATTTCAAAGTGTAATCCTATCTCTTATTGGTCTATTAAAAATAGAAAGTGATAATCGATATGAAAAAATCATTGGTGCAATTTTTATAGGAGTCGGCGGTTGGTTATGCTTTATGGGAAAACCGAGCTCCGCAATGTTACTTGCTATTATTTTTGTCGTTTATCTATTCTTTATTAAAAAATTATTTATTCTTCATACAGTTATATCCGTATGCACTGCAATAATATTACTTTTATTATCGTGTTATTTAATAGATGGTTCAATAATCTCATTTTCTGATCGTATAATAGAAAGTACTAAGCTACAATTTTCTCTGGCTAATGGTCATACTTTTGCTAACCTATTTAGATTTGATACTTTTCCCCCATTAAATATTAATTATATTTGAGGTTATATTTTTTTATTTATTAATAAAAAATTTGTTACATAAATATATACTCTATATTTTTTTATAACTGGGCTTTCTATATTATTATTTTGTATTTTATCTCCAAATAATTATATAAATATTTTTTCAGATAGATTAATTCTTATATTTACCCCTATTAGCTGTATTATTAGTATTATTAGTATTATTAGTATTATTAGTATTATTAGTATTATTAGTATTATTAGTATTATTAGTATTATTAGTATTATTAGTATTATTAGTATTATTAGTATTATTAGTATTATTAGTATTATTAGTATTATTAGTATTATTAGTATTATTAGTATTATTAGTATTATTAGTATTATTAGTATTATTAGTATTATTAGTATTATTAGTATTATTAGTATTATTAGTATTATTAGTATTATTAGTATTATTTTACTCTATTTTAACAAGATTAATATTAATTGGGAAAATTTATCTTTAGTTATAATTATGCTATTAATGCCTTATGTTTGTACTATAGGAACAGATGGTAATTATTGGCGAACTCAATCTTTATATTCATACTTTTGGATATTAGCAAGTATCCTTATATTAAATTCAGTTGAAAAAGATAAAAATAATTTAATGTTATTTTTTTCTTTTTTTACTCAATTAATTACCTTTATGCTGTTAAATCAATATATATCTGAACGCCCTTATAGGCAACCAGCTATAAAAACTAATAATTATACATGTAATTTAACCTGAGTTCGGGATAAGAAATAAAGAGAAAGTCTTGATATTCAAATAGTTGAATGAGCCTGTTTTGTTAAAATACTCTAACAGTCTGGTTAAAGAGTAGAGCATTGTTAAACAATTATGGAAAATCTTACTGAACTTTATTGCCTGATGGATGATCTTTGCAAAGACTTCGAGCCAAAAATGCATGAATATTTGCTGACTAACGGTACTAAGCGTCGTAGACGGTCTACTCAGCTTTCGTTGGCGGAAATGATGACACTGGTTGTGTTGTTTCATCAACTCCGATTCAGGCAATTCAAGGTATTTTATCTCTATTATGTCCGCTTATATCTCCGGAAGGAATTTCCTAACTTGCCATCCTATTCACGCTGTGTAGAGTTACTTCCGCGTAGTGCCTTAGCGTTAACGGCACTGTTTGAGTCAATTAAGGGAAAATGCACGGGGCTATCGGTTGCCGATTCTACTCCGATAGCGGTGTGTGATAACTTACGGATCCGCAGACATAAAGTCTTCAATGGGATAGCTGAACGGGGAAAAAATTCAACAGGTTGGTTCTTTGGTTTCAAGCTTCATGTAATTATCAATCATTTGGGGGAAATACTCAGTTTTCGACTCACACCAGGAAACACCGATGATCGGAAACCATTGCCTGAGCTGACAAAGGATCTTTCTGGTTGTTTGTACGCAGATAAAGGGTATTTATCGGCTTCACTGAAACAGCAACTCAAAACGATGGGAATTAGCCTTATAACGAATATCAAGAAGAAAATGAAGCCTATTAAACAGACTTGTTTCGACAAAGCCATCTTGCGTCATCGTTCTGTCATTGAAACGGTATTTGATGAGTTAAAAAATCTTTGTCAAATAGAGCATACGCGACATCGCTCTCCGGCTAACTTTGTAGTGAATTTATTAGGCGGACTGGTTGCATATTGTTTAATGCCATCTAAACCAAAGATACCTGTTGCAGGTACGTATCTTCAAGTATAATTGATAATGCTTATCCCGAACTCAGGTTAATTTAATAAATAATAATATTTTAAAACTAGGGAGTAATGTCTGTGAATACATTAAAACAGCTGAATATCAAGCGAAAAAATCAGGCTTAAAGGAAGGAGATTATATTATTGATTTAACAGGACAATCTCCTACAATCATTTATTTTTTAAAGGCAAAAAGTATTGGTCAACCTTGGCTGATAAGTGGATATGCAAGAAGTAATATATTTGCTTCTCTTATATTAAGAAATACATCTTGTGAAAAATTAGCAAAAGCATGGATTTTGTTCGAACCAAATGGTCCAAGGAGTCTATCAGCTGAAATCTTAAAAGAATTCGGTAGTAATATTAATGAATATGCGATTAAAACAATCTTCAACACCCCTGTAACAGCTCGAGGTTACTCTTTTAGTAGAAAACAATATCTCATGAAATATAATGAGGAACCACAAAAACTACTATATAATTGTTTAAATAACACGAGTTTCGCACAAAACTAATTTGGGTACGCTAATAAAACACGGATTTGCTCAGTAATAGCACTTTTGATTACGTCCCAATTTTGTTGATAAAGGGTTATTTTTTCAGATATACGACGTTTATGTTGTTCAAACCACGCAGAAATAGCGAGAAAAATATGATTTCTTTGCGCTCGGCTCGTGCGAGCCTGACAGCGTTCAATACCACAGTTTTGTTTAACTTCTCGATGATAAACTTCAACAGACCAACGGGCATCCATGATAGATTGGACGTATTGACGGGTGGGATTCTCTTTGTTTGTTACTATGTAATCAATACGGCCGTTTTTGGCTGTAAATTTGAAAACGGTTACCCAACCATATCCTCGCAAGTGTATTGACGTTCCTTCTTCTGAGATGTCTAACTTGTTCAGTTGTTTGTTATGGTTAACAATCCTATTTTTCCTCAGCGTGGTTACCCAGATCCAACCATGAGAGCGAATTGATTTCAGGTTATCCAGGCTAGAATACCAAGCATCCATCACTACCGCTTCTGGCATGATCCCTCTTTTTTTAGCAAGAGTGAGCATTTCGGAAAAGTGCGTGTTTTTTGTTTTTCCATCAGAATCTTTATCATAAATACGATAATTGATAGGAATTGATTCAACCTTCGTCAGATCATGCCAAAGCAAATTAACTAAACCTATGCCAGCAATAACATCATGTTCATTACCTGAATATTGATAATGGACCATCTCTATTTTTTTACTACGTGTTTTGGCAATCAATGTATCATCGGCAATTAGTACGCAAGGGCTTTTTTTGTCTATAGAAGGTTCAACTAATCGCCATAGGTCTTTAGGTCTAAAACATCTACTTTTTAGCCATCGGCTAACAGTGTCATGAGATAAAGGCGATGGGCTTACTTCTGATAACGCTAAACCAGAGTATCTTAAACTGCTTACTTGTAAGAATGTTTTATAGATATCTTTAATACATGGATAACCCGACAAAATATGAACACCCTGATTTTTTCTTGTTTTTAAATTTATACTTCTTTTTTGGAGATTGCGAAACTCGTGAATAATAAAAAACATCCACTATAAAATGCCTATAAATAAAATCTATTTCCAAAAGGAATAGACTCTACAGAAGAGAAATTAACTATGAATATATTCATATTTACAATAGCATTAACAAGTGTTTGTCTTAACGCTTTAGCTCAAATTTTTTTGAAAAAAACAATGCTAACAATAAATGCTATTCCAACAAATTTCCTTGGATTTTTTAACTTTTCGCTATCTTTAGCATTAAACTACTGGTTCGTATCTGCATTATTATGCTATGTATTAAGCATCGGTTTGTGGATGGCAGTTCTTGCAAAAGTTGAAGTAAGTCTTGCATACCCACTACTCTCAATTGGCTATATTATAACTGCTTGCATAGGATATTTCTTTTTAAAAGAAAATGTAAATTTTATTAGAATAATCGGTTTAGCATTTATTTGTACCGGCATAGTTTTTGTCTCAAAAAGCGTATAAATACAATTTTTACTTATTTATTAAAGAGATGAAAAAAAAGTATTATGACAAGTTTTTTCATTCGAATATAGTAATATGACTTAGTGGTCAGTTGTTATCATATTAATATGGTGAAACATTTTTGCCAAGCAGTGGCTTTCTCTGTTCAGTAAATAGTTTTTTTAAGTCAGGATCATGATACATCGCATCGACAAAATATATCATTAAATCAATACCCGATAATGCTTTTGTGACTGGTGATATTTCGCAGTAACCGCTGACAACTTTCGGCAATGCCAAGGGTCGCACCGGAACTTTCTCTGGATTTTGTCTAACCGTTTGACTTGCCAATTTATCTTTTATGTTATTGTTAAGTAGAGTACTAACCGCAACTAGTTCAATATCATCAGGTAACTTAAATAATGTTTGTTGTAACACATCAATGGTAGCAGGATAAGGGTGACCAATAACAATACTGCTACCATGCTTACGGGCAAATGAAATGGCATGGGCAAACTGTTTACGAATTTGTACTTCTGTTTTTATATCATCTAAAAAAACGTTGCGACGTAAGGTTGGCAACGTAAAAACTTTAGCCGCTTCATTGACCCTAGTGTTTGCTATCGTCACACTATCGAGAAAATAGAGATCATAATGCCAAAGCACACGCATAACATTTATCATAGCCGCTAAATCAGCCGTCATCGCACTGCCCATATGATTATTCATACCTTTGGCGTGAGGTACTCGCTTAATCGCAGCAACGATATGCTGCTCTATTTCACTGGCACTCATCTCAGGCGTTAAGGTATTTTTTTCCAGTGGTTGATGGCTAATCGGCTTCATCGGCATGTGAATTAAAATTTCTCGCCCTTGTTGATAAGCTTTTTCGGCCATTTCTCTGCCATAAGGGGAGTCTGGTAAAATGGCAATCGAAAGTGCCACCGGCAAAGCTAATACCTGATTGTCTTCCGTTTTACGATAACCAATATCATCAATCACAATGGCTAATTTGCCAGCATTGACTTGTCCGCTTACAAGTAACAATAGAAGCATGATTATCAAAACCATCCGCTTTTGCACTGTTATCTCCCTAACCAAGGCTGTGGATTAACGGTTTTACCTTGACGACGGATCTCAAAATAGAGTGAGGAACGTTGCTGTCCACCACTACTACCCACTAACGCAACAGGCTGACCCGAACGAACCTGTTGACCAACATTCACCAATGCACTCTGGTTATAACCATATAAACTCATATCTCCCTGACCATGATCAATAACCACCACCAAACCATAGCCTTGTAGCCAATCAGCCAGTAAAACACGGCCGGCAGAAATGGCTTTAACCTCTGTTCCTTCAGCGGCATTGATTACCATACCCTTCCAGCGTAATTCATCGGAAATACTGTCACCATAGTGATGAAGGATCTGGCCATGAACAGGCCACAGAGCCTGACCAACAGGACGGCCTAAACCGCCAGTACGCGCCATCAGAGCCCGCTCATCTTCAGTTGGACGATAAGTGGTTCCTTTTTGCTGTGCCTGCCGTTGTTTTGCTCGTATACGTGCCGCCTCTTTCGCTTCCCTTTCCGCTCTAACTTTTGCCTCTCGTTCAGCTCTGGCAATTTTACTACGCAACAGTGTTTCGTTACGTTTCATCACCGCCAAAATTTTTTGCTCCGCTTTTAAAGTCGATTCCAACGATATCAGAGTTTTCTTTCTAGCATCCTGCGCCGAATCTAGCGTTTTCTTTTCTTGATCTTGTTTGGCTAAGTTTTTTTTCTGTGCCAATTGCGTTTGCTGCTTTTGTTGTTTCTGCTCAGCAAGTAAGGTCGTTGTTTGCTGCAATTTAATAATCGTTTGCTCTCTGGCTGCATTTAAGTAGCTATAATAGGCTAAAATACGCTCTTTTCGTTGTCCTTGTTCACCTTTAAATAACAATTCAATCCCTTTTTGCTGGCCTAATCGAAACGCGGCATCGAGCTGCTTAGCTAATAATGTTTCCTGGAGCTGTTTTTGCTGTTGTAAACGGCTAATATTTTCATTTAATTGCGTTAGTTCTTTTGCTAACTGCGAAAGTTTTTTCCGTGTTTCATGTAATGCTCGTCCAGCAGCAGCAATATTTTTTTCCTGATTTTTCAATTGATCAAGTAAATGATTTCTTTCAGCTTGCTGCTGTTTAACACTTTTCTCTTTTTCTGCAATATTTGATAACAGATCTTTAAGTTTTACTTTATTGTCACTGATGGGATTGGCTGTGGTAATCAATGGCCAGATAAGAAATAGCGAGACACAGAGTAACGACTTAACCACTACTCTCTTTAGTAGAGCCAAAAGGATTAGGATTAAACCATATCGGCTGGTATTGTTCATCTTAGTTCAGCATCCTGAAACAATATCACTTAAAATTATTGACAATTAATATAATTAGTAAACATTTCTGCTTCTTTTAGGATAATACTGAAAAAACTTAATTTCTTCATTTATACAACAAATTATAAAATAACTATAGGTTATTATTAATATTACTTTCATTCAGCTACTTTTTAAGTGGTATCAATTAACTGATATCGCTGGCAAATATCGCCGGTACGAACACTAATTTGCAAAAAACCTAGTCATTTTTGCAAATTGGCTGTAATTGCGCAGCGACAAAGGTATACTTTGCAACCTAGATCTATCTATTACTAACTACGGGAGTAATTACCCCAGATGATGCAAGAAATCATGCAATTTATTAGCCGACATCCAATACTCAGTCTCGCCTGGATCGCTTTGCTGATCGCTGTAATTATCTTAACCTTTAAGGGTTTGTTCGCTAAAACAAAAAATATCACCCGTGCCCAAGCGATACAATTGATTAATAAAGAAGAAGCGATCAGTATTGATTTACGTTCCCGTGACGATTTTCGTAAAGGACACATTATTGATTCAATTAACCTGACGCCATCAGAGATTAAAGACAATAATATCGGAGAATTGGAAAAACATAAGCAAAAACCCATTATTGTTGTCTCAGCAAATGGCATGGAAGCATCTAAACCAGCTGAACAACTGGTGCAATATGGTTTTGAACGTGTCTTTATTCTAAAAGAAGGAATTACCGGCTGGTCTAGCGAAAATTTACCTCTAGCCCGCGGCAAAAAGTAATTCATCGGACACATCAGCAATTATGTTTATACAATTCAATATCATAAGGAAATTTAAAAGGTAATTAACATTATGTCAGAACAAAGTCATGAAGAGATGGTATTCCAGATCCAACGAATTTACACTAAAGATATCTCATTTGAAACACCAAGTGCCCCCAATATTTTTCAGCAAGACTGGCAACCAGAAGTCAAATTAGATTTAGACACCTCGTCTAGTGAATTAGCTGAACATGTTTATGAAGTTATCTTACGGGTCACGGTTACCGCCAGCGTCGCTGAAGAAACCGCTTTCCTGTGCGAAGTGCAACAAGCCGGCATTTTCTCTATTGATGCTATCGAAGAAAGCCAAATGGCTCATTGTTTAGGCGCTTATTGCCCAAATATTTTATTTCCCTATGCGCGTGAATGTATTACCAATTTAGTTAGCCGTGGAACTTTTCCTCAACTAAACTTAGCGCCTGTTAACTTTGATGCATTGTTTATGAACTATCTACAACAACAGCATACTGCCGAAACTGAAAATTCGGCAGATCATCAGGAAGCTTAATGAACACTGTTTCGATGACAGTTATCGGTGCCGGCTCTTATGGCACCGCATTAGCCATTACACTTGCCCGTAATGGCCACCACGTTTTGCTTTGGGGACATGATCCTCAGCACATTAAAAAATTACAACAAGAGCGCTGCAACCAAGCATTTTTACCCGACGTTCCATTCCCAGACAATTTGTTACCTGAAGTTTCCCTGAAGACGGCAATAACCGCAAGCCACAATATATTGATCGTCGTTCCAAGCCATGCATTTAATCAAGTTTTACAAAATATCCAACCTTACTTAACGCAACATTCACGCATTATTTGGGCAACAAAAGGGCTCGAACACGGGACTGGACGCCTGTTACAAGACGTTGCCCGCGAAACGTTCGGAGATAAAATTCAGCTAGCTGTTCTTTCCGGCCCAACTTTTGCCAAAGAACTGGCTGCCGGCTTACCAACTGCTATTGCGGTAGCCGCTTCTAATGCAGAATTTAGTGAAGAGCTACAGCAACTTTTCCATTGCGGTAAGAGTTTTCGAGTTTATAAAAATCCAGATATGATCGGTGTGCAGTTAGGTGGTGCGGTCAAAAATGTCATTGCGATTGGTGCCGGCATGTCCGATGGTATCGGATTTGGCGCCAATGCTCGCACAGCGTTGATCACCCGAGGATTAGCTGAAATCAGCCGCTTAGGCATCGCTATGGGTGCTCAATCCTCTACATTTATGGGAATGGCTGGTTTAGGTGATTTGGTTTTGACTTGTACCGACAACCAATCGCGTAATCGTCGCTTTGGCATGTTGCTCGGCCAAGGCATGCAGACTAAAGAAGCTGAAAAGCAGATTGGTCAGGTGGTTGAAGGTTACTTAAATACCAAAGAAGTCCGTGCATTAGCGCAACGTGTTGGTGTAGATATGCCAATTACCGAGCAAATCTATCAGGTTCTGTACGGTAATAAAAATGTACTCGAAGCGGCAAATACATTACTTAGCCGCGCAACCAAAGACGAAACTAATGATACACGTGCTTCTTGATCATTAAAAATAGTAGAGTGTGAATATGTCTCGACAGCAACTTGAGGAAATTTGGACGATAATAAAGCAAGAGGGTGAAATTTTAGCCAACTGTGAACCAATATTAGCCAGCTTTTTTCATGCGACATTACTTAAACATGATAATCTTGGTAATGCATTAAGTTATATCCTAGCAAACAAGTTAGCTACCCCGATTATGCCAGCGATTGCCGTTCGAGAGATTATTCAAGATGCTTATAAAAATGATAAACAAATGATCGCTTATGCCGCTCGTGATCTAAAAGCCATCGTGCAACGTGATCCGGCAGTCGACAAATATTCAATCCCATTATTATATTTAAAGGGCTTTCATGCTTTACAGGCTTATCGTATCGGCCACTGGTTATGGAAAGTGGATCGCAC
The DNA here is from genome assembly GCF_036919435.1 of Arsenophonus sp. PmNCSU2021_1. Classification (NCBI taxonomy): domain Bacteria; kingdom Pseudomonadati; phylum Pseudomonadota; class Gammaproteobacteria; order Enterobacterales; family Morganellaceae; genus Arsenophonus; species Arsenophonus sp. PmNCSU2021_1. The sequence goes on along the minus strand of NZ_JAZHPL010000006.1, from coordinate 253,474 downwards.
GACATTAGCAACTTATCTGCAAAGCCAAATATCTGTCTCTTTTGGGGTTGATATCCATCCCGCGGCTAGTATTGGTTACGGTATTATGCTTGATCACGCAACAGGTATCGTTATAGGCGAAACGGCGGTAGTTGAAAATGACGTTTCGATACTGCAATCAGTCACCCTTGGTGGAACCGGCAAAACAGGTGGAGATCGTCATCCTAAAGTTCGTGAAGGGGTGATGATCGGGGCGGGAGCAAAAATTTTAGGCAATATAGAAATTGGCAAGGGCGCTAAAATTGGCGCGGGTTCAGTAGTGCTACACCATGTACCACCTCATACTACCGTGGCAGGAGTACCAGCACGCAAAGTGGGAACACCGAACAGCAAAAAACCTTCACTAGATATGGATCAAAACTTTAGCAACTCAATCCATGGTTTTGGTGAGGGTATCTAACCATGCCATCAACCGGTGGTGAATAAAATTACTCACGCAACAGTGCACCGGAGTAATCCAACTGGCGCCATGCTTCAAATACCACCACTGCAACAGAATTGGACAAATTCATACTGCGGCTATCTGCTAACATTGGGATACGGATCTTTTGACTGGTTGGTAATTCATCAAGAACATATGCAGGTAAACCGCGGGTCTCCGGCCCAAACATTAAATAATCCCCCGGCCGATACGTTACGCTGCTATGGCTTGGCGTTCCTTTGGTTGTCAAAGCAAATAAACGGTTAGCAGATGCTGTCTGACAATGTGCGTTGGACAAAGCAATACTAGTTAGAAAAGCAAAATAATCATGATGGCGCTGAATATCGGCAAACTCATGATAATCTAACCCTGCCCGCCGTAACCGTTTATCGTCCCAGGTAAAACCCAATGGTTCAATGAGATGTAACTGACAGCCAGTATTCGCGCATAGACGAATAATATTACCGGTATTCGGTGGAATTTCAGGTTCAAATAAAACGATGTTTAACATACAGCCCTCAACAATAAGTACTGTATTCTAACACAATCATTGTCACTGTTAACGCTTTCAATTGTGCCCAATTAAGCAAACAGAATTTTTTATTAATCTAATGATTTTTTAAACTCAAACTGAACGGTATTTTCTATCCCCTTTGCCAAGGTTACCGGCGGTTCAAATCCCGTATCAGCGATGTTATTAGATTTAAATTGAGTGCGAGAACAGAATTTTTTAACCCGAATACTGCTTATAGGAAAATTTTTACCCGTTATTTTAGCGAGCAAATCAAAACAATAACCCGCCAAAAGGCCCAACGAATACGGAATACGTAGATTGGATTTCTGTTTTTGCAATGCCAGACAAATAATTTCGGTTAACTGATCCATGGTGAAATCAGGTTTATCAACATAATTAAAGATATGACGGCCAGCTTTTAATTTAGTAACAAAATATAAAAAGGCAGCAACATTTTCCACATACGCCATCGATTTCTGATTATTGCCAGAACCAATCATCAAAAACTGCCCGGCAGCAATTTGTCTAAAAAGGTTATAAACATTACCGCGATTACCCTCACCGAAAACTACTGTCGGTCGAATAGCCACTAATGTCCGTTGGCTATCTTTAGCATGCCAGTCATCATAGACACCTTCCGCCGCCAACTTCGATTTACCATAATCATTAAAAGGCTGAAATTTACCATCTTCACCAGTTTCCTGCTCAACAAAACCGTAAACCGCCACCGAAGAAGTAAAAATAATATGTTTAATATCTAACTGCTCAGCAACCTGACAAACATTTTTCGCGCCATCCACATTAACTTCATAATAGAGACTGATAGGATGCACATTATCCTGATGTTGCGCCGCTAGATTAATAATAATGGAAGTGTCTTTTAATGGCTCCAATAAAGTTTCTACTTTAGTGGCATCACCAAATAGCCAGTTGTCTGGATGTGCCTGACTTTTATTAATATCAACGATTTTAAACTCAATTTATTGTGCTTTTAATTGATTAGCAAGACGGGTACCGATAAAACCGGAGCCACCGAGGATTGTTAGCATAAATATCCTTCTACTTTCTTAATCTTTTATATATTTTGGACAAAATAAAGGTTGGTAGTAGTCTACTATAAGAAGCCTAATTTTCATAAAAAACATAACTTTTAGTTGTTAAGCATATCAATATAATTCTCACGAGTTTCGCACCAATAAATAAACGCTCTATCTTTAAGTTTAATCCAGCATAATATATAAATAGACAGAATCTTATAAATCAAAAGCAACTTATTGTAATTTAATAAAATTTATGTGTTTTAGTAACTTGAAGATTAATCATCGATTTTAAGCCATTTCTAGTATTTTATACGCCTGTGCGAAACTCGTGATTCTAAGTAGTTATAAAGCCAATATCGTTGAAAACATCAATTAATGTAATGACAAAACTTTTTACTTAAAGCAATTAACGTCCATGAAGCGGTAACCATAATTGCAATCTTAGTCCGCCTAATGGGCTATCAGAAGCTTTTACCCACCCTTTATGGTGAAAAACCGCTGTTTCGACAATAGCTAGCCCTAAACCTGTGCCGCCTGATTGCCTATCTCGCGCTTCATCAGTTCGATAGAAGGGACGAAAGATTTTTTCCCGATCTTCCTTTGATACGCCTGGGCCATCATCATCTACCGTGATCAAAATACCTTGATTTTCTTCTTTAAATGCAACTTCAATACGATTATGGGAATACCGTAAGGCATTACGAACAATATTTTCTAACGCGCTACCCAATGCAGGAGGGTTACAATAAATTGTCCAAGTACCAGGAGAAGCCGTTACATTAAGTGTTTTATTCATCTGTTCAGCTTCAAACGTAGCATTGTCCAAAATATCATTCCAAAGATCGGTAACTTTAATATTTTGTCTCAATATTTCATTCTTATGTTGGCTATGAGACAGTACCAACAAATCATTAATCATACCATCAAGGCGCAATGTTTCAGTTTCAATCCGTTCTAATTCTTTGCTCTCCCCATGTCGGCGGCGTAATAATGCGGTGGCTAATTGAAGACGTGTTAACGGGGTGCGTAACTCATGGGAAATATCAGAAATCATCCGTTGTTGCGCACTAACCATTCCTTCTAGCGCACTAATCATCTGATTAAAGCTGTTTCCTACCGCCAAAAACTCCTGCGGACCAGATTCCAATTCAGGGTGTTGACGTAAATTACCATTAGCAACATCATCTGCTGCCATTTTCAATTTTCTGGCAGGTTTTGCTAAACTCCATGCTAACCATAATAACAAGGGAGCACTAATTAGCATTGTTGCAACTAACAACAAAAAAGGCCTATCAAAAAGCAAGCTAATAAAATCAGATTGTGGACTACTGGCTGGACGAACCAAATAAAGTTGGTAATGATCTTCCCCATCACGAATAGAAAATGGCCCTAACATTTCGACTCGACCATATTTTTTCTTTTTCGGCTGATCAGCATTATCTGATTGCCCAATAAAATTACGAATTACCTGCATTTCATTGGGCATAGCGCCAATAACCCGTCCTTCACTGGTTACCATGATAAGATGCTGATCTGGCGGAGCCCACTTTTGAATGGCGTTAGAAAGCCGGCGCCACCACATAAGATCATTAATTGGGTCGCCAGCTAATTCAGCTTCTATGTGCTGTTCTAACATAAGACCTTGACGGTACTCGCTTTCCAACAGCGGTGTAATTTGCCTTGAATCAAGCTTTGGTACCATCAATACCAACATCAATACTAAAGCCAGCGTAAACCAAAAAATGGCAAATATCCTGGCTGTCAAACTATTTATCATGTTGCTGAAACCATCAAATACCCTCGTCCACGTAAGGTTTTAAACCAAGGTAATCCATCTGTCCGCTCAGGTAATTTACGCCGCAAATTTGAGATATGCATGTCAATAGCACGATCGAACGGGGTTAAACGTTTCCCTAAAACCTCTTGGCTAAGATGTTCACGAGAAACAACCTGACCAAGATGTTGTGCTAATAAATAAAGTAAAGTGAATTCTGTTCCAGTAAGATCGAGCACCTTGCCATTAAAACTCGCTTCTTGTCGTCCTGGGTTTAACTGTAAACCATCTACCTGACAAATTGACGAATTAAGATTATCCTGACTTTGCTCACTCCAATTTGAACGTCTCAGTAAGGCTCGTATACGTGCAACTAATTCACGATCATTAAATGGTTTAGGTAAATAATCATCTGCACCTAATTCCAAACCAAGAACACGATCCAAATCACTGCCACGAGCGGTTAACATAATCACCGGAATTTGATATTGTCTACGTATCTCTTTTAATGTATCAATACCATTTTTCTTGGGCATCATGATATCAAGTAACAATAGATCAATTGTTGAATCGAGAAGCGTTAATGCTTGCTCGCCATCATAGGCGATGATCACACTAAAGCCTTCCATTTCAAGTAATTCTTTTAACAGCGAACTCAGTTCGCGGTCATCATCAACAAGTAAGATTTTATGCATTAGTCATATCCTCCAAGAGCAAAATACGACAAGAATCGCCGCGATGCCATGACTTTAGGTTCTTTTACACGCTCTGACGCTAGTTTTCAACCACACGGATATAGTTAGTATAATATTAACATTTTTATTCAAAGAGGGCGGGAGTAAATTATTAATGCGTCACTGGGCAATGATAACTTTTACATCATCGCTATTTATTGTTGGCTCAACAGCGGCTTTAGCCGAAGCAGCAGATGTTAGTATAGCAACATCACAATCTGCCGAAAAAATACAGGCTGTAAAATATGATAGCCATATTTCTAAGCGTAACATAACAAGAGATAGACTATGCAATCCCTATGATATATTTATCCCCTTAATGAAAGGTATTACATTAAGCGAAAGACAACGCCAGCAAATGCGTGACTTGATGGCTTCACAACGACAACAAAGCTTTAAAAATAGAGTTTCGCGACAAGAACGTGAAATTTTACATAATTTGATGACAGCAGATATTTTTGATGATGTTGCTTTTCGCGTAACAGCAGAAAAACTGGCACAAGACATTGTTGAACAACAAGTTGAAATAGCTCGCATATATAACCAATTTTACAAATTATTAACACACGAGCAAAAAATAATACTGGAGAAGCAACATCAAAAACAGCTATCTCGAGCAAGATATTAAATATTTCGTAACAAGCCTAGTCACGAGTTTCGCAATCTCCAAAAAAGAAGTATAAATTTAAAAACAAGAAAAAATCAGGGTGTTCATATTTTGTCGGGTTATCCATGTATTAAAGATATCTATAAAACATTCTTACAAGTAAGCAGTTTAAGATACTCTGGTTTAGCGTTATCAGAAGTAAGCCCATCGCCTTTATCTCATGACACTGTTAGCCGATGGCTAAAAAGTAGATGTTTTAGACCTAAAGACCTATGGCGATTAGTTGAACCTTCTATAGACAAAAAAAGCCCTTGCGTACTAATTGCCGATGATACATTGATTGCCAAAACACGTAGTAAAAAAATAGAGATGGTCCATTATCAATATTCAGGTAATGAACATGATGTTATTGCTGGCATAGGTTTAGTTAATTTGCTTTGGCATGATCTGACGAAGGTTGAATCAATTCCTATCAATTATCTTATTTATGATAAAGATTCTGATGGAAAAACAAAAAACACGCACTTTTCCGAAATGCTCACTCTTGCTAAAAAAAGAGGGATCGTGCCAGAAGCCGTAGTGATGGATGCTTAGTATTCTAGCCTGGATAACCTGAAATCAATTCGCTCTCATGGTTGGATCTGGGTAAACACGCTGAGGAAAAATAGGATTGTTAACCATAACAAACAACTGAACAAGTTAGACATCTCAGAAGAAGGAACGTCAATACACTTGCGAGGATATGGTTGGGTAACCGTTTTCAAATTTACAGCCAAAAACGGCCGTATTGATTACATAGTAACAAACAAAGAGAATCCCACCCGTCAATACCTCAAATCTATCATGGATGCCCGTTGGTCTGTTGAAGTTTATCATCGAGAAGTTAAACAAAACTGTGGTATTGAACGCTGTCAGGCTCGCACGAGCCGAGCGCAAAGAAATCATATTTTTCTCGCTATTTCTGCGTGGTTTGAACAACATAAACGTCGTATATCTGAAAAAATAACCCTTATATCAACAAAATTGGGACGTAATCAAAAGTGCTATTACTGAGCAAATCCGTGTTTTATTAGCGTACCCAAATTAGTTTTGTGCGAAACTCGTGGTCTATAGAAGGTTCAACTAATCGCCATAGGTCTTTAGGTCTAAAACATCTACTTTTTAGCCATCGGCTAACAGTGTCATGAGATAAAGGCGATGGGCTTACTTCTGATAACGCTAAACCAGAGTATCTTAAACTGCTTACTTGTAAGAATGTTTTATAGATATCTTTAATACATGGATAACCCGACAAAATATGAACACCCTGATTTTTTCTTGTTTTTAAATTTATACTTCTTTTTTGGAGATTGCGAAACTCGTGTCATGGTTGGATCTGGGTAACCACGCTGAGGAAAAATAGGATTGTTAACCATAACAAACAACTGAACAAGTTAGACATCTCAGAAGAAGGAACGTCAATACACTTGCGAGGATATGGTTGGGTAACCGTTTTCAAATTTACAGCCAAAAACGGCCGTATTGATTACATAGTAACAAACAAAGAGAATCCCACCCGTCAATACGTCAAATCTATCATGGATGCCCATTGGTCTGTTGAAGTTTATCATCGAGAAGTTAAACAAAACTGTGGTATTGAACGCTGTCAGGCTCGCACGAGCCGAGCGCAAAGAAATCATATTTTTCTCGCTATTTCTGCGTGGTTTGAACAACATAAACGTCGTATATCTGAAAAAATAACCCTTTATCAACAAAATTGGGACGTAATCAAAAGTGCTATTACTGAGCAAATCCGTGTTTTATTAGCGTACCCAAATTAGTTTTGTGCGAAACTCGTGAATTTATCAGCTAGCTCTTTACGCACTTGGCTGCTATCCAACGGATTATTACTAATATAAAAACCATGTAGTTCCCGATGACCGGCTTCTCCAGGCGCTATGCCCCCCCAAGAATGACACCCGATACAGCTTCCAGTGCCAGGCGCACCTCTTTTAATTCAACACGACAGCCCCTGATTTTGACCTGATCATCACGCCGTCCGACAAAAATCAATCCCTCTTCACTCCAAAAACCGTAATCACCACTGCGATAAGCTCTAACCTTTTCTTTCTTAGAACCGGGAAGGGTAATTTCAACAAATGCGTTTTCATCTAAATCTGGCCGATGATGGTAACCACGCGCTAATCCCTGACCGACAAAATAGAGTTCACCAATGCCGCCATCAGAAACATGTTGCTGCTGCGAATCAAGAATATAGACCTGCATGTTGTTGGAAACCCAGCCAAGAGGAACCGGGCCGTTGATTTGGCGACGTACCGCATAAGCAAAACTGTAAACACACGTTTCCGCCGGACCATAGATATTAAACAAATTTTTGACCCCAGCCTGCTGGGCAGCACGCACCGCTGTAGGGTTAACAACATCCCCCCAAAAATCACCGTATCAACCGTTGAAAAAAGCGCGGCCTTAACAGACTGCATGTAGCTATCAAATAATCCCGTCGCTAAGAAAATATTATCTGGTTGATAATTCTCAATCAGCTTCTGCATTCGCTGTGGATCAGCAATGGCTTTTCTTTCTGGGGTAATGACCGTCGCACCATGGATCCAAGCTGACCACAACTGCAGCGTTGCACAATCAAAAGTTTCATTCGCAGAATAGAGAACACGCTGTGAGACTGGCAGGTGTCGAGGCTGATATAAGGTACTCATCACTGACTGATGAGATAATGCCACACCTTTGGGGGTGCCTGTGGTACCGGAGGTAAAAATTAGGTGACTCAGATCTTCAACCGACCCATTTGGCCTCTGGCTCAAGGGAGATATGGCATCAAACAAAGACGTTTGAGCCTCCTCCAGCAGAAGTGATATCTCTAATTGCGGTAATGCCAGAGCAAACATTTGGGGTTGATCGACTAACAGTAAATCGGGCTGTACCACCCCCTTCATCACTGCTTTACGCTCCTCAGGTGCACTACGATCAATACAGTAATAAATCATTCCTGCATACTGTACCGCCAAAATAGCAATCACCAACTGCGCCAGAGGTTCAATATGCAACATGACAATCATTTGACGCGGATCAGTAAACATGGCATTTAAATGATTAGCGATATGGGTTGCAATCTGGTGAAGTTGGCCATAACTCCACTGTTGACCGGTCACATCATCAATAAGCGCAATATGGTCAGGTTGTTCTAACACATGAGTATAGAATTGTTGTGCCAAAGTATGGTCAGGCCAAGCGACGGCGGTAGCATTACGTTGATCTATCTTCGCTATCATAGCCGGTGTAAGCAGCGGTAAATCGATGATACGCTGATCAGAATTTACCAACACTGTCTCTAACGCTGTTTGATATTGCACCATAAAAGCGTTAAATAGCCCATCCTGATTAATGGTTGGCGCGATATTTAAACGTAAATGGATTTCACCATTTTCTGCCTGGCAATACAGTAGTTGTAGGTCATTACTACTTTCGATAAATTCATAATTTTCGCAGACGGTGACGCCATCACTGAAACGATAGCTGTGGTTTAATGCCACCGTTTCAGCAAACATCAGATTGAACCTTTCTAATGAATGTTCTTTTTTCTGTTTACGCAACGCATTAATGATATTTGCCAAAGGGACACGAGTTTCGCACCAATAAAAAAACGCGCTATTTTTAAGTTTAATTCAGCATGATATATAAATAGACAAAACCTTATAAATTAAATACAAATTATTGTAATTTAATAAAATTTATGTGTTTTAGTAACTTACAGATTAACCATTGCTTTTAAGCCATTTCTAGAACTTTATATGCCTGTGCGAAACTCGTGAGGGATATGTTTTGCCGCTTTCCAGCGTTTACGTTGCAAAATGATTTGTTCAAATAAGTTAGACCAACTCAAATCTGCGGTAAAATGGTGACCTAAAATGACAGTGTTGACCCAACATCCGCCTTCTTCGCCGCGAGAGATCGGGCGCATACTCACTGGCGAGAGCATGAAAATATCATTTTGACTCGATAAACGGTGAAGTAAGCCAACAAATATTGCCTGTAAAATAATATGCCGGGTTGCATTATACTTATCCGCTAAAACCTGGATACTTTTAACAAGAGTTTCAGGTAACGATAACATTTTACTTTCTACCTTTTCATTCTTATACGAACTGCGAGGTAGCATTAATTGACACGGTTGCCCAATTAAATCTTGTGCACGTTGTTCCGCCAGCGCCAATTCTGATTGAGTTAAACTGTTTTCTGGCTGTTGATTGATGAAATAACATTCTGGCGATGCCCATTGCGGTAATGGTTGAGACTCTATTAATAATTGATAAAAGCGCTGGACATTAAACATAAACTGACGAAATGAGGTGCCGTCAATAATTAGATGATGAATAACAAAATTTAATACATGCTCCATCTGCTGATCGTTTTTACCCAGATAGCATAAGCACCATTTAAATAATGGTGTCACACCAGGGATCAATCGATGTTGGTAAAGGGCATTAAGATTATCTTGGCCAGACTGCTGCGGTGAATCGTGTTGTGAAAAATCATAATATTCACCTTGTGTCGGTACCTCAACATGGCATTTTTTTAATTCGTTTTGCCATAAAAACGTCCACTAAAAACTTGGTTGCTTTAGTGCATGGGACAGAGCCAACATAAAAATGTCACGATTAAGTTCACCTGTTAATTTTATTGAAAAAAGTGTATTGGAAATTTCAGCGTTATCAGATGATTTATCGGATAAATAAAATGCATTTTCCCACTTAGTCACAAGCCATTGTTTCATGGTATATTTTTCCTTGTATGTTGTGAGAAAGGGTAATTCCACTGCCTTAGTAGAGTTTTATTGATAGTAAGCAGCAGCTGGTTATTACTTTTGCTCAGCAGCAAAAACTGCTATCAATCAGATATATGCTCAGTTAAGTGAACTTATAACGTCACAAGTACGGTAATGGTCAGAAAATCGAGACAATCTGGTATTTCAACGCTTCTTTTTTATTTGCCCAGTCAACCGACGATATCAAGCTCCTTCAAACCTTGCTTGCGCAGTGAAGTGTTAGATATTAGTGGTTTTTAGGTTGTCGCGTTACAACCTCTAAGAATTAAGAATTTTCATTTTTATTACCCATTTCAAACGCGATCAGTAACCTGGGACAAAATGGCAGATATCGTCAGTATTTTTAAAAATATGCATACATATCATTAACCTACCATAACTAATGGTTTTAATACGTTATCTTCTTTATTGGTTTATTTTCGTGCGGGGTTTCACATTTTCCAATTTATTTAGTGTTTTATGACCAACTAAAACTGACCACCACATTAAATTGTTAACGGAAATAACTACCTGAACCATTCAGAGTTAATACATCGTTATAGTCGACCACAGGAGTCGAACCTGCCAAGGACCGCTGGCGGCCCCATCTGGATTTGAAGTCCAGCCACCCCACCGGGGACGATGATCTTCCATGGAAAAATTAGCAATCATTATAATCTTATTTTCACACGAGTTTCGCACCAATAAAAAAACGCGCTATTTTTAAGTTTAATTCAGCATGATATATAAATAGACAAAACCTTATAAATTAAATACAAATTATTGTAATTTAATAAAATTTATGTGTTTTAGTAACTTGCAGATTAACCATTGCTTTTAAGCCATTTCTAGAACTTTATATGCCTGTGCGAAACTCGTGTTTCAGAAATTCTAAACCTAGCTATTTAAACAATCTGGTAAAAAAAAAGATAAAATATTTGTCTTCATATTGAACTCAGCCGTTTGTAGCCATATCTTAATCACATCTCTTATTTAATATTTAATTGTACCTATCAAGTAGTATAATTAATCACAGGATGTTTTTATTATGACAAATCCTTTACTAACGAAATCTGTGTTACCTCATTTTTCAACCATTACACCGCAAGATGTTCTCCCTGCGATAAAAACCGTATTAGACAACTATCGGCAGACAATTGAGACCATATTTAAAGAAAATAGCACCTTTAACTGGCACAATTTATGTCAACCATTAGAAGAAGCTAACAACAAACTCTCTCGAGCCTGGTCACCCGTAGGTCATCTCAATGCAGTAAAAAATAGCACCGAATTACGACAAGTATATGATACCTGTTTACCTATGCTATCAGAATTTAGTACCTGGATGGGGCAACATACCGGTCTTTACCAAGCTTATAAATCGTTAAAAAATAGTGCTGAATTTGATACCCTCAATCAAGCACAACGTAAATCAATTGAAAATACGTTACGTGATTTTGAATTATCCGGAATTGGTTTACCAGCAGAAAAAAAGAAACGTTATGGTGAAATTGCTATTCGAATTGCCGAATTAAAAACTAAGTTTAGCAATAATGTGTTAGATGCAACGACGGGTTGGACGAAACTGATTAAAAATAGTGATCAGTTAACTGGCATACCGGAAAGTGCTCTTTTAGCAGCAAAAGCATTAGCTAAATCTAAAGGAGAAGAAGGCTGGTTATTCACGTTCGATATGCCAAGCTATCTGCCAATTATGACTTATGCTGATAATCGTCAACTACGCCAAGAAATGCATCACGCCTATAATACCCGTGCTTCTGATCAGGGACCAAACGCTGGTAAATGGGATAATAGTGACATTATGGATGAAATTTTAGTCTTACGTTACGAATTAGCACAATTACTTGGTTTTAATAATTTTGCTGAAAAATCTTTAGCCACTAAAATGGCCGAATCACCCAAACAGGTTCTGGATTTTCTTACTGATCTTGCGCAACGAGCCTACCATCAAGGTGAAAAAGAGCTTGCGGAATTGACCCAGTTTGCTAAGGATCACTACGGAATTGAGAAACTTGAGCCCTGGGATCTGGGTTACTATAGTGAAAAACAAAAACAGCATAAATTTTCAATTGATAATGAACAACTACGTGCTTACTTTCCAGAACAACGGGTTATCAACGGTCTGTTCGAAGTCATTAACAGAATTTATGGTTTGACAGCAAAAGAGCGTCATGATGTGGAGATATGGCATCCCGATGTACGTTTCTTCGAATTATATAATGAACGTGGTGATTTATGCGGCAGCTTCTATTTAGATCTCTATGCCCGAGAACATAAACGTGGCGGTGCTTGGATGAATGATTGTGCGGGGAGATTAAAGCATATCAATGGCAGCTACCAAAAACCTGTGGCTTACCTAACCTGTAATTTTAACCAACCTGTTGGTGATAAACCCGCGCTGTTTACCCATGATGAAGTTATTACCTTATTTCATGAGTTTGGCCATGGTTTACAGCATATGTTAACCCAAATTGATGTAGCGGATGTAGCTGGTATTAAAGGGGTGCCTTGGGATGCGGTCGAACTACCCAGTCAATTTATGGAAAATTGGTGTTGGCAACCTGAAGCACTTACCTTCATTTCAGGTCATTATGAAACAGGTGAACCGTTACCAAAATCAATGTTAGATAATATGTTAGCAGCCAAAAATTATCAGGCCGCAATGTTTATTCTTCGTCAATTAGAATTCGGTTTGTTTGATTTTCGCTTACATACTGAGTATTCTCCGCAAAAAGGCGGCCAAATTTTATCAACCTTACGATCGGTTAAACAACAGGTTGCTGTAGTGCCGTCACCCGAGTGGGGCCGTTTCCCTCATGCATTTAGCCATATTTTTGCCGGTGGTTATGGTGCCGGTTACTATAGTTATTTATGGGCCGACGTTTTAGCTGCCGATGCATTTTCACGATTTACCGAGGAAGGTATTTTTAATCGCAGTACTGGGTTATCATTTCTTGATAATATTTTAAGTCGTGGTGGTTCAGAGGAACCGATGGTACTGTTTGAACGTTTCCGCGGACGAAAACCTAAGCTGGATGCAATGTTACAAAGTTATGGTATTAATGTATAAATGGCAATTGATATTCAATTAATTTGTGAACCTGGCGCTTCTCAAAGCGCCTTATCGCTGATTGCTGACAAATGGCAACTTAAACACAAGCCTGCTGCATTAATGGCATTAGTGCTAACACCCCAGTATTTACAATTAAAAAAATTAGACGAACCTAAATTAGGTGGCATTTATGTTGATTTTGTTTCAGGGGCAATGAGACACCGACGTAAATTTGGTGGTGGTCGAAATGAAGCTATTGCCAAAGCAGTTGGCATCAGAAAATCCTATTTACCGACGATTGTTGATGCTACTGCCGGTCTTGGCAGAGATGCTTTTATCCTTGCTGCACTAGGCTGTGAAGTCCGGCTGTATGAACGTCATGCCATAGTTGCGGCACTTCTTGATGACGGATTACAACGGGGTTACGCTGACGCTGAAATAGGAGGCTGGTTAAGACAGAGAATGACATTGATACACGCTTCAAGCATCGATGCATTGACAACGCTGTCACACGCACCAGATGTAGTTTATCTCGATCCGATGTATCCCCATCGACAAAAGAGTGCCTTAGTAAAAAAAGAAATGCGCGTTTTTCAATCGCTTGTTGGTAATGATGACGATGCTGACAGCCTTTTAATTCCGGCAATGACAATAGCTAAACGCCGAGTTGTGGTGAAACGACCCAATTATGCATCCCCCCTAGCAGCAATCTCTCCACAAGCGACGATCAAAACTAAAGATCATCGTTTTGATATTTATTCATTTTCAACTGATTCACTCCGTTAAATATTCATAAAAATAATAAATAACCAAAAATGTTGATAAAAAGCGAAATATTATATCAATATTAACTCTTCTATAAAAATATACCCTATTTATTGTTCTAAAAATACCATTTTTTTTAAATAATATTCATATTATAAACATTAAAATAAACTTGCAATAACCTTAAAAAAAATGTAATTTAACAAATGTTATTGTTTAAATGGATATTGTTAATAATATTGGAGATAATTTGTGGATCATAAAATAAAACAACAGGATACATTTGATTATTATTTCAACACCAAAACCTCAAAACAAGAAATAACCATAACAGAAAAAATAAAAGTTATTCTTAATTATAGAAATCTCTCCCCCAAAAAACAAAATAAAATAATTGAAGAAATCCAACAGGCGGTAAATGATTTTAAAACTTTTGCTGATTTAAAAAATATTAAATCAAGCGAAAAGCCACTTGAAATATATATATTCGATAATAACGAAGATTACCAACATTATGGTAAAGAAAAAGGTTTAGGAACCGAAGGTGGTAAATTTCACTCAGGAAATCCACCGACTATATATGTATATCAACAGGGCAATGTTTTTAATCTTAAACATGAGTTTAGCCATTATTTAACTAATATAAATATAGCTAATGAAGCTCACTTACCTAGCATATTAAAAGAGGGCATAGCTGATTATATTGAATATTTTCCCGATAATAAATTTAATGCCCAAGCAAATAGCATTGATCTAACTGAAGATGAAATAAAATCAAAAAATATATCTGAGTTCTTAAAATTAAAATATTCAAATGACTTTCATGAAAATGCCAAGGTTTATAAAGTAGGTCTTGCTCTTACTATGTATTTAAAAGCAAAAAAACCTGAATTATTAAAAAATCTTTTACATAATGAAAATCCAGAAAAATATTTAGAGCTAATTAAAAATGAAAATGATAATTTTAAAAATTGGCTTAATGAAAATAATAGCGATAATGCCATGCAAAAAATAAATGCTTTAGAAGTGACTAAAGGTGAATTTATTGCTAGCAAAAAAGAAATAATAGATGGTGAAATTAAAAATGTAAATTATTATACCGCTGATATAAAAAGTTTAGAAACAAAAGAATTTGTTGGTAAATTTGCTACTGTAGAATACACAGGTTATGGTAATTATATTCGTTGCTATAATGCAGCATCTAGAGATTATTTCGATATTAAAATAACTGGTGATTATCACTATTTAAAATTAATTGAAAATAATAACAATGAAATTAAATTAGTGTTTACCAATGAAGATGGCACTAAATATTTTACCGATAGTTATGAATATCAACATAAACTCAAAATTATAAACTCAAAATACGATCAAAAAACTTTTGAGGGAAAAATAACTGAAGAAAGAGTAAATGAAATAATTACTCAATTAACAGAAATTAATCCTAATGCGTTAACTAATATGAACTTGGCCAATAAACCTTTAGGTACTATTTTCAATGTAAAAAAACTCGGTAAGGGTATGGTCAGTGCATTATCTTTATATGATGGAGAAGAAAAAGTTAGCGAATTACTTAGCGAAACCGGTTTCTTCAAACAAATTGATGGCCAACAGCAAAAATCCTTTGTTTTTTCCAATGCGCTTCATAATCTGCATACAAGCTATGGTGGCAAGGTTTATCTGGCTGTTGAAAAAGAGGAGCAACAATATAAAGCTTCTTTGATAGATGGTAGAGAAGTTCTTAAAGACCCATATTTTGATCAGCCACATTTACATAAAAATGAGTTACTAAGCCCTAGTATCAATCATATTCAGCAAAAAGATCTGCCATCATCACAACTCAACGGTACCAAAATATACAATCATAAAGATTCCCCATTAGCCCAATATGCAACTTCACAAGAACAACCGCCGTACACGATTAAAAAGGGTGAATTATTAGACAATAAAGGAAGTTCAAGCATAGATGATGATGTATACGAAGCGGTGATTTATAAAGATGATAAAGTAATTTATAATTTCAAGACCACCGGATTTTATATTACTGAAGAAATAACCGACCAAAATAATAATATTATTGATGGTAGTGAGTTATTTATTCATGATCATGGCAAAAATATTCGTTATCAATTACCAAAAGAAATAACATATCTAAAATTAATAAAAAAAGACGACGCCTATAAACTTGCAGTTTGTGACAAAGAGGGTACTGAATATACTGACATACCCGATGAATATAGACTTATCGATTCCATTTTTGCCCACCGATACGAAAAAAAAGATCACTCAAATAACCATCTTAATATTGGCTTAATAAACTTTGACAAATATCCAGAGGGTTCTCTTTTTCAACTTAAATACGATCCAAATGATTATCAAATTCCAAGAAATGAAAATAATGATATAGTAAGAATTTCTGATAGTTATAAATATTCTACTAAAGTAAAAATATTTTATAATGGCACTGACATTGGCATGTTATCTAATGATCACCATAATTTTCAAGGTCATATTTTCTTTTCCATTGATTATAACTACAGTTTCAAGGATTTTCTCGCCTCTTATTCTCCACAAGTTGATATTATTGAAGAGGTAATAGTGTTCGAACAAGGTTATGGTGACATTGGCAATACAAATCACGGATATACCGACCATAAAAAAATTCATTTAACAACAAATGACCATCAGTCAGTTAATAAAAGCCCTGACAATAAGATTACTACTGACATTCTTTATAAGAACAAGCCCTTCAGCCATAACCCTTCCTATCAACCATTATCCAATAATAAACATAATGAAAATAATATTTATCATAGACAACATTCGGATATGGGCTATGCTGATTATCAGGTTGAAAATAATCAAAATATAGGGAGTGATAATGGAACGATTGATTATGAAAACGCTATTTATCCATAGGAATAGATAATATAACCTAATAAAAACAACGTCGTTTACTAATTTTAAAATTGTCATATTAATTTTAACCGGATTGGAAAATGAAAAACATTTTCCAATATTTTAATTATTTACATAATGAATATTAGGATTGAATCTTATAAAAATAAAAATGGGAATAGCATGACAGATAATTCAAAAACTAAAAATAGCAATATATTAATTAATGAAATAAAAACATATAAAAAAGCGTTTTATAGTATTGGCATATTTACCGCTATCATTAATATACTGATGCTAGCCCCCTCCATTTATATGTTACAAGTTTATGATCGTGTCTTGGCGTCAAATAATAAAATGACGTTATTAATGTTGACACTACTTGTTATTTGCATTTATTTATTTATTGGCGTACTCGAATGGGTGCGTAATCTGATTGTTATACGTATTAGCACAGGCCTAGACCTATCAGTTAATCAATCGGTATTCAATGCAGCTTATCAGCAAAGCTTAAAATATAATGATTCACAAGCCAGCCAAGCGTTAAGTGATCTCACAACACTACGCCAATTCGTAACAGGGAACGCTCTATTTGCTTTATTTGATGCGCCTTGGTTTCTCTTTTTCCTCTGTGTGGTGTTTTTACTCCATCCATGGTTAGGCTATCTAGCCTTAGGTGGCGCAACTTTTATTTCCCTACTTGCCTGGCTGAATCAACGTTATACTCATAAACCACTAGCGCAAGCCAATCTAATGGCTCGGAAAGCTATTAATCAGGCCTCTATCCACTTGCGTAATACAGATGTAATCGAGGCAATGGGTATGTTAGGTAATATACGTCGCGGCTGGTTAAGCTACCATCACGCTTTTTTATCCCAACAGAATTTAGCCAGCGAAAGAACTTCAGCCACCAGCGCATGGTCAAAAACCTCACGTTTGATGCTGCAATCTCTGGTATTAGGCATGGGGGCCTGGTTAGTCACTAATAATGAATTGACCGCAGGTATGATGATCGCCAGTTCTATTCTGATGGGACGTGTACTCAGCCCGATCGACCAACTTATTGCTGTTAGCAAACAATATAATAATGCCAAACAGGCTTATTTACGCTTAGATCAGTTATTCAAACAGCATCCTCCCCGTAAACAAGTGATGACTTTACCTGCGCCAACTGGCGAATTAAGCGTTGAAAATGTTCTCTACCGCCGTGATCCTGAATATCCACCGCTGTTATTTGATATCCAATTTTCACTCTCTGCCGGCCAAACATTGGCTATTATTGGTGCATCTGGTGCTGGGAAATCGACATTAGCTCGGATACTTGTCGGCGCGCTTCCTCCTACTTTAGGATACATCCGGTTGGATGGTGCAAATATTCACCAAATGGATAGAGAAATTTTAGGGCCTCACATTGGTTATCTACCGCAAGATATACAATTATTCGATGGTACAATCGCAGAAAATATTGCTCGTTTTGCTGAAATTGACGTAGACAAAGTAATTACTGCCGCCAAAATTGCTCGAGTGCATGACTTAATTCTCACTTTACCTAATGGATATGACACTCAATTAGGCGAATACGGCCGTGGCTTATCTGGCGGACAAAAACAGCGATTAGCTTTGGCGCGAGCTATTTATGGCCTTCCCCGTTTAATTATTCTCGATGAACCTAACTCTAATCTTGATAGCGAAGGAGATAAAGCCCTGTGCCTTGCGATTGAAGAACTTAAAAAACAACATTGCACCCTTATTATAATTACCCATCGCCCTTTTCTGCTCAGATATGTAGAGCATGTGCTAATTTTACAAGCCGGAATGTCACCACGTTTTGGAACACCACAAACATTATTAAATGAACATAAAACGTCACAACTAACAACGTGATCCTTCAATATTTCAGTCTGTAAAAATAATAGCAATAAATGGAAAAAAATATGTTAGCACAAGGTAAATATCACAAATCATCTCCTATCTTAACAGACAAATTAATCAGTAATGAAAAACGAGCTGTATACTTAGGCTGGTCATTAGTGACTATTGGATTTGGTGGTTTTTTATTATGGTCTGCACTGGCTCCTTTAGATAAAGGGGTTCCTGTATCAGGTAATGTGATTGTGGCAGGCAATCATAAAACTATTCAACATCAATACGGCGGGATCATTGAACAACTATCCGTTAATAATGGTGAAAAAGTACAAGCAGGACAAATTCTTTTAACACTCAACACCGTTGAAGTACATGCAGAATACAATATAAAACTAAAACAATACCACGAACTGTTAGTAAGAGAAGCCCGCTTATTAGCTGAACAGCTGGGCAAAAAACGGTTGATTTTCTCACCCGCTTTACAAGGTGAAATGAAGAAACATGATATAAGCGAACTTATTCAATTAAACCAAGGTTTTTTGCAAAAAAGGATTTCGCCTGTTTCCTGCCAAAATAAGCCTAAATGATGGCTTGATGAGGAAAATGCATGGCAAAAAACACTGCATTTACCGTTCAAATTTTAGCCAAAATGCCGATTTAGGGCTAAAATCGAGGTTTTGATTAAATTTTAATCCATTTTGGGGTGTTTTATGTACAGCAAAATCTCACTACTGAACTCTTGTCGGATAACATAAAACATCAGCGATATAGACGATCAATAAAGCGTTATCGATCGTCAAAACAGATCAATTACAGTGGCTTAACTACATTCACAATACTTAACGTGTAACATGATATTTTTTAATTAAATAGGGATATCAGAAGATGTTACAAGAGATACGTTGCTGTGGTTGTCACCGGTTGCTGGCAAAAGCAAACGCGATTTACATCCAGATCAAGTGTCCGCGTTGTAAGGCATTTAATGAAATGAGGATGAGCAGTCCCTCACCCAGCGTCTCCGAACGCCAAACGGAGACCAGTAATGAAGCACATCAATACGTCCCGTATCCTCACGCCACCCAAACCGATTTTCGATAACGAGCAGATTGTCGGATACGGCTCACACGAGCTGAGGGTAGAAACCATTGCCTGCTGGCTGGCCCGCGTTATTGTAACAAGTCGGCATTATAGCCGGCGATTCGTTAATAATTCCTGGCTACATCTTGGGGTATTCTCAGGTAGGGCACTGGTTGGCGTAATGCAGTGGGGGTACGCCCTGAATCCTAACAGCGGTGCAAAAGTGGTCGCCGGCACGGGGAATCGTGAGTATATGGAGCTTAACCGCTTGTGGCTGCATGATGACATGCCTAAAAATTCAGAGTCACGAGCGATCAGCTATGCACTGAAAACTATCAGGTTACTTTATCCTCAGGTGCAATGGGTACAATCCTTTGCAGATGAGCGCTGTGGACGTTGTGGCGTGGTGTATCAGGCCAGTAATTTTGAATATATCGGCAGCCATTACTCGCGATTCTATGAGCTTGATGGTGAGTGGTATCACGAAATAGCTCGCACCGCGATCACGCGAGGCGGCAAGCGAGGAGAATACCTGAGGGCCAATATAGCGCGTGCAACCGTTCATGGCTTCCAGCAGTTCCGATATAGCCAACCGACTTAAAAATGATAACAGCTGATGCCCCGATATATGGCAAAAAAGTATAGCTGGCTGTTATCAAAATAATGTCGCTTAGCTATATATCCGCTTTTTGAACAAACGCGCGAAGAAGCGCCTCAATACAAAATTATTTAAAGTGCAACCTTATCCTAACCTGAGTTCGGGATAAGGAATATAAATTTTTTCATTATATATTCAATTACTTAAATTAAAATTATTACATAAAACAGTGCTAAATTTTGGCTTTTTTCATGATTTTAGCAGAGAAAATAGCTTATTTTTTAACCTACAACCAACTAAAAATATTCCTTTTTTTATCATTTTATTGATTTTAAAAGGTTTTTATTGATAAATGAGCTATTTTTATTTTCTCATAACTAACGCTTATCCCGAACTCAGGTTATCCTAAGCCGGAAACGTTAAAACCAAGTTCATGATGTTTTTAGGAGAAGTAAAATATTTACCTCGATACCGCAGTTAGTATCAAATAACTTTCCTTTGTGTGTTTTTTGAGCGTATCAAATATTTTGCCTTTCGGTATCAAATGATTTGCCGCGCTATATGTGTCGCAAACTATTTCTATTACTTGCACTAAAGGCAGTCTCTACAATGTGGGGATCAACAATGGTACCAATGCAGTTAGCAATGTGCGTAATATGAAAAAGGGCAGTGGCTTGATCAGCTATGATATTTACCAAGGTACAACCAATACTCGTTGGGGATCGAGTGGTAGCGAATTGTGGTCTAGTGCCAACTCCACCACCATTAGTGGCGATCAGTTGACCCGTACCTACAATTATGTAGCGAAAGTGCTAACAGGCCAAGCTACCCCTAATCAATCCGGTAACTATAGCGATACACTAACGGTAAATGTCGCTTTTTGATTATCAGGGAGACTATAAAAAGCTGCCACCACTCGCAGCTATGGCAACTCGCCAGTGATAAAAATAGGCAAATCAGCAATAATCAAAGCGCCAATCTTAAGCTGCGATTGGCGTCAAAATATGGCTAATTATCAATCGTGACCAAATAGATCGCGGCTATAAACTTTCTGTTTTACATCTTCCAGTTCCGGCACCAATCGATTGGCCAAGATAATATCGCACTGGGCTTTGAAATCGGCCAAATCGGTAATTACTTTGGAGTGAAAGAACTCACTTTGTTGTAAAACCGGCTCACAAACCACTACTTCAATTCCCCTTGCTTTGATCCGTTTCATCACACCTTGTACGGCCGATGCGCGGAAATTATCCGAGCCAGCTTTCATCACTAACCGGTAAACGCCTACTTTTTGCGGATTTTGACTAATAATCCTTTCAGCAATGTAATCTTTACGCGTTCGATTCGATTCTACGATCGCATTAATCAAATTGTTTGGTACATCATCATAATTAGCCAGTAGCTGCTTGGTATCTTTTGGTAAGCAATAGCCACCATAACCAAAAGAGGGGTTGTTATAGTGGCTACCAATCCGCGGATCAAGTGAAACACCCTCAATAATCTGACGACTATCCAATCCGCGGCTATGAGCGTAAGTATCTAACTCATTAAAATAGGCCACTCGCATCGCCAGATAAGTATTGGCAAATAATTTTATCGCTTCCGCTTCGGTGGCATCAGTAAATAGCACCGCGACATCTTTTTTCAGTGCGCCTTCTAATAATAAATCGGCAAAAATCTTGGCACGTTCGGAACGTTCACCCACTACAATACGAGAAGGATAAAGATTGTCATATAGCGCTCTGCCTTCACGTAAAAACTCCGGTGAAAAAATGATATTTTTATACCCTTTCTCTTGTTGCAAGCGGGCGACAAACCCCACCGGGATGGTTGACTTAATAACAATGGTAGCGGCTGGATTAATGTGGTTTACATCATCAATCACTGCTTCTACAGAAGAAGTATTAAAATAATTAGTTTTGGCATCATAATCAGTCGGGGTAGCAACAATCACATAATCTGCCCCCTGGTAAGCCTGTTGTTTATCAGTCGTTGCCCTAAAGTTCAATTTTTTTTCTGTCAGGAACGCTTCAATTTCTTTATCCACTATCGGCGATTGCTGGTTATTCAGCATTGTTACTTTTTCAGCAATAATATCTAACGCAACCACCTCATGATGTTGCGCTAACAACATCGCATTCGACAGGCCAACATAACCTGTTCCTGCAATAGCAATTTTCAAAACTAACCTCTCAAATATTTAGGATCCAGGCTAAACGTGATAATAAGTCCGATACCAGTCAACAAACGCTTTTACCCCTTCTTTAATCGAAATCTGTGGCCGATAACCGGTTAACGAAAACAAATCTTTGGTATCAGCCCAGGTGGTATGGACATCACTGGCTTGCATCGGCAGCATATTTTTAATGGCTTTTTGTCCTAATGCCTGCTCGAGAGCAGAAATAAAATCCAATAATTTTATTGGCTGACCATTACCAATATTATAAATACGATAAGGCGCATCACTGCTAGCCGTTAAAGATTTATCGCTCTTTTTTGGCGGAATAATATCAGTAATCGATAATATTCCTTCAACAATATCTTCAACAAAAGTAAAGTCGCGGCTCAGATCGCCATTATTATATACATCTATCGGTTTCATCTCCAAAATAGCTTTAGTAAATTTAAATAATGCCATATCTGGCCGACCCCAAGGACCATAAACGGTAAAAAAACGTAACCCAGTGGTCGGCAAATTATACAGATGAGAGTAAGCATGCGCCATTAACTCATTAGCTCTTTTGGTGGCAGCATAGAGGGAGATGGGATGATCAACGGACATATTGGTAGAACAAGCAAATTGATTATTGGTACCATATACCGAGCTGGAAGAAGCATAAATCAAATGAGGGATTTGACCATAATAACAACCTTCCAATATCGACAGAAAACCGGTTAAATTACTATCTGCATAAGCGAAAGGAGCCTTTAAAGAGTAGCGGACACCCACTTGCGCTGCCAGATGGATCACTCTATCAAATTTACCTAAGGTAATCACTTCAATTACCTTTTCCCACTCAATAATATCCAGCCGCAAAAACTGAAATTGCGAATAAATTGTTAAGCGCTCAAGGCGGGCTTTTTTTAAACCAGGATCATAGTAATGATTAAGATTATCCAACCCAACAACATCATGACCATGTTGTAATAAACGCTGACATAACGTAAATCCAATAAAACCGGCACATCCTGTTATTAAATATTTCATAGCTATTTTTAGGTTCTATAGAGAAATGAAAAATATTTATCTTTTGTGTAATACAAAAGCGCATCCGGCACTTATTTCCTTCGCCAACATATACAATTAGTCAATAACACGAGTTTCGCACAGGCCTATAAAATTCTAGAAATGGCTTAAAAGTAATGATTAATCTGCAAGTTACTGAAATGCATAAATTTACTTAATTTATAATAAGTTATATTTAATTTATAAGGTTTTATCTATTTACATATTATGCTCAATTAAACTTAAAAATAGAGCGTTTTTTTATTGGTGCGAAACTCGTGAATAATAAAAAGAAGTGCAAATTAAGCACCTCGAAAATTAGATCAAAACCCTAATCATTAAATTAAAAACCAGCCAATACTAGCTTGCCCTTTACTTTGCCACTTTCTATCATTTGATGGGCAAATCGCAAATTTTCAGCACTGATTTTACCAACTTCTTCACTGATGGTGGTTTTTAATATCCCCTGATCAATTAATCCTGCCACCCGTTGCAATAATTGATGTTGTTTGATCATATCTTCAGTCTGAAAAACAGGACGCGTAAACATAAACTCCCAATGCAATGAAAGGGCTTTACGTTTCATTGGCATAATATCAAAGGTTTTAGGATCGTCGATTAATGCCAGTTTTCCTTGTGGGAATAAGAATATCTAATACCTGCTGATAATAGTCATCACTGTGGGTAATGAAGCCACATAGTCGACATGCTGAATGCCTAATGCAGCAAGCTGCTGGCTAAACGGTTTTTTATGATCAATAACCGCATGCGCCCCTAACTCACTGACCCATTGCTGTGTTTCCGGCCGTGAAGCGGTAGCGAAAACTTGCAACTTAGTCAGTTTACGCGCTAATTGGATCAGTATTGAACCCACACCACCGGCGGCACCAATAATCAATATCGATTTACCAGCAGCACCATTCTCCGCAACCGCTAGTCGGTCAAATAGCAGCTCCCAAGCAGTAATTGAGGTCAATGGCAAAGCTGCTGCCTGAACGGCAGTTAACGCTGTTGGTTTATGCCCGGCAATCCGCTCATCCACCAGTCCATATTCGGCATAGCATCCTGGCCGATCGATAGAGCCGGCATAATAAACCCAATCGCCTGGTCTAAATAACGTAACTTCACTACCTACCGACTCCACCACTCCACAAGCATCCCAACCTAAAATACTTGGTGTTTTGGGTGTTTCACGCTGGCGCATTTTTGTATCCACCGGATTGACCGCAATAGCAGCAATTTTAACCAACAGATCACGCGGCTGAGGTTGGGGCTTTGCTAGCTCGATTTCATAAAGTGAATGTATATCGCTAAGTGGTAGGGTAGGATCAGTAAAAACAATCGCTCTCATGGCTGACTCCATAAAGCAAGAAATTTCAATCAATAAAAGGAAAAATGAATATATTGCGACTATAAAAAATTATGCTAAATGCTTAACATTTTAATAATTTTATCTGCTGCTCAAATCGATCAACTTAAAAATAACGAAAAATAATTTATTCAAACAATCCCTGATCTCTTAAAATATGCGCGTTAAATTTACGTCGGGTAAAACCGCTTCGATCAAAAAATTCCAAAATCTGAACCGCTAATTTTCGTCCTATTGCTAACTCATCACGAAAATTAGCCACCGTAATGGCTCCCTCTAGATGGTTATAATGTCGAATAATGGCAGCAAATTGTTGAATTTGTAGATTATGGTAATAACGATCCGGCACAATCGCCGTAATTAAACCCAAGTTTGCCGCTTTTCGCAACAAATGGCGAATGATGGCATCATCTTGTTGAATTTTTACTGCCAATTCTCGTACCCACCAAGGCTGGTTTGCCACAAAACAGGGTTCTAATTTTTGCCATAATTGCTCCTGTTGTTGGTCAAACACCAAACTATGTTCAGCTAAATGGAGCCAACCATTGGTTTGCATCAGCTTTTTTTCATCAACCAGTTGACGCAGTAGGCTAAACACCAGTTCATCATTCAACCCAGGTAATGCCATCCGTTTTAAGCGTGCACGGCCCACTCCTAGTTGATCAGCATGATGTTGATGATAATCGGCCAATATTTGCATCAAATGCTGTTTAGCCTGCTGAACATTAATTTGAGAAAATGCAATATCGTTAACTATCAGCACATCAAATTGCGAAACTAACGCTTGTAATGAAGAATGAGCAAGTTGACGTGCCCAACCATAATCCCTAAGTGATAATTCGCCGGTTGGCAACTGAAAAGCCAAATTTTCCTTATCGCCAGTGATATTAGCCAACTGCGATAACCACGATAGGAATTCGGCTTGCCGTTTACCGCGGCGCGGCGAATGAAGTTTAACCACTCGCGCACCGGCCAAAGTTCGCTGCGCACTAATATCACGCAAGATTAATCGATCATTATCTACCAACCATAAAGGAGTATCCAACGACAACTCAGCCAGTAATGGTTTATCGGGTGGCTGGTTTAATAAAGCGATACGTCCGGTCACATGACTAGCGGCATGATAGAGATGTAACGGCTGCCAATTTTTTAAACATTCATTCGTTTCAACTTCAACCAGAACTTTATTAACCGCAAACGCCGGTTGTTCACTTAACAACCAATCACCACGAGAAATCTGTTTTTTGCTAATATCACCCGTCAGATTTAAAGCGATCCGATCACCGGCTTGTGCCTGTGAAACCAGCTGGTTTTGCGCATGCAATCGCCGAATTTTGACTTGCTTATTTATTCCAGTTAACCATAGGGTATCACCAACAGAGACTTGGCCGGACAAAGCCGTTCCAGTAACGACTAAACCTGTGCCTTTAACATTAAACACCCGATCGATCGCCAAACGAAATCGATGACCAAGTTTGGCATGCTGGCCAGCTTGACCATGTAACATTTGCAAATGTGATCGTAATAAAGGAATGCCTTCTCCAGTTAAGGTAGAAGTGACAAAACAGAGTGACTGAGGCCAGCCATACTCTGTCAATAATTGTGAGATTTCGGTTTGTACCGTTTGGATCCGCTCAACTGAAACGCGATCAGCTTTAGTTAATATGGTCGTTATTTGCGGGCGGCCGATGAGGCGCAAAATAGCCAAGTGCTCTTTGGTTTGAGTCATAATGCCATCATCACAAGCAACAATTAGCAATATATGGGATATGCCGCCAATACCAGCTAACATATTAGCGAGAAATTTTTCATGACCGGGAACATCAATAAAACCAATCAAGCGACCATCTGCTTGTGGCCAATACGCAAAGCCAAGATCAATTGTCATGCCGCGTTTTTTTTCTTCCGGTAAATGCAGCGTATTGATCCCTGTCACTGCCTGAATCAAGGCAGTTTTTCCATGGTCAACATGACCGGAGGTGGCAAAAATCATTGTTTTACACGAGTTTCGCACGGGCATATAAAATTCTAGAAATGGCTTCAGAACAATAATTAATCTGTAACTTGCTAAGACGTATAAATTTACTTAAATTACAATAAGTTATTTTTAATTTATGAGCTTTTTTCTATTTATATATTATGCTGAATTAAACTTAAAAATAGAGCGTTTTTTTATTGGTGCGAAACTCGTGTTTTAATAAAACCTGTAATAACTTAGCCTCATCATCTAGACAGCGTAAGTCTAGCCATAAGCGTCCAGCTGAAATCCTACCAATAACAGGAGTAGCTAATTATCGCCATTGGCGAGCCAGTGATAGCAACTGATTACTTTTATTATCTTTAGGCGTAAATGTTATTGCCCAACTAGCAATCGTTCATTGGGTAGTGAACCACTACCAATCTGCGAAAAACAGGCTTCATCTTTAACCCTGAATTGACCACTATAATGGCGCTTTATCGGTTCAATAAGCCGCTGCGCCAGCTGGCGAATTTCCTGTTGCTGTCGTGCCAGAAAGTTAAGGGTGGGTAACGAAGTTGTCACTTTTTCGCCATGCTGATAGAGTCTTAATGTAGCTTCCAGGGCGGCTAACGTCATTTTATCTGCTCGTAACGCGCGTTTTAACGGATGTTGTTGAATAGCCTCTATCCAACTTTTTTTGCCTAGAATAATACCCGCCTGCGGGCCACCAAGTAATTTATCGCCTGAAATTGACACCAGATCAATTCCTTGAGCCAGATATTGTTGTGGCATCGGCTCAGCCGGTAAGCCATATTGGCTCATATCAATTAGCGCACCACTACCTAAATCAATCTCAGTAGCAATATTATATTTAGCACCAAGCTGAGCTAACTGATGGCCTTCAACCTCGGCGGTAAAACCTAGGATACTGTAATTACTGGTATGGACTTTCATTAACAAACTAGTCTCTTCATTTATTGCACGCTGATAATCTTGGAGATAAGTTCGATTGGTTGTTCCTACCTCTACCAGCTGACAGGCAGCCTGTTTCATTACCTCTGGCAGGCGAAATGCGCCGCCAATTTCGACCAATTCTCCTCGCGATACAATAACCTGCCGTCCGGCCGCGGTAGTTGCTAACATTAATAACACTGCAGCAGCATTATTATTGACAATACAAGCATCTTCAGCACCCGTTAGTTCACAGAGTAAATCAGCTAATATTCGATCACGATGTCCACGCGCTGCGTCATTAAGCGTATATTCTAAGGTCACTGGATAACGCATCACTTGAGCAACCGCTTCAATCGCTTCTTCTGCCATTAACGCACGCCCCAAATTAGTATGTAACACCGTGCCGGTTAAATTAAAAACTGGCCGTATGGCACAATTCTCCTGCCGTTGGAGTTGATGAGTAAGCGCACCAATCCAGTCACTTTGCCACACAGGTAAACATTGCTGCTGTTTTATTTGTTCACGTGCATGCTGCTGCATATTGCGTAATATCTTTGTTACTTGAGTTCGACCATAACCTTCTATCAACGATAAAACCGGCGCTTCATTCAGTAAATAATCGATGGCAGGTAACTGACGATATAATGAAGTAACATCTTTGGACATAAGCGATTGATAACTTAAATTATTCGCAAGGAAATAAAAATGGATTAATACTGCTACGCGCAAATCCCTCTTCTTCCAATTTAGCATCCAGGATCAGGGAAGCCAGATCATCAGCAACTGCGTCAACCTTGGCATCTCGCTCCTGATAGAGAATTTTTAAATAACTGCCACAATCACCACAACTTCCAGCCTTAACCGCCGCATATTCACTAGCTAGGCACCAATAATCTAATTCTTTTGTTTGTTCGCAATTACTACATTTTACCCGCACAACATGCCATTCAGTTTCACATAAACACGAGTTTCGCACAGGCATATAAAGTTCTAGAAATGGCTTAAAAGCAATGGTTAATCTGCAAGTTACTAAAACACATAAATTTTATTAAATTACAATAATTTGTATTTAATTTATAAGGTTTTGTCTATTTATATATCATGCTGAATTAAACTTAAAAATAGCGCGTTTTTTTATTGGTGCGAAACTCGTGATAAATTACAATGTAAATAACGCAGCCCTTGATTTATCCCTATTTGCACCACACTAGAAACTGGAATACTGCCACATAACGGACAAAATTGACGATGCTCACCATATTCAGCGGTAGCTTTACCCGCGATTTGACTGGCCATTTGTGCCCAAAACAAGGAAAGGGCAGCCCAAATAAACAATGCTTGTTCTGGTGGTACTTGGCTAAATTCACCATTGAGTAACGCTGTTGCCATCAACTCCAACTCATGTATAGAAACTTTGGTTAAGTTTTCTAATGCGGGCTTTACTTCTTCGGGTACCACAGGAGCCAGTTCAGCAATTAAATAATTTATGCCAATGGTCAGTGCGGATAAAAGTTTTACAATCTAATGGCGGTTTATTGACGATCATCGATTGTTGCAGGATATCCGTGATATCCATCATCAAAGGATTATCATACAGCGCATTTTGCTGAGCGCGGGTAACATGGGAAGCAAAGATGAGATATTCACTAAATGGATTTTCTGCCGTCGCTAATGATTGGAAACGTTCAGCTCGGGATTGATATAGATTGTTTAAATCTGGAAATAAAACCGGCGGGATATGACAGATGCCTTTTTTGGCTGGTTCATTTTTACCTATCTCTTCTTTAGCACGAGTTTCGCAATCTCCAAAAAAGAAGTATAAATTTAAAAACAAGAAAAAATCAGGGTGTTCATATTTTGTCGGGTTATCCATGTATTAAAGATATCTATAAAACATTCTTACAAGTAAGCAGTTTAAGATACTCTGGTTTAGCGTTATCAGAAGTAAGCCCATCGCCTTTATCTCATGACACTGTTAGCCGATGGCTAAAAAGTAGATGTTTTAGACCTAAAGACCTATGGCGATTAGTTGAACCTTCTATAGACAAAAAAAGCCCTTGCGTACTAATTGCCGATGATACATTGATTGCCAAAACACGTAATCACGAGTTTCGCACCAATAAAAAAACGCGCTATTTTTAAGTTTAATTCAGCATGATATATAAATAGACAAAACCTTATAAATTAAATACAAATTATTGTAATTTAATAAAATTTATGTGTTTTAGTAACTTGCAGATTAACCATTGCTTTTAAGCCATTTCTAGAACTTTATATGCCTGTGCGAAACTCGTGGTAATAAAAAAATAGAGATGGTCCATTATCAATATTCAGGTAATGAACATGATGTTATTGCTGGCATAGGTTTAGTTAATTTGCTTTGGCATGATCTGACGAAGGTTGAATCAATTCCTATCAATTATCGTATTTATGATAAAGATTCTGATGGAAAAACAAAAAACACGCACTTTTCCGAAATGCTCACTCTTGCTAAAAAAAGAGGGATCATGCCAGAAGCGGTAGTGATGGATGCTTGGTATTCTAGCCTGGATAACCTGAAATCAATTCGCTCTCATGGTTGGATCTGGGTAACCACGCTGAGGAAAAATAGGATTGTTAACCATAACACGAGTTTCGCACAGGCCTATAAAATTCTAGAAATGGCTTAAAAGTAATGATTAATCTGCAAGTTACTGAAATGCATAAATTCACTTAATTTACAATAAGTTATATTTAATTTATAAGGTTTTATCTATTTACATATTATGCTGAATTAAACTTAAAAATAGAGCGTTTTTTTATTGGTGCGAAACTCGTGCATAACAAACAACTGAACAAGTTAGACATCTCAGAAGAAGGAACGTCAATACACTTGCGAGGATATGGTTGGGTAACCGTTTTCAAATTTACAGCCAAAAACGGCCGTATTGATTACATAGTAACAAACAAAGAGAATCCCACCCGTCAATACCTCAAATCTATCATGGATGCCCGTTGGTCTGTTGAAGTTTATCATCGAGAAGTTAAACAAAACTGTGGTATTGAACGCTGTCAGGCTCGCACGAGCCGAGCGCAAAGAAATCATATTTTTCTCGCTATTTATGCGTGGTTTGAACAACATAAACGTCGTATATCTGAAAAAATAACCCTTTATCAACAAAATTGGGACGTAATCAAAAGTGCTATTACTGAGCAAATCCGTGTTTTATTAGCGTACCCAAATTAGTTTTGTGCGAAACTCGTGTTTAGGTAAAATCCTAATGCTCATAGATATGCTCTCTTTGATGATTTATTTTACCATTATTGCCCAATAAATCTCAGAATAGACCAAAAGCTAACAGGGATCTATAAACGGATAAATAACATAAAAAAAGCAGAATATAATTATTCTGCCTCTGTTATTACTACTCGAAAAAAACGCTGTTAGCTGCTCTTTTCTTGCTGTGGCTTCTCTTTTTCAACAATCTCAAGATACCAACGAGGGTGATGTTTTTTCGCCCAAGCCCGCGTTACCCACCCTTCAACCATTGCTCGAATAGAGCCTTTTACCCATATAGCGGCATAAACATGAATAATAATCGTCATTATTAAACCAATCGCCGCAACAGAATGAAGCAGCAATGCCAAACGAATAATTGGG
The DNA here is from genome assembly GCF_036919435.1 of Arsenophonus sp. PmNCSU2021_1. NCBI lineage: Bacteria > Pseudomonadati > Pseudomonadota > Gammaproteobacteria > Enterobacterales > Morganellaceae > Arsenophonus > Arsenophonus sp. PmNCSU2021_1. The sequence continues at coordinate 222,103 of NZ_JAZHPL010000006.1, read as the reverse complement.
ATGGGAAAATAGTCAGCAAAATAAGGACGCCAAATAATAATAACCTGAGTTCGGGATAAGAAATAAAGAGAAAGTCTTGATATTCAAATAGTTGAATGAGCCTGTTTTGTTAAAATACTCTAACAGTCTGGTTAAAGAGTAGAGCATTGTTAAACAATTATGGAAAATCTTACTGAACTTTATTGCCTGATGGATGATTTTTGCAAAGACTTCGAGCCAAAAATGCATGAATATTTGCTGACTAACGGTACTAAGCGTCGTAGACGGTCTACTCAGCTTTCGTTGGCGGAAATGATGACACTGGTTGTGTTGTTTCATCAACTCCGATTCAGGCAATTCAAGGTATTTTATCTCTATTATGTCCGCTTATATCTCCGGAAGGAATTTCCTAACTTGCCATCCTATTCACGCTGTGTAGAGTTACTTCCGCGTAGTGCCTTAGCGTTAACGGCACTGTTTGAGTCAATTAAGGGAAAATGCACGGGGCTATCGGTTGCCGATTCTACTCCGATAGCGGTGTGTGATAACTTACGGATCCGCAGACATAAAGTCTTCAATGGGATAGCTGAACGGGGAAAAAATTCAACAGGTTGGTTCTTTGGTTTCAAGCTTCATGTAATTATCAATCATTTGGGGGAAATACTCAGTTTTCGACTCACACCAGGAAACACCGATGATCGGAAACCATTGCCTGAGCTGACAAAGGATCTTTCTGGTTGTTTGTACGCAGATAAAGGGTATTTATCGGCTTCACTGAAACAGCAACTCAAAACGATGGGAATTAGCCTTATAACGAATATCAAGAAGAAAATGAAGCCTATTAAACAGACTTGTTTCGACAAAGCCATCTTGCGTCATCGTTCTGTCATTGAAACGGTATTTGATGAGTTAAAAAATCTTTGTCAAATAGAGCATACGCGACATCGCTCTCCGGCTAACTTTGTAGTGAATTTATTAGGCGGACTGGTTGCATATTGTTTAATGCCATCTAAACCAAAGATACCTGTTGCAGGTACGTATCTTCAAGTATAATTGATAATGCTTATCCCGAACTCAGGTTAATAATACCTCTAATCAAAAGCAAAAACAGGCAAATTGTTGCCAACCAAAATACCGCTTTTTGACCTAAATTATATTGACCAACATCACCGACTTCTTGATTTTTTAAAATTTTATCAATATTTTTAGCCCAAATAATATCTTGTTTATCAATAAAATTATGTCACGAGTTTCGCACAAAACTAATTTGGGTACGCTAATAAAACACGGATTTGCTCAGTAATAGCACTTTTGATTACGTCCCAATTTTGTTGATAAAGGGTTATTTTTTCAGATATACGACGTTTATGTTGTTCAAACCACGCAGAAATAGCGAGAAAAATATGATTTCTTTGCGCTCGGCTCGTGCGAGCCTGACAGCGTTCAATACCATAGTTTTGTTTAACTTCTCGATGATAAACTTCAACAGACCAACGGGCATCCATGATAGATTGGACGTATTGACGGGTGGGATTCTCTTTGTTTGTTACTATGTAATCAATACGGCCGTTTTTGGCTGTAAATTTGAAAACGGTTACCCAACCATATCCTCGCAAGTGTATTGACGTTCCTTCTTCTGAGATGTCTAACTTGTTCAGTTGTTTGTTATGGTTAACAATCCTATTTTTCCTCAGCGTGGTTACCCAGATCCAACCATGAGAGCGAATTGATTTCAGGTTATCCAGGCTAGAATACCAAGCATCCATCACTACGGCTTCTGGCATGATCCCTCTTTTTTTAGCAAGAGTGAGCATTTCGGAAAAGTGCGTGTTTTTTATTTTTCCATCAGAATCTTTATCATAAATACGATAATTGATAGGAATTGATTCAACCTTCGTCAGATCATGCCAAAGCAAATTAACTAAACCTATGCCAGCAATAACCTCATGTTCATTACCTGAATATTGATAATGGACCATCTCTATTTTTTTACTACGTGTTTTGGCAATCAATGTATCATCGGCAATTAGTACGCAAGGGCTTTTTTTGTCTATAGAAGGTTCAACTAATCGCCATAGGTCTTTAGGTCTAAAACATCTACTTTTTAGCCATCGGCTAACAGTGTCATGAGATAAAGGCGATGGGCTTACTTCTGATAACGCTAAACCAGAGTATCTTAAACTGCTTACTTGTAAGAATGTTTTATAGATATCTTTAATACATGGATAACCCGACAAAATATGAACACCCTGATTTTTTCTTGTTTTTAAATTTATACTTCTTTTTTGGAGATTGCGAAACTCGTGGCTTAAAGAGCTTATGGCTCGTCACGATGAATTGGCACGTTTGCGGTGGCAATAAAAACTCACTATAGGGTAGATCTATCTTTTGTTCAAAACTGATTAATAATTAATCGCTCCTTAACCCTTTATTCTGTTTTTTATCTCAACCTTCAAAAATAATTCTGGCAAAACTTAGAAAAAATAAAAATGGGTTCATCAGGGCATAGGTTAATTAGTAACCTTTTCTGGTATTAATTTCTTATACATCAAGCACCAATCAGCCCCAGTTAACGAAATACTTCCCATTGGGCAAATGATACTTTACGGACTGCAACATGTTTTAGTGATGTATGCTGGCGCAGTCGCCGTTCCATTAGTCATCGGTAATGCTGTCGGCTTACCCGTAGAGCAAATTATTCTATTAATTAGTACTGATCTGTTTATCTGCGGAATAGCAACTATTGCCCAATCGTTCGGTTTTGGGGCATGGATTGGCTGTCGCTTACCATTAGTGCAAGGCTGCACATTTGCCGCACTGGTTCCAATGATGCTAATCGGTAAACAGTATGGTATTAGCGGCATTTCCGGCGCCGTAATTATCGCCGGATTATTCACGCTGATATGCGCACCCTGGATATACCATCTTGTACGTTTTTTCCCTAAAGTTGTCATGGGTTCGATTGTGACATTGATTGGGCTTTCGCTAATGCCCGTTGCAGGCAATTGGATTATTAGTGGTAATAGCGGGAGCATTCTACCGCTTGTCATGGCAGCTCTGACACTTATTATTATTCTTCATATCTATCACTTTATGACAGGAATGATCAAAAATATTGCTGTGCTTCTTGGTTTAATAGGTGGTACGGTTATCTGGAGTTGCTTTCTGCCGCTTGATTTTCATTTCGTCAATTCAACACCCTGGGTTAATTTTCCCCAAATTATGTGGCTAGCTAAGCCCGAATTTCACATTGTCCCGGTCGCACTACTATCTATGGTTATGGTGGTCGTGATGATAGAAACCATGTCATCAATGATGATTATTGGCGATATGCTTGACAAAAAGGCCGATGCTACCACTTTACGTAACGGTCTCAATGCCTGTGGTATTGCAACTATGGTAGGAGGGCTGTTTAATCTTTTTCCCTATGCTGCGTTTGCTCAAAATGTTGGTCTGATTGGTCTTACCGGTGTGCGTAGCCGCTTCGTTGTCTCCGTTTCGGGAGTGCTTCTCATTCTAATGGGTATGTTTGCCAAAATGGCCGCATTGGTGGTAGCAATTCCTAAACCGATATTAGGAGGAGCCGGCGTCATAATGTTTGGTATGGTCGCCGTATCAGGAATTCGCACGCTCAGCAATATTACCTATCGACATAATAATAACGAAATGGTAGTAGCACTAACATTAGCTCTTGGCCTGATGCCTATCATGGTACCACAATTATTTGAAGGTTTTCCTAGCATGATGCAAATGTTCCTCCATAGCGGCATCACCATAGGTACAGTGATCGCCATTCTGGCCAATTTAACGCTTAATAAAGCATCGTCCACGCTGATGGAAGAAACAGATCCTTCTGTCCGCCAATATGTCACCATATGCCCCTATAAGAGCAATAAAACGATGGTTATTATTGAGAAAAACCGAGAAAAATCAGGAGAATTAGTAAAATAAAATCAACGATTAACGGCTGCATTTACTTATTGGCAAGTTAATCGTTAACATTTAAACAATAACCCAAACTTCAACCAGTGTTGAGTTTGTAGTTTTCACTAGCCTTTGTTATAAGTAACATACTTTAACTTAGGCTCAGCGAAAAGTGCTCTCAATAACACTATTTATCAATATAATAGCGGCCAATATTAACTCTCTGCCCTCCAATACCTTTACTTTGTTGATAAAAATAGACGCCGCTATGTTCATTTTCACATAGTAAGGTGATGGTATAGTGGGTAGCTTGACCTTCAAACTCTTCTTGGGCGTCAATTACACCAATATTTGGCTCCACCAGGCGATAACGGTATTTTCCGTGGTATTGTTTGCCATTATTGAGAATATGGTAATCGTATTTACCATCAGCAGAGAAAACCATTTTATAAAGTACACCGGCCATCGGATTATCAGCAGAATAGGGTTGTGTGACTTCCATTAACAGCGGTCGTTTGGTCAATTTATTCATTAAGTTGCAGGTTGTTGCATTCGCGGAGAATCCAGTTGTCAGTAAATAAGCAATCGTTAATAGTTGGAAGTTCCAGCGGCGCCAAATAACAAGAAATTCGACAATCATAATCACTCCTATAATCAGATAGCTATAAAAATTATCAATTTTAACAAAACAGAAACATATTAATGTTTATTATTTTTTATAGCTATTATGATTGGCTTATTTGTGCGATCTGTCTCATTGAAAATTGATGATTGATAATAGTCAGATTTGATAGACATCTAAAAAAACATTAATTCATCTGCTAGCTCAAATTCTACTTTTAAATTCGAGATTACGATAAAAACATAATGTAAATAATATGTTAATATTTTAGTCGATAGCGCCTAACCATATTATTAGAAGATCCAGCTGAAAATCAAATTTCATATATTATGCTAAACTATATTTCTTAATATTGATGAGTTTTTTATTTATTATAATATATTAATCTGCATGCTTTATATTAATCAATTAATTTATCTTTCAAATAGATAATTAAATCATGCTTAACTTTATTAATATGGTTTTTATTTGCGCTGATTGTCTATGATAAAACATCTCTTAATGGTCTTTTTTTAACCACTATTAAATATTAATTTTTAGCATATTTAGTCAAAAATAAATATGATTGCTCTAATTTCAAACAGTGCTTTATATAATATTAACACAACCAATAAATATTTAATCTAATGAGCTCTAATATTTATATAAATTTTAAAATTTTTTTTAAATCTTTGCTTATATTTTCAATTAAATCATTTCATTATTAAATAAATTAATGTATTCTATCATTTCTAATGATGACCAAGATAAGATTTAATAGATTAATATAATAAATAATATAGCAATTACTAATTTAATATAAAAATTTTAATAGAATAAATACCATTTATCATTAGCTATATTCAATTTAGTTTTATTATAACGAATTGATAAAACAATATGCTAGTAATGAAGCCAATTGTCTTCTTAGAATGTTTTTTTATTGTTAATAAAATATTAAAAATAAAGACCAAGAAAGAAAATGAAGATCCCCAATTACACTTAATGATAAACTAGCTTTAGTCGCGAAATCCGTATTACGAATGGTATTTAACAAAAAACTTTTATGTTGGAAAATATCTCAATCTAGTACTAATGATAATTATCAAAATCACATTATAAAACAGTATCTAAATTTTGTTTCTTTTTTAAGCAAAAATAATACTTTTGGCAATTAAATTTTAGAAATTCACCTAAAAAAAGGATAAATAACATGGAAAAGTCGATAGAAAAAATCATTTACGCATCAAGATGGCTACTTTTTCCTGTTTATATAGGACTATCATTTGGATTTATTTTACTCACTTTAAAATTTTTTCAGCAGATAATTCATATCATTCCTGAACTTTTTACTATCACTGAATCAGGATTAATATTAACGGTTTTATCACTGGTTGATATTGCACTGGTTGGTGGGCTTTTAGTTATGGTGATGTTTTCAGGTTACGAAAACTTTATTTTAAAAATGACCGTTGATGATAAACATCAAAAATTAAGCTGGATGGGCAAAATGGATGTCAATTCCATTAAAAATAAAGTTGCCTCATCAATTGTTGCTATTTCTTCGGTTCATCTTTTACGACTGTTTATGGAAGCTGAAAAAGTAGCCGATAATAAAATAATGTGGAGTGTAATTATCCATTTGGCTTTTGTTTTATCTGCCTTTGGCATGGCTTATATTGATAGAATGAGTAAAAATACCAAAAGCTAATGAATCGAGTTAAATCATTCTCCCCAGTGCTATATAACAATAGGGAAAAATTATCTCCTTTACGCCAGGGTTAGATAAACATATTCCGATAAATTACACTAAAAAATGGTCAGTTAATTTGCGTTATTTAATAATATTTAAAGCCGTTGAAATATTAAACTACTTAAAGCAAAACATTTTAATCGAAAATAGAGCCAACTAAAGAACAATTTGTGATCCAGAAACAGTAACAACTCTCGACCTTTAGGTCGAGAGGATATCAATGTAGCTTAAAATTTAACAAGTCATTGCCTGAAATAGATCTGCCTGCTGATGTAGAGTGATTGTTTTTGTTTGCATGCTATTTTCCAATACAGAAGCTGGAAAAAATACGACCTAATAAGTCATCGGAGCTAAATTCCCCTGTAATTTCACTTAATGCCTGTTGAGCCAAACGAAGTTCTTCTGCTAATAACTCACCAGAGTGAGCAACCACTAACTGTTGATAACCTTGCTGTAAATGCTCTGCGGCAATATTAAGTGCTTGAATATGACGTCGTCTGGCTAAGAATCCGCCTTCTATATGATGATTAAATCCAATGCTTTCTTTCAAATGTTGACGTAATAAATCAATACCTTCTTTGCGATAGGCTGACAGGCGAATAAGTGAGTAATTACTAACTTTTGTTATTGTTACTGGTTCATTAGTAATATCGACTTTATTTCTAATCACCGTAATAGGTAAAGATTTCGGCAATCGCGCCATAAATTCCGGCCAAATCTGCTCAGGTTCAGTTGCTTCTGTAGTGGTGCTATCCACCATAAATAATATATGATCTGCTTGCTCTATTTCTTGCCAGGCTCGCTCAATACCTATTCTCTCAACTTCATCTGTCGCTTCACGTAAGCCTGCCGTGTCAATAATATGCAGAGGCATACCATCAATATGAATATGTTCACGTAATACATCTCTGGTTGTGCCAGCAACATCCGTTACAATCGCCGTTTCACGGCCAGATAGCGCGTTTAATAAGCTAGATTTACCTGCATTCGGTCGTCCTGCAATCACAACCTTCATGCCTTCTCGTAATAAGCTACCTTGATAAGCTTGTAAACGCACACTATCCAAATGGGCTATTACCTGATTCAATTTTGTTTCTATCTTACCATCAGATAAAAAATCAATTTCTTCATCTGGAAAATCAATTGCAGCTTCAACGTAAATACGCAAGTTAGTAAGCGCTTCCACCATTTCATAAATCTGCTGTGAGAAAACACCCTGTAACGAATTTACCGCTGAACGAGCAGCCTGCTCAGTACTTGCATCGATTAGATCAGCAATAGCTTCCGCCTGAGCTAAATCCATTTTGTCATTAAGAAAGGCGCGCTCAGAAAATTCACCTGGATTAGCAATCCGGATCTCATTGATAGCTAAAATCCGTTTAAGTAATAAATCAATAATGATATGCCCACCATGCCCTTGCAATTCAAGAACATCTTCACCAGTAAATGAGTTGGGGGCAGGAAAATAGAGGGCAATTCCCTGATCTAACACTTTGCCATTGTTATCATAGAAAGGCAGGTAATCCGCATAGCGAGGTCGAGGTATTTTACCTAAAACAATGCGGGCAACTTCAACAACTTTTGGCCCTGATATTCGCAAAATACCAACACCACCACGTCCAGGAGGGGTTGCCTGCGCAATAATTGTATCATTGTTATATATACTCATTTTACTCTCAATTCTTACCATAAATATGATTAAGGCGGTCTAATGACCGCCTTAATACATTTTCTATTTTGTTATTTCTTTAATTGCAAATAACAAAATGCCAAAACTTATTTTTTATCGCGACTATGTAGGCCACGCTTTTCTAATCCACGATAAATAATTTGTTGCTGGATAATCGTCACCAGGTTACTAACGATATAGTATAAAACCAAACCAGAAGGAAACCACAAGAAAAATACCGTAAAAATAACCGGCATATAGGTCATAATCTTCTGTTGCATAGGATCAGTTACTGTCGTTGGCGACATTTTCTGAATAATATACATCGTCAAACCCATTAACAACGGTAGAATATAGTATGGATCCTGAGCTGATAGATCTTGGATCCAACCAATAAAGGGAGCATGGCGCAGCTCGACAGAACCCATCAACATATAATATAAAGCTAGGAAAATAGGCATCTGAATCAATAAAGGCAGACAACCACCTAACGGATTGACTTTTTCTGCTTTATAGAGAGCCATCATTTCTTGGCTCATACGTTGCTTATCATCACCAATCCGTTCTTTCATCGCCGCAAGTTTGGGCTGCAACAGACGCATTTTTGCCATTGAAGTATATTGTGCTTTAGTTAATGGATACATAATCCCGCGCACAATAAAAGTAATAACAATGATGGAAAAGCCCCAGTTACCTATAAAACCATGAATAAATTTCAATAATTTAAATAACGGTTGAGAAATAAACCACAGCCAACCATAGTCCACAGTTAAATCTAAATGTGGTGCAACTGCTGCCATTTCCGATTGTAATTCAGGACCTACCCACAAGGTTGAGGTGTAATTTCCTTTACTATTAGCCGCAACTGTTATTGGCGAACTCTTATAGCCAATAATAGCAATGGATTTATCTAAATCGATTGTATAAAAAGCGTTTTGGTTCTGATAGCCAGGGATCCATGCTGTAGCAAAATATTGCTGCAACATTGCGACCCAACCACCTTTAGTATTAACGTTTAAACTATTATCAGTAATATCACTGAAACTATATTTTTTATAATTTGTTTCATCGGAAGAATATGCTGCACCACGATAAGTATGTAAGGCAAAATTATTACTTCCTGTATCACGCTCTTTTGGTAGTTCTGCAGTCTGTTTTAACTGACCAAAAAAAGCTAGCGTCAATGGTTTGGCACTATTATTGTCAATATTATACTCAACAGAAATATTATATTTACCACGTTTTAATAGATAGACTTTCTGATAAACCACTCCATCTTTACCAGTAAAGGTAAGAGGAACACGCAGTTCATCTTGGCCATCTTGCAACACATAACTGGTTGCATTTGAGAGATATAAAGGACGCAATCCATTATTGTAGCCAGGGTTATCGGGACCATCCTGACCGATCAAGCCGCTCTGTGCTTGATAAATAAAATCTTTACTGGTTTCCAGTAAACGAAACGGATCAGATGAATGTAATTCCTTAGGGTAAAGCAACAGCTCAGCCTGATCAATATCGCCGCCACGGGTATTGATGCGTAATTCAAGCACATCAGTTTTTACTGTGATAAATTTAGCTTGCTCATTACCTAGATTAGCTTGGTCATCATGACTTGGCATATCCATTTGTTTTACGATTTGGTCAGTCTTTATAGGCTGTGTTTTATCACTTTCCCATGTCTGCCAAATTAAAAACGAAACAAATAGCAAAGCGATGAATAAAAGATTGCGTTGCGAATCCATCGTTAATGTTCTCTATTATGGTCATTCTGTCTAGGTGGAACAGGATCGTCACCACCTCTATGTAAAGGATGGCATTTTAATACGCGTTTCATCATTAACCAACCACCTTTTATCAATCCAAATCGATATAGTGCTTCGATCCCATATTGGGAACAGCTAGGGTTGAAACGGCATCGCGGCCCTAACAATGGACTTACTATCAATTGATAACCTCTTATTATCGAGATTAAGAACCGCGAGCCAAACGACAGTGACGACGCCATAATTTGCCTAATGTTTCGGTGATTTCTTGATTATCCAAATCAGCAACCCCCTTTCTTACTAATATCACAAAATCCATCGAAGGCAACTCATGCTGATGTAAACGAAAATATTCTCTCATTAATCGCTTAATTCGATTGCGTTCATGTGCCCGTTTAACATTTTTTTTTGCGATAGCAAGACCGATGCGCGGGTATCCCAGCTCATTGAGGCGTCCAAGAATGGTGATTTCTGGAGAACTCGCCCGTTGTGGCTGCTTAAAGACATAATCAAAATGCCTGGGAGTTAATAATCTTAACTCCCTAGGAAAAGCAAGCATAACCACTTCGATAGGGTTATTACTTTGAAGAAACGGTCAGACGAGCGCGGCCTTTAGCACGACGACGAGCCAAAACCTGACGACCATTTTTAGTGGCCATACGAGCACGGAAACCGTGAGAACGGTTACGTTTTAGTACGGACGGTTGAAAAGTGCGTTTCATAGCGGCTTCTACCTAACTTAACAAAATAGTTATTATTGATTCAGTAAATTCGTGGGTGACCAGTGGAACAAACAATACTGATATATCCAATCGTAACAACACCAATATAGCAAAGAGGCTGGATTGTAATAAAATATCTAGCATTACGCAATGCGGGAGAAAAATTCAACGCTTTTCTCCACCATTAGCTACGATAAAACTTAAACGAATACCCTACTTTTCTTTCTTACCAAGCACTGCCAGAAAACTGGAAAAATGATGATATCACACACAAGGTGCAAAATTATACGGATTCTCATGGAAATCTTAAGGATCATTAAGAGATCAAAAAATTATTTGGCTCAAAATAGAGACTAATCGTCTAGTTTGATCTAAAGTTATCTGTTACTAGGTGTTATGTATATCTAATATATGTGCTAGTATTCTTTTTACTTCCTTATTCATTTTATACATCTTGATCCTAAATTTAATCCTGTGGATAAAAAGTGCTAAAACTGTGTAAAAGAGTGAGGATCTTATTCAAATTTTGCGTTATGATCTATTATAGTGTACTGAGATCATAGCTTGTACAAGCTGATTTAGTTTATCACGCAAATTTTCGGTAAATCTTTTCTGGGGTATTAACAATTTTTATTACCTATTAAATTTAATAATTTTCCATTGGTCTTGTTTTAGGGGAGTCCGTCGTGTCATTTTCACTTTGGCAGCAATGTCTTGCCCGATTGCAGGATGAGTTACCTGCCACAGAATTCAGTATGTGGATACGCCCTCTCCAGGCAGAATTGAGTGATAATACATTAGCACTCTATGCTCCTAACCGTTTTGTATTAGATTGGGTAAGAGATAAATACATCAATAATATTAATGAATTATTGAGTGATTTTTGTGGTTCTGATGTGCCTGCATTGAAATTTGAAGTGGGTAATAAACCGCAAATAACCGCAAGCGGTACCTCAACGCATAGCGTAGCAAATAAAACTATTTCGACGCCAATAAATTCAACAGTACGCCCTAGTTGGGATAAAACCCAAGTTCAACCTGAAATCGCCTATCGTTCAAATGTGAACCCTAAGCATACATTTAATAACTTTGTCGAAGGTAAATCAAACCAACTTGCTCGTGCCGCTGCCAGCCAAGTAGCAGACAATCCTGGCGGAGCTTATAACCCTCTTTTTCTTTATGGTGGTACAGGATTAGGTAAAACTCACCTGCTTCATGCTGTAGGTAATAACATCATGGCGCATAAAGCGAATGCAAAAGTGGTTTATATGCATTCTGAGCGTTTTGTCCAAGATATGGTAAAAGCATTACAAAATAATGCGATTGAAGATTTTAAACGTTATTATCGCTCGGTAGATGCATTATTAATTGATGACATTCAGTTTTTTGCTAATAAAGAGCGCTCTCAAGAAGAATTTTTTCATACCTTTAATGCGTTACTCGAAGGTAACCAGCAAATCATTCTGACCTCAGATCGCTATCCTAAAGAAATTAATGGAGTTGAAGATCGACTAAAATCTCGTTTTGGTTGGGGATTGACGGTTGCGATTGAACCACCAGAATTGGAAACCCGTGTTGCTATTTTGATGAAAAAAGCGGACGAAAATCAGATGCAACTACCTGATGAAGTCGCTTTCTTTATTGCCAAACGCTTGCGTTCAAATGTTAGAGAACTGGAAGGGGCGTTGAATCGGGTTATCGCCAATGCTAACTTTACTGGTCGCGCAATTACCATTGATTTTGTTCGTGAAGCATTACGCGATCTACTCGCATTACAAGAAAAACTGGTCACTATTGATAATATTCAAAAAACCGTTGCTGAATATTATAAAATTAAAGTTGCTGACTTGTTATCCAAGCGCCGTTCCCGTTCTGTGGCGCGCCCGAGGCAAATGGCAATGGCATTAGCAAAAGAGCTGACAAACCATAGTTTGCCCGAAATTGGCGATGCTTTTGGTGGACGAGATCATACAACCGTACTCCATGCTTGTCGAAAAATCGAGCAGTTACGGGAGGAAAGTCACGACATCAAAGAGGATTTTTCTAACTTAATCAGAACATTATCATCCTAATGCTATGAAATTTACTATTGAACGTGAACAATTACTCAAACCACTACAACAAGTTAGTGGTCCACTTGGTGGGCGGCCTACATTACCTATTTTAGGTAATTTATTACTGCAAGTCAGTGAAAAAACACTTTCATTAACAGGTACCGATCTAGAAGTAGAAATGGTCGCAAAAGTGACACTAACACAACCAGGTGAAAATGGTTCAATCACGGTACCTGCCCGTAAATTTTTCGATATCTGGCGTGGGTTACCCGATGGATCAGAAATCAAAGTTACTCTTGAAGGAGAGCGTCTACTGGTGCGTTCCGGTCGTAGCCGTTTTTCGCTTTCGACTCTGCCTGCCACTGATTTTCCAAACCTAGACGATTGGCAAAGTGAAGTCGAATTTGAACTCCCTCAAACGACGTTAAAACGTCTAATTGAAGCTACCCAGTTTTCAATGGCACACCAAGATGTACGCTATTATCTTAATGGCATGCTATTTGAAACTGAAGGTAAAGAATTACGCACTGTCGCTACCGATGGCCATCGTTTAGCGGTCTGTTCACTTAATATTAATATTGATGAGAATTTACCAACTCATTCAGTAATTGTTCCTCGCAAAGGGGTAGTAGAATTTATGCGATTACTGGATAGTAGCGACGAGTCACTTAAGTTACAGATTGGTAGTAATAATATCCGAGCTCATGTTGGTGATTTTATTTTCACCTCAAAACTAGTTGATGGTCGTTTTCCTGATTACCGACGTGTTCTACCCAAAAATCCAGATAAAACATTGACCGCGGATTGTAATAAACTTAAACAAGCATTTTCACGAGCTGCAATTTTATCAAATGAAAAATTTCGCGGTGTACGCCTCTATATCAGCGAAAATCAACTTAAAATTACCGCAAACAATCCAGAACAGGAAGAATCAGAAGAAATTGTTGATGTTAATTATCAAAGCTCGATGATAGAAATTGGTTTTAACGTCAGTTATATCCTCGATGTTTTAAATACACTAAAATGTGAACAAGTTAATTTGTTGTTGACTGATTCAAATTCAAGCGTACAAATCGAAGATGTAGCTAGTAATGCGGCAGCTTATGTTGTTATGCCAATGCGTCTGTAATATCTAAATTCTATGATGCTTTCGCGTTTACTTATCCGCGACTTTCGTAATATAGAAAGTGCGGATCTAACATTAGCAACCGGTTTTAATTTTTTAATTGGGCCAAATGGCAGCGGAAAAACAAGTATTCTTGAAGCGATCTATACATTAGGACATGGTAGAGCTTTTCGTAGCATTCAAGTAGCACGTGTCATTCGTCATCAACAACATAATTTTGTTTTACATGGTCGTCTTGTTCCTATAGAGCCAGAATCACGTGAACTGACTTTGGGATTAAGTAAAGATCGTAACGGTGAAAGTAAAGTTCGCATTGATGGCAATGATGGGCATAAAATTGCTGAATTAGCTAAATTATTACCAATGCAACTAATAACTCCTGAAGGTTTTACCTTATTAAATGGTGGCCCTAAATATCGTCGAGCTTTTCTTGATTGGGGATGTTTCCACAATGAACCTCAGTTTTTTGCTGCCTGGTCTGATTTAAAACGGCTATTAAAGCAACGTAATGCAGCATTACGCCAAGTAACAAGTTATAATGAGCTGCGTCATTGGGATTATGAACTGATCCCTCTGGCCCATAAAATAAGTGAATGGCGAACCAGCTATATTGCAAGAATTACGAAAGATATTGAAAACACCTGTAAACAGTTCTTACCTGAATTTTCACTTAGCATCTCATTTCAGCAAGGATGGGATAAAGAAACCGATTATTCAGATATATTAGTAAGGCAATTTGAACGTGACCGAATGCTTACCTATACCGCATTAGGGCCACACAAAGCTGACTTACGGATCCGCGTAGAAGGAATTGCCGTTGAAGATATACTATCGCGCGGGCAGTTAAAATTATTAATGTGCGCATTAAAATTAGCACAAGGTGAATATTTCACCCGACAGAGTGGGCAAAGATGCTTATATCTGTTAGACGATTTTGCTTCTGAGTTAGATAAGGATCGCCGTCAATTATTAGCCGAACGGCTTAAAGCGACGCAAGCTCAGGTCTTTGTTAGCGCGATTACCATCGCGCAAGTTAAAGATATGTTAGATGGAAATAGCAGGATGTTTTGCGTAAAACATGGCAAAATAGAAATTCAACCATAGGATCAGAAATTAGCGAGAAACGTTGATGTCGAATACATATGACTCCTCAAGTATCAAGGTATTAAAAGGGCTAGACGCGGTGCGTAAGCGCCCAGGCATGTATATCGGTGATACCGACGATGGTACAGGCCTTCATCACATGGTCTTCGAGGTTGTCGACAACGCTATCGACGAAGCCTTGGCAGGGTATTGTAGCGATATTATTGTAACGATACATACCGATAACTCCATCTCTGTTCTCGATAATGGACGTGGTATTCCAACCGATATTCATGAAGAAGAAGGTGTATCTGCCGCAGAAGTCATCATGACCGTTCTTCATGCTGGCGGCAAATTTGACGATAATTCCTATAAAGTTTCTGGTGGCTTACATGGGGTCGGTGTTTCTGTTGTTAATGCCTTATCAGAAAAATTAGAGCTAGCTATCCGTCGCGAGGGAAAAGTCCATGAACAGACTTACCAATTAGGTGTTCCACAAGCACCTTTATCGATTGTCGGAGAAACTGATGAGCGGGGAACCTATATCCGTTTCTGGCCAAGTTTGGACACATTTAAAACCGTTACCGAATTTGAATACGATATTTTGGCAAAACGGTTACGGGAGCTCTCTTTTCTTAATTCAGGTATATCCATTCGTTTAATTGATAAACGTGATAATAAAGAAGATCATTTTCATTATGAAGGTGGAATCAAAGCTTTTGTAGAATACTTAAGTCGGAATAAAACCCCAATCCATCCGAGTGTTTTCTATTTTTCGGCGGAAAAAGAGGGTATTAATGTAGAAATATCCATGCAATGGAATGACGGTTTCCAAGAAAATGTTTATTGTTTCACCAACAACATTCCTCAACGTGATGGAGGAACCCATCTGGTTGGTTTCCGTACCGCCATGACACGTACACTGAACAGTTACATGGATAAAGAAGGTTATCAGAAAAAATCCAAAGTTAGTGCTACTGGTGATGATGCCCGTGAAGGTTTAATTGCTGTCGTTTCTGTTAAAGTTCCCGATCCAAAATTTTCGTCACAAACAAAAGATAAGCTAGTTTCTTCCGAAGTAAAAACCGTTGTTGAAACGTTAATGAATGAGAAACTGGTCGAATATCTATTAGAAAATCCTAATGACGCCAAAATCGTTGTTAGCAAAATCATTGACGCCGCCCGTGCCCGCGAGGCTGCCCGTAAAGCACGCGAAATGACGCGCCGTAAAGGTGCCCTTGATTTAGCAGGATTACCCGGTAAATTAGCAGACTGCCAGGAGCGTGATCCGGCTTTATCAGAACTTTATTTAGTGGAGGGTGATTCCGCAGGCGGCTCTGCCAAACAGGGGCGTAACCGAAAAAATCAGGCAATTTTACCGTTAAAAGGTAAAATTCTTAATGTTGAAAAAGCGCGTTTCGACAAAATGCTCTCCTCACAGGAAGTCGCCACCTTAATAACTGCTTTAGGTTGTGGTATTGGCCGTGATGAATATGATCCTGATAAATTACGTTATCATAGCATTATTATCATGACCGATGCCGATGTCGACGGCTCTCATATACGGACATTGTTATTAACTTTCTTCTATCGTCAGATGCCAGAAATTATCGAACGAGGCCATGTCTATATTGCTCAGCCACCTTTATATAAAGTGAAAAAAGGTAAGCAAGAACAATATATTAAAGATGATGAGGCGATGAACGAATATTTGATTTCAATCGCATTAGACAACACCTCGCTCTATACTAGCCCTCATGCCCCGGCATTGAAAGGTGAGCCATTGGAAAAGTTAATCATTGAATATAATGCTGCTCAAAAAATTATCAAACGTTTAGAGCGTGTCTATCCACTAGCTTTATTAAATAATCTTATTTATCAGCCTACCTTGGTAGAAAATGACTTGAAAGATAAATCCAAGATAGAAAATTGGATCAACATGCTAGTTAAGCGCCTAACCGATAATGAAGAACATGGTAGTACTTATAGCTATCATATTAATGAAAATAGTGAACGCCAATTATTTGAACCGGTTTTACGTATAAGAACCCATGGCATTGATACCGATTACAATCTAGATTTCGATTTCATTCATGGTATTGAATATACACGCATAACTAAAATTGGTCAGCTAATAGGAGATCTGATTGAGGATGGTGCGTATGTGGAAAGAGGGGAGCGTCGCCAGACTATTTCTTCCTTTGAAGATGCATTGAACTGGTTATCAAAAGAATCACGCCGTGGCTTGATGGTACAACGCTATAAAGGATTAGGCGAAATGAATCCAGAGCAATTATGGGAAACAACGATGAACCCAGATACCCGCCGTATGATGCGTGTTACCGTTAAAGATGCCATCGCAACTGACCAACTGTTTACCACACTAATGGGTGATGCGGTTGAACCACGTAGAGCTTTTATTGAAGAAAACGCCTTAAAAGCAGAAAATATAGACATTTAATTTCAAATGGCAAAACAAAAGCCCCATATCTAAATTGGGACTTTTTATTATAGATAACTATCTAATATTTTTATAATATTTTTAACATACGGCGTAAAGGCTCTGCCGCTCCCCATAATAGCTGATCACCAATCGTAAAAGCGGATAAATATTCTGGCCCCATATTTAATTTACGCAAGCGTCCAACCGGAACATTTAAGGTGCCTGTTACTGCCGCAGGCGTTAACTCTTGAATAGTTAATTCACGCTCATTAGGAATAACGCGAACCCAATCATTATGTGCGGACAAAATTTGCTCAACATCCTCAATCGCAACATTTTTTTGCAATTTTAGGGTAAATGCCTGGCTATGGCAGCGTAATGCTCCAATACGAACACATAAACCATCGACAGGAATAACATAACTAGAGTTATTTAAAATTTTATTAGTTTCAGCCTGCCCTTTCCATTCCTCACGACTTTGACCATTGGGCAATTGTTTATCTATCCAGGGGATCAAACTACCGGCCAATGGCGCGCCAAAGGCTTCTGTGCTCATCTTTCCACTACGGGTGAAGTCAGTGACTTTTTTCTCAATCGATAAAATCGCCGCCGCGGGATTTTGCAGTTCATTAGCAACCTGTGCATGTAACTCACCCATTTGCACTAATAATTCACGCATATTACGCGCACCTGCGCCAGAAGCCGCCTGATAGGTTGCGACCGAAACCCACTCAATCAAGTTCTCAGCAAATAAGCCAGCTAAAGCCATTAGCATCAAACCGACCGTGCAATTGCCACCAACAAAGGTTTTTATCCCTTCATTTAAACCCTGATCAATATATTGACGATTAACAGGATCAAGAATAATAATGCTATCCTCTTTCATCCGTAAGGAAGAGGCGGCATCTATCCAGTAACCTGACCAACCAGTCGCACGCAGTTTAAGGTAAATTTGATCGGTATAATCTCCACCCTGACAGCTAATTATTACCTCTAATTCCTTTAATCCATCAAGATCAAAAGCATCTAGCAGTGTTGATTGATGTTGACCATATTTTGGTGCCAATTCACCATGTTGAGAGGTAGTAAAAAAAACAGGATTGATATTATTAAAATCACCTTCTTCCACCATTCGTTGCAGCAGTACAGAACCAACCATACCTCGCCAACCAATAAATCCGACATTTTTCATTTTTGTTATATCCAATCTGAATGTTGTTGCTAAGTAAAGTCGTCGCCATTTATAAACAATAATCGCAAATTGAAATCATTTATGCCATTTTTTAAAGCTGATTATTTAATAAATAAAAATCTATTTATAACTGATAAAACAAAACACCCAATATTAAGGGTGTTTTACTTAAAATAACGGTCAATAACTTTACTGCGCTGATCTATTCCAACGGGATTTAAGATATTTTACTGCCTCTGCCGTTTGCTGAGACTGAAGGAGCCCCTCTCTAAATAGGATCTCACCTTTTATTTCAGGTAATTCATCATTAAGATCGAGTTGTCTTTTTAGCTCCGGGACACCGCCGTCAAGAGACCAATCAGGCTCTGTTTGAGATGGCACTCCAACTTTATATAATGCCACCCCAATATACAATTTAGTGTTAGTCGATCTCACCACATCAGCCCACCATTTTGCAATCACATCATATTTGACAATTTCGCGGGCAAAAGGCCAGTAAATTTGCGGGGCTATATAATCTAATAAACCTTCTTTTACCCATAATCGGGTATCAGCATAGACTCTGTCATAAGTAGGCCCACCAGCTTTAGTATCCGAGCCTCGTGGATCATCGGAAATATTTCGCCATACACCGCCTGGACTGATGCCAAATTCAATAGTGGGTTTTAACGAACGGATTGTTGAAGAAACCTCTCGAATCAACAACAAGGTATTATTTCTTCTCCAACTGGCTTTATCTAAAAATCCCTGACCGTATCGTTGAAACGTTGCCTCATCATTGAGTTTGGAGGAAGGAGTTTCATAATAGAAATAATCATCAAACTGTATGCCATCAATATCATAGCTTTTAACTAATTCAGCAACAATACTGGTGATCCAATTACGAACTTCTGGTAAGCCTGGATCAAGTACAAAACGGTCGTAGGCAGTTCGTATCCAATCTTTATGTAAAACATAAACGCTAGCAGGCGGAGAATTAAGTGTCTTTTGCAGTGAAGTAATGGTTTCTGGTTGCGTATCCATTGAAACCCGGTAGGGATTTAGCCAAGCATGTATTTTTAAATTTCTTTTGTGCGCCTCAGCAATAATAAACGCCAACGGATCATAACCTGGGTCTTTACCGACTACACCGGTAAACACGTCAGACCAAGGGAGAATATGAGAATGATAAAACGCAGTACCATCTGGTTTTACCTGAAAAAAAATGGTGTTAATGCCTAGCTTCACCAAATTATCCAGTTTATCCGTTAACTCTTTTTTCTGTACTTCAATTCTGAGCTTTTCTGAATCAAGGTTAACTGAAGAAAGAGAAGGCCAATCAAGCCGAGATACGGTCGTTAACCATACACCACGTACTGGTATATCTTGTTTAATCGTGGCCTTTTGCTCATCAGCTATTTTTTTATTATTACAACCAACAACTAAAAACAAGCAAAATAACGAAGTAATAAACCACTTTATCCCCTTTAATTGCAATAGCATCCTTGATTCCTTATTTTGTTTACAGTTAGGGCTTGATAAGCTGTGAGTATTGTTTAATTGATGGTATTATATTAATCAATTTATTAAATATTAAAATATTTATTTTTCAGGTAATCAATTACCAAAATAACTTAACTGAATAATAAATTTTTAGCTTGCTATCCTTTAATATTATTAAAAAAATACGCTAGAATGGAGCGTATTTTTTAGCATAGAAATATGTAATAAAAGGTAAAAATAAAAAAGCTATCTTAGTCTATTATATACAATAATTTATTGACAATAGCCTAAATATCACTCTTTATACCGAACTCACTCGACGGTCACAGATTTAGCTAAATTTCTTGGTTGATCAACATCCGTGCCTTTTATTAGCGCAACATGATAAGATAATAATTGTAGTGGAACGGTATAAAAAATCGGGGCAATTAGCTCTTCAACATGTGGTAATGGAATAATTTTCATATTTTCACTGTCAATAAAACCGGCGTCTTTATCAGCAAAAACATAAAGTAAGCCGCCACGAGCACGGACTTCTTCAATATTGGATTTTAGCTTTTCGAGTAATTCATTATTTGGCGCAATAATAATTACTGGCATATCGGCATCAATCAGTGCTAATGGGCCATGCTTCAACTCACCCGCTGCATAAGCTTCGGCATGAATATAAGAAATCTCTTTTAGCTTTAATGCACCTTCAACCGCTATCGGAAATTGATCACCTCGGCCAAGAAAAAGAGCATGATTTTTATCAGAAAAATCCTCTGCTAAATCTTCAATCATTTTTTCTTGCGATAACACACTGTCAATACGAGCAGGTAATGCATGTAATGCCTGAACAATGTCTTTCTCAAGAGTAATGTTTTTATCCTGAAAGCGAATCAGATAAGCAACTAATAATAATAAAACCGTCAATTGGGTAGTAAACGCTTTGGTGGATGCTACGCCAATTTCTGCACCAGCTTTTGTCATTAATGCAAAATCTGATTCACGGACTAAAGATGAGCCTAAAACATTACATATTGCCAACGATGCCAGATAACCAAGCTGTTTCGATAATCTTAATGCTGCTAAGGTATCCGCTGTTTCACCCGATTGAGAAAGGGTGATCAATAAGCTATTTTTACGTCTTGCTGGTTTGCGATAACGGAATTCAGAAGCAATTTCTACATCACAGGGTATACCTGCTAAAGATTCAAGCCAGTAACGGGCAACCATTCCGGCATTATATGAAGTCCCACAAGCAACAATTTGAATATGTTCAACCTGAGATAATAGATTTTGGGCTTTTTTATCTAATTCACTAAAAATAACACTATCATGCTGATCAAAGCGCCCTTCGAGGGTATTTTTTATTGCTAAAGGCTGCTCATAGATCTCTTTTTGCATATAGTGGCGATAAATTCCTTTTTCACCAGCATCATACTGAATATTGGATTCTATTTGTTCTCGTTCAACTTCTGAGCCTTGTTGATCAAAAATACGCACTGTCCGACGAGTCACTTCAGCAATATCACCTTCCTCTAAATAGATAAAGCGACGTGTAACCGGCAAAAGCGCTAATTGATCGGATGCTAGAAAATTTTCACCAACACCTAAACCTATAATTAATGGGCTACCCGAACGCGCAGCCACTAGCAATCCAGGAGTACGGCTATCCATAATAACGGTACCGTAAGCGCCTTTTAATTGGGGGATAACACGCTGTACCACTTCTAGCAAGGTACCACCTTTTTGTAATTCCCAATGTGTTAAATGGGCTATAACTTCGGTGTCAGTTTCTGAAGTAAAAACATATTTTTGCTTTTTAAGTTGTTCACGTAGTTGTTGATAATTTTCAATAATCCCATTATGAACGACCGCAATATATTCAGATGTATGCGGATGGGCATTTTTTTTGCTTGGCTGACCATGCGTCGCCCAACGAGTATGCGCAATCCCTGTGCCACCAATTACAGCATGTTTTTCCACTTCATCTGCCAGGATCTGAACTTTACCTGTTTCACGTAATCGTGTCAGATTGGTTTTATCATCAACCACGGCTAAACCGGCAGAGTCATAACCCCGGTACTCCAGTCGACGAAGCCCTTCAATAAGAATTTCAGCTATATCGCGTTGTGCTACTGCACCAACAATTCCACACATCGGTTTTCATTCCAAAATAGAAGAGCATACAGCTCTTATGCTGTCGTAATCTGATTAATATATTCGGTTTTACCGTTCCCAAAGCCTGTAGATATTGGGTTTATTATTTATAAAATAGATGATTAATCATCACTATTTATTTTGCGACTATTTTTTCTTTATTGGACGCTGCCAATTGACAATATGCCGCTGTTTAACACGGCTAATAACAAGTTCATTTTCCTTAACATCATTAGTAAGCGTCGTTCCAGCACCAATAGTTGCCCCGTTAGCAATGGTAACCGGTGCAATTATTTGCGTATCTGAGCCAACAAAAACATTATCACCAATGATTGTTTTAAATTTATTAGCCCCATCATAATTACAAGTTATTGTTCCTGCGCCAATATTAACATCTCCACCAATTTCGGCGTCACCTAGATAACTTAAATGCCCTGCTTTAGAACCCGCACCTAAAGCGGTGTTTTTAACCTCAACAAAATTACCAATATGCACTTTATCTGCCAGTCTAGTCCCTGGACGTAAACGAGCAAAAGGGCCAATTGTACAGGCGGTAGATAATTCTGAATCTTCTATAACTGAATAAGCACTAATAATTGAATTATCATCTATCGTACAATTTTTTAATATACATCCGGCATGAATATGCACATTATTACCCAGTACAACATCCCCTTCAATAATAACATTAGTATCAATAATTACATTACGCCCGTGCTTTAATGTACCACGCAAATCAAAACGAGCAGGGTCAATAATCATAACACCTGCCAATAATAATTTTTCTGCCTGTTCTTGTTGATAAATACGTTCAAGCGCCGAAAGCTGTAAACAGTTATTCACCCCTTCCATTTCACTCAATTTGGTAGGATGAACTGCATTTATTTTACAGCCTTCTTCATGCGCCAATGAAATGATATCGGTAACATAATATTCATTTTGAGCATTGCTATTATTAAGTTTTTTCAGCCATCGCTTTAAATCAGCACCATTAGCAACTAGTATACCGGTATTAATTTCGTTAATTTTAGCTTGATTTTCCGTTGTATCTTTTTGCTCAACAATGCCAATTACTTCACCTTTTTGACGAATAATACGCCCGTAACCTGTCGGCTCATTAACGATTGCCGTCAATAACCCTATTCCTCCGTCAGGCTTAGCTTCTATTAATTGTTCAAGTGTTTCTTTTGTGATAAGTGGAGAATCACCATAAAGCATCAGGATATCTTCATCATCAGCAAAATAAGGTGCTGCTTGCTGCATTGCATGTCCTGTTCCTAATTGCTCTGCCTGTAAGATCCAATTAATAGGTTGATTAGCTAAAACTAATTTAATTAAATCAGCACCATGACCATAAACTAAATGAATATTAGATGCCCCAAGTGATAATGATGTGTCGATAACATGCTGCACCATTGGTTTTCCTGCCAGTGGATGTAAAACTTTTGGTAAGTAAGAATACATGCGGGTACCTTTACCCGCCGCGAGGATCACAACACTTTTTGCGTTCATAGACATAAAACCTAATAACTCCATCAGTTAGGTAAAAGTAAAACTATTTATTGAACAAATTACTACATATTTCGTTCAAATAAAAAAGCTTACTGTCTATATAAAAGAAAAGGAGCGAAACATAAATAAATTGTCTCACTCCCTGTATTTACCTAATTTTTATAAAAATAGCTGTAAAGTTTAAATAAATTCTTAGGATTATATCATTTTTTCATCAGCTCGATGACACGTAATTTAGCAATTGCCTTCGCTACCTCTGCTGATGCTTGAGCATAATCGACATCACCATGTGCTTTACGAATATGCTCTTCCGCTTTATGCTTAGATTCTAATGCCTTAGCTTCATCCAAATCCTTGCCACGGATTGCTGTATCAGCCAATACGATAACACCATTTGGTTGAACTTCAAGAATACCACCAGAAAGATAGATTAGTTCTTCTTCACCAAACTGTTTGGTAATACGTATCATGCCAGGCTTAATGGCAGTTAGCAGCGGTGTATGTTGAGGATAAATCCCCAGCTCCCCTTCGCTGCCTGTCACCTGGATTTTCTGGACAAGGCCGTCAAACATCTGCTTTTCAGCACTTACCACAACCAGATGGTATGTCATTGCAGCCATATCAACCTCCCATCAGCGACATTATAAATTTTTCGCTTTTTCTACCGCTTCTTCGATAGTACCTACCATATAAAACGCTTGCTCAGGCAGATGATCATAATCACCATTCAAAATACCTTTAAAGCCACGGATAGTATCTTTTAAAGAAACAAATTTTCCCGGTGAACCAGTAAAAACTTCAGCCACAAAGAATGGTTGAGATAGGAAACGCTGGATTTTACGAGCGCGTGCAACAACCAATTTATCTTCTTCAGACAGCTCATCCATTCCCAGAATAGCAATGATATCTTTCAATTCTTGATAACGCTGCAAAATAGACTGAACACCACGTGCTACGTCGTAGTGCTCTTGCCCTACAACTAATGGATCAAGCTGACGACTAGTTGAATCCAATGGATCAACAGCAGGATAAATACCTAATGACGCAATTTGACGACTAAGAACGACCGTTGCATCCAAATGAGCAAAAGTAGTTGCTGGAGAGGGATCCGTCAAATCATCGGCAGGAACATATACCGCCTGAACTGACGTTATTGAACCAGCTTTAGTTGATGTAATACGCTCCTGCAATACACCCATTTCTTCCGCTAAGGTCGGTTGATAACCCACTGCCGAAGGCATACGACCAAGCAGGGCCGAAACTTCTGTTCCTGCTAATGTATAGCGATAGATGTTATCGATAAATAACAATACATCTCGCCCTTCATCACGAAACTTCTCTGCAATTGTCAATCCTGTTAAAGCAACACGTAGACGGTTTCCTGGCGGTTCATTCATTTGACCATAAACCAGAGAAACTTTATCCAATACATTTGAATCTGTCATTTCGTGATAGAAATCATTACCTTCACGAGTCCGCTCGCCGACGCCTGCAAAGACCGAATAACCGGAATGCTCAATCGCAATATTACGAATAAGCTCCATCATGTTTACTGTTTTACCAACACCAGCACCACCAAATAATCCTACTTTCCCACCTTTAGCAAATGGGCAAATAAGATCCATAACTTTGATACCAGTTTCGAGCAATTCTGTTGAATTAGATAAATCTTCATAACTAGGGGCGGCACGATGAATAGCCCAACGTTCTTCTTCACCGATCTCACCTTTCATATCGATAGGATCACCTAATACATTCATGATGCGCCCTAATGTCGCTTTACCGACTGGCACTTCAATTGGGTGAGCTAAATCAACAGCGTCTAAACCACGTTTTAAACCATCAGAAGTCCCCATCGCGATGCAGCGAACAACTCCGCCACCCAACTGCTGCTGAACTTCTAAAATTAGTTTTTCTTTACCATTCATTACCTCAAGCGCGTCGTACACTTTGGGTACCGCATCTTGAGGAAATTCGACATCCACTACGGCGCCGATTACCTGGATAATCTTTCCAGTAGCCATCTTGAATCCTCTACGTAATTCGTAAACCTAGCCATTAAACTGCGGCAGCTCCCGAAACTATTTCGGTAAGTTCCTGAGTAATGCTGGCTTGACGAGCCTTATTGTAAACCAACTGCAACTCCTTGATCAGGTTACCACCATTATCAGTAGCTGCTTTCATTGCTACCATTCGAGCAGCCTGTTCACTAGCTAAGTTTTCAACGACGCTCTGATAAACCTGTGATTCGATATAACGACGCAACAGGGTATCCAGTAGTATCTTGGGATCAGGTTCATACAAATAATCCCAAGATTTCTTTTTCAATGTTTCATCATCACCCGCAGGTAGAGGCAATAATTGAGTAATCGTTGGTACTTGAGTCATGGTATTAACAAATTTGTTAGTTACCACATACAACTTATCTAGACGCCCTTCATCATATGCTTCTAACATAATTTTCACGGGTCCAATAAGATCAGACAGAGAAGGATCATCTCCCATCCCGGTTACCTGAGCAACAATATTACCACCAACCGAATTAAAGAATGAAACTGCTTTAGAACCAATTAATGCCAGATCAATCTTGACACTTTTATCAGTCCATGTTTTCATTTCTGTCAGTAATTTTTTAAATAAATTAATATTTAAGCCACCACATAAACCACGGTCAGTTGAAACAATTAAATAACCAATACGTTTAACATCACGCTCTTTAAGATATGGATGTTTATATTCCAAATTACCTAATGCTAAGTGACCAATTACACTACGCATAGTTTCTGCATAAGGACGACTAGCTGCCATACGCTCTTGTGTTTTGCGCATTTTGGATGCAGCAACCATCTCCATCGCTTTAGTGATCTTTTGTGTATTTTGAACACTACCGATCTTAGAACGTATCTCTTTTGCGCCCGCCATTTCAGCTCCTCCTTATTAACCAAACGGTCTCAATAAAGGCCGAATAGAATTACCAGGATTGAGTTGCTTTAAAAGAATCGAGCAAGGTATTCAACTTAGCTTCGATTTCATCGTTATATTTACCTGTCTGATCAATTTCTTTCAGCAAGATAGAATGCTCACGAGTAGCATAAGCCAGCAATGACGTCTCAAAATCACCAATTTTTGCTAATTCAACATCTTCCAGATAACCCCGTTCAGCAGCAAATAAAGATAACGCCTGCTGCGCAACTGACATTGGTGCATACTGTTTCTGTTTCAACAATTCAGTAACTTTCTGTCCATGATTAAGCTGCTTACGTGTCGCATCATCTAAATCAGAAGCAAATTGTGAAAATGCAGCTAACTCGCGATACTGCGCCAACGCGGTACGAATGCCACCAGATAATTTCTTGATAATCTTAGTCTGAGCCGCACCACCTACACGTGATACTGATATTCCTGGGTTAACTGCCGGGCGAAGACCCGCATTAAATAAGTTAGATTCCAAGAAAATTTGTCCATCCGTGATTGAAATTACATTAGTAGGTACAAATGCAGAGACATCACCAGCTTGCGTTTCAATAATCGGTAATGCTGTTAATGAACCCGTTTTACCTTTGATTTCTCCACTAGTAAATTTTTCAACATATTCAGCATTAACACGGGCAGCACGCTCAAGTAAACGAGAATGAAGATAAAAAACATCACCTGGATAGGCTTCACGTCCAGGAGGACGCCGTAACAATAGCGAAATTTGTCGATAAGCAACCGCTTGTTTAGAGAGATCATCATAAATAATTAGCGCATCTTCGCCACGATCTCTAAAATATTCACCCATTGCACAGCCAGCATAAGGCGCAAGGTATTGCAATGCAGCAGATTCAGATGCAGTAGCAACAACAACTATCGTATTTTCGAGTGCTCCATGCTCTTCAAGCTTGCGAACCACATTAGCAATAGTTGAGGCTTTTTGCCCAATTGCTACATAAATACATTTTATTTCCGAATCACGCTGATTAATAATGGCATCAACGGCTAATGCGGTTTTACCGGTTTGGCGATCACCGATGATTAACTCACGTTGACCACGCCCAATAGGGATCATAGCATCAACGGATTTGTATCCTGTTTGTACAGGTTGATCAACTGATTGACGATCAATAACGCCAGGGGCGATAACTTCAACGGCAGAGAAACCATCATGCTCAACAGGCCCTTTACCATCAATTGGCTCACCCAAGGTATTAACAACTCGCCCAAGTAATCCTCTACCTACTGGTACTTCAAGAATACGACCTGTACACTTTACTTTCATACCTTCGGCTAAGTCGGCATATGGTCCCATGACAACGGCACCAACTGAGTCACGCTCTAAATTGAGCGCAATAGCATAACGATTACCAGGTAGTGCTATCATCTCACCTTGCATAACTTCAGCTAAACCGTGAATACGAATGATCCCATCATTAACAGAAACAATTGTACCTTCATTGTGAGCTTCACTCACGACATCAAACTGAGCAATACGTTGCTTGATCAGTTCACTGATTTCGGTGGAATTCAGTTGCATATGCTCCAATCCCCTTAAGACTGCAAGACGTCAGTTAAACGCTCAATACGACCACGCACGCTACCATCAATAACCAGGTCTCCGGCGCGGATAATGACTCCTGCGATAACAGACTTATCAATTTTGCAATTCAGCTTAACTTTACGTGACAGACGTTTTTCCATCGCTGCAGAAATTTTAAATTGCTGTTTTTCATTTAGCTCAGTGGGAGAAATGACGTCAATATCAACGGTTAACTCCAGAAAAGCGCGTAATTGTATGAATTGCTTCAAAACCTCTGGTAACGTACTTAGACGCCCGTTTTCAGCCATAATGCGAATTAGATTTCGAACATGTTCATCGATTTCATCACCACAAATAGTGATAAATGTTTTCGCTAATGTTTCTGGTGCTATTGAACCAGAAAGCAGCTCACCTATTTGTTGATTACGGGTAGCTTCAGCAATAAAACTGAGCATATTTTGCCATTTATCAACAAGTTGGTTTTCTACAGCAAAATCAAAAGCTGCTTTGGCATAGGGGCGAGCAACCGTAGTAATTTCAGACATGCCCCTTTCCTCCTTTACAGTTCGTTGACCAATTTATCAACGATGTCGCTATTAGTAGCTACATCAACGGAACGTTCAATTATTTTTTCTGCACCTGAAATTGCTAACATAGCAACTTGTTTACGCAACTCTTCACGTGCACGCTTACGCTCAGCATCAATTTCGATTTGCGCTTGAGCAACGATCTTGTTACGTTCAGCTTCAGCCTCTACTTTTGCTTCTTCAATCATTTGAACTCGTTGTTTATTAGCTTGTTCAATAATGATTTGTGCTTTTGCTTTTGCTTTTCTCAGTCGTTCGGTCGCATCAGCTTTCGCCAAGTCCAAGTTTTTTTTAGCTCGTTCTGCAGAAGATAAACCGTCAGCAATTTCTTTTTGACGTTTTTCAATCGCCGCCATAGTTGGAGGCCATACATACTTCATACAAAACAAAACAAACAGGACAAATGCAATAGCCTGGCCGAGGATTGTGGCATTAAGATTCATCGCACAATACCTCTTTAAAAATTAACATATTAATGTTCTTTCCCATTTGGCTTGTGTTATCAAGCAACTGCGAACATCACATATAGCCCCAGACCAACAGCAATCATCGGAATGGCATCAACTAAGCCCATAACAATAAAGAACTGCGTACGTAATAGAGGAATCAAATCTGGCTGACGAGCTGCGCCTTCTAAGAATTTTCCCCCTAGGATGCCAATACCAATTGCAGCACCAATTGCTGCTAATCCCATCATTACAGCGGCAGCCATGTACAGCAGATCCATATTTAGGTTTTCCATGACAGTCTCCAGTTTGTTTCAGTTAAATAAAAATTTATTAATAAGTTGAAATTAATGTTCTTCTGACGCCATCGATAAATAAACGATAGTTAGAACCATAAAAATAAAGGCTTGCAACGTAATAATCAGTATATGGAAAATCGCCCAGGGTAGATTAAGTATCCACTGTGACCACCAAGGTAACAAAGCCGCAATAAGAATGAAGATCAATTCACCTGCATACATATTACCGAATAACCGTAAACCTAGAGATACCGGTTTAGACAGCAGGCTAACACCTTCTAGAATCAAATTAATAGGAATAAAAATAGGATGATTGAATGGTTGTAAAGTTAATTCTTTCGTAAACCCACTTAATCCTTTCATTTTGATACTGTAGAAAATGATCAAGATAAATACACCAATCGCCATTGACATAGTAATGCTTACATCTGCGGTTGGAACAACACGCAATGCTGGCAATCCCAGGTAATGTTCGCCAATATAGGGAAGTAAATCGATTGGTAACAAATCCATGGTATTCATTAATAACACCCAAATAAACACCGTCAAAGCTAAAGGTGCAATGACTTTGCTCTTACCATGATACATATCACGAACGGTATTATCGACAAAACCGATGACCATTTCTATTGCAGTTTGTAACTTACCAGGTACGCCGCTGGTTGCATTAACAGCAATTTTTCTAAAGAGCCACAAAAAAATAATTCCAAGGACAACTGAGAAAAAAAGCGAGTCAATATTTAACGTCCAAAACGTCTGATCATTGTTATTATGGGGATCAACTAATTTGAAGGTACGCAGGTCCAACTGAAGATTATTTAGATGGTGTCCTATGTAACTTCCCGTAGTCATCACTTCTCCTGATGCAGACATGATGTCTTTTACCCTTTTGTTGTTTAAAAATGCTCACTATCTAATTACAGCTGGTGTAATGATGTGAATAATCAACATAGCTAAATAGGTCAAACCTAATGGTACAAATGCTGCTTTAAATATACCTAAAGCAATTACCAATACAGTTATTGCTATAATAACTTTTACTCCCTCACCAATGGTAAAAAACCATGCAATGTGAATAGGAACATCTTTTTTAACTGCCTTTTGATAACGTATTAACAGCATAAATAAAGCATTAGGTAACCAACATGCGAATCCCACCCGCAAAAGCAGATAAGCCCCATTCTACACTATTCATGTAGAAAGCTATACTGATACTGAGGACCACAAGCGCCATTAACTGAAATAACAACAGTTTTAAAGCAATTTTACCGTTGTAGAGG
Organism: Arsenophonus sp. PmNCSU2021_1; assembly: GCF_036919435.1. Classification (NCBI taxonomy): domain Bacteria; kingdom Pseudomonadati; phylum Pseudomonadota; class Gammaproteobacteria; order Enterobacterales; family Morganellaceae; genus Arsenophonus; species Arsenophonus sp. PmNCSU2021_1. Next base: position 191,524 of record NZ_JAZHPL010000006.1, on the reverse strand, counting down.
GAAACAGACATGACTCTTATATTCTCCCAGTATTTTAAACCTTAAATTGCTGAGTGCGTATAAAACTGCCTTTGCTCGAGAGTGTCAAGAGACAAAAACTTGCAAATTATACGACCCCTAAAAATGAATTCAATCAATAAGTAGCGAAAACGTGAACAAATATTTAAAATTTTCGATCCAACACGAAAATAAACAAAATAATGTCAATTTAATTACTATTATTTAATTATATTAAATTTTAAAATATGATCTTTGTCACATTTTAATATGGTTATTAATTTACTTAAAAAGAAATAAGTAAGAAAAATTGAAAAATCAAAGATAAAATATTAATTGTTTCTTTATTAAAAATAAAGAGGAGAAATACTTGTAGATAACCTTATATAACTAATTAATAATATAATATATCAATAAATTTATTATCGTTTTTTTATTATTTAAATGTAACAATAAAGTTAATATACTTTCTATTTAAAATTTTGATATAAAAATAATGGTAACATTTAAAAATTTATTTTTTATGACTAAAAAATGTCACTTTTTTTGATCAAAAACAATATTAGTTGAATCCTAAAATTACTAAATGTCGCTGTTCATCGAGTTCTGGTACATCCAACGAAATAATTTTATTTATCTTAAAATTAGAAGAAAAAGTTAATATTTCATTTGCAGAAAGGATACCTTTAAGTGCGTAAAACTGTCCTCCATTTTTCTTCGGAAGATGTTGACACCATGAAAGCATATCCTGTAATGAAGCAAATGCTCGACTAATTATGCCATCAAATTTTTCTACTGGTTGGTAATGTTCAACTCGTTTTTGAATAGGCTCGATGTTTTTAAGCATCAATTAATGTTGTATTTGTCGCAAAAACCTAACCCGTTTTCCCAAACTATCTAATAGTGTGAAATGATCATTGTGGCGAACAATAGCAAGGGGTATACCAGGTAATCCTGGGCCTGTACCCACATCAATAAATCGTTTACCGATAAGATATTTGTCAACAATAATACTATCTAAAATATGACGAACAACCATTTGTTCTGGTGATCTAACTGATGTTAAATTATATGTTTTATTCCATTTATTTAATAACTCAATATAGACAATTAGCTGTTGTATTTGTTGATCGGTCAAAATAATATCTGTTTTATCTAATAAATTTTTAAAATAGGTTATTAAGTTCATTTTAAGCACTCCGACGTAATAAACCTTGTTTTTTTAACCAGACTAATAATATTGATATTGCGGCTGGCGTAATACCTGATATACGCGACGCTTGGCCAATAGAACTAGGTTTATGATCATTAAGCTTTGCAATAACCTCATTAGAAAGACCGGTTATTTGCTTGTAATCTAAATTGGTCGGTAAAGCAGTATATTCATTACGCAGCTGTCTCTCTATTTCTTCTTGTTGACGAGTAATATAACCTTCATACTTTACTTGAATTTCAACTTGACTTGTGACTTGTGGATCATCAATTGCAGGTGAAAAATAGTTTAACGAAGTAAGTAATTTATAACTCATTTCTGGGCGGCGAAGTAAATCTTCGCCGTTCGCTTCTTTTGAAAGCGGAACAGTTAATATCTCATTAAGATCACTGATTTTATCTGAATTAGGATGTAACCAAAGGCTACGTAACCTTTGACGTTCTTGTTCAATTAATTCAACTTTATGACAAAATTTTTGCCAACGGCTTTCATCGATTAAACCAAGTTCGTACCCTTTTTCGGTTAAACGAAGATCAGCGTTGTCTTCTCGTAGCATAAGACGATATTCTGCTCGTGAAGTAAACATTCGATAGGGTTCTTTAGTGCCTAAGGTACAAAGATCATCAACTAAAACACCAATGTAGGCTTGATCACGACGAGGGAACCATCCCTCTTGTTCAAAAGCATAACTAGCTGCGTTAAGTCCAGCTAGTAGACCTTGAGCTGCTGCTTCTTCATAACCAGTTGTTCCATTAATCTGACCTGCAAAAAATAGCCCTTTGATAAATTTACTTTCTAAAGTTGGCTTTAAATCTCGGGGATCAAAGAAATCGTATTCAATTGCATATCCGGGTCGAATAATACGCGCATTTTCTAGACTTTTCATCGAATGTATAATTTGCATTTGTACATCAAAAGGTAAACTAGTAGAAATTCCATTAGGATAAATTTCATTACTGGTTAGCCCTTCTGGTTCAAGGAAGATTTGATGTGCAGAACGATCTGCAAACCGCATAACTTTATCTTCAATAGAGGGGCAGTAGCGGGGACCTATTCCTTCAATAATTCCTGCATACATAGGACTACGATCTAAATTATCGCGGATCACTTGGTGAGTTTTTTCATTCGTATAAGTGATGTAGCAAGGTAATTGTTGAGGATGTTGTTCAGCTGATCCGACAAAAGAGAAAACAGGGGTGGGATCATCACCAAATTGTGGTGCCAATTGGGAAAAATCGATAGTTCTTGCGTCAATTCTAGGGGGTGTACCTGTTTTAAGTCGATCTACTCGTAAAGCTAGTTCTCTTAATCTATGTGATAGGCTAATAGCAGGGGGATCACCAGCCCTACCACCACTATAATTTTCTAATCCTATGTGAATTTTACCGTCAAGAAAGGTACCTACGGTCAATACGACAGAATTTGCGTGAAATTTTAATCCCATTTTGGTTATCACGCCAATAACTTGATCGTTTTTTACGATCAGGTCTTCAACAGCTTGTTGAAAGATCATTAAGTTATTTTGATTTTCTAGCGCAGTTCTAATCGCTTGCTTATAAAGTACTCGATCAGTTTGAGCTCTGGTTGCTTGTACTGCTGGACCTTTACTTGCATTAAGCGTTCTAAATTGGATCCCGGCATTATCTGTTGCAATAGCCATAATGCCACCTAAGGCATCAATTTCTTTAACCAGATGTCCTTTACCTATTCCACCGATAGCTGGATTGCATGACATTTGGCCCAACGTATCAATATTATGGGTTAGAAGTAAAGTTTGACGTCCCATACGAGCAGCAGCCATAGCTGCTTCAGTACCAGCGTGGCCTCCACCAATAATAATGACATCAAATTGTTCTGGGTAAAACATGTATAAACCTTAGTATTAAGTATGACTTGGGAAGTGAATTTTACTCGTGTTTTGCTAAGAGGCAAGTTATATGATCTTTGCCTAATATAAATAAGATCTTTTTATTTAAAGATCTCTTTATTAGATCTTTTATTAGGATCGCGATCTTCTGTGGATAAGTGCAAATACCATAAGAAGATCATTATCTTATTTATGATCTTTAGCTGTGAATGATAAGTGATCCTACTCCGTATAAGCTGGGATTAACATGGCTAGTTATCCACAACCAAGTTTGGCATTCAAGCTTATTCTATGGATAACTACGGGTTATTCCCTGCTTTTTCGCAAAGTTATACACATTTATTTGGCTTTTATTTATCCAAATCGATAATTTTATCTTTCCTCTTTTCGATCCAAATTTCTGCAAGATCTTTTGGCACTTCATGTTCCAAAATATCAATCTCCAATGTTTCTCCAACGCGTTTTGCATTATGATCCTTTAGTGAGTTTTTATTGCCACCGCAAACGTGCCAATTCATCGTGACGAGCCATAAGCTCTTTAAGCTTCAATCCAAAATTCATTCCTGCGAAGAGTAATTCTTTCCCGCATAAGAGACAAGCCAGTGGATCGACTTTAAAGACATGTCGATACATGTTTCGAAAGGTGATTTTTTTAGCGGATTTTTTATCCTCACGAGTTTCGCACAGGCATATAAAGTTCTAGAAATGGCTTAAAAGCAATGGTTAATCTGTAAGTTACTAAAACACATAAATTTTATTAAATTACAATAATTTGTATTTAATTTATAAGGTTTTGTCTATTTATATATCATGCTGAATTAAACTTAAAAATAGCGCGTTTTTTTATTGGTGCGAAACTCGTGTCCTACTGGATTAACGGATAAACAACCTCTGTTAACATTTTTCGCATTGGGGCTGATGGACTTAAAAAACCGTAATAGCGGATCATGTGAAACCATTTTTGAGGTACATGAGACTCAAACCGGGTAATCAATTCGTCGGATGTTATGACCTCTTTTTCCTGTTTTTTTGTGCGGTGACTCTTATAGCGTAACTTGATGTTATCTTCACCGGCATAATGTTTTAAACGACTAAGCGAGACAGGGGCTTTCTTTAGATAAAATCCGAGATAAAGGGTGACATGGGTGATATTGGAAAGGATATTAGAGAGATTGATATTTCAGCCACGTTTGTAGTGAGTGTTAAGTAGGCGATTCCAAGAAAATTTGCTTCGCCCTTCACATTTAAGCTCATCAGGAATCGTCAGGGTGTAATAATGTTTTCTCAACGATTCGGTTATCCGATGTCGCCACATAGTCATGACGTTTTCGCGATAAAAGCTCATATCTCGCCAGGTGTTATTTTTAGTGACCCCGCCGGCTGTGGTTGAAAGATGAATATGTGGATGCCATTTTTGGTCACGTCCCCAAGTGTGGATGGCAGTGAAAATGCCGGGGGTGATATTGAGATCACGGCAGATAGTTAATACCACATCAGCGGCTAATCGATTCATTTCACCGAGCAGCCACCGATTGACGCGAATAACAGGCCAATATTCACCAGGCATGGTAAAAGTAATGTGTTGCCAAGGGACTTTAGGTAACCAGGCCAGCGTATTGTTAATCCATTGTAGGCAAGCTTTTACGCCGCAATGAGGGCAGCTTCGGCTTTTGCAGGTAAATTTAACCCGCTTCTCATGATTACATTCAGGGTCAGGGCATCGCCAAATTGACCATCCCATAAGCGAAGTGCCGCAAGCCATAATCTTTACCATGGTTTGCATCACAACTGGGCGAACGGTATTAGGCGGTTGACGGTTAAGCCAATTGAGCCAGCGTTGACCAAATTGAAAAACATGACTAAAACGCGGTGACATAAAAGCAACTGTCTTGAACAGTATATTTATGGAGCAACGTTATGATACGACTCATCCCATTCTTGGTTCTTTCTGAGAATCGCATTCAGGATAGTCAGCAGTTTGCGCATACAGGCAACCAGCGCCACTTTTTTGGCTTTTCCTGCTGCAACCAGCCGTGTGTAAAATGCTTTTATCACCGGATTGAAACGAGTTGCAACCAGTGCAGCCATGTACAAAGAGGTTCGAACTCCGGCCCGACCGCCAAAAATGGTTCGTCGGCCACGCATGGTTCCCGAGTCTCTATTAACAGGAGCTACCCCAACCAGTGCACTGATCTCCCTGCGCGAGAGTTTCCCTAACTCAGGGACTTCTGCCAGCAATGTAGCAGCAGTCATCATACCAATGCCTTTGATAGTACTTAGCCGCTCTGCAAGCTCGTTGAAATGATCCGTAATATGCTTATGCATATCCTCGTCAATCCGTTTAAGTTCATTTTCTAGTGCATTGATGATGTTACTGATGCTTTTTCTGTTTTGCGGGTGAGATGGATGCATCCGGTTTCTTTCAGCTACAAGCATTGCAATCAGCTGGCGTCTGCGCACCACCATAGCAGCAAGAATCTGACGCTCTGCATCAGGAATAGCCTGGATAAAACGTGACCGCTCAGGATGGCGGTTAATGACATCAGCCATCTGAGCTAAAACTCTGGCATCTATTCTATCAGTCTTTGCCAGATAGCCCATGGATCGAGCAAAGTCTCTGGCTTGCCTGGGATTGATAACGGCAACATCAAAACCTTCAGCCTGAAGAGCGCATGCAATCGCTGCCTCGAGACCACCTGTAGCTTCCATCAGAATCAAGGCTATGTTGTTCTTTTTCAGTTGATAAATGATGGTATCGAACCCGTCAGGGTTATTGCTGACTCTGAACTGCTCAATGTTATTGGTGCCTGCAATATCCAATGAAGCTTTAGAAACATCAATTCCTACACAAATTGGATTTAGCTGACTCATATTACCCATCCTTGCAAATACGTTATGAATTACGGACAACTGTTCGGGTTTCAGATGAGTGGCTAAGTGTATGCATCATTCGCTTTGCTACGGGCTATAAACCCCAGGGACAATCGGATTACATACACCTTGCCAAATCTAATCGCTATTATTATAACCAAATTTCAAGATACAAGGGACTAAAAGGTTCACGAGTTTCGCACCAATAAAAAAACGCTCTATTTTTAAGTTTAATTCAGCATAATATATAAATAGATAAAACCTTATAAATTAAATATAACTTATTGTAAATTAAGTAAATTTATGCATTTCAGTAACTTGCAGGTTAATCATTACTTTTAAGCCATTTCTAGAATTTTATATTCCTGTGCGAAACTCGTGAGGTTGAGAAAATAGAGTTGAGGTTATATCAGTACTAACGAGCAATGACAAGTCGTCGTCGGAGGCGACCATCTTGATAGACAGGGACAGCGGATAATTTCATTGCTTCTTGCATATTCATATCTTTCACGAGTTTCGCACGGGAATATAAAATTCTAGAAATGGCTTAAAAGTAATGATTAACCTGCAAGTTACTGAAATGCATAAATTTACTTAATTTACAATAAGTTATATTTAATTTATAAGGTTTTATCTATTTATATATTATGCTGAATTAAACTTAAAAATAGAGCGTTTTTTTATTGGTGCGAAACTCGTGTCTTTATTCCAACTACTAAGATATCTGGGCTGTCCATCCCATTTAAAAATTTCGTTAACAGTCACTTTTTGATTTTTTAAAGCAATTAAGGCATTAACAATTTTAAATGTTGATGCAGGAACATATTGGGTTGCTGCACGTTTTATCTGGTTGCCATAGTTGTTAATTGATTTGCCATCATAAATGGTTAATACACCACGTATATGCTGCTGCTGAAAGATTTTTTTTATTTCGCTAGAAACGTTACTTTCCGTTATCTTGTTTAGCGGCTTGGTGATGTTATTACTATCATTAGAAATGTTATTTGCCTGAGTAGTTAGTGGTAAAAATAGTAAAATAATAACAACTAATTTTTTATTCATATTTGTATTCTTTAAATAATATGTACCATAGACACTATCATATTTTTGTTAGGGTTAATACTAAACATAGGACCTGTTTTTATTTATTGTTCGCAGCGTTTCTTTTTATTATTTGATCATTACCGCTCAAGTATTAAGTAAAAAATAGAGAAAAAAATTAACAAGATCGCTATCAAATTTGTAACACTGAACACACAAAGAAAAGCTGGTGCTCACGATGAAAACAAGTCGTGGCTGACTATTTTTGTTAATGCAGTTAATGGTTTATTTAATTTTTGGTTAACGAAAAACAGAACATGGTGATCGAATCAGCATTGATAAGTGTTGTGTCTGCGTTAATTATAGCTATCGCTGTTATCAAATATATCAACAATATCATTTTTATAATCTGGTCTGTTAACTGTAAAGCCATCTTTGTTATAATTGATCGTTTGCATATCGGCGCTGTTTAGAGGGTGAATAGATTGGAAAATAAGGTCAGCTGTTGACCTTATTACAGTTGAAATTAAATATCACTTAACTAACTTAATTGCCTGGCGGGTAAGTTGGCCAATAGTATCCCAATCTTTAGCTTTAATTAATTTATTATTAACCATCCAGGATCCTCCACAAGCAATAACTTGTGGCAAAGCAAGATAATTACCAATATTTTCTAGATTGATTCCACCGGTTGGCAAAATTTCTAATTTCGGATAGGGTGCAAGCAGTGCTTTGAGCATAGATAACCCGCCAGAAGGCTCTGCAGGGAAAAACTTGACACAATTAATACCCAATTGCATGGCCTGCTCGATTTGGGTTGGGTTATTTATACCGGGAATAATGGGTATGTCTAATTCATGACACGCTTTTACCGTATCGGGGTTTAAACCTGGTGAAACGATAAATTCAGCGCCAACCGCTTCGGCTTGTCTAATCTGTTCTCGATTGATAATGGTGCCTGCACCAATCAAAATTTTGTTCGGCATCGCTTCTTTAAGCAGTTTGATCGCATCTGCTGCTGCTGGCGTACGGAACGTTATTTCTGCTACTGGTAATCCGTTTTTAACTAATGCTTCGCCTAAGGGAACAATATCTTGTGCTCGTTCAATGGTAATAACCGGAATGATCTTAAATTTTCGTAATTTATCTATCAGTGTGAGCATAATCAATCTTCCTTTAGTGTTGAAATTGGCGAGTAATGCTTTTTATTGCTGAATTGGAATGATAGCACTTTTATGTTAAATAACGATATTTACTAATTACAGAATCATTAGCTTACACCGTTTTTCACTATTTTTATTAGCTATATAAGATGATTATTCAATAAGATTAATGGTTGCAAAAAATAATCGTGTTACTTAAATAACCGGTTAATTTATTTTTATCATTAAACACGCTGTTTGTATCTTTTATTTATAATTGATATTAAAAAATTACTTTACCACGTTATGTTTTATTAATACTGATTTTTTATTATATAAAATAAAAATGCGAGATATCTTTATAAAAATTCATCGGTAAAATATTATAACAATTTATTATTTCTTAATGTTTTTCTATTAATGAGCCTTACTTTTTGAATAAATATTTTTATATTTTTTTATTAAAGAAGAATATAAAATTATATCTATTTTTAGTTATTTTTTGTTGAAAAATAGAAACATAACAATAAATGTTGATTTTTTATATTAATGAAAAAATAAATGATTTTTGGTGTAAAATTTAGCATAAAATTTTAATTTTTTGGTGATTTTAATTTAGATAAGTGTAGATCTTGACTGGAATAAAAAATTCATTTTATTAATTAGATAAAATATCTGCTAATGTATACCAAAAGCAGTAATTAATTCGAGTAATATTTTTCTTTTTAATTATTTCATTATCATAAATCTAAGTTAATTTGTTAATAATTAACTTATTTATTAAGTATAAAAATGATTTTATTTATTGATTGTTAAATAAAATATTTACTTTGATATAAATCACAAAAAATAAAATATAACTTTAGCTTTCTTGTAAGTTAGATAGGGGCATCTAATATCAATTTAGGTTAATGTTATTTATTATTAACCTTTCATCATTATGCCAATAAAATAAATTTTATTTTATTGGCTTATTCATTTATTTTTTGGAGTTAATTATGTTTAAGAAAATACTCCCGTTATTGCTATTATCTGCGACTTTATTTTCGTCAAATATATTAGCGGCGACAAATTCAGCAGGTGGAATAATTTCAGTTGTTGGTGCTATAAGTGATACTACTTGTAAAATTAATGGAGGTGATAGTGCAAACTTTACTATATTATTAGATCGCATTTCTGTTGCTGATGCAGGAACAGCGGCATTTGCGGTTGTTCAAAAAAATCAGAAAGCATTTAAGTTAACTTTTTCTGATTGTGCACCTGCTGGAGGTTCAGGCAGTAATTTAAAATTCCATTTTTCATCACCAAGTACGATATCAACGGATGGTCAATATTTACACGAGTTTCGCACAAAACTAATTTGGGTACGCTAATAAAACACGGATTTGCTCAGTAATAGCACTTTTGATTACGTCCCAATTTTGTTGATAAAGGGTTATTTTTTCAGATATACGACGTTTATGTTGTTCAAACCACGCAGAAATAGCGAGAAAAATATGATTTCTTTGCGCTCGGCTCGTGCGAGCCTGACAGCGTTCAATACCACAGTTTTGTTTAACTTCTCGATGATAAACTTCAACAGACCAACGGGCATCCATGATAGATTTGAGGTATTGACGGGTGGGATTCTCTTTGTTTGTTACTATGTAATCAATACGGCCGTTTTTGGCTGTAAATTTGAAAACGGTTACCCAACCATATCCTCGCAAGTGTATTGACGTTCCTTCTTCTGAGATGTCTAACTTGTTCAGTTGTTTGTTATGGTTAACAATCCTATTTTTCCTCAGCGTGGTTACCCAGATCCAACCATGAGAGCGAATTGATTTCAGGTTATCCAGGCTAGAATACCAAGCATCCATCACTACGGCTTCTGGCATGATCCCTCTTTTTTTAGCAAGAGTGAGCATTTCGGAAAAGTGCGTGTTTTTTGTTTTTCCATCAGAATCTTTATCATAAATACGATAATTGATAGGAATTGATTCAACCTTCGTCAGATCATGCCAAAGCAAATTAACTAAACCTATGCCAGCAATAACCTCATGTTCATTACCTGAATATTGATAATGGACCATCTCTATTTTTTTACTACGTGTTTTGGCAATCAATGTATCATCGGCAATTAGTACGCAAGGGCTTTTTTTGTCTATAGAAGGTTCAACTAATCGCCATAGGTCTTTAGGTCTAAAACATCTACTTTTTAGTCATCGGCTAACAGTGTCATGAGATAAAGGCGATGGGCTTACTTCTGATAACGCTAAACCAGAGTATCTTAAACTGCTTACTTGTAAGAATGTTTTATAGATATCTTTAATACATGGATAACCCGACAAAATATGAACACCCTGATTTTTTCTTGTTTTTAAATTTATACTTCTTTTTTGGAGATTGCGAAACTCGTGATTTAGTGAATGATACGGTAGATGAAAATAATCCTAACGTAGCAAAAAATGTTGGTTTTAGTTTGTCTACCCCAAGTGCTACCACGACCGCTATTCCATTAAATACCCCTTTTGATACAGGAGTAAAAGGAGATAAAACAGCACCACAAGCTGACGAGTTAACATTTATCGTTAGTTATTATAAAACGCGAGCGGAACCTGCTAAAGCGGGTCCATTGCATTCAAACTTAATCTATACCATCTCTTATTTGTAAATAACATTAACCAGGCTCTTTTTGAGTCTGGTTTTTAACGGACTATTTATTATGAAAAAATTTTTGTTATTTATTATATTAATTATTTCTTCTAAAAATATATTAGCCAATATTGTACTGCAAGGGACTCGTATCATTTATTATGAAGCTAAAGGGAATGTTACGGTACAATTAACAAATAATGGAAAATTACCAGCATTAGTACAATCATGGGTTGATGATGGCAATATAAACTCTACCCCAGAAAAGAGTCATTCACCTTTTTATGTTTTTCCACCTATTGTAAAAATAGCGGGACTAAAAGGACAACAATTAAAAATAAAAATGATATCGCATAAATTACCTAAAAATAGAGAAAGCGTTTTTTATTTAAATATTCTTGATATTCCACTATACCCAGAAAATACCCAAGGTAAAAGCGTTCACGAGTTTCGCACCAATAAAAAAACGCTCTATTTTTAAGTTTAATTCAGCATAATATGTAAATAGATAAAACCTTATAAATTAAATATAACTTATTGTAAATTAAGTAAATTTATGCATTTCAGTAACTTGCAGATTAATCATTACTTTTAAGCCATTTCTAGAATTTTATAGGCCTGTGCGAAACTCGTGGCGTTTTGCAATTGGCAATTAAATCAAGAGTTAAATTATTTTATCGGCCAAAGGAATTAATTACTCCTCCGGCAGATGTATATAAAAAAATAAGTTATAAATTAGAGGATAATGATCTAATAGTAACAAATAATTCTAAATATTATTTCACGATTGCAAAAATTACTCATATTAATGAGGAAAAAAAAAGCCTGATAAAATCGAATATGATCCCTCCATTATCAGACTTTAAATTACCGCTACAAAATAAGGTTAAGCATAATAAATTAACCGTAACTTATGTTGATGATTTTGGCGTCTATAAAACAAGAAATATTAACCTTAAATAAGAAGATAAATCGTGAAAAAAATATATTATCTTTATAATAGCTTAATTTTATTAGGTATATTGGATTGTATGCCGGAGTTATTTGCAGAGGAGTTTGATACTTCTTTGCTAGTAGGAAAATCAGCTCAAGGAGATATATCTCGTTTTTATCAGAATAGTGAAATTCCGCCAGGTAAACAATTGGTCGATATCTATGTTAATGATGATTGGAAAGGTCAATTTGAAGTTAATATTGGCGAAAAAAATCAAAATATTAGTATTGATGCTAAGGATGCTAAAAAATTAGGTTTAAAACTTTCATCTCACACAAAACAGATGATTGAACAAAAAACGACTGTCTCGTTAGATAATTTAGTCAATGATATCAACTACTATTTAGATGTTAATCAGTTAACATTAAATATTTCAGTGCCGCAAATTTCTTTAGTTAAATCGGAAATAGGTTATGTTGATCCAGTGAATTGGGACCATGGTGTCCCAGCAATTATTCTCTCTTATAATACCAATTATTATAACTATCAAGAGAAAAAAAATCGTAAACAGAGTAATGAAGCTTTTTTTGCCAATTTAAATACCAGTATTAATTTAGGTGCCTGGCAATTTCGAAATGAATCAAGTTATTCTTACTATTCCAGTGGTGATCATAAATGGCAAAATAATACCCGCTACTTACGCCGTTCTTTCAGCGCTATATCTTCAAATTTGATGTTAGGTGATTTTTATTCCCCCTCTGCCTTGTTTAGTAGTATTCGTTTTAGAGGTGGTGCATTAACCACGGAAATGAATATGTTACCTAACTCCAGCCAAGAATTCACGCCGATTGTCAGAGGGGTTGCTCAAACCAATGCGTTAGTAAAAGTATATCAGAATGGAAATCTAATTTATCAAGAAACCGTTCCGCCTGGAGCGTTCGAGTTTAGTGATCTACGTGCAGCAGGAGGAGCGGGCGATCTTTCCGTTGTTGTGCAGGAAGCCGATGGCCGGCAAGAGTCTTTTACGGTGCCATTTTCAGCGGTACCTAATATGATGAAAGCGGGTGTTTATACTTACAGCATTTTGGCTGGGCAAGCAAAAATGACCAATACCCATTTCCAACCGAAATTTGCTCAAGCAGAAGCCTATTATGGTATCAATAATTTAGTCACCGTTTATACCGGCTTTATTGGTAGTCGTGATTATGCTGCTATTATACACGAGTTTCGCACGGGCATATAAAATTCTAGAAATGGCTTCAGAACAATAATTAATCTGTAACTTGCTAAGACGTATAAATTTACTTAAATTACAATAAGTTATTTTTAATTTATGAGATTTTTTCTATTTATATATTATGCTGAATTAAACTTAAAAATAGAGCGTTTTTTTATTGGTGCGAAACTCGTGTATACTTGGCAGTGGCTGGAATTTTCCGTTTGGTGCTGTTTCGGTTGATGCGACCCATGCTGCAGCTTATTTAGATACAGGAACCAAACGAGGACAAAGTTTTCGCTTGGCTTATAGTAAGTTTTTATCAACCACCGCTACCAATCTGACTATAGCGGCCTATCGTTATTCAACGGGAGATTATTATAGTTTTGTTGATTCCATTTATGCCCATGATAATTATCAAGCATGGCTTAAATATCAAACGACGATTAAAAATAATCCTAATGATCGAAATGAAAATAATCCATCAGATTTAGATTTGGCAACTTTTGATGCCTTACGGGGTGCCCGTGCCAGAAATACATTTAATTTAAATTTAAATCAGCATTTGGGGAAAGATAATGGTGTTATTTTTTTGGCTGGTACGCTGAGAAACTATTGGAATGTTGGCGGCAGCAGTCGAGAATATCAAATAGGTTACTCAAATAATTATAAAAATATTACCTATAACTTATCCGTTTCACGGGTAAGAAATACCGATCAAAAAGAAGAAACCCGTTATTACCTCAGCGCCAGTGTTCCAATTAATCTATTTGGTCGTAATGCTTATCTCAATTCGGGTGTCTACCTGACAAATTCCAACTATCAACAGGCCAATATTAGTGTCAGTGGGACAGCGGGTAAATATGATTTGATCGATTATACGTTAACCGCTTCAAATCAGACCGGTTGTAATAATTTAATTAGTGGTAGTGTAAATTACCGTAACCCTTATAGTACGATTGGTGCTTCATATAGTGAGGCTAATAATTATCGACAGTCAGGTTTGAATGCCAGAGGAACCATCGTTGCATTTCCCTACCATATTCTTGCTTCCGGTGAAACAGCGAATACATTAACGGTATTAGAAGCACCAATGGCTGAAAATTTAACCGTTAATAATAATCGAACGGTGCTTACCAATAAACAGGGGTTAGGATTAGTAACCAATGCCACTCCTTATCGTACAAATGTTTATACTCTTTCTCATACCAGTCAGACCTCAGGTGCAGAAATTACTGACAATATAGCGCATGTGATCCCCTATGACGGGGCGGTTAGTCATATCAAATTAGAAACCGATCAGCGAAAAACTTATATGTTAAAAGCGACTTTTGCCGATGGTAGCAATTTACCTTTTGGTACCGAGGTTACTGATAGTCAGGGTGAATTTGTTGGTCATGTTGGGCAGTCAAGTGTGCTGTATATAAAAAGTGATCAGTTACCACAATCATTGAATGTCAAATTGAATATTGAAGGTAAAACAGAATGTACCATCCAGCAACCCATTCATACCTTGAACATCAATCGTAATATTTGCCAATAGCTGGGGAAAATAAGATGAATAAATTAGCAATAAATTTTTTATTATTATCAGCGTGTTCCTTCAGTCAATTGGTTTATGCCGATTGTAAACCCAACAGCACTATCACAGTGCCGAGTTTATATTATGATTTATCGGCTGATTTTAGTAGTGCATCAATGGTAGTAGCAAAAACGGATAAAACCACGTTCCCAGGAACATTTTCCTGTAGCTCCCCAGGGCTATTTTTTCCTAATGCGATTGGTATTGCTTCGCCATTTAATGGTCGAACAGCAACAATAGGATTTCATGGTGGTAAGCAGTTTGTCCAGGTTACAATGACTGCGTTAGGAAAAGATCGCGTAACCAACTTAGCTAGAGGTACCCATCCTGCATCGAATTTGAATAATAACTTCTCCTTACAGTTTAGCTTATTGAAGAGTAAACCAAGTGGTAATTATACTGAAGTGGCTGGTGATACTGTGGTTATCTCACCCTTTATCTTGGTATCAGATGCTTCATCGTTGGGTATTTTGGTGTGGTTAGTTAGGATTGTACTAAAATTAGTTGAATTTTTATTAACCTGGCAATGGCCGGTTGATGAAAATGATATTTTTCTTCAACCGATTACTATTAAATATAATCCTATTGCCACTACCTGTGATTTTTCAAATAAAGGATTAGTGGTTAATTTACCTATCGTTAGTATCAGTGATATTAAAAATATTGACCGGCCTGGTTATCAGCCTTTTACCCTCAATTTTAGCTGCAGCGATCTTTTAGCAGGCAATAAAACGACGCGAAATATTGCCATGTTTTTGGCCAGCAATAATTTACATAGTGCCGATAAAACAGTGTTAATAAATACCACTCAACAAGGTGCTAAAGGAGTCGGGCACGAGTTTCGCAATCTCCAAAAAAGAAGTATAAATTTAAAAACAAGAAAAAATCAGGGTGTTCATATTTTGTCGGGTTATCCATGTATTAAAGATATCTATAAAACATTCTTACAAGTAAGCAGTTTAAGATACTCTGGTTTAGCGTTATCAGAAGTAAGCCCATCGCCTTTATCTCATGACACTGTTAGCCGATGGCTAAAAAGTAGATGTTTTAGACCTAAAGACCTATGGCGATTAGTTGAACCTTCTATAGACAAAAAAAGCCCTTGCGTACTAATTGCCGATGATACATTGATTGCCAAAACACGTAGTAAAAAAATAGTGATGGTCCATTATCAATATTCAGGTAATGAACATGAGGTTATTGCTGGCATAGGTTTAGTTAATTTGCTTTGGCATGATCTGACGAAGGTTGAATCAATTCCTATCAATTATCTTATTTATGATAAAGATTCTGATGGAAAAACAAAAAACACGCACTTTTCCGAAATGCTCACTCTTGCTAAAAAAAGAGGGATCATGCCAGAAGCGGTAGTGATGGATGCTTGGTATTCTAGCCTGGATAACCTGAAATCAATTCGCTCTCATGGTTGGATCTGGGTAACCACGCTGAGGAAAAATAGGATTGTTAACCATAACAAACAACTGAACAAGTTAGACATCTCAGAAGAAGGAACGTCAATACACTTGCGAGGATATGGTTGGGTAACCGTTTTCAAATTTACAGCCAAAAACGGCCGTATTGATTACATAGTAACAAACAAAGAGAATCCCACCCGTCAATACCTCAAATCTATCATGGATGCCCGTTGGTCTGTTGAAGTTTATCATCGAGAAGTTAAACAAAACTGTGGTATTGAACGCTGTCAGGCTCGCACGAGCCGAGCGCAAAGAAATCATATTTTTCTCGCTATTTCTGCGTGGTTTGAACAACATAAACGTCGTATATCTGAAAAAATAACCCTTTATCAACAAAATTGGGACGTAATCAAAAGTGCTATTACTGAGCAAATCCGTGTTTTATTAGCGTACCCAAATTAGTTTTGTGCGAAACTCGTGTCGGGTTTCGCCTTGTGCAAAGGAATAAAACATCATCACCCATTCTATTTTCCAGCAGTGAAAGTGTCCAAGGCAATGCGACATCTATTTTTAATATTGCGGCTGGCAGTGCATTAGCTCCCTCGTTTTCCATTGACATGGCGGCTTATTACTACGCTTATGATCTGAATAATATTTCAGCCGGAAAAATAACCTCAACGGCAACTTTAGTATTTTCTTATGACTAAATACGATTAATTATAAGGATCAAAAAAATGGCGAAAAAAAATTACTTAGCTTTCTTACTCTATTTTATGGCTTTCTCAAGTAGTGTAGTGTCTTTCTTAAAGGCACGCGAGTTATTTTTTCTGCTGAAAGAAAAGAGGCTGTTATTCAATTAGTTAATTCCAGCGATAACCCATCGCTGGTACAAAGTTGGGTTGATGAAGGTAATATTGATTCTACACCGGATACAACTCAAGCACCTTTTGTTGTGACGCCCCCAGTTGTAAAAATAAATCCAAGAGGAGGCGCCCAGCTTCATATTCGGCAGTTAGCAAACCAGTTGCCAACTGATCGCGAATCTATTTTTTATCTTAATGTGCTGGATATTGCGCCAAAACCCGATAGTTTAAAAACGGATAATATTTTACAGTTAGCACTAACAACACGAATTAAACTGTTTTATCGACCACAAAATATTAGCCAAACGTCTCAGAGTGTCATTGAGCATATAAAAATAAGTAAGGCTGGAGGATCAGTTGTTATTGATAACCCAACCGGCCATTTTTTTACTCTGGCTGCATTTTATAACCCAACAAATAAAAATAATATTTTATCTAAAACCGTTATCCTCTCACCTTTCTCACAACAAACCGTGGAAAATAAAAGTCATACTATCACGAGTTTCGCACCAATAAAAAAACGCTCTATTTTTAAGTTTAATTCAGCATAATATGTAAATAGATAAAACCTTATAAATTAAATATAACTTATTGTAAATTAAGTAAATTTATGCATTTCAGTAACTTGCAGATTAATCATTACTTTTAAGCCATTTCTAGAATTTTATAGGCCTGTGCGAAACTCGTGACTATTTTAGGTAATGAGATTTTGTTGGAATATATTAATGATGAGGGTAAATTTGTTAATCAAGTGAAAAAAATCAAATAATCACGAGTTTCGCACAAAACTAATTTGGGTACGCTAATAAAACACGGATTTGCTCAGTAATAGCACTTTTGATTACGTCCCAATTTTGTTGATAAAGGGTTATTTTTTCAGATATACGACGTTTATGTTGTTCAAACCACGCAGAAATAGCGAGAAAAATATGATTTCTTTGCGCTCGGCTCGTGCGAGCCTGACAGCGTTCAATACCACAGTTTTGTTTAACTTCTCGATGATAAACTTCAACAGACCAACGGGCATCCATGATAGATTTGAGGTATTGACGGGTGGGATTCTCTTTGTTTGTTACTATGTAATCAATACGGCTGTTTTTGGCTGTAAATTTGAAAACGGTTACCCAACCATATCCTCGCAAGTGTATTGACGTTCCTTCTTCTGAGATGTCTAACTTGTTCAGTTGTTTGTTATGGTTAACAATCCTATTTTTCCTCAGCGTGGTTACCCAGATCCAACCATGAGAGCGAATTGATTTCAGGTTATCCAGGCTAGAATACCAAGCATCCATCACTACGGCTTCTGGCATGATCCCTCTTTTTTTAGCAAGAGTGAGCATTTCGGAAAAGTGCGTGTTTTTTGTTTTTCCATCAGAATCTTTATCATAAATACGATAATTGATAGGAATTGATTCAACCTTCGTCAGATCATGCCAAAGCAAATTAACTAAACCTATGCCAGCAATAACCTCATGTTCATTACCTGAATATTGATAATGGACCATCTCTATTTTTTTACTACGTGTTTTGGCAATCAATGTATCATCGGCAATTAGTACGCAAGGGCTTTTTTTGTCTATAGAAGGTTCAACTAATTGCCATAGGTCTTTAGGTCTAAAACATCTACTTTTTAGCCATCGGCTAACAGTGTCATGAGATAAAGGCGATGGGCTTACTTCTGATAACGCTAAACCAGAGTATCTTAAACTGCTTACTTGTAAGAATGTTTTATAGATATCTTTAATACATGGATAACCCGACAAAATATGAACACCCTGATTTTTTCTTGTTTTTAAATTTATACTTCTTTTTTGGAGATTGCGAAACTCGTGATAATATTAAACGGCTGGTATTTCGTTATTTAAGCTAACTACTGCTAAATGCGATTATCAAATGTCAGCATATTTTCTATGTTGGTTTTGATTAATATAATTTGTCTGTTTAATAGCTAGCGTTAGATTGTTGTTGCCAGAGATGGGCAGCAACGAGCGCTTTCCAGGGAGAATATTGTGCTAACCATTTTTCTATCTCTTTTGCACTTATTCTCTCACTGCAATTTAATAAATACTGAAGATTACGTTGGACGGCGACATCACCATGTAGAGAACCGTTCAAATAATTGAAGCCGCGCAGCAAGGAATAACTGATTGTCCATGGACCAATTCCTTTTATTTCACTCAAATTTTGCGTCCATGTTGCCAGATTATTTTCATCTACTGGAAGATTTAATAGGTGATGGTTATTTTTTAACATATTGCATAATGCAATAAGGGTTTTTGCTTTACCGATAGAGAATCCACATATTCTTAGTTTCTGTTCATCATCAGCATGGATCGCATAAAAAGAAGGAAAACACCAAATTCCTGACGAGGGTTGTTTACCAAAAGCATGAATAAATCGACGGCGAATAGCAATTGCAGCAGCGATGCTAATTTGTTGCCCTATAATTGCCCAAGTAATTGCTTCAAATGCTGTTGCTGCTTGATAAACCCTTAAACCTTGTTGACGAGAAATTAAATTACCAATAACTGGATGGTTATGGTATTTATCTTCAAAAAGCTCAACGGGTTGATATAAACCTAGCATATTTTTTGCTAGTTTTTCAAGCTGCTGCTCAGTGATAACGGCAGCTGGATTATCCGTTTGCAGAGAAACCAAAATGCTATTTTTATTTAATATAAACGTTAACTCAGTCGGCTGGCCACAGCATGTAATTCCTTTTCTTAATTGGTTATTGGTAATAATTTCTGCCACATTTTGCTTATCTCGTGAGTGATAGGCAAGAAAGTCTTGGTAATGATAATTGTTTGGTAAATGAATAATGGTTTTTTTGTCTAGCATTTTGTTATGGTTATTTAATTTTAAACTTAGTGAACAGTTGGCGTTTAATTTGATAAAAAATAGTAACATAAAAGCGAGTAAATTAAAGGCAAGAATTTCCGCATCTAATTCTGTCATCAGCGAGCTGAAAACTAAAAAAATTGCTATTGTTTGCTGTGGGGCTGGATGATATTACCAAATGTTATTGTGAGTTGCCTACGCGATGAAAAGCTAAATTACATGATAGTGTATTGTTAACTCTTTTTATTCATTCATTCTTGATTTTTAATTTTCCTTGGTTATTTATTCTGTTATTTTCACTTAAGAAGGAAATGGTTAGTTTATTTTATGTTTTAAAATTTACCATTAAATATAATTGCTGTTTTTATCATTATTAAATATTAATCCTATTGAAATAGCGTTTATTTGTTATTAATAGATGGGCTGGTTAGCTAAATAAAATTATTTTTATTTGTAATATTGTTTAAATGAAAATAATAATTAACCGTTTTTTATTTAACATTATAGTAATGAAAATATTGTTTAAGCTGGAAAACTATTAAGCGTTTTTTAAGTAAAGAAAGAAAATTACTATGGATTATTTTTTTATTAACATCAAATGTTAATGATAGATTGGTTTATTTTTATTAATTTGGTTTTAATTTTGAATTTATGTTAATTATTGGCATTGCTGTTGTGGAGTGACATTAATTCATAAATGGAAACAAATTTATACGTTTTTAAATAATACTTATCTATATCTTTGTAATCGATATAAGTAAGTAAAAGGAGTAATTGCAAATGGAATATTATCAAAAAAAACGTTTTTTTACCCTTCATTGTGCATTTTATCTCCTTCGTTAGCCTTAATTTAACGCGATCCAAAGTTTATTAATTGGTAATTATCCAGACAAAATAAGCAGGGATAAGAGTAATAAAAATTTATTGATTAAGGTAGTGAAAATAAGAATAGCTACATATCAATGTCTTTATTAATTTCAATAATAGATTGAAGTTATTATTTAGTATTTGTTTTTATTTTACACAAAAAATAGTAGCAATATTTTTATATTATTTAGATAGGGAAATTATTTATGCAATGCATTGCTAATCGTTACTATTCGAAAACAAAAAGGATAACTGCCTATATATTGTTATTTATACAATTGTTGTTACCTATTTTTGTTACTTTTTCGTCTGTCGCTAAAGCGGCGCAGGATGATGATGTAGCTAGCAATCAGATGCTGGAAACAATCAACGGTATAGATGCGTTAATAAATAATAACTCTACCTCAAAAAACTCTGCTCCGCAGTTCTCATCATCGCTTCCATCAGCAGCAGCAACGGCATCAAACTGGAATATTCAGACTTTGCCTGATAATCGATCATTTATATCGGCGTCAACAGCAAATAACAACAAACCGTCAGTCGCTCATCATCCGGTATTACCGACATTAGATATAAAAGAGACGCCGCAAGCTAAACAAATTGTCTCATCAGAAAAACAATTTGCGCAAGGAGCAACCCAGGTAGCGCAAGTTTTTGCCAATAATAATGCCACAGAGGCGGCCATCGGTTATGCGCGTAATCGAGGTGAAGGCCTAATAAATCAGAAAATTAGTGATTGGTTGAATCAGTATGGTAAAGCACGCGTGCAAATTAGTTCAAATAAAACCGGTGATGCTGATTTACTTTTACCACTAATTGATAAACCAAACAGCTTATTGTTTAGCCAAATTGGTATTAGAGCTAATGAACAACGGAGTACTACCAACTTAGGATTAGGTTATCGTCAATATCAGCAAAATTGGATGTGGGGCCTTAACAGCTTCTATGATTATGATATTAGCGGCGGTAATGCCCGTTTTGGTGTTGGTGGTGAGTTGTGGGCCTATTATTTGAAATTAGCGGTAAATGGTTATTTCCGTTTAACTGACTGGCATCAGTCATTCCTGCATGAGATGCGCGATTATGATGAACGGCCGGCCAATGGATTTGATATCCGAGCTGAAGGTTATTTACCCAATTATCCTCATTTAGGGGCTTATGCTAAATATGAACAATACTTTGGTGAAGGGGTTAGCCTTAGTCATAATCCATCAGCTAAAGATTTGAAAAATAATCCTTCTGCCACAACTTTTGGCTTAAGTTATACCCCTTTTCCATTATTAACATTGAAAACTCAAGTCTCTCAGGGAGATTCCAACGATAGTCTGATTGGCGTGGAATTTGCCTATCGGTTTGCCATACCACTGGCTGCTCAGTTAAATCCAGATAATGTTGATTTAATGCGTAGTTTAGTTGGCAATCGTTATGATTTTGTTGATCGTAATTACAATATCGTTATGCAGTACCGAAAACAGGAGATATTAGCCATTTCTCTGCCAGACAGTGCGATGGCTGAAGCTGCTCAAACCATAGCCATAAAAGCGACGGTACAAAAAGCTAAATATGAGCTCAATAAAATTTTATGGAGTGCCCCGGAGTTATTAGCTAAAGGTGGCAAGATCCACGAAACATCAACCAATACCATTGACCTAGTGTTACCTGCCTACGATGAAGATAACCAAGGTAGTAAAGCTTATACCTTATCCGCTGTTGGTGTTGATAATGAAGGTAATAAATCTAAAGCTGCCGTAATGATGATCAATGTTACTCAATCAAAGGATGGTTTTGCTTATTTTACGTTAGAAAATTCGGCGCCAATACCGGCAGATGGTAACCAAACGTATTTAGCTAAGGTGCAACTACAAAATGACAAAGGGGTACCACTAGCGGACAAACAAGTGACATTTTCCGTTACCAGTTTTAGCAAAAGTGCTAGCACCTTGGCAGCAAAAAATAATGGCGGCAATGCTGGGGTCGTCATGCTTAGTGAAGATGGTCAAAGAATGGGTAATCCTTTAACTGAGACTACGGATGCTGAAGGTAAGATCAATATAAAAGTTAGAAGTGACTTGGCCGGTCAGGGAGAATTGATTGCTACCATGGCAAATGGTAAGAAAAAAGCGGTTGCTATCCAATTTACCCCTGATGTCACTACCGCCAAAGTTAGAAATGTTAACCTGATTGATAAGAAAAATAGTAAGGTAGCTAATGGCGTCGATAGCTTTAGCTACGAAGCCTTTGTTGTCGATCAATTTAATAATCCATTACCAAATGTTGATGTTGCTTGGTCACATAATCAGCAAGATAAGGTCATTTTATCAGATAGTCTTAGTAAAACGGATGCTAAGGGACGGGCGATTATTACCCTGCGTAGTACTCTTTTTGCTGTCGATAATGTGGAAGTCAGTGCCAAATATGACAATACGCTTGAAATGACTGCAGATAGAGTGGTCAGTTTTGTTGCTGATGAACGCACTGCCAAGGTTAGTGATGTTTCATTGAATGGCTGGGCAACAAATAAAGTTGCTGATGGAAAGAGTTATTTTAGTTTTAGTGCCCAACTGGTTGATGGCAATGGTAACCCGATTAAGAAAAGTGGATTAGTTGTTAATTGGACTCATAATAGAGACCCACAAAAGGTTCTATTGTCGGCTGCAACCACCCCAACAGACAGCAATGGTATTGCCTCCGTTGAATTAATAAGTACCACTAACCCCATCAATCAGATACGAGTTAGTGCAAACTATGCAGCTACAGCAAGTGTAGAAGCGGATAAAGAGGTCAATTTTATCGCTGAAGAAGGGATAATTACCGTTGGGACTGTTGAGTTAAAGGATCCTAATATCGTTACTAAAGTAGCTGATGGTCAATCCAGCTTTACTTTTAGCGCACAGCTTGTTGATAACAAGGGGCAACCCGTTAACCAGGCCGGCATCGATGTTGATTGGTTCCGTGATAAAGATGACGTTAAGTTATCAGACAATACTAGCAAAACGAATGAACACGGAATTGCTACCATTACACTGCAAAGTACAATTAAGGCCGTCGATGAGGTACAGATCAGCGCCAGTTCGGGCAATTTAGATGAAATAAATGCCAATAAGAAAGTGAGTTTTATTGCTGATAAAAATCAGGCTCACATCGGTAGTGTGCTGTTAGATGGTTCAGAAGTCGAGAAAATCGCGGATGGTATCACTTACTTTAGTTTTACTGCCCAACTGGTGGACAATAATAATAACCCGATCAGGGAAAAAGGATTACAAGTCGATTGGTCACAAAATAGCGGCGATAAAGTTAAATTAACTAATAGTAGCCACACTGACGAAAACGGTATTACAGCAGTTAAGCTGTATAGCACAACAACAGCGGTCAATAATGTAGAAGTTAGTGCTAGTTACGCTGGTACAGCAAGCAAATCGGCTGATAGAAAGGTTAGTTTTACAGCCAATAAAGGTACGGCTAAGTTAGGTGAAATTAGGTTATTAGATAAACCGACGATCCATAAAATTGCAGATGGCAAGCAAAAATTTACTTTTGATGTCCAGTTGTTTGATAAAAATGATAACCCAATTAAACAAGCGGGCATAATCGTCTATTGGGGACATGATGGAGTAGGGAAAGCCCAATTAAACCCAACCAGTGAAACGAATCAAGATGGTGTTGCTACCGCTGAATTGCAAAGTACAACCATGGCTGTTGATGATATTGAAGTTTTCGCCAAATTTGGCAACGACGATAAAAAGACGGCAAAAGAAAAAGTAAGTTTTATTGCTAATAAGGCCACAGCAGTGGTCAAAAATGTCAAGTTAGACGGTAAGATAGACCGTAAAGTTGCTCATAGTAGTAATAACTTTGTTTTTACCGCTCAATTGGTTGATGGCAATAACAACCCGATCAAGGAAGGAAATTTACCGATTAATTGGTCGGCGGATCCAGCTAGCAAAGTTCGCTTTAAGGGTGGCAACATCAGTCAAACTGATGCAAGCGGCCATACCTCTATCACTTTAGAAAGTACAGGCGATGAAGCAAAGAATGTGCTCGTCAGTGCCCAGTACGAGAGTTCAGTTCTACAACCCGCTGATAAGCCAGTTAGTTTTATAACTGTCTCTTTTAACCATTTAAGTGTTAATGGTCATGATTTCCCAACCGGGGATAAATTCCCAACTACTGGCTTTCAAAAAGCTAAATTTACCATCGTGACGCAAGGCGCGCCGGCGTCAGAATTTGCATGGAAAAGCAATCAAAGTTGGGTTTTGGTTGATGATGGCAAGGTAACGTTTAATGGTGATGCGAGCAGTGCAAGTAAAACTGTCACTATCACAGCAACACATGAAACGGGTGGTAACCCGATTGAGTATAGCTTTACTCTAAATAACTGGTTTGCCTTCTCTGGTGAGAAAAACTGGAATGACGCTAAAAACTGGTGTGTAAGTAATAACGGGACGATGCCAAAAGTGGAGCAACTTAGCCAAGGTAAAGGGAAACGTGCCGTCGGTTCATTATGGAGTGAATGGGGTAAATTCAGTCATTACGGTATAGAGGATGGCTATTATTGGACTTTAACTCAGGGAATAGGTGGTCGCTATATAGTCGTTAAATTAGACGATGGTTTTTCTGAGAAAGATAGTTATACCCATGACACAGAGGCAGTGGTTTGTTCTAAGACGCTGTAATTCATATTCCCGCCTCACATGATGAGGCGGGAATATAAAATGTAAAAATTTATTAATAAAAAAGTAATCAGGAAAATTTGCGTGATTAATGAAGGAAATACGTCAGTTGTCAGCTTGGTGGCAACAAGTTTTACTTATATTACCCACAAAATTTCTTAGCAACCGATTATGAAGCAAAATATTTATAATAACTGATTGTTTTAGCGAAATAATTTTTTTGTTTATTAGTAATAGGATTTATATATTATTAGGGAAGAGATCCATGCAACGTAAAGCTGATTGTTATTTTACAAAAACGAAACGGATAATCGCCTATATTTTACTGTTTATACAATTTTTTTTGCCTGTTTTCGTTGCTTCCTCTTCAATTGCAAAAGCGGCGCAAACGAGTGAACAAAATAACCCGATGATGGACACCATCAACGGCTTAAATAATTTACTGCAAAGTCCCCCAGAGAAAGATATGCCCGTTCTCGATAAAGAGCCTGCAAAGTCGGATAAAAATAATGCCGCGGTAACATCATCGATCTCGCTTTCGTCATCGGATTCAGCATTATCCATGTTAGAGGCACACTTCTCTTCCCAACAACCGGCAACTGCCATTCAACGACCTAAAAATGTCGAGCAGGATATTATTTTTAATAGCTTGCCAACCCTAGGCATCAACGATAGTGAGCCTAATTCGCAAACGGCTGTTTCCAGCGAACAACAAATGGCGCAAAATATTTCTCAATTAGCACAGACATTGTCAACCGATGATGCCATCAAGGCTTATATGGGGTATGCCCGCAGTATAGGTGAAAATCTGGTAAATCAAAAAATCCATGATTGGTTGAGTCAGTTTGGTAATGCCCGGGTGCAAATTAATTCCAATAAAACCGGTGATGTAGATTTATTGGTACCGGTACTTGATAAACCGAACAGTCTGTTGTTTAGCCAAATTGGTATTAGAGCGAATGAGCATCGCAACACCACTAACTTAGGTGTAGGTTATCGCCAATATCAGGATGCCTGGATGTGGGGCATTAATAGTTTTTATGATTATGATATTACTGGCAGTAACTCTCGTTTCGGTGTTGGTGGTGAATTATGGGCCGATTACCTTAAACTGGCGGTTAATGGTTATTTTCGTTTAACCGACTGGCATCAATCACGTCTGCATGAGATGCGAGATTATGATGAGCGTCCAGCCAATGGGTTCGACCTTCGTGCTGAAGGATTTTTACCCAGCTATCCACATTTAGGGGCTTATGCTAAATATGAAAAGTATTATGGTGATGGTATTAGCCTTAATAATAATGGTCTCTCAAGTAGTGATTTGATCGATAATCCTTCTGCTACCACTTTTGGCTTGAGTTATACCCCTTTCCCCTTATTGACCTTTAAAACCCAAATTTCGCGGGGCGATACTAAGCAAAGTAGCATTGGGATGGAATTGGCCTATCGGTTCGGTGTATTGCTGGCTGAACAGCTTGATCCCGATAATGTTGATTTAATGCGTAGTTTGGCGGGTAACCGTTACGATTTTGTCGATCGTAATTACAATATTGTCATGCAATATCGCAAGCAAGAACTGTTATCCATTTCTTTGCCAGAAAGTACTGATGGCGAAGCAGCGCAGACCATGCCGGTCACGATCACGGTTAATAAAGCCAAATATGGCTTAAAACAAGTTAGTTGGCAAGCGCCAGAATTAGTTGCTAAAGGAGGTAACATTCAAATTGTGTCACCGACTTCAATTAACTTAACCTTGCCAGCTTATATTTTCCAAAAACAGGCAAAAGTCGCTCAATCTTACCGCGTCTCAGCAGTGGCTGTTGATAATGAAGGTAATCAATCTAATACCGCAGTTATGATGATCAATGTCTCGCCATCACAAGATACCATTCGAGAAATGACATTAACGCCAAATAATACCCAGGTAGCCAATAATAGTGATACTTATGTTGCCACTGCATTAGTACAGAATAAAAAACATCAAGCACTCCCCGGTAGAGCCATTACTTTTACGATTGATGGATTCAAATCTAGTGGGGTAACACTGTTTGATATGGATGGCAATCAAGGTAATAGTTTGACGGTGATAACTGATAGCAAAGGTGAGGCTAATGTTAATATTAAGAGTAAGGTGGTTGGCACCGGAACATTAACGGCGGCGATGAAAAATGGCAATAGAAATACTATTCCTGTTAGTTTTGCGCCTGATATCGCCACCGCCAAAGTTGAAAGTGTTACATTAATTGGTAATGAAACGAATAAAGCGGCTGATGGTATAAGTCGGTTTACTTTCGAGGCATTAGTGACCGATCAATTCAATAATCCGGTACCCAATGTTAATGTTAATTGGTCACATGATAGAGGTAATACCGCTATCTTATCGGCAGAGCAGAGCCAAACTAATGAGAATGGACGAGCGATGATTACTATGACCAGTAGGGTTGTGGTGGATAATGTTACGGTTAGTGCTCATTATAATAATCCCGCTAACAAAATAGCGGCGAATAAAGCGGTAAACTTTATTTACATTTTGGATACCGCTAAGGTCGGTAGCGTTACCTTAGAAGGTAGTGAAACACAAAAAATAGCTGATAATAATAGCTTCTTTACCTTTACCGCTCAATTGATTCATGGTAACGATAATCCGATTAAGCAAAAAGGTTTAGATGTTAATTGGTCACATAATAAAGATAATGAAGTTAAATTAGCGGCAAAAAGTCAAACCGATGAAAACGGGCGAGCTTCTGTTGTGTTGTATAGTACGACAGCAGCAATAAAAGGCGTAGTTGTTAGTGCAAGATTTGGTTCAACCAAAAGAGTCGATGCTGATCGGGAAGTGGCCTTTATTGCTGATGAAAATTCAATCAGAGTAAAGAGTGTGACACTCAATGATCAAAGCGATAGTAAATTAGCTAATGGTCATAACAAATTCACATTTACTGCTTTGGTATTAGACGGCAATGATAATCCAGCTAGACAACGGACGGTGAAATGGGCGCATAATAAGAATGACGAAGTAACACTGTCGGCAACAACCAGTGAAACCGATGAAAATGGTCGCACGACGATTATGTTACACAGCACCAACACTGCTGTGAATAATGTTATTGTCAATGCAAGCTATGGCACTTCTGCACCAATAAATGCGCAACCAGTTGAGTTTTATGCTGATACCAATACCGCTCAAGTGGGTAGTGTCACATTAGTCGATAGTGAAGTTAACAAAGTCGCTGATGGCAACAATTACTTTACCTTTGATGCTCAATTAGTCGACAAATATGGTCATCCGCTTAAAAAAGCGGGTCTGAATATCGAATGGTCACACAGTAAAGAGCAACAAATCACTTTATCCGCTGCATCAACCACGACCAATTATAGTGGAATTGCCTCGGTTACTTTGAAAAGTAGTAAGATTGCGGTAGATGATATCATAGTTTATGCCAAATATAGGGTACCTCCATTAAAACCAGCTGATAAGAAAGTGAATTTTGTTGGTGATATTAAAACCGCTAAAGTGGGCAAGATCATATTAAATGATGCTGACAATAATAAGATCGCTGATGGTAAGAATGGCTTTGAGTTTAGAACTCAACTAGTTGACCATAATGGTAACCCGGTTAAGCAAGCAGGATTAGTCATTAAATGGCGACAAGAAAAGGGTACTATCGTTAGCTTGCCTGCAAGCAGTGAAACAGATAGTGATGGGCGTGCGACTATTACGCTTAAAAGTAGCCAAAAAGCAGTGAATGATGTGGTGATCTATGCGCAATATGCAACAAGTGGTGAAGAAAAATCCGAAGCGGTGAATTTTATTGCTAATATTAACACCGCTAAAATAAAAGCAGTCATATTAGATGACAAGGTAATTGATAAAGTGGCTGATGGCCTCAATGATTTTACCTTTAAGGCCCAACTGGTTGATGAATTTGATAATCCTATTAAGGTGGCGGATCTGGATATCAGCTGGTTGCTGGATGATGATAAAGCTGAAGATGCTCATTTATCGGCAGCATCAAGTCAAACAGATAAAAACGGCTTTGCCAGTATAAAACTCAAAAGCACTACTAAAGGAGTGGATAATGTGGTCGTCAGCGCCCAATATGGTACTGCGGCTAAAATAAATGCAAACACACCCGTTAACTTTATAGCCGATCTTGCTACGGCTAGAGTTGGTAGTGTGACATTAGTCGATGATATCGTTCGTAAGGTTGCCGATGGGTAAAAACCATTTTACCTTTAAGGCGCAGCTGGTTGATCAACATGAAAACCCGGTTAAAGTGCCAAATTTAGATGTTAACTGGCAGCAGGACATGAATGGTAATGATGTTATCTTACCGGCTAGCAGTAAAACTAATAGTGATGGGCAAGCAACGATAGAACTAAAAAGTACCAAGACGGCAGTAAATAATATTACAGTCAGTGCACGGTATGATTCCAGTGAGAAAAAAGATGCCGATAAGCTAGTTAATTTTATCCAGGTTTCTTTTAAACAGCTTAAAATTAATGGCACATATTTTGACCTGAATGCAGGAATTCCGACTATTGGCTTCCAGGGTGCGACATTTGACATCATTACTAATGGTGCACCTGTTAATGAATTCAATTGGCAGAGTAGTGAAAGTTGGGTTTCCGTTAAAAATGGAAAAATAACTTTTAGTGGCGATGCTAGCAATAATTCAAAAACAGTCATTATCACGGCAACTCATAGTTCTGGTGGTGAGCCAGTTAAATATGAATTTACACTTAAAAAATGGCATTTATATAGCCAACAAGAGATGAATTGGAATGATGCTAAAGACTGGTGTGCTAATAAGGGATTGACACTGCCAACTGTTGCACAACTGAGTGCTGGTCAGTTTGTACGAGGTATTGATTCACTTTGGAGTGAATGGGGTGACGTACGTTTATATAATTGGAATTATCATATGTACTGGACATCTGAAACATCAGGTAACAATGTTAAAGCTGCTGGTATGGTCAGTGGTTATATAAATAACAGTGGTGAAGGTAAGAACAATCGATTCTTTTTTACCTGTGTTCGCGATCTTTGATGAACGTTAATTAAACGCTTATCCCATTTAGCGAATATTAAGTTACTGCTAATAGAGGTTTATGTGCTGAGTGTATTGGTACATAAACCTCTTAATTGTTAGAACCATCATGGTGTTGGCCAGACAAGATAAATTTAAGCGAGTGGGTTTTTGATAAGTCGATTGAAAGGGACTTTAATTCGTCATCATCAATGACTGACCCGATCCTGCTGATGACTAGCTAGAACCGGGTTTGAATTACGGCAAGTAAAAATTAGCTGGCTTTTTTCGCTGCCGCAGCGGCGTTGACAATAGTAGCAAAAGCATCGGCTTTCAGCGATGCGCCGCCAACTAATGCGCCATCAATATCTGGTTGACTGAAAAGCTCGGCAGCATTGCTGGCATTCACTGAGCCGCCATACTGAATAATCACTTGTTCGGCAATGGCCGGATCTTGTTTGGCAATATGGTCACGAATAAATTTATGTACCGCTTGCGCCTGGGCGGGAGTGGCTGATTTACCGGTGCCAATTGCCCAAATCGGTTCATAAGCGATAACACTATTTTCAAATGCGCTGGCACCTAAGCTATTTAATACCGCATCGATTTGACGGGCGCAGACTTGTTCAGTTTTGCCGGCGCTATTTTCTTCTTCAGATTCACCAATACAAAGTACTGGTGTTAGTCCTTGCGATTTTAACACGGCAAATTTGCGAGCGATAAATTCATCGCTTTCTTGATGATAAGTTCTACGTTCAGAGTGACCGATAATAATATATTTTGCGCCAATATCTTTTAGCATTTCCGCTGAGTTATCACCGGTAAAAGCGCCAGACAGATTGACATCAACATCTTGTGCGCCAAGTGCTATCTTGCTACCGGTTAAAGCTTGTTTTACTTGCGCCAGGTAAAGCGCTGGTGGGGCAATTGCGACATCACAGCCTGTGACATTATTTAATTCGTTACGCAAATTTCCAATCAGTTCTTCAACCATTTTTGTACTGCCATTGAGTTTCCAGTTCCCCATGACTAATGGATGCCGCATGTTTTCCTCCAACTAAAAATATTTATTAATAAATGAGATAAAGACAATTGATCATTATTCAGTTTATGCAAAAGGATAGTATAAAGATGCTATGACTAAATCACTTTGTTTTTCGTTATTCATGTGTGATGTTATCATCATTTAGTGAAAGCTTAACCGGTTCAATAGCGAAAGTAATCATGTTATCTTTACTTTTTACTAAAATATAACGGATAGCGCCTACTATCGTTTCATCACTCTGCACTTGGTTATGTTGTTCTAACATACGATCTAATACCGCGGTTAATTGATGTGTGTTATTAATTGAAGTGGTTTTTTCGAAGTGATTAATAATTGCCATAATATAACGTTCGAATAATTGTCGATTAATTTTATAGCTGTTTGCTTCTTTTGGTGGCAGTAATGTTAGCTGTAAACTTTTAATTTTTTCACTTCCTCGTTCAAGTACAGCGGAGGAGTAAATTTTGCTGTTAATTCGACTGGCTGCACGAATATAAGGTAAGCTAATATCCTTGCTTTTGATCACTTTAAATTCATGTATTGGATAGCTGGGATTATCTTGATTATATTTTTGCCGAAATACGGGAATAGTTTCATTGAATAAGGCTGCATCGGGCGATAAATAAGCAACCGAAACCTCTGTTTCAGGCATAATTGGTAATTCTTTTGCCAGCACCGGCAACAGTGGCAATAATGCAATAAATAGTAATACTAACTCAAATTTGCGATTGTAAATTTTCATCATCGTTACTCGTCAGTATGAATTTTTTCATGAAGGATCCATTAGGATAAGATAAATGACATTACAACAATGGGCTCTCTCATTTAAAGGACGAATTGGTCGAAAACCATTTTGGCTTGGTATGGTTATTTGGTTTTTATTAATGGTCATGATATTTAGTTTGCAAACTTTTTTGTTATTTTCTCCTTATATTTTACTGTTATTGGTCATTTTGTTGCTCTACCCATTGGCGACAATTACATGATCGTGGTAAATCTGGTGGCTGGTTGTTGTTGTTATTGTTGGCTTTTGTGCTATTTTCTATTGACGTTAGTTTATTCACCCCTTTTTGGCAGTGGGGGATTGGACGATTTCTACCTTTCACGAGTTTCGCACCAATAAAAAAACGCGCTATTTTTAAGTTTAATTCAGCATGATATATAAATAGACAAAACCTTATAAATTAAATACAAATTATTGTAATTTAATAAAATTTATGTGTTTTAGTAACTTACAGATTAACCATTGCTTTTAAGCCATTTCTAGAACTTTATATGCCTGTGCGAAACTCGTGCCTTTATTTATTGTTACCATATTATTTTTAGATTGTGGTAGTTTTAAAGGTCAGTATAAAGCAAATCGTTATGGTAAAAAAACTGAACAAGTTGACTATCTCAGCTGATTAATTTTTATTTACCTCGGCTTACCAATATTGTTCACTGGTAATGTGCCCCGCTTTACGGCGTAAGTGTTTATCCATCCCTCTTTGTATTTTTAGTAGTTGTTGGGTATCTTTAACCATTTGTGGATTACCGCAAAGCATAACATGGCTGGTTGTGGGATCAATTTTTGCCTTTACTGCTTGTTCTAGCTGTCCGCTTTCAATTAGTGCTGGAATACGGCCGGTGAGTGAGCCAGTTTTGTTTTCGCGACTGACAGTAGTTTGGATCTTCAATTTTCCCTGATATTTTTTCTCAAGAGCTTTCATTAATGGTAAGTAACTCAGATCTTCCGCGTAACGTACCGCATGTACCAGGATAATTTGGTTAAATCGGGCTAAATTTTCGTCAAATTGCAAAATGGATAAAAAAGGCCCAATTGCGGTACCTGTTGATAGCATCCAAAGCGTTTCACAATCAGGTAGTTCTTCTAACACAAAAAAACCTGCTGCCTCTTCAGTGACATAGATAGGATCACCGGGTTTCAATGCTTCAAGGTGTGGGCTGAGTTTTCCTTCCGGTACGGTGACGAGATAGAATTCTAATTGATTATCATTGGGTGCGTTAACATAAGAATAGGCGCGTTGGATACGCTGGCCATTGATTTCTAGCGCAAGTTTAGCATATTGCCCCGCAATAAACGGTTTAATTGGCGCTTCGAGGATCAAACTAAATAAGGCATCTGCCCATTTATGGTTTTTAATAATTTTTCCTGTTACCCAATTCGCCATACTAGTGGCCTCCCAATGTGTCAAATAAAGCGTTAATGTTTGGTCATATTATGTCAAATCTAGGCAAAACCATTATCGATAATGTGTTTTAACTATTCAGTTAAATTATGACTCTTTCATTATGATATAAAATTGTACAGTTATGTTTACAAAATAAGTCAATTAGATTCGGTTAGGTGGAAAAAATAATTTAATTGGTTAACTCGAATTTTTTTTATAATTTGTTAGATTAATTGATATTAACATACAGATTTGATGGGGCTGTTTTTCTTTAAGCCTAAGATATTGTAACCTTTTTTAATACATTGATTATTAGAGAAAATTAGAACACTTCAATTTGCTATTAATGCTCATTGTTTTAATTGCTGTCGGGCAGATGACGCAGACAATTTATGTCCCCGTTATTGCAGAAATTGCTGCCTATTTCGCTGAACCTGATGGTGCGGTGCAAAGCGTAATGGGAGCGTATCTGCTATTTTATGGTTTTTCACAACTATTTTATGGACCTATATCCGATCACGTCGGTCGTCGCCCGGTTATTTTAGTCGGTTTAATTATTTATTTGATCGCAACCATAATCGCAATTTCCGCACCTTCATTAAAGATCTTGATTATTGCCAGTGCACTGCAAGGTTTAGGTGTCGGTGTTGCCGGCGTGATGGCAAGAACTATGCCGCGTGATCTTTGTATCGGAACCGCATTGCGTTATGCCAATAGCATATTGAATATGGGAATATTACACGAGTTTCGCACCAATAAAAAAACGCGCTATTTTTAAGTTTAATTCAGCATGATATATAAATAGACAAAACCTTATAAATTAAATACAACTTATTGTAATTTAATAAAATTTATGTGTTTTAGTAACTTGCAGATTAACCATTGCTTTTAAGCCATTTCTAGAACTTTATATGCCTGTGCGAAACTCGTGTATTAGTTAGTCCGTTACTGGCACCGATGATTGGCGGTGGTATTGCCTATTTTTTGGGCTGGCATGCAACTTATATTTTCCTGTTTTTATTGGGTAGTTTTGTCTTGATCAGTATGTGGAAATGGTTGCCTGAAACTTGCCCGCCCGCATCTGAAAAAAGAAATATGCTTTCTGCTTATTATTCGTTGCTATCAAATCCTACCTTTGATGCTTACCTAGTCATATTAATTGGTGGACTGGCGGGTGTTGTGGTATTTGAATCAAGTAGTGGTGTATTGTTGGGGGGAGTATTAGGTTTATAATAGTATTACCGTCAGTATTCTACACGAGTTTCGCACGGGCATATAAAATTCTAGAAATGGCTTCAGAACAATAATTAATCTGTAACTTGCTAAGACGTATAAATTTACTTAAATTACAATAAGTTATTTTTAATTTATGAGATTTTTTCTATTTATATATTATGCTGAATTAAACTTAAAAATAGAGCGCTTTTTTATTGGTGCGAAACTCGTGTTCTATTTATTTTGCCTATTCCTGCGGCATTTTTGGGTGCTTGGTATGCCGGGCGCGAAGGAAAAACTTTTTATCAGTTAATGTGGCATGCCGTTTTTTGTTGTGTTTCTGCGGCTATTATCATGTGGTTACCAGGTTGGTTTGGATTTATGAATGTGTGGTCACTGTTGATCCCTGCCGGACTTTTTTTCTTTGGGGCAGGTATGTTATTTCCATTAGCTACCACCGGAGCAATGGAGCCTTTCCCTTATTTAGCGGGTGCCGCCGGTGCACTGGTTGGCGGTTTGCAAAATGTAGGTTCAGGTGTGGCGGCTTGGTTGTCAGCCCATTTACCCCAAACTGGACAATTCAGTTTGGGGATGTTGATGTTTGCTATGTCTATCCTTATTTTATTATGCTGGTTACCTCTGGCATATAAAATGGATAAAAATTAACACCTATTTAATAAATATATTTAGATAATAAAATTAGCTGAATATGGGTTTTGTCACGCAATCGCTATATGATTTTTGTTGGTGAGACAAGCGCTCTTCAAGCAATCTAGAGGTGATTATTTCTTCTATACTGTGAGAAAAACGCTGATCTGTCAGTAATTCAGCTAATATAAGGTTGCCCTTTTCTGCTATGTCGCTTGATTTTGCTGCTTTGTTATTTCTGTTGTCAGCGACTTGTTCCCTAATTGATGGTGTGACCATTATAGGCTCTTGGTCATATTTGCCAGCTCTGTTTCACTATTTTCACCGTTATAAAGGATCTGTTCTTCGATATCTACAATCAAATGATTGGGATTGATTAATTGGATTGGCGTAAAACTGTCGGATGGTTTGGTTACAGTTGCTGCTGGATCCTTTGTTAACTGTAAGGGCTTAGGTAACCATGCGATGGGGTAGCTTTCTGACGAATTAATCGGCATGGCAATTAAATTTTCTTTTGCTATCGGCTGATAATTTTCTTGCCCTACTGGGCGCCAG
Source organism: Arsenophonus sp. PmNCSU2021_1 (assembly GCF_036919435.1). Classification (NCBI taxonomy): domain Bacteria; kingdom Pseudomonadati; phylum Pseudomonadota; class Gammaproteobacteria; order Enterobacterales; family Morganellaceae; genus Arsenophonus; species Arsenophonus sp. PmNCSU2021_1. The sequence continues at coordinate 155,707 of NZ_JAZHPL010000006.1, read as the reverse complement.
GTTAATTCTACACGAGTTTCGCACCAATAAAAAAACGCTCTATTTTTAAGTTTAATTCAGCATAATATGTAAATAGATAAAACCTTATAAATTAAATATAACTTATTGTAAATTAAGTGAATTTATGCATTTCAGTAACTTGCAGATTAATCATTACTTTCAAGCCATTTCTAGAATTTTATAGGCCTGTGCGAAACTCGTGTCTATAGTGTCCCAATATTGATCACCAACCGGTGGCTATTGGTGCTCCAGAACAGCCAAATAGGATAATGTTTACCTGCTTCCAGATAGATTGTTTGATTATCACGATAGTCTAGCGTGTGAAATCGGTTTTTGTGTTGGATATAAACCCGTCCCATATCATCGGCTTTAAATTTTAACTGATAATGATTGGTTTCAGTTGGTGCCAGAAAGCCAGAAAAAATCCACAACGTGGGTTTCAATTTTTTGCCGTTTAACACGTTAGACTTAAAATCAGCATCAAATTTGCCAAATTTTTCTTTTCCCATCCAATAATTAGGAGAATCTCCTTGCCACCGTTTGGCATAAAGAGGAGCGTTATTTAACCACTGTTTTTTATTTAGTAGTGTATTAAATTGAGATTGCGTCAGACTTCTGTTGCCTAAATCTAGCTGACTGAGATCATAAATGCTTAAATTTAATCCACCATGTTGCGACCGATCGGGAACCTGATAATGGTGTTTAAAAGTTTGGCTTGATCCTGATGGGTAATTTATGGTTGCGGAAAAGATTGTTGCTCCATGGCCGATTAATTGGCCGCGATGATTAATAACTTTCGGATCAGATGAATGCCAGTTAATCGTCCCTTGTTGAAAAGATTGAGGTAGTGCTAATGATTCTGTTGCAATGGTTTTTTTCTGTTGATAAGGGGTAGTAAATAGGTGTGAATAGGCAATATCTTCTTGGGGAAGAGACAGCGGAAAAATTTGCTTTTTGAGTACTTTTCCGTCTAACCATTCGGCTTTTAATGCACTGGCTGGGTGATATTTTGTCAGTGTGGCTGTGCCATTTGCATAAATTAATGAGTCCCCTTCTGTAATTGACCAGCGAATTGCTTTACCTTGCCAGTAGTTAACTAAACGTAGTGGGTGTGAAATGCTAAATTCGCTACGCTGATCAAATAGTGTGTTAGCAAGCGCATCAGGATTAGTATAACGATAAACAGAACGATTACTTAATTGACCTTAGGGGGCTTCAAGGATCTCGAAACGTACCAGTTCACCTTTGTTAGCAATATGCAAACTTAGCGATTGTACTGAGGTTGCCGGTATTTGCAGCAACTCGGTCAAAAATCCTTGCTCTGTGGCGTAAGTTATTTTCAATGCATATGGGTAATGTTTCTGTAATGGGCGCCCTTTTGCAGTGAGAAAATTGTGGTAAGGCTGAGGGAGTTACCCTGGGTTGTAAAAACCTTTAGCTGATTCTGTGGATGGGGTTCGGTATTCGGTTTCAGTGTTTGGCCGTTATGTTGTACCAGATGGCCGGTGATCCAGTAAACAGGTTTATTATGCTGGTAAGCGAGGCTTTCTTCTTCGATATTATACTGTTGATGATTATTCTTTGTCACTGTAACCCACTGCTGAAGAGTTTTATCCCATACTTGATAGAAACCTTCTCCGGCAAAGCCACCATCTTCGCTATCTACACCCGTTATCTGATTGGGATACCATTGATATTGCTGTTCGACAAATTGATAATTTTTCGCAGTATTATGATCAGAAAAAAATGAAAACACCTGTCCAGGTAATAGTGAATCGTTACCACCGTGCATCGGATCGGTATTAGGATAGTAATTATTGTTATTATCAATAGAAAAGTTTGGCAAATATTGTTGAGTAACTTGATCATAACCCCAACTTGCCTGATAGCCTGATTTATAAGGATAGTTGGGATCGTTTATGCTATGAGGGCGGCCTATAGCGTGGCCGATTTCATGAATAAAAATACCAGCGCTCGCGCGGCCACCACCTTGCTGTCCGCCACCTAGACCACCATAGGGATTAGGAAAAAAGGCGACATAGCTTATTTCGTTATCACCGATATTAGCTTGCCGTAAATGTTGAGCTGAATTATAGCTGGTTGGAATAGCACCTTTAAATCCGCCATTATCGGCGTGAGGATCACTGCCTGGCTCGTTTTTGTTGCCAGTATAAACAGCAGGAAATCCATCTTCAAAAGAAGAAAACTGTTCAAATGCGACACTAGGGTAAGAATAAAGAGTGAGTTTTTTAATGGGCAATTTAGCCACTATTTCATTACCCCATTGATCTATGTTGTCGTTAATAACCCCATCATTGCCGTTAGGATGAGCTATTCGCATGATACGCAGAGTTAAATTTAGATCAGCTCCAACTTTAGGTCGAAATGCAAATGTTTTTTCTTGATAATGAGGTAAATCAAGCGGTTGGCCATTGGCTGTCAGAGTAATCGAAATCCCCGGTTTTATCCATTCTTCTTTGAGTGGTGCTATATAACTATCTTGATCGTTATGACTCCTTTGGCTAGCAAGATTATCCTGACTGGGTAAATCAAGTGATGTGGGTAGCTTTTTATCACCGGTTAATAGAATACGACCTAATTCATAACCATCACCATCATGAACGATTGCGGTAAAATTTGGTGCCGGCGCGCCAGAGATGCTACTGGCATTAAGTTTAATTAATGCCCAGCGATTCTGGACAAGTTGTAAATAAGGATCTTGAGGACGAAATACATGGGTTTGAGCAATAAAAACATCATGTAACTTAAAATCAGCAGGGATAGGCTGGTGATTAGCAATAGGTTCCTGATAATCAGGTGTTTTGAGCGTGAAGGTTTTAACGGTTGGAAAAAAAGGAATGGGTGCCTGATCATGTTGCAAAATGACGGCAATAGGACGACTGATATTACCAGCCCGATCGATTGCTTGAAGATGAAATTGATCATAACCTCGAAAACTATCATCGTAGGCTGGCTGATATTCCCATTGCCCAGTTGTGCTATCTATTTGTGCTGTGCCGAAATGCGGGGCTGCCAGTAATTGCCATGACCATCCTTGATGTGCTATTGACTGTGGTAATTGACCACGGATAACGCCAAGTTTGGCTTGGGTAGCATAGTTATTAGGTGTGGCAATGCCTGACATTTTTATTAACTGATCATAACTGCGATGGGTTTGTAACACAAACTCAGTTATCGGGCGACCTTGATGATCATTGATTACCAGCTGTTGATAGTCGCTATCCCATTTAATCTGGATATCATCATTACCCATTAATTTATTAAGTCTATTTTCTAATATTTTTGCTAACTGTTGATTATCAAATTTAGAAGGGAGTGCTAAGTTAATATCGGTATAAAAAAGAGGTGCATTTTTCATTGTTCCATTTAAGGCAAAAGAAAAATGGGTTATGCGATGGCGTTGTGAAGCATCGTAAGAAAGGCGATAATCAGTGTGGCCAAAGGGTGATAGCTTTTGCGATAAAATAATTGGCGTGATAGCGGCGGTTTTACCTAGCACTAGTGTTTCGACTGTTCTTTTGTGTGGATCGGTAATAATCAGCTGGCGATCATAGTAAATCACTTGCACACCCTTGTGTTCAGGTAAATTACGATTGATGTGCTCCTCCATTGCAGCAGCAAGTGTAGTACCTGAGGTGATATTTTCCAGTGGCATATAGGCAAGATCTAAGACCAGATTACCAGCACTATCTCGCATGCGGATAGAAAAGACCGTGGCTTGACTTGCTACTTGATCGGTAAAATTGAGCATTTGATAAGCAAAAATTATTTTTTGTTGGCCAAAATGCCACTTTTGGTTAGTAAGATTATTTAATGATATTGGTGGCTCTTCAGATGGAGTAGCAGAAGATGTTGTTTGATGTTTTTTAACCAGATTTTGCTTGTCAATGAGCTCAGCTACAGTGAGCTTCTGCTGCCATAGAGGATCATCTCCTTCACCATATATCGTTATTTCAATTGGATTATATGGATTAATTTCGTTTGTGATAGGCAGATTTAATTGCCAATTACCTTGCTCATCATATTTGGCGTGATAATATTGATTACCATACACGAGTTTCGCACGGGCATATAAAATTCTAGAAATGGCTTCAGAACAATAATTAATCTGTAACTTGCTAAGACGTATAAATTTACTTAAATTACAATAAGTTATTTTTAATTTATGAGATTTTTTCTATTTATATATTATGCTGAATTAAACTTAAAAATAGAGCGTTTTTTTATTGGAGCGAAACTCGTGCCATATTTGATCTGAATAAAAACTAGATTAGTTTGTGTGTTTATAGGTAATGCTCGATCGGTGGATATTTCACTTTCTAATGTAGTGGAAGTTATATTTTTACATTGATTGTGATTGTTATTAAATTTTTCAAATGAAGTCTGGCAAACTAAAATATTACCCGACAAATTTATATATTGATTTTTTTTATACAATAATAAGTTTTTTATATTTACATGTAATTTATTATGGTTTTTTGAAGTAATAAAAGAATTGTTATTCATAATTTATTTTTTTGTGTTATTTAATTAATAATCAATCTGACACATCGAAAATTGATATTCGATGAAATATTTGCAGACTAAATGATAGTGAATGGCTAATCTATTTTCTTTTCATGACAAACACCTCATATAAATAACATAATGATTATTTGATGTTTTTTATATTATAGGCATAAAAATGACAATTAAAATAATTCGTTTTTGCTAACCTTAGTGAGGAGTTATATATTTTTATTTTTTATTAATTATTTGTATTGAATTAATTATATTTTTTATATAAAAATAGCAGTAATTATTTACTGCTATTTTATTATTTATCGATTTTAATTGAGATTAAGTGTGTTCTTCCCAATCTCTGGTGCGGGAAACGGCTTTTTTCCACCCGTTATATTTATAGTTAACCTGAGTTCGGGATAAGCATTATCAATTATACTTGAAGATACGTACCTGCAACAGGTATCTTTGGTTTAGATGGCATTAAACAATATGCAACCAGTCCGCCTAATAAATTCACTACAAAGTTAGCCGGAGAGCGATGTCGCGTATGCTCTATTTGACAAAGATTTTTTAACTCATCAAATACCGTTTCAATGACAGAACGATGACGCAAGATGGCTTTGTCGAAACAAGTCTGTTTAATAGGCTTCATTTTCTTCTTGATATTCGTTATAAGGCTAATTCCCATCGTTTTGAGTTGCTGTTTCAGTGAAGCCGATAAATACCCTTTATCTGCGTACAAACAACCAGAAAGATCCTTTGTCAGCTCAGGCAATGGTTTCCGATCATCGGTGTTTCCTGGTGTGAGTCGAAAACTGAGTATTTCCCCCAAATGATTGATAATTACATGAAGCTTGAAACCAAAGAACCAACCTGTTGAATTTTTTCCCCGTTCAGCTATCCCATTGAAGACTTTATGTCTGCGGATCCGTAAGTTATCACACACCGCTATCGGAGTAGAATCGGCAACCGATAGCCCCGTGCATTTTCCCTTAATTGACTCAAACAGTGCCGTTAACGCTAAGGCACTACGCGGAAGTAACTCTACACAGCGTGAATAGGATGGCAAGTTAGGAAATTCCTTCCGGAGATATAAGCGGACATAATAGAGATAAAATACCTTGAATTGCCTGAATCGGAGTTGATGAAACAACACAACCAGTGTCATCATTTCCGCCAACGAAAGCTGAGTAGACCGTCTACGACGCTTAGTACCGTTAGTCAGCAAATATTCATGCATTTTTGGCTCGAAGTCTTTGCAAAAATCATCCATCAGGCAATAAAGTTCAGTAAGATTTTCCATAATTGTTTAACAATGCTCTACTCTTTAACCAGACTGTTAGAGTATTTTAACAAAACAGGCTCATTCAACTATTTGAATATCAAGACTTTCTCTTTATTTCTTATCCCGAACTCAGGTTATAGTTACGTTCAGTGGTTTCAATTCCAGGAGTGAATTTTTTTTCAATACGCATTTTTTCTTTAATTTCATCCAAATCTTGCCAGAAACCAATAGCTAGCCCAGCAAGTAAAGCTGCACCTAATGGTACTTTCACGAATAATAGGACGCTCTACGTAGGCTCCTAGGATGTCAGATTGGAATTGCATCAAGAAATTATTGGCGACAGCACCGCCATCAACACGCAATGAACTCAGGCGCATATCTGCATCTTTTTGCATCGCTTCCAGAACATCACGCGTTTGGTAGGCAATAGATTCTAATGTTGCACGAATAATATGGTTACGATTGGCGCCGCGTGTTAAGCCAAAAATCGCACCGCGGGCGTAAGGATCCCAATAAGGCGCGCCTAAACCTGTTAGAGCTGGAACGACATAGACGCCGTTATTATTTTTGACTTTATTAGCGAAATATTCAGAATCGTTAGCATCATCAATTAATTTCAGTTCATCACGCAGCCATTGTATAGAAGCACCTGCCATGAAAACGGCACCTTCTAGGGCATAATTCACTTCACCTTGTGGGCCACAGGCAATAGTAGTTAGTAAGCCATGATCGGAAATTTTGGCTTTTTTGCCGGTATTCATTAATAGGAAACAGCCGGTTCCATAGGTGTTTTTAGCCATTCCGGGTTGGACACATAACTGCCCAAAAAGGGCGGCTTGTTGATCGCCGGTCATTCCGGCTATTGGTATGCGTGTTCCACCTTTACCACCAATATTGGTTTTCCCATAAATTTCTGATGATGGACGTACTGTTGGTAATATGGCGCGTGGAATATTAAAGGCATCGAGGATTTTTTGATCCCACTCCAGCTCATGAATGTTAAACAGCATAGTACGAGATGCGTTAGTATAGTCAGTAACATGGATACGCCCTTGTGTCATTTTCCATACTAGCAAAGTATCAATAGTCCCAAAGAGTAACTCGCCATTTTTTGCTCGTTCATAGGCTCCGTCAACATTCTCCAGGATCCATTTAAGTTTGGTACCGGAGAAATAAGGGTCAACTACTAAACCGGTATTTTCACAGATATATTTCTCCAATTCTGAGTTATTACGCTTTAGTTCGGTACAGAAATCAGCAGTACGACGACATTGCCAAACAATCGCATTATAAATGGGTTTACCGGTTTTCTTTTCCCAAACTATAGTAGTTTCGCGTTGATTGGTTATACCAATTCCGGCAATTTGATCACTGCGAATATCAGAAATGGCTAATGCTTCAGCTAAAGTAGCACTTTGGGGTGCCCAAATTTTTATTGGATCATGTTCTACCCAACCTGGCTTTGGGTAAATTTGAGGAAATTCACGTTGAGAAATATTAATAATATTAGCATCATGATCAAAAATAATGGTTCGCGAACTAGCGGTACCTTGATCAAGTGCGATAATATATTTTTTTGTTGTTGGTGTTTCAGTTGTCATAATAATTGTCCAATTTACTTCATATTATTTTTTTGAATTATTTTTGCGTTTATTTTTTGTTTTGATTTGCCATAGTAGGTAAATGGTAGCCAATCAGTTTGCGATAAGCAAAAGCATCGAGAATAGCGCCAACAAAAGGTGCAGTTAGGGGAATTATGTAATAAGGGAAATCTCGTCCACCGGTTAAGGCAATATCACCCCAACCAGCCAGATCAGCTATTAGTTTGGGGCCGAAATCGCGAGCAGGATTTAATGCGAAACCGGTAAGTGGGCCAAATGAACCACCAATAACTGCAATCAGAATACCAATAAGTAGTGGTGCTAGTGGGCCACGGGGTATGCCATTGTTATGATCTGTTAAACTTAATATCATACAAACCAAGATAATAGCAATAACAACTTCAACCAGAAATGCCTGTAGGACGCTAATTTGGCCTGCTGGATAAGTAGAAAAAACGCCGGCAGTAAATAAGCTTGCTGGTGAACCACGTACTATATGGTGTAATTTTTCATAATCTAGAAATAGTTCGAAGTACAACCCATAAACGAGTGTGGCAGCGACGAAGCCTCCCAGCATTTGTGCAATAATATAAGGCAGTACTTTTTTTCTATCAAAATGGGCAAATAACCAAAAAGTAACGGTAATCGCCGGATTTAAGTGCGCTCCTGAAATACCTGCCGTAAGGTAAACGGCTAGAGCCACGCCAAATCCCCAAATCATACTGATTTCCCATAAACCTAGTTGTGCGCCTGCAATACGCGTAGCAGCAACACAGCCCAGGCCAAAGAAGACCAGTAAGGCAGTACCTAAAAATTCAGAGATACATTGACCTGTCAGCGTTGGTGAAGTAATTTTACTCATATGTTTATCCTACAAAAGTATGCATACTAAGCAATAAAATTGGTTTTTTATTTGTTATTTCCTAAGGAAACTCTGAAGGAATTTATCGTTAAATGAACGTAAACGGAAATAATGGGATCAAATATGTTGGATCACTTCAAAAAAATGAGCGAAATCGCTCTGATAAAGTGATCGAACTGACATTCTAGTTGATGTATTTTTTTGCAATTAGTTGGATAAATAGAAATAATTAAGGTTAAATCGACATTTATCGAGAGCTTTCAACTAGACAGGCGTAAGAAGGCTACTTACAATCGTAGCATTGCTAAAAAAGGGGACGAAAGAATGTCATTTGAAGTTTTTGAAAAGTTAGAAACTAAAGTTCAACAAGCTATTGAAACAATTGAGCTTTTGCAGATGGAAGTTAATGAACTTAAAGAGAAAAATAATATTTTGTATCAAGAAGTAGCGAGTGCTAAAGAGAAACATGGAACGCTGGCTCATGAAAATGAGAATTTAAAACAAGAACAGCATGCTTGGCAAGAGCGTTTACGCGGTCTATTAGGTCGAATGGAAGATGTTCAGTAATCGTCCGATATTTCATTACATTAGCAAAAAATAGAAATAAGGGCAAAATTTGTTGCCCTTATTGCTACTTAATCGATAGATATTGAATAATACAACAATGTTTGTTTTTAGCTGAAAGAGTATTAGTCTTCAATATCTTGATCGTTGTTTGACTCATCATCTAAAAGTAATGGATGCTCGGAAAGGATAATACCGGTATTATCTGCGTACAAATAATCTTCTGTAAAGAATGTGACGCCACCAAAATTGACTCGCACATCACTTTCTCCGATACCCTCACTGGTACAACCTACCGGAATGGCAGCGATTGCTTGAATACCGATATCTAATTCTGCCAATTCATCAACCTGACGTACTGCACCGTAAATAACAATGCCTTCCCATTGGTTTTTCATGGCAAATTTTGCCAATTCAGCATCAATTAGCGCCTTACGTACAGAGCCGCCACCATCAACTAATAGGATCCGACCCTCCCCCTGTTCTTCCAGTAAATCGTAGATGATGCCGTTGTCTTCAAAACATTTCACTGTTACGATTTGACCACTAAATGAAGTACGCCCGCCAAAGTTAGAGAATAAAGGTTCTACAACATTCACCTCTTCTTGGTAGATATCACAAAGCTCGGAAGTATCATATTTCATAGGATTTCGGTCTATTTTAAGTACAAGGGAAGTTCAGTATATCCTTATCTGGTTATTTTTTGCAAAAACATAGCTGATAAAAATACTGAGAAAAATCAAAATTACAATAATTAATTTAAAATAAGTCCAACAGAAAATAGAATATTAGTCAGCAATGCCGCTTTTACCATATTTTCCAATAAAGGTTTCATACCCAGCGGGGTGGTGGTATCATGGATAACTCTCTTTATGTGGTTTAGTAACATCGGTATAGCGAGCAAAAATAACCAACCCGTCCAGTGATGAAGATATAACAAGCTAAACAGAATTAAACAAAAAATGGCAATTAAGATGAGTGCCGCATGATACTTTCGAGCGCCTTTAGTGCCTAATCTAACAGCCAAGGTATTTTTACCGGCTTTAATATCATTTTCTATATCACGCATATTGTTAACGTTTAGTACTGCTACTGACAGCAATCCACAAGCGGTTGCTGGTAATAATATCATCAAATTAAAGTGGTTAGTATGCAGATAGTAAGTTCCGATCACACTTAACCACCCAAAAAAGATCAACACTGAGATGTCGCCAAGCCCCAGATATCCATAGGGTTTTTTCCCCACGGTGTAGGTGATGGCTGCTATTATAGCGATAACGCCGAGTATCAGAAAGCCAATAATATCCTTTGGCATTCGACAAGCGACTATGATCAGAGTTAAGCCACATAAACAACAAATAAAGATAGTGATTTTTAGGGCAACTTCCATTTCTGCCAGGCTAATAATTCCTTTTTGTATACCTCGTAATGGCCCCAATCGTTGCTCGGTATCACTGCCCTTAATCGCATCGCCATAATCATTCGCCAGATTGGATAGAATTTGTAGTGCAGCAGCAGTGAGTAAAGCTAATAATGCAATAGAGAGGGTAAAAGTGCCAGACCAATAAGCTAATGTAGAACCCATTATAATTGGCGCAATACCCAACGGAAGTGTTTTGGGGCGTAAACTTTCTAGCCACGCCTGTATTTGTATAGGCTTTCTTGATGTGATTAAATTCATGTAATTAATCCACAAGTTTGTTGTTATAAAAATAATGGGAGGCTTAGCCTCCCATCCAAGATTATAATCAGCAAAGTTAACGACGCCAGATTATAAAATAAATCGACTCAGATCTTCATCAGCAACTAGTTCATCTAGATGCTTAGCTACGTAATCAGCGTCAATTATAATGTCTTGACCATTGCGTTCACTAGCATCGAAAGAGATGTCTTCCATCAATCGCTCAAGAACGGTATGTAATCGACGAGCACCAATATTTTCTGTTTTTTCATTTACTTGCGATGCTGCTTGAGCAATTTTATTAATACCTTCTGGCGTAAATTCAATGTTTAAACCTTCGGTTGCCATCAATGCTTTATATTGTATAGTTAAAGAGGCATTTGGTTCAGTTAAAATACGGTTAAAGTCTTCTGCCGTCAACGCTTGTAGCTCGACTCTGATGGGTAATCGGCCTTGTAGCTCCGGGATCAAATCCGATGGGCTGGCAACCTGGAATGCACCAGAAGCGATAAACAGAATATGATCAGTTTTTACCATCCCATGTTTAGTAGAAACGGTGCAGCCTTCAACTAAAGGTAGCAAATCACGTTGTACACCTTCTCGAGAGACATCAGGGCCAGACGTTTCACCATGTTTACAAATTTTGTCGATTTCATCGATAAAAACAATGCCGTGTTGTTCAACTGCATCAATGGCTTGCTGTTTTAGTTCTTCTGGATTGACCAGTTTTGCTGCTTCTTCTTCGATCAATATTTTGAAGGCTTCTTTGATCTTCATCTTACGGGGTTTATGTTTTTGCCCTGCCAGATTTTGAAACATAGATTGCAATTGACTGGTCATTTCTTCCATACCAGGAGGAGCCATAATTTCAACGCCTACCGGTGTAGTAGTAACCTCAATTTCAATTTCTTTATCGTCCAGCTTACCTTCTCTTAGTTTTTTACGGAAAGATTGACGTGCGGTAGAAGGTTCTACATTAGGATCAGGTTGTACCCAATTATTTTTAGCCGGAGGTAATAAAACATCAAGAATACGTTCTTCTGCCAGTTCTTCTGCTCGGTAACGGTTTTTTTTTATAGATTGCAGGCGTACCATTTTTACAGCAGCGTCAGTCAAATCACGAATAATAGAATCGACCTCTTTACCCACATAACCGACTTCAGTAAACTTTGTTGCTTCTACCTTGATAAAGGGAGCATTAGCCAGTTTTGCCAAACGACGGGCAATTTCAGTTTTACCCACACCAGTTGGGCCAATCATCAAAATATTTTTCGGTGTTACTTCCTGACGTAGTGCTTCATCAAGTTGCATACGACGCCAACGATTACGTAGCGCAATAGCGACAGACCGTTTTGCTTTGTCTTGACCAATAATATGATTGTCCAATTCACTGACAATTTCACGAGGCGTCATTTCAGACATGTTTAAATCCTTAAGATTTTGAAGAGAGCTCTTCAAAGTTAAAATTATGGTTGGTATAAATACAGATATCACTCGCTATATTTAACGCTTTTTCTGTAATATCACGTGCGCTCATTGTTGTATTTTCTAACAATGCACGCGCAGCGGCTTGTGCATAGGCACCACCAGAACCAATAGCGATCAAATCATTTTCTGGTTGAATAACATCGCCATTACCTGTAATGATCAATGAGCTGTTTTCATCTGCAACAGCTAAAAGCGCTTCGAGTTTTCTCAGCATACGATCAGTACGCCAATCTTTAGCCAATCCAACAGCGGCTTTCGTTAGGTGTCCTTGGTGAAGTTCTAGTTTTCGTTCAAAAAGGTCAAACAGGGTAAATGCATCAGCAGTACCGCCTGCGAAGCCCGCAATAACTTTATCATTATAAAGGCTGCGCACTTTACGGACGTTGCCTTTCATGACGGTATTACCCATCGTCGCCTGTCCATCACCACCAATTACAACTTGGCGATTACGGCGAACACTTACGATTGTAGTCATGAGTCAGCCCTTGGCTATTTTATTAGGGGAGTATGTAAACATACTTTTTAGGTTTTTTATGACGTAAAAAGTCAGTATTTACGCTATTAGGAATGTAAATGGGGGATAATAATTATTTTTCAACCCTTACTTGTACGAAGAATACAGCCGGATACGCCGACAGATTTAGCTCGGTCACGTATTTTTTCTGCTGCTTCTGGATTGTAAGGCCCAAGAACGACGCGATGCCAACCTTCAGTCGAGCTAATCCTACTCTCTAAACCTGAAAAGGCCAGGTTAGCTTTAACTGATTCTGCTTGCTCCAGGTTCTTAAATGAGCCGCATTGTACCACTATTTTTTGTTCGTTATTTGTTGGTTGTTGGGGCTGTGGTGCGGGTTTTAATCGCAGAGGTGATTCTATTGATGGGCCATTAATGATCACGTGTGAGCGGGGAACATTATCATTATTAGGCACCTCGGATAGATTTGTGGTGGGATTGCGTCTATCCGCATCAATCTGCTCAAGAAATTGACGCTGTTCATTGGTTAACTCGGTGGTGTTATTAATATTTGATTTGGTTGAGTGGTTAAAGTTTGGTAGATCAGAGCCCCGCTTTTCCAGCTCTTTTATGTAACGCCACCGTTCTTCTGGTTTAGGAGGTAGACTGTTGACTGGCTGATTGCTGTTAGGTGAAGTTGTTTTGTTAAGCACAGGAACGCGTTTATTTTGCGTAATGTAATATAAGCCACCAATAAAGACAATTACGATGGCAATAGCGACAGCAAGGGTTGTTTTCGGCAATCCTTGATTTGACTTTTTTTTGCCTGCATGCTTATTTTTACGGGGCGTTGTGCGCCCTCGTCTTACGTAATCTTTTTGTGCCACTTTTCAATTCGCTAATTAATAAAAAAGTTACATTAATTCGTTATATGTTACTTAACCTAATCACTTTTGACTAGTTTTTAGGTGGACAAACACTATCACGGATAATTAAATGGCAGTTTTGCATTTTTATCTATTCCGTGGCCTTCGATTTTCGCTAAAAGTAGTAACATTGCCTGGCGACCAATTTCAAAGCGAGGTTGCTCGATTGTGGTGAGAGCGGGTTCACTATATTGTGCAAAATTGAGATTGCCAAATCCAATAATAGATAAATCTCTTGGTAATGTTAGCCCCATACGTTTGGCCTGCCATATAGCACCAATAGCCATAATATCATTATGGCAAAAAATTGCGCTAGGTGGCTTAGTTAATGCAAAAAGTTTTTTTATGCCTTCAGCTCCACCTTGGTAACTAAAATCACTATTAATAATATATTCCTGTTGCACCTTATTACCAGCCCGCTGTATCGCTTGAGTGTAACCTTGCAAACGATATTGGCAAGACAGAATGGTTTCTGGGCCTGTTATGCAAGCAATATATTTATGACCCAGTTTTTGTAAATAGTTAATTGCATTAAAAGAGTAGGTTAGATTATCAATATTTATAGTAGCAAAATTGAATTCAGGTACAAATTCATTTGCAACAACTATTGGCGGTAAATTTTTTAGTTTTCTATTGGCGAGTGAAAACGGAATATCAGAATTGAGTAACACAATGCCATCAATTTGTTGGCTAATAAATATATCAATAAGAGTGTATTGTTGTTTTTTATAATGTTTACAATCACCAATCAGTACCATATATCCTTGTTCAGCAGCCACTTGTTCAATACCACTAATAATATCAGGACAAATAGGACTGGTAATATCGGGTATAGTAACAAAAATAGTTTTAGCTTTGCTTGATTTGGTATTTTTTGTCAGACAATAGGTATCATAACCCGTTTTCAACGCAGCTTGTTCAACCTTCTGGCGCGTCTTGACAGAAACTTGATCTGGCCTAGTGAGTGCTCGTGAAACGGTTGCAGTAGACACGCCTGCTGTGTTAGCAACATCCTTCATCGTTGCGTTGTGGTGATTTATCTTTTGTTCCATATCTCCACCTTGCATACTTCAATGACTAATTAAGTCCACGAGTTTCGCACCAATAAAAAAACGCTCTATTTTTAAGTTTAATTCAGCATAATATGTAAATAGATAAAACCTTATAAATTAAATATAACTTATTGTAAATTAAGTGAATTTATGCATTTCAGTAACTTGCAGATTAATCATTACTTTTAAGCCATTTCTAGAATTTTATAGGCCTGTGCGAAACTCGTGAAGTCTATTTAACCTGAGTTCGGGATAAGCGGTAGTTATGAGAAAATAAAAATAACTTACTTATCAATAAAACCTTTTTAAAATCAATAAAATGAGGAAAAACGGAAAGTTCTTCAGTGATCGCAGGTTAAAAAATAAGCTATTTTCTCTGCTAAAATCATGAAAAAAACTAAGATTAAGCACTACTTTATGTAATTATTTTAAGTTAACTACTTGAATATATAATGAAAAAGTTTATATTCCTTATCCCGAACTCAGGTTATTTAATCAATGCATTTACTTATCTTAATCACTTTGCTAGCAAAATTTGTAAATAAATTTGTCTGAATCGTTCAATTAGATTTATTTATAGAATAGCTTCGCACAAAACTAATTTTATTTGCTTCAATAGGTGTAAGTAGATGATTAATAGCAGCGACTAATTTTCAGTTGGATCAACATCGATATTCCATTTTACTTTTCGACTTTCAGGGTATGCCATAATTTCAGGTAAAATATGCGAAAGGAATTGTTGTAAATAGGAGCGCGAAGGATGCTGGAGTAGTAATTGCCAACGGAAACGGCCTGCCCGCTTAGCTTGGATCGCCGGTGTAGGACCCATTAACCAAAGTTGTGAGTCGCGCATGGTATGTTGTTCTATATATTGGCGGAACTTGTTTAAAAAATCAGGTGCCGATTGGTTATGATGATCTTCTGAACGGATCATGATATGACTGCTATGTGGTGGCAAAAAAACATCACGTCGTTCCGCTAGAGTTTCTGTCGCGAACGCGTTATATCCTTTTTCTAATAATGTCGCTAATAATGGATGTTCAGGGTGGTAGGTTTGTAGGATCACTTCACCATGTTTACCGGCCCGCCCAGCCCGTCCAGATACTTGGATATAAAGCTGAGCAAATCTTTCGGTTGCCCGATAATCACTGGAAAAAAGTGCGCCATCTACATTCAGTAGGGCGACCAGAGTAACATCAGGAAAATGGTGTCCTTTCGCTAGCATTTGGGTGCCGATCAAAATTCGAGCACCACCTGTATAGACAGTTGCTAGCTGTTTTTCTAATGCGCCTTTCCGCCGAGTGGTATCTCTGTCAACGCGGGTAACCGGTATATTAGGAAAAAGCTGGTTAATAGCTTCTTCTAACTGTTCAGTTCCTAAACCGACAGGGAGCAGATGCGTTGAGCCGCAGTGCGAGCATTGTATTGGGATTGGCAGTTGACTATCACAGTGGTGGCAACGTAGCTGACGTTGATGATGGTGTAGTGTGTAATAATGATCACAACGTGAACACTCGGCAATCCAACCACAATCATGGCAAATTAATGTTGGTGAGTAACCGCGGCGATTTAAAAATAGCATCACTTGATTATTTGCTGCCAGATGATCTTCAATACGCTGTATTAATGGTCTTGACATACCATATTTTAATGGCTGGCCTTTTAAATCAAGTAAATGTTGACTTGCCGGTTTGGCGTTTCCAGCTCGTTGGGTTAGATCTAGACGGTGATATTTTACTTGTTCAATATTATAAAGACTTTCTAACGAAGGTGTTGCAGTACCCATAATAATTGGAATGTTCTCTTTTTTGGCACGAAAAACAGCCAGATCACGGGCATGATAACGCCATCCGTCTTGTTGTTTGTAAGAGTTGTCGTGTTCTTCATCAATAATGATCAAGCCAAGATTGGCAAAGGCAGTGAATAATGCGGAGCGCGTGCCAATTACAATAGCACTGTGTCCCTTTTGTGCCCGCAACCAGACCGTCAGTCGTTCACTATCATTTAATGCGGAATGCAGCACATCAACAGGCGCATTAAATCGCTCACTAAATCGTTGGATAGTTTGGGGAGTAAGACTAATTTCAGGTACCAGGACTAATGCTTGTTTACCTTGTGCTAAAACATTTTCAATCACACTGAGATAGACTTCTGTTTTACCAGAACCAGTGATCCCCACTAATAACCAAGGCATAAATGTTGACAGAGAACTTATTGCCGCTACTGCTGTTGACTGTTCTAGGTTAAGTTTTGGTTTTTCACCACAAAGATGAAAATCAGTATGCCAGTTTTCCATTTTTGGTTGGATGGGTAATAGTTGAATCAAGGCGCTCTTTTTTAATGCTTGTAGTGCACTTTCACTCAATTCGTATTCTGTTATTTGATGACGATAAAAGGGCTGTTGCTGTAGTAATGCGAGCGCCTGTTGTTGTTTTGGCGCTCTTTTAAGCTGGTTTGGGGCAAAAATTTTACCTTGCTGGGTGATTTGCCATTGCCATAGCGGAGAAAATGTTGCCGCTTTGCCTTGCCGCAGTAACACTGGTAGTGCATGAAATAGTACTTCACCAATCGGGTGATGGTAATACTGAGATGCCCAAAGTAGCAATGACCATAAACTGTCAGAAAATAACGATTCTTGATCTAACACTTGTTCAATGGTTTTTAATTGTCTACTACTGAGCTCACGATTTTGATTATGCGATAATACAATACCTAAGGTAGTACGCTTGCCAAATGGCACCAATACCCGGCAACCTTTAGCTGGTAAAGGAAGATTGGATTGGTAATCAAAAACGCGCATTAGCGGAACAGGGAGCGCCACTTGAACAATAGCCATTATTAAATGTTCCTAATCATTGTCATACAGCTTATTTATAAGACACATAAAGATAGAATATCACATTATTTGAATAGATTTCATTGCGCTATAAACAGATTTTCTGTATGATCCGCCACCTTTGTTAGTAATTTTGATTACTAACACTATTCTTAATCGATTTGACGTATGGTGTCTAGCGTTAGGGTTAGATAGCGATGCGGCCTAAGCAGAGGTTTTCTATGAAAAAAGATATTCACCCTAAATATGAAGAAGTTACTGCGACTTGTTCTTGCGGTAATGTAATGAAAATTAAATCAACTGTTAATCATGATCTGAATTTGGATGTTTGTGGTAAATGTCATCCATTCTATACAGGTAAACAGCGTGATGTGGCTGCCGGCGGCCGTGTTGATCGCTTCAAGCAGCGATTCAATATTCCAGGCATGAAAAAATAATAATGGCTCAATGATACAAGCCAAAATCATGCTTATAATATAGGAGTAACACTTCGCTTAATATCGGGGTGCTACTGTTATATAAAACCAAATTTGTTGAATTAAAAACAATTAAACTAAGACTATTTTTACAAAAAACTTTAGTTATTTGATCTTTAAAGAATAAGACAAATAATTAATATTCCCATGTATCTGGATCAATACCTTTTTGGCGCATAACGATTTTTGCTGCTTCTGGAATCTCATCATCACGTTCTTTACGTAAATCATCGTCATTTGGCAACGGTTGCCCAGTGAAGGCGTGTAAAAACGCTTCACATAGCAATTCACTGTTTGTTGCATGGCGTAAATTATTAATTTGTCTACGAGTGCGCTCGTCTGTCAAAATTTTAAGTACTTTTAATGGGATAGATACTGTGATCTTTTTTACTTGCTCGCTTTTTTTACCATGTTCAGCATAAGGGCTAACATAATCACCATTCCACTCAGCCATGGGATACCTTAAGTTAAGTCAATCAATAGAAGAATTTAGTTGCTGTATAAATATAGCCTTAATTGGCAAAAATTTGTTTAATAAGTTTCTAATATTCTATCGTTTATTGTCGGGTTTAATATTGATAATTATCCCATTACTTGATTTAAACGTAAAGTATTTTGGATTTCCAGATGTATTAACATCTTCATGTCCATTTAGTTATATTTGATTATCTTTTTAATTTTTTTAGTGAATCGATATTATGTTAGTTGAACCAATAATGTTAACCATATGTCATTGGTTAAGTGCTATATTAGCAGCGTATTATTTGATGTAAGCTAGCAACTACCAATAAAAATTTATTAAGTTTTTCAGTAGCTATTGAAGATTTAGGTAATGCGTTTCAGCTAGTAGCGAAGAGGTAACTTTTTATCATGAATGCAGTGACAGCGGGAGCAGTAAAATATCACCATCGTCAATTACATAAATTTGGTGGTAGTAGTTTGGATGATGTGAAATGTTATCAGCGAGTCGCTAATATCATGGCAAATTATAGCCAGCCAGGTGATTTAATGGTGGTATCTGCGGCAGGAACAACAACCAATCAGTTAATTGATTGGCTGAAATTAAGTCAAACAGATAGTGTTTTAGCCAATCAGGTACAGCAGGCAATTCGCCGTTATCAACAAGATCTTATAATTGGGCTATTACCTGACAAAAAAGCACAGATAGTAAAGTCGGCTTTTTTAGCTGAGCTTGATCGTTTAAGCACGTTAGTAGATAAACCAATTCATGCTGATGTTTATGCAGAAATTGTTGGCCATGGAGAAATTTGGTCTGCGCGTTTGATGTCCGCGGTATTAGAAGAATTCGGTTTGGCTAGTCATTGGTTAGATGCACGGCTTTTCTTGCGTGCAGAGTTTGCAGCTCAACCTCAAGTAGATGAAACCCTATCACGCCCATTATTACAACAGCTTTTGCAACAACATGCCAATAAACGGTTGGTAGTAACGGGTTTTATTGCCCAAAGTAAACAAGGTAAAACGGTATTACTAGGGCGTAATGGTAGTGATTATTCAGCAACCCAAGTGGGGGCGTTAGCAGAGGTTAATAAAGTAACTATCTGGAGTGATGTTGCGGGTGTATACAGCGCTGATCCACGCAAAGTCAAAGATGCTTGTTTACTGCCACTATTACGCCTTGATGAAGCTAGTGAATTAGCGCGTTTAGCGGCACCAGTGCTTCATACTCGCACCTTACAGCCAATTTCAGTCACTAATATTGATTTACAACTTAGATGTAGTTATCAGCCTGAGCAGGGTTCGACAAAAATAGAGCGTGTTTTGGCATCAGGTACGGGTGTCAAAATTGTTACCAGCCATGATGATGTTTGTCTGGTAGAATTAATCGTGGCAACCCAGCAAAATTTTAGCCAAATCTATAAAGATATCGATTTATTACTAAAGCGAAATCAATTGCGGCCATTAGCGATTGGTTTACATCCAGATCGAAAATTGATCCAGTTATGTTATACCTCTGAAGTTGCTGCTAGTGCTCTAGCGCTATTAAAGGAGATGGTGGTAGTAGAAAAATTATCATTACGTGATCATTTTTCTTTAGTGGCAATTGTCGGGGCGGGCGTTGGTAAAAATCCCCTACATAGTCATCGTTTCTATCAACAATTAAAAGATCAACCGGTTGAATTTATTTGGCATTCTGAAGAAGAAATAAGCCTGGTTGCTGTTTTGCGCGCGACTCAAACATCACATTTGGTTCAGGGATTACACCAGAGCTTATTTCGGGCGGAAAAATGTATTGGCTTGGTTCTGTTTGGTAAAGGTAGTATTGGTTCTCGCTGGCTGGAATTATTTGCTACCGAGCAAAAAACGATTTCCGCTCGTAGTGATTTTGAATTTATTCTGGCAGGTGTAGTCGATAGTTGCCGTAGCTTGTTAAATTATGAGGGCATCGATCCAAGTAGAGTATTAGCTTTTTTTGATCATGAAGCCACAATCCATCAAGATGAAGCGCTTTTTCTTTGGATGCGAGATCATCCGTTTGATGATCTGGTTGTATTGGATATAACAGCCAGTGACTTATTAGCCAAAAGTTATCTTGATTTTGCGAGTTACGGTTTTCATCTAATCAGTGCTAATAAGATAACCGGCGCTCTAGCGAGCGATGACTACCGTCAGATCCGTGATGCTTTTGCAAAAACAGGTCGATACTGGCTGTATAACGCGACAGTCGGGGCGGGATTACCAATAAATTATACTGTCCGTGATTTAAAAGAGAGTGGTGATAATATCCTTTCTATTAGTGGTGTTTTTTCTGGTACCTTATCTTGGTTATTTTTACAATTCGATGGCACGGTACCGTTTAATCAATTGGTTGAGCAAGCTTGGCAGCAAGGCTTAACCGAGCCAGATCCACGAATTGATCTTTCTGGGCAAGATGTGATGCATAAATTGATCATTTTGGCACGTGAAGCGGGCTATGAAATTGAACCTGAACAGGTACGAGTTGAGTCATTAGTTCCCACCGAAGCTGCAGCCGGTGATCTGGATGCGTTTTTTGAAAATAGTATGGTCATTAATGAACAAATGGCACAACGTTTCCAGGCTGCTCAGGAAATGGGCATGGTGTTGCGTTATGTTGCTCGCTTTGATGCCACTAAGAAACGCGCCAAAGTCGGTGTTGAAGCTGTTCTGCCTGATCATCCATTGGCCGCCTTATTACCCGGTGATAATGTTTTTGCCCTAAAAAGTCGTTGGTATCGTGATAATCCGTTAATAATTAGGGGGCCTGGTGCTGGACGTGATGTGACGGCGGGCGCAATTCAGTCTGATCTTAATCGCTTATCACAATTGCTTTGATCGCCATAATAACAGCATAATCTCTTTGCTTCTACATTCATTGATAGTCAACAAAAGCAGAGGAGTTATTCCTCTGTTTGTTGGTGAAGTCTTTTCGATGGTTAACAATATTGGCTAGCTAGTCCTTCATTCAACAATTTCCTGAAATTGCACCCTACCTTGCACTGAAATAATCTTTATAGTGGCAATAAGTCAATTATAAAATTTTATAAAGATGTCATACTTTTTGATCTAGATTTAGATTTGATGATAAAGCAGATATCCGTTATATGATCAGAGAGTGTTATTATTTGGCGATTCTATTTTTAGCGTGAGAATGAGAAAAGGTAATTATCGACTGATAAAACAGTCTCAACTTAAATAATGCATAAGTAAGCTTTTAGCCAGTGAAAGTTAGGGAGTCTTAATGGATCAACAATATTCCGCGATGCGCAGTAATGTCAGCATGTTAGGTAAATTATTAGGTGATACAATTAAAAATGCTTTGGGTGAGGATATTTTAAATAAAGTAGAATCTATCCGTAAATTATCAAAATCTTCTCGGGCAGGAAATAAAGCACAACGTCAAGCTTTATTGAAAACATTACAAAATCTCTCTAATGATGAACTTCTTCCTGTTGCCAGGGCATTTAATCAATTTCTTAATCTAGACAATGTCGCAGAGCAATACTATAGCATTTCTCCTCATGGTGAGGCATCTAGTAATCCTGAGGTATTAGCCAAGCTTTTTACTCGCTTAAAGGAAAAAAAATTTACTAATAAGGTGATAACAAAAGCGATCGATGAATTATCAATTGAATTAGTATTAACTGCCCATCCAACAGAAATTGCGCGCCGCACTTTAATTCACAAATTGATTGAAGTGAATACCTGTCTGGCACAGTTAGATCATGATGATTTAGTGGATTATGAACGTAATAATATTATGCGACGTTTAGGTCAATTAATTGCACAGTGCTGGCATACCGATGAAATCCGTAAAAATCGCCCTACACCGATTGATGAAGCTAAGTGGGGATTTACGGTAGTTGAAAACTCATTATGGGAAGGGGTTCCTGCTTTTTTACGTGAACTGAATGAGCAGCTTGAAACCAATTTGACGATTAATTTGCCTGTTGACACTAATTTGATCCGATTCACTTCCTGGATGGGAGGAGATCGTGACGGTAATCCCTTTGTTACTGCCGAAGTCACCCGAGAAGCGCTTTTACTAAGTCGCTGGAAAGCGGCTGAACTTTTTTTAGCTGATATTCAAATCTTGGTCTCTGAGTTATCGATGTCAGAAGCAACGGCTGAACTTCGACAATTAGCCGGTGGTGATGATATTGATGAGCCTTATCGCCAGATTGCTAAAGATTTACGTAGCCGTTTACGCAATACACTCGATTATCTGGACAGTTGTATTAAAGGTGAAAAGGTATTGCCACCTGAAGACTATCTTTATGATAATCAACAACTTTGGCAACCACTTTATACTTGTTATCAATCACTTATTGCCTGTGGTATGCCGATTATCGCCAATGGACAATTACTCGATACCTTACGCCGCATTCGTTGTTTTGGTTTGCAATTAGTACGCATTGACATCCGTCAGGAAAGTAGCCGCCATACTGATGCATTAGCAGAGCTACTTAATTACCTTGAGTTAGGTGATTATAAAAATTGGTCAGAGGAAGAAAAACAGACTTTTCTATTGGCTGAACTAAGTTCTAAACGGCCACTTTGGCCAAAAAATTGGCAACCTAGTGCAGAAACGCAAGAAGTATTGGCTACTTGCCAGGTTATTGCCGATTCACCGACAGACGCCATTGCTGCTTATGTTATTTCCATGGCAAAAGTACCATGTGATGTATTAGCGGTAAAATTGCTGCTTAAAGAAAGTGGCTGTTCACTAAAATTACCGGTGGTGCCACTGTTTGAAACCTTAGATGATTTAAATAATGCTGAAAGCGTGATGCAAAAATTGCTCACCATCCCCTGGTATCGTGAGATTATTGATAATAAACAGATGGTCATGATCGGTTACTCCGATTCAGCCAAAGACGCTGGAGTGATGGCGGCCTCGTGGGCTCAGTATTGCGCTCAGGAAGCGCTAGTTAAACTTTGTGACAAAGAAAAAGTTAAGTTAACCCTATTTCATGGTCGTGGTGGTACCATCGGTCGCGGTGGAGCGCCAGCGCATTCGGCGCTGCTTTCGCAACCGCCTGGTAGTTTAAAAGGCGGATTAAGAGCTACTGAACAAGGGGAAATGATCCGCTTTAAATATGGTTTACCGCAAGTGACGATGAGCAGTTTATTTATTTATACTGGCGCAATATTGGAAGCTAATTTATTGCCACCACCGGAACCAAAACCAGAATGGCGTGCGGTAATGGAAATATTATCTGATATCTCATGTAATATGTATCGTGATTATGTTTGCCAACAACCGGATTTTGTTCCCTATTTTCGCGCTGCCACCCCAGAGCTTGAGTTAGCTAAATTACCATTGGGTTCCAGGCCGACAAAACGTCGTCAGGATGGTGGTGTAGAAACTCTGCGAGCTATTCCCTGGATTTTTGCCTGGTCGCAAAATCGCTTAATGTTACCCGCCTGGTTAGGTGCAGGGGCGGCATTGCAGCATGTTATTGATAATGGCATGAAATCAGTTCTTGATGATATGTTGCATGACTGGCCTTTCTTTAAGACTCGTATTGCGATGTTAGAGATGGTATTTGCTAAAGCTGATTTGTGGTTAGCTGAATATTATGATCAGCGATTGGTTGAAAAACGGCTGTGGCCATTAGGCGAAGAACTACGCAAACAGCTGGCGCAAGATATTAACAGTGTACTTGCTATCTCGAAGGATAAAACATTAATGGCTGATTTACCGTGGATTGCTGAATCCATTGCCTTAAGAAATGTTTATACCGATCCTTTAAATGTCTTACAGGCGGAGTTATTGCATCGTTCTAGGCAACAGCAACAACCGGATCCCTATATTGAACAAGCGTTAATGGTGACCATTGCCGGCATTGCCGCTGGTATGCGTAATACCGGCTAAATTTTGTCAAAAACAGCCAAATTAGCTGCGATAGCAGCTATTTTTTGCGATAGGAAGTTTTTTAAGATTATTTAGCATACAAAAGTCATTATCATTATTGCAATAACTATACTTAGCAGCAAAAGGAATTTGCTATGCCAAATATTGGAGATTATCATCAAAGGCTTATTGGTAGTGATATTTTTATAGGAAAAACAGATAGTTTCAACGATAGATTTGCGGTAAGAAAAAGCTACGATATTATAAAGAAAATGAATGATATTCGTAATACCCTATTACTACCTTTTGCAACACTGACGAGATCTGAAATTTATAATAAAAATTTTGATCATCTTTGCCATTTTATTAAAGCCAGAATAGATGTTAAAAGTAAAATCTCTATCAATCTTGCTGAAATAGAAAAAAGTATTGATTTAAATAAACCGCGTGATTTTAAATTAGAGTCACCTGCGAGAATAATTGAAACTTTATTTTCTGAAATAGCAGGTAAGAGCAATCATTTGATTGAGTTAAAAAATAATGGTTTCCTGTTGCTTAACAATAATGAAATAAATTTTTCTAAAGCAATGTATACATTTTCCTATCTTTATCATCAGTTAGATGAAGATAAGCAAGCTATTTTGCAAAAAGAAATTGCTGACAAAATTTTTTTAGGTAGGCATCTTAATGAAAGTTAATCTAATTTATTAGTTCAAGTGTTGAAAAATATGGTTACACCCGAATCGATATTATATTCAAATAGTTTATCTAAAGCGGCTGATGAATTTATTCAATTAAAAAAATATTCTTTTTATGATTCTCCTCTTGATTATTTTATTAAACAAGAAAGAGATGACATCATTGATAACTGTATAAAACCATTGGCTGAATTTTATTTTCAGGTTGATAATAAAAAGAAAATTATTGAAGATTTCATTGATATAGTAATAAATAGAAAAAATAAATCTTTCACGAGTTTCGCACCAATAAAAAAACGCTCTATTTTTAAGTTTAATTCAGCATAATATATAAATAGAAAAAATCTCATAAATTAAAAATAACTTATTGTAATTTAAGTAAATTTATACGTCTTAGCAAGTTACAGATTAATTATTGTTCTGAAGCCATTTCTAGAATTTTATATGCCCGTGCGAAACTCGTGTCTTTAACCAGCCAACAACAGCAAGATATTTATCGTACAATAGAAAGTTATTTTAATATTTATCAAGCCAATTTTAGCAACTTAAATCTTAATGCTTCTATTGATATTTTTAAGAATGATTGGTGTCAAAAAGGTTACACTAAACATCTTCTCAGGCAGGAAAGTTTATATCAATTAAACACGTTTGGAAGATTAATATGTAATGTAAGTAACGCATTTACAGACTAACAGAGGAATAATTTTTTTCAATCGTTTAAAATGTCTTTCAAACAATGATCTGCCTGGTTAGGTGGATTATTTAACTTGATATAGCTCACATTTATTTCACTCCGCCAATATTATGTGTAAAATAACAGCATATGTGTAGATGCCTACCTGCAAGCTACTGCTTGGCCAGAGTCATTTAATCCTTTCCAGTTAGATAATATGGTAACAATTTGTGTCTATTAAAAATTTAAGAAATATCGCCATCATCGCCCACGTCTATAATTATATGCAGACATCCTTAGTCAACCTAAGACAGATTTATATAAAATATAATTAATAAACAATTAGATAAAAAACACTTCAGACAATGATATTTAACTAAAGACAAGTTAAGCCACAATAAATGTGTCCATAGATGTGTCCATAATATATTATTTAATAAATTTGTTATTTTGAATGGACAGAGAGGATAATTTTTGTGGGTATCTCAGATAGCTATCTAAAAAGAATGTTGGGGAAAAATCAAAGCCGAATAGTTGAAAAATCTGATAGAGACGGATTATGGGTTAGAGTATCAAAAAAAGGAACCGTTACATTTTTTTTAGATATAGATACTTAGGAAAACAAGATAAAATAACTATTGGTAATTATCCTACTTTAACACTAAAAAAAGCACGAGAAGATGTTGCTAAATGGCAGGTAATTTTAGCTAATGGTGATAATCCAAAGACAGTAAAAAACCTTATTATTAAAGAAAAAATTACTGAGTTAACTTTTGAAGAGTTATTTAGAAAGTGGTATTCAGTTATTTTTGAATCTAAAATAAGCGCCCCATTAATTTTAAGATCTTTCGAGATACACGTTTTTCCTCATTTTGGTAAATATCCAATATCTGCAATAACTATTCATAATTGCCTCAGTTTACTAGATAACCTGAGTTCGGGATAAGCATTATCAATTATACTTGAAGATACGTACCTGCAACAGGTATCTTTGGTTTAGATGGCATTAAACAATATGCAACCAGTCCGCCTAATAAATTCACTACAAAGTTAGCCGGAGAGCGATGTCGCGTATGCTCTATTTGACAAAGATTTTTTAACTCATCAAATACCGTTTCAATGACAGAACGATGACGCAAGATGGCTTTGTCGAAACAAGTCTGTTTAATAGGCTTCATTTTCTTCTTGATATTCGTTATAAGGCTAATTCCCATCGTTTTGAGTTGCTGTTTCAGTGAAGCCGATAAATACCCTTTATCTGCGTACAAACAACCAGAAAGATCCTTTGTCAGCTCAGGCAATGGTTTCCGATCATCGGTGTTTCCTGGTGTGAGTCGAAAACTGAGTATTTCCCCCAAATGATTGATAATTACATGAAGCTTGAAACCAAAGAACCAACCTGTTGAATTTTTTCCCCGTTCAGCTATCCCATTGAAGACTTTATGTCTGCGGATCCGTAAGTTATCACACACCGCTATCGGAGTAGAATCGGCAACCGATAGCCCCGTGCATTTTCCCTTAATTGACTCAAACAGTGCCGTTAACGCTAAGGCACTACGCGGAAGTAACTCTACACAGCGTGAATAGGATGGCAAGTTAGGAAATTCCTTCCGGAGATATAAGCGGACATAATAGAGATAAAATACCTTGAATTGCCTGAATCGGAGTTGATGAAACAACACAACCAGTGTCATCATTTCCGCCAACGAAAGCTGAGTAGACCGTCTACGACGCTTAGTACCGTTAGTCAGCAAATATTCATGCATTTTTGGCTCGAAGTCTTTGCAAAAATCATCCATCAGGCAATAAAGTTCAGTAAGATTTTCCATAATTGTTTAACAATGCTCTACTCTTTAACCAGACTGTTAGAGTATTTTAACAAAACAGGCTCATTCAACTATTTGAATATCAAGACTTTCTCTTTATTTCTTATCCCGAACTCAGGTTAGATAAATTATCTAAAAAATATTCAGAGATAACTAAACGTGTTTTATCTAATGCAAGAAAATGTTACTCGTGGGCTGAAAAAAGACAGATGGTGTCATGTAATCCCTTGATGGGTATTAACTCTTCTGATTTTGGAATTAAGAAGGGTACAGTTGACCGTGTTCTTAGCGATAGTGAAATAAAATTATTTTGGAATGCATGTTATCATTCACGTATAGTGCCTAAAAACAAAATTAAGCACGAATGGTTATATTCGCTCTTTGTTAGGTTAGGGGGATGATTAGCTGAATGTAAATTTGATTAAAAACTGATCGGTTATGAGTTATTTATGGTAGGGTTGTCACTGTTGGGTGTTGCTTAACAGCAACATTTTCCCTGGTTTTGGCCAGCCTTGCGCTGGTCTTTTTTTGAGAGATGCGGAAATACCAAATAGTTGTCAATTTCTAGTGAATACGTTGGCTATTAGCAAATAACGATTTCAGATTGATACCTTATACCTGTAGCCATGATTCAGCAGGCCATGATTTAACCTGACCATAACGAATATCCGGTAATTCGCTTGCTTCCACCTGGTTCTCACGGCACCATCGACGAAGTGGAGCAAATTTATATTCTTTCCCTGTGGCGTTCTTTACTGCTGTGATGGTGGCATGTTTCACGCTTTCTCCTAATCGCTCTGTCAGTTCCCGATTTTTACGGGTGGCAACACTGAGTTTACTCATTGCAGAAGCTTCACGCGTCCGACTGATTTGTGATTTTGTTCTAATAGCTTCATCACGCTCACTACTTATTTTTTCCACTTGCTCGGTATAGCTAATTAACCTGAGTTCGGGATAAGAAATAAAGAGAAAGTCTTGATATTCAAATAGTTGAATGAGCCTGTTTTGTTAAAATACTCTAACAGTCTGGTTAAAGAGTAGAGCATTGTTAAACAATTATGGAAAATCTTACTGAACTTTATTGCCTGATGGATGATTTTTGCAAAGACTTCGAGCCAAAAATGCATGAATATTTGCTGACTAACGGTACTAAGCGTCGTAGACGGTCTACTCAGCTTTCGTTGGCGGAAATGATGACACTGGTTGTGTTGTTTCATCAACTCCGATTCAGGCAATTCAAGGTATTTTATCTCTATTATGTCCGCTTATATCTCCGGAAGGAATTTCCTAACTTGCCATCCTATTCACGCTGTGTAGAGTTACTTCCGCGTAGTGCCTTAGCGTTAACGGCACTGTTTGAGTCAATTAAGGGAAAATGCACGGGGCTATCGGTTGCCGATTCTACTCCGATAGCGGTGTGTGATAACTTACGGATCCGCAGACATAAAGTCTTCAATGGGATAGCTGAACGGGGAAAAAATTCAACAGGTTGGTTCTTTGGTTTCAAGCTTCATGTAATTATCAATCATTTGGGGGAAATACTCAGTTTTCGACTCACACCAGGAAACACCGATGATCGGAAACCATTGCCTGAGCTGACAAAGGATCTTTCTGGTTGTTTGTACGCAGATAAAGGGTATTTATCGGCTTCACTGAAACAGCAACTCAAAACGATGGGAATTAGCCTTATAACGAATATCAAGAAGAAAATGAAGCCTATTAAACAGACTTGTTTCGACAAAGCCATCTTGCGTCATCGTTCTGTCATTGAAACGGTATTTGATGAGTTAAAAAATCTTTGTCAAATAGAGCATACGCGACATCGCTCTCCGGCTAACTTTGTAGTGAATTTATTAGGCGGACTGGTTGCATATTGTTTAATGCCATCTAAACCAAAGATACCTGTTGCAGGTACGTATCTTCAAGTATAATTGATAATGCTTATCCCGAACTCAGGTTAATTAGCATTTTTCGTAATTGTGAGGGGTTATCTAACCAATCTGTTGTTGGAGCGACAGGGGCTAATCTTCCTGTTTTGTAATCAAGGAAGGTTTGATTAACCATTAACCTGAATTTTGGCGAAATCCAACCTGCATATTCAATGGCTAACAGTTCATGAGCAAAAGTGCCTGGATTTATGCCGCCTTTTTGAACTTTGATTACTTCTTGACCTAAGGCGGAATTCTGCCTTAGCTCTTCAATTAACTCTTTGGCTTGTTTTGTCTCAAGCCATGTTTTAGGGCGTTTAGCATCTTTGCCACCACTGGCTTTATGTAACGCATTAAGGTTGAATCGGCCTTCTGAGTCTGTCGTGATTTCTACGCCCGCAATGATAGGGTAATGTTCATTTGTTAAATTTTGCATATAGTTATCCTTCAATATTAAAATTGATGAATGGGTATTAATTAAGTGGAATAGGTTAGGTGGGTAATGACTTCTTGTTTTGTAACTATTTCTTCAATGTGTCGAGAAATACCCCCAAATAGACCAGGAGCGCAGGGACTATCATAATGCCGATAACCAGTAGCTCTTGTCCGCCTAAATGAATATTGTCAACGATCACCGAAAACTGATCCACTTTTTAGCTAAATCCGATCAATCAAAATTGATCCACTTTTACTCAGTCATTGCTCCTGAGCGCCGCTTATCTTTCAATCGATAGCTTTCACCGCTTAATTGCAGTACATGCGAATGATGAAGTAAACGATCAAGCATAGCGGCAGTTAATGTTGCGTCATCAGCAAAAGCATTTGGCCATTGCCCAAATGATAAGTTACTCGTCAATATGACACTGCCATGCTCATAACGCTTGGCAATCACATTGAAAAACAGGTTTGCTTCTTCTCGCCCAAACGGCACGTATCCAATCTCATCGATAATCAACAATTTCGGGGCCATCACCGAACGTGATAGATATTGTTTGAGCTTATTTTGTCGTTTGGCAGTTGAGAGTTGCAACATCAGTTCAGCTGCCGTGGTAAAGCGGGTTTTCTTCTTGGCCTGTACTGCTTTTAATCCTAACCCAATAGCTAAATGCGTTTTGCCTACACCGCTTGGGCCAAGCAACACGACATTTTCATTACGTTCAATAAACGTTAATGCGCTTAATTCCTGTATGTGTTGTTTGGGGATCCCCGTTGCAAACTTAAAATCGAACGTATTAAGTTCTTTATGTGCTGGGAATCCTGCCATCCGACTCAAAAGATTACGGGTTCGTTCATCTCGTTGTTGTTGCTCACATTTTAATAGGGACAGTAAAAACTCTCCGTAGCTTTTGTCTTGGGCAATGCATTGTTCGGCAAGTGATGACCAATGAGTCGGAATAGAATTTAATTTCAATGACTCACACAGGTGTTCAATTTGTTCATGCAATAACATGTTCACCTCCCAGCAATGCTTCGTATACGCTGATTGAGTGTTGCAAACTGACAGATTCAAGGGGCGGTACGATACGGATATTAAGCGTATCAGTCTGCGGGATAGATTGGCAAACCCTTGCTGGTAAGGGTAGAAGATACTTAACTTCCTTAGCTAGTCTATCTGCTGGCTTCTCTAACGTTGTTCCATGAATCCGCTGATGGGCAACGCGTTGTAACCAGGGCCCCACTCTTGCATTAGCTATCTCAATATCCAGTTCAAGATTATGAGCACGAAGGTCGGTATTTAATGGTACGATAAAGCTGTTTTTTAAATAGTGGTTAAAGCGCTCTACTTTCCCTTTAGTTTTTGCCCTGTAGGGCTTGCAAGCACACAATTTAAACCCGTAATCTTTCGACATTTGAAGCATTTCGACATGTAATTTATGTTCACCTTCTGCATAAGCATCCCGTTCGATGATGAGGGATTTTGCGTTATCACACAATATTTCCTGTGGTACACCACCAAAATAGTCGAAAGCTTCTCGTAAACCTTGTTGCCAGGATTCTGCTCGTTCATTATCAAAGAACTTTACATAACTCGCACGCGAATAGCCTAGCGTTGCAACAAACGCTTTTAGTGATTTTTTACCTCGCCGGATGCTGGTGAAGTCGATTTGCATTTGTTGACCTGGCTGTGTTTCAAAACGGACGACAGCTTCGGGAACGATGCTTGGTTTAAATTGACAAACAAATCGGCGTAATTGAGCAATACCGCCTTGATAGCCGCTTTCAACTACTTCATCAAATAAGACTGTTGCAGGGATCCAATCAGGTTTAGCCAGTTCAATTCGATGAAGCAAATAAGGTTTAAAGGGTGCTAATTTAGTCGGTTGTTGACTTCTTTTAGCATAAGTTGGCATTGTCTGTTGTTGTAAATGATGTTTTACGGTGTTACGGGATATGCCCAATTCACGGGCAATTTTTCGAAGGCTTTGTCCTTGTGCAAAGCGAACATGAATATCCACAAATATCTCCTTGGTTAACATAAATTATCCGTACAAAAATGTGCGAATAATACCAAGTGGATCAGTTTTAGATGATCGTTAGTGGATCAGTTTTGCATGATCGGTGATATATTGCCTAATTCACCACGCTTAAACCTGATTTGTGGGTCAATGATGGTATCGGCGTGAGCAATGTGACCAATTATCAATTCGAAAGCAAATGCCGCGCTGATAAACAATAATGTCGTGATTAATAATTTAATGATGTTAAGTTTCATAACTTAACCTCCGGTATAATTAGCGTCTAGAAAGGTATATCTTCGTCTTCAAAATCAGCTTGATGAATAGCGTTACTGTTCGGCTGGTTAGTGGTTGGTATACCCGTTCTACTTTGGCTTTCCTGCGGTTTCTTCTCTTTCCGGTTGCCTAATATTTCAACGTCGTTGACTAAAAATTCGGGTGATATCCTGTGCTGACCGGATTTATCCGTCCATTTATTCTCTTGATAGGCAGTGGTAACACGAACAAAAGTGCCTTTTTGTACATGATTATGGATATATTCGGCTGTTTGTTTAAATGCCTTGCAGTTTATCCATGTTGTGTCATCAATCCATTGACCGCTGTTGTCTTTTCTTGATTTGCTGATAGCGAGAGAAAATACGGATATGGGATTTTTATCCTGGGTGTAGCGGATTTCTAATTTGCCGATTCGTCCGGTAAAATTACACTGGTTCTGGTTTGCCATGGGGTCTCCACATATTGATTAATTTTGTTGATTTCTGATTTCAGTTTTTCGATAAAATACTTGAACGGCTTGTTCAATTTCGTTAACTAAATCATCATCCTTGAAAATTCGGATTTTATAGTAGGCAAGGTTAGAGGGGAGTCTGTCATCATAGCTGACAAAATCGCACCAGCTTCTCCCTGTACACATCATTTGCCCATGCATTTGTAACAGGTATTCGTATTTGGGTTTACCTGTGATAATGGTTTCAATGTGGGTAGTGGTGTTAGGGCATTTTATTTCGATAAGTCCATCATCATTCACCAAACCGTCAGGACTAGCGCCGAATAGCGCAATAGTCGGGTGGGGAATAAAGCCCACTTCGGTGACCATGACATCAAACTCATTGAGGCAATATCGTGCTCTGGCTTGAGGTTCAAGGGCAATGCCTCGTTCAATGGCCTGATTAGTTTTTATGTTTTCTCTTTGTCCGGTAAGTGTTTCACAGACTAACTGCATGAGGTAATTTCGTTGTGTTGTTCCCTTGCCTTTGGATAACACCTTGTGTAAATTGCTGGCGGTGACTTTCCCAAGTCTTGCCTGAAACCACTCGTCCGTTTTCTGCTTCATGATTAGCCTCATTTTTCATTGCAATGTTGCGATAAATAGCCATTTTATTTTCTTCGCCAATGATATCCGTCTCTTCTGGTTTTAATTGCAGCCAATGGGATTTCATTGACTCAACACCGCCTTTTGCTACTATTTCTAATTCCTTGATTAATTGATTGTAACGAGCCTTCTTCTGCGATTATCGATATTTGACTAACTTCAAAATGTTGAGGGGATGCAACTCCTGTCGCATGACGTAGCGCATACTAAATACCTTGTGTCCATGCTCTCTCAAATCTAAATCCATTCGCCATGCTCCAGACAAGATGAGCCAGATTGCGTGTGTCGTTATCGGTTAAGAGTTCGGGTGCTTCTGGTCTACGTTTAGGGATTGAATGTAGCTCTGCTTCCATGCGATTAAATTCAGCAATATAGGCTTCCTTGAATTGTGCGGCTTTTTTTCCTGTGAATCCCATAACCAGAAATACGAAGCCATCTTTGGTCATTTCGTAGGCTTTCGTTTCACGTTCATTAAAACCCGCTTGAACTTTTACTACGATGGCTGAAAAGTTAGCCGTCATGAATTCTCTTGAACAATCAAGGGATTCTATTTTTTGAATTACATTTTTATGCAATTTTCCAAAGTAATCTGCAACGTCTTGAGATGTGGTAACGGCTTTACCGTTATGAACAGTAACTTTTGGATTAATAGTAGATAGTTGAAGTGTCATAATGACCTCCATTGATAATCGGAATCTACCACGATTATCAGACGGCCAGCTTTTCAGCTGCCCCATCCAGCCCACCATAGAATTTGTGGCTAGATTTATGACACTAAAAAACACGCTCGCGGCGTGTACATGTCGCGATAATCACATCGGGGTTTCCAATCCCGACATCTGATTTATCAGATGTAAATAAACTATAGCGCATGATTTTTTCTTTCCACGAGTTTCGCAATCTCCAAAAAAGAAGTATAAATTTAAAAACAAGAAAAAATCAGGGTGTTCATATTTTGTCGGGTTATCCATGTATTAAAGATATCTATAAAACATTCTTACAAGTAAGCAAGTTTAAGATACTCTGGTTTAGCGTTATCAGAAGTAAGCCCATCGCCTTTATCTCATGACACTGTTAGCCGATGGCTAAAAAGTAGATGTTTTAGACCTAAAGACCTATGGCGATTAGTTGAACCTTCTATAGACAAAAAAAGCCCTTGCGTACTAATTGCCGATGATACATTGATTGCCAAAACACGTAGTAAAAAAATAGAGATGGTCCATTATCAATATTCAGGTAATGAACATGAGGTTATTGCTGGCATAGGTTTAGTTAATTTGCTTTGGCATGATCTGACGAAGGTTGAATCAATTCCTATCAATTATCTTATTTATGATAAAGATTCTGATGGAAAAACAAAAAACACGCACTTTTCCGAAATGCTCATTCTTGCTAAAAAAAGAGGGATCATGCCAGAAGCCGTAGTGATGGATGCTTGGTATTCTAGCCTGGATAACCTGAAATCAATTCGCTCTCATGGTTGGATCTGGGTAACCAGGCTGAGGAAAAATAGGATTGTTAACCATAACAAACAACTGAACAAGTTAGACATCTCAGAAGAAGGAACGTCAATACACTTGCGAGGATATGGTTGGGTAACCGTTTTCAAATTTACAGCCAAAAACGGCCGTATTGATTACATAGTAACAAACAAAGAGAATCCCACCCGTCAATACCTCAAATCTATCATGGATGCCCGTTGGTCTGTTGAAGTTTATCATCGAGAAGTTAAACAAAACTGTGGTATTGAACGCTGTCAGGCTCGCACGAGCCGAGCGCAAA
The DNA here is from genome assembly GCF_036919435.1 of Arsenophonus sp. PmNCSU2021_1. Lineage (NCBI taxonomy): Bacteria > Pseudomonadati > Pseudomonadota > Gammaproteobacteria > Enterobacterales > Morganellaceae > Arsenophonus > Arsenophonus sp. PmNCSU2021_1. The sequence continues at coordinate 120,889 of NZ_JAZHPL010000006.1, read as the reverse complement.
GAAATCATATTTTTCTCGCTATTTCTGCGTGGTTTGAACAACATAAACGTCGTATATCTGAAAAAATAACCCTTATATCAACAAAATTGGGACGTAATCAAAAGTGCTATTACTGAGCAAATCCGTGTTTTATTAGCGTACCCAAATTAGTTTTGTGCGAAACTCGTGCTTTCGTCAATGGTTATTATGCTGCAATCCCGTTCATCATTACACCTAACAGTCTAGGAAACTGGCTATCATAGAAATGGGGTTGAGTCTGACGAGGATTATTAGGGTCAGTCAGATTTTTACCAAACTGCAACCCTTTCTCTGTCAATGACCAGAATAGTTTTTCTTTATCAGGATGTTTGCTACTTGGACGTGATTTACGTTCAGCAAGTCCGAGCAGTTGTAGTCGTCGATAACCAGATTGTGCCGTATAGGGCTTGCCGTGCAGTAGTAAAAGTTCAGTAAAGGAGTGCGTCACTTCGCTTGAACCTGTTAAACTCCCCCTCTGGCGCATCAACAGCGTAAGCTGGCAATATATCCGGCATACCAAGCGATGACTGTAGCTTTTTCATCGCGCCAAGTAGACCAGAAGGGGCGATACGTAGCTCCTGCTTGTAAAAAGCGATCATGGCCAAGCCAGCTTGTACTTTTTCGACCAGTACCCCGTTATTGCTTTTTATTGAATCCCTAAACCGCTCGTAAACCTGAACTTCAAAAGCGGGGTCTATCCATGCTGCATATCGAATGGCGATAATTTCAACTGCCCAGCTGCCAGATTCAAGGCCACCTTTGATAATATTGACCGAAGCACTCTGTGATGCTTCGCTTACTTTTTGTGCAAAAGCGCTGATGCCCTCGCTTCTGAGAAACACAGAAGGTCTCTGAGATTCTGTCGCTTTACCCTGAGCAACTGCCGCACGGTGTAAATCATTTAGACAATAACGCCCGAAAGCGTCTTGGCGTACAATGGTATTTTCGATAACGACTAATTTTGACATAAAAATATTTCTCCGTAGTTAAACGAATTAAGCTATTAACGTGAAAGATTTTGCAGATTGAACCCTAAACCCGTTATACTTACTAAAAAGGAGGATTTCCTATGGGTCAGGTTGCATTTGATACACAAGAATTTGTCGAAACATTAGAAAATGCGGGTTTGCCAAAAGAGCAGGCAAAAGCAATTTCTATTGCTGTACGTAAGTCACATGAGGTTGCTGATGTTGCGACAAAAGCGGATATTGTTGAGGTAAATCGCAATATTGCTGATGTCCGTAAAGACTTATCGGCTGAGATTGCTGATGTCCGTAAAGACTTATCGGCTGAGATTGCTGATGTCCGTAAAGACTTATCGGCTGAGATTGCTGATGTCCGTAAAGACTTATCGGCTGAGATTGCTGATGTCCGTAAAGACTTATCGGCTGAGATTGCTGATGTCCGTAAAGACTTATCGGCTGAGATTGCTGATGTCCGTAAAGACTTATCGGCTGAGATTGCTGATGTCCGTAAAGACTTATCGGCTGAGATTGCTGATGTCCGTAAAGACTTATCGGCTGAGATTGCTGATGTCCGCAAAGATATGGCTGCTCGTTTTGAGAAGAATGAAGCTCAGATACAAGCGCGTTTTGAAAAAACTGATGCTCAGATAGCCTTAATTCGTAAAGATGTTGAACATATTGCTAATGGACTGCTTTTAAAACTTGGTGGTGTAATCGTTGTGACTATTAGTGCTGCAACGGCAATACTTAAATTCTTCTAATCCCTATGTTGCAGGTTCAAGTCCTGCACAGTCCACCAATCTCACGATATATCTTCATCAGTCTTAAATTCTCTTTTTTAAGACGCTCATTTTCTTTTGTTAAGCAGTGTATAATTTCTTTGAAAGTTCTTGTTTCCATGTCGTCATCATTCCATATATCAATGCTGCTTAAGTATTTTGCATCGCTTAAATCACGACTGCCATTGGTCACTCCGACCAGATTACCCATATTGGGATGCTTTGCTGTTACAATGCGTGGATTGTCTAATCTCATTATGTGTACTCCTTGTTAACATTTACTGAAAAGGTAGGATGTGTGCCGAGTGCCTCTCGGTGTCCGATTACAGTCATCACGGACGGGTAAACGCAATCAAACTATATTTAGCTATTTTTGAAAGATAATTTATAGTCTTGACTGTCCCACGAGCGCTGAGCCGCATTCACACATCCTGAAATTGATTTGATTGCCTGATTATTTAGCCACCTCAGGCGGCAGTGGTTTGCGTATTTACCACAACACACAAAACAGGTTATTATGTGCTCACCACAACACATAGAAAAAGGAATGACACGCTCAATGACACCAATTAAAGAGAGGCATTTAATGCTAATTCGAGAATTAAATAATCCTGATAGCCCCATGCAGCCAATAAGCACTGAGAAATTTGACTTTTTAGAGGAAAAGATAGGCACTAATCAATTAGCATTAGATCTTAATTATTTGATTGAAATTGGTCTTGTTAAAAAAGGTGCAGTTGTTTTAGGTCATAATAATTATTCATTATTTTATGTTGAGCATATGGCTTTAACTGCTAAAGGTTTTGATTACGCCAATACCGATACTATCGGTAGTGAACTAAACGTCGTTACAATTAAAATACACAAAAATACTCTTGAGCAAATTGAAACAATTATCAGATCGGCTAATTTAGCTGAACCAGAAAAGCAAACGCTTTTAAAACTAGTGAAAGAAAAAGGCGCAGAATCTGTTGTAGGCAAATGTGTTGATACTTTGTTTGCTAATGCTGGTACAGTGACTAAAGTTCTTTCTGAATTAGCTAAAAGTCAATTTAACTCTTAATTGATTTGATTACCTGATTATTTAGCCACCTCAGGCGGCAGTGTTACACTTGGTGTTTTCCACAACAACCAAGAGGTAGAGTAATGAATGATTCATTAGCTAATTTCGATAGAAATTTACAATTTGAACTGCTTGAGTTAGCGGTGTACGATTATCCCGATGTTATTAAAACAGAAAATATTCCTGATCATTTACGTTTAGTTGATAAGAAAAAGCTTCTTCAAAACATCGCCTATTTGCAAGAAGAAGGAATGATTAAGGGAGGAATTATTGAATGCCTTTCAGGAAAAGAACCTGCAATACATCTGATTAAAGCAACCAAAGACGCTATAAACCTTCTTACTGAGGAAGGTAGTATTTCAGCCTCTTTGAAGATCGTTACCGTAAAACTCCATAATGAATCTCTAGCGGTTATTCGAAAATTTATTCATCAAAATCTTAACGATTCGGAAGAAAAAAAGCTGTTTTTACAGCAGATAAAACAGCTTCCCGCTGACGCCACAAAACACATCGTGCTTGAATTATTGGGTAAGGGGTAAAATCACATGCCGAACGCAATTCAGTGGCTACAAACAGTGCTCCATTTGGGATAAATTCATCCTCCGTGCTGTGTTTTTCAAACTTTATCCAGCCAATGGTGGGAGCGATTTCTAGCCAAAAATCTTTTCGGTCATTGGTTGATAAAGTCAATTTGTTATTGAAAAAAGTTAGCGCATAAATACGAAAATCTAATCGGTCGTCAGTATTTTGACTCCCCATTAATTCAGGTTCGTTGTTTTCCATGTTTGACCTCGTGCTTGTTATTGAATTTCAAAATCATTTTAATACCTTTAACAGTTAGCGGTTACTCCAAAATGTGATTTTGGTTTTTTGTTAACCCGTCTGGAAGTGTATAAAGCTGCAATAGGAAGACAGCAGTTATTAAATGTGTCATACACTTTAGTAGGACGAATTGATATTGCTTTTTCTACACGATTAATCACCTTTCTTTTTAGTGAAAGAACAGGGCGTTTAGTGTTGGGTGGTGTTTGTTGCTGACACGAGTTTCGCACCAATAAAAAAACGCTCTATTTTTAAGTTTAATTCAGCATAATATGTAAATAGATAAAACCTTATAAATTAAATATAACTTATTGTAAATTAAGTGAATTTATGCATTTCAGTAACTTGCAGATTAATCATTACTTTTAAGCCATTTCTAGAATTTTATAGGCCTGTGCGAAACTCGTGGCTGAGAGGGTTTGCTTGGATTTAAGGCTGCTTTCAGTGCCATATTAAGCGCTTTGTTATAGTCGTAAGCTGCTTGTTTGGCTCTTCTACGCTCATGTCTACGACTACGAGCATTATCATAACCATGAAAGTTACACATATTACCTCCTGACAATGGGTTTTGGTGGTGTGTGCCGGTGGTATCCGGCTTATATTTACAGTCATATTGGTAGTTCCCTGGTGTTGGTTTTTAACTTACACGAGTTTCGCAATCTCCAAAAAAGAAGTATAAATTTAAAAACAAGAAAAAATCAGGGTGTTCATATTTTGTCGGGTTATCCATGTATTAAAGATATCTATAAAACATTCTTACAAGTAAGCAGTTTAAGATACTCTGGTTTAGCGTTATCAGAAGTAAGCCCATCGCCTTTATCTCATGACACTGTTAGCCGATGGCTAAAAAGTAGATGTTTTAGACCTAAAGACCTATGGCGATTAGTTGAACCTTCTATAGACAAAAAAGCCCTTGCGTACTAATTGCCGATGATACATTGATTGCCAAAACACGTAGTAAAAAAATAGAGATGGTCCATTATCAATATTCAGGTAATGAACATGATGTTATTGCTGGCATAGGTTTAGTTAATTTGCTTTGGCATGATCTGACGAAGGTTGAATCAATTCCTATCAATTATCGTATTTATGATAAAGATTCTGATGGAAAAACAAAAAACACGCACTTTTCCGAAATGCTCACTCTTGCACGAGTTTCGCACAAAACTAATTTGGGTACGCTAATAAAACACGGATTTGCTCAGTAATAGCACTTTTGATTACGTCCCAATTTTGTTGATAAAGGGTTATTTTTTCAGATATACGACGTTTATGTTGTTCAAACCACGCAGAAATAGCGAGAAAATATGATTTCTTTGCGCTCGGCTCGTGCGAGCCTGACAGCGTTCAATACCACAGTTTTGTTTAACTTCTCGATGATAAACTTCAACAGACCAACGGGCATCCATGATAGATTTGAGGTATTGACGGGTGGGATTCTCTTTGTTTGTTACTATGTAATCAATACGGCCGTTTTTGGCTGTAAATTTGAAAACGGTTACCCAACCATATCCTCGCAAGTGTATTGACGTTCCTTCTTCTGAGATGTCTAACTTGTTCAGTTGTTTGTTATGGTTAACAATCCTATTTTTCCTCAGCGTGTTTACCCAGATCCAACCATGACACGAGTTTCGCACCAATAAAAAAACGCGCTATTTTTAAGTTTAATTCAGCATGATATATAAATAGACAAAACCTTATAAATTAAATACAAATTATTGTAATTTAATAAAATTTATGTGTTTTAGTAACTTACAGATTAACCATTGCTTTTAAGCCATTTCTAGAACTTTATATGCCTATGCGAAACTCGTGCATGAGAGCGAATTGATTTCAGGTTATCCAGGCTAGAATACCAAGCATCCATCACTACGACTTCTGGCATGATCCCTCTTTTTTTAGCAAGAGTGAGCATTTCGGAAAAGTGCGTGTTTTTTGTTTTTCCATCAGAATCTTTATCATAAATAACCTGAGTTCGGGATAAGAAATAAAGAGAAAGTCTTGATATTCAAATAGTTGAATGAGCCTGTTTTGTTAAAATACTCTAACAGTCTGGTTAAAGAGTAGAGCATTGTTAAACAATTATGGAAAATCTTACTGAACTTTATTGCCTGATGGATGATTTTTGCAAAGACTTCGAGCCAAAAATGCATGAATATTTGCTGACTAACGGTACTAAGCGTCGTAGACGGTCTACTCAGCTTTCGTTGGCGGAAATGATGACACTGGTTGTGTTGTTTCATCAACTCCGATTCAGGCAATTCAAGGTATTTTATCTCTATTATGTCCGCTTATATCTCCGGAAGGAATTTCCTAACTTGCCATCCTATTCACGCTGTGTAGAGTTACTTCCGCGTAGTGCCTTAGCGTTAACGGCACTGTTTGAGTCAATTAAGGGAAAATGCACGGGGCTATCGGTTGCCGATTCTACTCCGATAGCGGTGTGTGATAACTTACGGATCCGCAGACATAAAGTCTTCAATGGGATAGCTGAACGGGGAAAAAATTCAACAGGTTGGTTCTTTGGTTTCAAGCTTCATGTAATTATCAATCATTTGGGGGAAATACTCAGTTTTCGACTCACACCAGGAAACACCGATGATCGGAAACCATTGCCTGAGCTGACAAAGGATCTTTCTGGTTGTTTGTACGCAGATAAAGGGTATTTATCGGCTTCACTGAAACAGCAACTCAAAACGATGGGAATTAGCCTTATAACGAATATCAAGAAGAAAATGAAGCCTATTAAACAGACTTGTTTCGACAAAGCCATCTTGCGTCATCGTTCTGTCATTGAAACGGTATTTGATGAGTTAAAAAATCTTTGTCAAATAGAGCATACGCGACATCGCTCTCCGGCTAACTTTGTAGTGAATTTATTAGGCGGACTGGTTGCATATTGTTTAATGCCATCTAAACCAAAGATACCTGTTGCAGGTACGTATCTTCAAGTATAATTGATAATGCTTATCCCGAACTCAGGTTAAATACGATAATTGATAGGAATTGATTCAACCTTCGTCAGATCATGCCAAAGCAAATTAACTAAACCTATGCCAGCAATAACATCATGTTCATTACCTGAATATTGATAATGGACCATCACTATTTTTTTACTACGTGTTTTGGCAATCAATGTATCATCGGCAATTAGTACGCAAGGGCTTTTTTGTCTATAGAAGGTTCAACTAATCGCCATAGGTCTTTAGGTCTAAAACATCTACTTTTTAGCCATCGGCTAACAGTGTCATGAGATAAAGGCGATGGGCTTACTTCTGATAACGCTAAACCAGAGTATCTTAAACTGCTTACTTGTAAGAATGTTTTATAGATATCTTTAATACATGGATAACCCGACAAAATATGAACACCCTGATTTTTTCTTGTTTTTAAATTTATACTTCTTTTTTGGAGATTGCGAAACTCGTGTCTTGCTAAAAAAAGAGGGATCATGCCAGAAGCCGTAGTGATGGATGCTTGGTATTCTAGCCTGGATAACCTGAAATCAATTCGCTCTCATGGTTGGATCTGGGTAAACACGCTGAGGAAAAATAGGATTGTTAACCATAACAAACAACTGAACAAGTTAGACATCTCAGAAGAAGGAACGTCAATACACTTGCGAGGATATGGTTGGGTAACCGTTTTCAAATTTACAGCCAAAAACGGCCGTATTGATTACATAGTAACAAACAAAGAGAATCCCACCCGTCAATACGTCCAATCTATCATGGATGCCCGTTGGTCTGTTGAAGTTTATCATCGAGAAGTTAAACAAAACTGTGGTATTGAACGCTGTCAGGCTCGCACGAGCCGAGCGCAAAGAAATCATATTTTTCTCGCTATTTCTGCGTGGTTTGAACAACATAAACGTCGTATATCTGAAAAAATAACCCTTTATCAACAAAATTGGGACGTAATCAAAAGTGCTATTACTGAGCAAATCCGTGTTTTATTAGCGTACCCAAATTAGTTTTGTGCGAAACTCGTGACTTAATGACGGTATTTTGGTTATTTCACTCACCCCAAAACCAACTGTTTGGGTGTTTTATGGTTACGCTTTTTCAGCGAAAGGGTGTTAAAGAGCGGTAGTACTTAACTGTCGTCACTTGCCTTCATGTTCATATGCCTCAGGCTGGCTACTTGGCAACGTCTGGCAAGGTTTCAAATAACTCGGAGTCTTGTCTGGCTTTTGCCTGTTGCAGTGAGTTGATAAACTTAAATTTAAGTTATCTTAATAATAAAGCCAAGAATAAAATAAAGATAACTTAAATATTGAAGTGAAAAATTTTAATGTGAATTTATAATATAATGATTTTTAATGAATTACTTTTGTCAGCGATTAAAAATTGGATTGTTAAAAAAAGAGGAACGATAAATTTGCGGAGATTATTATGATATGGGTTGGATATGTTGAGATGGGGGTGTTTATTAGGGTAGTGTAATGAGAGGGCAATAAAAAACCCTCGGGGAGGGCTGGGATGGGAAGCTATGCGGCTAGTTTAGATATCCATTTATCTCTTTTTGTAAAAGGTAAGACATGACTTATTTCATTAAACAAAAGAGATAATTGCTGCATTTGAGCGCCGATTGATTCGCTATCAACAACAACATATCGATTATTTAACGCAGTATTTGCATTTTTTAGGTCTATTAATTTCCCAAGCAGAGAGTATGCACTATTCCAACTTCCACCTTGCTTTACACTAGATGTAAAAAGATATTTTGGAACTTCTGTATTAACTGTTACTGGAATGACGATGTTGTGACCACTCATTCCTAACACATTAGATCTCAATGATATCCTATCTTTTAAGTTGGAGTGATATAAATAATCTATAACTTCACTTTCAAATTTTTCAACTCTGCCCGATTGGTGCCAGCTAATAGATAAAGTGGAAGCTAATATACCAGCTCTAATTACATTAGAGGTGGCTGATCCAACTGTATCTTCTGTTGCCCAACTAACGATTTCACCTCTATCGTTAAGCTCTGCTCCTTGATGACTTATAAAGCTACGTATTTCATCAATCCTTTTCTTTGTAAGCGAAATTCCCCTAGCTTCCATATTCATTAGCGCATCGCAGCGGTCACTTACAAGGTATTTACCATTAACTTCTTTTACGAAAGCACCAACATGCTCCCCATCATCACAGAAAGTGAACGGGCTAATAATTCTTAGTAATTCAGCTCCTATCGGGTGGTATTCAAAACCAAGATTAGATATGACTGTTGAGCACATCATAATGGTAATCCTATTTGTCCAGATATATCTTCTAAAGGTATAGGGAGTTCACCTGTGCATTTTATATTTAAATGCTCACAAAAAAACTGCCAAAACCCTCTAATGTCATCTGATTTTATAGCCTTTTTAATTGGGAATCCTACTTCACTATAGCGCCCAGCCTCTTCATAGTAAACATGGTAGTGGGCACCTAAAATATAATTTACAAAGTCAGGGTGATCTACTTTATATCTATTTGTATGTCCATCAAATGGATAGCCATCAACTGCAAATATTCTTTTTTTGTTATAAAGTGCTACAATATTTATCTTTGGGAATACTTCATCGCCATCTTGCTTAGATTCATGATCAGGCTTCCATTGGATCAAAATAGTTAATCCTTGCACTGGTATTCCATCGCTGTCTAATGGCAAAACATTCATTTGAAGCCATAAAAATGGCCTGTTTGGGGGCGGTTTTTCCTTCCAACTAATACCAGAGAAATCAACGTACTTTTCACAGTATAGAACATTGTCAACTTCTACTTGGCTAGGTTGATAATCAGTACACTTTGCCACTATTAGTCATCCGTTAATTTTTTATTAATATCCACACCCTAAAATATGTCGTCAGGCTACTGATTATCACCCGCCTCACGATGCTCTTTTGGATTTCTTCTCTTTTTCTTTCATTTCTTTATAAATTCGTTCGAGATTAGCCCGAGTCTCAGTAATTTCTTTCAGATAATTTCTTTGTTCTTCTTGTGTAAGAGCATTGAACATATCTAAAAGCTTTTCTTCTGTTTTTGTCAATCTACTATATCTGTAATTATCATTTTGTTCTTGGTTAAATTTAGTTGTACCTTTGCCTCTTATGATATATTCAGGAGTGCACATTAGAGCGTCAGCTAAAGACAACAAGTTGTCCCCGTTAGGTTCAGTTTCTTCTTTTTCCCACTGTGAAATTGCAACATGAGAGACCCCAACTCTTTTTCCAAGCTGTTTTTGTGTTAGCTGTAGCTCTTTTCTTCGCAATCTAATGCGTTGCCCGATCGATTTTATTTCCATAATTAAATTATCTTAATTCCTCTTGACTTAAGTTTCCTTTAAATTAATAATTAAAGTATTCTTTAACGGAGGTATTAATGCTAAAAGATGAGGTCGTGAGTTTTTTGATTCTCATCGAGAAATCGCATTGAAATTAATGATTTCTGATTCAGCCGTTTCTCAATGGAGAACAATTATTCCTGAGAGATCCGCTCTAAAATTGGAGCGCATCACTAAAGGAAAATTAAAATACAGAACTGAGTTTTATAGAAAAAAATAAAATTATCGCTCTTTAACAACCTGGCCTCCCTGAAATTGGGAGATTTCAAATTCCCAGCCCATCGGGAGGGATAACTATTATCTGAAACTTATGGAATTAAGTGTAGGATAAGATTGCTGCAAAGACTATCAAATCATTTTGTCTGTATGCTATTTGATTTGCGGGTTTTTGAGTATTTTCTTGCAGAATAGAGATAAGTATTCGGTAAGCAACAGTTATCAAACGATGGCTGAGGCTTTTTGTCTTTTAGATTGAGAGTGAGTGATGCAATAGTATTAACGGTATCATCTTGCTTGTTGAATATGGAATCAAGGATTTGCTCTGTAGAACGTGGCTTAGGTTTCGCTTCGTATTCAGCGCGTTTTCTATCCCAGAATGCCATTTGTTTTGCTAGGCGACGAGATTTAGCATTGTCTTTTTTAGATTTAAAGATAATGGTTGCCATTTTGTTCCTCCTAAATAAGTTTTAGTGGTGTGTGCCGAATACTTACGGTTAATGTTCACAGTCTGTTTATTCCCTGGTGTAGAAACGAGATTTGAGTGTTCTGTTATATTCACACACCCCAAAACTCACTTTGTGGTGTTGCTCTAACGCTTATTCAGAGCCGTGATTCCAATATGTTAAAGAGCGAAATGACTTAGTTACTGATGACTACACTTGCCTTCATGTTCGTACGCCTCAGGCTGGCTACTTGGCAACGTTTCAGATAACTCGTGGTATTGTCTGGCGTTTGCCTGTTGCAGTGAGTTGATGGAATATAATCTACAAATTAAAATTTAAACTGTCAACATGATTTATAATTTAATTTGTAATTATAGGCGTGTAAATTTGAATTGTTTATAAAATAAAATTTAAAAAAGAGGGTTTAAAAGAGTTTAGACTATATTTTTTTTTGTTTTAAAAGTTCTGCTATTTTCTTCTCATAAAAATTTTTTTTGATTTCTAGTTCTTTTAGAATCAAATCAACATCACTTTCAGGAAGGGATTCAAATAATTGTAATATCAACTTTTGTTTTTCCGTAAGCGTGTTTTTTTTCATAGAAAAAATTTCATGACTTTTATTTTCTTGATTTGTTAACTTATCGGAAAAGAACCAATATACAGGTTTTCCTGTTACTTCAGATAATTTCTTAAGCTTATCCATTCTAGGTATTACATTTTTCAACCAGCCTTGAACAGACTGAGGTTTAACTCCCATTCTGCGAGCCAGTTCTGATTGATTCCAGCCTAGCTCATCTAACACCTGCTGAAGCCTTTTAGGAAAACTCATACTTTTACCCATTGAATAATTATCACTATTAAAGCATACAAAATTTTTTTGTTATTAACATTGCAAATATAATTTGAAGTTTAAAATTAAATCTGTAATATCATTAAACCTAGTTGGAGAAGTTCGTATGGATATAGATCTACAAAATAAAATATTTGCTATCACGACTCAGTCTGAGTTAGGTCGTAAATTGGGTAAACGTCCTCAGACAATTAGTGTTTGGTTTAGAAATCGTGTTCCTGCTGAATGCGTTTTTTCAATGGCTAAAGTTTTAGAGTGGCAGATCACTCCCCATAAGCTACGCCCTGATATTTACCCAAACCCAACAGATGGTATCCCTGCTGATAAGCAAAATACTCTCTGAATAACACCGTTCTTTAACATTTTGACTCGCTCTGAATAAGCGTTAGAGCCACCACAACCTCATAGGAATATCGAGGTAGGGAATTTTATTACTTAAGGATTATAACCATGGAATATTCAAATACTATCAAAATCACCTGCAAACCAGAGCATTTAGAATCTTACTTCTACCAGAAGATGGCATCAGAAGGGGGTAATAACGGGTTTGCTAAATCACTAGGGATCCACCCCTCAACAGCGAGTCGGGATAAAACCAGAATATTTAAACTAGCCTGTCAGGTCGTCTCAGTATACGGCTTGCCAAGGCATGTGCTGAGTGTGCCTGATTCATCGGCACAGGGAGTTGTTATCACGAGTTTCGCTCAGGCATATAAAATTCTAGAAATGGCTTAAAAGCAATGATCAATCTGCAAGTTACTAAAACACATGAATTTTCTTAAATTACAATAAGTTGTATTTGATTTATAAGGTTTTATCTATTTATATATTATGCTGAATTAAACTTAAAAATAGAGCGTTTTTTTATTGGTGCGAAACTCGTGGTTGTTATTACGAATATCTCAGGTGAAGACATACGCAAGCTGATTGACATGCTAGAGCATTTGAGATTGCCAAAAAAAGAAGCTCCAGAGTTAAAAAACAATGAAGCGTCAGAATGTCAGATCGAGTGTTGTATTTAATCAAATATTTCAGGAAGTTTAACGAGAAGGGAAACGCCAATTTTCCCTTTTTTCTTTCAATTTCAGCGAGGTCATTATGCCAAAAAAACGTCGATTTATCAATAAAAACCGCCATGATATATGGGTAAACAAAAATAAATTTATTTGAATAAAGTAATTTATTATTCAATAGGTTAAGTCATTATATGAATAATTATGAATATCATGTTAATATTTTTATGCCTGATAGTTATTTTGAGCAAGATGGACAATGGATTAGGGACATGTTGCTAAGACTTAAGCCCTCAGTTAGAGTCAGAGTAGCAATAAGATATTCAGCAGTCTATCAGCCACGAGTTTCGCACGGGCATATAAAATTCTAGAAATGGCTTCAGAACAATAATTAATCTGTAACTTGCTAAGACGTATAAATTTACTTAAATTACAATAAGTTATTTTTAATTTATGAGATTTTTTCTATTTATATATTATGCTGAATTAAACTTAAAAATAGAGCGCTTTTTTATTGGTGCGAAACTCGTGTCAGCAATATTTTGAGCAAGAAACCGTTACTTACCGGAAAGAAAATTCGGCAAGAAAAGCGGCAAATACACGGCTGAGAATTTTTGTTAAAAATCATGCTTCATACTTGGATGGGTATGTATCTGAACCTCAGCAATTAAAACGGGCTTAAACAAAAGGCAATTGCCAATTTTACAAAATACTTTACCTGTTACATGAGAACCCCCGTTACATACCTAACCTAGGCAACTCTCTGTCAGTACCCAGCCAAAACCCCCACAGGCCAGAAGGAACCATCCCCTGTCAAGGTGTTGCCGGAATCACGGAGTTGAACCTAAACAATGGCTAGTTCTTTCTCTGGCTAGTGTAAAAATCTCACAGAAAGCACGATTGTTAATCACTTGTAAAATTAAAGTCAAAAGATATCTTCTCTCCCAGATCGAGAAGTATATATAAGGATCGCGTATAAGGATAAAGGAGGGAATTTGAAAAAAACTTTTAAAATCAATAAGTAAAAAACGTAAAAGCGACAGGGTTCGTCGTTTAAACGACAGACTTCGTCGCATTGTTTGATTTTTAATCAGTTTGCATTCATAAAATTAACGTTAAGTCAATAGGCTAACATATGAAAATTTACAGGTGGTCACGTATTTTTGTACCCAAAGAATTATTTAAACGAATATCGGGATTGTCACCGGTGGCAATAGAGTTGTATGGGCATTTGATTGAGAGTTGCGACTGGAAATACGGGTTATGTGTTGCCAGTTCCGCAGAGATAGCGCGCGATTTAGGCGTTACACCAAGAAGTATTCAGCGGGCGAACAAAGAGCTTGAGTCGATAGGATTAATCATGGTTAAGCGAGGCGTTTACGCAATGAACCCCGAGTTTGCATGGTCAGGAAGGAGCTGGAATATTTCGAAAGCGGAATATTATCGGGTGGCGCAAATAACATCAGGGAACGTGACTTCGTTGGCTGATATTGCCGCGATTGATGATGAAAAACTTGAGGAGATTGGCCGTAAAACCTTAAGGGAGGTCTACGGCCGCAAACTGAAACGGAGTAAAACATGTTAAGCATAACACCAAAAAGTAAGCAAGTGGTAGCACTAAATATGCTAAGAAACAACTGGAAACAAGCCAGAACATTTTTGCTGTATGCGCCGGTTGGATTTGGTAAGACGGCAATTGCTGCCTTCATCACCGATGGATTTGTTGCACGGGGAATGAGAGTGATGTTTGTTGTCCCCTATACGGTGTTGTTAAACCAGACTGCATCAAGATTTGTTGAGTATGGTTTGTCATCGAACGAAATCAGTTATGTATGGCGAGATCATCCTGACTATGACCCAACGCGATTAATCCAGATTGCCTCAGCAGATACACTGATACGCCGAAACTTTCCCGACAACATCGATTTGTTAATCATCGATGAAGCGCACATGAAACGCAAAAAAATCCTGGAGATTATCAGGGATACTGGCATCAAAGTAGTTCGGCTTTCAGGGACACCTTTTGCAAACTGGATGGGAAAATATTATGAAAAACTCATAAAACCCACCACAATGAGAGAGCTTATCAACCTCGAAGATCTGAGTCCCTATGATTTTTATGCGCCCGATAATCCAGATGTGAGTGGGGTGAAAACATCAAAATTATCGGCGTTTGGTAATGACTACAACGAAGAGCAACTGGCAAAAATTATGGGTGATACGGTTCTGGTTGGCAATGTGGTTAAATTCTGGCTTGAAAACGGTGAAGACAGGCCTACGGTTTGCTTTTGTGTCAATGTTAGTCACGCTAATCACCTTACGATGGAATTCAGCAAAGCGGGGATAAACGCTGAGGTGATGACAGCGAAAACGCCTCATGATGAAAGACATATCATCATCAATCGCTTTGAAACGGGTACGACGAAAATAATTGTTAATGTGGGTGTGCTGGTTGCAGGGTTTGATAGTGATGTTCGCTGCATTATTTACGCGAGACCCACTAAGTCAGAGATCAGATGGGTTCAGTGTCTTGGGCGAGGGCTACGCACGGCATCAGGCAAAGACAAATGTTTGATATTTGATCACTCCGGAACCGTTCATCATTTAGGTTTTCCTGATGACATTGAGTATGAGGTATTGCCCGATGAAAATGACGGTATGAAAACTCAGCGGAATGAAAACAGGGAAAAAAATAGCGAAAAAAAACCGAAAGAATGTCCCTCATGTCACTACATGAAACCCGCAGGGATTTATGTTTGTCCGAAATGTGGATTTAAACCCCTTATGGGTGAAGATGTTTCTGTTGATGAAACTCGGCATTTAACAAAAATCAGTCAGGGCAAACACGTGTTTACTGAGGCAGAAAAGCAAAGTTGGTGGTCACAGATTAAATATTACCAGCGTCAGCGAGAAATACTGGGAAAACCGCTTAGTGATGGTTGGTGTGCTCATACCTATAAGAAAAAATTTGGGGTGTGGCCACGGGGCTTGCACGATACGCCGGAAGAAATAACACCCCAAGTAAACAATTACATCCGTTCATGTCAGATCGCTTTTGCTAAATCGCAAAAACACAATACCAAAAATCGACAGGAAGAGGACGTTTTGGTTATGTCAAACAATGTGATAAATATTTTAAGGGATAACATCAATGCGAACGGTAGAAGCAATCAGGGGGCGCTGGCCAGAAATCTTTCACTATTACAAACTACCCGCGATAACGGGAAAGAAGCATTATCAAGGAGAATGTCCAATATGTGGCAGGAAAGGAAAATTTAGGATAGATAATAAAAATGGCAATGGGTCATGGATTTGTTCATGTGGTGCAGGGGATGGTTGGAAATTACTGGAGCTTACGCAGCGAAAAGTGTTTAAAGTCTTAGCCCGAGAAATAGATCAGCTAATTGGAAATCAGTATTCAAATAAACCAAAGCAAGAAATTCCATCAGATATCAACATCATCCGTTCTAAAGTTATCAGTAAATTTGCTACACTCCTCTCCCTTAAGGATACAATAGCCAGTCAGTATCTGAGTCATCGTGGTATTCATGTGTTGCCGACCGCTAACATCCGGTTTAACCCTTGTGAAAAAACACCGCTTGGTGACAAGCAGGCTATCTGGTCAATCGCAACGGATAATAATGGTAATAGCTGTTATTTACATCGCACCCTTTTGGAAGGTGACAAAAAAGCGAATGTTGAAGGTAACAAACGAATGTTAAAACTTCAGGCGGAAAGTTATCTTGGTTTTGCTCATTCGATCGCTATCAGAATGTTTCCCGTGTCTTCTACACTGGGAATAGCTGAAGGAATAGAAACGGCGCTGTCGTGCAAACAGGTCTATGGTTGTAACACCTGGTCAACACTTAATGCCGGATTTATGCGTAAATTTCGAGCACCTAAAGGCGTAAAGCATCTGATTATCTTTGCTGATAGAGACAAGAATGGTACAGGACTTGCGTCAGCATTTGATTGTGGCAACAAAAATATTTTAAGCAACAATGATGTTGAGACGGTTAGTATTCGCTGGCCTGAAAAAGGCGATTTCAACGACCTGATACTGGACGGTTTGAAGGTGTTTCAGGAACGATTATATCGTCATCATATCAATTAACACACCTTAATTCGAAGGGCTCCAATGAAATACCAAATCGAAGCAACCATTGTTAAGGATGGTGGCGAGCCTGTGCATTGGTATCGCTTTAGCGACAAAGCACTATCAGAACAGGATTGCCTGAAAATGTTATCGGTGCCATCCATGTTCAAAATGCAATTTAGCTAACCTGAGTTCGGGATAAGCATTATCAATTATACTTGAAGATACGTACCTGCAACAGGTATCTTTGGTTTAGATGGCATTAAACAATATGCAACTAGTCCGCCTAATAAATTCACTACAAAGTTAGCCGGAGAGCGATGTCGCGTATGCTCTATTTGACAAAGATTTTTTAACTCATCAAATACCGTTTCAATGACAGAACGATGACGCAAGATGGCTTTGTCGAAACAAGTCTGTTTAATAGGCTTCATTTTCTTCTTGATATTCGTTATAAGGCTAATTCCCATCGTTTTGAGTTGCTGTTTCAGTGAAGCCGATAAATACCCTTTATCTGCGTACAAACAACCAGAAAGATCCTTTGTCAGCTCAGGCAATGGTTTCCGATCATCGGTGTTTCCTGGTGTGAGTCGAAAACTGAGTATTTCCCCCAAATGATTGATAATTACATGAAGCTTGAAACCAAAGAACCAACCTGTTGAATTTTTTCCCCGTTCAGCTATCCCATTGAAGACTTTATGTCTGCGGATCCGTAAGTTATCACACACCGCTATCGGAGTAGAATCGGCAACCGATAGCCCCGTGCATTTTCCCTTAATTGACTCAAACAGTGCCGTTAACGCTAAGGCACTACGCGGAAGTAACTCTACACAGCGTGAATAGGATGGCAAGTTAGGAAATTCCTTCCGGAGATATAAGCGGACATAATAGAGATAAAATACCTTGAATTGCCTGAATCGGAGTTGATGAAACAACACAACCAGTGTCATCATTTCCGCCAACGAAAGCTGAGTAGACCGTCTACGACGCTTAGTACCGTTAGTCAGCAAATATTCATGCATTTTTGGCTCGAAGTCTTTGCAAAAATCATCCATCAGGCAATAAAGTTCAGTAAGATTTTCCATAATTGTTTAACAATGCTCTACTCTTTAACCAGACTGTTAGAGTATTTTAACAAAACAGGCTCATTCAACTATTTGAATATCAAGACTTTCTCTTTATTTCTTATCCCGAACTCAGGTTAGCTAGATAGGTTACTACTGGACTATTGTCAGTGACAAGGCTGGAAAGCGTGGCAAATTGCCAAAAGTGTCAATAGAAAATTTCACCTGTACTCCGCTAAACCTACCCCAATAAGAATCAAATAGGCAAAAATATGAACATTCAAAACACGGTGAATAACCGTGAAGGGCTTCTTTGTGCCCAAAGTGAGGACTCCGGTATTTTAATTCAACATAGAACGGAGCCCAGAATAGATAGTTGTCTGTTTGCCAAAAGGCTAAGTATTAAACATAAACATCTTTATGAATTAATTAGAAAGAACTCAAAAAACTTACGTGAGTTTGGCATCCTTTCGTTTCAAACGGAGCGATTAAATACTATTCAACTGGGTGCGCGTGAACATAAGTATGTTCTACTCAATGAAAACCAGTTTGATTTTATGTGTCGCATTGTCTGTGGACGTGATTACGAGAAAATGACGCAATTTAAGCTGGATGTCACGCATTTGCTAAAAAACGAGCCGCTGAACCTATTAGAAGGGAGTATTTACCTCATTACCATGAGTCCCGTGATGCTTTACGTGATTTAGGTGCGGAGAAACATCACTACATCAATCTGGCAAACATTGAGAACCGTTTAGCGGGTTTATGTTCAGGTGAGCGAAGTAAAGCCAATGACCAAAAGCTTGGTATTCTTCTTTGTATGCAGAAGATAGAGCAAGCAACGTTTCAGTCAGCCATTGAATCAGGCATGTCACCTACTCAAGCAGTGCGAGAAGTCAGTAAGCGCATCGATATGTTTGCAACCTTAATGACTCCATCTCAACAGATTAGGGGCGACAAATGCAATTAATAAACCCAAAAGCACTTAAAGAGTTGCGCACAAAAGAAAGCATTAAAAACAATAAGTTAACTCCATTTGTGCAGTACAAAAAACAAATTGTTATAGCTAGGCAATCGTTATGCCCACTTAATGCTTTGATATATAGAGATAATTATCCGTTTGTGCAGTATACAAAACAACCAATGAAAGCTTTTAAACACATCCTTGTCGATGGTGAATACTGTTATGTTTACGAAGACCATATCCATTTTTTGACGAAAAAGCGTCAACGGATAGCGGGGAAACAGGTAACCGGTTATACCGCTAAAGGCGTGGAGATGAGAGAGATTAGGTGATGAACTGGATTAAATGTGAAGATGACACGAGTTTCGCACAGGCCTATAAAATTCTAGAAATGGCTTAAAAGTAATGATTAATCTGCAAGTTACTGAAATGCATAAATTTACTTAATTTACAATAAGTTATATTTAATTTATAAGGTTTTATCTATTTACATATTATGCTGAATTAAACTTAAAAATAGAGCGTTTTTTTATTGGTGCGAAACTCGTGGATGAGTTGCCTTTAAACACAGAAGATGTTCTTGTCTGCACTGAAAGAGGTAATGTTTTAGTTGGATATTATCAACAAGAATATGACGGCTGGTATTTTGGCAATATTTATATTGAAAATGATGGGATCATAAAATATTGGATGCCATTGCCAGCACCGCCAGAGGAGGAAGAATGAAATCAACAATAGTTCATATAGTTAGCACAATAGGGTTTGAAAATGAAATGGAAGCGGTTGCAGCGTTTAGCACATATAAAAAAGCTTATGATTATGTTAAGAAAAATGGATTTAGTTCATTCCATATTGATGAACTCATTATTGACGAGGAGGAGGAAGAATAGTGATGCATGAAATAATTAACTTTATTTACAGAATCAGCATGAATCTCTTTTGCTTTTTAGGTGTTATGATGTCGGTGATAATGTTAACTATCACAATCGACAACAGTACGTGGTTTATTATTTCTTTAAAGTCTTTAGCAGTGGTGGCTGTCACATCTTTAGCTATCTCAATGGTATATGTATTTTTTGTCTTGTTTAACCATGCATTCTTGAAATGAAAAATAACAGGAGGCGCATTTGGAAGACAAGCTACTCTTCCACGAATCAACGAAACAATCCGTCTGGCAAACCTTAAAAGCTGTCCTTGCAACAAAACAACCGCATCAACTCATTATCAAACCTTACCGTAAAACCCGTTCACTTTCTCAAAATTCCCTTTTCCACCTGTGGACAGGGGAGATAAGCAAATATCTGTGTGCTAACAACGCTAACGTTACCGCTGAGCAAGTGAAGGAAATGTTGAAACATACATTTCTCGGCTATGAGGTGGTTGAACGTATCGATGTAACCACACAGGAGCCAGAGCGCGTCAGAACGCTCAGGAGGACATCAAAGCTTGATACGGGGGAAATGCATGTCTTCATGCAAAAAGTGGAATGCTGGGCGATTGGCATACGTTGTTTCGTGACAATACCGGAAAGCTCGGAGTATATGAAATTAAAACAGGAACAAGAACAGTGAGCAATCAAAAGCAGAGCCCCCATAAAACGGGGGTTATTCTCAGCGTTGACTTAGCTTGCAATCGCTTTCTGTCACGCTGGCTACGATGGACGCACCTTAGAGTAGTCTTAAAGCCTGTCAGCTAATCGTGAATGTGATTAACGCAGGAGACATTAGCAATGTTAGCAGGAAAAAATTTTTATGCAACACAGAATTAAGATAACAAATTATTCCATTACAAGTGTTGACACATAAAACTCATACCCATTCCATGAAGAACACAACGATATATTTCATTCATTTGTTCTTTTCCAAGTCGCTGGGTGAAATAATCTCTTTTACCTTCGCGGTTTTTACTCAAATAGATTAGATCCAAGCGGTGATAAGCCACAGTATAAACCATGTCACCTTTTACCCATGTGTCTCTACCCATAAAATGTTTATTTTTAGGGGTTGATTGATCAGGGAGTTTGTAATGATAATTCCTGACAATATCGGGTTTAACTGTACTACACGATACCACGAGTTTCGCACAGGCATATAAAATTCTAGAAATGGCTTAAAAGCAATGATCAACCTGCAAGTTACTAAAACACATGAATTTTCTTAAATTATAATAAGTTGCATTTGATTTATAAGGCTTTATCTATTTATATATTATGCTGAATTAAACTTAAAAATAGAGCGTTTTTTTATTGGTGCGAAACTCGTGGATACGATAGTTGCTAAGTTTTTTCGTCCAGGAATAAAACCTGACAGTATTATGACAGGACGGGAGGCCTTTACCATTTCAGGTTCTCTAAATCCTTTAGAAAAATCACAAAGTAGTAATTGCCCTGCCTTGGGATGAATAGTAATTGGCATAAAATTTATTATATAAGTTAAGAGTTGTTAGATTATATAAAAAAATCTGTCAAACGGAGAGAATTTTATTGAGAAACAGAAATAATAATTAATCACACTAAATTTAATGATTACTTATAACCTCTCAAATGAGAGGTTTTTTATTGGGAGAAATAATTTAAATGGCACTAAAAAGGAATAAAATTAAATATTGCACGATTAGTGGATGCTCCAAGAAAGCAAGAAGCAATAGTATTGGCGTTTGCGAGATGCATTATTATCGGTTCAGAAGGAATGGTCGTTATGATCTCATTGCGCGTAAAAAGAAAGAGTTTATTGTTCATAGTGAGGGTTATATTTTACATTTAAATCCAGATCATATCCTCTCAGAGAAAAGGGGGTATATATACCAACACAGAGAAGTGGCTTATTCAAGATACGGAGATGGGCCACATAATTGTGAGTTATGTACACGAGTTTCGCACAAAACTAATTTGGGTACGCTAATAAAACACGGATTTGCTCAGTAATAGCACTTTTGATTACGTTCCAATTTTGTTGATAAAGGGTTATTTTTTCAGATATACGACGTTTATGTTGTTCAAACCACGCAGAAATAGCGAGAAAAATATGATTTCTTTGCGCTCGGCTCGTGCGAGCCTGACAGCGTTCAATACCACAGTTTTGTTTAACTTCTCGATGATAAACTTCAACAGACCAACAGGCATCCATGATAGATTTGAGGTATTGACGGGTGGGATTCTCTTTGTTTGTTACTATGTAATCAATACGGCCGTTTTTGGCTGTAAATTTGAAAACGGTTACCCAACCATATCCTCGCAAGTGTATTGACGTTCCTTCTTCTGAGATGTCTAACTTGTTCAGTTGTTTGTTATGGTTAACAATCCTATTTTTCCTCAGCGTGGTTACCCAGATCCAACCATGAGAGCGAATTGATTTCAGGTTATCCAGGCTAGAATACCAAGCATCCATCACTACGGCTTCTGGCATGATCCCTCTTTTTTTAGTAAGAGTGAGCATTTCGGAAAAGTGCGTGTTTTTTGTTTTTCCATCAGAATCTTTATCATAAATAAGATAATTGATAGGAATTGATTCAACCTTCGTCAGATCATGCCAAAGCAAATTAACTAAACCTATGCCAGCAATAACCTCATGTTCATTACCTGAATATTGATAATGGACCATCTCTATTTTTTTACTACGTGTTTTGGCAATCAATGTATCATCGGCAATTAGTACGCAAGGGTTTTTTTTGTCTATAGAAGGTTCAACTAATCGCCATAGGTCTTTAGGTCTAAAACATCTACTTTTTAGCCATCGGCTAACAGTGTCATGAGATAAAGGCGATGGGCTTACTTCTGATAACGCTAAACCAGAGTATCTTAAACTGCTTACTTGTAAGAATGTTTTATAGATATCTTTAATACATGGATAACCCGACAAAATATGAACACCCTGATTTTTTCTTGTTTTTAAATTTATACTTCTTTTTTGGAGATTGCGAAACTCGTGTTTTTGCCGGAGGAGAGATGAGTAGGCACGTAAAAGATTTACTGGAAGCGTGGGGGAACTGGAGTATGACCCGCATTGGAACTGAGTACAAAGGTATGTCTACCATTACTCCTATTAAATTCGACGATGACAGACCTTGACTAAGCGATGAGGAAGGCGAAATTGTTGATAAAGCGGTAGCAGGATTAAAGAAATATGACATCGATGGATATAACATTATTTGCTTACATTATCAGCACCATATTTCATGCCGAATGATAGCTAAAAACTGGAAGAAAAGACCGGATTATATCACCGCTTACATGGGTAGGGCTGAATCCTATATAGCGGGTACCGTTCACACACTCCTTAAAGCAACAAATTGACAACACCGTATAGACTATCGTATGCTGACCGTACTAGAATTCACAAGCGGTCATCCGCACCCGATAGCCATGCGGCTTTTTTATGCCCATAAAACGGTGTAATCACATCCGAAGGCCGGGTGGAGAGGCGTAATAAAACACCCGAAAGGGGAATATGCCCGGAGCGTCTTGTGAAGCTCTAGTTGACGCCCGGCTACCAGCTACTGACTGGCGGCCGTAACTAAAATTCGCAAGGAGTTTAATCATGGCTACTATAGCTATTCAATCTGTTGAATTTAAATTTGAAGATCATGGCATTCGTACCATCATCAGCAATGGTGAACCGTGGTTTGTCGCAGAAGATATTTGCAATGTTCTTCAATTAAGTAATCCCTCTATGTCATTGAAATCATTAGATGAAGATGAACGGTCTAAGTTTAACTTAGGGCGTCAGGGCGATGCTAATATCATCAACGAGTCTGGTCTTTACACTCTAATCTTACGGTGTCGTGATGCTGTTAAGCAGGGGACTTTACCTTGGCGATTTCGTAAATGGGTAACAAATGAAGTTCTTCCATCTATCCGTAAAACGGGTAAATATGAACACCCTAATCATAAACCAGAAGCAAGAGAATTACTAACCGCTGATGATACTTCACATCTTTCTCGTTTAATCTGGACAATGGCTAACGGCTTCCGATTTGAGCGTTCGTGGACGCAAGGTATCTGGTATGCGCTCCGTCATGCAACAGGGGTAGAGTCACCCCAAAATTTTGAAGTTAACCAGATACCGATAATCGCAAAAGAATGCGAAAAGATTTACAATTTCACAAATGGCGTTAAAGAAGCTATTTCACGAGTTTCGCACCAATAAAAAAACGCTCTATTTTTAAGTTTAATTCAGCATAATATGTAAATAGATAAAACCTTATAAATTAAATATAACTTATTGTAAATTAAGTAAATTTATGCATTTCAGTAACTTGCAGATTAATCATTACTTTTAAGCCATTTCTAGAATTTTATAGGCCTGTGCGAAACTCGTGTATTTATGAGGCAGAGAAACAAGCCGTAAGGCGAGTGCTGCGCAAACGTGAAGATGCAGACAAGGTGTTAGCTGAGATGAAGTAATTACTTGAAGAGAGTAATCAGGAGCATACCTTTGTTTTGACCGATACATTAGCACGCTGGCAACAAGCAGAGATACAGCAATTTTTACAGCGACGTTAAATACTGATCAAATCCTCAGTAAAATGCTTGACTGTCCGTACATCCGTACAGTATTATATGCTATAGTAGCGCGTAGCTATTGAGTTAGCGCTTAAATCTATATTAGAGCGTCGTTTTTTGCGGGGCCTTTTGTTATTGAATTGTTAAAATCCTTGAAAATATCTTTCATATGTTTTTTTAATCATATCGTTACACTAATGCTTTCAGTAGTAATTTTCATGAGGAATTTTAATTATGAATATAAGCCCAATTTGCACCAGTTCATTTAAATCCATATCATCAGTCGAATCATTGTCAAAAAATGAGAAAGATAAAGCATCTTTAGCAAAGAATATTTATAAGGTTAATAATAAGCATGTGAGATTTGATAGTATTCCGGTTACTTATCTTTTTAATGCAAAAAAGGAGAATAATGGCGGAATTGAATTATCTCTCTATGAAAGAGAATATAGATGCGCTGTAGATAAGCAAGCAAAATTATATGGGCTAAGGGCTGCTTTTGGACATGATGACCCAGCTAAAGATACCTACCCTTATAACCATGAGGTTGGTTTGAGAAATATGGTTTAAATGCTCTATTACTTAATTGCTTTTTTTAGTTAATTTTACTTTTAATGCCACAATAAATAAAAAATTAATAAGGCCTCGCTTTTGCGGGGTTTTTCATTTGTACCCCTGCAATACTGACAAAGCCAGCAACATAAACAAGTAAAGCGGCTGTCTCCCTTTTTAATTTAAAGCAATGGTACCCTCAACGGGAGGGTATATGCGTATGTTTGAAAAACACTCAACCCTCAATGCTTATTTGTCCGGTATTCTAACGACTTTGATGGGTTTTAGTATTGACCAATGGGTCGCGCTGATAGGGATAATCTGTACGGTTGCGACCTGCTTAGTCAACTGGTACTACAAATGGAAGGAACTCAAGTTAAAAGAGCGTCACTATGAAGATACCGAAAAAAATATTGATGGCAACGGGCGTTAGTGCTGTGTTTTTAGCCTCAAGTATGATAACCCATTTCGAAGGGTTGAGACTTAAGCCCTATTTCGATGGAGGACGAGTGCTGACAGTTTGTTATGGTCAAACGGGGAAAGCTATCGACCGCGATAAAATTTATACCAAAACAGAATGTGAACAATGGCTTGATGAAGCGCTCAGCAATCTTAAGCGCTATGTTGACCCACTGATTAAGGTTAATATCAATACGCTCACACAGGCCGCCCTTTACTCGTTTGTCTATAACGTTGGCATTGGTAATTTCAGGCGGTCAACGTTGCTCAAAAAACTCAACGCAGGCGACAGACAAGGGGCGTGTGATGAGATGAAACGCTGGGTATACGATGAGGGTATAAAACAGAAAGGGTTAATGACTCGCAGGGAAATAGAGAGCGTGATATGTTATGGCGACCTGTCACATTTATCGTAGTGATTATTGTCGCATTGGTTTTATCACTCGTTTTTATCAACTCCCGATATCAAACCGTCAAGCAAAACTACCAAACGTTAAAACAGCAATATCAAGCGCAAATTGAAGCGGTGAAATTACAGCAGCAGAAGATCGATGCTTTGCACCAGCTCGATATTCAACACACCGAGGAACTGAACAATGCCAAAGCTGAATTGGATAAGCTCAATGATGCTGTGCGTGCTGGCACTAAGCGGTTGCGCGTCAACACCGTGTGTTCAATACCCAAGACCACTACCCCCAAGAGCCGACATGATGAAACCAGCCCACAACTTAGCGCATCAGCTCGAGAAGATTATTTCCGTCTCAGAGAGATGATAGTTGAGAACGAAAAGCAGACGGAGTATTTACAGCAGTACATCAAAACACAGTATCAATGAATCGTTAATTGGCACGTTCAAATCTTAATAATCATTGCGTCCCACATGCGCAACTAATCCAAACATCGAACCCGTTATTTAGGAATGAGCCTTTGAGGTAATCAGTTTTGCTGATGTCACTTCGATGGGCTGATTTCCTATGTGGCAAAGGTTCATTACCTAAGTAAGGAAGACATCATGAATCATGTATTAACATTTAAAACCCACAATATTGTTCCCTTTAATAACGGTGACGGGAAAATCTGGTTCACTAATAAACAGCTATCTATCTTACTGGAATACAAGGACGAATCTTCTATTACTCGCATTTTTAACAGGAATAAAGATGAGTTTACTAATGAGATGTCAGGGACGGTCAATTTGACCGAGAGTAATGAAAACAAAGAGTTACGCTATAAAAAGATTAGAATTTATTCTGTTCGCGGTGCTCATCTGATTGGAATGTTATCTAAAACCAAAGTCGCTAAATCACTCCGTAAGTGGTTACTGGATTTAGCGGAAAAAGAAAGCCAACCCGCCAATCTTGCTCTGTTAGATATGGAAGGATTGAAATCATTAACGATTGGCGAAATGCAAAATAGATTGGTTGCGGCGGATAAATGGTCATTTGACAATTTTGGTAGAAAAGGAAGTGATTTAATGAATTTACGAAAACGTCATCTGAATAAGATACGTAAGGCCGAAAAAACCATTTTGGCACTTTCTCAATTGAGACTACCCGGATTTGATGATACACCAAATGGAGAAAGTCAAGCATGACCCCTGAACAATTCATTGAGACGAATATCAAGGCCGAGTTAATGAAGCTCGGCTTTTCTCTATCTGTCGCCAGCTTAGCCACAAGTGAAGCGATCCGGTATTACCGCAAACAACCCGCAAGCAGACGAGGCAAGATGATAGAAGATTGTCTCAATCAGGCTAAACGGTGAGCGAAGAGTGCAACTAAACATAAACACGAGTTTCGCACAGGCGTATAAAATACTAGAAATGGCTTAAAATCGATGATTAATCTTCAAGTTACTAAAATACATAAATTTTATTAAATTACAATAAGTTGCTTTTGATTTATAAGATTCTGTCTATTTATATATTATGCTGGATTAAACTTAAAGATAGAGCGTTTATTTATTGGTGCGAAACTCGTGATAAACATTAATTAGGTAGCTATTATGACTCTCACAGACAAGCAGGAAGCCTTTTGTCGAGAGAACCTGATTGATTTAAATGCGACACAGGCGGCAATAAGAGCGGGGTATAGTGAAAAAACTGCAAAAGATATCGCATGTCAAAACTTAGCAAAACTCAACATTCAAAAACGCATCCAAACCCTCATGGAAGAACGCAAGAATCGCATTGAGGTTAATGCTGACTACGTGCTTAAGCGACTGGTTGATATCGACCAGATGGATGTGTTGGATATTATTACCGAATCAGGTGATTTAAGACCGATTAAAGACTGGCCTAAAGTGTGGCGAACAACATTAAGCGGTTTTGACATTGCAGCCATACGAGTTGAGGGCGCAGAAGCATTGCTCAAAAAAATAAAGTGGCCTGACAAAATCAAAAACCTTGAGCTTTTAGGTAAGCATGTTTCTGTTCAGGCTTTCCGAGATCAAATAAAAAATGAGCATGATGTAGTTGGTACGCTATCTGACCTCATGGATGATTTGTCTAAAGGATAGTTATGGAACCAGCACATTTAGCATTATTACGCAATAAGTTTTGGCGACTGAATCATCTCTACTGGATAACAGACAAAACAGGTAAAGCCATTCGGTTTAACATGACCCCTGAGCAGTTAACCTATTTTGAAGGCATGCATACCCGAAACATCATCCTTAAAGCGCGTCAACTGGGTTTCACTACGGAAGTGTGTATCATTCAACTCGATGCGGCGTTATTTGAATCGGCTAAATGTGCGTTGATTGCGCATACGTTAATTGATGCGAGGCGCCTTTTCAGGGAAAAAGTCAAATACGCTTACGACAAACTGCCAGCCGAAATCAAGGCAGCCAATCCTGCCAGTAATGATTCTGCGGGAGAGTTGGTTTTTAAAAAGGGTGGTTCACTTTACATTAGTACGTCCTTTCGTGGTGGCACATTGCGTTATTTACATATCTCTGAATTTGGCAAAATCTGTGCAAAATATCCTGATAAGGCACGAGAAATTGTTACCGGTGCGTTTGAGGCTGTCGCCAGTGAGTGTTTTACGACAATAGAAAGCACAGCGGAGGGACGAGCAGGGTATTTCTATATCTATAATTACTGTCAATCGGCTGAGAAAGCGCAAATTCAGGCAAAACTGCTTTCGCCATTAGACTGGAAGTTCTTTTTTTTCCCCTGGTGGAAAAATTCTGAATACTCAATGACGCCTGTTTCGTTATTACCTCAACGGTTAATCGATTATTTCGATGAATTGGCAGGAAAGCACGGTATTGAGTTAACCGACAGACAGAAAGCGTGGTATTACGCCAAAGAAAAAACGCTTGGCGATGATATCAAACGGGAATATCCCTCACTGCCATCTGAAGCCTTCCAACAATCAGTCGAGGGCGCTTATTATGCTAAACAATTTCGCTATCTCTATCAAAACAAGTGTATTGGACAACTGCCTGATAACCGCCATTTGCCCGTTCACACTTTCTGGGATATTGGGGTGGGAGATTCAACCTCAATCTGGTTTGTGCGTGAGGTGGGTAAGGAATTTCATGTTATCGATCACTACGCAAATAGTGGTGAGGGCTTACGGCACTATATGGAAGTGCTAAAAAATAAAGGTTACCGTTACGCCAGTCATCATGCCCCCCATGATATCGATAATCGTGAATTTGGCTGGGATGCGAAATCACGGCGTGAAATTGCCAGAGAAGGCTATGATATTGGTGGACAGAAATACACCATACGATTTGATGTCGTGCCAAGATTATCGATCGATGAAGGGATTGAGGCGGTACGTGAAATATTACCCAATTGTGTTTTTGATGAATATCAATGTGCTGAGGGTATCGCAAATCTAGAAGCTTATCGCAAAGAATGGAATGACAGGCTCGGCTGCTGGAAAGACAAGCCACTGCATGATTTCACTTCTCATGATCCCGATGCCTTCAGGTATTTTGCGGTTAGCCGAAAAAATAAACAGCGGCCCGCCTTTGAGATTAATTTAGGAACCACATTCTAATGAGTACGACTAATGTTGATTTTATCCGTCCTGAATATAAATTGTTTGCTCTGCAATGGTCATTGGTTAGGACAGTCTGTAAAGGGGATGATTCAGTAAAAAACTATCTCCCGATATTAGAAGAGTCGGATAAAGAACGGAAAAGGAAGCGTAATAGCGATTATCAAGATCGCGCGGTGTTTTATCCCATAACGGGTAATACCCGTAATGGGATGATAGGAATGGCTTTTAAAAAAGATCCGCTCGTGGAGATTAATGAAAGGCTGGCTTATCTTAAAGAAGATGCAGATGGAGCGGGCTCCAGTCTTTATCAATTAGCGCAATCATCATTGGAATCGATATTGGAAGTGGGGCGGCATGGCTTGTATGTCGATTATAATGATGAGGCAAACCAAGTTTATTTTTTTCAATACAAAGCTGAAGACATTATTAACTGGCAAACCCAACGCATTAATGGTCGTAATCGCTTAACGTTGGTGGTATTACGTGAAACAGTAGAAGAAAAAGTGGGTTTTGGGTTTAAGGATGTCTTTCAATACCGGGTTCTGGCTATTGAAGATGGGAAATTTATCTGTCGAGTGTATCGTAAACCCGCAGGCAGCAGTGTTTACCAAATAGATGTTGAATATATTCCAAAGCGTAAAATTGGCGGTGCGTGGGATGAAATTCCGTTTACCTTTATCGGTACTCAAAATAATGATCACACGATTGATGAAGCGCCGTTACTAGGACTCGCCAAAATCAATTTGGGTCATTATCGAAATTCCGCCGATTATGAAGATTCGGTTTTTTTCTGTGGCCAAGTGCAACCCTATATCAGCGGCTTGAAAGATGAATGGCGTGACTGGTTAGAGAAAAAGGGCATATTAGTCGGCTCCCGTTCACCCATTTTGTTACCTGAACAAGGTGCCTGTGGCTACATTCAAGCACAGCCTAACATGCTGGCGAAAGAAGCGATGGACAGCAAGCGTGATTATATGGTGGCGTTAGGGGCGCAGTTAGTCTCTGCGGACAGTAAAGTCAAAACGGTTATCCAGTCGGTGGGTGAATTAAGCGCCCAAACGTCTGTTTTAAGTCTCTGTTGCTCAAATGTGTCAGAAGCATTGACCAAGGGATTAAAATGGTGCGCTGAATATGCTAATGCTGAACCGGATAAATGTTCATTTGAAATTAACCGAGACTTGGTCAATCACATTGCTGATAGTACCATGATACGAGAAATCGTTACCGCTTGGCAATCCAATGCCATCCGTCAGTCGGATTTGGTTCGCAGTTTACAAAAATTTGACATTATCAATCCGGCTGATGAGGTTGATGATGTCATTGACGAACTTAACAATCAGCAACCCACTATGATAGGTGAGCAATGAGAACGGTGAATGAGCGACTGATGGATGAGTTACTTGCGCATTCGCTGTTTACCAGCCGTTACGGTAGTGGGGTTGCTAAAAAGATGGTTAACACCCTGAATGCATTTGATGCCCAGCTCAGTGCATCCTTAATTGTGGCGCTGGATGACGCTAATATCGATGCGGAGAGTTTTACGGTTAGGCGATTAGAATCTTTGCTAGCCAGTGTTAAGGCTATTAATAAGAGTGCGGTAGCCAGCGCGTTTTCACTGTTAAGCGATGAAATGAAAGCGCATGCAGCGTATGAGGTAAAGTATTATCCGGCTTTAATTGATTTTCTAATGCCAGAGGGTGTTCTTCGCCGCTATCCACTGATGAGTTTCACGGCAGATATGCTCTATTCAGCGGTGATAGCGCGTCCATTTCAGGGAAAACGGTTATCTGAGTGGGCTGAGGGTCTGGAAAAAGACCGCATGACGCGCATTAATAATACGGTTCGCAATGGCTATTTAAATGGGGATAGTGCTGTGCAAATTGGGCGTAACATCCGTGGTGACGCCAAACAAGGTTATAAAGACGGTGCACTACAAATTAGTCGGGCTAATGCCACAACCATTGCCAAAACGGCAATTAATCACCTACAAGCCACCGCCAGAAATCATTTTGCCGAAGCGAATAGCGATATTATGGCGGGTAAACAGTGGTTATCTACCCTGGATAATAAAACATCGCCCGCTTGTATTATTCGGGATCGACTGAAATATACCCTCGAAGGCAAGCCAATAGGCCATAGAGTGCCCTATTTGCAAGGCCCAGGAAAAATTCATTGGAATTGTCGTTCAACTGAAACATGGATAACCAAGTCGTGGCGACAATTGGGAATGGATGTTGATGAAATTGACGAAGGCACACGGGCCTCGATGGATGGACAGATACCTGTCGGCACAAGCTTTCTTGAATGGATACAACGACAACCTGTGTGGCGTCAAAAGCAGGTATTCGGTGAAGTACGCTATCGCCTAATGAAAGAAGGGGGTATGCATCCATCAGAATTTTATACCGACAAAGGTGAGTTTATTTCTTTGGCACAATTACGAAAGATAGATGAACAGGCATTTAAAGAAGCTGGGATGGGAATTTAACCAGTATGCATGGCAATCAGGGTCACTTCGGTGGCCTTTTTTGTTCGCCAAATTCGGCTTATGGCTGAGTTAATTTAACGCGCAAGGCGCATAGACAACATCCCAAGGGGACATAATGAGCATTTTAAACATCGGTAGCAACTATCATTCATCAGCAGAAGACCCAAATGGCGGCGGCGGAGCGAGTGGTACAGCGATAACACCCGAAGTTCAAGCCATAATTGATAAGCAGATTAATGAGCAGGTTACCGGTCTAAAGGCAAAGAATAGTGAATTACTCGGTAAGCTCAAAGAGCAAACTGATAATTTAAAGCGTTTTGAAGGCATTGATCCTGAGCAGGTGAAAGGCATTTTGCAACGTTTTGAAAATGATGAGGAAGCGAAACTCATTGCCGAAGGCAAGATCGACGAGGTAATCAATAAGCGCACGGAACGATTGCGCCATGATGTAGAAAAAAAGCTTCAATCTGAAAAGCGACGGGCGGAAAAGGCAGAAGAATTTGCCAATAAATTCCGTAATCGGGTTTTAGGCGATGAAATTCGTGCCGCTGCAAGTCAATCCGGCGCGTTAGCCAGTGCTCAGGAAGATTTAATATTACGTGCCAAGGGCCTATTTAACATCAATGATGAAGGTCAGGCCGTCGCGGTTGATGAAGAAAGCAATCCGATCATGGGTAAAGATGGTCGTACACCTTTAACCCCCGTTGAGTGGATTGATTCGCTAAAAGAAAGTGCCCCGCATTTATTTCCTTCTGCATCCGGTACCGGTGCGGGGAATAGTAAGTCAGGGGTCGCACATTTTAAACGTTCTCAGATCTCTTCAGCGGATAAGGCCGCCTATATCCGGCGTTTCGGTCGTGAAGCTTATCTGGGATTACCTAAGTAAGGAATTGAGATAATGGCAACCACGGTGAATAGTGATTTAATTATTTATAACGATTTGGCTCAAACTGCATTTTTAGAGCGCAGACAAGATAATCTTGAGGTGTTTAATCAGGCATCTAATGGCGCAATTGTACTCGATAATGTTTTTATTGAAGGCGATTTGCGTAAATGGGCATTTTATCAAATAAGCGGCTCGATTGAACATCGTGACGTGAATTCTATGGATAAAGTCAGCGGTAAGAAAATTGGCGCGGGCGAATCCGTTGATGTTAAAGCCCCTTGGAAATATGGGCCCTATGAAATCACCGAAGAGTCTTTTAAACGACGTGGTCGGGATGTATCGGAGTTTTCTGAGCTTGTGGGCACGGATGCTGCGGATGCTTCGCTTGAAGGCTATATCAAGTATTCCCTGGCAGCATTGGGGGCAGCGATTGGGGCGAACACGGATATGGTGGTGACGGCGAACATTGCTACCGATGGCAAGAAGACCCTCACGAAGGGGTTGCGCAAATACGGGGATAAATTTAACCGTGTCAATCTGTTTGTCATGCACTCAACAACCTATTTTGACATTGTTGACCAGGCGATTGATAACAAGGTTTACGAAGAAGCAGGTGTGGTGATCTACGGCGGCCAGCCGGGAACATTAGGTAAACCCGTATTAGTCACCGATACGGCGCCTGTTGATGCCATATTTGGTTTAGTCCCAGGCGCTATCACTATCACGGAATCACAGGAACCCCATTTTCGCTCTTATGAAATCAACGATCAGGAAAATTTAGGCGTTGGCTATCGGGGTGAAGGCGTGGTGAATGTGGGCGTGCTCGGTTATAGCTGGGATGAATCAAAAGGGACGAATCCTGATCTGACAAAATTGGGCACAGCTGGCAACTGGAAGAAACATTTCACCAGTAACAAATTAACGGCAGGCGTAATGATAAAATTGCAGCATGAAGCGAGTTTGGGGTTATCAGTGGATAAAACCACCGCGACAGCCAATAACAGCGATGCGGTGACCATTTCACTTGATTACACAAAAGATAATCAACCTGTTTGGGGTAGCAATGTTGAGTGGTCAAGCACCGGTGGAAAACTGAGTAAAGCGGCGACTAAAACTGATGCAAAAGGTAAGTCCAGCGTTAAATTAACCGCCAGTACAGCGGGACAGTTTACCGTTACCGCGAAAGTGGATGGTAAGACGCAAACCACAGAAAGTCTCACTTTTTCCTAAAGAGAAATGAAGTTAAGGGGACTTTTGTCCCTTGTATCTTGAAATTTGGTTATAATAATAGCGATTAGATTTGGCAAGGTGTATGTAATCCGATTGTCCCTTGTATCTTGAAATTTGGTTATAATAATAGCGATTAGATTTGGCAAGGTGTATGTAATCCGATTGTCCCTGGGGTTTATAGCCCGTAGCAAAGCGAATGATGCATACACTTAGCCACTCATCTGAAACCCGAACAGTTGTCCGTAATTCATAACGTATTTGCAAGGATGGGTAATATGAGTCAGCTAAATCCAATTTGTGTAGGAATTGATGTTTCTAAAGCTTCATTGGATATTGCAGGCACCAATAACATTGAGCAGTTCAGAGTCAGCAATAACCCTGACGGGTTCGATACCATCATTTATCAACTGAAAAAGAACAACATAGCCTTGATTCTGATGGAAGCTACAGGTGGTCTCGAGGCAGCGATTGCATGCGCTCTTCAGGCTGAAGGTTTTGATGTTGCCGTTATCAATCCCAGGCAAGCCAGAGACTTTGCTCGATCCATGGGCTATCTGGCAAAGACTGATAGAATAGATGCCAGAGTTTTAGCTCAGATGGCTGATGTCATTAACCGCCATCCTGAGCGGTCACGTTTTATCCAGGCTATTCCTGATGCAGAGCGTCAGATTCTTGCTGCTATGGTGGTGCGCAGACGGCAGCTGATTGCAATGCTTGTAGCTGAAAGAAACCGGATGCATCCATCTCACCCGCAAAACAGAAAAAGCATCAGTAACATCATCAATGCACTAGAAAATGAACTTAAACGGATTGACGAGGATATGCATAAGCATATTACGGATCATTTCAACGAGCTTGCAGAGCGGCTAAGTACTATCAAAGGCATTGGTATGATGACTGCTGCTACATTGCTGGCAGAAGTCCCTGAGTTAGGGAAACTCTCGCGCAGGGAGATCAGTGCACTGGTTGGGGTAGCTCCTGTTAATAGAGACTCGGGAACCATGCGTGGCCGACGAACCATTTTTGGCGGTCGGGCCGGAGTTCGAACCTCTTTGTACATGGCTGCACTGGTTGCAACTCGTTTCAATCCGGTGATAAAAGCATTTTACACACGGCTGGTTGCAGCAGGAAAAGCCAAAAAAGTGGCGCTGGTTGCCTGTATGCGCAAACTGCTGACTATCCTGAATGCGATTCTCAGAAAGAACCAAGAATGGGATGAGTCGTATCATAACGTTGCTCCATAAATATACTGTTCAAGACAGTTGCTTTCTTACGAGGTGAATATGATTGATTCGGATAAAAATTCGCCAACATTTAACAGTTATGCCAGCGTTGAGGATTTAAAGCGCTATGCCCGTGAAAGAGGGATTGATATACCGACTGATGACCTACACATTGAGTCGATGCTGGTGACTGCGATGGACTATCTAGCGACACAGCCATGGTTAGGAAAACGAACGTCTTTAACACAACCGCTATCCTTCCCCCGCACAGGGTTATTTTATGACGGCGTGCCTGTTACTAATGATGTCATCCCTAAGCAACTCATTATGGCGCAGTGTCGGCTGGCGATTGAGTCAGAGAACGAGGATTTACAGCCAACGTTAGGGGGCGAAGTGACCACAGAACGTATTGAGGGGGCTATCACGGTACAATATACCTCGGGGACAAATTCGGGTTTACCCAAGTTTCCCTGGTTAAATGGTTTACTCAATGGCTTGTTAGATACCCGCTCTGGATTTGCCATCAATACCTTTTCGGTGAGGTGATAATGCATCTTTATACCCGGATGGGTAAAACTAGTGAGCGATTGATAAAGCAGTACGGCATGGACTATGTCTTAAAAAGAAAAGGCAAATTTTATGTTAATAAAAAGGGTCAGGAGATTATCGAACCCGATGTGGTATTAACGGTGGTCGGGGTAAAGACACAGTTTGCTATTAATGAAGTGGACAATTCCCTCATTTTAACCAGTGATATTAAATTTATTGCGCCGGCAAAGAGTCATATTCAACAGGGGGATATCCTTATCATCGATAACAGAAATCATCGAGTGATTGCTGTAAAAGAGATAAAACCCCAACGGCAAACGATTTGTTTCATTGCACAATTGAGAGCTTGATATGGCAAACAATTTTACAGCCGCTATTAATGCGTTTATCAGCAAATCAGAAGAGAAAATGGAAGCGGTTACCAAGGTGACATTCATAAAGATACTCGCAAGGTTGGTCATGATGTCGCCTGTCGGTAATCCCTCTATCTGGCAAGTGAATGCTAAAATAGCCGAAAAAGGGAAAGAAAAAGAAAGGAAGCCAGCAGGGTATACGGGGGGAGATTTCGTGGCAACTGGCAAGTGACGTTTGATGAAGTACCAATGAAAGAAACGGGACGAATAGATAAAAGTGGCGAAGTAACACAAGCGGAGGGCAATCTTGTTATCGGTCAGTTTAAAGTGGGCATGAAGTCAGTCTATTTTTCCAATGTGGTGCCTTATGCCTATCGGCTTGAGATGGGGCATTCAAAACAAGCACCGAAGGGTATGATACGGATTACGGCACAGGAATTTCAGCCGTTTTTTCATCAGGCCATCGCTGAGCGTAAAGGATGAAGCCATTAACCATTAATGCCGCCATACGTGCGCATATTGCTCAATTTGCTGAGTCTGAGAATATCAACGTTGTCTGGCCAAATTGTGAATTCGATGATATCAATAAACCCTATCTACAATTGCACATCATGCCAGCGCCAACGAAAAATTTAAGTTTATCGCTCGATATGCCGGTATTCAGCGGTGTCATTCAAATAAATGTGGTGGGTAAAGCAGGAACGGGCGATACGGCTGTCATGAATATTGCTAACCGTTTAACAAACTTTCTAACAAATGGTTTTTCGATGACCGATAGCCTTTTTCTAAACGGTGAGCCAAGTTTATTTCCTGCCATCAGTGATCAGGTTAATTATATCCTCCCCGTCAGCATTCCTTATCGTTGTCACTCTACAATATAACATTGCCGCCATATGGCGGTTTTTTATTAAGCCAATAACGAGGTTTTATCATGGCATACAATATTCCTAATGGTTCGCGTGTTTATGTTGCCAATAAATATGCGGATGAGATAACAATGACGGCGGCTACCAATGCGGTAGAGGCGGTATTAACTGTCAACGCGATTGGCAGTATTAAAGCGTGCGATATCGTCCAAATTGATTGTGGCTGGAAGAAAATG
Organism: Arsenophonus sp. PmNCSU2021_1; assembly: GCF_036919435.1. Lineage (NCBI taxonomy): Bacteria > Pseudomonadati > Pseudomonadota > Gammaproteobacteria > Enterobacterales > Morganellaceae > Arsenophonus > Arsenophonus sp. PmNCSU2021_1. Next base: position 83,905 of record NZ_JAZHPL010000006.1, on the reverse strand, counting down.
TCAGGCGCTTTTAAAGTGAAAGAAGCAGCTGATACCCGTATTACACTGGCATCAATCGATACCACCGATAAAACCGTTTTTCCTGATGGTGGGGCTAAAGGGAGTTTAAAGAAAGTGGAAGCATGGGAAGCAATGCCGCAAGTCATGACTTTATCAACGGAAGGGGGTGAGCAACAAACGCAGGAAATTCAATTTTTGGAAGATGAGCAGGCAGAAACGGTTGATACCTTTAAAAATGGCATCACGCAGGTTTATACCTTTGCACATGATGCGAAATCACCCATCCGTAAGTTATTGATGAAACTCGATGACAACAAGCAAATAACCACGATGCGTTTTTTCAATAAACGTGCCAGCGAGGATCGTTATTTTACCGCTTCGGTCTCTTTCCAGCGCGTGCCCAATACCGCCATCAATGAAGTTGAAAACGTGGTAGCCCGTTTCTCACTTAAATCTGATATGCAAATCTATACGGTATAGTTTAAGGATGCAGCATGGCAAAATTTACCCTGATACCCAAGCCAACGTTTAAAGCCAATGTCCTCATTCCGGTGGCAGGCAAAAAAGAGCCAGAGGTGGTCACTTTCACCTTTAATCATAAAGCCATGAGTGAACTGGAAACCATGCGAGAGATGCCGATTGATGAATTTTATCGGCAGATTATTGCTGACTGGGCAATTGAAGCGCCTTATCACGCTGATAACTTAAAGTTGCTATTTGACAACTATCCCTCAGCTGCCAGCGCCATTAGTACAACGTATTATAGCGAACTATTAGGCCAACGCGAAAAAAACTCCTAGCGGTCGTTGAGGCCATGTATGGCGGCATGACCGAGACCGATATCCGCAACTTTGAAGCCGCCTTTGGTTTTAGGCCGGAAGACAGCGAGGTTGAAGTCTGGCCAGATGTCTGGGCGGCTTATCTTACCTTTAATGCGCTGCGTACTCAGTGGCGAATGGGGGTGAATGGGCCAACAGGGCTGGATTATAGTGTACTGCCACAGGTTATTGATTTATTAAACCTGAACAGTGATAAGACGACTTTGTTTAATGATATACGGGTGATGGAAGCGAAAGCCTTAGCGATAATGCACCAATAAGGCGGATATTTTTATCACAGGCTTTAAATTTTTTGTTGTTTGAAGGAAAATATAATGACTGATATCGCCCCGATTTCATTAAAAGTCAACACGGCGGATTTGGAAAGAGGTTAACAGAAGTTAAAATCCTTTCAGGGAACAGCGGAAAAGGTTGAAAAGGCTTCATCAAATCTGGAGGGCGGATTAAAAAAAGTCAGCTTGGCCTCATTAAGACATGCCGAAACCCTTAAGACGCAAAAAAGTGAACTCAATGACCTGTTAAATCGCATTAATCCCACCAATAAAGCGTTTGATGAACTGGATAAAATTAGCCGAAAGCTCGCCGCTTCACATCAAAAAGGTTTACTCCCCCTTGACCAGTTTGTTGATTACAACACGATACTGGAGGAATCGAGAGATAAACTAAGTCGGATGAATTTGGCACTGACCGCAGAAGGGAGAGCGCTACTTGCACAGGAAGAAACTTCAAAGCGAGCGAAGTTAGCCGCGGATAATTTTCTAAACACATTAAAACAGCAATCAGACACGATAGGCAAGACGCGAACTGAAATTCTTGAACTGAAAGCGGCGCAGATGGGCATTTCGCAACAAGCAGCGCCGATGATTGCCAAATTAAAAGCACAAGAAAAAGCGTTTATGAATGGCGCGGTAACGATGGGGCAATATCGTCATGCAATGCGTATGTTACCGATGCAAATGACCGATGTGGTGACTTCATTGGCTTCTGGTATGCCCGCCTGGATGGTATTCGTTCAGCAAGGTGGACAGATAAAAGATTCGTTTGGCGGTGTGGGTATATAGCGCGGCAAATCATTTGATACCGAAAGGCAAAATATTTGATACGCTCAAAAAACACACAAAGGAAAGTTATTTGATACTAACTGCGGTATCGAGGTAAATATTTTAACCTGAGTTCGGGATAAGAAATAAAGAGAAAGTCTTGATATTCAAATAGTTGAATGAGCCTGTTTTGTTAAAATACTCTAACAGTCTGGTTAAAGAGTAGAGCATTGTTAAACAATTATGGAAAATCTTACTGAACTTTATTGCCTGATGGATGATTTTTGCAAAGACTTCGAGCCAAAAATGCATGAATATTTGCTGACTAACGGTACTAAGCGTCGTAGACGGTCTACTCAGCTTTCGTTGGCGGAAATGATGACACTGGTTGTGTTGTTTCATCCAACTCCGATTCAGGCAATTCAAGGTATTTTATCTCTATTATGTCCGCTTATATCTCCGGAAGAATTTCCTAACTTGCCATCCTATTCACGCTGTGTAGAGTTACTTCCGCGTAGTGCCTTAGCGTTAACGGCACTGTTTGAGTCAATTAAGGGAAAATGCACGGGGCTATCGGTTGCCGATTCTACTCCGATAGCAGGTGTGTGATAACTTACGGATCCGCAGGCATAAAGTCTTCAATGGGATAGCTGAACGGGGAAAAAATTCAACAGGTTGGTTCTTTGGTTTCAAGCTTCATATAATTATCAATCATTTGGGGGAAATACTCAGTTTTCGACTCACACCAGGAAACACCGATGATCGGAAACCATTGCTCTGAGCTGACAAAGGATCTTTCTGGTTGTTTGTACGCAGATAAAGGGTATTTATCGGCTTCACTGAAACAGCAACTCAAAACGATGGGAATTAACCTTATAACGAATATCAAGAAGAAAATGAAGCCTATTAAACAGACTTGTTTCGACAAAGCCATCTTGCGTCATCGTTCTGTCATTGAAACGGTATTTGATGAGTTAAAAAATCTTTGTCAAATAGAGCATACGCGACATCGCTCTCCGGCTAATTTTGTAGTGAATTTATTAGGCGGACTGGTTGCATATTGTTTAATGCCATCTAAACCAAAGATACCTGTTGCAGGTACGTATCTTCAAGCATAATTGATTATGCTTATCCCGAACTCAGGTTAAGTATTGTGAATGTAGTTAAGCCACTGTAATTGATCTGTTTTGACGATCGATAACACTTTATTGATCGTCTATATCGCTGATGTTTTATGTTATCCGACAAGAGTTCAGTAGTGAGATTTTGCTGTACATAAAACACCCCAAAATGGATTAAAATTTAATCAAAACCTCGATTTTAGCCCTAAATCGGCATTTTGGCTAAAATTTGAACGGTAAATACAGTGTTTTTTGCCGTGCATTTTCCTCATCAAGCCATCATTTAGGCTTATTTTGTCAGGAAACAGGCGAAATCCTTTTTTACAAAAAACCTTGGTTTAACGGAAACGATAGATTGTGCAAAAAACGCACTGGATAAACGAACCGGCGGAACTGTCAACGGAGGTGTCACATTAGGGCAAAATTTAACCATTTCATGGGGCGGCAGAACGGCCACTTATCATGAAAACGGTGATGTAACTGGCCCTATTTGGGGCGGGGCGTTAAGCAGCTGGCTTAATATGCAGATTAACAATCGAGGAGCAAAAAATACCGCTCACCTTGCTACTAACGGATGGTGGAAATGTGGTGATACCGGCTTTATCAGGCAATGGGGCGTTACACCACCCCTCAATGCTGGACAGATTTATACGGTATCTTTACCTTGTCCCGTCCCTCATGCCATCTTCTCGGCAAACGCGACGGTAAAATACAAAGGTATTGCTCCCGAGGGAAATTTAGGCACTTATGTCGAAATAGTCGGAAAATCGTTAATTATCAGTGCAGATTACACCAGAACAGGGATTAAAGCGCCGAGAACATGGGAGCTGGTTTGTTACTAACTCCAGATTATCACACTACTTTTTTGGTGCTTCCGGCCACGCAATATCCGGCGCTTTGCTTATATCCACCCGGTTAAGTAGCACCCGGTAGGTTTTCCACGCGACAAGTTGCGCCCTTTCTGCCTCCGTTGCCATATCGAGATCTACTGCATCCTGTAGTGGAGCAATAGCGGCGGAGGCTTTTTGCATCAACGTGGCTTTTTTCCTCTCCGCCTCATCCATGCGCTGTTGAGGTGTGGACGGAGGAATATCTACCCACACAGGCAAACCCGCTTCGCCCACGGCGCGCGCCTTGCCCGCAAATTCCAGCCAGACATCATCACTCACTTCAATCGCATCCTCCGGGAAACTTCCTGCGTCAATATACGACTGTTTCAATTCCGCCGGGCAGAATGTGTTTTCCTTCGCGCTGTAGTAATACATTTTATCCTCTCTCAAAAACCAATCGCCAGCACTGCGGTTTCAAGACCGTAATCGGTTGTCACCCTCACTGTCGCATTATCGACCAGATGGGCTGAGTGAGACAGGCGATCTGTGTCAAAGGATACCGCTGTACCGACATAACCGATACAGAAAAACCCCGCGTTGGGAAACCTTATTGGCAGCGGGAAATCATATGTCCAACTCCCTTTATCTTTTCCGTATCTCCCCCACTGGATAATCAATCCTGTGTCCCCGCATTTCCACCATCCATTGACCTCGAGCTTCACGGTATTCGGTTGACCGTAGGCCCCTTTGGGCTGGAAGGTCTTTCTCAGGTAAACGTCCAGCCACACCCCATTGACTGCCGTGGATATTTCCGTCAGCGGCCATCCTTGCGGCTCCGGCATACACGGAAGAAGGGGCACGAAAACCGCCATCTTTATGAAAAATATAATCACCCACCCCCTTTTCTTCACCGTTGTTCAGCCGAACACCATCCCCGCCCTGGTCCTTGTATAACCACATACGCCGGGAGCCATCCTTATCCTGAAACATAAAGTGCTGGCGACCATTCCCCTTCAGTGAGATTTGTGAACCCTGTGAAATAATGTCGCCGTTGACCGTTCCGCCGGTACGTTTATCCAGTGCGTTTTTTGCACAATCTATCGTTTCCGTTAAACCAAGGTTTTATTAAATAGAGAATTTAGCTAATATTTTGCCCAAAACCAGCGATGACAAGGCTTTCAGGAGGAGGATTAGAGGCTAAAATGGCAAAAATAGGCTATATGAGGGTGTCAAAAAATGACCAAAACACCGATTTACAGCGAAAATCACTCGTTTGTACAAATTGCGAGCAGATTTTTGAGGATAAAATCAGCGGAAAAACAGATCAGAGACCCGGATTAAAACTCGGGCTAAATGCACTGAAATCGGGTGACACCTTAGTCGTCTGGAAGCTGGATAGACTGGGTCGCAGCATTAAACATTTGATTACTTTAATATCCAAACTGGAAGATGAAGGTATTCATTTTCATAGTTTGACGGATGCCATTGATACCTCTGCGTCCGCTGGCCGTTTTTTCTTTCATGTGATGAGTGCTTTGGCACAGATGGAGCGAGAACTGATTGTTGAACGTACTAAGGCAGGTTTAGCAGCAGCAAGAAGTCGGGGCGTATTGGCGGCAGACCTCAGTCGCTATCTTTTGCACAGCAACAGGAAGCTCAAAAATTATTGGCGAATGGTCATAGCAGAAAACAGCTTGCATTACTGTATGGGATTTCATTGACCAGCATCTACAAATATTGTCCCGTTGATCGTACCACTCAAACAGACCAAAGTGCCTCCGATGAAAAATGACAGTGTAATTTCGTTGCACTGATGGAAACAACAGTAGCCTTCCATTTATCGCACGTTTTGGCTTCAAATATCGCACGCCGCATCACAATTCATTAATGATTAAAGAATTTTTTGACCAATAAAAAATAAAGAAAAAGAGAAAAATCAAAAAAAGTGTTAACCATTGTGGGATAAGCTGTTTCCATAATGGTCTATAAAACCATTCATATATTTTATTTTTTATCATTTTGTTCCTCCGAAAATAGCCACTTTGCATTTAATGTGGTTTTTTGAATATTCTGAGAGGTCAGTTGTACACGAGTTTCGCACAGGCCTATAAAATTCTAGAAATGGCTTAAAAGTAATGATTAATCTGCAAGTTACTGAAATGCAAAAATTTACTTAATTTACAATAAGTTATATTTAATTTATAAGGTTTTATCTATTTACATATTATGCTGAATTAAACTTAAAAATAGAGCGTTTTTTTATTGGTGCGAAACTCGTGTTGTATTGTTTGTAATTGAATTTGAGTTACTATCTTTTGCTCGGTTAATTGGAGCATGAACTGTAAAATTTCATGATAATCATGGCTATTTGCTTTAATTACCAAATTATCTATTTGGCTTGAAAGTGCCTCTAACCAACTGCCTGTTGGCAAAATATGCGGAATTTGTTGTAGTAAATAAAGTTGGCGTTTGTTGTGGTTAGCGGTTTGAATTAACGTATTAAGTTGTTGCGTTAATTGTTTAAGTTGTTGTCGCTGTTGTTCAATGTTAGCAAGCTGTTGTTCAATAGCTGCAATTTCTATTTTTTCATTATCAAGTAAATATTGTTGATGAAGGTATTGCTGTTTATGTCTATCAAATATAAAAAAAGAATTAATATCAAACTTGAAATTTGGATAAAAAAGAGAGATAACCAACCATAATAACGTTGTTTAAGGCGTTTTTTCTGCCATGGCAAAAAATTAACTTGATACATCATCTTTCTCCCTCACGAAGTGCTAAACCTGCGGCGATCGCAAAATTATGAAAATCTTTTGGTAACTTGATAGGGTAATATCGAAAAGAATCTAACAGAGACCATGCGGAGAAATGATGATGCTTTATATCGTTACCGAGGTAAAAAATAGTATTAGGTTGTTGTTGAGTTTCTTTAGGTAGTAATAGTATCAATTTTTCTATAGAGTCTACTTCAGTTATCTCAACAGGTTGGTAGTGTATTGATTGATATAAAGGGTCTGCACATATCCACTCTTGTTGTCGCCGATAAATAAGCCAGGTGTTATCAGGAATAGCAGCTTTATGTGCTAAGTAACGAAGAGCATTAGGAGATATATCGATAACCGAAAGTGAAAAACCTACCTCATGTAATAATTCAGACCAAAAAGCAATATCACTACGTCTGGTAGCACAAAGGTAAATTTGCTTTTGATAAATACGATAATCCAAAACAAGCTCACGAATGTCGATAGGAAATAGCGTTTCAGCTTTGCTGTGGACGACCCAACCAAGTTCTGGTTCTGTTAGTGTGATTTTTTCAGGTAAAAGGAAGTGAGATTTTAGGATTTGTAATGATGATAAAGAGAATCTTGTATCACAATTGTTAGGTAGTTTTTTGTACCATTGTTGCAGGATATTTTTTAGCGTGGTTATACGAATATTTTGGGTTTCAGTATCTTGGGTTTTAGTAATTGGTAAAGAATGTTGCCAACATTCGCGAAGTTGCCAGCCATGTCTGTGTCGAGTAGCAGCCACAAGTTGAATTTTATTATGATGTATATCAAGGCCAATCTGCCATTTTTGTAAAAACATAGACGATTTCCCTATTGTTAATGTATAAAATTCCATATTCAAGGTAATTTCAAACATTTATACTAAATATTCGATGTTTATAAACTACCCAATAAATTGTAAATGGGAATTTCAGGTGAAGATCGTAAAGTTTTTTCTTTTTTTATAGTTTGCTGTCTATTTTTCGGGGCAGGATCTATTTTTGGTTTGTACAAATATGTCGAATCAGAATTACCTGATGTAGCAACATTAAAAGATGTTCAATTGCAAGTACCTATGCAGGTGTTAAGTGCAGAAGGTGAGTTGATCGCACAATTTGGAGAGAAACGGCGTCTTCCATTGCCATTAAAACAAGTTCCACCGCTAATGATAAAAGCTTTTGTTGCGACGGAAGATAGTCGATATTATGAACATCATGGTGTTGATCCTATAGGAATTTTTCGAGCTGTATCGGTGATGGCTGCTTCCCGTCATGCTTCGCAAGGGGCAAGTACAATAACGCAGCAGTTAGCAAGAAATTTTTTCTTAAGTCGAGAAAAAACATTGATGCGTAAAGTTAAAGAGGTATTTTTAGCTATCCGGATTGGGCAATTGTTGTCAAAAGATGAAATTCTGGAACTTTATTTAAATAAAATTTATTTAGGAAATCGCGCTTACGGTGTAGGCGCAGCGGCTTATGTCTATTTTGGTAAGTCTGTAAATGAATTAAGTTTAAGTGAAATTGCTATGATTGCAGGTTTACCAAAAGCACCTTCTACTTTTAACCCCCTTTACTCCCATGAACGAGCGATAAATCGTCGAAATACCGTACTATTGCGTATGTTAGAAGAGGGCTATATTACTCAACAGCAATTTAATGAAGCAAAGCGTGAAAACATTATTGCTAGTTATCACGCGCCAAAAATTTCGTTTTCAGCGCCCTATCTGGCAGAAATGGTTAGGCAAGAGCTCTATAACCGTTATGGTGAGGATGCTTATACAAATGGTTATAAAGTTTATACCACAATCATCGGTAAAGATCAGATAGCAGCAGTTAATGCTTTGCGTAATAACCTAATTAATTATGATATTCGTCATGGTTATCGAGGAGCAGAAAAAATTCTTTGGACTCAGCTACAAACACCTTGGGCTCATGAACAAATTATTGAACAGCTGAAAAAAATATCTACTTATAGGCCATTAATTCCCGCAGTGGTTATTGCGACAAATAAAAATAAAGCTGAAGTGATAATGCCGAATGGTGCTTCTGTTGAGTTGGCAATGAATGGTGTTTCTTGGGCACGTAAGTATATTTCTGATGAGCGTCAAGGCATAGTACCTAAAACGGTTAACGAAGTTGTTAAAGTGGGAGAATTAATTCGTATACGACAGGTTGAAGATAGCTGGTGGTTAGCTCAAATACCAGAAGCAAATTCAGCTTTTATTGCTCTTAATCCATTAGATGGCGCTATTGTCTCATTGGTTGGCGGGTTTGATTTTGAATTAAGTAAATTTAATCGAGTAACCCAATCGTTACGTCAAGTTGGCCCCAATATTAAACCTTCACGAGTTTCGCACCAATAAAAAAACGCGCTATTTTTAAGTTTAATTCAGCATGATATATAAATAGACAAAACCTTATAAATTAAATACAAATTATTGTAATTTAATAAAATTTATGTGTTTTAGTAACTTGCAGATTAACCATTGTTTTTAAGCCATTTCTAGAACTTTATATGCCTGTGCGAAACTCGTGACCTTTTCTTTATACCGCCGCATTAGATAAAGGATTAACGTTAGCTTCATTATTAAATGATATGCCGATTACTCGTTGGGATGCTGGAGCGGATTCAGATTGGCGACCTAAAAATTCTCCCGCCAAATATGCTGGTCCAATCAGTTTGCGTCAGGGATTAGGCCAGTTTAAAAATGTTGTGATGGTACGCGCAATGCGCGCGACGGGTGTTGATTATGCGGCGGATTATCTAAAACGTTTTGGTTTTCCTGAAGAAAATATTAATCGAACCGAGTCATTGGCATTAGGTGCTCCGTCATTTACGCCGCTGCAAATAGTTCGAGGTTATGCCGTTATGTCTAATGGTGGTTACCTTATCGATCCTTATTTCATTAGTCGCGTTGAAGGGCTACAAGGTGAAGTTGTGTTTGAAGCTAAAGCTAAAATCGCTTGTCCAAAATGTAACGATATACCTGTTATTTATGATGATGTGCCAAAAATTAAAGAAATAAATGCAGAATCTATTGAGGATATAGTTAAATCTACAACGCCAATGACGAATCTTAAACCTAGTGTAACCTGAGTTCGGGATAAGCGTTAGTTATGAGAAAATAAAAATAGCTCATTTATCAATAAAAACCTTTTAAAATCAATAAAATGATAAAAAAAGGAATATTTTTAGTTGGTTGTAGGTTAAAAAATAAGCTATTTTCTCTGCTAAAATCATGAAAAAAGCCAAAATTTAGCACTGTTTTATGTAATAATTTTAATTTAAGTAATTGAATATATAATGAAAAAATTTATATTCCTTATCCCGAACTCAGGTTAGTGTAATATTAATAATGAAATTCCAATAACGGTTGAACAAAAAAATATGCTCCTCATGTTATTAGTACACCCCTAGCTTTTTTGATTAGTAATGCAATGATGACCAATATTTATGGAGAGCCAGGTTGGATGGGGACAGGCTGGCGTGCGAGAGATTTTAAGTGTAAAGATATTGGCGGAAAGACAGGAACGACTAATAGCTCTAAAGATGCTTGGTTTTCTGGTTATGGCCCCGATATTGTTGCTACAGCTTGGATAGGTTTTGATGATAATAAACGTAGTTTAGGGCGTACTATTACAGGTGGTGAAGCGGGAGCAAAAAGTGCCCAACCTATCTGGAATGATTTTATGAAAGTTGTTCTCGATGGAGTTCGTGAGAATGACATAGAACCTCCTGATGGAATTATTTCTATTACTCACGAGTTTCGCACAGGCCTATAAAATTCTAGAAATGGCTTAAAAGTAATGATTAATCTGCAAGCTACTGAAATGCATAAATTAACTTAATTTACAATAAGTTATATTTAATTTATAAGGTTTTATCTATTTACATATTATGCTGAATTAAACTTAAAAATAGAGCGTTTTTTTATTGGTGCGAAACTCGTGTTACTATTGATAGCAAAACAGGTAAATTAGCAACGAATAATTCAGTAAGTAAAAATTTGGAATATTTTATTGAAGGAACTGAACCTGAAACAGCGGCTATTCGAGAGGTAGGTACAATTGTTATTTCTGAAGATGGAAATAGCCAAGAACTCTTTTGAACAGTAAAATATTCTTTAATTTTTGTCATTGAAATTAGGGTTATTAGATAGACCCTATTTCATTTAACAATATTAGGACTTAATTAAAATTAGCAAATGTTTTTGAGATAACGTTGAGCATAAAATAGGGCGCTAATATTTCTTGTTTCGTTAAAGTCTTTAACATCAAGAAGTTGCATCATGTTTTCGATTGGCCAACGAATTTGTTCTAATGGCTCTGGTTCATCGCCTTCCAGTTTTTCTTCATAGAGATTTTGTGCAATGAATATATTCATTTTGTTGGAAAAATAGGCGGGTGATATTGTTAGTTTTGCTAATAATTCAACATGCTTTGCGCCATAACCAATTTCCTCTTTTAATTCTCTTATAGCAGCTTGTATGGCAGTTTCTCCTTTATCAATAGCTCCTTTAGGAAAACCTAGTTCATACTCTTCAATACCAACAGCATATTCACGAATTAAAATTAATTCGTCATTAATAATAGGAACGATCAGTACGGCTTCATTTATTGTTGGCTGCATTCGTTCATAAAGACGCTTAACACCATTACTAAATTCAAGATCAACAGATTGGATACGAAAAAGTCTAGATTCAGCAATATTTTTTATATTCAAAATTTTGGGTTTTTTGATTTGTTTCATATACTGTGTCCCGGACAAAATTTGTTGAATAGATTATAACTTTTTATATTAAGAGCGAAGATAATCTTTTGATTTTTTGCTGAAATCAATTGTCATTCAATCTATCTTTTTAGTGATAATATATCAATAAATTTAGCCAGAGGTGATTATTATAATAAGAGAGTTTTAGTAATATTTTTATTATATTACTTATTAATTGAACGACTATGTTGTTAAAATAAATAATGACAAATCGTAACTCATTGTTATTAATATTAAAAACATAAAACTAGAATAGGAATTACCTTATTTAGAGCTATTGAAAGGGTTGTTATTCTGCACAGGCATTATTCGTTACATCGGGGAAGAAATGAGCTTACCTTTTGTTATATTGGTTATTTTAATTATTTGCTTGTTTATATTAATTTTCTTTTTGTTTATGAAAGGAAAAAAAGGTAATGGTATAAATAGATTACCTTTCTTAATACAAGCTAATTATCGTAAAATTACGTCTGATGAATATCAGATAATTTGTGACTATCTTAAATATACCAATTCTGAACAAATCTTAATAAAGACAAAAGAGGCTACAATAAGAAAATTATTTGATTTTCCTAAAAGAAATGCCTGGGTTTCTACTGGCGGTAATGCAATAACACGCTTCTCTTTAATCAACGATCAAGATAATTTATGGCGCTATTTTATTGATTCTAAAGAAGTTCATTTACCCCGACAATTAGAACCTTACTTAACAACTCAAAATGTTATGGATGTTGTTGATACGGATACCTTACCGCTTGTTATCTCAGTAAATAATCATTTTTTGGGTGATTTTAAGCAAAATTTTAAAGAGTTTCATTTAACTAAAGAAATAACATTTCCACCAGTTAATGCCATTATTCAAGAGAGTGGTCAGCAGTTAGTAAAGTTTATTAAAGTCAGAAAAGAGACATTGGAAGAGTATAAACTTAATCGATCATTTAGTTTGTGGGGCGGTGGTGTTATTTGTGTTGGGCTAATTGTTTGTGCACTTTCGTTATTCGCTATTACTATTTTTTTTCCTTGGTTAATGTTGTTTGGCGGGCTAACTTTTATTATTGGAGTTTATCTTCTTTATCGGCCATATATTTTTCGTAAGAGATATCAACAGGATATTCGTTGTGTGGTAGGTAAGCCTAAACGATGGGGTTTATTTGGCGAGTTTGATAAAGGTAAAAAACATAATATTTCATTGGCTGGAATTGATCTTATTTATCCATCTCATTGGGAGCCATTTCTGGAATATGAGATTGATCAGGCTATTAATATTGATATATATGCAAATGGTTACGTTGTTCGTCAAGGACGTTATTTATCTTTACATGAAGAGGCTCGTCGTTATCCATATAAAAGATATGGCAAAAATTTAATGTTGGTGATAACCAGTTTTTTTCTTATGTTATTACTTCATTTCTATGAACCAGTTCATTTACCCGCGAGATTAATTTTTCATTGGCTTAATGGAGAAAATTATCTACAGACAACAAATTATGCCGAATTGGAAGTGATGCCGTTACAGATTGGTGACTATATTGCAGTTAAAGGTGTGGGTATGTGCTATGTACCTATTGATTTTATAGAAAAAGGAAATAGGTTTGATTTTCTTCCTTTTGATTGTTCCGGTATTTACTGGAATAATATAAACCCATCTCCTATACCTGAATCTGATATAGTTGAAAAAGTCTTTTCTCTTTCAACAACAGTTAAACAGCAGCTTTATTTTAATAATTTGGATCGTAAAGTTAATCAGCAGCTTCGACGAGAGATTATGAAATCTGGTATGAATTTACTTGATAATTTCGCTGATATCATCTTAAAAACAAATTCATTATGCCCACTTAATAATGAGTGTTTTCGTTTAAAGAGCGCGTTAGTTAATTTAAGTGATACCTATGAATGGTCGGTACTTGTTACCAGAGCTAAAAATGGAAAATTAGCGGGTACCAATGTGATATTGCGGCCATGTGGGGCAGAAACTTTGGAAAAACTGGTTAATGAAACGACATCTTTTTATATTAATAGAGAAATAGAAAAAGCAGCGGCGTTATTGAATACACCACCGACCAGAGGTGTATTACTTATCAGTGATGAAGGAAAACCGTTTGTAGATTTAGTTTCATTCCACTCTCCTGTTGTTGATTCTTATTCTCCATTACAAAAATGGCAAGAGCTGCAAAAATTGTCAGATATTTTAATGCATACTCCTTTTGAAGCAGAAGGTATTATTACTAAATTATTTGTCGATGCAAAAGGTACGCGTCATATTATTTTACATAGTAAACCTAGTTCTATGTTACTTTTACGCTATATTAGTGCTTTTCTATTAAACTTGGTTTTAATGGCAACTTTTATACTAAATCTTATTCTGGTTATTACACGTAAGCGTATAAATAAGTGGCGATTAAAAAGTATTCGGCAATATTATGAGCATTGTTTCAATATTGTCTCTTCCACTGACCAGCAAAAAAATATTTAACCTAATGAAAAGAGTATGAAAACACAGTCAGATATGGATTTGATTATTCGTTTAGATAAATGGTTATGGGCTGCACGTTTTTATAAAACGCGAGCAATTGCTCGTAAAATGATTGAGGGTGGCAAAGTTCACTATAATGGGCAGCGAAGTAAACCAAGTAAAGTCGTTGAAAAGCATGCCATTATAAAATTAAGACAAGGAAATGATGAGTTAACTACACGAGTTTCGCACCGGCATATAAAATTCTAGAAATCGCTTCAGAACAATAATTAATCTGTAACTTGCTAAGACGTATAAATTTACTTAAATTACAATAAGTTATTTTTAATTTATGAGATTTTTTCTATTTATATATTATGCTGAATTAAACTTAAAAATAGAGCGTTTTTTTATTGGTGCGAAACTCGTGAACTATAGAAATATTGGCCATTAGCGATCAGCGACGGGGCGCATCAGAAGCAAGAGCGTTATATCATGAAACACAATACAGTATTGTTAATAGAGAAAGATTGGCTTTAGCTCGTAAAACTAATTCATTAACCATGCCAAACCCAGAACGTCGTCCTGATAAGAAAGAACGACGTAACCTGATTAAATTTAAGCATACAAATTTAAATGAGTCATTTTGATGACAACTTTAGCAATGAGAGAAAATATCTCTAAACATGACCAGTTACACCGTTTTTTGTTTCAAGATGATGCTGTTCGTGGTGAGCTAGTTTCAGTCAATGAAACTTATAAAAAGATACTCGATCAACACGATTATCCGTCAGCAGTTAATCTATTATTGGGTGAATTGTTAGTTGCCACTAGTTTATTAACAGCAACTTTAAAATTTGAAGATGATATTACCATACAAATTCAGGGAGATGGCCCGGTAAAAATGTTGGTAATAAACGGAAATAATCACCAACAAATGAGAGGTGTTGCTCGTATTGAAGGTTCAGTTACTGCTCAATCATCATTAAAACAGATGGTTGGCCAAGGTTATATGGTGATCACAATTACACCAACAAATGGTGAGCGTTATCAAGGTGTTGTTGCATTGGAAGGTAATACAATAGCGGAATGTTTGGATGATTATTTTAAACAATCAGAACAGTTGCAGACACGTTTATTCATTCATTCAGGTGAAATAAATGGTGAGCCTGCTGCTGGTGGAATATTATTGCAGGTATTGCCCTCTGCTGGTATTGAAAGTCAGCATCAATTTGATCATCTGGTGCAATTAACCGCTACGATTAAGGGCGAGGAACTATTTACTTTAGAGCCAAAGGAAATTCTTCATCGTCTTTATCATGAAGAAGATGTGACATTATATGATCCACAGCTAGTCGCCTTTCATTGCAGTTGTTCAAAAAAGCGTTGTGAAAACATTTTGCTATCTCTTTCTGATGAAGATATTGAGCATATATTGCATGAACGTGGTGAAATTGATATTGAATGTGAATTTTGTCGGGCTGTCTATCTGTTTAATAAACAAGATATAGAGGAATTGAAGCGAATTAAAAAACAGCAAATTCATTGAGTCAGTATTGCTTATTTTATACCGTAATAAAGGATATAAATACATTTTTTACTGTAGCGTTGATTGTGCTCTAGATCGCATTTTTAGTTCAGAAAATAGTTTAGATGAAATTTATTGATTTTTATCGCTGTTAATTTCCAGTAAAAATTTATGATATGTCCTAATTAAGGTTAATATTCATTTAGGAGCATAAATTAATGAGTGCAAAAAAAAAGATTACTCCAGAAGAGATGGCTAGATATGGTATTCATCAAGTAACTGAAATCGTTTATAACCCAGGATATGAACAACTATTTGCAGAAGAAACAAAACCTTCTTTAAAAGGCTATGAACGTGGGATTGAAACCAACTTAGGCGCAGTAGCGGTTGATACCGGTATTTTTACTGGTAGATCACCAAAGGATAAGTATATCGTTCGTGATAACGTTTCTAAGGATACTGTTTGGTGGGCGGATCAAGGTAAAGGAAAAAATGATAACAAACCGATGACCGAAGCGGTTTGGCAATCATTAAAAGATTTGGTGACTAACCAATTCTCAGGTAAGCGTTTATTTATCATTGACGCTTTTTGCGGTGCAAATTCAGATACCCGTTTGAAAGTGCGTTTTATTACCGAAGTTGCCTGGCAGGCACATTTTGTCAAAAATATGTTTATTCGACCTACTGAACAAGAATTGATTGATTTTCAACCAGATTTTGTTGTAATGAATGGAGCAAAATGTACTAATCTCAACTGGCAGGCTCAAGGCTTAAACTCAGAAAATTTTGTGGCGTTTAATTTGACTGAGCGTATGCAACTGATTGGCGGTACTTGGTATGGCGGTGAAATGAAGAAAGGATTGTTTTCGATCATGAATTATTTGCTGCCATTAAAAGGAATTGCGTCAATGCATTGCTCCGCTAATGTTGGTGAAAAAGATGATGTGGCTATCTTCTTTGGTTTGTCTGGCACCGGAAAAACAACTCTTTCGACCGATCCTAAACGTAAATTAATAGGTGATGAT
Organism: Arsenophonus sp. PmNCSU2021_1; assembly: GCF_036919435.1. Lineage (NCBI taxonomy): Bacteria > Pseudomonadati > Pseudomonadota > Gammaproteobacteria > Enterobacterales > Morganellaceae > Arsenophonus > Arsenophonus sp. PmNCSU2021_1. The sequence continues at coordinate 67,532 of NZ_JAZHPL010000006.1, read as the reverse complement.
GAAAACGGATGGGATGATGATGGTGTGTTTAATTTTGAAGGTGGTTGTTATGCTAAGACCATACATTTGTCTGAAGCGGCAGAGCCTGATATTTATCATGCGATCAAACGCGATGCATTATTAGAAAATGTCACTGTTTTGACTGATGGCTCTGTTGATTTTAATGATGGAACCAAAACAGAGAATACCCGCGTTTCTTATCCTATTTATCATATTAATAATATTGTTAAACCGATTTCAAAAGCAGGCCATGCGACAAAAGTTATTTTTTTGACAGCTGATGCATTTGGTGTTTTGCCGCCGGTATCTTGTTTGACGCCTGAACAAACTGAGTACCACTTTTTGTCGGGTTTTACCGCTAAATTAGCGGGCACTGAGCGCGGTATAACTGAACCAACGCCAACTTTTTCAGCCTGTTTTGGCGCGGCTTTTCTGACATTACATCCTACTCAATATGCTGAAGTATTAGGTAAGCGAATGGAAGCGGCTGGTGCAAAAGCATATCTGGTTAATACCGGTTGGAATGGAACGGCTAAACGTATTTCGATCAAAGATACTCGTGCAATTATCGATGCGATCTTAAATGGGGATATAGATAAAGCAGAAACCATAAATTTACCCATTTTTAATTTAGCTGTACCTACCAATTTGCCAGGAGTTGATAACAATATTCTGGATCCTCGTCATACTTATACAGATAACAGCCAATGGGAAGTTAAAGCTAAAGATTTGGCTAAGCGATTTATTAATAACTTTGAAAAATATACTGATACCCCAGTTGGGGCAGCACTTGTGAAAGCTGGCCCTGAGCTGTAATTTTCAATAAGAGTTGTCAATAGTAAAATAAAAAGTGCATAGAATATAATAAAAGCTATGCACTTTTTATTTAGTTGTGAATATTCATGAACTGAAAAGGAATGGCAAAATTTTGCTTAAATTTTCTCTATCGTTTTGCGGTTCTGTTAGAGCGGATAGGATATAAGTCAGGAGTGAGGTCTATTAAAACATTTTGTTAAAAATTGATAAAAGTTAAAAAAGTGCCAGCGCTAGGCTGGCATAAGTAAACACTGGAAGCAATGTGAGCAATGTCGTCCTTTCATATGATCCCAGAAAGGTTCATCTGAAAGTGTTTTAATGATAATGGTTATCACTATCATTTGTAAAGTGATTTTTTTAATATAAATGTAAAAAAATCATTCATTGTGATAATATATTGATAATTATAATATATTTATATGATATTTAATTCACAATTTAAAAACAATTGGTTTTATCGTTGATAGCAAATGGCTAGATCACTTTAGCTGACAATATTAAAAATTTAACTATAACGAGATAGTTATGATTTTGTCAGGTGTTGAGCACACGTCCAAGCTGAACTCCATGCCCATTGAAAGTTATATCCGCCTAACCAACCAGTAACATCAACCACTTCACCAATAAAGTAGAGTCCGGCTACTTTTTCTGATTCCATCGTTTTTGAGGAAATACTATTTGTATCAACGCCTCCAAGAGTGACTTCTGCGGTACGATAACCTTCTGTGCTATTTGGTTGTATCTGCCAGTTGTGTAGCATTTCCGCAATCGTATTTATCTGTTTCATATTAAGCTGTTTTAACGAGTTATCTGGGATTTTTTTTAATACTTGTAATGTCTCGATAAGTCGTTTAGGTAGATATTTTGTTAATAAGTTTTTTAACGACAGATTAGGATGAATGGTTTGTTCATGGATTAAACAATCGATAAGATTAATATTGGGAAATAAATTAATACTTATATGCTCCCCAGGTTGCCAGTAACTTGAGATTTGCAAAATAGCTGGGCCTGATAATCCTCTATGTGTAAACAGAAGATTTTCTTGGAATGTCATGGCATTTTGTGAACTGATTTTTACTGGAATAGCAATGCCAGAAAGTGTGTGTAAAACGTCAAGCAGCTCCTTATGTAATGTGAAAGGCACTAAAGCTGCTCGCGTCGGTTGGATGGTATGGCCAAATTGCTCAGCTATACGATAACCAAAAGGAGTTGCCCCCAATTTAGGTATTGAAAGGCCACCGCTAGCAACAATTAGTGCGTTTGAACTAATAATTTTTTCATTAACATACACTAAAAATTTATTATCTATTTTTTTTATCTGAGCGATTTCGCTTTGCAAGCGTAAACTAACGCCAGCTACTTTACATTCAGTTAATAGTAAATCGACAATATCTTGTGCGCTATTGTCACAAAAAAGTTGACCTAATGTTTTTTCATGATAAGGAATATGATGTTTTTGTACTAACTCAATAAAATCCCATTGGGTAAAACGAGCCAGTGCTGACTTACAAAAATGGGGATTAGTAGATATATAAGCATTAGGATCAATATAAAGATTGGTGAAGTTGCATCGTCCGCCACCAGACATTAAAATTTTTCTACCCGCTTTTTTGCCACTATCCAATATCAGTACTTTTAACCCTTTTTGGCCTGCATTGGCTGCACAAAATAGACCGGCCGCTCCTGCACCTATAATGATTACGTCAAATTTTTCCACAAAATTTCTCTTTTATCTGAAAAGATATTTATTAATAACACGAGTTTCGCACCAATAAAAAAACGCTCTATTTTTAAGTTTAATTCAGCATAATATGTAAATAGATAAAACCTTATAAATTAAATATAACTTATTGTAAATTAAGTAAATTTATGCATTTTAGTAACTTGCAGATTAATCATTACTTTTAAGCCATTTCTAGAATTTTATAGGCCTGTGCGAAACTCGTGAATAATACAAATAGCGCGTTTTTTATTAAATAGCGTAAAATATTTATTACGATTTAAATTTGTGTGGACAAATGTTATTAAGCACTATAAATCTACATATTCTTTATTTTATTAACTTAATGAAAGTAAAGAATATTTTTGTTTTATTTGTTTTTTTGTCAATTAAAGTCAAAAAAGATGTAGATTTTGCTTCCACCGCTAACGTTTGTCACTGATAATGCATTGAGTTCATATTCAACAAATTGGCTTAAGGTTTATGCTACATTTATTTACTGGTTTGGATTTTTACACCGGTCTGTTATTAATACTAGCGCTATTATTTGTGCTATTTTACGAAGCAATTAATGGTTTCCATGATACCGCAAATGCAGTAGCAACGGTTATCTATACTCGAGCAATGCGAGCTCAATTTGCGGTTGTTATGGCTGGTGTTTTTAACTTTTTTGGCGTTATTTTAGGTGGCTTGAGTGTTGCTTATGCTATTGTGCATTTGTTGCCAACAGATCTTCTCTTGAATGTAAGTTCTGCTCATGGCCTGGCAATGGTTTTTTCCATGCTATTGGCGGCCATTATTTGGAATTTGGGTACCTGGTATTTGGGGTTACCGGCTTCTAGTTCACATACATTAATAGGTGCCATTATTGGTGTTGGTTTAACCAATGCATTAGTGACAGACTCCTCTATAGTGGATGCATTGAACATCCCAAAAGTTATTGAAATCTTTCTTTCCCTCATCCTTTCTCCTGCTATTGGTTTTGTTATAGCTGGATTGCTAATTTTCTTTTTACGCCGTTATTGGAGTAGTACGAAAAAACGTCGTCGTATTCATTTAACACCAGCTGAGCGAGAGAAGAAAGATGGTAAAAGAAAACCCCCTTTTTGGACACGTACTGCATTGATTTTATCTGCCGTTGGCGTCAGTTTTTCTCATGGTGCTAATGATGGTCAGAAGGGTATTGGTCTTATTATGCTAGTGTTAATTGGCGTGGCGCCTGCCGGGTTTGTGCTTAATATGAATGCCAGTGGTTATGATATAACTCGTACCCATGACGCGATAGTGCATCTACAACATTATTATGAAGAGCATCAGTCAGCGGTAAAACATATTGTTAATAAGTCACAACATGAGGCGGAATTGGAAATTTTAGATGAGAAATTCCATTGTGATAATTCACGTCCTATTACTGTGCTAAAACAGACATCACTGATGTTGACGGATATTCAAAGTTATTCAGCACTAAAACCTGAACAACGTAATCAAATGCGCCGATTATTAATGTGTTTATCTGATACAGCATTAGATGTAGCTAAACTACCAGAGACGTCCTCTTCGGATGCTCGTTTTCTGCGTAACTTGAGTAACGATTTGCTTAATACAGTGGAGTATGCGCCACTCTGGATTATTATTGCCGTTGCTTTGGCGCTTTCTGTCGGTACTATGATTGGTTGGCAGCGTGTTGCTATAACGATTGGTGAAAAAATTGGTAAAAAAGGTATGACTTATGCGCAAGGTGTTTCTGCTCAAGTTACTGCGGCAGTTTCCATTGGTGTTGCAAGTTATACTGGTATGCCTGTATCAACAACACAAGTTTTATCTTCTGCGGTAGCCGGTACAATGGTTGTTGATGGTGGTGTACAAGCTAAAACAATTAAAAATATATTACTGGCTTGGTTATTTACATTACCTATTTCTATTATACTTTCTGGTTTGTTTTATTGGATATCATTAAAATTTATATAGACATATCAGATAAACTATATATAACAAAAAATAGTGATGCTTAATTTGGACATCGCTATTTTTTTTCATTGAATAATATATTATCTATATCATTTAAATATTACTTGAGTCCATTAATATCACCAAATGTTCCATATTAAACTTATAAAAACAATAATACTTAATCCACTAATTAACATGAATTGTTTGCGAATACGTTCACAACGTAAAATAACTTCAGGATCGTGATGATTAGTGTATTGTTGAGTATTAATATAACGGATTAGTTTTATATGCTTAGTCCATTGGCCATGGGCGGTAAAGAATCCGTTGCCATCAACAGATTGATAGAGCAAGGGATCAGATTCCCGCAAAATAAAAAGTAATACTCGGATTGAAGAAAAATATCGCATCATATTTATGATGCAAAGTATACATAATGCCCAAAACCATACATGCATATTAAGATAATGACCTCAAAAAATACAGATTTAGCCACTGATATTGTTTTTAGCAAGTGAAAAAGAAGATATTTGCTTATCAGTTGCCGGTTTATTTTAATTGTAGAATAATCTAACAACTTCACAAAATGACCCATTGGGATTATTTTTATCAGTTTAATTTTTATGATGTATATTTTTTAACAAATAATTGATATCTTCAACACTATGATTTTTATGCTAAATTATGGAAAATTTAACTAATTTGGTCTATGCTAATTATTCTGAAGGTATCTATTTTTCATAATTTATGGGTAAAATTTTTATTAAACTATGTTCAAGATGATATTAAACTATCAGGGTTGACCGCTAAGTATTTATCACAAAAACAGGTGTTCTTTTTTAAGAGCTACGTTTGAAAGGAGCTAGATATGGCTTACAAACATATTCTTGTTACAGTTGATTTATCCCCAGAAAGTAAAGTTTTAGTCGATAAAGCTGTCTCCATGGCAAAACCTTATAATGCAAAAGTTTCTTTAATTCATGTTGATGTAAATTATTCTGATCTTTATACCTGCTTGATTGATGTAAATCTTGGTGATATGGAGCAGCGTATCACTAAGGAAACTCACCATGCTTTGACTAAATTAGCCAAAGAAGCTGATTATAAGATTGAAAAAGAATTGAGTGGCCGAGGTGATCTTGGGCAGGTTTTGGTTGATGCAATCAAGGAATACAAGGTAGATTTAGTTGTTTGTGGTCATCATCAAGATTTCTGGAGTAAGTTAATGTCCTCGGCTCGCCAGCTGATTAATACTGTTCATGTTGATATGTTAATTGTGCCATTAAAAGATAGTGATTGATAATATTTATTGGTAAATAAAATTTTTCAATAAAAACACTTGATTATTCAAGTGTTTTTTTATTAATTTTCGATAAATTAAATCGACTTATATTTTGCCAGAAAATGTGATTAAGACACAAAAAATCTCATTAAAAATAGAGATAAATCAATGATATATTCAATAAGTAAATTCACACCTAGCAGGTCATTCTGCAAAAATAAATGTTAATAAGTATGAAAATATCTTAATTTATCTTTTAATCTAAGGAATTTTGTATGAAAGATGGTTTATCTTTAGAGACATTCCTAACACCAATCCCATCACGTTATGCTCATCAACCTGAATTCTTACAAGCTGTGCGTGAAGTTTTTACTTCCCTGGCGCCGTTTTTACGCGATAATCCTCAATATTGTGAACAGGCATTACTGCAAAGAATAGTAGAGCCTGAAAGGGTGATTCAGTTTTGTGTTTGTTGGGTAGATGATAAGGGAAATGTTCAAGTTAATCGAGCCTGGCGGGTACAATTTAATTCGGCAATTGGCCCTTTTAAAGGTGGAATGCGTTTTCATCCTTCAGTTAATTTATCAATTTTAAAATTTCTCGGCTTTGAACAAACTTTTAAAAATGCGTTAACCACTTTACCTATGGGTGGCGGTAAGGGGGGCTCAGATTTTGATCCTAAAGGAAAAAGCCAGGTAGAAGTTATGCGTTTTTGTCAGGCATTGATAACAGAGCTTTTCCGACATTTAGGTCCTTATACCGATGTTCCTGCTGGAGATATTGGCGTGGGTGGGCGTGAAGTCGGTTTTATGGCAGGTATGATGAAGAAGCTGTCTAACAACACTTCTTGTGTTTTTACCGGTAAAGGCTTGTCTTTTGGTGGTAGCTTAATTCGACCTGAAGCGACCGGTTATGGTTTGGTCTATTTTACTGATGCGATGTTAAAACATCATGGTTTAGCGTTTGAAGGAAAACGCGTATCCGTTTCTGGCTCAGGAAATGTTGCTCAGTATGCTATTGAGAAATGTATGTCTTTAGGCGCTAAGGTTGTTACCGCTTCCGATTCAAATGGAACCGTTGTTGATGAAGCAGGCTTTACAGCCGAAAAACTTAAACGATTGGAAGCAATTAAAAATCAATATGGTCGTGTTGAGTCATATGCAGAAGAGTTTGGTTTGACTTATCTTAAAGGAAAAAACCCCTGGTCGGTGCCAGTAGATATTGACTTACCTTGCGCCACTCAAAATGAACTTGATATAGAAGATGCGAAAATTTTAATTAAAAATGGCGTTCAAGCGGTTGCTGAAGGTGCAAATATGCCGCAATTGAAGCTACTGAAGCGTTTATTGAGGCTGGTGTTCTGTTTGGACCGGGAAAAGCGGCCAATGCCGGAGGAGTTGCAACATCAGGTTTGGAAATGGCACAAAATGCGGCGCATTTGAGTTGGACAGCAGAAAAAGTGAATAGCCGCTTGAAACATATTATGTTAGATATTCACCAGAATTGTGTGAAATATGGTGGAGAAGATAAGCAGACTAATTATGTTAAAGGCGCTAACACGAGTTTCGCACAAAACTAATTTGGGTACGCTAATAAAACACGGATTTGCTCAGTAATAGCACTTTTGATTACGTCCCAATTTTGTTGATAAAGGGTTATTTTTTCAGATATACGACGTTTATGTTGTTCAAACCACGCAGAAATAGCGAGAAAAATATGATTTCTTTGCGCTCGGCTCGTGCGAGCCTGACAGCGTTCAATACCACAGTTTTGTTTAACTTCTCGATGATAAACTTCAACAGACCAACGGGCATCCATGATAGATTTGACGTATTGACGGGTGGGATTCTCTTTGTTTGTTACTATGTAATCAATACGGCCGTTTTTGGCTGTAAATTTGAAAACGGTTACCCAACCATATCCTCGCAAGTGTATTGACGTTCCTTCTTCTGAGATGTCTAACTTGTTCAGTTGTTTGTTATGGTTAACAATCCTATTTTTCCTCAGCGTGGTTACCCAGGTCCAACCATGAGAGCGAATTGATTTCAGGTTATCCAGGCTAGAATACCAAGCATCCATCACTACCGCTTCTGGCATGATCCCTCTTTTTTTAGCAAGAGTGAGCATTTCGGAAAAGTGCGTGTTTTTTGTTTTTCCATCAGAATCTTTATCATAAATACGATAATCGATAGGAATTGATTCAACCTTCGTCAGATCATGCCAAAGCAAATTAACTAAACCTATGCCAGCAATAACATCATGTTCATTACCTGAATATTGATAATGGACCATCTCTATTTTTTTACTACGTGTTTTGGCAATCAATGTATCATCGGCAATTAGTACGCAAGGGCTTTTTTTGTCTATAGAAGGTTCAACTAATCGCCATAGGTCTTTAGGTCTAAAACATCTACTTTTTAGCCATCGGCTAACAGTGTCATGAGATAAAGGCGATGGGCTTACTTCTGATAACGCTAAACCAGAGTATCTTAAACTGCTTACTTGTAAGAATGTTTTATAGATATCTTTAATAAATGGATAACCCGACAAAATATGAACACCCTGATTTTTTCTTGTTTTTAAATTTATACTTCTTTTTTGGAGATTGCGAAACTCGTGGCTAATATTGCCGGTTTTGTTAAAGTCGCCGATGCGATGTTAGCACAAGGTATCTTGTAATAAATCAATAGCGATAGGGCAAATTATAGACCCTGTACACGATTCTGTGTAAATGCCTTTTCTCAGTAGTGACCGTCCAGGCGGTCACCGAACTCGATAATAAAGCGGCCCATCGCCATACGCCAGTCCCTCAGCGGCATTGTCCATTTCTGTGACGCCGCCTGGATTGCCAGCCACACCACCTTTTTCACTGCGTCATCCGTCGGGAACACCTTACGCTTTTTGATGGCATGCCGGATCACGCTGTTCAGCGACTCTATGGCTTTCGTTGTGTAGATCACCTTGCGGATGTCTGCCGGGTAAGCGAAGAACGTCGCCAGGTTGGCCCAGTTTGTCTGCCAGCTCCGGCTTATCTGCGGGTAGCGGCTGTCCCATGCGCTGGCGAACGCTTCCAGCGCCTGCTGGCCTGCTTCTTCCGTGGAAGCCTGATAGATGGCTTTCAGGTCGCGAGTGACGGCTTTGTAGTCCTTCCAGGAGACGAACCGCAGGCTGTTACGCACCATATGCACGATGCACAGCTGAATGCGGGCTTCCGGATACACGGTGTTGATGGCGTCCGGAAAGCCTTTCAGACCGTCGACACAGGCGATGAGGATATCGTTCAGACCACGGTTTTTTAGTTCTGTCAGCACACTGAGCCAGAACTTCGCGCCCTCGTTTTCGGCCAGCCACATACCCAACAGTTCTTTCTGACCTTCGATGTTGATACCCAGGGCCAGAAACACGGATTTATTGATGACGCGACTGTCCTGCCGGACCTTCAGGACGATACAGTCAAGATAAACAACAGGATAGACTGCATCCAGTGGGCGATTTTGCCATTCGGTAACCTGCTCCATCACGGAATCGGTGACCTTCGAGACCAGCGCCGGTGAGACATCCGCGTCATACAGTTCTTTGAACGCAGCCGCTATCTCGCGGGTGGTCATCCCTTTGGCGTACAACGATAAAATCTGGTTATCCATCCCGGTGATCCGGGTCTGGTTTTTCTTCACCAGTTGCGGTTCGAAAGAACCGTCACGATCGCGCGGAGTGCGTAGTTCCAGAGGACCATCGCCGGTGGTAACGGTCTTTGTGGAATAGCCGTTGCGGGAGTTGGCACCCGGTTTGGGCTGATTTTTATCGTACACGAGTTTCGCACCAATAAAAAAACGCTCTATTTTTAAGTTTAATTCAGCATAATATGTAAATAGATAAAACCTTATAAATTAAATATAACTTATTGTAAATTAAGTGAATTTATGCATTTCAGTAACTTGCAGATTAATCATTACTTTTAAGCCATTTCTAGAATTTTATAGGCCTGTGCGAAACTCGTGTCGTAGCCCAGATGGTGGGACATTTCGGCGTTGAGAGTCGCCTCAATGCTGATTTTCTTCAGCAGACGATCGAACTGGCTGAGATCGTCAGGGGTTTTGAGATTTTTGGCCAATTCATTAGCCAGAGCCTGCAATTGTTTTTCGTCCATAAATTAACCTTCATTTGATGCTGGATTGAACATATCAAAATCAGGCAATTACACAAATTTATGTACAGGCTCTAATTACGCTTAATGCTAGTAAAATTCTGAATATTATTTTGCTTATTGAACATCGCCTGCAACTATCCTTTTCAGGCGATGTTGTTAGCAAAAATTTGTCGATTATTATTTATCCTATCAGCTGACCTATAGTTATATTAATCTTCATTTAGACTCATATGCAGGCGATCAATTAAAGGTTTAAACAAGTAATTTAGTAGCGCCCGTTCGCCAGTACGAATAAAAACTTCTACTGGCATTCCTGGTTTGATGGTTAACTGATTTAGGCGTTGACGATTTTCATCATTTACTTGGACCTGTAATAAATAATAGGGCTCGCCAGTCTGTTCATTAAGTAGCCTATCAGCAGAAATCATCGTCACGTTGCCTCCCACTTTAGGAGTCGTACTTTGATTAAATGCAGTAAATTGTAACTCTACCGGTAAACCTAATTTCACTTGATCAATCAAATGTACCGGAACCCGTGCATCAACCAATAGTGGTTGATCATCGGGAACAATCTCCATCATTTTTTGTCCGGCAGCGATTACGCCGCCTTCAGTAAAAATTGACATACCAATTATGGTGCCAGCAACTGGGGCACGTATTTGAGAATTATTCAGCATGAACTTTGCTTTAACGAGCTGACTGTTGGTATGATTAATCTTTGTTTGTGTGTCTGCTAGTTGGGCATGAACATCTTTTTGATATTCTTGTTGGAGTTTTTCGCTAAGCAGTTTTTGTTCTAATATTTGATGTTGGATGCGACTAATATCACCAAGTGTTTGCGCTAAATTACCATCGACTTCAGTATATTTATTTTCAGTTTCTAATAATGTATTGCGAGCAATATAGCCGTTTTTTTCTAATTCCCTTAATCCTTCTAATTGTTGCAATAACATAGTAAGTTGCGTTTTTTGGCTCTTTGCTTTTTGTTGTTGGGCATATAAAGTAGCGTTCAATCCGGTTATTTTTTCTTTAATACTGGCCAACTCTAATTGTAAAACTTGATATTGGTTTTCCAGCAATTGTTGGTTTGTTGAAAACCATAAATCTGGCTAAAAATGCCACACCCAATCAGCGTAAAATTAACGGCAAAACTCTGACTCAGGATGTGCATCTAACCGCAACCGATGTTCATGCTGTTACTCCAGAAATATTACGTGTAGAAATCCCTGTCGGCGTTCCTCTTCTTTGGCCTACTGAAACGCCTCCGACAGATTGGCGTATATGCAATGGTGAGAGCTTTGATAAAAAACAATATCCACTTTTAGCGCTGGCTTACCCGTCGGGAAAGCTCCCTGATTTACGCGGCGAATTTATTCGGGGCTGGGATGCAGGACGAAAAGTGGATAACGGACGCAAAATATTAAGCGTACAAGGTGATTCCCTTCAAAATTTCACTGGAAACATAACCGGCATTCAGTTTGTCGGTCAATCACCAACCAGTGGGATTTTCAAAATGGGTAGTCGAACAGGCGGCAGCAGTATTGGTTCTGGAACCAGCGGCGTATTCGCTGTTGATTGCTCAGCCAGTTTTCAATCTGGTTTGAGAACCGCGTCAGAAACAAGGCCGCGAAATGTCGCGTTTAACTACATTGTCAGGGCAGCATAAAGTTTTTATCTTTTCGGAGCTTCCGGTCACGCAATATCCAGCGTTTTGCTGATATCGACACGGTTTAGCAGCACGCGGTATTTTTCATTACCACTCAATCGTTAACCAACCATTGGCACCATCGCTACCGTTACCGCCAGCCGTCCCAGAGATGCGTGTTCCACCGCCACCACCCCCTCCAGCACCATAGCCGTAAGCAGGTCGGGCATGGTGCGCTCCTTGTGACCCGACATGGCCACCTGGGCCACCTCCACCAAAAGCGCAGGATGCGCCGCTAGCCGCTACCATATAAAAAGTGCTCATGGCATTCAAGTTGCCGCCAACAGCCGTCTCGCCATAGGGATAACCGGCACCACCGTAGCCATTTGTTCCTCCTATACCAGGTGGCCCACCATCACCTCCGGGTAACGTGAGTAAATCGCCTAGCGCCGTCAGGCCACCGTTTCCGCCTTTTATTCCTGAATTATTCGACGCTCCTCCTGCACCGCCTTTGCCACCACGACCTATCGTAATGGTTATCTGTTCACCTGGTGTTACTTTCACAGCTTCACGTATAACCGTTTTTCCCGCACCACCGCCACCTCCGCCAGAGGTATAACCATTCAGATAGCCAAGTCCACCGCCACCACCGCCCCCTGCTCCACAGCCTGAAACATAAACGGTCGTAATGCTTTCTGGAACGGCAAACACACCACCGTTAAAAAAGGTAGAAAAGCGAGGTTCTAACAAACCAAGGTTTTTTGTAAAAAAGGATTTCGCCTGTTTCCTGACAAAATAAGCCTAAATGATGGCTTGATGAGGAAAATGCACGGCAAAAAACACTGTATTTACCGTTCAAATTTTAGCCAAAATGCCGATTTAGGGCTAAAATCGAGGTTTTGATTAAATTTTAATCCATTTTGGGGTGTTTTATGTACAGCAAAATCTCACTACTGAACTCTTGTCGGATAACATAAAACATCAGCGATATAGACGATCAATAAAGTGTTATCGATCGTCAAAACAGATCAATTACAGTGGCTTAACTACATTCACAATACTTAACCTGAGTTCGGGATAAGCATAATCAATTATGCTTGAAGATACGTACCTGCAACAGGTATCTTTGGTTTAGATGGCATTAAACAATATGCAACCAGTCCGCCTAATAAATTCACTACAAAATTAGCCGGAGAGCGATGTCGCGTATGCTCTATTTGACAAAGATTTTTTAACTCATCAAATACCGTTTCAATGACAGAACGATGACGCAAGATGGCTTTGTCGAAACAAGTCTGTTTAATAGGCTTCATTTTCTTCTTGATATTCGTTATAAGGTTAATTCCCATCGTTTTGAGTTGCTGTTTCAGTGAAGCCGATAAATACCCTTTATCTGCGTACAAACAACCAGAAAGATCCTTTGTCAGCTCAGGCAATGGTTTCCGATCATCGGTGTTTCCTGGTGTGAGTCGAAAACTGAGTATTTCCCCCAAATGATTGATAATTATATGAAGCTTGAAACCAAAGAACCAACCTGTTGAATTTTTTCCCCGTTCAGCTATCCCATTGAAGACTTTATGCCTGCGGATCCGTAAGTTATCACACACTGCTATCGGAGTAGAATCGGCAACCGATAGCCCCGTGCATTTTCCCTTAATTGACTCAAACAGTGCCGTTAACGCTAAGGCACTACGCGGAAGTAACTCTACACAGCGTGAATAGGATGGCAAGTTAGGAAATTCCTTCCGGAGATATAAGCGGACATAATAGAGATAAAATACCTTGAATTGCCTGAATCGGAGTTGATGAAACAACACAACCAGTGTCATCATTTCCGCCAACGAAAGCTGAGTAGACCGTCTACGACGCTTAGTACCGTTAGTCAGCAAATATTCATGCATTTTTGGCTCGAAGTCTTTGCAAAAATCATCCATCAGGCAATAAAGTTCAGTAAGATTTTCCATAATTGTTTAACAATGCTCTACTCTTTAACCAGACTGTTAGAGTATTTTAACAAAACAGGCTCATTCAACTATTTGAATATCAAGACTTTCTCTTTATTTCTTATCCCGAACTCAGGTTAAAATATTTACCTCGATACCGCAGTTAGTATCAAATAACTTTCCTTTGTGTGTTTTTTGAGCGTATCAAATATTTTGCCTTTCGGTATCAAATGATTTGCCGCGCTATAAATAGCCGTTGCGGGAGTTGGCACCCGGTTTGGGCTGATTTTTATCGTAGCCCAGATGATGGGACATTTCGGCGTTGAGAGTCGCCTCAACGCTGATTTTCTTCAGCAGACGATCGAACTGGCTGAGATCGTCAGGGGTTTTGAGATTTTTGGCCAATTTATTAGCCAGAGCCTGCAATTGTTTTTCGTCCATAAATTAACCTTCATTTGATGCTGGATTGAACATATCAAAATCAGGCAATTACACAAATTTATGTACAGGCTCATATTGGTTATGCTCAATTAATTTCAGCACAAGTTAATAGCAAAAATCAATTGCAAGTGCTGGATGCAAGTAGAAAGCCATCAACACTTTATTTATACGAAAAAATAGATGAAAATAAATTAGATAATAAATGGCTGGAAAAGCTCGAACAACTTAATCATTTAATTCAACAGCAAAAATCTTTATTTAGTCACCACCAACCTTGTTTTTTTATTGAAAATCATTGTCTAGCAACTATTGAACAAAGTTTTTTAACTCTAACAAATAAATTATCTCAATTAAGAACGCAGATGATGAGCTAATAATCTATGTTGAATCTCACAACGATTGATATGTTACTCTCCATTAATGAAATGGAGATAATAGAAGAGATTGTATTAACATTACTGGCCACACCTCAATTAGTCACGAGTTTCGCACCAATAAAAAAACGCTCTATTTTTAAGTTTAATTCAGCATAATATATAAATAGAAAAAATCTCATAAATTAAAAATAACTTATTGTAATTTAAGTAAATTTATACGTCTTAGCAAGTTACAGATTAATTATTGTTCTGAAGCCATTTCTAGAATTTTATATGCCCGTGCGAAACTCGTGTTAGTCATTTTTTTTGAGAAGTACCCTAATCTTAAAAATATATTATTAAGAGATCTTTTAGCATGGAAAAAAATTTATATCACAAATTGCAAGAGACCTTGGTGCCCATAAAATTAACCGAAGAATTTGCACTTTATCAGCAAAATTTGGCCCTTGTTACTACAAAATTTTTTAGCAATCTTCCGATAACTATTAATAAATTAACAGAAATAGATTCTTCTTTTGAGCAAGAAGCGCATTATTTACTGGGAAAAATATCTCATGATTCCGCTGGACAATCTCTATTTATTCAACGCTGGCGCCTTAATCTTATTTTTGAAGTAACAACGTTTAATAAATTATTATTAGAGCAAGAAAAAGAACAGTTATTGGCTGAATTAGAGCAACAATTGAAATTAACTGGAAATTTAACAGAAATGTTTAATCAAAATAATCAGTCTGCTGGTAAATTATGGGATATGAGTAAAGGCGCTTTAACCCAATCCTGCAATAATATTCAATTATTAATTCAGTATAGCCATTTTTTACAACAACAACCTGAATTAGAAAAATTAGCAGAACTTTTAGGCAGAAGCAATTCGTTGAAATCTCAACAAAAACAGCAGCAAATATTAGAATCAATAATCTCATTGGAAAAAATCCCTGACCAATTACCCGAGCAAATTAGAGGGATAAACCACGGTAATGATATTTTACGTCTTCTACCTAGTGAATTAGCATTGCTGGGATTAGAAGAACTCGAATTTGAATTTTATCGTAAATTAGTGGAAAAACAGTTATTTACCTACCGGTTACAAGGCGATAATTGGCAGCAACGAAAAATATTACGTCCAACGGTCAAACATCACGATGAACAACAACCAAAAGGGCCATTTATTGTATGTATAGACACTTCAGGTTCAATGGGAAAATTTAATGAAAATTGTGCTAAAGCTTTCTGCCTCGCTTTAATGAAAATAGCCATGAGTGACAACCGTCAGTGTCACATTATTTTATTTTCAATGGAAGTTATTGATTATGATTTATTAAGCAATGATGGATTAGAGCAATTAATGCAATTTCTTAATCAAACATTTAGTGGGGGAACCGATTTGGCTGCCTGTTTAAATAAATGTTTAGAAAAAATGCAACAACAGCAATGGAAAGATTCAGATGTGGTTGTGATTTCAGATTTTATTGCTCAACGGTTACCTGATAATTTAGTAAAAAGAATAAAAGTTCATCAAACGCAACAGCATCGTTTTCACGCTGTTACATTATCTAAATATGGAAAACCCGGTATCCTAAATATTTTCGATTATATCTGGCACTTTGATACCGGGCTAAAAAGTCGATTATTACGCTATTGGAACTAATTACAACATATCCGCAATAACTGCATGGCTTTCCGGCGACCATACACTACATTGAACTTGGCCAATATGCTTTTTCTGAAGTAATAACATCACTAAACGAGATTGTCCAATCCCACCACCTATTGTTTGTGGCATTTGATCTTTTACCAATGCTTGATGCCATTCAAAAGACATTCTATCTTCATCACCGGTAATTGCTAATTGGTTTGTAAGCGCTTCTGTATCAACACGGATGCCCATAGAAGAAATTTCAAATGCATCCTGCAATATAGGGTTCCAAACAATAATATCACCGTTTAAACCGGCATAACCCTCACTGTTAGGTGTTGTCCAATCATCATAATCAGGAGCACGTACATCGTGAGCAAGGCCATGCGATAGTTTTCCGCCAATACCAATAAGAAAAACTGCACCTAATTCTTTAGCTATTTCACGTTCTCTTCCTTTAGCATCAAGATCAGGGTAGCGTTGTAATAATTCTTCACTATGAACAAAATGAATTTGCTCAGGTAAAAATGGTGCTAAACCACATTCTGTACTAACCGCTTTTTCTGTTTCTTTTATTGCTTGATAAATTTTAATGACCGTCTGTTTTAAATAATCAAGAGAGCGCTCATCCTTAAGCATTACTTTTTCCCAATCCCACTGATCTACAAATACAGAATGAATAGGTGTCAGACGATCTTCATCAGGACGCAATGCTTTCATATGGGTATAAAGCCCTTGTCCGGGTTTAAAATCAAAACGACCTAACGTTTTACGTTTCCATTTAGCCAATGAATGTACAACTTCAAAAACAGAATCTGGCATCGATTTTACTTTGACTTGTACTGCTTTTTCATGGCCTGACAGGTTATCTTGAATCCCATCACCGAGACTACTTAAAATAGGTGCTTGAACTTCAATTAAAGCTAATTCTTTTTCTAATAAACGCGAAAAATAAGATTTAACAAAACTAATTTGTTGTTGTTTTTCGATGAATGACTTTTCCATTTTTTTTACCCCATAATCTGTAGCATTATTTGCTTTGTTATATAGATTAAGCAATAAAACTGGTCATAAATTCAATATACTTAATAATAAAAAGTCATTATGATTTATAATATTCAAAATAAAGCCTTTAAAATAAATAATCGTTAAAAATGGTGTTTTAAAATGGTTGAAAATTATCAAATCGATAATCTGGATCGTGACATACTTAATGAGTTACTGAGAAATGCACGGATCCCCTACGCTGAAATAGCTAAAAAATTTGCCGTAAGTCCTGGTACAATACATGTCCGAGTCGAAAAAATGAAACAAGCTGGGATTATTGTAGGAACACGTGTAGATATTAATGTGAAGCAACTAGGTTTTGATGTCTGTTGCTTTATTGGCATTATTTTAAAAAGCGCGAAAGACTACCATACTGCGCTGAAAAAACTTGATGAATTAGACGAGGTGGTCGAAGTTTACTATACAACTGGACAATATAGTATATTTATCAAGGTAATGTGTCGATCCATTGATACATTACAAGACGTACTTATTAATAAGATACAGACAATTGATGAGATCCAATCTACTGAAACCTTGATCTCTTTACAAAATCCAATAATGCGTACTATCAATCCATAAAAATGGAATAACCATATTATCCACAGGTAGATCCCAACTCATTCACAGCATACAATAGGCATTGTTTTAAATAATGGGGTTCATCATGACAACACGAGTTTCGCACAAAACTAATTTGGGTACGCTAATAAAACAGGGATTTGCTCAGTAATAGCACTTTTGATTACGTCCCAATTTTGTTGATAAAGGGTTATTTTTTCAGATATACGACGTTTATGTTGTTCAAACCACGCAGAAATAGCGAGAAAAATATGATTTCTTTGCGCTCGGCTCGTGCGAGCCTGACAGCGTTCAATACCACAGTTTTGTTTAACTTCTCGATGATAAACTTCAACAGACCAACGGGCATCCATGATAGATTTGAGGTATTGACGGGTGGGATTCTCTTTGTTTGTTACTATGTAATCAATACGGCCGTTTTTGGCTGTAAATTTGAAAACGGTTACCCAACCATATCCTCGCAAGTGTATTGACGTTCCTTCTTCTGAGATGTCTAACTTGTTCAGTTGTTTGTTATGGTTAACAATCCTATTTTTCCTCAGCGTGGTTACCCAGATCCAACCATGAGAGCGAATTGATTTCAGGTTATCCAGGCTAGAATACCAAGCATCCATCACTACGGCTTCTGGCATGATCCCTCTTTTTTTAGCAAGAGTGAGCATTTCGGAAAAGTGCGTGTTTTTTGTTTTTCCATCAGAATCTTTATCATAAATCCGATAATTGATAGGAATTGATTCAACCTTCGTGAGATCATGCCAAAGCAAATTAACCACGAGTTTCGCACCAATAAAAAAACGCTCTATTTTTAAGTTTAATTCAGCATAATATATAAATAGATAAAACCTTATAAATTAAATATAACTTATTGTAAATTAAGTAAATTTATGCATTTCAGTAACTTGCAGATTAATCATTACTTTTAAGCCATTTCTAGAATTTTATAGGCCTGTGCGAAACTCGTGTTAACTAAACCTATGCCAGCAATAACATCATCACGAGTTTCGCACCAATAAAAAAACGCTCTATTTTTAAGTTTAATTCAGCATAATATATAAATAGAAAAAATCTCATAAATTAAAAATAACTTATTGTAATTTAAGTAAATTTATACGTCTTAGCAAGTTACAGATTAATTATTGTTCTGAAGCCATTTCTAGAATTTTATATGCCCGTGCGAAACTCGTGATCATGTTCATTACCTGAATATTGATAATGGACCATCACTATTTTTTTACTACGTGTTTTGGCAATCAATGTATCATCGGCAATTAGTACGCAAGGGCTTTTTTTGTCTATAGAAGGTTCAACTAATCGCCATAGGTCTTTAGGTCTAAAACATCTACTTTTTAGCCATCGGCTAACAGTGTCATGAGATAAAGGCGATGGGCTTACTTCTGATAACGCTAAACCAGAGTATCTTAAACTGCTTACTTGTAAGAATGTTTTATAGATATCTTTAATACATGGATAACCCGACAAAATATGAACACCCTGATTTTTTCTTGTTTTTAAATTTATCACGAGTTTCGCACCAATAAAAAAACGCTCTATTTTTAAGTTTAATTCAGCATAATATATAAATAGAAAAAATCTCATAAATTAAAAATAACTTATTGTAATTTAAGTAAATTTATACGTCTTAGCAAGTTACAGATTAATTATTGTTCTGAAGCCATTTCTAGAATTTTATATGCCCGTGCGAAACTCGTGTTTATACTTCTTTTTTGGAGATTGCGAAACTCGTGGACAAAAGTAACATTGATTACAGGTAGCACTATGGGCAGCGCTGAATATGTTGCTGAGCATATCGCTGAAATATTGGAGAAATATGGCTTTGACACTGAAGTCACATACGGCCCATCGTTAAAAGAGCTACCAACAAAAGGTATTTGGTTAATTGTATGCTCTACCCATGGAGCAGGTGATTTGCCTGAAAATATACAACCTCTAGCAAAAGAGATCAGCCAAGATGGTGCCTCCGACGACGACTTGTCATTGCTCGTTAGTACTGATATAACCTCAACTCTATTTTCTCAACCTTTTAGTCCCTTGTATCTTGAAATTTGGTTATAATAATAGCGATTAGATTTGGCAAGGTGTATGTAATCCGATTGTCCCTGGGGTTTATAGCCCGTAGCAAAGCGAATGATGCATACACTTAGCCACTCATCTGAAACCCGAACAGTTGTCCGTAATTCATAACGTATTTGCAAGGATGGGTAATATGAGTCAGCTAAATCCAATTTGTGTAGGAATTGATGTTTCTAAAGCTTCATTGGATATTGCAGGCACCAATAACATTGAGCAGTTCAGAGTCAGCAATAACCCTGACGGGTTCGATACCATCATTTATCAACTGAAAAAGAACAACATAGCCTTGATTCTGATGGAAGCTACAGGTGGTCTCGAGGCAGCGATTGTATGCGCTCTTCAGGCTGAAGGTTTTGATGTTTCCGTTATCAATCCCAGGCAAGCCAGAGACTTTGCTCGATCCATGGGCTATCTGGCAAAGACTGATAGAATAGATGCCAGAGTTTTAGCTCAGATGGCTGATGTCATTAACCGCCATCCTGAGCGGTCACGTTTTATCCAGGCTATTCCCGATGCAGAGCGTCAGATTCTTGCTGCTATGGTGGTGCGCAGACGCCAGCTGATTGCAATGCTTGTAGCTGAAAGAAACCGGATGCATCCATCTCACCCGCAAAACAGAAAAAGCATCAGTAACATCATCAATGCACTAGAAAATGAACTTAAACGGATTGACGAGGATATGCATAAGCATATTACGGATCATTTCAACGAGCTTGCAGAGCGGCTAAGTACTATCAAAGGCATTGGTATGATGACTGCTGCTACATTGCTGGCAGAAGTCCCTGAGTTAGGGAAACTCTCGCGCAGGGAGATCAGTGCACTGGTTGGGGTAGCTCCTGTTAATAGAGACTCGGGAACCATGCGTGGCCGACGAACCATTTTTGGCGGTCGGGCCGGAGTTCGAACCTCTTTGTACATGGCTGCACTGGTTGCAACTCGTTTCAATCCGGTGATAAAAGCATTTTACACACGGCTGGTTGCAGCAGGAAAAGCCAAAAAAGTGGCGCTGGTTGCCTGTATGCGCAAACTGCTGACTATCCTGAATGCGATTCTCAGAAAGAACCAAGAATGGGATGAGTCGTATCATAACGTTGCTCCATAAATATACTGTTCAAGACAGTTGCTTTTATGTCACCGCGTTTTAGTCATGTTTTTCAATTTGGTCAACGCTGGCTCAATTGGCTTAACCGTCAACCGCCTAATACCGTTCGCCCAGTTGTGATGCAAACCATGGTAAAGATTATGGCTTGCGGCACTTCGCTTATGGGATGGTCAATTTGGCGATGCCCTGACCCTGAATGTAATCATGAGAAGCGGGTTAAATTTACCTGCAAAAGCCGAAGCTGCCCTCATTGCGGCGTAAAAGCTTGCCTACAATGGATTAACAATACGCTGGCCTGGTTACCTAAAGTCCCTTGGCAACACATTACTTTTACCATGCCTGGTGAATATTGGCCTATTATTCGCGTCAATCGGTGGCTGCTCGGTGAAATGAATCGATTAGCCGCTGATGTGGTATTAACTATCTGCCGTGATCTCAATATCACCCCCGGCATTTTCACTGCCATCCACACTTGGGGACGTGACCAAAAATGGCATACACATATTCATCTTTCAACCACAGCCGGCGGGGTCACTAAAAATAACACCTGGCGAGATATGAGCTTTTATCGCGAAAACGTCATGACTATGTGGCGACATCGGATAACCGAATCGTTGAGAAAACATTATTACACCCTGACGATTCCTGATGAGCTTAAATGTGAAGGACGAAGCAAATTTTCTTGGAATCGCCTACTTAACACTCACTACAAACGTGGCTGGAATATCAATCTCTCTAATATCCACGAGTTTCGCACAGGCCTATAAAATTCTAGAAATGGCTTAAAAGTAATGATTAATCTGCAAGTTACTGAAATGCATAAATTCACTTAATTTACAATAAGTTATATTTAATTTATAAGGTTTTATCTATTTACATATTATGCTGAATTAAACTTAAAAATAGAGCGTTTTTTTATTGGTGCGAAACTCGTGATATCCTTTCCAATATTGTCAACGATCACCGAAAACTGATCCACTTTTTAGCTAAATCCGATCAATCAAAATTGATCCACTTTTACTCAGTCATTGCTCCTGAGCGCCGCTTATCTTTCAATCGATAGCTTTCACCGCTTAATTGCAGTACATGCGAATGATGAAGTAAACGATCAAGCATAGCGGCAGTTAATGTTGCGTCATCAGCAAAAGCATTTGGCCATTGCCCAAATGATAAGTTACTCGTCAATATGACACTGCCATGCTCATAACGCTTGGCAATCACATTGAAAAACAGGTTTGCTTCTTCTCGCCCAAACGGCAGGTATCCAATCTCATCGATAATCAACAATTTCGGGGCCATCACCGAACGTGATAGATATTGTTTGAGCTTATTTTGTCGTTTGGCAGTTGAGAGTTGCAACATCAGTTCAGCTGCCGTGGTAAAGCGGGTTTTCTTCTTGGCCTGTACTGCTTTTAATCCTAACCCAATAGCTAAATGCGTTTTGCCTACACCGCTTGGGCCAAGCAACACGACATTTTCATTACGTTCAATAAACGTTAATGCGCTTAATTCCTGTATGTGTTGTTTGGGGATCCCCGTTGCAAACTTAAAATCGAACGTATTAAGTTCTTTATGTGCTGGGAATCCTGCCATCCGACTCAAAAGATTACGGGTTCGTTCATCTCGTTGTTGTTGCTCACATTTTAATAGGGACAGTAAAAACTCTCCGTAGCTTTTGTCTTGGGCAATGCATTGTTCGGCAAGTGATGACCAATGAGTCGGAATAGAATTTAATTTCAATGACTCACACAGGTGTTCAATTTGTTCATGCAATAACATGTTCACCTCCCAGCAATGCTTCGTATACGCTGATTGAGTGTTGCAAACTGACAGATTCAAGGGGCGGTACGATACGGATATTAAGCGTATCAGTCTGCGGGATAGATTGGCAAACCCTTGCTGGTAAGGGTAGAAGATACTTAACTTCCTTAGCTAGTCTATCTGCTGGCTTCTCTAACGTTGTTCCATGAATCCGCTGATGGGCAACGCGTTGTAACCAGGGCCCCACTCTTGCATTAGCTATCTCAATATCCAGTTCAAGATTATGAGCACGAAGGTCGGTATTTAATGGTACGATAAAGCTGTTTTTTAAATAGTGGTTAAAGCGCTCTACTTTCCCTTTAGTTTTTGCCCTGTAGGGCTTGCAAGCACACAATTTAAACCCGTAATCTTTCGACATTTGAAGCATTTCGACATGTAATTTATGTTCACCTTCTGCATAAGCATCCCGTTCGATGATGAGGGATTTTGCGTTATCACACAATATTTCCTGTGGTACACCACCAAAATAGTCGAAAGCTTCTCGTAAACCTTGTTGCCAGGATTCTGCTCGTTCATTATCAAAGAACTTTACATAACTGGCACGCGAATAGCCTAGCGTTGCACCAAACGCTTTTAGTGATTTTTTACCTCGCCGGATGCTGGTGAAGTCGATTTGCATTTGTTGACCTGGCTGTGTTTCAAAACGGACGACAGCTTCGGGAACAATGCTTGGTTTAAATTGACAAACAAATCGGCGTAATTGAGCAATACCGCCTTGATAGCCGCTTTCAACTACTTCATCAAATAAGACTGTTGCAGGGATCCAATCAGGTTTAGCCAGTTCAATTCGATGAAGCAAATAAGGTTTAAAGGGTGCTAATTTAGTCGGTTGTTGACTTCTTTTAGCATAAGTTGGCATTGTCTGTTGTTGTAAATGATGTTTTACGGTGTTACGGGATATGCCCAATTCACGGGCAATTTTTCGAAGGCTTTGTCCTTGTGCAAAGCGAACATGAATATCCACAAATATCTCCTTGGTTAACATAAATTATCCGTACAAAAATGTGCGAATAATACCAAGTGGATCAGTTTTAGATGATCGTTAGTGGATCAGTTTTGCATGATCGGTGACACAATATCACCCATGTCACCCTTTATCTCGGATTTTATCTAAAGAAAGCCCCTGTCCCGCTTAGTCGTTTAAAACATTATGCCGGTGAAGATAACATCACGTTACGCTATAAGAGTCACCGCACAAAAAACAGGAAGAAGAGGTCATAACATCCGACGAATTGATTACCCGGTTTGAGTCTCATGTACCTCAAAAATGGTTTCACATGATCCGCTATTACGGTTTTTTAAGTCCATCAGCCCCAATGCGAAAAATGTTAACAGAGGTTGTTTATCCGTTAATCCAGTAGGATAAAAAATCCGCTAAAAAAATCACCTTTCGAAACATGTATCGACATGTCTTTAAAGTCGATCCACTGGCTTGTCTCTTATGCGGGAAAGAATTACTCTTCGCAGGAATGAATTTTGGATTGAAGCTTAAAGAGCTTATGGCTCGTCACGATGAATTGGCACGTTTGCGGTGGCAATAAAAACTCACTATAGGGTAGATCTATCTTTTGTTCAAAACTGATTAATAATTAATCGTTCCTTAACCCTTTATTCTGTTTTTTATCTCAACCTTCAAAAATAATTCTGGCAAAACTTAGAAAAAATAAAAATGGGTTCATCAGGGCATAGGTTAATTAGTAACCTTTTCTGGTATTAATTTCTTATACATCAAGAGATTGCAAAACGTACGGGTCTGGCAATAATGAAAAAAGAACTTTATCGTTTGCACTACGGTAATAGAAAAATAGGCAATGATGTTACCAAATTTTGGTTAGACGGCCCATTAAAAATTAGCCCGCAAGAACAAGCCCAATTTATCTATAAGTTAGCCACTAAACAATTACCTATTGATAAAACCATTCAAAGTGAAGTAGCTAATATGCTACTTATCAAACAGACTGCCAATATTAAAATTTATGCTAAAAGTGGCTTAGCCAATATTAATGGTGAGCGTACCGGCTGGTATGTCGGATGGGTGGAAAACGCTGACGGTAAAATAAAAACTTTTGCCCTTAATGTCGCGATCTCAGATGATAAAGCAGTGTCAAAACGCGAATCATTGACTTTACAGTGTTTAGCAAAATTAAAAATTATTTAAAAAATTACTAATCGGAATACTAAATTATTCTGATTAGTAACAAATAGATAAATAAAAGGTTGCTCACATTGCACGCTATTGCGTTTTATTCTAGACACGAGTTTCGCAATCTCCAAAAAAGAAGTATAAATTTAAAAACAAGAAAAAATCAGGGTGTTCATATTTTGTCGGGTTATCCATGTATTAAAGATATCTATAAAACATTCTTACAAGTAAGCAGTTTAAGATACTCTGGTTTAGCGTTATCAGAAGTAAGCCCATCGCCTTTATCTCATGACACTGTTAGCCGATGGCTAAAAAGTAGATGTTTTAGACCTAAAGACCTATGGCGATTAGTTGAACCTTCTATAGACAAAAAAAGCCCTTGCGTACTAATTGCCGATGATACATTGATTGCCAAAACACGTAGTAAAAAAATAGAGATGGTCCATTATCAATATTCAGGTAATGAACATGATGTTATTGCTGGCATAGGTTTAGTTAATTTGCTTTGGCATGATCTGACGAAGGTTGAATCAATTCCTATCAATTATCGTATTTATGATAAAGATTCTGATGGAAAAACAAAAAACACGCACTTTTCCGAAATGCTCACTCTTGCTAAAAAAAGAGGGATCATGCCAGAAGCCGTAGTGATGGATGCTTGGTATTCTAGCCTGGATAACCTGAAATCAATTCGCTCTCATGGTTGGATCTGGGTAAACACGCTGAGGAAAAATAGGATTGTTAACCATAACAAACAACTGAACAAGTTAGACATCTCAGAAGAAGGAACGTCAATACACTTGCGAGGATATGGTTGGGTCACCGTTTTCAAATTTACAGCCAAAAACGGCCGTATTGATTACATACACGAGTTTCGCACAGGCGTATAAAATACTAGAAATGGCTTAAAATCGATGATTAATCTTCAAGTTACTAAAACACATAAATTTTATTAAATTACAATAAGTTGCTTTTGATTTATAAGATTCTGTCTATTTATATATTATGCTGGATTAAACTTAAAGATAGAGCGTTTATTTATTGGTGCGAAACTCGTGTACATAGTAACAAACAAAGAGAATCCCACCCGTCAATACCTCAAATCTATCATGGATGCCCGTTGGTCTGTTGAAGTTTATCATCGAGAAGTTAAACAAAACTGTGGTATTGAACGCTGTCAGGCTCGCACGAGCCGAGCGCAAAGAAATCATATTTTTCTCGCTATTTCTGCGTGGTTTGAACAACATAAACGTCTTATATCTGAAAAAATAACCCTTTATCAACAAAATTGGGACGTAATCAAAAGTGCTATTACTGAGCAAATCCGTGTTTTATTAGCGTACCCAAATTAGTTTTGTGCGAAACTCGTGCTAAAGTGAGAAATTAACACTCCGTGCAGGCAAATTTTCTGGTATCAATTTTTTAGCCATTAAGTCGATCAGTTGGTGTTGATTTGACCATACAGACTCAATAATTTGCATAACCCATGGAGAAATCTGAGAAGAAAGTCGATAAAAAACCCATTTCCCTTCCTTACGATTTTGTAGCAACCCACTCTTTTTTAACATGGCTAAATGACGAGATATTTTAGTTTGGGGTTGCTCAAGTGCAATACAAAGATGATAAACACAAAGCTCCCCCATTTCTCGCAAAAGAACTACGATCCTAAATCTTGTTTCATCAGACAAATTTTTAAAAAACTGCAATGACTGTAACTCCATCTCTAATTTACCTCTAACAGGTTATATTTTCAGTAATAGAATGTTAGGATCAGCTCACTATCCCTGAGATAGAACAACGCCAACAACTAGCTTTACAAAAAACAATCACTAAAACTTCTTGTAAGATCTAAAACAGCCCAAAAATTCATATCATCATGATTTTTTGATTAAAGGGCGCAACATACGTTGTAAAATCACAGTGCTAACTAACAATATGCAAACAATGGTAATAAAAACAACAACAAAAGAAGTATCAAAGGCTTTACTCGCTTCCATTATCAATATCTGAACCTGATCTTTATCCATCGTTGATGCCGTGCTTAATGCTTCATCTATACTGTCATAAACTCGTGCATCAATTGTTAGCTGTTCGGGAACAAAAAGAGTATAACTATAAATTGCCGTCATCATGCCGCCCAATATGGTAACGCCTAATACACTACCCAGCTCATAAGCAACGTCTTCAATAGAAGCTGCCATACCGGACTTTTCATCAGGCGCATTGAGCATAATCGTGGTAGATGCAGCGGTAAATGCCATTCCCACACTGATACCAATCATAAATAAATTAATCAACAACAAAGTAATAGCGCTCTGATAGAACAGGATCATCCCTATTACCCCAACCAGCGTTAATATAAAACCTACCACGGTCGTTAATCTCTCGCCAAAACGAGGTAACAGTAAACCGGTCAATGGTGATGCAAGCACGGAACCAATTGGTATTGGAAGGATACAAAGCGCAGCTTGTAATGGTGTGAAACCAAGTACTAACTGTAAGCGTTGACTTAAAACTAATTCAATGCCAACAATTACACTCATAGTAATAACGGCGATAATTACTCCCGCTGAAAACAGTCGATTACTGAATAAAGAAAAATCAATTATCGGTTGCGATTGTTTGCGCTGGCGTAATACCAAAAACAGCATAAAGATAAGGCCAATCAAGGCAGCAACACAAAATTCAAGTAAAGAAAAATTGGGGTTGCTTAACTCTTTTAATGCATAAATCAGCCCAACTAAACCGACTAAAATTAATAATGAGCCTAAAAAATCAATAGCACGTTTGTTTGTTCCACCACAGCTTGGGATCAAACTCACTGAAAAAGGTAGCACCAACATAACAACAGGCACATTAATTAAAAATACCGATCCCCACCAAAAATATTCCAGTAATAAACCACCTACTAAAGGTCCAACCGCAGCGCCACCAGCAGCAACCGCTGACCAGATACCAATCGCCAGTGATCGTTCTTGAGGCTCAGTCACGAGTTTCGCACCAATAAATAAACGCTCTATCTTTAAGTTTAATCCAGCATAATATATAAATAGACAGAATCTTATAAATCAAAAGCAACTTATTGTAATTTAATAAAATTTATGTGTTTTAGTAACTTGAAGATTAATCATCGATTTTAAGCCATTTCTAGTATTTTATACGCCTGTGCGAAACCCGTGTCAGTAAAAATATGACGAACAATTGATAAAGTTGCTGGCATCATCATCGCGGCACCTAGCGCCAAAAAGACTCTAGCAGCAATCAAACTTTCTGCATTAGGCGAGAATGCAGCACAAACTGAAGCTAATGCAAAAAGTGGTAAACCGCTGATCAGCATTTTTTTATGACCAATGCGATCACTAAGCATACCCGCGGCTGGCAATAATCCAGCAACCACCAATGGATAAGCATTGATAATCCACAATTTCTCAGATGCGTTGGCATGGAGTTCATGGGTTAAAGTCGGCAATGCTGTATAAAGCACTGTCATATCAATGACAATTAAGAAAAGAGCACTAGAAATTAAAAGGAGCGCAATCCATCTGCGATTATCATGAGTATTAACCATAAAATATCTCTATTTAGAAAAAAATATGTAGTATGTTTATCTGCCATAATGTTAACGTTAAGCTTACGATATTAATCCATACGTATGTATTTTAAAAGAGGTTTTATTTAATGGGGCGTAAAAGAAGTATAGATAGAGATAAGGTATTTAGATGTAGCCGAAAATATTGTGCACCAACAGGGTGTCAGCGCACTAACTATCGATGCAGTGGCAAAAGCAATGGGAATTTCCAAAGGAGGGGTTCAGTATTGTTTCGGTAATAAAGAAGCGCTGATTGATGCAATGTTTGATCGCTGGGAAAAAGCCTACAATGAAATCTTTTTTCAACAATTTACGCAGGATAGTTCAGCCGAAAATCGGGTAATAGCGCACATGAAAGCAACCTACCATTTTGAGCAAGCATCTAACACTAAAGGTGCAGGTTTAATGGCTACATTACTGCAAACACCAGAATATCTTAATAGTACACGAGTTTCGCACCAATAAAAAAACGCTCTATTTTTAAGTTTAATTCAGCATAATATGTAAATAGATAAAACCTTATAAATTAAATATAACTTATTGTAAATTAAGTGAATTTATGCATTTCAGTAACTTGCAGATTAATCATTACTTTCAAGCCATTTCTAGAATTTTATAGGCCTGTGCGAAACTCGTGTAGTACTCGTGAGTGGTATCGTGAACGTATCGCTAAGTTAGATACTTCAACCGAAGTGGGGAGACGTGCTCGGCTTGTCTTTTTTGCTACAGAGGGGGCATTTATTTTACGTGCTTTCGGATTCATGAATATTGATCAGCAAGAGTGGGATGAAATTTTCACTGATATCGAAATGTTTTTATCAGCTAAAATATGAAAAATAAAATACTATAAAGACAGAGAATATTTAAAGATATATTTTGACGATCATATGTTTATTCAAACATATCTCTGAATATTCCAAAAATATAGTTAATTTGTCTATATATATAATCATTATATATATTTAATTGATCTCTGATAATAAATATTGATAATATCCTATAGTCATATAAATTTAGGGAAAAATTATGATTATAGATCGCGCTTTATCTACCGAACTAAAACTTATTAATAATAACAATTCAAGTATTATAAATAATATCATTAATGACCCTGAAAATTATGTTAGTTTTAGTGACAAAAGTGAATTATTATTATCAATAATAACATTAAGGATAAGCCATGTTGTAATACATTTAATTGAAGATCATAGAAAAGAAAAATCAAGAGCTGAATGTATTGCAATAACTAAAAATTTATTATCTTCCCTCAACAGTATTGAAAATCAGCAATCTGAAGAAAAAGTAATATTCATATCTTTACCTAAAGGTGAAAGACTAAAATTAACACAAAGATTTTCTAATAACGAAAACAGATACGAAACTATTATCGAATATAAAAAAGTTCGTGCTTTTCACTTGGGTCAATATAATGAAAGTAAATCTTATGTTAATAAAACTTTTGAGGAAATAAAAAAACTTTTAGTGAGTGATATTTTGGCACATGAATATGATTATACTTATAAAGATGAATCTCTTTTGACTATAGCCAAAAATATAAAGCAAAAATTAGATGATAATATAAATAATAAAGAACATAATGGCGTTGTGTTAAAAATAAATAATCCTAATGAACCAATAATATATAACCAAAAAAGTATTGGTGCTAAACTGAGAGAAACCTATCAAGAGGGCTATACTAGTTTATCTTTTATTGAGAAAAAAAATAATTTTACTAATAAAAAACATTTAATATTAGGTATTGTTTCCCCTTCTAAGCAAGTTTTTTTATTAAGCCCAGCCAGCGGCGATGATAAAAATATTTATTACGATACCAATATAAGATATGTTAAATTAAATTTAACTTCTAAAACTAAACTTGATAGCCGTGAAAAAAGAAATGAATTAATAAAAGAATTTTATGAAAGCCTAATAACTAAATTAGAAAATGTACCAGCTAATAGTGTATGTATTGAAAATATAATAAAATCCCTTTGCCCAACATGTAAAATTAGTACTATCACGCAAAACCTTAATAAAAAAGAAAAGGCGGCATTTTTAGAAAATATCAATCATGGCGTTTTAGAGCAAACTGATGTTATTGATGATAGCAAACAATTACCGCAAAAATTAATTGCAACTAAAAAAAGTCACCCAGAAGTCTCCAGCATAACAAATACATTAACGTCTTTAGTCACAAAAAAACAAATTTATAATGAGGCATTAAATCCATTTAGTGAATAATTTAAATAACAGTTTAATAATAGTAGATAATATTCTGTATCAAAGACAAAAATCTAACTGAATAAAAAATAATTAAAAACTTATCTTTTATTAAATGGTTTTTATTTTACTAATAAATATATTTTTGATTGTATTTACGAAAATAGATATAAAAAATATTTTTAATTAAAAATAAAATTATATTAAACATATAAATTTAATTTAATAAAACAACAAGCATAATCACCAATAGTTATAGCTTAACCAAATAATCGAATATAAAAAAATTAAATCATTTTTATAATACATAACAATTTTACAATTCATATAATTTAGAAGATGTTAATAATTTTATTCTAAGTTTTTGCTGATTATATTAAATAATCAAAACCAACACTAAGGTTTAACTGATTTTTTGAGGATATTATGGATATAAGCTTTTCTCTACCAAAAACAACATCATTAACAATTAGTGATAGCAAGTTTAATCAGATTTTGGGGGCTAATAGCTTAAATGAAGCAACCAAAATAAAAAACGTATCCGATTTTATTGATTTCATAATGGATTGGTTTAAAGGTGGCGTCAGACGCCAAAAAATAGAACAACTTTTTGAAACCCTTCAAGATGTAAAAAATACTGATGTTTCCAACCCCGAATCAGCTCGGTTGGAAAAATTTATCCAACTTAGAAAACTGGCACTTCCCAAACATTACAATCAATTTAAACTAGAAATTACCCCAAAAGATGCCAATGACGACTGGGGATATAAATTAAAAGTAGGCAACTTTACCTTATATCAATGTGATAAAATTTATGAAAAAACAAAAAATATTAATGAGAGAGAACAATTAGCTGATTTTCATGTAAAAAATATCTGTATGAAATTAGAGGAAGCACTTTCTGTCGAAAATCCCGATACCAAGCAACTATTAGATTTCTCTATTAGAAGATATTCAGGCGGTAGTGAAAAAAATCAACATAGTTTGCTAAAAAAATTAGACGACAGTGGCTATAGTAAAGATAATTTTCTTGGCGTTAAAGATAGTAACAAACCTAATGAATTTATTGCATTATTTAAAAATGATAAACAACTGATATTTTCTAGCAAAACGGGTGAATTAGGCAACAATTTCTTGAGAACACGAGTTTCGCACAGGCGTATAAAATACTAGAAATGGCTTAAAATCGATGATTAATCTTCAAGTTACTAAAACACATAAATTTTATTAAATTACAATAAGTTGCTTTTGATTTATAAGATTCTGTCTATTTATATATTATGCTAGATTAAACTTAAAGATAGAGCGTTTATTTATTGGTGCGAAACTCGTGGAGAAATACCTTCGCTGGCCAAAATTATAATAATTTGCGCGAGCTGTTTTTCAGCCAATATACAATCAAAAATGAGCCTTTCTTTATAAATATATTGCAACAAGCGAAAATGGATTTTTATGATCCGATAACCCAGGATGCTTCTTACCTAAGCGAACGAGAGCACGCTATTGTTAATACAAAACTTAGCGCAATTAAAATTGGTGATAAAACACTTGATAGATTATGGGGCTTATCACTAAACCAACCGGGTGAATATTTTGATGATAGTTTAACTTCTAATCCAATTAGCTCTCTTTTAAATGACAAAGCCTTGCGGGAAAAGTTTTATAATTTAGGATCAGAATTTGAGTTTGATAAACCAGAAGTAGAGTTTGCTGATATAAGGTTACAATCTGATGGTTTAGAATCAGATTTTGATGAAATAATGTCTGATAAACCGTTGTTTGAAGAATCCACCATCGACCAAAGTACTGTTGTCCTGCCAGATTCAAGTGATGAATCTGGCTATGAATCTGAAGAATATTTGTCAGTTAAAGATTATTCAACTGACAAAAATCTCTATGAATTAACATTTATTAACGAGATTGATGATGTTAAATAACATATCAATTCAAACCCATTCTGACAGTTATTAATTATGACTTCCGCCCCAGCCTATCAAAATAGCTGGGGATAAGAATTATTATTACTGATTAAATTGCGATAAGATAAAATTTTACGACTTATGAAAATAAAAAAACAAAATTAAAATATAAATTTAATTTACTATCACTTCTGCAACTACCCCTATTAATTTAATTCTCTGTTCAAAAATATAAAATCTCTCTGGTTAACCGCATAAAATAAGCTATTTACAACCTACTGACTAATTCAACATGACAGATAAGTATTTAAAAATAACTTTTGCTTCAATTAATTAGAAACAAAATACGGCTTATTTTCACCAATCTTAATTTAAGAAAAAATGCATATTATATTAATTAATAACTATTTATTAGCAGAGTGAAATAATAACTTAAGTTTACCTGATAAAAATAATCTGTTGCGTCAAAAAAATTAATTCGCTAAAAAAATCAATAATTTTATTGGCATTTTTTGCATTTCTGGTTATCTGCCACTGATTTACAAAAAGCCGGTTTGCCCGTAGCGAAACTAACGCAACCGCAAATTGACGTCAGTACCATGCCCGATGTGCAAGTCAGCTATGACAGCAGCCAACAACGGCTACTATTACAAGTTCCCGACAGCTGGTTGCCACAGCAAAACCTAACGATTGGCAATAACCCTCACCGCTATCAGGGACTTAGTAGCCAGGGAGCGCTATTTAATTATGATATCTACGCCAACCGGACTCAGCATAATCATTCACAAATTTCTGTCTGGAATGAACTACGCTTGTTTAGTATGGCTGGCAGCCTATCCAGCACCGGGGTATTTAAACAGCAAATTGGTGGTAGTGATCAGCATAACGATAATCAGGGATTTACTCGTTATGACACCACTTACACCAATGAAAACGAAAACCATGCTATAAGCTGGACGGTCGGCGACTTGATTAGCAACGCATTAAGCTGGAACACGAGTTTCGCAATCTCCAAAAAAGAAGTATAAATTTAAAAACAAGAAAAAATCAGGGTGTTCATATTTTGTCGGGTTATCCATGTATTAAAGATATCTATAAAACATTCTTACAAGTAAGCAGTTTAAGATACTCTGGTTTAGCGTTATCAGAAGTAAGCCCATCGCCTTTATCTCATAACACTGTTAGCCGATGGCTAAAAAGTAGATGTTTTAGACCTAAAGACCTATGGCGATTAGTTGAACCTTCTATAGACAAAAAAAGCCCTTGCGTACTAATTGCCGATGATACATTGATTGCCAAAACACGTAGTAAAAAAATAGTGATGGTCCATTATCAATATTCAGGTAATGAACATGAGGTTATTGCTGGCATAGGTTTAGTTAATTTGCTTTGGCATGATCTGACGAAGGTTGAATCAATTCCTATCAATTATCTTATTTAACCTGAGTTCGGGATAAGAAATAAAGAGAAAGTCTTGATATTCAAATAGTTGAATGAGCCTGTTTTGTTAAAATACTCTAACAGTCTGGTTAAAGAGTAGAGCATTGTTAAACAATTATGGAAAATCTTACTGAACTTTATTGCCTGATGGATGATTTTTGCAAAGACTTCGAGCCAAAAATGCATGAATATTTGCTGACTAACGGTACTAAGCGTCGTAGACGGTCTACTCAGCTTTCGTTGGCGGAAATGATGACACTGGTTGTGTTGTTTCATCAACTCCGATTCAGGCAATTCAAGGTATTTTATCTCTATTATGTCCGCTTATATCTCCGGAAGGAATTTCCTAACTTGCCATCCTATTCACGCTGTGTAGAGTTACTTCCGCGTAGTGCCTTAGCGTTAACGGCACTGTTTGAGTCAATTAAGGGAAAATGCACGGGGCTATCGGTTGCCGATTCTACTCCGATAGCGGTGTGTGATAACTTACGGATCCGCAGACATAAAGTCTTCAATGGGATAGCTGAACGGGGAAAAAATTCAACAGGTTGGTTCTTTGGTTTCAAGCTTCATGTAATTATCAATCATTTGGGGGAAATACTCAGTTTTCGACTCACACCAGGAAACACCGATGATCGGAAACCATTGCCTGAGCTGACAAAGGATCTTTCTGGTTGTTTGTACGCAGATAAAGGGTATTTATCGGCTTCACTGAAACAGCAACTCAAAACGATGGGAATTAGCCTTATAACGAATATCAAGAAGAAAATGAAGCCTATTAAACAGACTTGTTTCGACAAAGCCATCTTGCGTCATCGTTCTGTCATTGAAACGGTATTTGATGAGTTAAAAAATCTTTGTCAAATAGAGCATACGCGACATCGCTCTCCGGCTAACTTTGTAGTGAATTTATTAGGCGGACTGGTTGCATATTGTTTAATGCCATCTAAACCAAAGATACCTGTTGCAGGTACGTATCTTCAAGTATAATTGATAATGCTTATCCCGAACTCAGGTTATTTATGATAAAGATTCTGATGGAAAAACAAAAAACACGCACTTTTCCGAAATGCTCACTCTTGCTAAAAAAAGAGGGATCATGCCAGAAGCCGTAGTGATGGATGCTTGGTATTCTAGCCTGGATAACCTGAAATCAATTCGCTCTCATGGTTGGATCTGGGTAACCACGCTGAGGAAAAATAGGATTGTTAACCATAACAAACAACTGAACAAGTTAGACATCTCAGAAGAAGGAACGTCAATACACTTGCGAGGATATGGTTGGGTAACCGTTTTCAAATTTACAGCCAAAAACGGCCGTATTGATTACATAGTAACAAACAAAGAGAATCCCACCCGTCAATACGTCCAATCTATCATGGATGCCCGTTGGTCTGTTGAAGTTTATCATCGAGAAGTTAAACAAAACTGTGGTATTGAACGCTGTCAGGCTCGCACGAGCCGAGCGCAAAGAAATCATATTTTTCTCGCTATTTCTGCGTGGTTTGAACAACATAAACGTCGTATATCTGAAAAAATAACCCTTTATCAACAAAATTGGGACGTAATCAAAAGTGCTATTACTGAGCAAATCCGTGTTTTATTAGCGTACCCAAATTAGTTTTGTGCGAAACTCGTGTGGAATAGTAGTGTCAGAATGGGTGGGCTGTCACTGTCCCGTGACTTCTCTATCCGACCCGATATTATTACCTACCCATTACCGACCTTTGCTGGTAAAACTGCCGTCCCTACCGCAGTTGACCTATTTATCAATGGTTATCGATCCAGTAATAGCCAGCTACAACCTGGCCCTTTTACTATCACCGATATCCCCTATATTAATGGCTCTGGTGAAGCGGTATTGGTCACCACTGATGCCCTTGGCCGACAGGTTTCCACCACCTTACCGTTTTATGTTGCCAGTACCTTGCTGAAACCGGGTCTTTCTGATGGTGCATTTTCAGCCGGGGCACTACGTCGTGATTATGGCATCAAAAATTTTTCCTACGGGCCGGTAGCCGCCAGTGGTTCTTACCACTATGGTGCTACTGATTGGCTGACATTAGAGTCCCATGCGGAGGCAGCATCCTCATTGGCGCTAGGTGGCTTTGGCTCCTTAATTAAACTGGGTAATTTTGGTGTGCTTAATGGTGCTTATACGCTCAGTCAAATGCGAGGCAATCACGGCAATCAGTTTAATTGGGGTTACCAATATACTCACTCTCGTTTTACTTTGGCTACCCAACATACCATCCGTTGTCAACGATCACCGAAAACTGATCCACTTTTTAGCTAAATCCGATCAATCAAAATTGATCCACTTTTACTCAGTCATTGCTCCTGAGCGCCGCTTATCTTTCAATCGATAGCTTTCACCGCTTAATTGCAGTACATGCGAATGATGAAGTAAACGATCAAGCATAGCGGCAGTTAATGTTGCGTCATCAGCAAAAGCATTTGGCCATTGCCCAAATGATAAGTTACTCGTCAATATGACACTGCCATGCTCATAACGCTTGACAATCACATTGAAAAACAGGTTTGCTTCTTCTCGCCCAAACGGCAGGTATCCAATCTCATCGATAATCAACAATTTCGGGGCCATCACCGAACGTGATAGATATTGTTTGAGCTTATTTTGTCGTTTGGCAGTTGAGAGTTGCAACATCAGTTCAGCTGCCGTGGTAAAGCGGGTTTTCTTCTTGGCCTGTACTGCTTTTAATCCTAACCCAATAGCTAAATGCGTTTTGCCTACACCGCTTGGGCCAAGCAACACGACATTTTCATTACGTTCAATAAACGTTAATGCGCTTAATTCCTGTATGTGTTGTTTGGGGATCCCCGTTGCAAACTTAAAATCGAACGTATTAAGTTCTTTATGTGCTGGGAATCCTGCCATCCGACTCAAAAGATTACGGGTTCGTTCATCTCGTTGTTGTTGCTCACATTTTAATAGGGACAGTAAAAACTCTCCGTAGCTTTTGTCTTGGGCAATGCATTATTCGGCAAGTGATCACCAATGAGTCGGAATAGAATTTAATTTCAATGACTCACACAGGTGTTCAATTTGTTCATGCAATAACATGTTCACCTCCCAGCAATGCTTCGTATACGCTGATTGAGTGTTGCAAACTGACAGATTCAAGGGGCGGTACGATACGGATATTAAGCGTATCAGTCTGCGGGATAGATTGGCAAACCCTTGCTGGTAAGGGTAGAAGATACTTAACTTCCTTAGCTAGTCTATCTGCTGGCTTCTCTAACGTTGTTCCATGAATCCGCTGATGGGCAACGCGTTGTAACCAGGGCCCCACTCTTGCATTAGCTATCTCAATATCCAGTTCAAGATTATGAGCACGAAGGTCGGTATTTAATGGTACGATAAAGCTGTTTTTTAAATAGTGGTTAAAGCGCTCTACTTTCCCTTTAGTTTTTGCCCTGTAGGGCTTGCAAGCACACAATTTAAACCCGTAATCTTTCGACATTTGAAGGATTTCGACATGTAATTTATGTTCACCTTCTGCATAAGCATCCCGTTCGATGATGAGGGATTTTGCGTTATCACACAATATTTCCTGTGGTACACCACCAAAATAGTCGAAAGCTTCTCGTAAACCTTGTTGCCAGGATTCTGCTCGTTCATTATCAAAGAACTTTACATAACTCGCACGCGAATAGCCTAGCGTTGCACCAAACGCTTTTAGTGATTTTTTACCTCGCCGGATGCTGGTGAAGTCGATTTGCATTTGTTGACCTGGCTGTGTTTCAAAACGGACGACAGCTTCGGGAACAATGCTTGGTTTAAATTGACAAACAAATCGGCGTAATTGAGCAATACCGCCTTGATAGCCGCTTTCAACTACTTCATCAAATAAGACTGTTGCAGGGATCCAATCAGGTTTAGCCAGTTCAATTCGATGAAGCAAATAAGGTTTAAAGGGTGCTAATTTAGTCGGTTGTTGACTTCTTTTAGCATAAGTTGGCATTGTCTGTTGTTGTAAATGATGTTTTACGGTGTTACGCGATATGCCCAATTCACGGGCAATTTTTCGAAGGCTTTGTCCTTGTGCAAAGCGAACATGAATATCCACAAATATCTCCTTGGTTAACATAAATTATCCGTACAAAAATGTGCGAATAATACCAAGTGGATCAGTTTTGCATGATCGGTGACAATCCGCAACAGCAAGTTTGGTAATTTGGCACTATATGATCAACCCAACAATCCTAACGATACCCAACCTATCTACAGTTTAAGTCGACGGAGTTCGCAATATTCTGCCTCATTATCATTAAATGAATTTGGCAGTATTGGTTTGGCTTACCTGGACATTTATAGCTTCAACGGCGATAAAAATCGCTTGCTCAACTTATCATGGAGTAAGGGTTTATGGGGCAATAGCAGTTTTTATGCTTCTGCTAGCCGCGATTATTCACAAAATAACTGGTCATTCGCCTTAGTGCTACAAATTCCATTTAACTTCTTGGATTCGATGACGATAGATGCGCAACGCAATACTGCCGGTCAAAATACTCAGCGCGTCACTTATAGCCATGCCATGCCAAGCGACGGCGGATTCAGCTGGAACATGGCCTACGCGCATCAAGACTCGCAAGATGATTATCAACAAGCCTCACTAGGCTGGCGCAATGCCCATGTCCAAATACAGGGCGGAATTTATGGTTCGTCTGGCAACTATACCCAGTGGGGGAATGTTTCCGGCTCACTGGTTATCATGGACGGTACCATTCAAGCGGCTAATAAAATCAACGATGGTTTTGTATTAGTGAGTACCGATGGATACCCGAATATTACCGTTGATTATGAACATCAACCCTATGGTAACACCGGCAAATCTGGTTATTTGTTGATCCCTAGTGTACCAGCCTACTACCCAGCCAGTTATCGTATCAATACCCTAAATTTACCACCCGATATCTATGCAGATACCACCAAACAACGTATTTCTGTCAAACGCGGCAGGGGCTATCTGCTCCATTTCCCCATCAAAGTACGCCATGCTGCTAGTGTCATCCTGACCGATCAACGGGGCAAAGCACTACCATTAGCCAGCGTGGTTTCTCGGGCGGGCAAACCAGACACTTATGTTGGTTGGGAGGGATTGGTTTACTTGGAAGAATTGGAGCCAAACAATTTGCTAACTGTCCGCACGCCGGAAGGTAAACACTGCCAGCTTAGTTTACAACTGCCGGCAAACACTAGCCAACAACTAAAAACCTACGGCCCGCTTACCTGCGCTTTAGATGGCAACCCCAGGAGTTACCATGAATAAACGTCTATTTTCTGCCATTACGTTGTTATTGACTGGCCTGATTAACAGTCCTGTTTGGGCTGCTTGTACCGCAACCATGCAGAATGCTTCATTTGGCACACAAAGCTCTTTTGTCATCAATAGCACTGTCCAATCAACCTCGGCTAACCTAGTCGTCACCTGTGGAGCAGTACTAGCTTCATTATTAACCACTGATACGATTTCAGCCAAACTCAATAGCGCATCAAGCTCAAGCGGGACGCAAGCGGCAATGCAAAACACCGCCAATACCGATCTTGAACACATTAATATGTCACGAGTTTCGCACAAAACTAATTTGGGTACGCTAATAAAACAGGGATTTGCTCAGTAATAGCACTTTTGATTACGTCCCAATTTTGTTGATAAAGGGTTATTTTTTCAGATATACGACGTTTATGTTGTTCAAACCACGCAGAAATAGCGAGAAAAATATGATTTCTTTGCGCTCGGCTCGTGCGAGCCTGACAGCGTTCAATACCACAGTTTTGTTTAACTTCTCGATGATAAACTTCAACAGACCAACGGGCATCCATGATAGATTTGAGGTATTGACGGGTGGGATTCTCTTTGTTTGTTACTATGTAATCAATACGGCCGTTTTTGGCTGTAAATTTGAAAACGGTTACCCAACCATATCCTCGCAAGTGTATTGACGTTCCTTCTTCTGAGATGTCTAACTTGTTCAGTTGTTTGTTATGGTTAACAATCCTATTTTTCCTCAGCGTGGTTACCTAGATCCAACCATGAGAGCGAATTGATTTCAGGTTATCCAGGCTAGAATACCAAGCATCCATCACTACGGCTTCTGGCATGATCCCTCTTTTTTTAGCAAGAGTGAGCATTTCGGAAAAGTGCGTGTTTTTTGTTTTTCCATCAGAATCTTTATCATAAATAAGATAATTGATAGGAATTGATTCAACCTTCGTCAGATCATGCCAAAGCAAATTAACTAAACCTATGCCAGCAATAACCTCATGTTCATTACCTGAATATTGATAATGGACCATCACTATTTTTTTACTACGTGTTTTGGCAATCAATGTATCATCGGCAATTAGTACGCAAGGGCTTTTTTTGTCTATAGAAGGTTCAACTAATCGCCATAGGTCTTTAGGTCTTTAGGTCTTTAGGTCTTTAGGTCTTTAGGTCTTTAGGTCTAAAACATCTACTTTTTAGCCATCGGCTAACAGTGTCATGAGATAAAGGCGATGGGCTTACTTCTGATAACGCTAAACCAGAGTATCTTAAACTGCTTACTTGTAAGAATGTTTTATAGATATCTTTAATACATGGATAACCCGACAAAATATGAACACCCTGATTTTTTCTTGTTTTTAAATTTATACTTCTTTTTTGGAGATTGCGAAACTCGTGTATGTGTAAAGCTTCCAACTGCGCCACCACGACGCCGATTGGTAGTACTATCAATTACTCATCAACCGAATTGCTTAACTTATTAGGCGGCAACGTATTTACTATTCCAATCTATTTTAAAACCGTCACTGGACAAAATTTATCAGCCGGAACCTATAACGTAACGTTAAATCTAACCATTAACTGGAATATTTGTGGGCTACTCGGCATTGGTTCGATCTGTTTAAATCCACAAGTTGGCAGTACCACCCTTTCGCCGGTGGTGTCACTGATCGTAACCAATGATTGCTCAACCATCAGCGCGCCTAACATCAATTTTGGCAGCGCACCGTTAGTTAGCAGCTTTCCTAATGTGTATAGAGAAGTGATTTATTTGATACTTACGGGAATTGGCGGGATCTGGCGGGAATTCGTGGGATTTCTTAGGCTTAGAGCTGATTTATGTATTTGATACCAATGAACAAAAAAAGAACAAAAATAGGTCTACAGGTAAAATTTTTGATACCTATTAAAAATTGCTTTAAGTGTCTCTATAACTGAGACTTTAATACCTTGTAGGCACATTTTAATGAAGCCAGCGCCTCATGCACTGGCTTTGTTGGTTAACCAATCTATTTCTTGCTTCCCTGTATTAGAATAAATTTTTTCCAAAATCTCTCTGACCTGCTTATCATCCATAGCGGCAAGAAGTAAAGCTATTTCTCTCCTTTTTCCTGACAAATCAAGCAATGTGACAGTCCCTGGTTCTGGTATCTTAAGAAGAATTTTTGTTCCTTCACGCCTAAGAGATTGTAAAACGTGCTCTTGTTCATCTTTACTTAGCCCTTCTAATACATCTAACCATTTATCAGCTAGTTCTGTAGAGCATGTTTTTTTATCGTTATCGACATGAGCCATAGGAGCTATTTGCTTGCCAGTGGCAAGCCACTCGACCGAAACATCCATCGATTTTGCTATGTTAAGAAGCACTGGTAGTGTTGGCGTCCCTCCCGAAAGCAACCTATTCATGCCTGACGTAGAGATGCCAACAGCTTGAGCGAATGCGCTAACACTCTTAAACCCGCTAAGTAAACTCATCATTCGAGATTGAAAATTACCGCATCCAAGTTCACTAACAGAAGATGAATGCTCATTCCCCTCCAAATTCACATCATCCGAGTTCTTATTAACAGATTGTTTTTTAACTATTTTACCCATAAAAACACCTCGCAATCTAGAGATTATCTCAGATGATGTTATTTTTTATCTCATCCGAGTTGATATTTAACTT
This sequence comes from Arsenophonus sp. PmNCSU2021_1, assembly GCF_036919435.1. NCBI lineage: Bacteria > Pseudomonadati > Pseudomonadota > Gammaproteobacteria > Enterobacterales > Morganellaceae > Arsenophonus > Arsenophonus sp. PmNCSU2021_1. The sequence continues at coordinate 25,662 of NZ_JAZHPL010000006.1, read as the reverse complement.
TAATGAGCTTATAGTTTGTTCATGTCATAAGCTTATGAGCAAAAAATATGCGCAAAAAAAATAATTGTTTATGCACAAAACCGTCTGACTGGGAGCGAGAAGATATAGTGGCTGCTCTGCATAAAAAAGGATGGTCCATCAGGAGACTATCCAAACATCACGGCTACAAGTCGCCCACATCTCTTACCAATGCATTAGATCGTCGTTGGCCTAAAGGTCAACGACTTATAGCAGAAGCGATAGGTGTTGCCCCTTATGAAATATGGCCAAGCCGATATTAAGACATTTTTGTTCATGAACAAATACTATCAATCGGAGGATAGCGTGTTTGAGTTAAAAATGCACTATAGTGCCTCGGATCTTGCTCGGATGAAACTCCCTGGTTTACCGGCAACATCAAGAAACATAAACGAAAGAGCAAAAAAAATGGTTGGAAATCGCGCAAAAGAGAAGGGCAAGGTGGAGGGTTAGAATACAGTTTTGATAGTTTACCTAAAAATATTCAAAATTTGTTACGTGAACATCATCTAAAACAGCTAATGATCGCTGTACCGGGGGATGATGTCGTCAAGCACCCCATCGTATCAAAGGCCAACGCTAACCTCGAAAAATCGGGCAAGCTGGACGTTTACCGCCGTTGCCCGGCATTGATTGGGGACAGGTTAGCCGACCTGACGGATAAACAGCGCCAGATCGCGGATGCACGCATGTTATTGGTGCAGCATATCCTCACCATAGGCCAACAGCCCCGTTATAGCTGTGCGCAGGCCATCCGCTTTATTGTCCAGCAGGCGAAAACCGGTCAGTTGCCCGAGAGCATCGCGCAAGCGGCACAGGTGGCCAATGCCAAGAAAGGCCAAAACCGTCAACTCAGTGAAATCACCCTCAAGCGCTGGTTGGCCGACTACCGAAAGGCCACTACCCCCGCCGAACATCTGATAGTGCTGGCACCGGGTAAGCGTGAAGTCGTTAAGCCGGAGCAAATAGCCTGGCTACATGACTATCTGGCGCACTATCGCAAGCCGAACGGGTGCAGCATGAAAGAGGCGTATGCGGATTTTTGCGCCGAATGGCAACAGCGCTATGCCGATGAGCCGCTGATGTTAGCCGCGCAGCCTTCCTACGATGCGGTGCTGTACGCGATGGAGAAACTCCCCGAAATCGTCAAACAGCGCGGGCGCAAAACCGGCAGCGAATATCGCCAGCTGGAAGGGTTTGTTCGCCGCGACTGGACCAGTTTACCGGTGAACTACGTCTGGATTGACGACGGTCACGGCATGAAGATGAAAGTCGCCCATCCCGACCACGGTCAACCCTTTTCGCCGGAAGTGACCTTTATTCTCGATGGCAGCTGCCGCTATATCACCGGCTGGAGCCTGTCGCTCTCTGAAAACGTGATTGCCGTCACCGATGCCCTGCGTTATGGCATTGCCACTCACGGCAAGCCGTTTCTCTACTACTCAGATAACCGCAGTGGGGAAACCAATCTCACCCTGGATGCAGACGTGACCGGTATTCTGCGGCGGCTCGAGATTGACCACCCGACCGGTATCGCCGGCAATCCCCAGGGGCGAGGCATTATTGAACGCCTTAACCGTACCTTGCCCATGTACATTGGCCGCCGCTTTGCCACTTATTACGGTACCGGCGCTGACCGGGAAACGGTGCGCAAGACTGGCAAGGCGCTTAAATCCGCCTTAAATGCCCAGGCAAAGGGCCATGCACTGACCGTCGCCCAGCAGAGCACGCTACGCAAGCTCCCCTCCTGGGAGAGGCTGATTGATGAAATCAAGGCCGGGGTCGAGTGGTACAACGCCCGTCCGCACAGTGAACTCCCCAAACGCCCCGATGGCCAGCATTACAGTCCGGCCGAGTTTCGCCGCTGGAAGCTGGAAAACGAAGCCACCGAGCTGGAATGGCTAACACAGTTTGAACTGCGTGACCTGTTTATGCCGCAAACCGAGCGCACGGTCAGGCGCTGTGAAATCCGTTTCCTTAACAATATTTAACCTGAGTTCGGGATAAGCATTATCAATTATACTTGAAGATACGTACCTGCAACAGGTATCTTTGGTTTAGATGGCATTAAACAATATGCAACCAGTCCGCCTAATAAATTCACTACAAAGTTAGCCGGAGAGCGATGTCGCGTATGCTCTATTTGACAAAGATTTTTTAACTCATCAAATACCGTTTCAATGACAGAACGATGACGCAAGATGGCTTTGTCGAAACAAGTCTGTTTAATAGGCTTCATTTTCTTCTTGATATTCGTTATAAGGCTAATTCCCATCGTTTTGAGTTGCTGTTTCAGTGAAGCCGATAAATACCCTTTATCTGCGTACAAACAACCAGAAAGATCCTTTGTCAGCTCAGGCAATGGTTTCCGATCATCGGTGTTTCCTGGTGTGAGTCGAAAACTGAGTATTTCCCCCAAATGATTGATAATTACATGAAGCTTGAAACCAAAGAACCAACCTGTTGAATTTTTTCCCCGTTCAGCTATCCCATTGAAGACTTTATGTCTGCGGATCCGTAAGTTATCACACACCGCTATCGGAGTAGAATCGGCAACCGATAGCCCCGTGCATTTTCCCTTAATTGACTCAAACAGTGCCGTTAACGCTAAGGCACTACGCGGAAGTAACTCTACACAGCGTGAATAGGATGGCAAGTTAGGAAATTCCTTCCGGAGATATAAGCGGACATAATAGAGATAAAATACCTTGAATTGCCTGAATCGGAGTTGATGAAACAACACAACCAGTGTCATCATTTCCGCCAACGAAAGCTGAGTAGACCGTCTACGACGCTTAGTACCGTTAGTCAGCAAATATTCATGCATTTTTGGCTCGAAGTCTTTGCAAAAATCATCCATCAGGCAATAAAGTTCAGTAAGATTTTCCATAATTGTTTAACAATGCTCTACTCTTTAACCAGACTGTTAGAGTATTTTAACAAAACAGGCTCATTCAACTATTTGAATATCAAGACTTTCTCTTTATTTCTTATCCCGAACTCAGGTTAATTTAGCGTAATCCCACCGTCCGCGCTCAGGCTGCCACACTGCCGGCATGACGACAAAACCCCCTGTTCCCAAGATAGCCTATGCGGTGCTTAACGCCGCGACGCTCTCGCCCTTTGATCATGACGGCTGGTGTCAGGTGATGCCCGCCGGCCATGTCCGGGCGCGTGACGGTCGCCCCGAGACGCCCGCCGAGGGCTGGCTGATTAACGAGGCCGCGTTTAACCGCATGGTGGCGCGGGTGGTAGCCCTCAATCAGCCTGTCAAAATCGATTATAACCACCAGACGCTGTTTAAACCGGAAGCGGCCCCGGCGGCCGGCTTTGTTCCGGCGACCCCGGCGCGTTTTCGCTGGGACGACAACACCGGGGTCTGGGTCAAGCCGGACTGGAACCCGCCGGCGCTTGAGCACCTGAAAAACAATGAATTTCCCTATTTTTCGCCGGTGATGGGCTATGACGCGCGCAGCGGCGAACCCCTGGAGCTAAGAATGTTAGCCATTACCGGCGATCCGGGTCTGACGGGCATGCGCCCGGTGGCCGCCCTGAGTGCCGAGTACCTGTACCAGGCGTTAACTGTTTCCCCTTCCTCCCCTAAGGAGCCTGCAATGAATCCATCGTTAAACGCGCTGCTGGCCGCGCTGGGCCTGACAGTGCCGGAGGGCGGCGAGCTGACCGATGAGATCGCCACCACCGCCCTGTCTGCCGTGACCACGCTAAAAAGCCAGGCGGACAAGGCCGCCGCGCTGGAAACCACTATGGCGGCCCTGTCCGCTGACCTGAACGCCCTGAAAACCCAGGCACCGACGGTGGCCGTGGATTTACGCCGCTATGTCCCGGTCGAGACCTATAACGCGGTGCGTGAGCAGGTGGTGTCACTGTCCGCCGACCTGGGAAAAACCACCCTGGCGCAGACGCTGGACCAGGCCGAGCAGGACGGGCGGATATTGAAATCCGAGCGCGCCTACCTGGAAACACTCGGCGACCAGATTGGCGTGGCGGCGTTGTCGGCGCAACTGGCGACGCGCCAGCCGATAGCCGCCCTGACCCGGGTGCAGACCGAAACCCTGATGCTGCCGCCCCAACACCGTGAAAAAACCGCCACCGTCGCCCTGTCGGCGGAAGAGTTACAGGCCGCGCGCGTGCTGGGGATGACCCCGGCGGCGTTCCAGAAAATCAAGACCGAGGACGCACTATAATGCCAACCCCCATTACCCCGTCGCAAATCACTGCCCTGATGACCGGCTTTCGCAAAGAGTTTCAGAACGGGCTGGCGATGGCCCCGTCTCACTATCAGCAGGTGGCGACCAGCGTGCCCTCGACGTCAAAATCCAATACCTACGGCTGGCTGGGGCAGTTTCCCGCGTTCCGTGAGTGGGTCGGTGCACGCAGTATCCAGCAGATGAAAGTCTATGGTTACACCATCAACAACAAGACCTATGAAGGTACGGTGGCCATTACCCGCGATGATTTCGAGGATGACAATCTGGGCGTGTATACCCCGCTGTTTCAGGAAATGGGGCGCGCTGCCGCCGCACAACCGGACGAACTGGTGTTTACCGCCTTGCGCGACGGCAATAAAACCGACTGCTACGACGGTAAACCTTTTTTTGATAGCGAGCATCCGGTCTATCCCAAGGTCGACGGCACCGGCACCGCCAAAAAGGTCGCCAACCAGTTGATTGAAAAAACCGGCACCGGGGCAACAGAAAAAGACTACGAGGGGGCGGTATGGTATCTGCTGGACTGCTCACGGGCGCTTAAACCGCTGATTTTCCAGAACCGCCGCCCGCCGGAGTTACTCGCCCTGACCAAGGTCGATGAGGGGCGCGCGTTTACCGATAACGAATTTGTCTTTGGTGCCTCCGCCCGGCGCAATGTGGGCTACGGCTTCTGGCAGATGGCTTACCGCATGCAGGCGTCACTGACGCTGGATAACCTCTGGAAAGGCTGGAGCGCCATGCGCGGCTTTAGTGCCGATGGCGGTCGCAAGCTGGGTATTCGCCCGACCCATCTGGTGGTGCCGGTGGAGCTGGAAAAAACCGCCACCCAGTTACTGGAGCGGGAATTACTGGCCGAGGGCAGCACCACGGTCTCTAACGAAATGAAAGGCAAGCTGACACTGTTGGTGGCAGATGCGCTCTAAACGCCCTTTAAACCGGGTTTTAACGGTCATTAACGGAGAGTCAGTGGATGTATGCCAGTGAGCAGGATTTACGCGCCCGCTATAGCGCCCCGTTGATAGAAAAACTGGTCGACGGGCGCGGCGATGAGGCGGCAGCCCGGCAGAAAGTGGACCAGGCGCTCAGCGATGCCAGCGCCCTGATGGACAGCTTTATCGCGGCCCGTTACGCCCTGCCGCTCTCGGTGGTGCCGTCGGTGCTGAAACAGCATGCCTGTACGATGGCGTTTTACTACCTGAATGACGAGCGGGCCACTGAGCAAACCCGCCAGCGTTACCAGGATGCGCTGCGCTGGCTGGAGGCGGTGAAAAACGGCGAGCTGCCGCTCGGGGTGGATAGCGATAACCAGGCCCCCGACAGTGCCGATTTGCCGCAGATGCAGGCCGACGCGTCGGTACTCGGGCGCCAGCAGAAAGGGTTTATCTGATGATTGTCTCCACCGAAAACGCCTTGCTGGCGCGGCTACATGATGTGTTTGGCAAGACGTTGCGCGAGATCACCACCCATCCCGGCGACTGGAGCGAGGCGGGGCTGCGTGATGTGCTACTTACACCGCCCTCGGTATATCTGGTGTGGCTGGGAGCGCAGGCGGGTCAAGTGAAAGGGGTGATTGACAGTCGCTTTGTTTTTTACGTGGTGGCCGAGGTTATCAACGGTGCCGAGGGAGACCGCCCCGGCCTCTACCAGATAGTGGCGCGCCTGATAGCGGGCTTATCGGGTTTTTGTCCCGCAAACGCTGGGCCGATGCGCTTTGAAGAGGGGCGCAACCTGTACACGGAGGAACAGGGGAATTGCGGCGTGGTGCTGTATGGCATCTACTTTACCTGTGAGGAGCCGGTGCCAGCGTTGATGCAGGACGATGGCGTGGATGCGTACCTGCGCCATTATCAGACCTTTACCCAGGCGGACGACAGTCTGCCGTTCGCCGCCCATATTACCCTGCGCAGGGGACACACTGACGATGAATGACACCGATAACGCTTTGATGCGCTTCCCTAACCCGCATGACTTACCGATGATTTTTGTGGTGCCGGCCCCGGAGCGTACGGTGCGTGAACCGAATTCCCTGCGGATGTTACCGGATACGGGGGCCTGCGTGCCGCGCAATGCTTTCTGGCTACGCCGGCTGCGTTTCAAGGATGTGCTGGAAATCCCGCCCCCATCCAAACCGGCGGCCACCCGGCAAAAGTCAGCCCCTGCCGCCTTGAGTAAACAGGAGTCGCCTTCATGACCATAAGCTTTAATGAAATCAGCGCCGGGGTTCGCCTACCGCTGACGCATATTGAGATTGATAATTCGCAGGCCGTCACCGGTAACCCGACCACGCTGACCCAGGTGCTGATGTTGGGTCAGGCCGCCATCAAGGACGGCAAGGTCGACGGCAGCGGCGCAGTAGACACGCCGGTCCGCATCACCCGCGCCGATCATGCCGCGACACTCTGGGGCCAGGGATCGATGCTGGCGGCGATGGTGAGGGAATTTTTAACCGATAACCCGGATGCGGTGTTAACCGTGATGGCGCAGGGTAACGGGGCGGGCAAGGCCGATGCCGGCAGCCTGACCTTATCGGGCACAGCACAACAGGCCGGGGTACTGAATGTCTATCTCGGGGGCGTGCGGGTGCGCGTGACGGTGGAGAAAGGCCAGCAGGGTAAGGCGGTCGGCGATGCGCTGGCCCTGGCGATTAATGCCCTGCCGTCGCTGCCGGTGACCGCTGTGTCTGCCGCGCCGGGGGGTGAAAATGTCACTGCCGATCAAACGGTGGTGACCCTGACGGCACGGTTTATTTCCGACTATTCGGCGCAGGATATCCGCCTGAATTATTACGATGGCGAGATAACGCCGCCCGGGCTGGCAGTGACACTTGCCGCGCCCGCTGCACGGGCGACGAACCCTGATTTGGCCAACAGTATTGCCGCGCTGGGGGATACCCAGTATCACCATATTGTCATGCCCTGGCTCGATGCGGCCAATCTGAAATTATTGAGTGAAGCGCTGCGCGATCGCTGGGGACCGACCAAAATGTCTGACGGCATCGCCTGGGCGGCCCATACCGGCAGTCTGGGGGAAATCACCCAGTTCGGTAAGACGCGCAATGATTTTCTGCTGACCTGTAGCGGCATTCAGCGCGCCCCCGAGCCGGCCTATCTGTGGGCGGCCACCCTGTGTGCCATTGGCGCAAAACATTTAAGTCTTGATCCGGCGCGCCCGCTGCAAAGCCTGCGCCTGCCGCGACGGCTGGCGCCGGCATTGTCTGACCGGCTGCGCCCCAATGAGCGTAACCAGCTGCTGTATGACGGCATCGCTACCGTGACCGTGGGGGCCGACGATGGGGTGCAGATTGAGCGGCAGATAACCACCTATCGTACCAACGCCTATGGCGATCCCGATCCGTCTTACCTCGATGTGAATACCGTGGCGACGCTGTCTTATCTGCGCTATTCCACCCGGGTACGCATCACCCAGCGCTTTCCGCGCCATAAGCTGGCCGATGACGGTACGCCGGTGGCACCGGGGCAGGCGATGGTGACGCCGGCCATTATCCGCACCCAGTTACTGGCGCTGGCGATAGAGTGGCTGGAGGCGGGGCTGATTGAGAACTTCGAGCGCTTCCGCGACAGCCTGATTGTCGAGCGCAACAACAATGACCGTAACCGGGTAGACGTGCAGTGCACGCCGGATATTGTTAATCAATTTCGCATTTTCGCGGAACAAATTCAGTTCATTTTGTAAGGGGGTACGATGGCATTTGGCAAATACCAATACCAGGGCAAGGCCATTGTCCGGGTTAACGGGCAGGAATACCCGACCCTGACGGGGGCCACCTTTACCCCGTCCGGGGAAAAACGCGAGGAAGTGACCGGCGCACGGGTTTATGGCTATAAGTCGACGCCCCGTGCCGCCACGCTGGAATGCAAATTCAGGGCGCGGGGTGATCTGAGTGTGGACGTCATCAACGGCTGGCACGATGTCACGCTGGAGTTTGCCGCCGATTCCGGCGAAACGCACATGATGACCAACGCCTGGAGCAACGGGGAAGAATCCCTGACGGACGCGGGCGAAATCTCCGCCAAATTTACCGCCATTCGCAGCCAGCGCGTGGCGTAAGGAGCAAGCATGACCCACAGCATGGAAACCCTGGCGGCGGCCCACGAGGTTGACGGGGTGTCGCCGAATATCGCCAGTGTCGCCGACGAACTGGCGCGCGGGCAACTGACCCTGGTTGACGGTCTGGTTACCGGCAGCGGTGATGATGAACAGCGCCATACGGACGTCACCCTGCGGCCATTAACCGGCAAGGACATTATTGATGCCGAATTGGCCGCCGAGCGGGTGGTGCAGACGGCTAACGGCTCAGAGTTAGTGCGTTCGCCGGCGATGGTCGAATTTGAACTGCTGCGCCGCCAGGTTGCCCGGCTGGGCAACCTCAACGGCCCGTTGTCGCTGCTGCAACTGAAAAGCCTGTCGGCGCGCGATATTGAACGCCTTATCATCGCCCAGCGTCTGGGCGGCAGCGCGCTGGCCGGCCAGCTGGCGGCTGATGCGGGGCGACTGGATGCAGTGTCGGGAAAAAATTGAGGAAGCGGCGCTGATGCTCGCCACATCCACCAAGTCGGGTATGGACTGGGCGCTTTCCCTGCCGTTAATCCGGCTTTACCGGCACTGCCAGCAAGCCACCCACTTATTACAGCGTGAGTAAACGATGGCCGGAAAGCAGATAAAAGCGTCAGTGATTGTTGACCTGCTGGGCAACCTGCCCCGGCAGGCGCGGCTGTTCGGTCAAAGTCTGGTCGGCATGGGGCGGCAGGGCGGCGCCTCCCTGCACGGTCTCGGTCTTCGGGCGAATAGCCTGGGAAGTCAGCTTGACCGGCTGGGCCACCAGGGACAGCGCACCTTTAGCGGTCTGCGCCTGGGGCTGGCGTCGGTGTCATCCGGTTTTGACCATCTGGAGACGCGCGCCAAGGCGGCGTAGCACGCCTTTACGGGCTGCTGGCCGGGGGCGCGGCACTGGTTGGCCTGAAAAAAGCCTTTATCGACCCGGCGGCGGCAATGGAAAACTACACCATTCGCCTGAACGCGCAGAATAACAAGAACAAGGGACAGACCGACGACGATATTCAGTGGGCGACGAAAAACGCCAAAGACACCACCTGGGGCTTGCAGGGCGTCATTCAGGAGTACACGACCAGCCGTGAATTTGGCATGAACCGAGAGCAGGCGAGGCTTTTTGTCGCCATGCTGGAAGACCAGGGCGCGCGGCACGGCTGGACGCTGCCGGAAGCGCAAGGTGCCTCCCTTCAGCTTAAGCAGATGTTTTCCCGCAAAAGCATTCAGGCGCAGGACGCGAACCTGTTAACCGGCTATGGCGTTGATGTTTACAGCATCCTTGGCCGGGCGCTGGGAAAAACACGTCCTGAAATGCAGGCTCGCGGGGAAAAAGGCTTGCTGGGGCCTGAGTCTATTCGCTTGCTGTTTCAGGCGATGCGGGCAGAGGCCAAAGGGGCGCAGAAAGACGCGATGAACTCGTGGACGGGACTCACTTCCCAGCTGGGTGATGTCTGGCAGCAGTTCGCCGTCAAGGTAATGAATCAAGGGCCGTTTAAACGGCTTAAAACCGAGTTAAAAGACTTTCTGGATGTTGCCGGCGAGGCGCAGGAAAGCGGTTTGCAGGACCAATGGGCCAACCGGCTGGCCAGCCGTTTTAACGGGGTATTCGACAGTGCCCGACGGGGCGTCACGCTGTTTAAAAATGGCCTGAGCCGGGTCAATGCTGAATTGATGGCGCTACGCCAGGCCGGTTACGGCGACACCCTCGACACTATCGGCAAATATGCCGCTAACACCGCCAAAGCCATGCTGGCGATTTACGTCGCCTCGAAACTGGCGCGTGTCGGGATGGCGATAGCCCGTCCCGCCTGGGGGCTGGCCAGTGCGCCGGTGCGTTACCCGTGGCGGGCTTATCGGTGGTGGCGTGGGCGCGGCAAAAATGCCCCGGCGGGTTTGCCTGGCCCGGCACCGTTTGCGATGGGCGGCGGACTGGGCGCGCCGGTGAGCGTGTTTGTCACCAACTGGCCGGCGGGCGGCGTCGGGGGTGGCAGTGAGACCTATGTCGATGGCAATGGACGCACCCGCCGTAAAGGCACCCGCGTGCGTCCTGGCCGGCCAGCGGCCCCGGTGCCGCGCTCCCGCCTGGGGCGGGCGGCCTCCGCCGTCTCAGGCTTCTTTGGCGGCCTGGTCAATCGTGCAGGCACCCTGCTTGGCAGCGTGCCGGGTGTGGCTCGTGCAGGCCGGTTTATGGCCTCCATTGGCCGCCGCGCCGGCGGCTGGTTGAGTCAGGTGGGCGAACGGGCCAGCGGCCTGTTCGGCGGCGCAATGCAGACACTGTCGGGCGCGACCGGCTGGCTGAGCAATAAGGCCGGCGCACTCGGTCGCGGTGCCCTGCGGTTTGGCAGTCGGCTCGGCGGCCCGTTACTCACGGCTTTGTCGGTTGCCCCTACGCTGCTCGATAAAGACGCGACAGCCGAAGATAAAGGCGGCGCACTGGGGTCGGCAACCGGGGCGACGGCGGGCGGACTCGTCGGCCCGATTGGGGCAGTGGCCGGCTCGATGCTGGGTAGCGTACTCGGCGAAAAACTCGGCGGCTGGCTGGGCGATATCTACGCCCGGTGGGACAAGCAGGACGAGCAACAGGCGATGCCGCCGGCAGTGAAAGCCCAGGCCGACATGCGTATCGCCCTGGCCCCGGGCCTGGTGCTGCAAAACAGCGCCGTCACCGACAGCAACGCCTTTGGCTTACAGCTCGATGTGTATAACGGCGACAACTACCGTATTTATTGAGGTGCGCAGATGAAAAGTACCGGTCAGGGCCGCTTTCGCGGCGTGCCTTTCTGGGTTTACAAAGAGCAGCGCAGTCGCGGCGGTCGCCGGGTGGTGCGGCGTGATTACCCGCTGCGCGAACACGGCGGGGCAGACGATTTAGGAAAAAAACTGCCTGAGCACACCTTCACCCTGTCACTGACCGGCGATGATGTGCAGGCGCAGCGGGTACGGCTGACGCAGGCGCTGAATGCGCCGGGACCGGGCGAGCTGTTGCACCCTGACTGGGGTACGCTGTCGGTGCTGGTTGAACATTTTGAAAGTCGCTACAGCGTCGATAACCAGCGTCTGGTGGAGTTTACCGTCACGGTGGTGCCGGTGGCCGATGAGACCGCCCCTGCGGTGGCGCAAGATACCGCCGGGGTGGTCAATCGCCAGGGCGACAGCACACTGGCCGCACTCTTTTCAACGCTGGCTGATGGCTGGCAGGCCTCGCTGCATGACGCGCAGGCGTTGATGGATACCGTTAGCGAGCAGGCCAACACGCTGGAAAGCGCCCTCACGGGTCTGGGGCTGCTGGCCGATATGCAGAGCTTTAGTGCCTCGTTCACCGCCCTGCGCGGCAATATCCAGGGGCTTATCAGCACCCCCGACCGCCTGGCGCTGGCCTTCAAGGGCATTTTTCAGGGCATACAGCGCCTGCCGGCTTACCCCCAACCTGAGCAGATAAAAAACCGGGCACGCGCGCCGGTCTCCCCGCAGCCCGGCGCTCTCCAGCACCAGATAGTCCAGCTGGCCGACCGGCTGGACAGCGCTTTGGTCCGTCAGGATCGCCTGCGCGATAGGCAGGGGCTGCAACCGGCCACCCGCGCCACGGTGCAACTGCTGCACAATACGCTGCGCCTGGCGGTGGTGCAGGTACAGATGTTGTCGTCCCTGCTTACCGCCAGTCTGGCGGCGGTCGGCCCAAACGCACCGGCGCAGGTGTTGTCACACACGGTCTCGCCCGCCCCGCGCCCACTCAGTGACAGCGCCAGCGTCTGGCTGGAAAGTACGCCGGATGTGGTGCGCGTCAGCCAGCAGGTCGCGCGCCGACTGGATGCGTGTGCCCTGACCAGCTCGGCGCTGGGCTATCAGAGCCTGGCCTTGCAGGTGCGGGCGTTAAGCCGCGCCTTTGTGGCGGATTTATCCCATCGCGGCGTGGCGTTACCCGGCCTGATCCAGGCCGCAGTGACAATCACCGAGCCGGCGCTGGTGACCCTGTACCGCATCACCGGCGATGCGCGTGACACGGCGCGCTTTATTCGTCGCAACCGGCTGCGTCATCCGCTGTTTGTGCCGGGGGGCGAGCGCGTGGAGGTGCTCGGTGGCTGAGGTGGCGTTGCGCATCGGCAACCGGATTTTCACCCACTGGCTTTCGGTCAGTATTACCCGCGGGCTGTCGCGTCTGGCCGGGGATTTTACCCTCGGGATCATGATGCCCGGCCAGGCGTTGCCCGACAGCCTGCGCGCCGGCGGAACGCTGGTGCTGACCCTTGACGGGCAACCGGTCATCACCGGCTACCTGGACAGCGTATCGCACAAGATGGCGGCCGACGCGGCACAGGTGACGATAAAGGGCCGGGATAAAACCGGCGATCTGGTGGACTGTTCGGCGGTCTATCCGGGCGGGCAATGGCGTCAGCGCACCCTGCAACAGATTGCGCAAGACCTGTGCAGCCCTTTTGGCATTACGGTGCGCTGGGCGGTGTCTGACCCCGAGGCCGCCAAACCCTTTACCTCCTTTACCCTTGAACCGTCTGAAAGCGTAGCGGATGTGCTGAGCCGGGCGGCGCGTTATCGGGGGGTTTTGGTGACCAGTGATGCCGATGGCGATCTGGTGTTTACCCAGGCGGCGAACACCGCCACTGACACCCTGCGTCTGGGTGAAAATCTGTTGTCCTCCGAGTACACCGAGGACTGGCGCGACCGCCACAGTCAGTATCGGGTTAAAGGCCACGGCGGCGGCGGTGGGCACGCCGGCGACGCCAACACCAACGCGCTGCCCCCAAGGGAGAAAGCGACGACCCCGCGATGGGTCGTTACCGCCCCAAAGTGATTCTGGCTGACAGCACACTGACCCCCGCCACCGCACGGGCGCGCGCCCTGCGGGAAAGTCGACGGGCATTGGCCCAGTCAGAACGCTTTACCACCGTGGTCAAGGGCTGGCGGCGCGAAAGCGGTGAACTGAGGCAGACCAACCAGCTGACCCGCGTCATTGCGCCGCGTCTGTCGATGGTCAGCCGTGACCTGTTGATTAGCCAGGTGCAGTTTGATCTCGATGCGGACCAGGGGGAACGCACAACGTAACACTGGCCCCGCGCGAGGCGTTTATTGTGCCGGCGGAGGCCGAGCGTCAGGCGGGCGGTACTGACGGCGGCGTCGACGGTCTGGTGCGGGCCTGGCTTAACAAGGGGAATAAACTCGATGAGTAATATCGCACTGCAACGGCTGCTTGCCCCGGTGATACGTGGGATCCGGCTGTTGTTTGGGCGTGGCGTTCTGACCGGGGTCAATGACAGCCTGAAAGCGCAAAACGTCCAGTTGACGGCGCTGGACGGCGAAACCTTCGATGAGGTCGAGCGCCCGCAGCAATACGGGCATATCAGCGTGCCGTTGCCGGGGGCTGAGGTGGTGTTTGCCTGCCTGGGCGGCAGTCGTGACCAGGCGACCGTGCTAGTGGTAGAAGACCGCCGTTATCGACCCACCGGACTGCCCGCCGGGGATAGCGGCCTGTATCACTATGAGGGGCATCGTCTGCGTCTGACCCGGGACGGGCGCTGCATCATCACCTGTAAAACACTGGAAGTGGTCGCCGAGCAGGAGGCGGTGTTTAACACTCCGACAGCGCGCTTTACCGGTGATGTGGAAATAGCAAAGAGCGTGAGCGTGAAACAGAACATCACGATTGAGGGCAGTGCTGAATCTAAAGGCACCTTAACCGCACCGGAAGCCGTTATCGGCGGTGTCAAACAGAGTGCTCACCGCCATCAGGAAAATGGCCGGGGCAGTCTGACCGGGGGGCCGCAATGAGCGACGCGGCGCTACGCTGGATGAATGGCGAGGGGATGCTGGTACAAGAGGGCGCGGATTTACTCGCCGACGACAGCCTGACGACCACGGTGCTGCTGTGCCTGTTTACCGACCGGCGTGCCGAGGTCTCCGACTGTTTGCCGGATGGCGGCCATGACCGGCGCGGATGGTGGGCGGACAGTTACCGCGACCGCCCGGTTGGCTCGCGGCTGTGGCTGCTGTCACGGGAAAAGGCGCTGCCTGCGGTATTGGCGCGGGCGGAAGCCTACGCCCATGAGGCGCTGCGTGGCCTGCTGGACGCCGGGATGATAAGCCAGTTGCATTGCCAGGCGAGTGCGCCGCTGCCGGGCTGGCTGCGACTGACCGTGCGCCTGACGCTCAAGGACGGCAGTGCGCGCCCGTTTACCTTTAAAGCCCGTTTGGAGGGGATGTAAATGCCGTATCAGATGCCCACGCTCGGCGAGCTTATCAGCCAGAAGCAGCAGGATGTGGCGCAACGCCTGCCGGGCGCGCTACCGGCCGAGGACAGTCTGCTGGGTGCCATGGCGATGGCGCAGGCCGGGCTGTCGGCGCTGGAGCATGAGCACCTGGGCTGGATAGCCCGGCAAATCATTCCGAGCGACGCCGACGAAAGCGAACTGCTCAAACACTGTGCGTTCTGGGGCGTGGTGCGCAAACAGGCCGCACGGGCCAGCGGCCCGGTCAGGCTGTCGCTGTATGATGCCGCCAGTGTGCCGGTCGGCACACGTTTGCAACGGGCCGACGGCGCGCTTTACCGCCTGACAGACGCCGCCGAGGGCAAGGCCGGCAGCGTAACGGTCAACGTTGAGGCCGACCAGCCGGGGCTGGCGGGTGACTGCGGTGCGGGACAGGCTCTCGGTTTTGTCACCTCGGTTGCCGGGGTGGCCCAGCAGGCGCTAACCGAAGCACCGGGTATTCGGGGCGGCGCTGACCGCGAGCGCGTGGAAGAATTGTTGTCGCGCCTGCTGTATCGGGTGCAGTTTCCGCCGGGCGGCGGCACGCGCTGGGATTACGAACGCTGGGCGCGCGAGGTGCCGGGCGTCACGCGTAGCTGGTGTCTGCCCACCTGGAACGGGGCGGGCACGGTGGGCGTGACCTTCGTGATGGACCATCACCCGGATATCTTCCCCGGCCCGACCGATATTGCGCGGGTGACCGACTATCTCGCGCGCCACCGGGACCCGGCCACCGGCGAGTGGGTCGGCCAACCGGAGGGGCCGACGGTGACGGTGTTTGCGCCAGGGGGCAAAAAAGGTCGATATCACGCTGCGTATCGCCCCCAATACCCCGGATAACCAGGCCCGTATCCGCGAGGTGCTCAGGCAACTGTTTTACACCGCGGCCAAACCAGGCGAAACCCTGTTGCCTTCGGCATTCTGGCGTGTGTTGTCCGGGATAAGCGGGCTGGAGGATTACGCCCTGAAAAGCCCGCTGACGCCGGTCAGTAGCGGCAAAACTGAGCTATTGGTGATGGGGGAGATGACATGGCTTTAAAGGCACACCAACGGGCACTGCTGCCTAATGGCCTGGCCCGCAGCACAGCGCGCGTCACCGAACGCGCCGAGCAATTGTTGGCCGAGCGTTTTCCGCTGACCGCCACACTGTTGCTGGCTGACTGGGAGCGTTTTTTAGGGCTACCGGACTGTGATATCGGCGACGATGCCGGTATCGATGAGCGCCAGCGCTATGCGGCCAACAAACTGCGGATGAAACCGAGCCTCAACCGGTAGTTTTAGACCTGGCGCGGTCTTATGGCTTTACGGTGAACATGAGCACCTTGCCGGATAATCAGTGGGTCACGATGGTGACGATTGAGACCCACGTGGACTATCGCCCGATGCATGTGCTTGACCCGATCACCACGCCGCTGCGTATTTATTACGCCGGGATACTCGAATGCCTGTTAAACCGCTATAAGCCGGCGCATCAGGACTTTCGCTATGTGTATGCTGACAAAAAGGAGAAAGGCTAATGTATTTTTTAGATAACAACAGCGGCATTGCCACCATGCCGCCGCTGAAAGAAACCCAGAGCACCACGCCGTTATGGTTTACCGAGGGCGACGGCCACAAGGGCATCAGCTGGCCGGGGGAAGACTGGTTCAATATCCAGCAAGCTGAACAACTGGCCTTGCTGGACGCCGCGGGCATCCGCCCGGATAAGGGCAAGCTAAACCAGCTGACGCTGGCTATCCGGGCGATTATCGGTCAGGAAGCGCTGCTGAAAACCCAGGCATTGGCGGAGATTGCGGCAGCGGGTAAGACGGCGCAGGAAAAGGCGCGCACGCATCTGGGCCTCGGCAAACTGGCGACCCAGGACGGTATTCAGGAAGCCACGGTGCACCGCAAAGGGATTGTGCAGTTAAACAGTTCCCCTCGCAGCGCGGACGACACTACCGCCGCGACACCCAAGGCGGTCAATGACCGGGTGAATGCGGTTGTTGATAAAGCGCCGTCCGATTTAGATACGCTGAATAAGCTGGCGAAGGCCATCAGCAATAACCCCAAATTTGCTGAAAACGTCATGCAACTGTTGAGTCAAAAACTGGCAAAAAATGAAAATGGCGCTGACATCCCAGACAAGAATCTTTTTCTGAAAAACCTTGGTTTATTGGAAACGGTAGATTGTGCAAAAAATGCGCTGGACAAACGTACTGGCGGAACTGTCAACGGAGGTGTCACATTAGGGCAAAATTTAACCATTTCATGGGGCGGCAGAACGGCCACTTATCATGAAAACGGTGATGTAACTGGCCCTATTTGGGGCGGGGCGTTAAGCAGCTGGCTTAATATGCAGATTAACAATCGAGGAGCAAAAAATACCGCTCACCTTGCTACTAACGGATGGTGGAAATGTGGTGATACCGGCTTTATCAGGCAATGGGGCGTTACACCACCCCTCAATGCTGGACAGATTTATACGGTATCTTTACCTTGTCCCGTCCCTCATGCCATCTTCTCGGCAAACGCGACGGTAAAATACAAAGGTATTGCTCACGAGGGCAATTTAGGCACTTATGTCGAAATAGTCGGAAAATCGTTAATTATCAGTGCAGATTACACCAGAACAGGGATTAAAGCGCCGAGAACATGGGAGCTGGTTTGTTACTAACTCCAGATTATCACACTACTTTTTTGGTGCTTCCGGCCACGCAATATCCGGCGCTTTGCTTATATCCACCCGGTTAAGTAGCACCCGGTAGGTTTTCCACGCGACAAGCTGCGCCCTTTCTGCCTCCGTTGCCATATCGAGATCTAATGCATCCTGTAGTGGAGCAATAGCGGCGGAGGCTTTTTGCATCAACGTGGCTTTTTTCCTCTCCGCCTCATCCATGCGCTGTTGAGGTGTGGACGGAGGAATATCTACCCACACAGGCAGACCCGCTTCGCCCACGGCGCGCTCCTTGCTGTCCGGCGGCGGGTTGCCCGCAAATTCCAGCCAGACATCATCACTCACTTCAATCGCATCCTCCGGGAAACTTCCTGCGTCAATATACGACTGTTTCAATTCCGCCGGGCAGAATGTGTTTTCCTTCGCGCTGTAGTAATACATTTTATCCTCTCTCAAAAACCAATCGCCAGAACCACAGTTTCTGGACCGCCATCCACTGTCACCCTGATGGTCGCGTTATCGACCAGATGGGCTGAATTGGACGCGCGATCTTCATCATAGGGTATCGCAGCGCCGGCGTAGCCGATACAGAACAGTCCCGCTTTGGGAAACCTTATTGGCAACGGGAAATCATAGGTTCCAACCTGGCCTTTTCCGTATATCCCCCACTGAAGAATCAATCCTGTGTCCCCGCATTTCCACCATCCATTGACCTCTAGCTTCACGGTATTCGGTTGACCGTAGGCCCCTTTGGGCTGGAAGGTATTTTTCAGGTAAACATCCAGCCACTGATTTCCCCATTTGCTGCCGACAACATTGCCGTCAGCGGCCATTCTTGCCGCTCCTGCATACACGGAAGAAGGGGCACGAAAACCGCCATCTTTATGGAAAACGTACTCACCACCACCGTCAATGCCGTTATTGATGTGTATTCCATCACCGCCCTTATCTTTCCAGATATAGGCGCGCACTTTGCCATCAGCATTCGCGAGAATAAAATGCTTGCGGTTATCGCCCTTCAGTCCGATTTTACCACCCTGTGAAATAATGTCGCCATTGACGGTGCCGCCAGTACGTTTGTCCAGCGCATTTTTTGCACAATCTACCGTTTCCAATAAACCAAGGTTTTCTAGAAAAAGATTCTTGTCTGGGATGTCGGCCCCATTCTCATTTTTTGCCAACTTTTGGCTCAGAAGTTGGGTCACGCTTTCGGCAAATTTCGGGTTATTACTGATGGCCTGGGCCAGCTTGTTCAACGTATCTAAATCGGAAGGCGCATGGTCGACCACCGCATTCAGCCTGTCATTGACAATTTTTACCGCTTTGGGGGTTGCGGCTTCCGTTTCACTGCTGCTCTGATTGGCATTGCTGAGCTTGACAAAACCTTTTTCACTTACGCTCGCATCCGGGTGGTTTCGGGAGCGTGTATGCGCCCTTAACGCCGCTTCCGCCGCTTTTAATTGCTGCTTTAACCAGGCGGTGCGATTCGCCAGTTCACGCGCGGGCCGGTTGGTAATACCGTCTGGCCCACCCAATACCGGGTCGGAGGTCTCTATCTGGTAGATACCGTCCGCCCATTCGGCCTGTTCTTTTAAATAGCTCATGTCTTTTTTCTCCATCGTGCTTATTCCATCATGGGTGGATTGTTGGTCACAGTGTAGTCTTTTTTCGTGTATGGATTAACTGTTTTTGCATACTTTTAACTGCTGCCATGATTATAGCGCCCATGGTAGGTCGTCTGAGCGTTATAGCGCAGCGGCACTGCCGTATAATCCAGCGCCACCAGTTCGCTCCGCGCCGGCGCAAAGGCCGCCAGCGTCTCGCGCAATTTTGCTGCCTGGTCATTGGTGATCAGCTGGTTAAGAATGACCCGGTACAGTGCCCAGTGAGTCTCGCCATCGGGATACGCGGTGGCCTGTTCAGGTTTAAGGGCTGCTCCCCCTTCGGTTATCGTCACCTCCCCAAATCCCAGCGCCCGTATCATGGCACGAATCGACCAGGGGGTGCCCTTATAGCGATGCAGCGTGATGGCCGATTTCAGCATCGCCCGGCGCGCATCATCCGATTCTGCCAGAGACCAGCCATTGACCCCGGTTAACGCCAGCTGCTCTGCCAGCCAGGGCAAGGCCGACGCCTCGGTCATATCCAGCAGATAAACCAGCAGCGGCGTCAGGTCAATCTGCTGCAACCGCGCGGCCTGTGCCGCCAGCGCCTGAAAATGGCTCTCTGCCGCCAGCAGCGGCGGTAACAGGCTGTTATCGGTCATCGCCGCTCTCCGTGCCCAGGGTCAACTGAATGTCGCTACAATGCGCCCATTGCTGCGCGGCCAGTACCGTCGGCTCAAGGGTAGTGAAACTCGTGAGCTGCACCCGGTAAACGCCGGGGACCGAGAGTGCCGCGATAATCTGGCTGGGCACAATATCCCGACCCAGCTGTTTAGCCTGGCTTGCCGCATACTGCTCAGCGGCCTGCCGCGCCTGTTTCAGTACCGGCTCGCCCGGCTGGCTGGCATAACAGGTCAGTTGCGCACTAATCGTATAGTCAACCTTTTCAGGGGTCAGCACCTGCACTGTATCATTCAGCGGGCGCACCCGCTCTTCCGAGCACAGGGCCGTCACCAGGCTGAGCACCGTCTTGTCCGGCAGCCCGCTGGTCAGCAGCGGATATAGATTGACCGTGCCGGGTTTCGGGCGGGTCACCGCCACATCACAAATCCCCGGATGGGCACTCATGGCATGAAAACGGTACGCTTCACGGGAACCGGCGGTACTGAAGGACGCCGGAGCCAGACGGATACGGTTGCGTAGATGCTCATCATCCTCCGCGTCTGAGCCGCCTTCGCTTGGCGTGGTATTGGTGACCTGAATATCCCCGTCATCGATGGCCTCCATCAGGGTGCTGATTTGCGCCGGTTGCCAACCGTTACCCTTTGTTCCCGCCTCGCTGCAGGTCGCACTCACCGTCACCGTGGATGCCGTCGGCGTCAGCCTGACTTCGCTGTCGGTGGTAAATAGCAGGCTGTCCGTGGCGCTGAGCCGTGTGCCGGCTGGTATCGGTATCGTCACCGAGGGCGGGGCCGCCAGTGAAAATTCCACCGTGGTGCGTGCCCGTTGAGCCGGTAGACGGTAAACGCCGACCAGCTCGGCCAGATAATCCAGCATTGGCGCACGGGCAAAGGCCACCAGGTTTTGTTCGGCGGCGGATTGAATGGCACTGCGCACCAGGGTTTCCCGGTAGGCGAACAGGTCAATCAATAGCCGCTCAGCCTGCGCCGGCCACAGGGTCTTGCCGCTGGCCGCTTCATAGTCCGTGATCATCTCGCGGGTAATGGTCTGCGCATCCGCTGCAATAAAAACCGGCTTCTCGAGGGTTAACGCCATGCCACCTCCGTTTGTGCGTTGACCTGACTGCCCGGCAGTCGCCAGCGCAGCAGGAGATTCACCCGCTCACCCTGCGCATTAAGCCGCACCTGATGTAATTCGCATCGGGGCTCCCAGCGCCTGATGGCCTCCACCGTTTCCCGTACCACATGCGGCAAGGCCCGCTCAACCGGCATATCCAGATAGCGATGCAGGTCACTGCCAAAATCCGGTCGATGCGGGTCGCTGCCTTTTGGGGTGCCTAAAATCAGTCGCAGGCACTGCTGAATATCTTCGACGCCACTGACCCGCTCACCCGATGCATGCAGCGCGGGTTGCCAGTCTGCGGCGCTGAGGACGGTCATTGTGTTCATCAAACGCGTTCCTCCCTCACTTATAACGGCTTGCCGGTGGGTTTACCGTCATGCCCGTTGCTATGTTGATGCTCTTGCAGCGACACCCGACCTGCCTGGATATCGCCGCTGGCCTGGAGCGTGCCGTCAATGATGGCTGTCGCGCCACTGCCGCCCGAACCGCTCATGCCGCCCTGGTACGTCAGTTGCTTTTGCACCGTCAGGTTGCCCGTCGCGACCGTATCGGGTGCATCCAAAAACAGGGTTTTACTTGCCTTCACCGTCGCATTTTGCGTTTGAATCAGCACCGTGGTCTGGGTGGTCAGCGTCAGGGCCTGTATCTCGCCCCCGATAGCCATCGCGTGGTTTTTGCGGTCATACTCGACAAAAGTCCCGTCGGCAAAATCCACCCGACGTTTATCGCGGTTTGCCACCGTGGGGGGGTCTACCTCGGAATACACCGCCCCTAACACCACGCCGTCATCACCGTCAGCATCCAGCAGCAGACTCACCTGTTCACCTAAATCCGGTAGCCCGTAATCCTTGTTATCCTGGGTGTTGCGTTGCAATACCGGCAACCAGGCGGTGCGCAGGTTATCACAGGTCGGCAGCCGTACCCGTACCCGGACGTTTTGCTCATCAATCTGGCTGATGGTACCGAACATCAATTGCAGTGCTTTCATGGTGGCTTTTCTCCGATTGTCATCTCTTTTTCACTCAGCGGCCCCACGCTGCCATCGGCTTTCACCCCCATCACCGGTGGGGTCGCCGACTGATCCGCGCGAATCGTTTTCCTGTTCATGCGCGCCATCGGCCCCTGGCCCAAGGTGAGTTCACAGGTGTACCCGCTTTGGCGCGACAGGGCATGGCGGACTTCGGTGATAAGCCACACCCCGGACAGGCGACCAAAATCGGCCAGGCGCACGGTTAACCCGGCTTGATACGCCGTATTGCCCGCCAGCGCTACCGTCGCCACCCGTTGATATTCATTATGCCGGTTCAGCCCCGCACACACCTTGGCAGTCGCTTCTTCCCGGCTCCGTGCCCGGCTGTGCAGTCTTAAGGTATCGGCGCTGGTTGAACGTCCCTGTTTTTGAGGCGCCGTTTCTCGCGCCACGTCGCCTATCGTGCCATCGGCCTTGATACCGACCGTGACCAGTTGTTTGCGCTGGCTGTCCTGGTATTTCACCTTGCCCTGCTGGTAGATACGGTTAAGCGTATCGCGCAGGCTGTAATGACTGACGGCTTGCGGGGTAATGACGTTAACTGGCGAGGCTTCTCGCAATCTGATGCGCTCAGAAAAAATCAGCCTGCTCGGCGTGACTTTAACGATATAGCCGTACTCCTCCGCCAGCCGGCGCAAAAAAGCCAGGTCGGTTTCATGTTGCTGCGTGACCCTGTCAAGGGGCAGCGGCGCAATCAGCCCTTCCAGTGTCAGGTGGTGTTTTTGGGCAATCCGCCGGGCGATGGCCGCCAGGCTGGTCTGCTCAAACGCCCGGTAGCTCCGGGTTCGCAGCGCGGTGGTCACCGAAGCGGATAACCCACGCAGCGACACCGTATCCGGCGGGCCACTAAGCTCTATTTCATCAATCGAAAAGGTGCCACAGGGACGTAATGGCGCGCCGACCCTGCCGAGCGCCAATGAGAGCGTGTCGCCTTTACCCGGATACCAGGCCCCACGCCAGCGCCCGGCGCTGTCTTCCAGTTCGACCGTCAGCTCATCAGACTGGCCACTGAGCTGATCGGTAAAGCGGATCCCGAGCACGTCCGGGGTGATATCGTGCGTGATGTCCTTTTGGCCATAATGCAGGGTCCAGGTCGGGGCCGGTACCGCCTGCTGTCGTTGTGTCATTAACGCAACCATGGCGGTGTCTCCTCAACGCTGTCCTGTGCGTTAATCAACGGGATAGCCAGGGTGATGCCGGCAGGCAACACCGGTGTAATGGGGATATCAGGATTGGCGGCAATGATCCGCACATAGCCCAATGCGTCACCGTAATAGTAGGCGGCCAGCGTATCCCAGCGCTCGCCCTCACGGGTAATATGCTGCCAGACACCTGGCTTATGTTCTTCTTCCTGTTGGCTTGCAAACATCGTCCTGTTCTCCTTTAGCGGCGCGTCACCAGATGGCTCGTCAGACGGCTCAGCAGCGGGGTGACGTCGTTCCAGGTACTGAGGGCACCGCCCACCTGACCGGCCACCGTATCCAGTGCACCGGGCAGTGCCTGGCCGGTACCGGGGGTCAGAGCACTGAGCGTGTTTTTCGCCTGGCTGGCCGTGGTCGCCACCTTGCCCGCCGCTCGGGTCAGCTGACTGGCCGCAGGAAAATGGGCTTCCAGGCCGGCCAACAACGGCTGCGCCTGTATCAACGGGGTGGCCACCTCACCTAAGCTAGTAATGACCCCAGGGAGGCGCGTTAACGCCGCGACCGGATCCGTTTTCATCTGGCGCACCACCCGGATCGCCTGTGAGGCCGTGGCCAGTGCCGACTGCGCCTGACGGGCCAGACCCACCGCCCGCGATAGCGGTGTACCGGTGGCTATTGCCCGGGTTAGCCCGGCGGCTTTTCTGTTCAGTGTCGTGGCCATCGCCGGCGGCTTAAGTGGTTGGCGCAGATCGCCGGTAAATTCACGCAGACTGATATCGACCTCCAGGCATTGGGCGATACCGTCGGCATGCGCCAACACCGTACGACCGGTAAGCGTGGTGATCACAAAATGCCCCAGGTACTCGCCATTGCCGAGCACAAACGCCAGTGCCTGGTGGGCACGACAGGCGGCCTGTAGCCGTTGCCATTGCGCGGTCGGTTGACAGTACTGCTGATGAAACCGCACGCTTAAACTGTATTCATCGCACTTGTCGCCGACCCACTGCAGACCCGGTTTACGGCCAATGCGCGCCTGCTCGGCAAACTCACCGCCAAGGATGGCTTCCAGCGCGGTAAAGCCGGTCTGTAACTGCACTTCAATCTCACCGAGTATCGCCAGCATCAGTGAAAGGCCCGCCGTTGTTGTTGGTGCATCAGCTGCGCCAGGCGTTTTTCCAGCTCACGCACACTGATAGCCAATGCATCACGCAACGCCGCCGGGGTCGTCTGCGACTGACCGTTCATCACAATCTGCGGCGCAAAGGTGATCTGCATGCCTGAAAAAGCCTTCCCCTGACCGGCAGGGGAGATCGGGGTATCAGGCCAGTGGGGCACACGCGGGGACGGCGGTTGCATCAGCGGCATCAGGCCGCCGACGGCGCGTTCTAACGCGGGCGTGGTGCGGGTAATGCCCAGCACCGCCCCCTGCACAATATTGTCCCCCAATCCGGCGAAAACACGAGAAGGGCTGTGGATCCCCAGCGTTTCCTTAAACCAGCCCGACACACTGTCACCAAAATGGACAATCGTCTCTTTGGCGGCGGTTAAACGACTCTTGATCCCGTTGACCAGACCCTCAATCAGCTGGCGACCCGCATCGGTAAAATGGGCGGGCAGTTCAACATGGAAATAGCTCATCACCCCGGCAAAGGCTTTATAGAACAGACCCACTGGCGACCAGTTAAGGATAAGTGCCCCAACGCCCGCAATACCGCCGGAAAACGCCTGTTTCACCTCGGCCCAACGGGCCTGAAAGAAAGCGCTTATCGGCGTCCAGTAGCGGACAATCAGGTAAGCGCCGGCGGCAATCGCGGTGATAGTCAGGCCGATAGGGGTAAACATCAGTGCCCGCCCCAGCCACAGCAGTGCGTGTCCGGCGAGGCGCAGGCCCGTCACCAGTCCGCCGGCCAACACCTTACCTAATCGTCCCGCACTGCCCGCGAAGCGGCTTAAGCGCCCACCCATGCCAAAGGCGGTGCTGAGTAATAACCAACCGGTACGCAGCCGGGTAAACCCGCCCCACAGCAGGCGTATCGGCGAACCCAGCAGATTGAACGCCAACCTTGTGGCCAACAATCCCCCCTTAAACAACAGGAGCGCGCCCACCGTTTTAGCCATACCACTGACCAGCTGGGGGTGGGTTTTGACCCAGGCATTGGCGGCGTTCACATAAGGGAGTACCGTGGCGGCTAAATTCTCTACCGCTGGTTTTAGTGCATCACCGAGACTCAGCGACAAATCCTGACTGGCAATGCCTAACTTTTTCATCTGTTCAATGGGGGATTCAAGCCGTTTTTTATAGTCACTGCCTAATACATCCTTGTCCGCGGCCGCCAGGGCCTGGGCGCGGATTTGCCGGTACTTGTCCATATTGGCCAGCATCGGACGCACAAAGGCCATCACCTGCATATCGGCAAACAGTTCACCTAAGCCAAAGTTCTGCTGCAGGGCCAGTAACGCTTTATCGCGGGCGGTATCGTCCTGCAGCGCCATCGCTGATTTAAATTGCGCCAGCGCCTCGGGACTCTTTTGCGCCAGATAGGTTTGCAGGGTATTCATCATCCCTTCAATCGGCGAAATCCCGTGCGCTTTTTGCTGCATGAGTGATTTTTCAATATCGATACCGACATCACCAAAACGTTTTTTAGTTTCAGGGGCGTACAGTTTTTCCAGAAAGTTATTGAAATTGTTCGCCGCTTTATCGGTGCTACCGGCACCCATTTTGGCTACCTGCAAGGCAGCGACCATCTCGGCCACCGCCGCTTTACCCTGGGCTATGTTGGCCATTTGTGGTGCCAGCTCCGGCAACCACTTCACCTGGTCAGCGATTTCAAATGACCCAGCCTTACCCCCTT